>NZ_JCAJWY010000002.1:0-1500765 GCF_059489205.1 Rhodococcoides sp. S146-33
CGGACCTGGGGAATTACGTGACAACTACCCCTGGGGAATTACGAGACCGTCGACATTCATGGGAGTCCATCGGAATCCATCCTTCCGGACTTAAAATTCGCACAGTGTCGGTTCGAGTCCAACTGGGGGCACCAGAGTCCATATGGATCCAAATTTCTGG
The DNA here is from genome assembly GCF_059489205.1 of Rhodococcoides sp. S146-33. NCBI lineage: Bacteria > Bacillati > Actinomycetota > Actinomycetes > Mycobacteriales > Nocardiaceae > Rhodococcoides > Rhodococcoides sp. S146-33. Next base: position 161 of record NZ_JCAJWY010000002.1, read on the forward strand.
ACCAAGACAGTGCTTTTCGGGTGGTAGCGTGGACTTCAGCGGCCTACCACGGATTTCAGTGGACAACCGAGACAGCGGATTTCAGATCCGCGTGAGGTCTGCTGTCTCCATCGATCCATCTGCACGTTCGTGCAGCTCAGGCCCGCTCTTCGGGTTGGTTGGCGGTCTCTGGGTGTGGCTCGCTGTCACGAGGCTGTCACAACTTGATCTGGCTGAGCTGACTGACCTCATCAACGGTCGCGGGGGTATTTTCTCTACCGTGGCCGTCTTCGCTGATCTCGTTGCATCTCTCGCAGTTGATCCTGGGCTGCGGGGGAGGCAGTTCGAGCACGTCTGTCGCTGGTACTTGGCGAACGATCCGCAGTACCGGAGCACGTTTCGTAACCTGTGGCTGTGGGACGAGTGGCCGGGCCGGTGGGGTGCGGATGCAGGTATAGATATCGTCGCCGAAGACCACCAGGGGCGACTGTGGGCGATTCAAGCGAAGGCTTACGGAAGTCAGCATGCGGTCACCAAGGCCGACGTGAACACGTTCTTGGCCGAATCCTCCCGCGCGGTGTTCTCCCACCGGCTTCTCGTCGCTACCACAGACAAGCTCAGCCCCAACGCCAGGCGAACCATATCCGCTCAAGAAAAGCCCATCGGGTTGGTGATGCTGAGCGACTTACTCACTGCCGAGGTCAACTGGCCTGCCGATCCCACCCAACTAAAACAATCTCCGATGCCACGTAGCTACGTACCGCACCCCTATCAACACGAAGCGATCGAGGCGGTCATCCGCGGCTTCGAGGACGCCGATCGTGGTCAACTGATTATGGCGTGCGGTACGGGTAAGACGATTACAGCGCAATTCATCAGCGATCGACTGGACTCGCGGAGCACGCTGGTTCTGGTTCCTTCACTGTCTCTGTTGAAGCAAACGATGCGCGTCTGGAAGCCTCAATTGCCTTTGGCCGTCGCAGTTCTTCCGGTTTGTTCGGACGAAACGGTGTCACGTGATGACGACACTCCGGTCGAGCACGCCAGCGAGCTTGGACTGCCCGTCACCAGCGACCCCGCCGCCATCGCTGAGTTCCTTCGGGATCGTCGTGGGCCTAGCGTCGTGTTCTCTACATACCAGTCGTCTCCTCAGGTCGCCGAGGCGCAGAAGTTAGCCGGCGTGCCAGGGTTCGACTTGGTCATCGCAGATGAAGCGCACCGCTGTACCGGTCGCCAATCGTCTGCCTTCGCGACGGTATTGGACAGGAATCAGATACGGGCTTCGCGGCGGTTGTTTATGACCGCGACGCCGAGGTACTTCACCGGACGAGTGATCAAGGCTGCGAACGAAGTCGACTTCGAAGTCGCGTCGATGGACGACGAAATGTTGTTCGGCGACGTGTTCCACAGACTTGGCTTCGGTGAGGCAATCAGCCGGGACCTTCTCACGGATTACCAGGTGGTGATCGTCGGAGTCGATGACGCGACGTACAGGAACCATGCCGAGCGGGGGAGCCTGGTCAGCCGGACAGGTGAGGCAATCACCGACGCTCGCACCCTGGCCGGACAGATCGGGCTGGCCAAGGCCATGCGTCAGTACGACCTCACCCGTGTGATCAGTTTTCATTCCAGGGTTGCCCGCGCCCGCAGCTTTGCTGCAGAGATGCCCGCGGTCATCGACTGGATGCCCGACGACCAGCGCCCGATTGGCGACCTGTGGTCCAGGCACGCCTCGGGTTCGATGTCCGCCGGCGAACGACATGTGTTGTTACAGCGCCTGAGCGGTCTGGGTAGTGGGGAGCGAGGCTTGCTGGCAAACGCCCGCTGCCTCGCCGAAGGCGTGGACGTGCCAACCCTCGACGGCGTTGCATTCATCGACCCGAGGAGTTCCGAGGTCGACATCGTCCAGGCCGTCGGACGTGCGATCCGCAACGCCGACGACAAGATGCTGGGAACGATCGTTCTACCCGTCTTCATCGACTCCAACGTGGACCCCGCTGTTGCGCTTGATGATTCCGCGTTCAAGCCGGTGTGGGAGGTGATCAAGGCTCTGAGGGCGCACGACTCCGACCTGGCCGAACAGATTGACACGCTGCGCCGTGAGATGGGTCGCCATGGCGGTTCGCCGAAGTTGCCGGACAAAATCCACCTCGACGTACCGGTGAAGGTCGGGGACGACTTCGTCCGCGCATTCGACACCCGCCTCGTCGAGCAGGTGAGCCAGCCATGGGAGTTCTGGTTTGGACTGCTGCAACGATACGTCGACCAGAATGGGCATGCTCTGGTACAGCAAACACACAGCATCGACGGCTATCGCCTGGGTTCCTGGGTGACAGGTCAACGCAGCCGTATGTTGAAGAACCAACTGAGCCCGGAACGTCGAGAATTATTGCAGGCTTTGCCTGGATGGAGCTGGGACCCGAAGGCGGATCAGTGGGAAACAGGCATCCGACATCTCGAGGCGTATGCAGCTGTGCACGGCACGTCGGAGGTCCGCGACGACTTCGTATGTGATGACGAGTATCGGCTCGGCAAGTGGGTGGGTAAGCAGCGCAGCAAGTGGGCTGCAATGCCGACGGAGCGACAGGCGCGGTTGCAAAGTCTGCCCAGTTGGACCCTAGACGCTCGAACAACATTGTGGGACAGATCATTTACCGCATTGTCGACCTACGTCGAGGAACATGGTCATGCGAATCCTCCGCGAGGGCTGACAGTCAACGGCATCGATTTGGAATCGTGGGTACGACGCCAACGACGGACATGGAACCAGCTGACCGACGACAGGCAGGTAAAGCTCGAAGTACTACCTGGATGGACGCTGAATGCTGTCGAGGGAAAATGGAACTCCGGACACCAGCATCTCGTGGATTACGTAAAGAAGTTCGGTAGTGCCGCCGTCATGCAGTCGTATGCTGCCGGCGACGGCTATCCCTTGGGAAAGTGGGTCAGTGTCCAGCGGGCACAGTGGGACAAAATGGATGAGGCTCGGCGCAGCAAACTCGCGAACCTCCCAGGTTGGACACTCGATGCACGGGGCGACTGGTGGGAAGACTGGGTCGGCAGGCTCGATGCATACGTGGCGGAACACGGTACCTGTCGGGTGCCGATATCCTACGTGGCAGAAGACGGAGCCAAACTCGGAAGCTGGGTCAGCAACCTCAGGACGACGTGGGATTCACTCAATGACGAACGTCGGCGACGAATAGAGCACCTGCCCGGGTGGACACTAGACACCCGGACCTCGGCATGGGAAGACGGCTACCGTCAGCTGGAGCAATATGTATCGGAACACGGCAACGCGAGAGTCCCGCAGGCATACTCCACCGGCGACGGGAAGCGCCTCGGGTCGTGGGTCGCCAATCAGAAGACGAAGTGGCCATCCCTCACAGAAGAGCGCCGCTTTCGGTTAGAGCAGCTCCCCGGATGGACTTTGAACGTTGCAGACGCGCAGTGGGAAGAAGGATTCGAGCGGCTCGCTGCCTACGTAGATGAGAACGGCGGCGCGCAAGTGCGAGCGGACTGCATCTTTCAGGACTTTCGTCTGGGACAGTGGGTTGCCACCCAGCGCACGAAGTGGTCCGAGCTCAGCGAGCAACGCCGCGAGCGCCTCGTGACATTGCCCGAGTGGACCGTGTCATCGCGAGACTTACGTTGGGAGGAGGGCTACCAACATCTGCTGCGATACGTTGATGAGCACGGGCACGCGTGCCCTGCGCAAAAGCAAATCGACGCAACAGGATTCAAGATCGGAACCTGGGTCGCTGGGCAGCGCCAGAGTTGGGCCCACGGGCGGATGGCGGACGAGCGCAAAGACAAGCTCGGCGCGCTACCGGGTTGGAAGTGGAGCACGAGACCGGGAAATTCAGGGCCGGCTTTAACTCCAAGTGAATATCTCTTCTGACTTTCGGCACCACTGCCTACCCTTGTGGTAACCCGTGCGACACGGGCCTTGGTGACGGGTCGGCATTGCCCGCCAGGCTCGGTCGGGACTGCCCCAGGTTTGGTGGCTGTGTGCGTGGCGTAGGCGGTTGCATGTCCGAGGCGAGGTTAAAGTTTCCGGTGTTGGTCACGTCGGCCGACTGGAGAAGTTCACACGGATCCGCAGTCAGAGCTGACGCGGCGGCGCTCCTCCAGCAGCCTGGAAGGTAGTTTTAGTTGAGTGTGGTCGAAGTGGGGAGCTGGGTTGTCGACGCCGTCGAGGCTCTGGGGCCAAGGGGTGAGGATTGGTCGATCTTCAGAAGCGTGGTCGGGGCACTAATTGCTGGCTGTGTCGCACTACCGTTGGCTACTGTGTGGTCCGCAACGCGACCAGCCCCACCACGCCCGCTCGCGAATGTTCAGAATGTTCTAGGTACGGTCTCGCTTTCCCAGGGCTTCTCCGACTCGAACCTGCCCATTGGGGCATCGGAAAACGACATTGAACAATTTGACCGGCTTGGCAGAGCTCCTTATGCCAGCCAAATTGCTGAGCGGATAAACCGGACGGGAACGGGCGCAAGCGTTGTCTACGGACTAACAGGCCCCTGGGGGAGCGGCAAGAGCAGCGTGCTCGCAATGATTGCGTCCAAGCTTGGCAGCAAGACCCGCGAGGACGGAACGTGCACCTGGGCGGTTCGTACCTTCACTCCCTGGTCCGCGGACGACACGACGTCCCTTACCGAAGAATTCTATCGAACCGTGATTGCAGCAATGCCCGACACGAACGAGGGACGCGAGGCCGTTCGTACCCTTGCTAATGCAATGCCAGTCGCAAGCGCGGTATTGAAAGCTGGCCTGACTTCTTATATCGAGAAGCATCTCGGAGATGGGGCTTTGCAAAAGATGGCGGTGAGTGGCACCGACGCAGTCGCGGAACAGCTAGGGAAGTATGGAACGGCCGTCGATCCGTTTGCGGCTCGATTCGCGAAAGCCTCGGCTGCAATAGCCGCCGCCAACGTGAATGTTCTTGTGATTGTGGACGATGTCGATCGCCTGCATTCAAATGAGTTGGTGTCGGTTATGAAGGCGGTTCGACTGCTCGGGCGTTTTAACCGAGTTCACTACCTCCTCGCCTACGACGAAGGCGCAGTCCTTGATGTCCTTGCAGACGCAGATCTAACTGGTGGGCATAGGGAACGAGCTAGGGGGTATCTCGAAAAAATAGTGCAATACCCATTTGCCCTGCCGCCGATACAAGCTGGTCATTTATTGGCTGAGTCTCGCAGGCTACTTCAGCAAGTTGCGGCAACGCACAGCCTCGACTTCGCGGTGCATCTTCGCGGAACGCCCGGTAGGAATCAAGATCTGGCAGCCTTCGTGGTCGAGGCTATTCCGCGGAGTGATCGAATGAATTTGCGATCTGTCTATCGCCTGTGCACCCAGGTGGATGTTATGTTCACACTGGTTGGTGCTCAGGAACTCGATTTAGTAGACGCCACCTTGCTAACTTACGTGCGCCTAACGTACCCGCAAATGTACGAAGAACTGAGGCTCTGGCGCAAGGATCTATTTGACGGAGGAACGCCTTATCTCGGGAAAAAGCCTAGTCTTTCTCGTGTCGACTGGGAGCATCGAATTTCGAAAACCGCAAATTTGGATGCCTCAGGTTCTGAGGTAGCCGAAGTTCTTAATCTTTTGTCAATTCTATTCCCTAAGCTTTCAGAGGTGGACAGAATACCGGGTAGCGATCGGGCCGATGGACACAAGCGAATTGGAGACGGTGCGTACTTCGACCGCTACTTCGATCTTCGTATCCCACTGGACGATATCTCTGACAGCCAAGTGCGCGCTGAGTTCGAATATTTAGTAAGTCACGGATCGTGGCCGCCTCAAAGTGAGATAGAAACGGCAATAGCAAGCGAGGGGCGTGGAGTTCTCGTGCGACGCAAGATCACGGCCGCGCTCGACGCGTGTGCAGAGGCAAGATCGCAACCGTGTCTCGAGGCGGCAATACTCGTCAGCAATTCCGCGCTGGCTGAAAGCCAATACCCCTACCTTCCGTCGACAGGTTGGGACTCTGTAGTCTTTGCCATACTTTGCCGCGCGATCTCCGCAAGCAATGAGCGTGATAGAGAAGGCATTGTTGACGACTATCAACGAGCCTGTGGCCTGACGGCAGCATTTGATGTGCTGGTAGTAAACTATGCAAGGTGGCAAACAAAGGAGAAGTCCTCAGCTTTTGAACGCCCGCTGCCGGGAGTTGATCTGTCGGCAGTCGAACCTTTAAGCGATATCGTCCGAAGGCGTGCTGTAGAAGTCGCGGACAGTGGCCTCATTGAGGAACGGTTTCGGGACGACCCAAAGCTCTATACGTCGATTCTTCACGTTGGACAATGGATGAAAGATGTCGACTGGGCCATGCTCAAGCACAGAGTAACTGATCGCCTTGCATCAGGGGTCACGACTCCTCTAGACATTGCATCGCGCTTTGTCAGCACTGCGTTTCGCGACGGGACTGAATTTTCAGACGAGCTCTTCCAGAAGCTAGTCCCGAGCGAACTTTGGAGGGAGGATGACTTTGTCTTCAATGCGGCGGATGCCCCTGATCCGGGCGACACGACGACTCTGGCAGCTTGCAAATTCTGGGCTTCAAAACACATTCTCGCCGCAATGCCCGGAGAGAAGTAAGGAGCATCACGCACACCTCTATCGCTGGCACATGATCGCGACGGTCCAGTTAGATTTCCCCGGAGGATCTAAGCGGCGTGGCCGTCGCTGCACGAGAACGAGCATAGTTGTGGTTGTCCGTCCGTCGCTCGCACATCGACACCAGGCAGACTGCTGGCTAGTCGGCTTCGCGGAGATTGGCTACTACCTCGGCGGCAACGGCTCCGAGCGTCTCGACGCTCTCGGATGGCAACAGCTTGGCCGCCGAGGCCAGGTAGTTGAGCGGATCGTCGAGGTTGTTTGCCTCTGCTGCGATTCGTGCACGCCGGATTCCCTGCGAGACAATTTCAACGGTCACATCGGTGCCGAACCCAGCGAGCGAAAGTGCTGCGAGCACCGTGGCGGCATATTGTCCGTCGGTGTAAGCAGATGCAGCTCCCTGCATCGCGGCGGATTGCCAGGAACCAAGTTCGTCCGGCGCTGACTCTTGTACCTTTTCATATAACGCGCGGAGGTCCTCGAACGGCGTTTCGGTCCAGCACCACCAAGCGGCGCGAGAAATAGCAGTGGCACCGCTGTGGGCCCGCCAGAGGTCGTTTTCGGCGAGTTCAATCAAGTCCTCGCGAGTCAAAGGCACGTCCACCACGAAATCTTTGGCTAGCTGGAGATTGTCTGATGCCGCTCGTACCGCAGCCGCCTCAACTGCGGCGTCGGTAACCCGCCGCGCAATTGTTCGGTCGCGCACTGCTTCGATCAAGGCTGAGGTTCCGAAGCACACAACCGAATGCTCGCGTGCATATCGTCTGAGCCCGAGGTCATCGCTCCATAGGGGCACACCTCGATCATGAGCGAGTTGTATGACATCGGTCCAGGGATGATGCGCGGGTGCGTCAGATAGTTCCGGATACAGGGTGCGAGCCAACACGACCCGTCCCGGTAAACCTTCGGCGAACTGCTCCAGTTTCGCGGCGCGATCGTGGATCCTTACGAACTCTTCGTCCAAGAGGGGTGCAAAGTAGGGCGAATTGGTTCTCCGATCCCACCCGAGTGTTCCTGGGCTGTTCGCAAGCTGCCGAATGTGTGCTGACGCGTGGTGAACGTCGCGCATGGAGCTTGCAGGCACAGTGAGTTCGACAAATTGGCCACCAAGCCTGCTGCCGGTCTCCATACCTGAGATCGTCAACATGGCTGACGCGTCCATCACCGCTGAGCTGCCGAGTGATTGCTCTGCGTCTTCAACGTCGCGCGTATGCTCGTTATCGTCCGCAGACCCGGAGACCAATGCGCCGAAGAGTCGCTGTATGAGGACCGTCGCATAACCCTTCTCGAGCAGGCCTGACAGTGCGCCCATCGGGAGCCGAGAGGCGTTCACCGACTTCACTATTTCTTCTAGCGAGGAAGTTATCGCGTCACGCTGTTGGAGCTGGGAGATGATCTCTTCCGGTAGTTGATCCTCGGAGACCTGGTGTTCGTCAAACCCCGTAGGTGTTCCCTGAGCGTTGAGGGACGTGAGGATGGCAAATGCTCGCTCGTGAAGTGCCGACGGAACTTCTGACAAGGCGAATGCTCGTATGTCTGGGGCATCGTCATCCGGCGGGTCGCCTCCAGTCTCGGGGTCGGCGGAAGAACGGGTCGCGACCAACACAGCTCGTGCGCACTCCGACGGCAGGTCTGAATCATCGAATTTTTCGGCTAGGGTGAGCGCCTGCGCTGCGGTCTCCTCTTCCCACCGGACAGTGGCGTGCGCGTTGAGCCATAATCGCGCCTCGGCGAGATTGCGAATGCGTGGCCGGTACTTGGCGAAGGTAGCGGCTGCACGATTTAGCTTTCCTTGATTGAGTTGGGCGATCACAATTCTCCAAACGGCAGCGTCGGATTGGCCTCCGACCGCGAGCGCCGCGACGAGATCGCGTTCGGCGACGTGCCAATCGCCGCGGTCTCCGGCTAACCCGGCTAGAAAAAGGTGTAATCGTGCGCGTTCCGCGGGCTGCACTTCTGTGGAATTGGCAGCCGACCGGGCCACCTCCTCAGCATGGGGTGCACCGGCATCTATGAGATTCTGGGCCTGTTGGATCAAGAAATGTGGGTTACCTGTGACGTCGAACTGGGTCCGTGCGTTGTCGGCTGCTTCCTGATATCGCTGGTCCTCCCTCAGTAGCGCGTTGAGGTGTTCGCTGGCGACGATGTCGGTGCGCGCGAGGGCTCGGAGGGTCGGCAAGGCCAGGTCTAAGTCATCGTGAGCCGCGATCAATGCATCGACCAGTTCGACCATCTCTCCGGGCACGATGGATCGGTCCTTCAGCTCACGGAGTACGTCGCCGTGGTCCTCGCCCAGGGCGGCCAATGCGATTACGGCGTTCGCGATTTCGTGGTACTCGAGTGACGCGCGCGCTTCGACAAGCGCTGATCGGTGAAGGGCGATCTGTTCGATGGGGGAAAGTTCTAACAGGCCGATTCGGACTTTCAGCAGGGAGTCGGCCGTGCCGTCACCTAGGTGGGCGATCAGGTGATCGACGAGGTGAGGCTGATCAGAGAAGTAGGCAGCGATGATCGTGTTCCTGCGGATCCGTGGGTCGGCGGTGTCATCGGATGTCGTAGGCCCGCGATCTTGCAGGCTCAGATCGAGGATTGCGTTGAATTTTCCAATGACCAGTAACGATTGCGAGAGTGTCACCGTGAGCTCAAGGATTGGTCCGGCCCACAGGATTCGTTGTGCTCTTGCGCGAGTGAGCAGTTCGATAGCATCGGGCATGTCGTCGGGGTCCGCCGACGTCGAGTTGGAACGGCGCATCAGGATTTCGGCACGCTGCATCATGACAGCTGAGCTCGTCGGCTCTGCGGCAAGCTGTGCAGACGAGTGGCGTTCGGCGGTGTTGACGTCTCCTGCGCGTAGAGCTTGGTCGGCGAGGAAGCCCTGCACCGGTCCTGATGCACGGACTTCCTCGCTGTCAGTTGCGATGACTGGCGGAATCCTCCGGGGCCCGGCATCGTCGGCAGGATGCTCGAGCAGCGCCCTACCGACTGCCACTAAGAGGCGGGCATTTGATGTGAGTTCCGCTTCCGTCAGGAGTTGCTCGGCTCGGATGCGGTCACTGTGCATAGCGTTGAGTCCTGCGGCAGCTAGTAGGTGGCCTCTGCCTGCAGAAAGTGGATGGGCGGCACGTTCGAACGCTTCTGAGCTGAGGTCGAAGTGCTCGTGTTCTGCGGCATAGGAACCGAGTGCTTGCCAAGTCCACACAGGATATCTAGTCATCCAAATCGGCGATGTAGCTAGGAGGGATTCGACCGTGCCTCTCGGATTGGCTCGTCCAGCAGCTAGATGAGCGGTCAGCAGTGCAGCGTCGGCTCTTTCGGACGCTGGGCGATTGGACAGGACTTCTGCGACGGTGGGTGGCACTTGCCCGATGGTGTTCTCGAATTTTGTAAGTGCCTGCGTTTCCAGACCACTTGCGATATGTGTCCACTCAGCGTCGGCGGTTGTCACCGTTTGTGCGCGAGGAACTTCGACTTTGAAACCTTTGCCTGTTGATGTCACCGTTCCATCGGAGATTCTTTGCCAGTAGATCTGGTCGACATCGAGGTCCACATCACAAGTACTACGACTACCGGCAGCGCATGGTCAAGCCATAGTTTGTGCTTTTTTGCGTCGAATGAGAACCACCAGCCGTTGGGGGAAGGCGTCTTGAAGTAGCTCGATCCGGTCTTGATCTGGACGGCGATCAGTCGGCCGGTACCGACCTCCCTGTCCGGCCTACCGGGAGCTTCGGTGATCTCGACTTTTTCGACATGAGCGTCGATGCCCTGATCGCTTTCCTCTTGGGAACGGAAGAACCAGCCGAGTTGTAGCGCCTGCTGTTTGGCGAGTGCAACACCGCGCTGGTTCGTGATCTCGCTCAATTGTCCTCCCGGGTCGAAGGAAAACAAGATTACAGTCGCTCGTCGCTGGGGATTTGTATGACACGAGCTCTTTCCGTCCGCAGGGGCAGAGGCTGAAGCGTATCGGTGGATCGACCCGTCTGTAAGGGGGCTTTCGCGTCACCGTTGGCATTTTCAGATGTCACAGGATCCGCTGCCATTGAACTGCGTAGCCCGACCGTTGGTCCTCCGCGCACCACTGAAGTCCACGTTCGTTCAGGCTCGCCTGACGTCGGCAGGTGCGCATAGTTCGGTGTCACGAGAGTGTCACAAGTCGGTACGTTCGGACATGGACTGGCCCGGACGGTGATGTACGAAAACTGTTGCGAATAAACAGATATCGAGTCCAACGTAGTTCAAGTGAATCCACTTCTAGGGACTTAAAATCCGCACAGTGTCGGTTCGAGTCCGACTGGGGGCACGGCGTTCTCGCAGGTCAGCGGTCGATCGACCGGGCTCGGTTCGCATCCCAACTCTCCGAGGGCCGTGAAAAGGCCGTGAGGGCGGAAAATCGTCCGCGCAACGCAGTTCGCGTGTCGGTACCGCTCGGTACGATCTGGTAATGGCCTTTGACGCGCACGTCCTCGAAGTGATGATCTCGACTCCTGGTGATACAGCCGAGGAGGTGGCAACCGTAAAGGACGCTCTCCACGGTTGGAATGCGAGCCGTGCTCCCGGGGCTCAAACAATTCTGCTGCCGAGATTTTGGAAGACGGATTCCGTCCCGCAGCTCAACGCGAGCGGTGGGCAAAGCGTCATCAACTCGCAGTTGGTGGACAAGGCCGATGTAGTGATTGCCTTGTTCGACAGCCGTCTCGGGCAGGAGACCGATTCTGCAGTGTCGGGAACGGCAGAGGAGATCGAGCGTGCTGCCGATGCGGGCAAGCCGGTGCACGTCTACTTCTCGGACGAACCAATCGATCGCAGCAAGTTTGACGCCAAAGAGTTCTCGCGTCTGGAGAAGTTTAGAGCTGAAATGGAATCCAAGGGCTTGCTGGGTGTTTACACCGACCTGAACGACCTAGCGTTCAAAGTCCGCAACGCCCTCGAGGATGACTTAACCGAGATGGGGCTTGGCGCACCGTCTGTCGTGAAGAAGGGCGAACATGCCGTTCCCCGCCTGACGATAGAAAAGCGACGCGAACAGACGGGCATCGATAAGAAAGGCGCACCGAAGTTCACGACCCGTGCAGCGGTTGTTGTCGCGAACAAGTCTCAGACAGTAACTGCGGAGGGGCTCACGATTGACTTTGGAGACGGGCTACGTGAACACGTCTGTCGGCGGGATGACTCGCCAGTGGACTTGCCGCCACTTGCTTCGCTCAACTGGGTAATGGGATTGCGAATGGGTATGGCGGAACGAACGACCGTCGTATTTAACTGGACCGAGAGTGGCGAAGCGCACTCGGAGAATCAGCCAGTCACCTTGTGATGCCGGATTGTAATGTTGCGCGCAATGCGCAATCGGTAGGAACAGGGTTCCAACGGTGCCAGAGAAATCTACGCCGAGCCGACGTATTGGTGGCGAGTGGTCGTGAAACGCGTGTGTGCCGGTGGGTAGGATGCGTCTGTGACAGCTGAGGGCGGAAGTACGCCGCGCCGTATACCGATTTGGTCGATCGTTCTCGCCGCCTCGTTGGTTTTCGCAACCCTGGTCACGTTCGTTGTTGGCATAGCTCTCAGCTCAGATGGAGGGCAGACTCCAAAGGAAGGGTATGTACTCACAGTTCTGCTGACGGTCCTATCAGTCGCTGCTGGCTGGATAATCGCACTGCTGATGCAGCAGCATCAGCAGCACGACAAGAATTTGCAGGATCTCCACAACCGGGAACTGATGGAGCAGAATGCACGGTCCGCGGCCAGGAGGATCTTTCGATCCCTCAGCGGCCTTGGCCGCTTGCAGGAATTGACTCGGGATCGAAGCGGCAGTTCGTCAGAGTTGCGGACCCAAATGCGCATTGCGGAAGAGTTGGCACAGTCAATATTCAGCAATACTGAAGACTCGATTAAGGATTGGGAGCGGTTCGTTCCAGAAGCAGTCCAAGATGAAATCAATATCGTCCGGGAAGCGGCGGATAGCACCAACAACGGAGGTGGGGAGACTTAATGGCCGATCTAGATGCACAAGGTTTAATAGTCGGATCTGTCGCGAGAGTGGACTCTCAGTACGCTGTCGTAATCAATCGCGGGTCAGAGGATGAGGTCGAACTCGGTATGCGATTCCAGATCCTGTCACGGGAGGGCGAGCCGATCGTCGACCCGGAAACCAATGAGGTGATTGAGACCATTCCTTACGAGAAGGCGCGTGTCGAGGTCGACGAGTTGTATTCGCGCGCTGCGGTTGCTAGCACTTTCAGCACACACTTCGTTGGCGGCCAAGGAGGGCTTGGGGTATCCGGTCTGGCAAATGTGTTCGGTCCGCGGCGTGAAGTGCTCGATTCGTTTGACGCCGAGTTCTCCGAAGCTGACAGCGAGAAGCGGGACATGAAAGTACGAGTCGGCGACCGTGTTCGACAAATCCCAGACGCGACGGATTAGCCCGACCTCTTACCGAACAGCGGCACGACGTTCGACTGCTCGGCGTTGGGTGTCATCGGGACGGCGGTTGGCTCGGGCAGGTTGTTGCCCGCGCCGCCGTCCTCCTCGGGGATCCAATCGCCGTACGTGTCGAGCGTGAGGGTGAATGTACTGTTTCCCAGCCACTTTGATACCTGCATGAAGTGGGTCCCGGCCATCAGCTGCATCGTGGCGAACGTATGCCTGAGGTCGTGGAGCCGCACTCCGCGAGTGGCCGGGGTGTCGCCATCTGCCGGGGCGCTGGCGGGCAGGCCGACCGCGACTAACGCCGGTCGGAAGATGGTGTCGTAGAACGATCCCATCGCCAACGGCAGCGACCAGTCCAGCGGTACTGCGTAGCGTTCGCCTACTGCGCGGTATCCGCCGCCGTTCTTCCGCGAAGGCCACCGGGGAGCGGTCGGCTCGTTGGCTCTCGGGTGGTGTTCCGTGAGGTACAACCGCATCCGTTCCGCGAGCCAGGTCGGCAGCGGAAGCGTTCGCCGAGATTTCCGGGACTTGGGCGTGCTCGGTACCCACTGCCCGTTCTTGCGGTCCTTGGTTCGGCGCACCTGGACGGCGCAGCGCACGGTAGGGGAGCCGTCGGCTCTGGCGGGGCCAGTCGTGAAAGCCAGGTCTCCGACCTCCAGTCCCGCGTTCTCGGCGGCGCGGATGCCGCTGTAGGCGAGGAAGTCCACCATCGGCGCGTAGATCGGGAAGGCCGGTAGCCCGTCCACCTCACCCGCGACCGCGTTCGAGACTGCGGAAACCTGAGCGGCAGTGAGCGGGTGGTGCTCGAAGCGGTCGTGGTCTCCGGTGGACCGCTTTCCGGCGAAGTCCACTCGGTCGGCTGGGTTCGACGGGATTGCGTCGTGCCGCATGGCGTACTTGAGTACTCGTCCGAACGTCGACCATGCGTGCTTGATCGTCGCCGGGGTGAGTCGATTGTTCAGCACTCCGTCTGCGCCTTGCCTGGATTGCTGCCGAACTAGGGCTGCCAGGAACTCCTCGCACTGTCTCGCGGTGATGGTTGCGACGGCCTGGCGGCCGAACCTGTCGAGCACGTACCGATGGAGCAGCTTCCGGTAGTCGTTCAGGGTGCGCTCTTTGAGCTGACCGCGTGCGACCTTGACCTCCATCGACTCCAGCCACGCCGCCGTGTAGTGGCCGAACGGTTGGTCGTCTGCCTTGCGTATCTCCGACGCGGATTGCGCAATGGTCCTGTGCCTTTTGCCATTTCAGTTCGTCGCATCGCTCCTGCGCAGCTTCCTTGGAACCGAACGTCTCCTCGAGGTGGACTTGCTTCTTCTGGCCGTCGGGTCGAGACGGGCTGACTGGGATCGGCCTACCCATCTCTGTTTCGTCCTGGTTCGAGAGCAGAATTTCTTCCTTTGAGCCTCGGCATAGATGTGCGACCACCTTCTGTGCCGAATCCCTGACGATTCGCCCAGTATTCGTCCAGTTCTCCTACCCACGCGATCGCGGCGGTTCGTGCCGATCGGCTGCGGTCATCGCTGCCTCCCTCCGCGCGCCGTTGGTCCGAATCAGGCAGTAACAATATGTAAGACTCTCTCGCAAAGGTTCAGCTAAATTAGCTGAATGATTAAAATATAGACTGTCGAGCATGAAGGAGAGTGACGCAATGGTTGACTTGACTGGGCGGATTGCCTTGGTCACCGGGGCTGCCGGGCAAGGGATCGGAAAAGCGATTGCGATGCGGCTGGGCGCAAGCGGTGCGACCGTCGTGGTGACGGACTCGCATCCGAAGCGAGTTGTCGAAGCGGCCGAAGAGATCGACCGCGCAGCTCGTGAGCACGGGGGCCGGGCGGTCGCCCGACGACTGGATGTCGGTGACCGAGACGATATCGTCGAGGTGACCGACTGGTGCCGTGGGGAGGTGGGACCGATCGACCTGTTGGTCAACAATGCGGCCTACAACGTGCTCGGCTCGATCTTCGACTACGACCCCGCCGAGTGGGATCGGGTCATGGATGTGAACCTCAACGGTCCGTGGATGCTATCTCGTCAGGCCATGAGGCAGATGCGTGACGCGGGCCGAGGTGGGGTGATTCTCAACGTGTCGACCTACGCGCCCGATGTCGGCGGACTGGGGATCGAAGCACCCTATGCAGTCTCAAAGGGCGGATTGAACGTCCTGACCCGCAGCTGTGCCCACGAGGGCGGCCCGTTCGGCATCAGGGCCAACACGCTGTCGATGGGGATGATTACCGGCACCCGCTTCACCGACACGCTCCATGCCGATATGAAGACTGCCGAGCTCTCCAAGTCTCCTCTGGGACGTCTGGCCTCTGTCGGCGATGTCGTCGAAGCGGCTGCGTTCCTCGTCTCCGACGCGTCCGCGAACATCACCGGCGAGACGATCAACGTCTCGGCCGGAACGCACATGCGTTACTGACCCCGTGCGTTGAGACCTTGCCATTGGCCCCGGCACCTATATAGGTATATTATTTTGTTGATTACACCTAGGGAGAGGGGCGTCATGACGATCGGACTCGTGCCGGAGTATCAGGCGCGCACCCGGCCGGGCGCGGACGAGCTACGGCGACGGGTACGAGAGTTCCTCGACATCGAGCGTGCGTCCGGTGGATTCCGGCCGGTCGTGGACTCGTGGATCTCGGGATGGTCTCCAGAGTTCAGCCGCAGGCTCGGTGAACACGGATTCCTGGGAATGACAATTCCCGCGGAATACGGCGGTCAGGGCCGCACACATCTCGACCGCTACATCGTCACCGAGGAACTCCTCGCGGCGGGCGCGCCTGTCGCCGCCCACTGGGTTTCCGATCGCCAGATTGCGCCCGCTCTGCTTGCATACGGTACCGAGTCCCAGCGGCGTATGTACCTCCCGGGGATAGCGCGAGGGGAGACATATTTTGCCATCGGCATGAGTGAACCGGAGTCGGGTTCCGACCTCGCGAGCGTCCGTACGACGGCGAAGAAAGTCGCCGGCGGGTGGACGATTTCGGGCACCAAGGTGTGGACGTCGGGTGCTCATCACAGCACGGCGTTCTTCGTCCTCGCTCGCTCGGAGCCACTGGATCCCGCGCATCGGCACGATGGCCTGTCACAGTTCATCGTCGCCTTGGATTCACCCGGAATCGATATCCGGCCGATCAAGCTGTTGACCGGAGTCCACCACTTCAACGAAGTGCATCTCGACAAGGTGTTTGTTCCGGATGAGATGGTGCTCGGTAATCCCGGTGACGGCTGGTCGCAGGTGACGTCGGAATTGGCCGTCGAACGGAGTGGGCCGGAACGAATTCTGTCCACCATGCCGATACTGAACGCACTCGCCCCAACAGATATCGCCGATGACGACCTCGAACACATGGGTGCCCTGATCGCGCGGGGAAGTGCTCTGCGTCGTCTGTCGATGGCGATCGCGGGTGAGCTGTCCGATGGACACACGCCCGATCTCGCAGCCGCCCTCGTGAAAGACGTTGGTACGCGCTTCGAAGGCCGGGTAGTGGAAGAGGTCAGTAGCGGGACCGTCGATCAACCGGATGCTACGTCCGAAAAGATGCTTACCAGGCTCCTCGCCGAGGGCATTCTCCACGCGCCTGGCTTCACGATCCGCGGTGGTACAAGTGAAATTCTCAGATCCGTGATTGCACGGGGATTAGGTATGCGATGACAGACCCTGACGATCTTGCTGACCTTCGAGAACTGGCCGGAAATATCTTTGCGTCATCGGAAACTCCCAGCGCGCCAACTGTATCGGTACCGTTCGATCGCGACCTGTGGCGAAAGCTCACCGACAGTGGGCTAGCGCTGTTGACGACGTCGGAAGCGGCGGGAGGTAGCGGTGCAAGTGTCCGTGAGTGGAGCACAGTACTCAGGTCTTCGGCGGAGCATTCCGCGCGAGTTCCCCTGGCGGAGAACGACCTCTTGGCGTCGTGGTTGTTGGAACGATCAGGATTGGCTATCGCATCGGGTCCGATGACGGCTGCTGCCGGGACAATCGAGATCAAGTCTGGGCGCGTCAGTGGCACATTCGAGCGGATTCCATGGGCGCGCGACGTCGACTGCGTTGTCGTGCTGGGTGATTGGCGCGGTGAACTGTTCGTGACCGTTGCGACGCCATCCGATCTGGTTCACGGATACAACGTCGCTCGCGAACCGCGTGACTCTTTCGCCATCGACGCAGCGGTGGTGGATCTCGGCCTGACTGCTGTCGACAGTTCGACCTTGGCCGAGTTTCAGCTCCGTGGGGCCCTCGCCCGAGCGGTGCAGATTTCCGGCGCACTCGGCAAGGTGCTCGACCTGACCGTCGAGCACGCGAATTCACGGGTACAGTTCGGTCGATCGGTGGGCAAGTTTCAGGCGGTGCAGCAGCTGGTGGCCGAAGCGGCGGGTGAAGCCGCCATAGCCTCGACTGCAGTGTCCGCTGCTGTGGAGGCAGTCGTTGAAGAGGGGTTCGGCTCCGGGGCAGCGGCTTTCGCCATTGCCGTTGCTCGATCCTGCACCGGCCACGCGGCGACGGTGGTGACGAGGAATGCTCATCAGGTTCACGGTGCTATCGGCTTCACCCTCGATCACCAACTTCGACTGTCGACCATGCGGGCTTCGGCTTGGAGGGACGAGTTCGGAACGCGACGGCAATGGGACCGCGCTGTCGGCCTGCGGACTCGCGACGCCTCCAGTGAATCGATGGGTATCTGGAAACTGATGTCGGGAGAAGCGAGTTAGACGCGGGGGTCTCCGAAACGAGAGAAAGGGCAGAGTCGTCATATACGACTCTGCCCTACTCGATTGCCGGTGGTCAGAAAACGAGGCGGCTGACTGTCTCGGCGACAAGGGCGGGTTTGTCACTGCCCTCCACGTCCAATGTCTGAGTCACGACCATCTGTATCGATCCGTTGGCAAGAGTGGATGCCTCGGACAGAATCGACGTCAGGCGAACCCTCGCCCCGACGAGCACCGGAGTGGGAAAACGCACCTTGTTGGAACCGTAATTGACGCCCATCTTGGCACCTCGGGATGCGTAGATCTGTCCACCGAGCATCGGCAGTAGGGCCAGTGAAAGGTAGCCGTGGGCGATCGTGGTCCCGAAGGGGCTCTCTTTCTGGGCTCGTTCGACATCGACGTGAATCCATTGATTGTCTCCGGTGGCATCTGCGAAAGCGTCGACCCGCGCTTGGTCGATCTCCAGCCAGGCGCTCGAACCGAGCGTCTCGCCCACTGCACCGAGAATGTCGTCTCCTGATTCGAATATTCGCATGAGCTCTCCTTTTTCAGACGATTCCGATTTGCGCCGCGATCAGATCACGATGATGAGACGGACTGCCGAACATGATCTCGGACGTCTTGGCTCTCTTGAAATACAGGTGGGCCGGGTGTTCCCACGTGAATCCGATACCGCCGTGCATCTGGATCGCTTCGGCAGCGATATGGAGAAAAGATGTCGAGCAATAGGTCTTGGCGACCGACGCCGCTACCGGTGCGTCATCGGCGGTGGACGAGATGGTCGACGTCGCGTAATATGCCGCCGAACGCGAGGATTCGAGTTCGACAAGCATGTCTGCGCAGCGGTGTTTGATGGCCTGGAACGAACCTATCGACCGGCCGAATTGCTGACGTACACCAAGATATTCCACAGTGGTTTCGAGCATGAAAGCCGATCCGCCGACCTGCTCGCATGCCAACGCGACCGATGCGATGTCGAGCAGGCTCGAAACGGTGTCCCATCCGGCCCCGTCCACACCCAGGAGCTCGGCGTTCGCACTTTCGAAAACGATGGCGGCCTGACGTCGCGTCGTGTCCATCGTCTGCAGCGGTTTGACGGTCACCCCCTGTGTGCTCGGATCGACGAGAAACAGCGAGATTCCGGCGTCCGTTCGAGCGGCGACTATGATCAGGCTCGCTGACTTGCCATCGAGCACATAGGGTTTGACGCCATTGACCGTCCACGATCCGTCGATGAGAGTGGCGGACGCCGAGATCCCGGACTCGTCCCACTTGCCGGTTGCTTCGGTGATGGCAACCGTCGCGATGAGCGATCCATCGGCGATGGCCGGAAGATATCTGTTGCAGGCCTCGGTATCCTCGGACAACAGCAGGGCGTTGGCGGCGAGGACAACTGTCGACATCAAAGGTGCGCAGAGCAGGCTGCGTCCTGCTTCCTCGAGAACGACGGCGAGTTCGCTGAATCCGTAACCGGCACCGCCGTATTCCTCGGGGATGGCAAGCGACTGAATCCCGATCTGATCGGCCATCTCCTGCCAGACCTTCGGGTCGAAACCGAGCTCGGATTCCATGTGCTGGCGGACGCGCTCTTCGGAAGAACGTGTGGCGAGGAACTTCCGCGTGACCTCGCGAAGTTGCTCTTGTTCGGATGTGAAAGTGAGAACCATGGACACTCCTGTGGACAAGTCGCCTGAGGCAGGCTCTTAAAAGGTATAATAAACTTACTGTTTACCGCAATCGAGGGAGCGAATCGTGTCCAGTCAGCCGGAGTTGGGTACCTTCACAGCGATCGACGCACGGTGCGAGGGAGGGATCTGCTTCCTCACTCTTAACCGTCCGGAGTCGATGAACGCCGCCGACGCAGTCATGCACCGCGAGTTGGCAGAAGTGTGGGACGTGATCGCGGCCGACGACACCATTCGCTGTGTGGTGTTGACCGGTGCCGGCCGCGCCTTCAGTGCGGGTGGAGACTTTCCGAGAATGATTGCGACGCAGGAGGATCAGTCAATTCAGGACGAGGTGTTCGACGAGGCGCGCCGCACAGTTCTCGCCATGCTGAACCTGCCCCAGCCGATCGTCGCTGCGGTGAACGGACCAGCCGTCGGATTGGGTGCAAGCCTGGTGGCCCTGTGTGACCTTGCGGTGGCGTCGGAGCGGTCCTTTCTCGCCGATCCGCACCTCGGCGTCGGCTTGGTGCCCGCTGATGGTGCCGCGCTGCTCTGGCCGTTGGCAATGGGGTTGATGAAGGCGAAGGAGTACATCTTCACGGGCAAGCGGATACCGGCGTCGGTAGCACTCGAACTCGGGTTGCTGACCCGGGTAGTGGCCGCCGACGACGTGATGGCCACCGCCACCGAGTTGGCACGGCAATTGGTTGCGTTGCCTGCTGCGGCCCTGCAGGATACCAAGCGAATCATGAACACTCACGCCGGACTCGTCTTGGATGCCGTGTTGGACGATGCGATCGCGGCCGAACGGCGCAGCGTGAATTCACCCGAGCACAAGGCGCTGACGGCCGAATTGGTTCGCACGAGCTGAACGCACAACCGGCCGGCACGTGAAAGTGCCGGCCGGTCGGCGGTGTCTAGAAGCCCATGGATTTGCCGACGATATCGAGCATGATTTCGTTGGTGCCGCCATAGATTCGCTGTACTCGCGCGTCGCGCCAGAGCCGTGCGATCTCGTACTCGTTGATGTATCCGTACCCGCCGTGCAGCTGAAGGCACCGGTCGATGATCTCCCACTGTGTTTCGGTTGCCCACCACTTGGAACCTGCCGCTTCGTCGGCGGTGAGCGATTTGTCGTTGACACCGAGGATGCACTGATCGATGTACGTTGTCATCACGTTGATCTTCGTGCGCATCTCCGCCAGCGCATGGCGGTTGGTCTGGAACGAACCTATCGCTTGTCCGAAGGCTTTCCGTTCGTGGGCATACGCTTCGGTCAGTTCCAACGCGCGGCGCGCCTGCGCCACCGCGTGGACGGCGATTCCGAGCCGCTCGGCCGGAAGATTTGTCATCAGATGGTAGAAGCCGCGGTTCTCCTCCCCGATCAAGTTCTCGGCGGGAACCCGGACATCTTCGAAGAACAGTTCCGCAGTGTCGGCGGACTTCTGGCCGATCTTGTCGAGTTTGCGCCCGCGCGTGAACCCTTCCATGCCCGTCTCGACCACGAGCAAACTGATTCCGCGGTGAGGTTTTTCGGCATCGGGGTCGGTCCTGCACACGACGACGACAAGATCGGCCAGCAGGCCGTTCGAGATGAACGTTTTCGATCCGTTCAGCACGTAAGTGTCACCATCGCGCCTCGCGGAGGTCTTGATGTTGGCGAGATCCGAGCCAGCGCCGGGTTCCGACATCGCGATCGCGGTGATGTATTCGCCGGACACGTACTTCGGGAGCCAGCGATCTTTCTGCTCCGGCGTCGTGAGATCGCGGAAATACCCGGCGAGGATGTCGTTCTGGACGCCGAGCCCGATTCCGACTGCGCCGGTTGCGTGAAATTCCTCGTTCAGGATGGCGTTGAACCGGAAGTCGTCGATGTCCGCCCCGCCGTAGGTCTCGGGCATCTGCCATCCGATCAACCCCAGCTTCCCGGCCTCGAGCCATGCTTCGCGGTCCACCCAGCCGCGCTGTTCCCATTCTTCCGAATGCGGCACACACTGCTTCTCGAAGAAGCTTCGGGCGGTCCGCCTGAAATCATCGTGTTCGGGTTCGAAAATCGAGCGTTTCATGTGAAGACTCCTGCCGTGAGCATCAAGCATTCGAATGAGCGTAACTATTAAACTATATCAATCGGTTAGATCTCTAGTAGACTTCGGGTTGATAGCGTTCGAAGACAGGGAGTGGCATGGCCGTCGATTTCAGATCGCAGCACGTGAGGGTGCCCAAGGCCGGTGAACTGGTGGCTGCGCAACTTCGACGGCAGATCGTCACGGGGGAGCTGTCTCCCGGGGACCCGCTGCCGTCCGAGGCGGCGTTGATGGACAAGTACGGGGTCTCGAGGCCCACTTTGCGTGAGGCGTTCCGGATCCTGGAGAGCGAATCGATCATCAGGGTGCTCCGCGGCGCGCATGGGGGAGCGCGAGTGCTCGCCCCGAGTACGGAGGTTGCGGCGAACTTCACCGGACTGCTCCTGCAGTACCACGGCGCACCGCTGGTGGATGTCTACCGCGCCCGAGCGTCGATCGAGGTATCGGTCCTGACCGACCTCGTCGGCACCGGTTCGGGTCCCCGTCTGGACATACTGCAGGAGGAGGTGGACAAGGGCAGCGACTTGGTCGGGGAGGCGGTGGCTTTCGCTCGGCACGATGCAACTGTCCATCAGAAGATCGTCGAACTGTCCGGGAACAAGGCGCTGGCCCTGATCTCGAGCATGCTCTACCACATCATCGTCGTGCACAACGAGCAGTTCATCGCGGCGCACGGCGTCGAACACGAACGACCGGCCAACAGGGCGGCGCAGCGTGCGTACGGCAAGTTGATCGGCCTGTTGAGGCAGGGTGATATCGCAAAAGCACAAGCGTTCTGGCGCAAGCATCTCGACGGCGTCGAGAAGTACATGGTGGGTAGCTCGGACACCAAATTGGTAGAGATTCTGTCGTGAACGGAGGACCCTGGCGTGGGGTCCGCCAGGGACCTCCCGATCAGAGGACGCCGTCGGCCGCGAGTTGGTCGATCTCCTCCGTCGACCGGCCCAGTACTCCACCGATGACGTCACGTGTATGCTCGCCCAGTCTTGGTGGCGCTGTGTATTCGTCTATCTCGTTGTTCGAGAAGCGAATCGGATTTCGGATCAGATCGACAGTGTCCGATGTCGGATGGTCGATCGATATGCGAAGACCGCGATGCCGTACCTGCGGGTCGGCGAACACGCCCTCCATCGAATTCACCCGACTGACCGGCACGTCGGCTGCCTCCAATTCTGCCACCCACTCTGCAGCAGAGCGGGTTTCGAATATGGTGCGCAGAGTGTCCAGAACGGTGTCTCGGTGCGCAATGCGCGCGGACACCGTGGCGAATCGAGGGTCGTCGACGAGGTCGGGCCTGCCGAGTGCGCCCGCCAACGCCGCGAACTGACTCGGCGTGCTTGCTACGACGAAGACGTCGTCGTCGGCGCAACGGAACAACTGCGACGGAATGCCCCCGAACCCGCCGTTGCCACGCCTGGGTGCCGCCACCCCGGCGACCAGGTAGTTCTGGGCATAGTGCGACAACGATGCCACGCCACAGTCGAGCAATGACAGGTCGACGTGTTGCCCTGCTCCACCGGACGCGTCGCGGCGGTAGAGGGCGGCAATGATTGCATTGCTGGCGTATAGGCCCGCCACAATGTCGACCATCGAAATCCCGACCTTCATCGGTCCAGCGCCGGGTTCACCGTCAGGCACGCCGGACACGCTCATCATCCCGCTCATGGCCTGGAAGACCCCGTCGTAGCCAGGTCGGTGAGCGTAGGGGCCGTCCTGGCCGAAACCGGTGACCGAGCAGTAGACGAGTTTTGGATTGAGGGCGTGAAGACTTTCGTAGTCGAGCCCGTACTTCGTCAATACACCGCTGCGGAAGTTCTCGACGAAGACGTCGGACTCGAGCGCAAGATCTCGAATGATCCGGGCCCCGTCCGGTGTCGAATACTCGACGGTGATCGAACGTTTGTTTCGGTTGCAACTCAAATAGAAGCCTGACTCGCTGGTCGGATCGCCGTTGCTGTCGTGGAGGAAGGGTGGGCCGTACTGGCGTGCGTCGTCGCCGGCTCCCGGCCTCTCGACTTTGATGACGTCAGCACCCATATCCCCAAGCATTTGAGTCGCAAAGGGAGCAGCAAGGATTCGACTCAGGTCGAGTACGCGAATTCCATCCAGTACTCCGGTCATCGTCCGCCGACCTTGCCTTCCTTTGGCATCCTCATCACTCGTTCGCTGATGATGTTCTTCTGGATCTCGCTGGACCCGGCATAGATGGTCTCTGCTCGCGCGCGGATGAACGACCGTCGAAGCGATTCGGCCACTGTGCTCGGACCGGTGCCCCACTCGGTACCGAGCGCAGCGTCTGGTCCGAGAACATCCATCGCGAGCTCGGTGAACTGTTGATGCCATCTGGACCAGTAGTACTTGCCGATCGAGGCCTCCGGGCCGAACTTGCCGTCCCGGAGTGCGCCGACGAGAGTTCTGGAATTGTTGTGACCCATGATCCGAAGACCGATGTAGCTGTCGATTAGTCGGTCTCGCAACACAGGGTCGTCGAAACTCTGTCGTTGGGCGGCCAGAGTCAGCACCTCGTTCATCTCTCTCCGGAACGAGTATTGGTAGTTCAGAACCGAGGTTGCGCGCTCGTGGCCCAAAGTGGTCATAGCGGCGCGCCACCCGTCGCCCCGATCACCCAGCACATTGTCTGCGGAGGTGCGCGCGCCGTCGAAGTAGACTTCGTTGAACCCGCTGTCTCCCAACATAGTCCGGATCGGCACTACGTTGACGCCTGGTTGATCGAGCGGGATCAGCATGTAAGACAGACCCGCATGGCGAGCCGAGCCCGGCTCGGTGCGGACAATGGCGAAGATCCAGTCGGCATGGTGGGCGAACGTGGTCCAGATCTTCTGGCCGGTCACGACCCACTCGTCACCGTCGAGTACCGCGCGAGTCGCTACGTTCGCCAGATCGGACCCGGCATCGGGTTCCGAGTAGCCCTGGCACCACACGACGTCCGACCTACTCATCGGTGGGAGCAATCGGCGCTTCTGCTCAGGCGTACCCACCGACAGCACCGTCGGTGCCATCAACGATTCTCCGTGAAAGGCAGCACGTGGAGGTGCCCCGGAGGTTGCGTACTCCATCGCGAAAACGATCTCCTGCGTCATCGTCGCTTCTCGGCCGCCGAACTCTCTCGGCCACGACAGTCCGAGCCACCCTCCCTCGCCGAGCTTGCGTTCCCATCGGCGACGGAGGTTCCAGTTGTCGTCGTCGTCAGGACCGCCTCGCTCGGATTGTCCGATGAATTCGCCGACGAGGTTTTCACGCAACCACTGCCGTAGTTCGTCCCGGAATCGGAGATCCTCCCGGGATAGCGGCAGAGCGCTCGATTCGTAGATGTCAGAGGCCATGGTCCTATAGTATAATAATTAATCTATTGCTGGGTATCGATCGATGAGGAGGCGTAGTGGCCGATCTGGAATGGATGGTCAGCGAGGGCGTCGGGACCATCCGGCTCAACCGACCGGCGCAACGTAACGCGTTCACGTTCGACATGATCGCGGAGTGGGCGCACCTACTGCGCTCGGCGAAGACCGACGACAGTGTCCGGGTCGTCGTCCTCACCGGCACCGGCGATCGCGCGTTCTGCTCAGGAGTCGACCTGGGTTCGATCTCGAACGCAAACCCGAATCTGACGCCGTTGGAGCGAAAACTCCAGTTGCACGACGACATTCATCAGGTCGCGCTGGCGCTGGAGGACCTGGACAAGCCAGTGATCGCGTCGATCAACGGTGTCGCGGTGGGTGCCGGGCTCGACATGGCATTGATGTGCGACATGCGGATCATGTCGAGATCGGCGCGGGTGTCCGAGGGCTACGTGAAAGTCGGGCTGACACCAGGAGACGGGGGAGGTTACTACCTGCCGCGGATCGTCGGAACGGCCAAGGCGCTCGAACTGCTGTTGACAGGCGACTTCGTGGACGCCGATGAAGCGCTTCGCATCGGGCTGGTGAATCGTGTCGTCGAGCCGGAGAGCCTCGAGGCCGAGACACGTCGTTTCGCGGAGTCCATTGCCCAGCACGCGCCGATGACTACCCGGTTCATCAAGCGAGTGACCTATCAGTCGGCGAAGACCGACCTGCGAACGTCACTGGATCTGGTGTCGTCGCACTTCGCCGTCATCGCGGCGACGGAGGACGCAGCCGAGGCGCTGGCGGCGATGAAAGAAAAACGCAGCCCGACATACATGGGACGATGAAAGTGAGCCAATCGATGACCGAAAACGCACCGAGAGTGTTCGACTCGTGGATCAACCTGCCGTACCTGCCGGGCGAGGTGACACCCGATCCGTCGGTCGTGGCGAGGTTCAAGCGTGGGAACAGCGCCTACGAAGGCGGCGAGACCATGAGTGATGTCATTGCCGAGATGGACCGGCTCGGAATCTCGGGCGGCGTTCTCAGCAAGGCTCCTCGCGACATCACTCCACCGTTCGTTCACGGCACCAAGACCGGTGAAGCAGTGCTGCGCGAGACGTGCGAGAGACTGGCCACTTTTCAGAAGGAGTATCCGGGTCGCTTCGTCACCTCCGTGGGAATCGACCCGCGGCTGGGCTACGAGGCCGCCAAGCACGTTCGCATCGCCGTCCGAGAGTATGGCATCAAGTGCTTTCGAGTCATTCCGATGTTCACCGGCATTGCGATAGACGACAAGCTCGCCTACCCGATGTATACCGCCGCGTGCGACGAAGGCGCGGTGGTGTCGATCAACGTCGGCGTCCCGGGCCCGATGAAGCCGGCGAAACTCCAGCGCACGATCCTGGTCGACGAAGTAGCCCTTGCCTTTCCCGATCTGAAGATCGCGATGAGTCATCTGGGCGACCCGTGGATCTCGGAGACCGCCGCGATGCTGATCAAGCACCCCAACGTCTTCGCCCTGACCGCCGGCTGGGCTCCGAAGTACGTGCCGGACGAGATCATGCGGCTCGTCGAGAAGCGGGCGAAGAACAAGATCATGTGGGCGTCGGACTACCCGATCCTGCCCTTCGAGCGAACCATCGTCGAGGGCAGGGCGATCGAGCTCAGCGCCGATGCCAGAGCGCGCTACCTAGGCGCGAACGCGCTCGCAGTGTTCGGCGAACCAGTGTGATACCCGCACGACTCCAACATGATTCGACAGACAGGGAGTGAACAGACCGATGGGACTTCACGACGGAAGAGTTGTCATCGTCACCGGTGCCGCAGGCGGAATCGGTAGGGAACACGCGCTCGAATTCGCCCGGCAAGGCGCGAAGGTGGTCGTCAACGATCTGGGACCGGCCCAGGACGTGGTCGATGAGATCGTGGCCGCCGGCGGTGAGGCCGTGGCCAACTCCGACGACGTCTCCGACTGGGACGGCGCCGGTCGCCTCGTGCAGACGGCCCTCGACGCGTTCGGAGACCTCCACGTGTTGGTCAACAACGCAGGCATCCTGCGGGACAAGATGTTCGTCAACATGGACATCGACATGTGGGACGCAGTGATCAAAGTGCACCTTCGCGGAACCTTTGCACCGACCAAGCATGCCGTCGCGTACTGGCGCGAGCAACACAAGGCCGGAACGCCGGTCTCGCACCCGAGAATCGTCAACACGTCGTCGCCGTCGGGGCTGTACGGCAATGTGGGACAAACGAATTACGGGGCCGCCAAGGCCGCCATCGCGTCGTTCACGGTCATTCTTGCGGACGAGCTTGCTCGGTTGGGCATCACCGTGAACGCTATCGCGCCGAGTGCACTGACTCAGATGACTCAGGGACTGGATGCCTACGTGGCAAAAATGGCCGAGATCAAGGAGCGCACCGGCTTCGATGCCGGATCTCCGGCCAATATCTCGCCCCCGGTCGTGTGGCTTGCTTCGTCCGAAGCGCACAACATCACGGGCCGCGTTTTCAATGTCAAGGGCGGATCGATCTCGGTCGCCGAGACCTGGGTGAAGGGACCCGGTGTCGAACGCGAATCACCCTGGGATCCAGCCGAACTGAGTGAGGTCATTCCGGCGCTCGTTGCGGAGGCTCGACCCAACTCCGATGGATCGGGATCGCCGCGAGAAGAACCGACAAGGGCGGGGTCCTAGTGTGAGCAGACACACGGTGGTCGACGGGATCTCCGTCGAGCGCGAGAACCACGTTGCCACTGTCTGGCTCGATCGGCCGGACCGAGGAAACGGCTTCATCTCGGCGATGCAGATCGAACTGCACGAGCAACTGCGTCGGCTGGACGAATCCGACGACGTTCGGGCGATCGTGGTGACGGGTCGCGGTCGGTTTTTCTCCACCGGTGCCGATCTGGAGCCCGGCGGCAGTAATTTCGCATTCTCCGACGAGGAGCACGACACGGCGCGGTCGATGATGCGTGATCGGCCGCGACCGTGGACCATGCGGACACCGATCATCGGGGCCTTGAACGGCGCCGCAGTCGGCCTCGGCCTGACCTTCCCGCTGCAGTGGGACATTCGAATCGTCAACGAATCCGCCAAGTACGGGTTCGTGTTCACTCGCCGTGGCTTGATCCCCGAGCAGAATTCGTTGTGGCTGCTTCCGAAGCTGGTCGGAATGTCGACTGCCATGGAACTCCTGCTCACCGGACGCCTGTTCTCGGGCCGGGAAGCACGGGACATGGGCTTGGCCAGCTACGCGGTACCGGGTGACGAGGTGTTGGCACGTGCGATGAGCATCGCCGAGGAAATATCGTCCACGGCGTCACCGTCTGCAGTGGGCGTGACGAAAACGCTTGCGTACGAGCTACTTCAAGAGCCGGACCGTGAACGTGCGTTCCATCGGGAGTGGGAAACCTTCCGTTGGATGGGCCGCCGAAACGATTCGACCGAAGGCGTTGCGTCGTTCGTAGAGAAGCGCCAACCGAACTTCCTCGACCCGAAGTCGGCACGGATACCCGCAGTCGGTGCGCTATGGAGTGGCAATGAGTGAGAACGTGCTGTACGAGGTGGACGCGGACGGCGTTGTGGTCCTGACGTTGAGCCGGCCCGAGCGACGCAATATGTGGACTGCGGCAATGGAAGCAGACTTCTACGACGCGCTGGATCGCGCCGAGGCCGATCCGGAGGTCCGGGCGCTCGTGGTCACCGGAGCCGGACACTCGTTTGTCCCCGGTTTGGACCCCGAGGTGCTGGACAGTGTCCGAGAGGGCCAGCGGTACACGACGAATCGGCGCCCCCAGACTTATGCGACCACGATAGCCAAGCCGATCATCGGTGCAATCAACGGTGCTTGTGCCGGAATCGGTCTGGCGCAGGCGCTGAACTTCGACTACAGGTTTGCGGTCAAGGGTGCGAAGTTCACCACCGCATTCTCTCGTCGCGGCCTGCCAGCAGAGGATGCCACCGCATGGGTACTCACTCGTCTGGTCGGACCCGCGAATGCCTTCGATCTGTTGGTCTCGGGGCGTGTGTTCCTCGCGGAGGAAGCTCTTGCGCTCGGTGTGGTACAGCGTCTGTCGGATCCGGGTCAGGTCGTAGATGACGCGGTGAGGTACGCGCGTGAACTTGCTTCCAACGTCTCGCCAGTGGCAATGGCGATGATCAAATCGCAGGTGTGGCGAGACAGCGAGCAGACTTTGGACAGCGCACGGGTGCGGGCGCAGTACTTACTGACTCTTGCCAAGGCCCAGCCCGACTTCACCGAGGGTGTGGCGAGTCTCGTCGAAAAAAGGCAACCGAAGTTCGACCCGTACACCCCACTAGAGTTCTGACGTCGACGGAGAAACATGGATATCGACATTGCACCGCAGGAGGCTGATTTCCGAGCCGAAATTCGCGCTTGGCTCGATCAGCATCTCGTCGGGGATTTCGCTGACGCCAGGGGCGTCGGCAGTCCGACCGACGACTCGGCGTGGGACATCAGACTGGCGTGGGAGAAGGAACTCGCGGCCGGTGGATGGCTGGGGCTGAGCTGGCCCGAAGAATACGGCGGCCGGGGTGCCTCGGTGGCCCAAGAAGTCGTGTTCGAGTACGAATACGCACGGGCTGCCGCTCCGGCACGTATCGGAACCCAAGGCCTGGAGCTTCTCGGACCGACGTTGATCGCGTTCGGTACAGACGCGCAGAAGGCCCGTTTTCTTCCCAAGATCGCGTCTGTCGAGGAAATGTGGGGGCAGGGGTTCTCCGAGCCGGGTGCCGGATCGGACCTGGCAGCTGTACGTACCAGGGCAGTGCTGACCGGTGACACCTGGACCTTAGATGGACAGAAGGTGTGGACGACCTTCGGACAACACGCAGACTGGCTGTACGTCCTGTGCAGAACCGACCCCGATGTCTCCAAGCGACACAAGGGCTTGACGCTGTTGCTGGTTCCCGTCGATCAGCCGGGGGTGGACATTCGGCCGATCCGTAACCTGGCGGGGTCCACCGAATTCAGCGAATGCTATTTCGACGGGGCGACCACGTCGGCCGATATGGTCGTCGGGAGTGTCGGCGGTGGCTGGCAGGTGGTGATGGCCACGCTCGGTATGGAGCGCGGTTCCGCTTTGATGCCGATGCAGTTGTCGATGGAGCGGGAAGTTCGCGAGGTCATCGAACAGGCGAGAAAGCTCGGCGCGAGTGCCGACCCGCGGATGCGCCATCGACTGGTCGACGCCTACATCGCGGTCAATCTGATGAGATCGACCAATCTGCGGATCGTTTCCGATTTGGTGGATCCGGACAGTCGGGATCCGGGAGCGAAAACCGCTGCAGCGTCTGCCATCACGAAGCTGTTCGCATCGACACAGCACCAGCGGTTGGGAGAGCTCGCCCTCGATGTACAGGGCAGTGCGGGGCTGGTGATGGACGACGAGTTCACGCCTGCTGCCGATGCCCAGAAGCTGTTCCTGCTCTCCCGTGCGGAGACAATTTACGGTGGGACGGCCGAAATTCAGAAGAACATCATATCGGAACGAGTACTTGGACTTCCGCGTTGACGGCAGTGCGTTGCCATGTGATGAGCAGTGAGTAAGACGAATCCGCATCTGTTACAACGGAAAAGGAGATTTCAATGGCGTCGAGTAATTCGGTAGTGATCGTGACCGGTGGTGCCGGCGGACTGGGTGAGGCTGTGGTTCGGCGGCTTCACGCGGACGGATTTGCCGTCGTCATTGCAGACCTTGCCGAGGACAAGGCGAATGAACTGGCCGAAGAACTCGGTGATCGGGTGGTGTTCGCCGTGACGGACGTGACGGACGAGGACAGTGTCCTTCGGACCATCGGTGTCGCAACCGAATTGGGAAGTCTCCGACACGCGGTAATAGCGCACGGTGGGTGGGGGGTAGCCGAACGGCTGGTATCGCGACAAGGTGAGCCCGCGACGTTGGAAGGCTTCACCAAGACGATCGCGCTCTATCTCACCGGTACTTACAACGTCCTGAGGTTGGTCGCTGCGGCGATCGCGAAAACGGAGCCGGGTGATGGGGGAGAACGCGGCTCGATCGTGGCGACCTCCTCGATCGCGGGTTACGAAGGCCAGGTCGGTCAGACGGCATACGCCGCGGCGAAGGCCGGCGTCATCGGATTGACCGTTTCCAGTGCGCGCGACCTGAGTTCGGTGGGAATCAGATTCAATTCGATCGCACCCGGCACGATGCGTACACCGCTCATGGAAAGCGTTGGCCCCCAAGCGCTGGCGAAGTTCGCAGAGGCGGTCCCGTTCCCGAAGCGTCTGGGTGAACCGGACGAATTCGCCGATCTCGCAGCGTTCTTGCTGACGAACGGTTATATGAACGGTGAAGTGGTACGACTCGACGGGTCGCAACGCTTCGGACCCAAATAGCGCAAGACGCAACGACGAGAGGGGCGGCCCCCAGGCCGCCCCTCTCGTCGTCCCAGCAATCAGAGTCGTTCGTAGATGGTGGCGTTGGCGGTTCCGCCGCCTTCACACATCGTCTGCAGCCCATACCGGCCGCCGGAAATGCGGAGGTGATGAATCAGAGTAGCGGCAAGACGAGCGCCGGAAGCGCCGAGCGGATGGCCGAGTGCGATGGCTCCGCCGTTCGGGTTCAGTCGGTCCATCTTCGCGCCGGTCTCGATCTGCCAGGCCAGCGGGACGGGCGCGAAGGCTTCGTTGACCTCGAAGGCATCGATGTCATCGATCGAAAGTCCGGACTTCTTCAGTGCCAGAGCTGTAGCGGGAATGGGCCCGGTCAGCATCTTCACTGGATCGTCTCCGGTGACGACCGCGGTGTGCACCCTGGCCAGAGGGGTCAGGCCGAGGGCTGCCGCCTTGTCGGACGTCATCATCAACAGCGCGGCGGCACCGTCGGAAATCTGGGACGCGTTTCCCGCGGAGATGACGCCGCCCTCGAGGAACGGAGTCTTGAGGGCGGCGAGCTTCTCGGTCGTCGATCCACGCCTGATTCCCTCGTCGATCCGTACATCCGCGCCGCCCGCGATGTAGGGGGCAATCTCGGCATCGAACGCACCTGCGTCCTGAGCGGCTGCGGCCAGTTCGTGGGATCTGACCGAGTACTCGTCGAGTTGGGTCCGTGACAGATTCCATTCGCGCGCAATCTTCTCGGCACCGGCACCTTGATTGAATCGACCGCCGAAGCCTGGCTCCGTCAGTGTCGCGGCGTAACGATCCACAGCGGGCCCGCCCATCTCGCCCGTTCCCTCGACATTCGCCGCACCCATCGGAACTCCGGACATCATTTCGACTCCGCCGGCCACGATGACGTCGGCTTGCCCGGACACGATGGTCGCAGCCGCGGTCGAGATCGCCTGCTGCGACGATCCACACTGGCGGTCGATGGTGAATCCGGGAATGTGCTCGGGCCATCCGGCACCCAGTACGGCCATCCGTCCGATGTTGCCCGACTGTTGCCCGATACTCAGTACGTTGCCCCAATGCACGTCTTCGATGATGCCCGGATCTATGCCGGTTCGGTCGGCCAGCGCGCGTAGAACGTGTGCGGAGAGCGCGACCGCGTGCACGGATGCCAACCCGCCGTTACGTTTACCGACCGGCGTTCGCACCGCATCGACTATGACTGCATCTCGCATGATCGCTCCTGGTTCATATTCTGAAAAGGTTTAATCATTGCACTGTACAGCGTTGGAGCGGTTTCGATGCGAAGTCGGTGAGCCTCTTCCGACCTAAATCAATATGGTACATTGATTTAACTATTGCCGGTTCGTCGTCCACGTCGCCGGTTTTGCGCGCCGACCGAGGAGAAACTGTGGCCCACAATCCCGAGGCCGTTGTGGTCGAACGTCGTGGAAGGGTACTGCTGATCACCATCGATCGGGCAGGGGCCCGTAATGCGATCAACCGCGCTGTGAGCTTCGGGCTGGCCGAAGCCGTCGACCAGCTTGATTCCGATCCACTTCTGTCGGTGGGGATCGTTACAGGTTCGGGCGGAAACTTCTGCGCTGGTATGGATCTCAAGGCCTTCATCTCCGGCGAGGACGTCGAGGTTCCGGGCAGAGGCCTGGGTTTCACCGAGCGTCCTCCACGTAAACCGATCATTGCGGCGGTCGAAGGGTTCGCACTGGCAGGTGGGACCGAATTGGCGCTGGCGTGCGATTTGATCGTTGCTGCCGACAACGCGAAATTCGGATTACCCGAAGTCAAACGTGGGCTGGTGGCCGGCGGCGGAGGACTGCTTCGGCTTCCCAAGCGCATCCCCTATCAGATTGCCCTCGAGCTTGCCTTGACGGGTGATTCCTTCACAGCCGAAGAGGCGAAGGTCTACGGCCTGGTCAACCGTCTGACTGCGGCGGGTGGAGCTGTGGCTGGTGCCCTCGAATTGGCCGAGAGAATCACGGCAAACGGCCCGCTGGCCATCGTGGCGACAAAGGAGATCGTGCTCGCCTCCCAATCCTGGGGTGCGGGCGAGGCATTCTCGGAACAGCGCAAGCTCATGAAGCCGGTCTTCGAATCGCAGGACGCCGTCGAGGGATCGACCGCCTTCGCCGAGAAGCGACCCCCGAGATGGCAGGGCAAATAAGCGTAGCGCGAGCGAGGGTGGATCTTCGATGAGTGAACAGTTCGACTTCGGCGTCGCCCTCTTGCGTGTGGTGGCAGGGCTTACCCTCGCCGCCCACGGTTACAACAAGTTCTTCGGCGGCGGGCGTATACCCGGGACGGCGGGATGGTTCGACAGTATCGGGATGAGGCCGGGCCGAGTGCACGCGCTCCTGGCCGCGTCGACGGAGATTGCCGCAGGCGTGCTGATCGCGGTCGGCCTGTTCACGTCGTTCGCGGCGGCAGGGTTCGTTGCGCTCATGCTCGTCGCCGCGTACACGGTCCACAAAGGCTCGGGGTTTTTCGTGGTGGGCAACGGGTGGGAATACAACCTCGTTCTCGCCACGGTCGGTGTCGGTGTCGCGACTATGGGACCTGGTACGTGGTCCGTCGACAACGCGCTGGGGCTGTCTCCGATCTTCGACGGCTGGTGGGGCCTGGCCATCGGTCTGGGAGGCGGTGTGGCTGCCGGCGCAGCGCAGCTCTCGCTCTTCTACCGGCCGCCCGCGCCTGCTTCGTGACCGTTCGTTCAGCTGCGCAGGATCGGCTACTTGCCGAAAGGCAAATCGAGTGACACCGAGATACGAGGAGTTCTTCTATGTCATTGCTGGGCAATACCGCCGACTTCGAATCCGCAGCGTTGGCGAGTGGCAGGCGAATCGATGTCGATCAATGGCTGTCCGACGACAGCGTGCTCGGGCTGGTACGTGAGAGCGGATACGTCTGGGGGACAGTGCGCGACGACGCCGGTCGCGCCTACAGCTACATGCGGCGAATGCCGTTCGACACCGGAACCGACTCGACATCGGCCGATGTGCGATCACTGGCCGGACGGCTCATCGTCATGACATCCGAAGCCGAGGGGATGAAGGTCGACCGCACCCCCAAGGGTGCCGCCGACAGTGATCAGCTCTCGAGGACTCTCGACGGCGACGCAATGCTCATCTCGACGAGGAACGGTGCGCAGGGCCGCGACATGCGTCTGCGGTTGTCGCCGACCGACACGGAATACCGAGAAGACGGCGTACTCGACCTGGCTGGAAGGGTTGCCGCGCCCGCAATGCAGTGGTTCCTTCCCGGACCCCGTTCCGCATTGCTGTACCTGACCCAGACGTGGGAAGTCTCCGGCACTGTCCTCGGCGTTCCGGTGCGCGGGTTCATGTTTTACGAAGAGGCTTACATGTACCCCGGGTCTCGTCTCTACGTGACCAACGATCCGCTACACGACGCCGAATACTTCACCTGGTATTCCTGGGCGAACCGATGGGAGGACGGGACGACGGAGGTGGGCCACTTCGTGGCCGGCGAGCGCCGGTTCCACGTCGGGCTGATCGCCGACAGTTCTGGCACGGTCACTGCAGCGAAGACCATGTCAGCTCATGTGACTCGCGATTCCGGCGGATACTGGCACGACGGCCTCGAGTACGAGATCGACGGCGAGACCTGGGTCTGCGAAGCGCGGGTCGAAGGACGGATGCATCTCGGCGAGATCCCGAACCCACAGCAGGAAGGCTACATTCACCGCAAGTCGGAGACCCGCACGCCGGTTGTCTCCATGGCGTGGGGTGAAACCGTTCCGGTCCGCACGGCCGGCTCCTCGGCACTCAACTGAGACGCTCGAGGATCATTGCCATTCCCTGGCCACCGCCGACACACATCGTCTCGATTCCGAATTGCTTGTCATGCCACTGCATCGAGTTGATCAAGGTGGTGGCGATTCGTGCGCCGGTCATTCCGAACGGGTGGCCGACGGCAATCGCACCACCGTTGACATTCACCTTTTCTTCGTCTACGCCAAGCTCTTCGTAGGACGGAATGACCTGTGCGGCAAAGGCTTCGTTGATCTCGAACAGATCGATGTCGGAGATGGACATGGACGCGTGTGTCAAGGCCTGTCGAGTCGCTTCTACAGGGCCGAGGCCCATGATCTCGGGCGACAATGCGGTCACGCCCGTTGCGACAATTCGCGCAAGAGGCTTCAGTCCCAGTTCTTTCGCCTTGACGTCGCTCATGATGACCAGCGCCGCTGCGCCGTCGTTGAGTGGACATGCATTGCCGGCTGTCACAGTACCGTTCGGGCGGAAGACCGGGCGCAGAGCCGCGAGACCTTCGGCGGTGGTACCTGGTCGTGGGCAGTCGTCGGCGGTGATCCGTGTCCCGTCGGGCAGCGTCACCGGAGATATTTCCCGTGCCCAGAAACCCTCGGAGACTGCGCGCTCGGCGCGCTGTTGTGACCGGGCCGCGAATCTATCCTGGTCGGCCCTGCTGACGTTACGAAGTCCCGCAACGTTTTCGGCCGTCTGTCCCATCGATATGTACACGTCGGGAAGTGTGCCGTCCAGACGGGGGTCGATCCATTCGTCACCGACTTCGGCCATGCTGCGAGTCCGCATCTGAGCGTCGGCGAAAGCGCCGTTGACCCAGGGATTACCAGACTTGTTCCTCGGGTCTGCATCATCGGCCACCGGGGGGCTGTCACTCGTTCCCAGTCTGGACCGGCTGCTCGCTTCCACGCCTGCGGCAATGAATGCCGAGCCTTCACCGGCCTTGATCGCGTGCATCGCCATCCGTGCCGCCTGCAGACTCGAGGCGCAGTATCGAGTAACGGTTGTACCCGGAACGGTGTCCCAACCGAGCGCCACTGCGGCAACCCGCGCCATGTTGAAGCCCTGTTCACCGCCGGGTGCGCCGCATCCGAGGATCAAGTCGGCGATGTGTTCCGGGCCGAGCTCGGGCACCTTGTCCATCGCGGTGCGAATCGCGAAGACCGCCAGATCGTCGGGACGCAGTGAAGCCAAGGATCCCTTGAAGGCGCGTCCGATGGGAGTTCTTGCGGTGGCAACGATGACGGCCTCAGGCATGTCTTCCTCAGTTCTAAAGGGTATGTTTATTAAACTATATACTTTACTGCTACTCGAACACGGAGCAACTGTGACAGATACGACGGAAGCGCTGGTTTCACTGCTGGACGTACAGCAGATCGAACCGAACCGATTCTCCGGGAACGAATCCCGGCATTCGTCCCTCCCGCGTGTATTCGGTGGCCTGGTCGCCGGACAGGCCACAACGGCCGCATGCCGCACTGTCGACCCCGACCGGACCATTCATTCGCTCCACGCTTACTTCCTGCGGCCTGGCCATGTGGGAATGCCGATCGAATACGAGGTGGAGTCGATGAGGGATGGCCGAACCTTCTCCACGCGTCGAATCACCGCCCAGCAAGGCAACCGGACGATCTTCACGATGGATGCGTCGTTTCATGTGGAGGAGTCAGGAGTCGACCACCAGGTGGTGCAGCCGGTGGTGCCCGATCCACTCGAGTTGACTCCTTTGCTCGACGTCATGAACGGTGATCCCGGGACGTGGCCGGAGTTCTATCGTGAGTGGGGTGCGATGGACATCAGGCCGATACTGCCCGCGGCGGAAGCTGCCGCCCGAACCGAGGTCGTGCCTGGAACATCGCACGGTCAGGCATGGTTACGGACCGTGGCCGCCTTGCCTGACGAGCAAGCCGCTCACAGTTGCGTGTTGACGTGTGTCAGCGATCTCATGCTTTTGTCGGCGGCCCTCGTCCCGCATAATGTTTCGCCGAATCATGCTGGTTTTCAAGTGGCTTCACTCGATCACGCTGTCTGGTTCCATCGGCCATTTCGCATCGACGATTGGCTTCTGTACGACCAGGTGTCGCCATCGGCGGCCGGCGGACGTGGTCTGGTGCAGGGACGATTGTTCGACCGCACCGGCGCGTTGGTGGCATCGGTGATGCAGGAAGGTCTGATTCGACCGATGCGCGCCTCACACGGTCGAAATTGACCGCACAAGCAGTTTCCCGGTTGGTGTGCGTGGCAAGGAATCGACGAACCGGAACGACCGGGGCACCTTGTAGCCAGCAAGGTGCTCGCGGGCGAATTCGATCAACTTCGCTGCGAGCACATCGGTGTGGATGGATGCATCGACTGGTTGCACGACGGCGAGCAGTGACTCACCCATCTCGTCGTCGGGGACGCCGATGACCGCTACATCGAGGACCTCGTGATGCATGATGAGTGTGTTCTCGATCTCCTGCGGATAGATGTTTACTCCGCCGGAGATGACGAGGTGCGATCGCCTGCCCGCCAGGTACAGATATCCGTCTTTGTCCAGATATCCGACGTCACCGACGCTTGCGCGGGACGTCCCCTCGTCGCGTGCCGCGGCGGTAGCGCCCGGATCGCCTCGATACCGGAATTCCGCGCCGCCCGAAAACCACACGGTGCCGATTTCGCCAGGCGGAAGCTCGTTTCCGTCGTCGTCGAGAATGATCGGCGCTCCCAGCAGAGGTAAACCGACCGATCCCGGCCGTTCGAGCCATTCATCGGAGCGAATTGCCGTGGCGCCCATGCCTTCCGTGCTCGAATAGAACTCGAACAGGATCGGGCCCCACCAGTCGATCATCTGACGTTTGACTTCGATCGGGCAGGCAGCCGCAGCGTGAACCGCGACCCGATGAGATGACAGATCGAACTGTGATCGAATCTCGTCCGGTAACTTGAGCATCCGGACGAACATGGTGGGGACCCACTGGCTGTGAGTCACTCGATGCAGTTCGATCAACTCCAATGCGTGGGCCGCATCGAACTGTTGCATGACCACGACGGTTCCGCCCAGTCGGTTGACCGCCATCGACCATCCGAGGGGTGCCGCGTGGTAGAGCGGTGCTGGACAAAGATAGGTGTCTCCGGCCCGAAATCCGAGTAGTCCGGACAACCATTGGCCGGGCCGGTCGATATAGGTGCCGAGGTCGTGCGCGGTGAGTTCTCTCTGAATTCCTTTGGGACGACCTGTTGTTCCGGACGAATAGAGCATGAAGTCGCCCTCGCTGCCGTCGACGACCGGAGTATCGGGAAATCCTGACGCGTCGAGGGCCTCCCACCCTGATGGGGTCGGACCGCTCACCACGTAGAACAGGCTGGGCCCCTCCACACCCGCCACGACGTGGACGAACCGTGCACCCGCGATCACCGCTACCGCCCCCGAATCGGAGATGATGTACTGCGCTTCGGCAGCGGTCAGGTGTGTGTTGACGCCGACGTAGTACAGCCCAGTTCGTTGCGCAGCCCATGCGAGAACCAAGAATTCGATGCTGTTGTCCATGACAATCGCGATGCTCTGGCCACGTGCTAGTCCCGTGGACCTGAACAGATGGGCGACGCGGTTGGACTCGGCCTCGAGTTCCGCATAGGAAAGGGTGACGCCCGAGGGTTCTGCTACCACCGCAATGCGTTCGTTCCAGTCGGCAGAGAAGAGTCGGTCACCAGGCGGTGCGCAGTGATTGCTGTTCATCGTCTGTCTCTGCTCATCTCGTAAGGATGGTGACGGCACCGGTCCCTGGTGAGCCGTAAAGATGGGTGTAGCCGACTCGCGCGGGACCTTGGATCTGACGCTTTCCGGCCTCCCCTCGCAGCTGGACGACGATCTCGTGGATTTGACGAAGACCGGAGGCGCCGATCGGCTCGCCGTTTGCCATCAAACCTCCGTCGGTGTTGACCGGTAGTCCGCCGCCGATTTCGGTGTAACCCTCCGCGATCAACTTCTCCTGGTCGCCATCGGCGCAGAAGCCGTTCTCGGCGAGATGAATGACCTCGGATCCAGCATCGGTGTCCTGCAATTGCGCGACGTCGACGTCGGTCGGCCCGATCCCGGCAATCTCGAATGCAGCGTGGGACGCTGCGACGCTGGGGCTCGACGGTCCTGCGGGTGCCAGGGACGGAGACTGCATCTCGAATGCTCCGTCTTGGCGTGTACGCAGGGCGCTCGCCGCGAGATGGATCGGCGTACTGCTGTACTTGGAGGCCAGATCGCGCCTGCACAGAACGACGGCAGCAGCGCCCTCGTTGGGTGCACAGTACATAAATTGCGTGAGCGGGTAATTGAGGTACGGCGCGTCGAGAATCTGCTGTTCGGTCTTGGGTGTTCGGCGCCACGCCTTGTCGTTCAACGAACCGTTCGCGAAGTTCTTCGCGGCCACCTTTGCCAGCGTGTGCGGAGTTATTCCGTGAAGCTGCATGTATCTGTTGATCTTCATACCGAAGAAGTGCGTCGTGAGGAAGAGTCCGGTCTCTGCGTACCAGTTCGGTAGCCCCAACACCGACGGGTCAGCCGAGAAAGCTCCCTTCGGATGCTTGTCGAAGCCGATGGCGACCGCGATGTCGGCTTCTCCGTGCTCGATCGACTCCGCCGCAAGCGCCACCGACGTGTGCGCCGTTGCGCAGCCGTTGAAGACGCCGTACATCGGAATGCCGGTCAAGCCGAGTTTGCCGATGACGGCGTCCGGATTGGAGACTTCGTGACTGCCCACGTAGCCGCGTTGGACCTGCTTCCACTTGATGCCGGCGTCGGCGAGTGCAAGCTGGGTGGCTTCGGCTCCCATGTCGAGTGCCTGCTTGCCATCGAACCGCCCGAACGGGTGCAGGCCTACCCCGATGATCGACACGTTGCTCACAGCGACTCCCCGACGGACCCTATGGGCGCGAAAGCGAAAGTGACGGTGTCTTCGCCGAAGGGGACGAGGATGGTACGCATCGGTGTACCGATCGAGAGGATTGCAGGGTCGTAGCTGGTCAACCTGCCCTCGACCATGATCCCCTCCGGGAATTCCACGTATCCGACGCCGAACGACTCGAATTCTGGCGGGCCGGTGTACGGGGGAGACGGCGGTCGGAATTCTTGCGTGGTCCAGGTGACCAACGTGCCTGTGGTCGTCAGCGGCACGATTTCCTGCCCCGGTTCTGCTGGGAACGTCAGAAACCGTGACGATGAGGATTTCGAGGCGGTCAACCGGACTCCGGCCTCGGATTCTGTCCACAGACCGTCTGACACGGGGGTTGCGTTCATCCTCAAACAGTAACATGATTGTGCTATTTCGAGCTGCGGATCTACCGATCTTTCAGCACATGTCGCCGCAATTTTCCCCCTGCGGTTCGGGGCAGGCTGTCTACGAAATGTATGCGGCGGGGACGCTTGTACGTGGCAAGTTTGTCCGTCAGCCAGGCCGTCAGGACGCCGACGGAGAGCGCATCGTCATCACGCACCACATATGCGACGACAGACTCCGAGGTGAGGTCGTCCGGTGTGCCCACTACGCCTGCATCGTTGACTCCTGGGTGACTCATCAGCACTTCTTCGACCTCGGCCGGAGAGACCTGGAAGCCCGACACCTTGATCATGTCCTTGATGCGATCGACGACGTGCAATCGCCCGGTCGCATCGATCGAGACCCTGTCGCCGGTACGAAACCACCCCCCGTCCGTCGAAACGAATGAGTTGTCGTCACTGCCTATGTATCCGCGCGCAACACTCGGTCCGCGTACC
Source organism: Rhodococcoides sp. S146-33 (assembly GCF_059489205.1). Taxonomy (NCBI): domain Bacteria; kingdom Bacillati; phylum Actinomycetota; class Actinomycetes; order Mycobacteriales; family Nocardiaceae; genus Rhodococcoides; species Rhodococcoides sp. S146-33. Next base: position 40,919 of record NZ_JCAJWY010000002.1, read on the forward strand.
TCCAACTCGGAGTCGGCACCGATCCTCAATGTTGTTCCGGCAGCTGCGTATCCCGGCGAGTCCAGCCGCCACTGCGTGCGATCGCCGAACGGGTTGAATGCGACGACCATCGCTTCGGTCATTCCGTACGAGCAGAGAAAGCCGACTCCCGTTCGTTCCTCGATCCTCACGGCGGCAGCAGCCGGCGCTGCACCACCGCCCCACATGAAGAAGCGGAGTTCCCGCAGGTCCCGAGAGCCCAAGTCGTCCATGGCCGCTAGTCGGTGAGCGACCGGTCCCGCGATCGGCCATATGGTGATGCGATCCGACTCGACGTGGCCGAGTGCGTCGTCCAGATCGAAGCGTCGGGACAGGAATACGCCAGCGCCCGTGCTCAATCCGGCCAACGTCAGCGAGGTTCCGAAGATGTGGCAGAGCGGAAGGGCGACCTGTATGCGGTCGTTCTCGGTGAGCCCGGTGTGGTGAATCAGCTGGGCCACACCTCCCGCAACGCTCTCGGTGGTGTGACGAACCCCCTTGGGTAATCCGGTTGTACCCGACGAGAATGGTACGAAGGCATCGCGGTCGGCGTTCGCGGCAAGGGATCTGATGTTCGCCGAGCCGTCGCTCTCCAACTCGGCAACGCCGACACCCACAAGCAATCGATGGGCAACGGACGAGAACCGCGGTTCGTAGATCGCACGCTGCGTGTCGGTCACGGCCATCGCTCGAATGATCTCCGAATCCGTCCAATAGGGATTCGGTGTCACAAATACCGCGCCGACCCGTGACAGAGCTGCCTGCGCCACAACGTATTCGGTGGAATTGTCCAGAAGTAGCGCAACCCGGTGGCCCTCACCGATCCCGACAGAAGCAAGGTGGCGAGCCGCCTTCTCGACTCGATGCGCGAGCTCGTCGAATGTCCACGTGGAACCTTCGAAAGTCAGGGCCGCACGGTGGGGCCAGCGTCGAGCCGATTCTTCGACAATCTCGTAAATACTGCTGAAACGACCATTCGTCCCCGCGCTCGTCAAGGAACGTTCTTCCGTGCCGGTGTCGGCTTTCCGGCCGTTCGCCAATCGGCAATGTCCGGCCCAGGCTTACCGGCGGGGAACTTGTCGTCATGCAGCGACGTCCAATAGGCGTGGCCGAGTTGGTGGATGTGAAACGAATGGCTCAGCGCCTGCTGAAACCCCATGGCGTCCACCGCGCCGTTGACGGAGTCCTTGGCGAGCAAGGCCGCAAATGTGGGCCGTGATGCTATTCTCCTGGCGAACTCGACAGTCTTTTCGGACAGCTCCTCGGTAGGGAAGACCTTGGATACCATTCCGAGCCGGTAGCCCTCTTCGGCGTCGATGGAATCCCCGGTCAACAGCAGCTCTTTGGCCTTCCGTGGCCCGAATTCCCAAGGGTGAGCGAAATATTCGACGCCAGGCATGCCTAGGCGTGATCCGACCACATCGGAGAACACTGCATCGTCGGAGGCGACGATGAGGTCACACGCCCACATCAACATGAGGCCTGCCGATACCACGTTGCCCTGTACCTGGGCGATCGTGATCTTCCGCAAGTCGCGCCAGCGTTGAGTGTTTCGGAAGTAGTACTGCCATTCCTGGAGATATCGACGCTCTACGTGGCCGGCGCGGGTACCGCCGTCGCCCGCAAACGTCGGGTGCTGCTGCGGCCCGGGAAGCTCTTCATCGGACGCAGTTTCCGAACCCATGTCGTGTCCGGTAGAAAAGCTCTTCCCTTTGCCTGCGAGGATGACGACCCTTACTGTGTCGTCGATCTCGGCTGTACGAAGGGCGTCGTCCAACTCGACCAGCAAGCCTCGGTTCTGCGCGTTACCGGCCGCAGGGCGATCGAGCGTGATTCGGGCTACCCGGCCCTCGTCCAGTAACTGGTACTCGATGAACTGTCCCATCTCTCCTCCATCGATCACTTCACACTTACCGACCGCGTCTCGGAAACCTGACGCCGTTACTTGTTCCGCATCGAATCGATCGAAACACTGTCCGTGGTCGGAACCTTCCATTCTGATGAGCGACGTTCCGCAGAGCGTGAGCAACCCGGTATATAGTTACATTATTATGCCGTTTAGGTAGAGAGTATGGGCTACTTTTCGTGAAGTGGAACAGTACACAGAGGAAACGAGGCGAGTCGAGTGCGATCGCAGATCGAGAATGACAGTGCCGAAAACGAGCCTGCACCAGCGCTGGCCGGACTGTTCTCTTTGGGCCCCGGTGTAAGTGGTGTCCGCGAGGTCGTGCGTCGTAGGCCCTACGCCAACGTTCACGCCCGCCCCGTCAGCGCGGCGACAGCGCCGAAAGGGACGCAGCCGCCCAAGCGTCGATGACCATCGGCGTGGCGATGCCGATCGTTCGTAGGGAGCCGGCCACTAGCCGACAACATCGGAGTAATCGCAGGGATGGTGTTTCTTCTTGCATTCATCTGCGGGATCGTCACACTCGGAGGTTTCGTGAAGTTCGGGCCGGTCATGATGCTCATCTCACACGGCGTGTACATCATGCTGGGGGTTCCGGCATCGGGCGTTGCGGTCGGACTCGACCTGACACCGTCGTTCTATCAGTTCCTGCATCCGCTGCTTCCGACGTCCAGGGCGCTGGACGGACTGAACCGCATTGCGTACTTCGACGGCTCGGGCCTGGGTCCTGTTCTGCTCACCATGGCGGTGTGGGCGATGATCGGATGCGCCGGGATCCTGATCGGCCACCGTCGCCGAGCGAAAGCCGTGACGCTCGAGACCGTCTCGGAAGCCGACCGCGCCGACCCGGGCTCGAGCACTCCAACAACGAGTCAGGTGGCGCTCTGACTGCGGTGGCTACGTAGTGTGAAGCTTCGGTTCGAGCATCGCGGTTGCGGACTGTTCCGAGTCTGCACGCAGGGAGGCAATCCGTCGTCGCCATAGGCGACGAATAAGGTTGCCTCCCAGTGGATCGACAGACTTGAAGAAGTCCTCAGGCCGCCGGAACCACATCGGTGGAGTCGGCGGAGTGACTCCGCTACCTCATCCCTGGGCAACAACTCCGTCCCGTACAAGGTTTTCGATCTCCTCAGTCGACAGCCCCAATTCGCCGAGCACTTCCGACGTCTGCTCACCGAGCGCCGGGGCGTGTCGGCGGACGGCGAACGGGACCCCGTTCACGATGGCAGGTGATCCGACGTAGGTGAACGTTCCAGCATCAGGATGGGAACCGTCCAACAAGATCGATCGCTCGCGAATGTGCCGGTCCGCGGCCATATCGTGCAGGGTCGTCGGTGCCGGGGCCAAGGGGAAGTGGTGCTCGATCGCGAGATCCATCCAGTAATCCTGGGTGTGTTGGACAAATACCGCGTCGAGCTCCCGACGCAGCAGAGATTCGTCTCCACCGAAGTCGACCCCGCCGCTCTCCGTCGAAACCTTGCTCGTCAAGTCCGGCCGGTCGATGGCGGAGCAGAAGAGCCTCCAGAATTTGTCCTCTATGGCTGCCAGCAAAACAACTTTGTGGTCGGATGTTTCGTAGAACTGGTACTTCGCGCCGGTCCACTCGCCTCCTTCTATTGTGGGAAGCGACGTCCGGTCGACAATCCGATGGTCGTTCAACGCGTAAATGACCGAGGTCAGCGCTTGTGCGATCACTGCGTCAGACGCGGCTACGTCGATGAAACAGCCGGCACCGGTGCCAGCTCTGGCGACGAGAGCCGCACAGACCTGGAGAGCGGCGTGCGTCGCAACGGCGGTGGTTGCTTCACCGCCTCGATCGGTACCTCCGAGGCCGGTAGGGGGAATGGGTCTCATCAGTCCGTCGTCGCTTCGAGCCATGGGGTTTGCGCCGGCGAGGGCTGTCATCTGCATGCCATGGGTGGGCACTGCGCTGTAGGGCCCAGCGCTCCCGAATCCGGAGGCAGCGACGTACACGATGCCGGGGTTGCGAGCGCTTTGCTGGTCGTACCCGATGCCGAGGCGGTCCATAGCTCCGCCGGCGCTACCGTCGACGAAGACGTCGGCCGAGGAGAGCAGGTCCCAAAAGAGTGCGCGCCCACGGTCGCTGCGAAGGTCGATCGCTACGCTGCGCTTGTTCCGATTGACCTGAATGTGGGCCGGGCTGTTGTGCGGGGTGATCTGCCCCATGAAGTCCCTGAGATAGTCCCCACGCCCAGGGCTCTCGACCTTGATGACGTCTGCGCCCAGGTCGCCGAGGAGCATGCCGACGGTGTCGCCGTTGAGCAACGAAGCGCTCTCGATCACTCGAATACCTGCCAGAGGACCTGCCGTCGAAGGGTTCATGCGGTACCTGCTTCCTGAACGGTCGTGCCCGTCCGAGTTTTGGAAAACGCTAGTGGTGTTAGCTTAATCATTGTACTGTTTGAGAGACCCGTTCCCACCGCATCGGAGTAGATATGCGACATGCCCTTCTCTCGGACTCCCACGATCGTGTCCTCGGGAAAATACTTTCCCAACAGGCTGAATCCATCGGTGACGACCTCTTCTTGATCCAGGACGACCGATCGCTGACGTACCAACAAGTCGACACGCTCGCCGACTCGCATGCTCGAGCCTATGAAGAGATGGGTATCGGACAGGGCGACACCGTCGCGTTTCTGATGGAGAACTCCATCGATCTGGCTGCCACGTCCTTCGGCGTCAATCGACTCGGGGCAATCTGGTCTGCCGTCAGCACCGAGTATCGCGGGGAATGGTTGGCCACTCTCCTGTCCAAAGTGCGGTCCGACGTCTTGGTCGTCGACGGGAAGTTGCTCCACAACGTCGTGGAACTCGGTGACCTCGGATTCAAACACATCGTCATCAAGGGCGAAGCGAATGCTCAGGCCCCTGCAGGTGTGACGACGCACGACTTCGCCGATCTAGCACAGCGTCGGCCCCTCCGCCCGGACCTGCAGATCGAATACGGATCGACCAACGCGGTGCTGTGGACGTCCGGCACCACGGGGCCGTCGAAGGGGGTCGAACAGTCACACAACACGTGGATCACATACGCGCTGGCGCACAACACCTCTTTCAGAGACGAAGTACGCGAGGGTGAGCGGTTCTACGGATGTGTTCCCATGTACAACTCCGGCGGGTGGATCGCCAACGTCTATCCCGCCCTTCTCACCGGGGTGGCTGCGGGAATCGACGAGCGGTTCTCGGTGTCGAACTACTGGGACCGCATCCGCCACTACAAGGCGAGTCACACCATGGTTCTCGGAACCATGCCCTTGTTCCTCCTGCAACAGGCAGCCAGTGACAGCGATCGGGACAATCCGTTGCGCACTGCCCTCGTCAATCCGCCCATTCCGGGAATCGTCGAGAAGTTCATGGAACGTTTCGGTGTCGAACGAGTCGGTTCCGGCTTCGGGCAGAGCGAAATAATGGGATGCACGTTGTGGAATTCACGCATGACGACGACCCCGGGCGCGCAGGGGTACATGAGCGCGCCCGGCTATCCTGTCGAAACCAGATTGCTCGATGAGCACGACAACATGGTGCCGGTCGGTGAAATCGGCGAAATCTGTGTTCGTCCGAACTCGCCGTATTCGATCTTCAACGGCTACTTCAACGAGCCGGAACAGACGCTGGAAGCATTCGCCAATCTGTGGTATCACACCGGGGATCTCGGACGGGGAACCGAGGACGGAGAACTATTCTTCGTCGATCGTAAGAAGGACTCGACCAGGTCTCGCGGACGGAACATCTCGACGTTCGAGGTCGAGCATGTTGCACGACAGTTTCCTGCCGTCGTCAACGTGGCAGCGGTTGGAGTTCCCAGCCAAGACCTCGAATTCGAGAACGATCTTCTCTTGTACATCCAGCCGACTCCAGGCGCGGATTTTTCTCCGCTGGATCTGTGCAAGTTCATCGACGAGAAGGCACCGTACTTTTTCGTCCCGCGTTACGTCGCAGTCGTGGCCGAGTTCCCGATGACACCGACCAACAAGATCCAAAAATTCAAACTTCGGGAGGCAGGACTACCTGTCGACGCATGGGACCGGCTCGCTTCTGCCCCGGAGTGGACCCCCGTGCAAAAGCGATCAGCGCAGCTGCAATGAATCATCCGGTCGATCGACACCTCTCACCCGATGGCAACATCGAGAAACTCATACTGACGAGTGGGGATTCGTCGTTCAGCGCGTTGTATGCAGAGGCCGAGAACCCCAGGGCTCTCGTCGTAGCTCTACACGGCGGCGGTCTGAATTCGAGCTACTTTCACGCGAAGATGAATCCCGACCTCTCCTTGCTGACGCTCGGAGCCCGTCTGGGCTACTCCGTTCTGGCTATCGATCGACCCGGCTACGGCGCTGCGGTCGACATAGACGAGGACCTGATCACCTTCACCGGACAGGCAGCTGCCTTGTGGGCAGTCATCGATAGCGGGCTCCCACAGTGGGCTTCGCTCGACATCGGACTACTCGGCCACTCGTTCGGATCGATGGTGTCGCTCGCGATGGCAGCCGACCCGCCGGTACCATCCCGGTTGATCGGTGTGGAGATCAGTGGCGTCGGAGCGGATTATTCGGACGACGTCGCGGTGGCGGGTGGTGCCAAGCCCGACAGGTCGATGCATTGGGGACCCGAAACCTTCTATCCCGAAGGCACATTCGACCCTGGTGTCCGGCCGCATGCGGCGCTCCCGCCGATCGAACCGCAGGTGGCCGTCGAGTGGCCGAAGCACGCCGAAGCGATCGCTGCACAGGTTGCTTGCCCTGTGCACATCACACATGCAGACCACGAGCGGAATTACTCGACGGACGCGGCCGACTTTGCCGAACTGTTCACCAGTTCGAGCCGCGTGGTCGTCGATACCCAGCCCAGGGCCGGGCACAACATCAGCCTCGGCTGGTCGGCGTACGCCTACCACCTTCGCGCGTTCGCCTTCTTCGAGGACTGCCGAGAGGCACGACGCGAATTGTCCTAGCCGACAGCCGTTCTGAACTCCAACCGCACTGATTCAGTCGACGAAGCGCAACGAAGTCCGTGGAATCGCTCGTCACAGGATCGGGGCCGCCACCCCGACAAACGATGGGAACGAACATGAGTAGAAGCGGCCCGCTTGCGGGGATTCGTGTGGTCGAGTTCGCCGGAATAGGGCCGGGCCCCCACGCGTCCATGTTGCTCTCGGACCTCGGTGCCACCGTTGTACGCGTGCAACGAGCAGGGCTGTTGCACGCGGGCGATCGACGGCCTCTGGACTCGCAGCAGCGCGGCCGGAGGATCGTCGAGGCCGATTTGAAGAATCCGAGAGATATCGACATCGTTCGGTCCCTTTTGCGCACCGCTGACATACTGGTCGAAGGCTTCCGCCCCGGAGTCATGGAGCGTCTGGGGCTGGGCCCTGAGGACGTTGCTGAATTGAACCCTCGAATCGTCTATGGGCGAATGACCGGGTGGGGACAGTCCGGACCATTGTCCAATTCCGCCGGTCACGACATCAACTATCTGTCCGTTACCGGACTCCTCAACGCGATCGGCAGAGCCGGCGAAGCCCCGGTTGCCCCCCTCAATCTGGTAGCCGACCTCGGCGGAGGATCCATGTTCCTCGTTGTGGGCGTCCTGTGCGCGCTCATTGAGCGGCAGTCGTCGGGGAAGGGGCAGACAATAGATGCGGCCATGGTGGACGGAGCGGCTGCGCTGGGTCACATGATCTGGGCTCTGCGAGGACTCGGAGAGTGGTCCGACGAACGCGGAACGAATTACCTCGACACGGGAGCTCCGTTCTATGACACGTATGAATGCTCCGACCGAAAATATGTCGCGGTGGGTGCACTCGAACCTCAGTTCTTTGCTGTGTTGATCTCAGGGCTCGGATTGGATCCGGCACTTGTCTCGGAACAGAATGATCGAGCTCGTTGGCCGGACCTGCGGGCCGTGCTCGCGGCCACCTTTCTCACCCGAACGCGAGACGAGTGGGCAGCACAGTTCGCAGGAACCGATGCGTGTTGCACACCGGTGTTGTCCTTCGACGAAGCGAGCGCATACGAACACATGACGAGCAGACGTGTGTTCACGGAGATCGCCGGGATAGTTCAGCCTTCGCCTGCTCCACGCTTCTCCCGGACTCCTGCAGGCGAACCGACCGCACCGCCATCGACCGCATCCGAACCGTCCGACGTCTGGGACTCGATCTGACGCCGAGCAGTTCGGACGCTGGTCTCGAATTCGCTCTGCAGAGCACCTCGTCCTGCAAGATTGCCGGACGCGCAGCGTATGTGGGGCCACATACGCTGCGCTGGTTCAGAACTCGATTCGAATCGAGTCGGATTCTGGATAGGCTTGGCAGCCGAGAATGTATCCACTCTCGACATCGGCCGGATCGAGGATGCCGCTGTCGTTCATAGTGACCGACCCGCTGACCACGGTGCACGCACAGGAACCGCACTCACCTTCGCGACACGAGTAAGGCACCTCGATTCCTTTGGACAGTAGAAGATCGACGAGATTCTGCTGTCGGGGCCACGCGAATGCATATTCTTCCCCATCCAATTCCACCTCGACGGCGGCAGGGCTGACCACGCCATCAGCCCCCGAGTCGTCATCGAACACTGTTGCGTCGTCGATCTTCACGGAAAATGGATCTCCGGTCAAAGACACATAGACCTCTGCGTGCACTCGTTCCCTGGGTACGCCGATCAGGGCCAAAGCTTTCTGTGCACCGTTCATGAAAGGTGTTGGCCCGCACATGAACGCTTGATGCCGGTCTTTGGACCACAGGAGAGCGGCAAGTGATTCGGGGCTCGGCAGTCCTTGCAGGGTTTCGAGCCAGTGCACGACAGTCAACCGCGCCGGATATTCCAGCAACAGTGCTTTGAGTTCTGCTGCGAAAATGATCGACTCGACGTCCTTGTTTGCATAGACCAACACAACTTTGCCGGTCCCGGCCGATAACGCCGATTTGAGTATCGACATCAGCGGGGTGATGCCACTACCAGCAGCCAGGAGAAGAAAGTCCTCGTCCAGGTCCTTCGGTGAGAAGACCCCCGCCGGCGAAAGTACCTCGAGTGTGTCTCCCTCGGACACGTTGTTGAACAGCCAATTCGAGGCGTAGCCGTCCGTCGTGCGCTTTACCGTGAACGCTGGGTCCGCGTCCACGAAAGGAGACGAGGACAGTGAGTAGCAACGCGCCACGGAGCCTGTCCGCTCGCTCGGGATTCGTACGGTGATGAATTGACCCGGCTTGTAGTCGAACTTCCCGGACAGACCCGCGGGGACGTCGAAAACGAACGAACGCGCGTCGTTCGTCTCAGCGACCACTTTGGTCACTGAGACGAACACCCCGCGGGACCGAGAATCTACAGACACGTGCCCATCCCTCGCCATTCTTGAAAAATTCTCAGGTGCTCTACTTGCTTGCGGTCGCTGATTCGCCTTGGTCGGCATAGATTTCGGCTGCCCTTGCGGCACCCTCTGGATCATCCGGGTAGAACCGTGTGGCCCATTTACGCAGGGTTCGGAATCCCTTACCCTCGGCCGTGGCGAGACCCGGCGGCTCGGTATAGCGCTGATACTTCCAGATCGCCAGGTCCGCCAGGAATTGATTGAATGCCAGTTTTAGCCTGCGATCCATGGTTTCCGGTACCTGCTCACTGGAATCGCCGGCTGCACGGTCCAGCCACACCATATGAAATATATCCGAGGTTTCGTCGTCGACCGGTGTCACTGTGACCATGGATCTCTGGTTGTCCGGACCCCAGAATTTCGCGAACCCCAGGCTGATACCGCAGTTGACCGAATCCACGCCGCCCTTCACGGCACCGTTCGGTGTTTGCACTGTCGCGGCCTTGCCTGCCCCGAAATCCATTAAAAAGTTGGAATAGAAGTGAAAGTCATCGTACTCCTGGCGAACGAACTCGGGCGTAGTCGCGGCCCGGTGCACGAACTGAAAATGGGCGAAGTCGACGCCGTTCTCGATTACGAACTGCGGATGAAGGGATAGACCCTCCTCATGAATGCTGGCTTTCGGCCATGCTCGATAGTAATTGTCCGCAGTGAACTCGTCGTCGAACAGATCCTCGAAGATGTCGGGAACCTCGTACAGAGGGGCGCGACCCTCGCTGTCGTGCCACAGAAATACGGCCTCGTTCTTTTCGCAGACGTGCCAGGTAGGAATTCGCCGGGCGCGATTGGGCTTACCGGGTTGATATGGGATGCAGGTGTTCCGACCGTCGGATCCCCATTCCCAGCCGTGGAACGGACAGATCACCGTGTCGCCCTCGACTCGCCCGCCGTGCCCGAGGTGCGCCCCGAGGTGCTCGCAATACGCGTTGAACACCCGCAATTCGCCCTTGTCGGAACGCCACAGAATAAGTTCCTGACTGAAGTAGTGTTTCCGTACTATCTCACCGGGAGCAACCTCTCCGGAGAATCCGATCTGAAACCACCCTGTCGGTTTCATCGATAGCGCCATTTTTGCCATGGGACTTACCTCTCGCTCGTAGTGTGTTCAACGGGTCTGCAAGAACGGGTGATTCATCGGACGCCGTTCACAAGATTCAGGCCATTGTCGCGGAGGAATGCCTTGCGTGGTTCTTCGCCCAAGTTCTCGACTCGTGCGAAGAAATCCGCCGGCTCCCGCAGACCTTCTGCGTGAGGCCAATCGCTGCCCATGAGCAGAGTCTCGGTCGACCCGAGTTTCTCCACCATGCCCACGGTGTCGTCCTCCGGGTAGGGCACCACACGAACGTGCTTCTTGAATATCGAGGATGGGCGCTCGGTCAGCTGCCCACCCAACCAATGTCCGTTGCGAGCCATGCCTCGGCTCTTGTCCATGTGTCTGATGAAGTGCGGAACCCACTCTGCGCCGAACTCGCTGACCAAGACCTTGATGTTCGGGAAACGACCGAAAATATTGTCGAAAATCAGGGCAGAAAGGGTGTCGGTGATCGGACGCTCACCGTAAGTGTTCTGCCATTGCCAGGCCGAGAACTGAAAGGGTGGGACCAGGCCCCAGCCCCAGTGTCGGGCTACCTGCGACTGGTAGTGGAATTCCGAGATGTGGTACGAAACCACGGCTTTCGCTTCGTTGATGCGCGCCCAGAACGGATCGAAGTACGGGTCACCGGGGGACCTGCCATATGCCGGACCAGCGGGGAGCAGGATGAATCGAGCGCCCGCCTCGAGCACTCGATCGAGCTCCTGGCAGGATCGGTCCAGATCACGCATCGACATCATTGCCGGCGCGTAGATGGTGTCCTTGTACTGGAAACCCCAGTCCTCGTCGATCCACTTGTTGAACGATTCGATGTTGTCGTAGAGAGGATCGATACCATCGAGGTATGCCTCAGCCAGCAGACCCCACCCTCCCGGGTACATGATCGCCTTCTCGATCTGCTGCTCACCGAGCTGGATGAGCCGTTTGTCGCGGTCGAGATACTCGTCTTGAATCGGTTCGTAGAATCGATCTGCATCGGTTGCATCACCGGATGCTCGCTGCTTGAGCATCTCGACGAGTGAGCCGGGAACATATGCCTGATCGAGGTCGGCCTCGAGGGCTGTCACTATTCTGTCGTTTGCGAGCAGTACCTTCCGGTTGTATCCGGACACGGTAATCGGGCGAACTGCGGTGTGTAGCTTGCTTTTCGGCATGAAGCGAGTGAAGGCATCCTGCGCTTCGTAAGAATGCTGGTCGAAATCCGTCATTTTGTAGGGCAGCGGCCCTACCGAGCTTTCGATGATTGCCATCTCTAGGTAACCTCTCCGGTCTGTGCTACGGCTGAATACGGGGTGGAATATTCGAAGGTCGTGCGCCAAGACGACTGCGTGAATCAAGGGGCAAGTGTGCCAACGCGATCGAAAGCGCGGTGTGTCAACAACTGGACGTCATCGGTGTTTTCGGGTTGTTGCCAGACCCACAGTGCTGTGGCCAGGCATGACACCGACAGGTTGGCCAACAACATGATGTCGAACGAATCACGTGGGTGCGGCTCCGTTCGGAGCTGCCGCATCACTGCGTGTTCCCAGCGCAATCGCATACGCATCGAAGGAGCCTCCAACTCTCGAGTTGTCATGACCAAGCGAGTCGAACGATGCGTTCGCGACGTGGATTCGCCGAGAAAAGTCTTCGCGAACATGGAAAACGGCTCAGCAAGAGAGCTGACGGTCTGCGCCATGTCACTCCGCGTTGCGACGTAGCTCATGAGCTCGCGCTCGGCGTCGAACTGACCTGCCAGCAAGACCTCCTCCTTCGAACCGAAGTATCGAAAGAAGGTGGCGCTCGACGACGCTGCCCGCTGGGCGATCTGCTCGACCGTCGTATCGGAATAGCCCTGCGACTCGAACAGATCGAGAGCGGCGTCCTCGAGTACCCCTCTCGTCCGCCGACGGTTGCTCTCCCTCCGTGACCGAGGGGGATCGGCGGGCTGCGTCTCTGGCATGAGTACCTCTCGGTCGGACCGGATGTGAACCGGTCCCCTTGACGGTAGCAACTTGCGAGACTCTCTCACAACCCCAAAGCGTAATTATTTAGATATAAACCCTATTTTCCAGGATCAGGCAGCTAGGAGGCGCGAGCGTCCGACTGGACAGATCGTGAATCGCGCGGGTTGTCAGCCGATCTCACTGTTCTCCATCGCTGTGCGCTCGCTCGATACGGGCGTGACCGTTGATACTTTCGGGCGCGAGCGCCCGGATTGTGGAGGCAATGAGGTGCTCCTGGGCTTTCGGCGAGAGCGGCGTCATCCGCGGCGACGCGAAGACTCGCACCAGCGAGGCCCCGACGAGTGCGTCCGTTGCCCAGAGTGGATCGATGTTCGACGCCAGCTCGCCACGCTCGATGGCACGGGTGAATGCACTCGAAATCAGGCTGGAACCCTGCTGCATGACCTGGGTCCGGAAGTTGTCCATGACACCTGGGTTTTGGCTTGCTTCGACGGTCAGGCGGAGCTGCAATGCCAGCTTGGGCGGGGAGAACGTCGCCATCAAACGCGTCATGATGTGGCGTAGGTCTGTGTGAAGGTCGTCCGCGGCACCGGGATCGTCGAGTCGGAAGACGTCGTTCAGAGCGTCCGCGATCAGCGCTTGCCTGTCGGGCCAGCGCATGAGCAGGCTGGATCTGGCCACGTCAGCGCGGCGCGCTACGCCCCGCACACTGAAACGCACTATCCCGTGATCCGACAGTTCTTCTATTGCCGCAGCCAGGACGCGGGCCTCTACCGTCGAATCCCGCGGGCGTCCTGACGTTCCGGTCCTGCCGTTTCGATCGTCCATACGTTCTCCCGCTGCAATACTGCTCTGCTGCCCGGGGGTGGGCTGCTCAAGAGACTATGCCAATCTCTCCAAAACCGTTGACAGCAACAATATTCTGCGGGATCATCAGTTTTATACCATTCTGGTCTAAAAATAGTCCTCGGTGGGTCCCCGTAGCTCTGACAGAGGAATTGATGTGTCCGAATCTGAAACGCTAGAACTTCCCGCCTATCCACCCCAGGGGCACTTCGGGTGGCAGACGCTGCTAGGTGCTCATCAGCCCAGCGCCCAGGCGATGACAAGTGATCGGGGATATTTCGGTCTGGTACCCGAGGGGACCTTTCTCTACGGATGCCTGCGTTCCGCCGAGGGGGAGATGTTCGAGGTAACGCGTCGAATTCCCCTGCAGGAAGGAGACCGTGGCATGGCGGGACTTGTTATTCAGTCGACTCTGAACGACGACAACGTGCTGCATATCGAGCCTGACAGCGCACGCGCGGGAACCAGCCGTGGTGTCGAGATTTCCGTGGACGGGCATCGGGCGACATGGGCGTCCGCGACCGGCGCCGAGGGCCGGTCGTGGAAAGTCACCATGGACACTCCAAGCATCGACACCACGGCCATGACCTGGAGTGAAACCGATCTGTTCTCTGTCGAAGGGAGCCTGCTGCCACCTGGATTGCAGTGGTACAAAGGCGGTCCCGACAAGGGAATCCTGTACGTCAGTCAGCTGTTCGAGGTCACCGGGCTCGTCCGCGGTGTGCCCGTCAAAGGGATGGTCGGGCTCGACCGCACCTATATGCCCGCCGGGGGAATGTTGTACGTGCGCAAGGACATTCTGGTCGGTGAACAGCTACACAACTCGTGGTACACCTGGGCGACGCGGTACAAGGACGGCAGCTTCGAAGGCGGGCATTTCATGCTGGCCAACGATTCCGGCGGCTTTGCGCTACTGACAAACGAGAAGCAGGAAATCACGCGATCGACATCCGTCACGGGAATCGTGCATCCGAGTAGCGAGCAGAACTTCCCCGACCGTATCGAACTCGTCGTCGATGGCGAGGAATGGGAGTTCCTGCCCGATGTACGGGGCCGTATGCCCGACTTCTTGAGTGCTGCCAAACGGCTGCCGACCCCGCAGAACGAGGGCAGGTGGCGGCGCAAAGGCGATGAGCGCGAGCCGGACGTGTGGTTCGCCTGGGGCGAGATAGCCCCCGGCCACGGCGTCACGCCTACCAACCGATGGTTGGGCTGAAGACGCAATGGCACGCAATGGCACGTAGGAACGACCTCGAAGCACGAGTCCCGGACCTCGAGAGATGGCTGACAGGACGCCTGTTCGACGGCGACGTGACGGTGGTATCTGTGAAGGGCGGGGTATCTGGCCTTTCGAACGCGACGTACTTCCTCGAGGTCGAAGGTACCCAGAACGGTCACACGACTCGCGCGCGCTTGGTTCTGCGAATGTCGCCGAGTGCGTTCACACTCCTGCCTGACGCAGATCTCAGGGTTCAATTCGAGGTCCCTCGGGTTCTGGGATCGGCAGGTGTACCGGTGGCCGGAGTCAGATGGTTCGAGGCCGACACAGCGGTCCTGGGTCAGCCGTTCATAGTGATGGACGAAGTACGAGGCGTCGCGTGCTCCGACAAAGCCCCCGGATATCACGGCGCTGGATTGTTCCATGATCTCGACACCCCCGAGAGGGCGGAATTGTGGTTCCGGACCGTGGATGCGATGGCGGATCTTCACGTGAAGGGATCCACCGTTCTGGCTGATCTGCCAGTCCTCGGTACTCCGTCCGGCCCCAGGGACGCGTTGAACACACAACTCGACACTGTCGAGCGGTGGCTCGATTGGGGCGCACGTTCGGATGTGTCCAAACACCGCGAGGTTCTGTCCTGGCTTCGAGCGCACATGCCGGAGACGGTCCCTCTGTCGGTCTGTTGGGGCGACGCGAAAATTGGAAACGTGATGTACCACGATGGGCAGGTTGCAGCCCTTCTGGACTGGGAACTTGCACACTTCGGTGCGCCGGAGATCGACCTCGCCTACTTCCTGATCGTCGATGAAGTTGCTGCACAGACACACGGTGTGCCACGTCTTGCCGGCCTTCCGGGAAGAGCCGCCACGATTGCGCGATGGGAGGCGCGGATCGGGCGCCCGTGCCAGGACTTCGATTACTACTACATCGTGGCCGCCTTGCGTCTGTCTGTGCTGCTTGTGCTGACACACCGGCTGGCAACAGACATGGAATGGACATTTCTGCCGCCTGGGTTCTTGACCGAGAACCTGCCCTATCGAATCATCGGCGAGGTTCACCAAAAAATCGGCAGCGCACCCTCAAACGGAATCGAGCATGTCGGATGACGAATCAACCTCTTGTTCTCGGCGACCTGGATGATCTGATGGTCCATCAGACCGTCGAGACGGTGGCGCGACCACAATCCACGGATCCCAACTGGACCGAGAAGGGATACATGGTGGCGTATGATTTGAGCGGCGAAATCATGGTCGCCGTCGGGGTTGGAAGATACGCGAATCGAAATGTCTTCGATGGATTCGCGGGCGTTGTGGTGAATGGCAAGCAATACAACGTCAGAGCGTCTCGCAGTCTCCATTCCGATCCCAATTCGACCTCGGTAGGCCCACTGTCCTGGAAGTCCGTAGAACCACCGAGAAAGCTGAGGGTGGCTCTGACGGGAAACGATGTGGGGATCGAATTCGATGTCGAGTTCATCAGCGATTACGTACCGGTCGCCGAGAGCGGTGGTCGGACGCGCGTACGTGGCGTCACCGTGAACGACACCATTCGGTTCTTCCAACTGGGCACGGCGTCGGGAACTGTTGTCGTCGAGGGCAAGAAGTACGTCCTCGATCCTGAACGCACATTTGCGTACAAGGACAGGTCCTGGGGTGTTCGAGGAATGACCGGCGCGCCTGCGTCGTGGATCGTGCAGAACACCGAGGTCGACGATCGCCGTGAGACAGGGCGTTACTTGGCCGACCGAGCACCGCGGCCCACTCTCAGTGGAATGTTCTGCGTGGACCGCGGCACCGAGGCGCTGTGTTCCACGTTCGCCGAAGCGGCAGACGGAACGCAGCTGAGCACCAGTGGAGCAGCAGGTGCTGGAGGATTTCTGATTCCAGCCAACAGCTCGAAGCCTCTGGGAATCGAAACCGTCGAGATGAACTGGACGTTCACGGCTGGTACTCGGCGTGCGCAATCGATGTCCGCAGTCATCTCGGTCTCCGACGGTTCGACAAGAGAGTTGAGCGCCCAGGCCATCGGCTTGACTTACTATTTCCGGGGTGGCGGTTACTTCGGTTTCCGTAACTGGTGGCAAGGGAAATACATGGGTGAACTTCACGTTGGCGGTGAGGTGCTGGATCTCGATAAAAAGAGCGTCCGAGACGAGCTGTACGGATGTGAAGAAATTGCCGCACGAATTGAAATCGATGGGGATGCCCGCTTTGGAGTGCTTGAGCCTTTCGCAATTGGTGAGCTTCCGAAATACGGAATCGTCGAGCATCACTTGGGCTGATCCGGTCGGTTCTTGAGTGCCAGACTCTAGTTCTCGTCAGGACATTGCGAAATAAAATTGGACATCGAAAGAGTTAGAGAACTCAGATCTCATATCGGTGTTCGCGGGCGTGAGCCGGAAGGCAGGTCGCGCTCCAGAAGGGTCCATGCAGTGAAGGTCGTGATTGAACGGACCCGAGCTTTGCGGCGGCGAAATAATCGAATTCACGGCTCGAGTACAAACAAACCCGCGTCGACGACCGAGTACTCACGTCAACGCCTCTTGACACTGCGGTAACTGCACTCGGTGGTCCACGCCGTAATCTGCGGCGTCGAGGTAGTTAACCAATTCGAGGCATCAGCGCGCACGCCACGGGGGCACCGGATCGACGTTTGATGACCGCCAATGGAGCTCCGCAATGCCGTCACCGGGGCTGACAACCGTCACAGCGATTACAGCTGCAGGGTGTGTACTTCCGCTGAACGAATTTGACCGCATTCAATGAGCCATCGACAGCGCCGCTGGCTGGAACTTGCGCCGCATGGCCGCAGGATGCAGGTAGCGTAGGTCGGATTCGAGGCCCGTCGTAAGCCAATCGACTACACGATAGAGAAATCTGCCGCGGCTGAAGTCCTTCCTACGGTCGTCATTCGACGGTGCCCTGGTCAGACTAATACGCGTCTATGGTTGCTGTGTGGCACTGGCCGTCAACCGACTCGTACACAAAGAAGCGGGCGCGAACTAATGCTTAGTTACGGCCTGCCGCCAACCGATCCGTGAGGTAGCCGTCGTGTGCGTACTCTCGGCTTTGGTGGTGCAAGAGGAGGGCCTCAGCAACGGGTTCTGTCCCGCTTAAGGGCTTCGAGTACTGCTGTATCTGTCAGACAGGTGCCGGAGTTCGTTGACACAGATGTCGGACTCATCAGACGTGCACAGAAGATCGAAGTGTTCTCTAGAGCGGGCACCGGGTCCACCTCGATACGGGATGGAGCATCGTGGTCCGAGTGCGTCCAGTCGACTGGTCTCGTTGACACGAGAGTGACACAAGTCGGTACAGATCGACATGGACTGGTGTGCACTTCCGCGTACGAAAACTGTTGTGACGCAGAAAAAAGTGGATTCATCGGAGTCCACCAGAATCCATCCTTCCGGACTTAAAATCCGCACAGTGTCGGTTCGAGTCCGACTGGGGGCACTGGAGTTCATACGGATCCGGAACGAGTCCAGATAGCCAGTGTCGACGAGCGCAGTGAACTGTGGCAGTTCTCAATAATGTTGTAAGACAGTGGATCTTGAGTCCTCTTCTGGTTTCCAACTGCCTCAGTCGCGATTCGGTGCGTTTGTACAGTTCACGCTCTGTTTCCGCGTCGAACACACCACTTGCGATGGCTCGTTGATACGAAGCTGACATATCTCGGTACAAGCCGCCAAGGCCGAGAGCCGTTCTTGGTTCAATTTTGGACTGCGGTGGTTTACCGGAGCACGGGCCACGACCGCTGCCGTCCGCTCGGCAGCGACTGCGCTACACGAGTTGAACGCGCCCATCGAGGCTTTCGAACTCACGAAATGTGACTGGCCACGCTGATGACGAGACCCGCAGGGTCGCCTACGAAGAACCGGCGGATTCCCCAGAGTTCGTCACGTATCTCCCTCACGATCACCAATCCGTCCGCTTTGGCTCGAGCGTAGGCCGCGTCCGCATTGCCGACCTCCATCGAGATGTCGGCTGACGTGATGTCGGGATCCACGGCAGCGATACAACTGCTCAGCCAGGGTGGGGCTTCGCGATCCGCCTCCCTACTCGCTGAGCGCCGGGCACCGAAACGGGCGGAGTGCCCGATCATCTGATTGTCGAGACGCGTTCAGCCGCTCTCGCTTTCAACCGATCCTGTCGAATCGCATCGACATCCAGGTTCTCCAGGTGTCACTGTCGGACCGTTCCCACCGAGTTGTCATATGGCGGGTCCCGGCTCGGAAGTGGAACCAACTGCGAATGCCGTTGCCCTCCAGAAGGAGTAGGTTGTCGTCGCGCATTGACAGCCTCATGAGCCCGGGCTCGGAGCCTTCGTCGAATGCGTACATGTGCCAACCGCCGTCGGGGTGAGCCCCGCCGATGAGTTCGTGGGCGAGGGTGCGGTGGCCACCGATCGTGACGTCGACGTCGTGTGCAATCCACTGCCCGCCTGGCAGTGCGGTATAGGTGTCGGTGCCCGAGATGTCGCCATCGGGGTGTCCGTCGGAATCGACGATGGTGCCCGAGGTCCGCCACCGGCCCAGGATGGGGTTCAGTGTGGCCAGTGGGAGGGTCATCGGTCGGCTCGGATCGCGGCGTCGAGTGATGCCAGGGAGTCGTCGAGGAAGCTGTTCGGGACTGCCGGCATCCCGCCGATTTCGTCTCGTATTGCTGCGGGGGTGTCGCTCCAGTCGTAGGTGAGTGTCACCAGGGTTCCGTCGTCTCGGGAGGTCAGGTCGTATCGCCACCACCATCCGCCGGCTTGCAGTTCGCCGTCGCTGTTCTGCGAGCAGGGCAGCCACGCGATGATGCGGTCGCGCTCGAACGCTGTGACGAGGTTGTGCATCACGTAGTGTCCGCCGGCTTGCTCGAGGTACATGTTGACAGCGAACGTCTGGCCCGGGCCGGTGATCAAGGTGGTGTCGACGGCGTCGCGAACCCAATCGGTCGGTTCGGTGTGTTGGTGA
The DNA here is from genome assembly GCF_059489205.1 of Rhodococcoides sp. S146-33. Classification (NCBI taxonomy): domain Bacteria; kingdom Bacillati; phylum Actinomycetota; class Actinomycetes; order Mycobacteriales; family Nocardiaceae; genus Rhodococcoides; species Rhodococcoides sp. S146-33. Next base: position 60,299 of record NZ_JCAJWY010000002.1, read on the forward strand.
TTGTGCGGGTTCAACAGGAAAGCGAAGACGGTCGACGGTGGTGCGTCGATGGTGCGGGTGCTGGTGAATCGCTCGATGGCGGGCGTCGCATCGGCCAGTGATTGGGAGAGGATCACGTTGTTGCCGGCGGGGTCGGGGAGTACGGCGAGCTTGAACTGCCCCGAGGGAACGGTGAATGCCTCGGCGTCGATACCCCGTGAGCCGATTTCCTTTATTGCGTCGTCGAGGTCGGGCACTCCGAGAACGACGTCGTGCCCGCCGGCCCGCGCGGGGTCGTGGTAGATCTGCACTCCGCGGCCGTCGCCGAGGTCCCATTCGGCGGCGGGGTCCATCGGTCGTCGGTCGAAGGTGCGGCCGAGAAGCTTTGTGTACCAGTCGATAGCGGTGTCGTGATCGTCGACGAACAACACTGGCAGGGTATGAATTATCTGCATGCCAAATCCTTCGCATCGGTGGATAGAGAACCTTGCTATGGGTTGTGACCGAACGAAGTCCGAAAATTCACCGCGCAGGTAGAAACGAGAGGTGTCTGGAACGGGCGAGAAGTAGGCGGGCGCAGTGGTATCTTCCGATGATGCGCACCTTGGTTGTCACGCAGAACATCACGGTCGACGGCGTGATCGAGGCGACCGACGACTGGTTCGACCGGGCAGGGAGCGACGCCGAACTCGACGCGGCTTTGGCTGCGCAACGCGATGCGTCGGATGGCTTCTTGGTGGGGCGGGTGACGTTCGAGGGTATGCGGGATTTCTGGGGGCCGAAGATCGATGACACGACGGGAGTGACCGAGCACCTGAATCGCGTCGCGAAGTACGTCGTGTCCTCGACCATGGAGGATCCCGGTTGGGCGAATTCGACCGTGCTGTCGGGAGATCTGATCGAGGAAGTCACGCGGATCAAGGCGATGGACGGCGGCGACATCGTGTGTACGGGGAGTATCGGATTGTGTCGGGATCTGATCGCGGCTGACCTCGTCGACGAGTACAGGTTCTTCCAGTACCCGTACGCGCGTGGACACGGTGAACGACTTTTCGACGGCACCCCGTCACAGAAACTGCGGCTACTGGAATGCCGCGCATTTCGATCCGGATCGTCGTTGATGCGGTACGCCGTCGAGCGGTGATGGGGTGTCGGACGCGATGGTGTCGACCAGTCGAGCGTCCGGTCTTGTTCTACGCATGCGGAATTGGCAGATACATCAACTCCTGAATGCCACCGTCGAGACTCATTCTGAGATCTCAGGTTAAATTCTGACATAGGTGTCAAAATTCGATCAGTGATGCTAACTTTGGGTGATGGTCGAAACGTTTCTTCAATCTGCGCGGCGCGCTCAACTCGTCGACGCGGCGATTGATGCCTTGGCCGATCTCGGTGCCGAGCAGGCATCGCTGGTGCGGATAGCGGAGCGTGCCGGTGTCAGCCGCGGGGTGGTGAACTACCACTTTCCTGGCGGGCGACGAGAGTTGTTCGAGGCAGCGGTAGACGCGATCTACGACTTGGGGCGTCGGGAAGTGCAGCCGGATACTGTGTCCGCCCAATCGCCCCGTGACAGCCTGACGTCATTCGTGAGAGGGAGCATCGAGTTCTACGCCCGCTACCCGCGTCATCTTCGGGCCCTCACCGCCATCTACACAAGCCGCACAGTGGATAGCATGCGACGGGAGGAACGGCCTGAGCATGCGGCCGAGTTGATGACGACCGCCGGCATGCTCCGGGATGGTCAAGTCGCGGGCCAGATGCGCGAGTTCGACGTGACACTCATGGCGCTCACCATCCGCGCGGTCCTGGACACTGCGGTCGGTCTGACCGCAGCGGGAGCCGACCCCGTTCGCCTCGCCGACGAACTCGTCGGCACCATCGACGCCGCAACTCGGGCGACGCCGTGAGGCGCGCATTCGCGGTCATCGCCGCGGCGGTGCTGGTTGTCGCCGGTTGCTCGTCGGTGGAGAACGAAGCGGACACCGGGTCGGACCTGTTGGTGGACACCACGACCGGGACTCTGCAGGGGGTAGCCGTAGGCGACACGCACCAGTTCCTCGGTGTTCGGTACGCGCAGCCACCGACCGGTGACCGCCGGTGGACCCTGCCCGAATCGGCTCCCGACACCGACGACGTCCTGGACGCCACTCGGCCCGGGTCGCCGTGTCCGCAGACAGGCGAAACTGCACAGGCCGTCTCGTCCACCGATGAGGACTGCCTGTTCCTGAACGTCACCGTCCCGGCTCGCACAAGCGATGAACCTCGCCCGGTGATGGTGTGGTGGCACGGTGGCGGTTTCACCAGCGGAGCCGGCGCGCAGTACGACGCGCAGCGGCTCGCCGATCAGGGGGACGTGATCGTCGTCTCGGCGAACTATCGGCTCGGAATGCTCGGGTATTTGGGTTTGCCCGGGCTCGAAGGCTCCGGAAACTTCGGTCTCGCAGACCAATTGGCCGCCTTGCGGTGGGCCAACGACAACGCCGCAGCATTCGGCGGCGACCCCGACTCGATCACTGTGTTCGGTGAATCGGCTGGCGGAACCTCGACCTGCGCCGCCCTCACCTCCCCGGCCGCCGAAGGGTTGATCGACCGGGCCATCTTCTCGTCGGGATCCTGCCGTCTCGCGTGGCCCGCGGGCACCTTGTTCCCCGGGTTGCCGGCATCGTCATCGCTGATTCCTGTGTCCGACAGCGAAGCTCAGGGTTCTGCGGCTGCTGAAGCACTCGGGTGCACCGACCTCGACGTACTGAAGTGCCTACGCGGACGGCCTGTGGATGCCCTGCTTGGGCAGTCGGTGTTATTCGGGAACCCGTTGGCCTACGGCACCGATCTGCTACCACGCGAACCGGCTCGAGCCGTCGAGGACGGGGACTGGCTGAAAGTGCCCGTCCTGTCCGGGGGCAATCGCGACGAGCACCGATCGTTCATCGGCGGACTATTACTCACCGACCCCACCGCAGTGACCGCGGAAAATTACGCGTCGCTGATCGAGGGTTCGTTCCCTGCGGATGCGGGGGCGGTGAGCGGGCAGTATCCGCTCGGTGATTACGAGTCGGCTCCCGTCGCGTGGGCGACCTTGGTCACCGATGTGGCGTGGGCCTGCACGACGGCTCGCGGTGCCCGCGATCTGGCCGCGGACGGAACACCGGTCTACAGCTACGAATTCGCCGATCGGAGCGCCCCCGACGTGAGCGGTGTAGCGACGTCGGGCGTGCCCCAGGGGGCGGCGCACGCCACCGACCTGCCGTACCTGTTCGACCTCGGCAGTGAGAATCTGCTCACCGAACACGGGCAGCGTGAGCTCGGTGAGGACATGGTGGCCGCGTGGTCGTCGTTCGCCCACACCGGTATGCCCGGTGGGGCCGGCGTCGAGTGGCCGGTCACCACCGGTACGGATACCCCGGTGATGCAGTTCGACAATCCGGTCACCGGATCCGGCGTGCACCTGGTCGATCATCGCGCCGAGCATCACTGCGAACTCTGGGACGCAATCTCCGCCTGACTGGTCCGCGAACCACCATTGCTCGATGGTCTTCAGCGCGCCCGAAAGACGAACTTGGTGGGCTCGAACTGATCTTGGGTCGGAAAGGCCCAGGAGCGGGTGGGACGCAACTCCCAGGCTTGCAAGGGCGGACCACCGGACGTCGGTGCCGCGTACGGTGCGTCGAGTTCATCTCCTCGAACCTGGGTGGGCCAGTCGAAGACGTCGAGTAAGACTGCGGAGGCGTGGTGAAGGTCGTCCGGGGTTGTCAAGCGCTCGGCGACCCCGTCGACGACGAGATGCATCTCGTCGAGGTCGATGGCCAGCGAGACTTCGTTGTTGTCGTGCAGATGGGCAGTTTTGGCCGCCGACCCTTTGGTGGCGAAGAAGAACGACATGTCACCGAACGCGGCAAATACCGGCCGGGTGTGGACACCGCCTCGAGAACGACTGACGCTCAGCCAACTCGTTGCCTCTCCAGAACGGAGTTTTGCCGTGATGTCCGACCATTCTGCGGCTCCGTTGCTGTCCTTTTCGTTGACGGTGCCGCGGCCGGTGCGGGCAATGATCTTCGTGTCGATGATGTGCATGTGTGATGAGACAGGTGTGGGTGCCGAACTCATCGCGGTGGCCACCTCAATTTATGAAGTCACCGCCGATCGCGCGTGTGCGGTGACTATCGTGACAGGCTGAATTGCGTACTCGACGAGGCACGCTGTTCTCGTCAACTACGAGACGCAGCTGACCGAGCAGTTCGGGGACGCGCAGTCGCTGGCACTACTTCTGCGACTGCCGATTTTCGTCGGCACCTTCACGCCCCAGGGCGAGCAAGCTCTCCGACTGTTTCGGAGAACACTGCCGGCGGATCTACGCGGTTTCGTCACTGACTACGAATCGGGTTTGGACGAGGCGACCGTCAACGACTCTCGCTGTGAATTTCGGCTGCGGGCGATGGTCGAGCTGGCACCGAAGGACCCGGACGCCGTCGCGATGCAGTTCACGCGGTACGAGGACATGTCCGATGAAGAGCGTGCGGTCGCCGAGGAGATGGCCCGTCGTGGACAGGTGATCGGGCGCGAACAGAAGCGGCCCGTCTCGGGCCTCGGACGGCTCATGCCGAAGCCGACAGCTGCCGAGGTCGAGGCGGGAATCCCTTTCGCATTCAACCAGGCCCACTTCACGGCAGCCTGGAAGAGGAAGGAGATTCGTCCGCCCATCGGTGACCCGAACCCGGACAGGACGAACCCAGACTTCTGCGAGTACGACGAGCCGACGAGGTCGTACCGCTACACCAAGGCGTACGTGAAGCACCTCATCAAGAAGTGCTCGACGCCGGAGGGCTTCGCGGACACGACGGGCACGGAGCTGCGACTCGCAGCGTCCCCTGACTGATTGGATGACCAACGCTGCCAGCATCGTTGATGGTCGTCCCTGAGGCCCAGATCGAAGCCAGCGATTGCGCGACCTTGGCGATGTTCGCAGTCGTTACGTCATTGTTGGGCTCGACGCGTGCGATGGTTGGGCGAGTCCAGGCGGGCTCACCTTCGCGCGCGCTTCGAGAGCCTGGGTCATCGCAATCGAAACGTTGAAGTATCAGGGTCCTGATATTAGAGTGGCATCATGAAGGTGATCGTGGTGGGCGCGGGTATCGGCGGCCTGACCCTTGCACAGGCGTTGGTCGGTCGTGGCGTCGATGTAGTCGTGATCGACCGGGACACGAAGATCTCGAACACCGGCGGCTATCGATTGCACATCAACGCCGTGGCCTGCAGAGCACTGCGAACGGCGATGCCCGGCAACGTCTTCGCTGCACTGAGTGCATCGTCGGCGCCGCCGGGGTCGTTCGAGCGAATGCACGTCACCGACCGTCGACTGCGTGTGATCGCAACAGTCCCGAACGGCGACCAGGGCGAGCACCTGATGATCGGGCGGGTCGTCCTGCGCACCTTGCTCGCTTACGGTCTCGCAGACCGGCTGCGGATGGCCACGACCGTGGTGGGGTACGAGCGCACTGCAGCTGGCGTCGACGTCGTCACCGATACGGGGGAACACATCAGCGGTGATCTGATGGTGGCGGCCGACGGTGCCCGGTCCGTGATGGCCGAACAAGCGGCCGGACACCCGCTGTCCGCTCCGGTGGGCCTTCGCGGCCTTGCAGGCACGGTGCCGCTGGCCTCGGCGTCGTCGATGCCTGAGTTACTCCGCCACGGTCCGGTGCTCGCGATCGGCCCTCGTGGCACGGGACTGTTTCTCACCCGGCACTGTCCGCGTCGCCTCGCGCACGAAAGGATCGGGTCGGTCGAGCCGATCATCGAGCCGGCGTCGTTGATCTGGGGATTGATCGCCACCGAGCGGGCGGCAGCGACCCTGGAACCAGGCGGGATGTCCCTGGCCGGCGTCGATCGACTGTTGGGTGGATGGAGCCCATGGGTTCGCACGGCTCTCGCCGCCACGGACCCACGCACTCTGGGCAAGTACACCTTTCGGGCCGCTGCCCCATCCGCGCGGATGGTTCCGTGGACGGACGAGAGAGTGACGGCACTCGGCGATGCGGTACATGCCATGCCTCCCACCGGTGGCCGATCTGCATCGACAGCGATCGTCGACGCGGCGGACCTCGCCGAGGTGATCTCACGAGGTGTCTGCATCGACACGTTGGCCGAATACCACGACCGTGTGTCGACGCGCGGCGCGGACGCGGTCCGCGAATCGTTGACACCGGCGAGGTGGATCACGCGCTCCGACAACGTCGCCGGCACGGTGGTTCTGTCGACCGCTCTGCCGGCGGTGGCACAGATCCGGTCGCTGGTGTCGTCTACGAGGTGGTCGCGGTGACGGAATCGGGCGCTGTGGAATCGAACGCCGAGGAGTCGGGCGCGGCTTTGTTGTGGAGGTTGGTGCGGGCATCGCACGTGGTGCGACGACGATTCACCGCAGTGTTCGACGTCCACGGCATCACCGGTCCCCAGTTCGGAGTCCTGTCGGCCGTCGCCGACGGTGACGACCTCTCGTCGGCCGATTTGGCTCGGGCACTGGGTGTTCGGCCGCAGACGATGACCGGAATCGTGGACGCACTGACCGCATCGGGTTACCTCGCGCGCACTGCCACAGGGCGGGGACGACGCGCCGTGATCACCCTGACCGATTACGGGACCGAACTACTCGCTCGAGCGCGGTCGGATCTCGCAGGGTTCGACTCGGCGGCGACCACCGGTCTCGCGGCAGACGATATGGCCGTTCTGGGGGAGTTGCTCGGTCGGTTGGAACGCGCCATGGACGACATCGACGTCGGGGGTGATGCCGGGTGATGGCCGCGGAAGCAGCATCGAATCGACTCTCGCGGATCGTGGCCGGGGTTGCGCAGAACGTCGGTGTGCCGATCGGGGCGTACTTCACACTCGGTGCTTTCGGCGCGGATCCGGTGTGGGCGCTGACGGGTTGTGCGGGTGTGGCGGTGCTCGTCCTTGCCGTCGAATGGGGTCGAACGCGTCGGATCAACGCCCTCGGGATGTTGGTGCTGCTGCGGTTCGGTTTGGCGCTGGCGCTGGCATGGGTGACCGGTGATGCGCGGGTGATCTTGGTCAAGGACAGTGCCATCACCTTTGTGATCGCGGTGGTAGCCGGTGTGTCCTTGGTGTCGACACGGCCGTTGATCGAACGGATTCGACGCGACTTGTCAGGCGACCCAGAGGGTTTCGAGGAAACCATGGCGCGAAGCTCGGTCCTGGACTCGGCGCATCGGCGACTGACGGGCGTGTGGGCAGGTGTCCTCGCCGCCGAAGCGTGCGTGAGCGCGACCATCGCGCTCATCGCGCCCATCGGTCTTGCTGTGGTGGTCACCAACATCACCGGCCCGGCCGTGATCGTGTCACTCGTCGCCCTGACCGAGTGGACGGTGCGACGGGCACGGCACGGACAACGACGGACCGTGTGACCACCGTTGGTAGGGCATCGACCCAACCGAGGGTTCCAGACGGTGCGGAAACTGTAGTTTCCGCGTGATGTCGTCGGCGGCATCGTGTCTGTTGTTGGCAACTCGGCACTTGTTCGCTTCCGTCAGCATCATCGCCGGATGGCTAACGCCTCGCCTGGAGCAGCTGTCCAACAAGCCGTGTGGACCAATGCGGTGGGGTTCGCCGTTGCACTTTCGACTGACGCGAGTGCGATGTGGGTTCGCGACGAATAAGTCTCGTTGTCACGAGTCCCCCAGAGCGTCGGTGCGCCAGGACACTCTTCGTCCACTCGATACCGTGGCTGTCCGACACCGATCAGGACTGTCCGGTGTCGGAGAATCGGCGGCAGTTCGGTGTCACTAGAGTGTCACAAGTCGGTACGTTCGTGCATGGACCGGTTCGGACGTTGATGTACGAAAAGCGTTGATAATAAGCAAATAGCGAGTCCATTGAAGTTCCTGCGAATCCACTTCTGGGGACTTGAAATCTGCACAGTGTCGGTTCGAGTCCGACTGGGGGCACCAGAGTCCATATGGATCCAGATTTCTGGACCAGGAAAGTGCTTTTCGGTTGGTAGCGTGTATGCCGGTGGCTTCCCACGGATCCGAGTGGACAACCGACACAGCGGATTCAGATCCGTGCGAGAGTTACCTTCATCGCCGCCGTATCTTTGCTTTTCGTGTTGCTCAGGGTCGGTCTTCGGGTTCGATGGTCGATTCCGCAAGTGGTTCGCTGTCACGAGGTTGTCACAACTGGACATGGTGGAACTGCTGCGAAAGCGCTCGAGATGACCGGCATCCCGACGGACTCGCGGCATCACACACCATCGGACGAGCGCACCGTCACGGATCTGACGATGTACGTCGAGGACTTGGTTACTGCAGCTCTTGCGGTTCAGGGGCACTCGCCACGGTCGACAAGAGATGCCACAGTCGTTCGGCCAACCAGCGTTGCTCCGAGGGCTCGTCAACATGGTCGCCGTCGAGCCACTTCGACAGGACCGTCACCATTCCACCCGTGATGAACAACGCTTCTTCGTCGAGCCGCCTCGATTGACGGGAGTTCGGCGAGGTGTCGCCCAGTCTTTGTTGTCGGAGATACTGGCCCACTCCCTGACGCAGAACGGTCATTACCTGCTCGCGAGAACGCGAATTCGATTGAGCCCCGATCAATTTGCGGTAGAACTCACGGTTCGATCCTAGCTCGGCCACAACGAGCCCGATGCTGCGTTCCGCTTGCTCTCGATCCACCACCACGTCGTCATCCAGCGCGGCGATCGACTGCAGTCGTCTCCGAACGACGCCGGCGAACAGGGTGTCTCGGTCCTGGAAGTGCAGATACAGGGTCGGCCTGCTGACGCCGGCGGCCGAGGCGATGTCGGTGATCGACACCTCCGCGGGATCACGGTGAGAGACCAATTCGGCAGCAGCGTCCAGTAACAGTTCTCGACTGCGTACTGCGCGAGGGTCCATGTTTGCGGTCATCGTGGACCACCCTAATGGGTGATGCGCAGCTCTCGCTGCTTGTATCTTACATGTGTATTGTAATGAACAGATGTAAACTAGCGACGAGGAGTTCGATTGTGACCGACCAGCTGGCCGCGGGTGCCCCGGAAGCGCATCCGCGCAAGAAACCGTCACCGACAGTGATGATGCTCGGGGGAATGGTGGTGCCGCTCTTCCTGATGACGGTTCTTCCACTGCTCTATACCTGGGGCCTTCATTCGCCGACGCCGCACGACATGGACGTGCGGATAGTTGGAACGTCGACGCAAGTCGAGCAATTCGCGCAGCAGGTTCAGGCCCAGGTCGGGTCTTCATTCGACGTCGGAGTCGTAGCAGATGTCGACGCGGCAAAGGATGCTGTGTCCAGCTTGGAAACGCGTGGTGCCTACGATCCGGCAACGAACATCGTGTACGTCGCGTCCGAAGGAAATCTTGCCGCTGCGCAGGCAGTCGAGGGTCTCTTCGGTTCCATTGCGGGCAAGACAGTCGGCACTGTGCCTACCGTCTTCGACGTAGCACCGACGAGTTCTACCGACAGGTTGGGCGCATCGCTGATGTTCGTCGGCCTCGCGGCGATTCTTGGTGGCTTCTTGACTGCGACAGTTCTCCAACTGCTCCTGCCCGGCCTTTCGCTGCGTGTCGAGCTGACCGTCATTGCCGTCATGAGCGTGGTATCCGCGGTAGTGCCGGCCTTCGTTGCATACGGGGTGTACGGCGCGGTGTCCGGAAGCATCCTGGAGGTGCTCGCACTGCTTGCACTGTCGGCGTTCGTCGTCGGATCCTTCCATCTAGGGGGGATGCGCTTGATCGGACCGGGGATGATGATCCCCACCCTGCTCATCATGGTGCTACTCGGAGTGCCCTCCTCGGGTGCGGCGATTGCGCCTGAGATGGTGCCCGGCTTTTTCACCACACTCAATAACTTCCTTCCCACGCCTGCGTTACTGGAGGGCCTCAAGCGCCTCGTGTACTTCCCGGGAGCAAGTATCGGGGGCACAGTTGCCGTGATGGCGATGTGGGGATTTTTGGCCGCCGGACTACTGGGGCTCTCGGTGCTTCGACACAAAAAGGATCCGGACGAACCGATTCTGAGCTCCTTCGCCGCAATTCCCGCACCCGAGAACGGATACTCGAAATGAGTGAAACAGGAACTGCGCCGGCTGCATCGAACGCAGACTTTCCAACGCAGGGAACGAACCATTTCCGCTTCTACTTCGGCGACGAACATTCCGCGACTCCGCAGCAGATGAAACGGAGGCACATGCTGACGGGCGGACTGTTGCTCCCGCTGTTCATGATGTTCGTCCTACCTCTCACCTATATCGGCCTCTTCCACAGCCCCGGACCGAACGGTGTTCATATCGACGTTGTCGGAAACAGTCCGGCCGCAATGCAATTCGTCCAGAGCAGCGATGCCCTCAACAACGACGATTTCGTAGTCGACCGCGTTGCGACAGTGGACGAGGGCACCGAGCGACTCCTCGATCTGGAAACCCGAGCCGTATACGATCCGACGACCTCGACGTTGTACACAGCGCAGGCGGGCAATACACAATCGACCATCGCTGCGGAGCGATTCGTGACCGCGCTCGCTGCATCGACGAATGCAACGGTGAATATCGAGAATCTGGTACCACTCCCGGAATCGGACGCGGTAGGTGCCGGCGTGATGTATGTCGGACTCGGAGCCATCCTGGCAGGCTTTCTGACGACCGCGGTGGCGTCGCTGGTTGCACCCGGCGTGCGCATCAGGTGGAAAGTGTTGTTGCTCGGCGTGATGAGCAGCATCGCGGCGGGAATCCAAGTGCTGATTTCCTACGGAATCACCGGGACCTTGCACGACAACATCGGCGGAGTCGCAGGGATGGTGTTTCTTCTTGCATTCACCTGCGGGATCGTCACACTCGGAGGTTTCGTGAACTTCGGACCGGTCATGATGCTCATCTCACTCGGCCTGTACATCATGCTGGGGGTTCCGGCATCGGGCGTTGCGGTCGGACTCGATCTGGCACCGTCGTTCTACCAGTTCCTGCATCCGCTGCTTCCGACGTCCACGGGACTGGACGGACTGAAACGTATTGCGTACTTCGACGGCTCGGGTCTGGGTCCTGTTCTGCTCACCATGGCGGTGTGGGCGCTGATCGGATGCGCGGGGGTCGTTATCGGCCACCGTCGCCGCGCGAAAGCCGTGGCGCTCGAACCGACCGTCGCAGCTGCCGAGGTCACCGACCCCGGTTCGCTCAGTGAGCGCGTGTGAAATCTGCGCTTGATCTGCACCACTCCCCGGCGGACTCGGAAATTCAACTCCGACCACCGGGGAGCGCGTGCAGGCATGTACGCGGTTCTTTTACCGAGGATCGCGCTATAGCGATGTTCGCGGATCGGAAGGCGACTGTCTCGGCTGCCGCGACGGGCGTTGGCTCGACGAACGATGTGGGCCTGTTCGACTGAATGCGCTGTGGTGCAGCGTTTTCTGGCGGTATGGAACAAGATCGTGGGTCTGTCGATCACGCCGCGACATCGAATCCGCAGCTGCCGAAAGACGATTCGATGATGCTGAGCGTCGCCCACGGGTCCGCGGCCGGACTGTGCCCTTCCCGGTCCGCCCGACGGTCCACGTCGAGCATGGACGCCGAGCACCGAGGGGTGCTTCGAGTAGAGCTCGGTTACGGCCCGGCACCTCGAATCGGCTCGGATACGAGGCCGTTCGGCGGAACGGGCAGGCCACACCATGGTGGGGCCGGCCCGTTCCCGGTCAACTCCGACATTCGTGAGCCGGCGTCCGTGCGGCCGTGGCCCGGTCGATCAGCGGTTGGAGTAGCTGATCTATCCTGAATGCCGAAAGACTATGGTTGCGTTGGGGTTCCGGCTGTCAGCCGAGGTAGGAGACTGTAGGCGTTGTCGTGCATGACCTGCGCGAGCATTGTCGGCCTGTCGGCGAAGTAGGTGTCGACGTTGTCGGTGAACCAGCTCGCAGTGCGCGGGTTAGCGGCGGGGAAGTCTGTACCGAAGAGAATGTGGTCCGGTGCAACGAAGTTCTCGAGTGCCACCAGGTTGGTTTCGAATCCGGATAGGGCGGTCTCGTAGTAGAACGTTCGGAAGTCCTCGAGGATCTCGTCTGCTGTCAGTTCGCAGTCGAGATGGAATGCACACAGTGCGGCGACGCGCGCGGCGAGGTACGGCGTGCTGCCGCCCGAGTGGGCGAGGATGATCCGTACGTTCGGGTACTGGCGTTTGCGTCCGCTGGTCACCAAATCTGCTGCACCCTTGTAGGTTTCGTTCGGAGTTTCGCTGATCGGGGTGGGCAGGAATCTGCTCGGGGCCCGATTGCTACCGGGTGTCTGCTCGCCGTGTAGGAACACGAGGGCGTGGCGGCGGTCGAGCTCGGCCCACAGTGGCTCGAAGATAGGGTCGCCCAGCGATCGGGCCTGATCTCCGGCACCGTAGACGTTGGTCAGGGTTATTCCGTCGGCTCCCAACACGTCGAACGCGTAGGTCAACTCTTCGAGTGCGGCGTCGGTGTCGGTCGGTGTCGGCAGATGAGCGAACACCCCGAATCGTCCTGGATGGTCATCCGCAGCCTGACGGGACAAGGTGTTCACCTCGCGGGCGAAGTGATGGCGCTTGTTCTCCGGGAGCCGGGATTCGATGTCGTTGGGTACGGACAGGATCGCAGTATCGATCTGCAGTCGATCCATGAAATCGACACTGACCTGCGGTGACCAGGCGCTTTCACCCTCTTTGAATTTCCAGCCGGATGTGTCGCCGAACAAGCCAGAGGTAAGCATGCTGGACGGCATGAAGTGGTGATGAAAGTCGATACGGCCGGGTGTGGTGGCGTTGTCGTGAGTCATACTCACCACTCAACGCGCAATAGTTGCCACTTGTCAATAATATTCAGATGTTAGGTTCTTTACATGGTTGACACCGACGCACCCGAATTGCAGCTTCTCGACGCGCTGTATCGCCTCAACAAGCTGGTCTTGACCGACGCCCGTGTGCACGTCTCCGCTGTCGCGCACCTGGATCTCGTCGACTTTCTGGTGTTACGCACCGTGAAGATGGGCATCGATACCCCCGGTGATCTCGTCGTCGATCTCGGTCTGAACCCATCGGTGCTGAGCAGGTCGTTGTCCAAGCTTGCCGACGCGGGCCTGGTGATTCGCGAGATCGATTCCGCGGACTCGCGCCGATCACGGATCAGACTGACCGACGACGGTGTGCGCACCACCGCTGACATCGGGGGTCGGATTCGCCCCAGCCTGGCGCAGCGGCTTCAGCTCCTGCCCCCCGACCGGATCCGTGTCCTGTTGGACAGTCTCGAAATCCTGTGCGGGGATGCACTCGACTGAACCTGGGCTTCCTCTATTCGGTGGAAGGTGCCGCAGGAACCCGGCGCGAGGCCGATGTCAGTGGTGGTGCTTCACCTCGACATGACGCTGCGACGTCACATCGGTGCGGTCGGGTAGCGGGGGTCTGCATCGGACCGCGTTTCGTGCAATTCGAGGTACGTGGGAGCGATCTCGGCGGCCGAGGTGCCGGGTTGCCCGGATCCGATCCATGCGCTGATGGCCAGATGTGCTGCGTACACACCGTGTTCGGCGAGTACGTTGTGCAAATTCAGAACCCAATTGCGCAGGCCGGCCGACGCGATGCTGATGTTGGCGAAGGACGGTGTCGGATTTATCGAGCCGCCGCCGGTGGTGACGATGATGGTGCCCGCTTTCGCGGCGATCATGTCGTCGACGACCTGTTTCACGACATGTATCGCACTGAGATAGAAGTCGAGCTGCGGCTGCAGGTTTGCCGGCGTGATGTCGAGGACGCCGACAGCAGGCAGGGTCGCGTCGGCCGCCGAGAACTCGAGAACGTCGACGGTGCCAAGTGTGGCGCGGACCTGGGTGAAGGCCGTCGTGATCGATTCCGCGTCGAGTATGTCTGCGGTGAATCCGTGCGCGTCGATCCCCTCGCTTTTCAGCTGTTCGGTCAGGGAATCCAACTTCGCCTGATTACGGGCGACGAGGGCGACGGTGAAACCTGTGCGCCCGAAAACGCGGGCGATCTCCAGCCCCATTCCGGGGCCGGCGCCGACTATGGCGATCAACGACATGGGCTCACTCCTGCTCGGTTACTATTTGTGTGTCACCCCATCCTCTGTGTGCCGCATCCCCGGCACAAGAGGGCACATTCGTGTTCGTGAGGAGCGCCATGGCGACCAGGAAGACCGGCACCGCCGAGCTCGGCACTCCGGTGCCCGGGCCGTGCGAGGGATGGGGCGACGATGCGGCGTTGATCCGCGGAATTCTCGATCGTGTCGGAGACAAGTGGGGCATTCTCGTGATCGCCGTGCTTCGTGACGCGCCTATGCGATACAAGGAGTTACAGCGCGCGATTCCTGGCATATCTCAGCGGATGCTCACTCTCACGTTGCGTCACCTCGAGCGCGACGGCCTGCTCACACGCACCGTGTATCCGGAGGTGCCGCTGCGCGTCGAGTATGCCCTGACACACCTCGGCGTCTCGCTTCTCGAGCATGTCTTGGGTCTGGCGATGTGGGCATCAGCGCATACCGACGAGATCCGAAAACACAGGAGCGACTTCGACAGCCGCGATCATGACAAGCCACGAGAAGGGCCGGCTCGCGCGACCACGGGAAGTCGAAGGTAGACGCGCTGGTTCTGCTGCGACCCGGCACCGCTGTCCTGAGGTCCTCGACAGAAGCGAAAACCTTGTGTTCTCAGCATGATCTGCCGTCGATAGACGAAACGGATTGCGGCACAGAGCCGTAGCTCGTGGTCGTTGTCGTGGTCGACAAAGTGGCGGCTCGACACCGACCTGCTCATGGTCGAGCGACTTTCGGTGCGCTAGGTGTGCGAGTTCGGGCTGTGAATGTTGCCGCTGCCCACGATCGTTGCGACCGCTGCCGCGACCGGCCAGAGCGACGGCAGCATTGTTCGGGTCTAGACCGAGGAGCGTGGCGCCGGCGGTGAGGGCACCGGTGCGTGCGTCCTCGAACACTTGCCAGGCCTCCGGATCGGCCCCGCGCCCGCCCAGGATCATCCGTAGCGCCAAACCGCGGTGTGTGCGGAGGTAAGTCAGATGCGCTGTCGGTGCCGCACGGATCTGAACATCAGGTGTGCGATCTGCGGGCAGGTTCGCGAACGATTGCGGCGAACAAGCATGCGGCACCGCCCAACTCGCGCTGCGGCGTAGCTCCTCGGCGCGAGGGCTTGGAGAGTGCAGGTGTCGTCACGATTGAGATGTACTTTTGCCCGGCTGGTGACGTGAACTACCCGCCGTCGCGGTTCCGTGATGTAGTTGCTCCAGCGAGATTTCGAATGCGGCGTCGAGACGTACGTGGTCGTTCGTGAGGAGCAGGTCCAGTTGTAAACCACGTATCTGAGCCAGAAACAGTGTGGCCCGAAGAATGGCTTGTTCTTCGGGCCATCCATCTCCTTGGAGTCGTCGAGCGATCATTGCCACCCATTTTCCGACCATGGACTCGGACAAATGGTGTGGATCCACCGCACTCCTGTTGCGGTTGCTCGCGAGCTCGAACAGAAGGGCGAACTGACGGCGCTGATGGGGATTGCACAATTTGCGCCATACTGCGCGGGCGAGTTCGATAGACGACTCGGCTGTCGTCAGCTGCGGGTCTGTTATCAGATCACGCTCGAAAGACTCCCGAATATGTTGCGTCACTGCGGCTATCAAGCCTTCTTTGGTTGAGAAGTGCCGCAACAGAGTTGCGTGTGTGACTCCGACTGCGACCGCCACGGGCCGAAGCGACAATTCGGCTGCGCCGTGGTCGAGAACATATTCGGTGACCGCATCCAGCAACTTCGGCCGCCTGTCTTGGTAGCGCACCGCTCGCCCGTCGACCTTCTTTCGGTCAGTGCTCATGCTCGATACTCCACAGAGCGAGCATAGCGTCGCCAAAGTTGTAGTACCGATCGGTTGATCAAAACGCTTCGGGCTGCTACTTTCATGCGATTACTTGTGCATCGACCGAGGAGTCAGCCTGTGCCGTCGACCAGAGACACCAATCGACTGTTGTTCACATTGCGGTATCTCGGTCGCAAGGCCTTCGTCCGTTCGAGACCTGCTTCGTTGGCGGAAGCTGGACTCTTCACCGGCAAACCCCAGCACGAGAACTTCGCCAGCACGGACGCCCTGGCACCCGTGAGGCGTATGCCTGCGTCGTCGTCGCCGCAGAGTTGGCCGATAGGGGAGAGCGTCGAACTTCCGTCGACCTATCGATTCGACGGTGAGAATCGCTCGACTGCAGAGTTCCTGGAAGTCACCGATACCGCCGCCCTGCTTGTCTTGGTCGACGGTGCAATACGGTACGAGCGGTATTGGCTGAGCGGCGGACCGACCGTGAATTGGTTGTCGATGTCGGTTGCGAAGAGTTTCGTGTCGGCGCTGGTCGGAATTGCGTTGCAGGAGGGTCATATCGCATCGGTGAACGAGCCCATCAGTAAGTACGTACCGGTAGATCCACATTCGGCGTACGACGGGGTCGCCATTGTCGATGTTCTTCAGATGTCGTCCGGTGCGAGGTGGAATGAGGACTACAACGACTCTCGATCCGATGTTCACCAACTCACGAAGGCCATGATGGGACTCGGCGGCGGTCTCGACGGCTTCGTCGCGCGCATGGTCAGGCAGGATCAGCCGCAGACGGCGTGCCGCTACAACTCGGGGGAAACGCAGATTCTCGGTGCCCTGATCGCACATGCCACCGGCCGGACTGTCTCGGACTATATGTTCGAGAAGTTGGTCGAACCGCTCGGATTCGAGACGCCGAGCTACTGGCTGACCGATATGCGCGGGACCGAGATGTCCTATGCCGGCTTGAATTCGACCGCCCGTGACTATGCCCGTCTGGGGGAGCTCTACAGAAACGACGGGATGTGGCATGGCCGCCGTATTCTCGATCCGCAGTGGGTACGCGCCTCCACGACCATCGATTCTCCGATTCGGGAGGCCGGACACCCCATAGTGGGGGGACACAACATCGACCTGGGCTACGGCTACCAATGGTGGATTCCTGCCGGCCACCACGGCGACTACTGTGCAGTCGGGGTCCTCAATCAGCTCGTCTACGTCGACCCCGGAACACGCACGACCATCGTGAAACTCTCTGCGAACCGCGTCTACGGCACCTCGGACGAGGAGAGTACCAATCGAGACCTCGAGAACGTCGAATTTCTGCGCGCCATCGCACAGAGCCTGTGATCGTCCCGACATGGATTGTAACGCAGCGTATTCGGGCCGTTGCTTGCGGTGGCTGAGGAGACATCCTGCGACGGGGCAGATGGCCTGCGCGTCGGCGTCGACACCACTGGCGTGATCGATCATGGATGTTCGCTCGCTCGGATACTTCAAGGCAGTGGCCGAACAGGGTTCGGTCAGTGCTGCCGCCCTCGATCAGTCGATCTCGCAACCGGCCCTGTCTCGGCACATCGCAGGCCTGGAGCGGAGTCTGGGTGCACGGTTGTTCCAACGCACTCCGCACGGGATGGTCATGACGGCGGCAGGAAACAAGCTCCTGGAATTCGCGTCCGACATACTCGCCAGGGTCTCTCGCGCCGAAGAAGTGATAAAGATTCTGTACGCCGGCAACCCCGCCTTCCACGTCGCGTGTATGGAAACCACCGCCCAGTTCGTGATCGCACCCTTCACCGCAGAGACAGCTGCCCCGGTCGTCGATATCAGAACTGCACGCCCGGACGAGCTGTACTCGACCTTGACTTCAGGTACCGACCTCGTGGTCAGTACCTTTGTGCCGCCTTCGAACCTGGCTTCGATCGAGCTCGCGGCCATCCCGATATCGGTGCAGTACATGCCCGCTGCGGTCGGAGGATCGAAGGTGGAACATCTCGAGTCCGTCGAGCTGGCCGATCTCGTCGGTCGGCCGATTGCGGTTCCTGGCAACGGCAGCGCCATCGAACACACAGTGCAGCATGCTGCTTCGGCCGACGGACACCCACTCGAACTGACGTACATTTCGAGTAACGGCACCGTAGCCCAAGCCATCGCGGCCAGTGGACGGGCGACGGCGTTGGTCCTCGAAGCACCCAGGTTCGGACTTCATCGAGCACAGCTGACCGACCATGGCGCTGCGTTGACGGTGCCACTGTTCGCCGCGTGGCCGGTCGATCACTATGCGGCACAAGCCCTCGAGGCCACGGCACGACATCTCACTGAGTGGCTCGCCCTCCGAACGCCGTGGATTACCTCCATCTAGTGCTGCGACAATCTGCTTCGGCAACGCCGTCTCGGTGTGCACGTGAACCCCGCCAACCTGACGATTCGGATGTGAAAGGGGCTCGATGGCCCCAATTTCGGAATCGGTTGTGTCGTGTTTCGATCAGTTCAGCACGAATGAGAATCCAGCGGTCGCCGTTCATCACTCGGTGCCGCTCGATGGTGACGGAGCGGCAATCGATTCGACCAAATCGCGGTGCACTCTGGTATCCAGTGCGCGGCTCATCACGTAGCCGTCCCCTCACGCTCGACGAAGGAACCAACCTGTGAAGACTCGATCTCTGACGATGGCAGTGGCAACTGTTCTCGCGTACTCGTTCGTAGTGTCGACCGCGTCTGCAACACCGGCGTCCGAGATGTCGCCGGACTGGTCGGGCCTGGACGCCCGCCAATATTCCGGTCCTATCCCGGAGCAACACGGTGTGGTTATCGAATCCGTTCCCTTGTCCGCGCACATAGCGGCTACCGATTTTCCCCGTAACCCGACTCCTATACGCTTTTTGTACAGCACACCGACCCAACACTCCGAAGCAGGAGTATCGACCGCTGTGCTCTACCAGCCGTCGGAACCCGCTCCAGCAGAGGGCTATCCGGTGGTTGCGTTCGCCCACGGAACCTCCGGCATCGCCGACGAATGCGCGCCCTCGGTCAAGCCGTATCGCCCGAATATCGGACTCGAAGCCGACTACATTCAAATGCTGCTCGATGCCGGCTATGCGGTCGTGGCCACGGACTACGCAGGCTCGGGGACACCGGGAACGCAGAGTTATCTCAATTCCGCTGTCGAAGGCGCGAACGTGATCGACAGTGTCATCGCATCGCGGTCCTTGGGTGTTCCGCTGGCCTCGCGCTGGGGAATCACGGGATATTCACAAGGCGGTGGTGCAGCCCTCGGTGCCGCACACATTCTGTCGACGTATGCTCGCGCCGAACTATCCAATTATCGGGGCGCGATGTCCCTCGCCGGACCTGCCAACCTCGAATCGATCATCCCGCTGCTGGGACCAGGGGTGCCGCCGGTGAACGTCGACCCGATCAATCCTCGTATCACGCTCTACGTCGCGTTGGTACTGACATCGGTACGGGAGGCATACCCGAACCTCGATCTCGAAGCCGCGCTCACCCCTGAGGGCCGACGCGTGATCGACGATGCTGCGTACACGTGCCTGGCCGATATCGACGACCTGGGACAGTTCAACCACCTGGTCGTGGGCGACCTCTTCACCCGTCCGCTGTGGACGGTCCCCGGTCTGGTGGACAATCTTCGAGACCTGGCCGGTTCGCCCACCACGGGTGTTGCCGGGCCACTGTTGCTGATGCAGGGCCTGCTCGATACCGACGTTCCCGCCACGACCTCCAACGTGACGACGGCACCCGCCCTGCTTGCGAACGGTACCGATGTCCGAGTTGTCCTCGAACCGACGGACACCCATCTGACCCTGATCGACAATTCCTACGATGAAACACTCGACTTCTTCGGGCGGAATCTGAAGCCAGTTTCCTGATCACCTGGCACTCGGACGAACGCGACTGCAACAGGGCGAGGTCACTGGGCTCGAACCCAGTGACCTCGCCCCTTCGCATTCAGACGCACTTCGGACCCACAAACACTTCCGTGCAGATCCCGGAGAAGCACACCGGCTGACAACCTCGTCCGCGAACGTGTAACAAATCGGCACATATAACAGGAATTACCACCCCCTATCACTATTTTGCATTGGACAACCTGGGAAGTTCGCGAAAAAATTCGGGTTCCATACGAACCCGCGTTCCTTGTTCGGGAATGCCGACGTTTCTCGAAGGATGACATGTCGATTCTGCCTCAGGAGAAAAATCCGTCCGTCGGCCGGGAACGTCGTGCGACGTTCGGTGCGTTCATCGGTAATGCAATCGAGTGGTACGACTTCTTCATTTTCGGCACTGCTGCCGCGCTCGTCTTCAATCGAGTGTTCTTTCCTTCTATCGACCCCGGAACTGCATTGCTCGCATCTTTCGCAACATTATGGGTGGGTTTCTTGGCCCGTCCGATCGGTGCTGTCGTGTTCGGGCACCTCGGTGACAAGTTCGGACGCAAGTCCGTTTTGGTGGCCACTCTCGTTCTCATGGGAGTCAGTACCACCCTGATCGGTTTGCTGCCCACGTACGACAAGGTCGGCGTGCTCGCCCCAGTTGGGCTGATACTCCTGCGTGCCCTGCAAGGCATCGCGGTCGGTGGTGAGTGGGGTGGTGCGGTGCTCATGGCCACCGAGAATGCACGCACAACCGCAAAATCGACAGCAGGTGCGTGGGTGCAGCAGGGCAGCCCCACCGGATCGATTCTGGCGACAGGTGCCTTCTTGGTCGTGGGGCTGCTGCCGGACGAGCAGTTCTATTCGTGGGGTTGGCGCATTCCATTCCTGATCTCCATTGTGCTTGTTGTCGTCGGTTCGGTGATCCGGGTGAAGGTGGAGGAATCGGTCGAATTCTTGGAGTCGAAGGAGAACCGGACAGTGGAATGGCCGGTGCTCGAAGTGATACGGTCCTCGCCCAAAACCTTGGCGTTCGGATTCCTTGCATCGGCCATGGCGATATCGATGGCGTACTTCTTGAATACTTTCTTGCTTTCGTGGACGACGACGACACTGGGTATCGAACGTCAAACCATGCTGAACGTTCTACTAGGAGCAGCCGTGCTGCAATTTTTCGCGCAGCCTCTAGCTGCATACCTCGCGACGAAGATCGGAGCGCATCGGGTAATGGTGGGGGGACTGACTCTGACTCTCGTGTCGGTCGTACCGTTCTTTCTCGCAATAGGTTCCTCCAACGTGCTCTACATCGCAATCACGTTGTTCGTGAGCATGATCGGCGCGTGTTCGTACTTCGCAATGCTGGCAAGCATGCTCGCTGCATCGTTCCCGGCGAATGTTCGATACTCAGGAGTGTCGATCGCCTACCAACTGTGCTCGTCACTTGTCGGCGGATCCACACCGTTGCTCGCACAGTGGATACTCAACGTGAGCGGTGATGGACACTCGACGATCGGTGTCGGACTGTTCTACTCCACCATCCTGCTCGCGACCATGCTCGGGGTCTGGGGGTTGATCACGCAGGCCAACGGACGTGCGGCCCGTGCAGGGTCCAACGGACTCGATACAATCGGAGCCAACTGATGCCCTCCCACGTAGAGGTTGCGGGCTCGGCGCAGGCGCGCGGAACACAACGGGGTCTGCAATCGGCTGCGGAACTACAGCGGTCACTGGCGCTGTACTTGCAGATCTTTCGGTCGGTCGGGCTCTCGGAGTCCCTCGTCCGAGAGCACGCATTCCGGGTGGCTGACACGGTGTCTCGGTGGAACGGTCGTTATGTCGACGAAATGGACGCGGTAGCTCAGGCCGCGTCGATTCAGGACTGGCATATCTACGCGCTCAATGCGCGTACCGAAATTGCCGCACAAGGTCAGCACGGTGTCGTACCCGAATGTTCGACGCTGGTGGAACTTGCTATCGACGACGGTACCGGTGCGTCGACCCACACTCCGATCGGCGTCCAGACCTGGGACTGGCATCACGAATTGGCCGAATCCTGGCACACCCAGTCCGTCCAGGGACACAAGCACTCCTACGTTGGCCTGACCGAATACGGAATTCTGTCCAAGATCGGTCTCAACAGCGCGGGCGTCGGAGTTCTGATAAATATTCTCGCGCATCGGGACGACTCGACGACCGGCATTCCGATGCATCTTCTGTCCGCCGAAATCCTGGGCGGTGCGGCATCGGTGGCGCAGGCGGTGGACATCCTGCGTGAAGCACCGCTCGCGTCATCGAGCGCGTTTACAGTGTTGGACGAGACCACCATGGTGTGCGCGGAGGTGAGCCCGGTCGGGGTTGCCGAACTGAAACCGCCTGTGCCCTCCGCCTTCCTGGCTCACACGAACCACTTTCTCGATCTACGCAACCGCGAACTCGCCAAGGAAGAGGCCTACATCGGAGATTCCGTGGACCGATGGAATCTGCTCGTGCAGCGTCATCGGGCGCGCTCCGGACCGGTCAGCGACATAGGCGACGTGGTCGCGGCACTGCGCTCAGGTCCGGACGAACCTCTGCTGTGTCGCGCACCTGACCCGTCTGCAGGCTTCGGAGAAAACTGGACCACACTGGCCACCGTGACCGTCGAACCGGCAGCCCGTCGGATGCGGGTGCTCGCCGGACTTCCGACCGAGTTGGACTCACTCCCGTGGACCGAGCTCACACCGTAAGAGTTCGCAATCGGTTCTGGATTCGTCTGAGGCACACTCGCGCGTGTGCTGGCGAACAGGATCGCGGTGGCGAACACGACTTCGAGTGCCGCGAGAGCGAGGGCGAACGCGGTACTCGAGCCGGGCATCGCGGCGACGGGGTGTGACGTTGCCGGTGCCCCGTGATGGCCGGCGTGAGATCCCGTCGAGCTCATGGTTTGGTGCATGGCAATCATCGCTACGTTCATGATCGCAGTCGTGGCCCATCCTGTGGGCGTCGGCTTCCTCCACAGATGCCATGCGCAGTAGAGACATCCGAGAGCCATCGCAGTAACTATCACGGTATGTGTATGGCCGTGACCGACCGAGCTCACGAGATGCATTGCCGCAGAGGCGATGGCCAGAACGGCCCCCACCCGCCCCGCCCATACTCGGGCGGGGCGGACGGGGAGAAGCGTCGCCATAGTCACTCCTCGGAGCAGCAGTGCTCAACCGTGGACGCCGGCGCGTTCAAGGTGGGGTTTCGGTCGAAGAAACCCACCGGCTTGAGCTTGAAACCGGCATAGTCGACCGGCATGACCGGCCAGTCCTCAGGGCGAGGAAAGTGCGTCAGGCCGAAGGTGTGCCAGAGCACTACATCCTTGTCCTCGACATTGCGATTGTTGACGACGTAGGCGGGCAAGCCGCTGTTGCCGGGATGTTGGTTGACGAAATCGCCGGCCGGATAGCGTTCCTTCTTGTCGTACGGCGTCACCCACAGGTGTTTGGTCGCGAAGGCTGCTCGGGAAGCGATGGAGCTGGTGGGATCGGCGAGCAATACCGGTTGACCTTCGGGATGCAGTGCGTATCCGACGTCCTGACCGAGTCTGTTTTGCTTCTCCGGATTGGTGATGTGCCAAACCCGGGCTTTCGAATTGTCGGCCAGACGCTGCCCGTCGGCTTCGCTGCGAATCGTCGTCTTCTTCGGCCGAAACGCGTTGCCCCAGGGATTGTCCGGTCCTATCGGCACGGGTACCGCATCCACCTCGGTAACCGTGTTGGACTGTCCGTCGACTTCCATGTCCAATCTGGCCGAGAACAGGTGCTGGTGGAACGGCGCGCCCAGACCGGGTGCCATCTCTGTCGAGAAGCCGTCCTCGCCTCGGTAGGCCGAGGTGAACACGATTCCGGTGGCCTTTGCCTCGAGCTCGATGGTGCCGTCGAGGTAGAGGTACCAGTAGAAACCGTAGTCGTAGTTCCCGATGGTCAGGAAGAACGAGATGACCAGCCGGCGTGAACGTCTCGTCTCGGCCATGCCATTGAACAGGTCGGTGTGCTTCCAGAGAATTCCGTAGTCTTCCTCGTGTAGGCAGATCGCGTTCTTCATCACCCTGGGATTTCCGGATTCGTCCGCGACGGTGACGTCGAAGTACTTGATCTCCCCGAGGCAGTCGCACCCCAGTTCCAGTGCGTTGGTGTAGCGGCCGAACAGGTATTCACCCTGATCGAAATAGTTCTGCCAGTACCGCACGGGCGAGGGGTCGGCGTAAGGGACGACCATCTCGGCGATCGAAGCGCGGTAGATGACGGGGCGCTCGGTTCCACCATCGTTGAACGAGAGCTGATGCAGAGACAGTCCCTCTCGGATATCGAATCCGAACTTGAACTTCCAATCCGCCCAGGTGATTTCGTTGCCGTCGACAGAGAAACTCGCACCGTCGGGCTGGGTGATCTCGATCGGTTTCAGGTCGGTACGGGTGGGGGAGGCGTGCGGTTCGGCGTTCCACTCGCCGCGTTCGGACGGAACCGGCAGTACGACGTCATCGACCACCTCGAGGAGCTTGCGCCCGGTGAGGTCGACGTAGGCGACGACACCGTCGATGGGGTGCGCCCAGGGGAGATCCGCCTCGTCTTCCTGGTAGAAGGCAAGCACTCGGACGATGCGTCGGCCCACTTCGTTCTCGTGACCGAATACGCCGGCCGAGAGGGGAACTGCGCGAACTTTCGACGGGTCGAGCGAGCGGGTCTTCATGGCAGCGAGCCAGTCTTCACTGTCGAGCATGAACGATTCGATGTCGTCGAACTCAGCATCGAGAATGGGTACGTGCCCGTCATTCGCGGTGTCGATCGTGGTCGATGTGATGATCTCGCCCGCCGTCACCGAGACGATGTTGTCGGTTCCGACCCCGCTGGCGCGGTCCAACAGCAGTGCCCGCACACGTCGGTCGATGTCGGATTCTGGCTCGAAGGCGTGAACCACGGATTTGTCGGGTTCGTCGAGACCGACGTAGACGAACTGCGTCGACGCGGTCACGAGCCCCGCTTGGCTCAGAATGTCTCGTGCAGTGCTGATTTCGTCGGCTGTCAGCATGCTCAACGGGTGGGCAACGGTCCGTTGGGTCGTGTCGGAATCTAGCAATGTCATCGTGAGGGCTCCTTGTTCTGTGTGGAATCGATGGATGCTGCGTGTGGCCGAAGAATTGCCACGGCGATGCCGGCCATGAAGACTCCGACCAGCAGAACACCGATGAGCATTGCGAGGGTGGACGAGCCGCCGACGAGCAGTGGCAGGTTGATCACTGTCATCACCAGCAATGCGGCGAGTCCGACGAGACCCAACAGGGGGGCTACGAGGGTGTTCCATGGACGTGTGTCGACTCGGGTGCGGCCGAAGTAGACGAGGACTGCGACGGAGGTGATTGTCATCAGAGCAACGATCCCGACCGAGGACACACCGGCGAACCACGCGAACACTTCGGTGACGGGGTCGAGTCCGGCCAGCGCGGAGGCAATCACGAGGACGAGCGCGGACACGGTCTGCACGACGGATGCTATGTGGGGGGAGGCGTGCTCGACGTGGGCTCGTCCGCATCGAGCGGGCAAAGCGGAGGTGTTGGCGAGGGAGAAGATGTAGCGTGCAAGCACGTTGTGGAATGCGAGAAGCGCGGCGAACAGGCTGGAGATGAGAAAGAGCTGCACGAGGTCGCCGGCGACAGAGCCGACGTAACGCGTGGCGGTCTCGGTGATCATTCCTTCGGGATTCTCCGAGGCAATCGCCACGGCCCCGTCGTCGCCCCACGCGCTCACCATTGCCCAACTCGAGATGGCGTAGAACACGCCGATGACAATCAGTGCCAGGTAGGTGGCCCGGGGGATCGTGCGTTCCGGGTCGCGTGCTTCGTCGCGGAACACGGCCGTTGCCTCGAATCCGATGTAGCCGGCGATGGCGAAGATCAGAGCAATTCCTGGTGCGCCCGAGAAGAATTCGCCGGGGTTCAGCGCGGCTGTCGACAGTCCGGTCTCTCCGCCCCCACGAGCCAGGACCGCGGCGTCGATGACCAGGACGACGCCGACTTCGCAAATCAACAGAACGCCCAGGATCTTTCCCGACAGATCTATGTGGCGGTAGCCGAGTATGGCGACCACTGCCATCACGGCGACGGCATATGCGTACCAGGGAATTTCGGGCCCGCCGTGGGAGGTGACGAAGTCGTTGATCGCCGCACCCATGTACCCGTACACCGCACCCTGTACGGCTGTGTAGGACAGGAGCGCGAGGAACGCCGAACCGAGGCCGGCGTGACGACCGAGACCTTGGGTTATGTAGGTGTAAAACGCGCCGGCACCAGGTACGTGCTTGGCCATTGTCGTGAAGCCGACGGCGAAGAGCAACAGAATGACCGTGCACACGATGTACGACGCCGGGTATGCAGCGCCGTTGCCGACCGCGATGCCCAGCGGCACGGTCCCGGCGATGACGGTCAACGGTGCAGCGGCGGCCACCACCATGAAGACGATGGCACCTGGCCCGAGTGTGCCGCTCAACCTCGGCGGTCCACCGTCCGGGGTGGCGCGCCCTGCGGCGGAAGATGTTGTTGTCATGGCTTTCTCGCATCTTTCGGAAGAGTCGGAGGTTCGTGAGAACAAGAGTGGACGGCCCATTGGTCGTCGCAGTTGCCTGCGCGTCACAGTTTCTCGACAGCGAACGGGACCGGTGGGGGACGAATTCTCATTCGATTGGAAGCGTCCGTAACATCACCCAACCTCGCACCGTCAGAGTGCGATGTTCACCGACTTGCCCTGGGTGTATTCGCCGATCGCGCCCTCGCCGAGTTCGCGGCCCCAACCCGACTGCTTGTATCCGCCGAACGGAAGAGCTGTGTCGAAAGCGTTGTGGCAGTTGATCCATACGGTTCCGGCTTTGATTTCCGCGGCGACATCGTGTGCCTTGGACACATCACGTGTCCACACGCTGGCCGCCAGCCCGTACGGAGTGTCGTTCGCTGCAGCCCGCACACCCTCGCTGGGTGAAAAAGGGACTGCGACGGCAACCGGTCCGAAAATCTCTTCCTGGTAGACGCTGAAATCGCTACGCACGTCGACCAACAAGGTGGGCTCGACGTAGAAACCCCGGTCGCCGTGGCGCTTTCCGCCCGCGATTGCGCGCGCGCCGTCGGCAATACCGGCGTCGATGTAGCCGGTGACCTTGCCGAGCTGTTCACCCGAGATGAGCGGGCCTAGGTCGTTGGTCGGGTCCATGCCCGGACCGATCTTCTGCGTGCGGGCGAAATCGGCGATACCTTCGGTGAACTCGTCGAAGATCCTGTCCTCGATCAGCAGACGCGTTCCCGCCGTGCATGCCTGCCCATGGTTGAACAGAAAGCCGCTGGCCACACCCGGTATGGCCGATTCCATGTCCGCGTCGGCGAAAATGAGCTGTGGGCTCTTGCCTCCCAGTTCGAGCGAGACCTTCTTCAAATTCCCCGATGCAGCCTGCACGATCTTCTTGCCGACTTCGGTCGAACCGGTGAAGGCGACCTTGTCCACGTCCTGGTGGGACGACAGAGCGGCACCTGCGTCGCCGAATCCGGTGACGACATTGAACACACCATCGGGTAAGCCGACCTCGGCGATGACCTCTGCGAGCAATAGGGCGGTCAACGGCGTCTGCTCGGCCGGTTTGAGGACCAGTGTGTTGCCGCAGGTCAGACCGGGTGCGACTTTGAACGCAGCCATGACGAGGGGAAAGTTCCACGGAATGATCTGTGCGCACACGCCTACCGGTTCGCGCAGGGTGTAGGCGTGGAACCTGCCCCCCCGGAGCCCACGGCACCGACACCGGAATCGTGCGCCCCTCGATCTTGGTGGCCCACCCGGCGTAGTAGAAGAAGATCTCAGCTGCCCACGTGACATCGACCGCCTGAGCAACGGCCACGGACTTACCGTTGTCGATCGATTCCAGCTGCGCGAACTGCTCGGCACGGGCCAGAATGCCCTCCCCGATCTTCCACAACAACCGCTGACGCTGTGCCGGAGTGATCCGCCGCCACTCACCGGAATCGAACGCGCGCCGAGCTGCGGCGACCGCACGATCGACGTCCGCGGCCCGACCGTGCGGAACGGTGGTGATCGCCTCCCCGGTAGCAGGGTCGACCGTCTCGAATGTCTCTCCCGATGCGGCGTCGACCCATTGTCCATCGATGAACATTTGTTTCGGTGCCGAGATGAATTCTCGGACATCGGAACGGAGAGCGGTCGGTGAGCCCACTACTGAAGTCATGGATTTCCTTACGTTGGATTCGCGAAAGACATTGAGACAGAACACCTGTGGGTGTGAGAATGACTGCGCTGAAGGCGTTCCGAGAGTCGACAGTAGAACAAGATGTGCTGTAGGTCACCCAAAAATGCAAGTGAGTATGCGACACCGAAAGAATTCTCATTCGACTCTGATCGGCGTTCTCATTCGGCACTGCGCTTCGCGGCCATGTCAACGGGCTTTCCGGTGTCCAGACCGGTCCGATCCGTGCCCCGATTGCGCTCGGATTCTCATTCGAGGCTACAGAGCGTTCACTGCATTCGCGGATTCGTAACCAACGAACGGGCTATCGTGCAGCATCGATCGAACTGTCGAATCTTGACCCGAAAAGAGGTGCCCCGTGAATGAGGAGATGTCGATACGGACACGTTCACCGGTCGCTGGGCTCGGACGGTCGCGGCTCACCTTCACGCAGGTGCTCGCTCAATCGGTGTCCGCTGTGGCTCCGTCGGCGGTGATGGTCACCCTCCCTGCACTCGTCATTCCCGACGCCGGGAGAGCTACGATCGCGGTGTTCGCTGCGGCCGGGCTGCTGATGACCTTGGTGGGATACAGCGTCGGGTTGTTCGCCGAGCGAATGGTGGCCGTGAGTGGTCTTTACAGCTACGTCGCCAAGGGTCTCGGTGCCATTCCCGGGTTCGCAGCGGGGTGGTCGTCGGTCATCGGTTACGCGGCAGCAGCAATGGCGAGCGTTCTCGGTGCCGCGAGCTATTCGACGGTGCTTCTGGGTCGACTCGGACTGCAGACAGGGACCGCGACGGTAGCCGCCCTGTCGGCCGTCGTCGGGGTGGTGGCACTGGTCTTGATGGTTCGAGGCATCCGCTTTTCCACTCGCGTCACTCTCGCCGTCGAAGTGTTCGCGATCGTGGTCGCGGCTGTAGTACTGACGGTGGTGTTCGTTCAGACCGTCGGCGAGGTTCCTGCAGGCCCGGATCCACCGGTGCAGGAGGGAAACTCTGCCAGCATCGGATTCGTTGTCCTGCTTGCCATCACATCCTATGTAGGTTTCGAGAGCGCTGGAACGGTGGCGCGCGAAGCCCGCAACCCGCTCAGGTCGATCCCACGCGCGATCAGGTGGACTCCGATAGTGGTTGGTGTGTTGTACTTGGGCGCGGCGGGCGCGCAACTTTCGGCTCCGGTACAGCAGAACGAGACGTTGGCAATTGTGTTGACTTTGCCGGATTCGTCCGGCGCTGCATCCATCGCGCTGTCGGTTGTCATGGAACTGGGCATCACCTGCTCCTGGTTCGCGTGCGTTCTGGGATCGACGACTGCGTTGTCGCGCATCCTGTTCGCGATGGGACGCGAGGGCGTTGTTCCGACGGCGTTGGGACGCACGCATCGACGATTCCATACTCCACACGTGGCCCTGGTGGTGGTGATGCCGGTGATCGTCGCAGTGCCGGTGATCTACCAACTGTTCGCCGACTCCACTCGAGAGGTTCTGCTGGGGTTGTTGACAGTCTCAGCGCATGGGTATGTGGTTGCGTACATCCTGGTATGTGTTGCAGCGCCGTGGTTTCTGTACAAAATCGGGGAGTTGACGATTGTCCCCGTTCTCGTCTCGGGAGGGGCAGCGCTTCTGTTGACCGCCGTAGTGGTGTGGGCAGCGGTGACGCCGGCATACACCGCGGGCGCGGGAACCGCTGTGTACCTGGCGCTTATCGTGGCGGGGTTCGCAATCCTCCTCGTGCGGTGGCGCACTGGGCACGGCGTCCTCGGACGGGTGGGTGTGTACGACGAGACCATCGCCGACGACGTCGTATCTCGGTATCGGCCGTGGGAGGTCCGAAGTTGAGCGGCGGTGACAGTTCGTTCTCCGGCCGGCAACCGAAAGCAGTTCAAAGTGCACTGAGAGTGCTCGAGACCGTGGCCAGGGGTGGTGCTGGCATTACAGCGAAAACTGTTGCTGCCGAACTCGATCTCCCGTCGGCTACCACGTACCGTCTGCTGAACATCCTCGCCGGGGAGGGATACCTCGTACGTCTGCCGGACCTGTCCGGGTTCGCGCTCGGCCACAAAGTCGGAGTGCTGATCGACGCGGCAATCGCACCTGTGGTGTGTACGGCAGCCAGAGAGCTGCTCGCCGAATTCAGGCTCACCGTGCGGTTCGGCGTACATTTGGCCTACTTCACCAACTCGGGCATTCGCATTGCGAGCGAAGATCCCGAATTCCCGCTGCCGCACGACGAGTCCTTCCTCAATCGGCATCTTCATGCGGGAGCGCTCGGCAAACTACTCCTCTCCGAGAAGGACGACCCCCTGTCGCTGCTATCGGCATCCGGAATGACTGCGCTCACGCGGGCGACCATAGTGACCCGTAGCGAACTCGCGGCAACGTTGAACACGGTTCGGGCGGAGGGGTTTTCGCGACAGGTCGAGGAAATCGCCGTCGGAACTGCATGTGTCGCCGTACCACTGAGGACTCGATCCGGGTCGTTGTTCGCCGGTCTTGCGCTGTCCGGGAGTGCGCAGTTCGAGCACGCGTTGCGACGATCTGTTCCGTTGATGGTCGAGACTGCAACGCGGTTGGTGCCCCTGTTGGTCTGAAGAGCCTCCCCTGCCACACGCGAACGAGGTCGGCTCGGCCGTTTCGGGTGGTGATCTCGGCCCCCGGTTCTGTCGGTTGTGGACTTCCAGACCGGCATCAGATGCTCGCCGGAGAAGTCGAGTGTTTCGTCGTAGGAATTGTCGATCAGGGTCAGCTGGGTGTCCGTCGGTTCGATGACAACTCGAAC
Organism: Rhodococcoides sp. S146-33; assembly: GCF_059489205.1. Lineage (NCBI taxonomy): Bacteria > Bacillati > Actinomycetota > Actinomycetes > Mycobacteriales > Nocardiaceae > Rhodococcoides > Rhodococcoides sp. S146-33. Next base: position 91,016 of record NZ_JCAJWY010000002.1, read on the forward strand.
ATCGGTACCGTTCGCACGTAGGGAAGGCGCGGTCGTCACGTTGGGGACCGGGGCGGGAACGTCTGCACCGAGCAGGCACTGCATCAGCAACAGTGGCCCGAGGAGAACAAGTGGACTGCCTCTGCGCCCTCAACGTCCCGAACCAACAGCCCCCAGTTGTCCATCACGCAAACTGTAAAACTTCCTTGAATCGTACGTTCTGAACGTAGAACTTGATGGCCCGGATGTATGTGCTGGATTTCTCCTGAAAGCATGCTAGGAGCAGGCACGACGCTTCCGGCGCGTATTTCGACCAACTGACCGGGCTGCGAAACAGGCGAGGCCTCATCTCGGCCGTGAGCGAGCTGGACCGGTCCGGACCTGCCGCTGGATCAGTCGCGTGGAGTGTGGTGATCGATCTCGATGGGTTCAAGTCCGTCAACGACCGTTTCGGCCATGGCCCCGGAGACAACGTTCTGCGGCGTACCGCTGCAAGAATCGACCAGGCGTGCCCGGGATCGGCATTCTCGGCGCGCATCGGCGGTGAGGAGTTCACCGTGGTTGGGCGGCGGGGCCGAGGTCGATGCGCGCGAGTGCGCCGACCGCATCCTGCGCTCGATATTTCGCGACAGTGATGTCACCCCGGTAACGGCATCTTTGGGCGTGGTGACCATGGCCGTTCCTCGACTCGCCGAAGACGTCGCAAGTGCGATGACTGCTCTGACGGGCCGGGAGGACGCCGCGATGTACGACGCCGAAAAAGCAGGGCGGCAACCGTGTAGTTCAGGTCGGACATGAGTGCGGCGACAAACCTGAATTCTGTTGTTTCGCCGAACGTCGTTGTCGAACAGGACCCACTTCGGTCTAAAGCTTCCTTGTAAGGAAAGCGCGGCTCTACAGTGACGGCGTCCGATGAAATCCGACGCGAAACACAGTGTTGTGAGAAAGACTAGAGGCCGTTGTAGCCATGTCGACAGATGTATCCGGCAGTCGCGGACGCGCTCTCGCTGTGCGATCGATCTGCTTACGGTGGCCTGGGTCCTGGTGACCGTCGCAGCGTTCTGCTCTGGTTCGACGGCGTCGGCCACCCCGGTGCGGGCAACTGTTCCGGCGCACGCCGCGGAAGCCCGCCTACCGGAGCACGCCGTGTACTGCCCGGTGGACCTCGAACGAAAACACCGGTTCTCGTGTGGGCGAAGGCAGGTGCGCTGCGGTCGACTTGCTGTACAGCGAGTTCTCGACAGCCATCGCTGCCTGGGAAGTGGTCGTCATCATGGGGTGACACCGAATTATGCCGAATTCGAGATGGAGGACGAGGTGTATTACTGATCATGTAGAAGAACGCTTTTCGTGTCCAGCAGTTGTCCTGGGAGCGCGGAACACAGTCGGCTACGGGCAGGTGCGAATTCTTCAGTTCGGGCTGTCGAGTAGAGACCTGAGCCAGACTTTCTCTATACGACTTGTCCGGCGTGCCAAGAGTAATAGGCCCCGACGGTAGATGTCGGATATTTCTTCCGCTTTCACGGCCCGATCCCCGTCGTAGAAGAAGCTGGCCGGTTCCTCGAGAAAGCGCAGCCTCCGTCGCAGTACTGCATGCTGCTCCTCCACAGAAGGCACAAGAGACAAGAATGTCAGCACCACAACGAAACGCGAGAAGTCCGACAAGTCGTTGTCCTGCGGATCCCGGAGGCGGGATGTCAACTCGTGGCGTCCCTTGTCGGTGATGGTGAGTACGTAGCGCGCCGGCCCTGCACCGGGCTCGGAGCGGCGCTCCAGAAGACCGTTTCGGTCCAGGCGTTTGATTGCGGGATACAAAGTTCCATCGCTCACTGGCCTCGCGTAGCCGGTCAGCTGAGCCACTCGTCGTTTGAGTTCATATCCATGCAACGGGCCCTCCGAAAGAAACCCGAGAATTGCCAATTCCAACATGGGTCCAGTGTGACAGGTGTACCTCGCTTCGATGCGTACCTCGAATCGAGGTAGTAGGGTGGCGGAGTGATGAACAGGACTCACCTCCTCCGAAGGGACTACATGGCAATTCTCGAGCTCGAACGCATCACGCTGGTTCCCGCGAACGGACCGCGGGGCATCACCGACGCTTCGGTCGTGGCACATTGATCGCCGCGTGGTACGACTCGCAGGGAGAAGCCCAGGACGTTCTCCGAGTCGGAGAGATTCCGGCACGCGACCCGGGACCAGGCGAGGTTCGAGTGCGCCTGTCGTTGTCCTCGGTCAATCCGGGCGACACCAAGAAACGGCGTGGGTGGCTCGGCTCGACGATGCCCTATCCGCGGGTGGTGCCCCACAGCGACGGAGCCGGGTACATAGACCTAGTGGGGGAGGGCGTCGAGCGAACACGAGTTGGCCAGCGCGTGTGGGTTTTCGGTGCGCAGTCCTATCGAGCGTTCGGTACCGCGGCGCAATGCACGGTCGTACCCGGCTGGCAGGCAGTCGCCTTGCCGGATTCCGTGGATCCGAACCTCGCTGCTTGCCTGGGAATTCCAGGTATCACGGCACACCGCGCAGTGTTCGGCGATGGTGCGGTTGCCGAACAGGCGGTGCTGGTCCACGGCGTATTGGGCGGCGTCGGGTCGCTCGCTGCGCAGTTGGCTCGGTGGAACGGGGCGACGGTAATCGGAACTGTTCGCACAGAAGTGGACGCGGATCTCGCGCGTGCCCACGGCACCGACCACGTCGTGGTGCTGAGCGACGACGAAGCAGTGACGCAGGTACGGGATCTTGCGGTTGGTGGCGTCGACCGCATCATCGAAGTATCGTTCTCGGACAATGTCGAATTCGACGCGGCAATTGCCAAGAACAACACGGTGATTGCCGCCTACGGCACCCGTGACGATCGACCGAGTATGCCGTTCTGGCCGATGCTGTTCGACAACATCACTATTCGTTTGCTCGGCAGCGACGATTTTTCGCGACAGGCAAAGTCGAGTGCCGCGGCGGACCTGACCGCGGCTGCTTCTACCGGTGCGCTGTCCATTCCGGTCAGCGATCCACTGCCTCTTGATCGAATCGCCGACGCTCACGACCGCGTCGACGCGGGAACTCGGACGCGAGTCCTCCTACAGATCCCAGAGTGATCAACCAATGAACTTTGCATCACAGAATGAATGGAACAACATGAAACCGAAATCTCCCGAAGAGGTGTTGACACGATTCGTCGAGTTCATCAACACAGCAGACGAGCAGCTCGCTCATGAGGTGATTGCGGCGGAAGCCGTGTTCCATGCCCCGACACATCCCGAACCGCTGCGGGGACCGTCGGGCTATCTGGAATTGCTCGCCCTGTTGCGCAACGGCTTTTCCAATATCCAGTGGACCATGGAGGAGACGATCATCGAAGACGACAGGATCGCAGCGCGATTCACCATGCGTGGCACACACTCGGGCGAATTCTTCGGCGTCCCGCCCACCGGCGTGACGATCTCGGCCCAAGCCTTCAACTTCTACTACCTCGCCCATGGGCAGATCGTCGGCGAGCACGGGCAGCCGGACCTGTTGGGAATCCTGCAGCAAATCGGTGCCCTACCTGCACCGTGATGTCATAGCCGAAGCCCGTGTCCGGTTCGAGGTTCTACATCCTCGAACCGGACACGGGATCAATCATGTACCAGCACAACCATTTCGGGCTGTGCGGCCCACGGATCCAATCAGCCGGCGCTCAGGGCAGCCGAGTGGAATCCGGCGCCGCATCTGCAAGTGATGTGTCGGTCATCGAACTCGTCACGGACTGCCGGGTTCGAGGCCGCGGAACGGCCACTGCGGTGATCGCCCCGGCGAGCCCGACTATCGCGAAGCTGTAGAAATTCCAGTCGACGCCGCTTGCCCGATCGAGAACGAAGGCACCGAGGGTTGGGCCGACGATGGCCCCGAGACGTCCGACCGACAGGGCCCAGGCCAGCGCGCTGCTGCGGTTTTCGGGATCGTAGACCGAGAGAATGAAGGCGTTGGCCAGAATCTGAGAACCGATGAACCCGAAACCACTGACGAACATCAGCACGAACAGCACGGGGGTGGGCGGTGAGAGGCTCATCAGGATCAGGCTCACCGTGCCGGTCAGGAAGGCTGCGACCACCACGATGCGCGGACCGAACTTGTCGGCCACGGGCCCGGCTGCGATGACTCCGACGAATACGCCCAGCCACATGGCGGCAGTTTGCATCAGTGCAGAGCCGAGCGAGTATCCGGCGGCTTGCATGATCGACGGCAGCCATGCACTGATGCCGAAGACGAGCAGCAGCCCGCAGAAAGACATCACCCAGGCGAGGATGGTGGTGGGGGCGAGGCGTCTGGTCAGGAGCGGGCCGAGACCGAGGAACCGGCCGGCGGAGGTGCTGGTTGCCATCGGTTCGTGGGCGAGACCGTAGAGGTTTTCGATCTGCTTCGCATCGGCATCTCTTCCGGTGAGGCGCAGGTGGAACGGGCTTTCCGGCAACCGGAACATCAACGGCAGAGCGACGAGCGGCAGGATGACGCCGATGAGGTACAGCCAGTGGTAGGAGATCTCGGGTAGGAGTGCAGCTCCGAGAAGCGGAGCGGCGAGCGCACCGATCGCGTAGCCGCTCATCATCAATCCGATATGTCGGGCGCGGCGTCCTGGTTCGCTGAGGTCGGCGACGTAGGCGTTCAGCGTGGGAAGAACGACGCCCAGACCGAGGCCGACGACCAAACGGCCGAGCCCGAATATCTCACCGCTCGTCGCGATGGTGGACAGAAGCATGCCGACGGTGAAGATGGCGATCGATCCGAGCAACAGCCTGCGAGGCCCGAAGCGATGCATCACGGCTCCAGCGAAGGCTGCTCCGACCAGCATGCCGACGCCGACCAGCGAGCCGATGGTTCCCGCCGACGCTCTGTCGAGGCCGAGCGAGGGCGTCTGCAGTAGGACGGGCACTGTGGCCCCATAAATGGCGAGATCGAAACCTTCCAGGGTGGCGACCAGCCACGTTACATACAGCATTCTTTTGGTGGCGCGGGGCAGGCTGCGCCCCTGTGCGGTTGGTGTTGTCGAGCGGCTCACGTGAATCTCCTGTCGAGGCAAAGTCGTTGGTGCGCAGCTAATGCCGACGTGCGACGTCGATCGGCGCGGCGCGTTGTGCGCGGTCGACCAGATGCCCGTATGGCGCAGATCACAGTTCAACATAAAGGAACAAGTTGCGCAATAGTGAATTGGAATTTGCTTCGATGAGCCGGTGGTCGCGTCAGGCGGGCCGCTCGGCCGCTGCGCCGGAGCTACCGAAATCCTCGGAGATCGCCTGCGTCGTACGCAGCAATTCCTCGGTAGCGGCAGCGACCACTTCGGCGCTGCCGATCTTTGCCGGGATCGCCACTGCTACCACCAGGGGAGTGGACTGGCCCGCAGGGAATACCGGGGCTGCTATCGACATCACGCCGGGGATCACCTCGCCGGAGATCGTCGCGACACTTTTTTGTCGGACGCGCGAGCGAAGTGCTGCCACCTCGTCCTCGTCAGGTGCGGCGGCACCCATCGACTCGAGCTCGTCGCGCAGGAAAGGCGCGACCATCGTCTCGGGTAGATGCGCGAGATAGACGTGGCCGATGGCAGACGTCAGTAGCGGCATCGTCGATCCCACACGGATGGTGATCGGCAGCGCGTGTGCGCCGTAATCCCACCGCACCAGAACTGGACCGTGATCCCCCCAGGCTGCCAGGTTGACCGAATGGCCGGTGCGGTCTCGCAGGGTCGGGAGGTGCTCGGACGCGACGCTGACGTCATCCATTCTTCGGAGCGATTCGATGCCGAGCCGGCGCATCGCGGGTCCGAAGTCGTACAAGCCCGACCGGCCGGACTGCACGATCAGCCCGGCCCGCCCGAGGCTCACCAGATAACGGTGGACTTTGCTGGCCGCCATGCCCGAGGCGTTCGCAATCTGGGTCAGGCTCATCGGACCGAGGCCTCGCTCGAGCGCTTCGATGACACCCATCGCAAGTTCGACCGACTGAATGCCCTGGCGAGCACCCGTCCGTTCGGAGGCGTCGACGGCATCGGAGTCTGGGTTATCGGTCACGGATCCAGCCTAGGCACTCGGGAAGAATTCGACGACGTCGAGAAATTCACTACTGTGCATTGACTTCACTATTAATGAACTCTAGCGTTGTGGTTGTCATCACATTCGACGACAGAACGTCACAGCGAGAGGAGCAGCCACATGTCTGCTTTCGAATCAACGCAGGCCGGCCACGAGACGACGGCTGACGTCGTTGTCGTGGGCTGCGGTCCCACCGGCATGGTGCTGGCCGCCCTTCTGGGAAGTCAGGGGCGCAGCGTCGTGGTTCTCGAGCGGTACAGCGGCCTCTACAGCCTGCCGCGCGCTGCAGCATTCGACGACGAAACGATGCGCACGTTTCAGAAACTCGGTATCGCGGAGAAGATGCTGCCGGGTGTCAACGTGCAGCGCGGATACATCTGGGTCAACGCCCAGGACGACGTTCTGCTCGACATCGAGTACGACAACCCGGGCCGCAGTGGATGGCCATCGCAGTACATGATGCATCAACCGCACGTCGAGACCGTGCTCGACGGATTGCTGACCTCGCTTCCGACGGTCGAGGTGCGGCGCGGACACACTGTCACCGGAATCGAGCAGTCCGATTCCGGCACAACCGTTCTCGCCACCGACGCAGAGGGCCGCACCGTCCGCGTCGACACCGAGTTCGTCGTCGGCTGCGACGGCGGCAATGGAATTGTCCGAGAGGTCGTCGGCGGGGACCTCGACGATTACGGCTTCTTCGAGAATTGGCTGGTGTGCGACTTCGAACTTGCTCGCGACGTCCCGACCCTCCCCACGTTCCGCCAGGTGTGCGACCCCGCCGAGCCGATCGCTATCGTGAACATCGGGCCGCGCCACCACCGGTTCTCGTTCCGTCTCGACAGTGGCGCGCAACGAAACGAGGTCGTACAGCAGGACAGGGTGTGGTCTCGTGTGTCTGCATACTTGACCCCCGACGACGCCGAGCTCGTCCGCGTCGCGAACTACACCTTTCGATCATGCATCGCCTCGAAGTGGCGCGCAGACAACGTCTTTCTGGCCGGCGACGCCGCACATCAGATGCCTCCGTTCCTGGCGCAGGGCATGGTGTCCGGTATCCGCGACGCCCGAAACCTGGCGTGGAAGCTCGACATGGTTCTGTCTGGGCATCCCGACACGCTCCTCGACACCTACCAGGCCGAACGCGAACCGCACGTCCGATTCATCACCGAGAAGGCCATCGAACTGGGCCGCGTCCAAACGATGCGAGACCCCGTCCTCGCAGCCGAACGTGATGCGAGAATGATCGCCGCTCGCAAGGCCAATCAGAAGCCCGACAAGCTGCAGTACCCGGCGCTTTCCGGCGGTTTGATCGCCAACAGCGGGGACATCTTTCCCCAGGGGCTGGTCTCCACGTCGTCACGAACTGCACTGTTCGACGACATCGCTGGAACAGGATGGCTCGTTGTATCCGACGGAAATGCTGCGCTGCATACCATTTCGAGTGACCACCGTGAACGGTTCGCAGAACTGGGCGGCAGAGAGATCGTCTTCGGGCTGTCCTCGATGTTCGACGGTGCTCCGACCTCCGACACCGCCGGTGTGTACACCCGCTGGTTCGCCGCGCAGAAGTGCGTCGCGGCAATTGTGCGGCCCGATGGCTACATCTACGGACTGGCCCGCACCGACGACGAACTGGCCCAGTTGATGACAAGCCTGATCGAGGCGGTAACACCGACCCGGTCGGCGTTACTCGCCACGACATCCTGACACCCCGATTTCCGGACCGACCGACAACACCCGAGGAGAGATCATGCAGGGCAAGATCGCACTGGAAGAACACTTCGCCATCCCCGAGACCCTCAACGACTCAGCGGGATTTGTGCCCGGTACTTACTGGGACGAGCTGCAGAGGCGGTTGCTCGATATCCAGGACGTTCGACTGAAGTTGATGGACGACAACGGCATCGAGACCATGATTCTTTCCCTCAATGCCCCTGCCGTGCAGGCCATCTCAGAGCACAAGCGCGCTATCGACATCGCTCGCCGCGCCAACGACGTGCTCGCGGAGGAAATCGCCAAACGCCCCGACCGGTTCCGCGGCTTCGCTGCCCTTCCCCTTCAGGATCCCGACGCAGCCACCGAGGAACTGCGGCGCTGCGTCACCGAACTCGGATTTGTCGGTGCACTGGTCAACGGGTTCTCGCAGAGCGAGTCCGTAGACGGCGGAAACACCCCGCTGTACTACGACCTACCGCAATACCGTTCCTTTTGGGCAGAGGTGGAACGACTCGACGTGCCGTTCTACCTTCACCCGCGCAATCCGCTCGAGCAGGACGCGCGCATCTACCAGGGCCACCCGTGGCTTCTAGGACCGACGTGGGCGTTCGCCCAGGAGACCGCCGTGCACGCACTGCGACTGATGACATCCGGTCTGTTCGACGAGCATCCTGGTCTGAACATCGTGGTCGGCCACATGGGGGAGGGCATCCCGGCCATGCTGTGGCGAATCGACAACCGCAACGCGTGGGTGGACGTGCCGCCCACCTATCCCGCGAAACGTAGGATGGTGGACTACTTCACCGAGAATTTCTTCATCACCACCTCGGGCAACTTTCGCACCCAAACTCTGATCGATGCGCTTCTCGAACTCGGATCCGAGCGCGTGATGTTCTCCACCGATTGGCCTTTCGAGAACGTCGATCACGCGGCGAACTGGTTCGACTCGGCCAGCATTTCCGAAGCCGACAGGCTCAAGATCGGGCGTAGCAACGCCGCAGCGCTGTTCAAGCTCGACCGATGATCCGGGACACGACTCTGTCGCCCTTCGTCCACAGCGGATCACCCGCGCGCGTCGTCTTCGGGCGCGGCAGTGTGAAAACGGTGTCCGCCGAAGTGGAGAGGCTCGGATGCAGTCGGGCCGTCGTATTGTCCACCCCCCATCAGCGCGACGAGGCGACGCGTCTGCTGGGGAGTCTCGGTGCACTCGGTGTCGGGGTCGTCGCCCTTGCCGAAATGCACACACCGACCTCGGTGACAGCTCGAGCATTGATCGAGGTGGAGACCATGGGCGCGGACTGCATCGTCGCCATCGGCGGCGGATCGACAACGGGGCTGGGGAAGGCAATTGCGGCACGAACCGCACTGCCGCAGGTCGTCGTTCCCACCACCTACGCGGGCTCGGAGGTGACACCGGTTCTCGGAGAAACCGAGAACGGGGTCAAGACCACCCGGCGTGGACCGGAGATCCTCCCCGAAACCGTGGTCTACGACCCCGATCTCACCGATTCGATGCCGCTCGACCTCACCGTCGCCAGTGGCCTCAACGCCATGGCGCACGCAGCCGAAGGCACCTACGCTCGCGACGGCAGCCCCATCTACACGTTGATGGCGATCGAGGGGCTCAGGGCGCTGCGCGATTCTCTACCGGCACTGGTCGAGGCCCCCGGCAATCAGGACGCACGCGACGGGGCCCTGTACGGTGCCTGGCTGTGCGGCACCGTGCTCGGCGGCGTGGGAATGTCGGTGCACCACAAGCTGTGTCACACCCTCGGCGGTGCGCTGGATCTCCCGCACGCACAGACTCACGCAATCATGCTTCCCCACACCATCGGCTTCGTCGAAGAATCCGTGCCGCAAACACTTACCGACGTCGCGACACTGTTCGGTGGGTCGGCGGGTGCAGGACTGCACGATTTCGCCGTCGATATCGGTGCGCCGCTCCGGCTCGCGGATCTGGGAATCACAGCCGATCAGCTGGATCTGGTCGCGGACCAGGCCATCGCCTCGCCGTACTGGTCGCCGCGCCCACTGGACCGCGACTCCATTCGCAGGGTCCTGCAAGATGCCCACGACGGCACCCGACCGAACCCTAGGAGCGAATCACCCGCATGAAGTACTTCACCGAACACGCATCGGTCGACACCGTCAACGAACGCATGAACATCCCCGCCGACGACCGTGTCGCAGTCGTCATGAGCAGCCTCGTTCGTCACGTGCACGAATTCGTCAAGGACGTGAACCTCACCGAAGCCGAATGGGACCTTGCCATCGACTTCCTCACCCGAACGGGACAGATCAGCGGCCCCGAACGGCAAGAATTCATCCTGCTCTCGGACGCGCTCGGCGTGTCCATGCTCGTGGACGCAATCAACCACCGCCGGCCCGAGAATGCCACCGACAGCACGGTATTCGGACCGTTCCACGTCGAGAACGCGCCGATCCGCGAGATGGGCGACAACATCAGCCTCGACGGGAAAGGCGAAGCATGCCTGTTCGTCGGGCGTGTTACCGGTACCGACGGTACGCCGATCGAGGGCGCATGCGTCGACGTGTGGTCGGACAACGAGGACGGCTACTACGACGTCCAGCAACCCGACATTCAACCGCGCTGGAACAACCGAGGCCGCTTCGTGACCGGAGCCGACGGTAGGTACAGCTTTCGCGGCATCAAACCCACGTCGTATCCGATCCCCGACGACGGGCCCGTCGGGCAGATGCTCACCCGCCTTGGACGCCACCCCTACCGGCCGGCACACATGCACTTCCTCGTCTCGGCCGACGGTTACGAGCGACTGGTGACACACACCTTCGTCGACGGCGACGAATACCTGGAGTCCGACGCAGTATTCGGTGTCAAGGAATCACTCGTCGCACCGTACGAAAAGCGCGGACCGGATGCAGACACCATGTGGATATCCGAGTACGACTTCGCACTTGTGCAGGAACCCGGCGAGGTATAGACCTACAGTTGCTTCGGGCCACACGTTGCCCACCGCATCGCCGTCTTGTCATACTGCCGAGCACGTTCCGCCAGTGCGAGTCGGCACCGCACACGCCATCGGTCCGCCGGGTGTCCGTGTGCCTGGTGGATACCGACTGCATCGACGTGATTTCAGTTAGTGCGGGTGCTCGGGGGTGCGCTCTCTCGTTGTTGCCAGGGGTTTTTCGTCGATGAAGACCAGAAGGAGCAGCGCGACGATCATCAGGGGCACCATGTAGAGAAAGACCGGTGTGAGGGCATCGTTGTAGGCGTTGACGATGACCTCTCGTGCGGCGTCGGGTAGTGCTCGCACGGATTCGGGTGTCAACGAACTCTCCGGTGATGATCCGTCGGTCGAGGCTCCTCCCAGGAGAGAGGTCAATCGGGAGACGAACAGCGTGCCGACCACCGCGGAGCCGAGGGATGCGCCGATCTGCCGAAAGTAGTTGTTTGATGCGGTCGCGGTGCCGACTTCGGTGATCGGGAACGAGTTCTGTACTACGAGTACGAGGATCTGCATACTCATACCCAGTCCAACTCCCATGACGGCCAGGTACGCACAGATGATCCACACTTCCATGCCGGCAGTCATCGTCGATAGCAAGACCAGTGATACGACAACAATTCCCGAGCCCACGATGGGTAGGTATTTGTAGCGTCCGGTCTTGCTGACGAGTTGGCCGGACACGATCGATGTCACCAATAGACCAGCCATCATGGGGATCATCAGCAAGCCGGCTTTCGTTGCTCCCGCGCCGGTGACCATCTGGAGATATGTGGGCAGGTAGGCGAGTGCACCGAACATGGAGACGCCGATGATGAGTCCGGCGACGGTGGTCAGATTGAAGTTTCGGTCTTTGAAAAGGTGTAGCGGCATGATGGGTTCCGCGGCTGCCTTCTCGACTCCGACGAAGCTGACAGCCGCAACGGCCGTTGCCATGATCAGGGCGATTATTGCGGGGGAATTCCAGGCGTAAGTTGTTCCGCCCCATGTAGTTATGAGCACCACGCCCGTCGAGGCCAGGGCGAGAAGCGTCATTCCTGTGACGTCCAGTCGGGGTTTGTCGTGGTCGATCTTGGGGAGTCTCAGGAAAAATACTGCTGAGGCGATCGCGAGCACGCCCAGTGGGATGTTCATCCAAAAAGCCCAGCGCCATCCGATTCCTTCGGTGAAGAATCCGCCGAGTAAGGGGCCTGCGACCGAAGAGAGCGCGAAGACGCCGCCCATGATGCCCATGTACTTGCCGCGCTGGCGTGCGGGAACGACGTCGGCGATGATTGCCTGAGCCAGGATCATCAGGCCGCCGCCGCCGAGCCCCTGGATCGCGCGCCCCGTGATGAGCCAGGGCATGTCTCGAGCGAGTCCGCCGACTATCGATCCCGCCATGAACAATGCAATTGCGAAAATGAACAGCGACTTTCGGCCGATGAGGTCACCTACCTTGCCGTAGATCGGCAGCATGATCGTCGAGGCGAGAACGTACGCCGTGGTCACCCATAGCATCTGGTCGACACCGTTGAGTTCGCCGACGATGGTGGGCAGAGCAGTGCTGAAGATGGTTTGGTCGAGTGAAGCGAGCAACATCGTCACCATGAGACCGGCGAAGACGAGCAGGATGCTGCGCCTGTCGTCGGTGACGAGGGCCTGTTCGACGGTTTTGTCAGCGGTTGTCATGACAGTCCTTCTCGTAGCTCGTGCACGAGCGAGATTGCTCGGCGTTCGATGTCGGTCACTCTCGAGTCGGCTCCGACGACGGAGTCGTCGAGAGATGTCGCCCACTCGCGAAGGGCGATGCGCACTGCGCCGCCGCACAACACCAACAGCAGTTCGGCGTGCGCAGTTCTATCACTCGTTTTCTCGAACGGCGTTCCAGTGAGCATCGTCTCGATGGTCTGGGTGAGTTTGCTTGCCCGGGCGGTGAATTGCGCCATTTGGCCACCGAGAATCTCTGGATGCCGTTTGACGACTTCGAGGCGGTCGGTTTTCATTCGGGCTCGGCTCGAGTGAGGGGATCCCATGACCGTGAGCACCAAGCCGACGATGGCCGGGATCAAGGCCGGGTCCGGGTGCTCGTGTATGTAATCGGCGATCAGTTCGTCGATGACTTCGGCGGGGTGAACACCCAGAACAGCATTGTCTTTGCTTTCGAAGTAGTTGAAGAACGTCCGGGTGGAGATGTCGGCCAGATCGCTGATCGCGTCCACGGTCGTCTCACCGAGCCCGTCCCTGAGCACGAGAGTCAACGCGGCTTCCTCTATGCGGGCGCGCGTCTCGGCGCGCTTGCGGTCTCGCCGGCCTGGCTTTTCGGTAGTGGGCACCTTTCTACAGTACTGCAAATATGCAGGACTGCATGTTTATATGTTGGAGGTCAGTCGGTCGATGGCGAATTGATTGAGGAGCGCGGCGGCGGTCATGGTCAGCCACTCCGGCGGTTCGTGATCGGACGTGACGATCGCGGTCTTCTTCCGGTGGCGAGCAGTGGCCAAATCGATTTGAATCGATACCACCGACCTCAATACCGCAGTTGCGGAGATGATTCCACGACCGGTCCGGGTGACCAGCGGCGCAGTAGGGATCACCCTTGCAAGTGTCCTTTGAGGAACTGTTCGTCTCCGTGTCCGAACGACCAGTCGACGCGGGTGTCCTCGACGACGGACACGATCAGATCGTCCTGCACTAGCTCGTTCTGGTCGTGCAGTTGCCACGCCAGCGCGCGTAACTGCTCCGGAGCGGAGTGCGACGATTTGCGGCAATGTCGATGCGAAGTAGAGGCTTGATGGTCCTGTCAATCGGAAAAGCGGTGAGGTCGACGCGTCATTACGTTGACCTCACCGTCTCTGATGAGCTCATGGGCTGAGTCCGTGAGTTCTCGGCGGATTCTGGCAGATTCGATCTAGCTGTTTTCGGGCTCAGCTGTTCTCAGGGCTCAGTCGTTTCAGGTCTCAGTCGTTTTCTGGGAATCCGAGGTTGATGCCGCCGTGGCTCGGGTCGAGCCATCGGCTGGTGACGGCTTTGCCTCGGGTGAAGAAGTGCACGCCTTCCATTCCGTGGGCGTGGGTGTCACCGAACAGACTGTTCTTCCAACCACCGAAGCTGTAGTACGCCATGGGCACCGGGATCGGGACGTTGATGCCGATCATGCCGACCTCGACCTCGTTCTGGAAGCGTCGGGCCGCGCCGCCGTCATTGGTGAAGATGGCGGTGCCGTTGCCGTAGGGGTTCGAGTTGATGAGCTCGAGTGCCTCGTCGTAGGTATCGACCCGAACCACCGACAGGACCGGTCCGAAGATCTCGTCGGTGTAGATGGACATGTCGGTGGTGACATTGTCGATCAGCGTCGGGCCGAGCCAGAAGCCGTCGGCACCGCCGTCGGCCTGGACCGTACGTCCGTCGACCACGATTGTCGCACCGGCGGCTTCTCCGGCATCGACGTACGAGGCAACCTTGTCGCGGTGCGCCTTGGTCACCAGAGGCCCCATATCGGCACCCTTGGTTCCGTCGCCGGTGACCAGCGGCGTGGTGCGTTCGACGATCTTCGCAACCAGTTCGTCGGCGATGTTCCCGACGGCAACCAGCGCGGAGATGGCCATGCAACGCTCACCGGCAGAACCGAACCCGGCGTTGACCATCGCGTCGGCCGCGAGGTCGAGATCGGCATCCGGCAGCACGATCGCATGGTTCTTCGCGCCGCCGAGAGCCTGGACGCGCTTACCGTTCGCGGTGCCGGTGGAGTAGACGTACTGCGCGATCGGCGTCGACCCGACGAAGCTGATCGACTTGATCGACTTGTTCTCGAGCAGTTCGTCGACAGAGACCTTGTCACCCTGGAGCACGTTGAAGACACCGGGAGGTAGGCCCGCCTCTTCCCAGAGCTCGGCGATCCACAGCGACGCCGTCGGATCCTTCTCGCTGGGCTTGAGAACTACGGTGTTGCCTGCCGCAATGGCGATGGGGAAGAACCACATCGGAACCATCGCGGGGAAGTTGAACGGGCTGATGATGCCCACGGGGCCGAGAGGCTGCCGGATCGAGTAGATATCGACCTTCGTCGACGCGTTCTCGGTGAAGCCACCCTTGAGCAGATGGGGAATGCCACAAGCGAATTCGACGACTTCCTGGCCGCGACTGATCTCGCCGAGTGCATCGGAGAGAACCTTGCCGTGCTCGGCAGTGATGATCTCGGCGAGCTCACCCTTCTTGGCGTTGAGCAATTCCCGGAACTTGAAGATGATCGCGGTTCGCTTGGCCAACGAGGTGTCTCGCCAGACCGGGAATGCTGCTGCGGCAGAAGCGATGACCCTGCGGGCATCGTCGACGGTGGCCAGCGCAACCTGGCCGGTGATCTGTCCGGTCGCGGGGTTGGTGACCGGAGCGGTCTTGTCGGACGTGCCGGCGAACGGCTTACCGTCGAGCCAGTGACCGATAGTGTTGTCAGACATAAGATTCCAATCAGCTTCGGGGGGTTTCAGAAGATCGTGTAGGCCTTGCGCAGGGTTTCGGTGACGTCCCACCGCCCACTCCACCCTGGGGGGAGAGTGAGGTAGTCACCGGCTTTGATCTCGGTCTTCTTGCCGGTGTCGTCATCGGTCAATGTCGCGGCACCCGAGATGATGTAGCACGTTTCGGTGTTCGGGCGGTTGATGACGGGCCAGCCGCCTGGTTGGCATTCCCAGATGCCGATCTGGGCTTCGGTGCCGCCATCGACGGTCGTGGTTGCCAGTTGCGGGTCGCCGCTGTCGGCACCGGGACGCTGGCCGACGGGGGTGAGTTCGCCGGTGACGGTGGCTGAGTCGAGGTGGATCAGTGATGGCATGTGGAGGTCCCTGTCTGTGGGTCAGTGTGCGCCGGTGAGCTTTTCGAGCATGGCCGAGATTTTCGAGGGTTTGCCGGTGACGCGTTCTTCCAGGTCGGAAGCGGTCGCGGCTTGCAGACCGGCGTTGACTCCGAACCAACGAAATGGTTCGACTTCCCATTTGCGAGAATGGTGGTCGACTATCGGCAAGCGATTCAGACCGTCGTCGGTGCCGATGATGAGGTTCCGCAGGACGCGTCCGGCGAGGTTGCTGGTCGCGACGCCGTCGCCGACATACGGTCCCGCCCAAGCCATCTTCGAGGCGCGGTCGTAACCAACCGAAGGGAACCAGTCGCGGGGAACCCCCAGCGGTCCGCCCCACTTGTGGGTGATGTTCACACCTGCGAGGGAAGGGAAGAAATCTTCCATGGTCGAGACGATCTTGTCGTGGATCTTGGTGTTGACATCGAACTTCGGTGATACCGCCGACCTGAAGTGATATGGGGCGCCGCGGCCGCCGAAGACGAGCCGACCCTCGGAGGTGACTTGGGCATAGATGCGCAGATTGCGCATGTCGTTGAACGCAGTCCGGGTGTCCAGTCCTAGACGTGTGCGGACGTCCTGAGGGAGGGGTTCGGTGGCGACGACGAGCGAGTACAGGGGGGCGACGTTGCGGCGGTACTGCGGAAACTCGGGGGTGAACGCTTCCGTAGCACGGACGACGACGTTGGCTGTGACCGTTCCGCCGGGAGTCCGGGCCTTGCCGTTGCCGAAGTCGGTGACAGCGGTGTCCTCGTAGATCACTCCGCCATGATTCTCGATCCACGATGCGAGACCGCGAACGAGTTTGTCCGGGTGTAGCAACGCGCAGTGCGGGGTGTGAACGCCTCCGAGTACTCCGTCGGCGTTGATGGTGGACGTAGCTGCGTTCTTGTCCAGAAACTTCCACTGTCCCGGTACGCCGAAAGCATCGGCACCGGCCACGGTTGCGTGCGCTCGGGTGAGTTGCGCAGCAGTGCGGGCCAGCGAGACGAATCCTTCCGGGCTGTAGTCGCAGTCGATGCCTTCGGCGCCGGTCGCACGGCCCACTTCGGCGACGGTGTTGTTCATGGCGTGTTGGAGTTCGATGGCAGCCTGGTGGTCATAGAGCTTCTCCACCCGCGCCAGGGACACGGGGAAGATCGCCGAGCACCAACCGCCGTTGCGGCCGGATGCGCCGAATCCGGCGTATTCACGTTCGAGGAGAACCACTTTCAGGGAGGGGTCTTCTTTGAGAAGGTAGTAGGCGGCCCAGAGCCCGGTAAATCCTGCACCGACGATCGCGACATCTGCAGTGATGTTCTGGGCGAGTGCGGGTCGGCGAGTCACCGCCGCACGGTCATCGAGCCACAAGGGCACGCCCTGCGAGGTGTGTCCTCCTGTGCGGGCGTCGTTCACTACCATGTCGTGCCTCCAAGAATGGGACTGTGTCGTGCCGCGGCCGAGCCGCTGGGCTGGTGAACTTATTCTCACGCGATGGATGTGAGCGGGGACATACGCCAGGTGGACAGTCTTCCCGGTCAGGTCTATACATTTGTATTAACGACTGGGAAGGGACGCCATGATTTCGGTGGACAGATTGACGTCGGTGCCGTCGTTGGGGTTGTCCTACCTGGCGGGAACGGCTGGTGGAGCACGGCTGGTGACGTGGGCACATGCGTGCGATCTGCCCGATCCTTGGGAATGGATCGATGCCGGCGACCTGGTGATGACGACGGGCGGCGGGATGCCGGTGACCGAGGAGGCGCAGATCGACTGGATCACCCGGTTGATCGACAGCAAAGTCAGCGCCTTGGTTATCGCCAGGGAACCCCACGCCCCGGAAGTCTCGCCTGCGTTACTCGCGGTGGCGGAGAACCGGCGGTTTCCGATACTCGCTGCGAGTTTCGATCTACATTTTGTCGCATTGGCACGCACGGTCATCGAAAGCGCCGTGGAGGGCGAGAGGTACCGGATAGCCACGATCACACGCCTGTACGACGCCTACTGGCAATCACTGCATGCCCGAGGCTCGTTCGGCGATCGTGTGTCCACCCTCGAGGGTGCTACCGGCATGACGCTGGAGGTCCGTGACACCTCTTCGGGCGACTGCATCTCCCGTGGACGCAATTCGGCCCGTTCCAGGGCTGCGCACTCGGCCGCGATTGCGCCGGGGTGGTCATCGCCGGAAGTGTCGGTGCCGGTACCAGGATCAGGTGACGCCGTGCTGGTTGCTGGATCGGCCCGAGTCGACCCTGTTTCCGATCGTGTTCTACTGCAACATATCGCGGGACTCATTGCGCTCGAACTCGAACATGACGCCGTTCGGAGGGACAGCCTTCGCGCGTCCGGGCAGGATCTGCTGCTCGGTTTGTTGGATGGATCCATTGCACCGTCGGCAGTGTGGCCGGAACTGCGACATCGCGGAATGCCGGGACCTGTGGTGGCTGTGTGTTGGACCTCGCCCGAGTCGTCACCGTTGACGCACGAGAGCGTGCACTTGGACACCCGGCTGCAGCGCTCGGCCCCACTGCTGACATACCGGAGTCCGATGCTCATCGCGATCGCTCCCTACGATGTCGAGTTGCTGAGCGCGCTGGCGTCGAGACTGGCTCCCAATTGTGTTGTGGGGCTGAGCGCGCCGCTGAAGCCGTCCGGCGATGTCGCAGAGTCCGTGCGTCAGGCGCAGATTGCTGCCTCGCGGGCGACGTCGATGGGCGTGACGGCCGTGTCGTACGACGAACTCGAAGGCAATTCGGGTGTGTTTCCCCGAAGCGTGGAGGACACACGCCGCTTGGTCGTGCGGGTCCTCGGGCCGCTGGTGACCCATGATGCGGCGTCGGACGGGGAATTGGTCGAATCGGTTCGCGTCTTCCTCGCCAACGATTCGAATTGGCAGCGCAGCGCCGATCAGTTGGGCGTTCACCGGCAGACGCTCGTCTACCGGCTCAAGAAAGTCGAGCAGCTCACCGAACTCAAGGTCACGTCGACAAAGGGGTCTGCCTTGCTGTGGCTGGCGTTCGAGGCAGCGGATCAAGCGCGGCTGTCGGTGTCCGAACTGGTCGAAAGCGCGTAGGCCGCTGATCCGGTTCGTGGATCCGCGGCCTACGTCGCGAGCGGGTCGATCAGGTGACGGCGGGGGTATCGGTCGACGGCTTCGACGGGGCTGTGCTGTCGAGTCGACCGTCGATGACGTCGTCGTTTCGGAGATTCCCGAACTTGCGTCGCAACAAATAGATGATCGAGAGTGCGACCCACACGGCGATTCCTTGGAACAGTTCGATTCGGTTCTGCTCTCGCAGGCCCATGCTCACGAGGACCGCGACGATCGCGACGGTGACGATCAGTGGGAGGACCGGGTACAGCCACATCCGGAACTCGAGGATTCCGGGGCTTTCCTTCTCCCATCGACGGCGAAGGCGTAGCTCGGAGATGCAGATCATGAAGTAGACGAACAGGAATACCGCGCCCGAGGCGTTGATCAGGAACAGGAAGACGGTGTCGGGGTAGAGGGCGGAGAGTACGACACAGCCGTAGCCGACAACGGTGCACGACAGAATGCCTTTCACCGGCACGCCTCGCGAGTTGGTGGTTGTCATCCATTGCGGGGCATCCCCACGGGAACCCATGACGAACAGCAGACGTGACGCGGTGTAGAGGCCCGAATTCAGCACGGAGAGAACAGCTACCAAGATCACGAGGTTGAGCAGATCGGCTGATGCTGGAATGCCGATACGGTCGAGTGCAGCAACGAAGGGAGACTGGCCCGGGACGACGTCACTCCAGGGAACGATCATGACGATCAGGAATGTGGAAATCACGAAGAATGCGAGAATTCGGAAGACGACGGAATTGACGGCTTTGCGAATGGCTTTGGCGGGTTCTGCGGACTCGGCTGCGGCGATCGTGACCACTTCGACGCCGGTCATGGAGAAAATGACGACGACGACACCGACGAACAACGTGCCGAGACCGTTGGGGAGCAACCCGCCGTGGTCGGTCATGTTGGCGAACGTCAGTGAGGAGCCGGGCCAGATGCCGAAGGCGAACAACGCTGCGACCGCGATGAATGCGACGATGGCCACGACTTTGATGCCCGCGAACCAGTACTCGGCCTCGCCGAACGATCCGACCGAGAGCATGTTGATGCCGGTCATGATGACCATCAACGCGAGCGCGATCGCCCATACCGGAATACTCGGTATCCATTTGTTGATCATCTGGCCGCCGACTACAGCTTCGAATCCTACGACTATTACCCAGAAGTACCAGTAGAGCCAGCCGGTGGAGAACCCGGCGAATCGTCCGAGGGCCATGCGAGCGTAGTCGGTGAACGATCCTGTGCAGGGCTTCGCTGCAGCCATTTCGCCGAGCATGCGCATCACGAGCAACACGATCAGTCCTGTGATGCCGTAGGTGATGAAGGCCAGCGGACCGGCCTGGTTGATGATGGCACTCGATCCCACGAACAGGCCGGCGCCGATGACGCCACCAAGCGAGAGCATTGTCAGATGACGTTGCTTGAGCCCCGGTTTCAGGGTGTTGGATCGATCGGCGATTTGCGCCATGGCAGTTGTTCCCTCTCCGCGAATGTAGGCATGGCCCCAGCGAACGGGCCGGTGGGCTTGAAACCCATGCTTTTGTGACTGCCATCACGATCCTGGTTGTCGCAGAACCTAGCTATCCGCGAACTGACGAGATCGACGGTCCCCGTTCATACGTATGTAGGAGAGATGGTGTTGCAAGGAGCTCTGACTGCGGGGACGACCACGATTGTGATTCGTGCCGTCGGCGGCGATTGCGTTGATTCTCGGGCGCGGTATCCCTGTTCGTCGGATTCAGCAATCGTGTGCCGACAACGGCACACCGGTTACCGCCAGTTTTGTCGATCTCTTCGGATCGAAACGCTGGCCAGCATGACGACCTCCTCGCGACGAAGCTCTTTGACGCGTCTGTTGCCGCCGTACGCAGGCAGGCCGGCTTCCTCCGGCGATATGCGTGCTCGCCGTGAGCAGAGAAGGTCACGAAGTTCGGTGCGAAGGTCGGTCGTACTCCTAACCCCACCTCAGAAGCGGTACCGAGCTTGGGGGGACTGCCAGTACCTGAATCGGCAGTGATGCCACAAGCACGCGAACTTGCTCGGCAAATTCGTTGCGCCCGCGTGCGAGAGGGAATGTGTGGCCGGTGCGTTCTGCGATGTGGCCGCTGCGTTTCACTGATGCGCCTACGTCCACCGGGTGCACGTCAGCGGGCCGTGTCGCAACGACGAGAGCCTTCTGTGTCGCCGCGTGTGAATCGAATCGGTTTGTAGTTGGTAGCGTTCGGCTCGCACGGCGCTGACAGTGACATCGACGCCGAACACGCCCGCAACCCGAATCCCTTCTCGTTCCATCAATTCGTTTGCGGCGCATCGCATGATGAAACGGTTCTTCGTCAGTACCTGGATTTTGTCGGTGTCGTCGTGGTCGAGTACCCAACTTCAACTAGGCCATGTCCAGGCATACGGTGTGCGTCGATATCTGTTGACGGTGCGGTAACTGTCGTTTCCGCACGATGTCGTGGACGCTTTCGCGTCTGTTGTCGCCGCCTTCGGCTTTTCGGCTTCGCCGGCATCATCGCCGCAGCGAACTCCCGGCCTTCAGGTAGGCGGCACCACTGCGTATCCCCGCGACGGCTATCTCGTCCGGCTCTGCAAATCCAAGACGGACCGAGTGGGCAGCCAGTCAGCGAAATCCTGGCCATACAACGACAGTGACGAAACTTGCCCGCTCGACGCCGAAGTGCGGTGGGGTCACATAGATGCACTTGCCTACCGACTCCAGGGCGATGTCGGCTTGCGACGAATGAGTCTCGTTGTCACGAGTCCGCGCAGAGTGTTGATGCGGATGGCGCGCTCGTCCACCCGAAACCGTAGTCGTCCGCGGCTGATTACGACTGTGAGGTGCCGGAGCACTGGCGGTAGCTCGGTGTCACGAGAGTGTCACAAGTCGGTACGTTCGTGCATGGACTCGATCGGACGTCGATGCACGAAAAGCGTTGCAAATAAATAAATATCGAGTCCATCGTAGTTTACGTGAATCCACTTCCAGGGACTTAAAATCCGCACAGTGTCGGTTCGAGTCCGACTGGGGGCACCAGAGTCCATATGGATCCAGAATCTTGGACCAGTACAGTGCTTTTGGGGTGGTAGCGTGGACTTCAGCGGTCTACCACGGATTTGAGTGGACAACCGAGGCAGCGGATTCTGGATCCGCGCCGGATTGCATCCATTCTGCTATCGCGGCCTTGCGTTCGTCCAGCTCGGGGCCTGATTCCTTGGTCCTTGGTCATTGGTCGTCTCCTCGCGATGCTGGTGGCACGAGTCTGTTACGACTGGGTCCGGCGGCACTGCCTGTTTCACGAGCACCCGCGGCCTCTCAGGATCACACTCTCACGAGGTCGCGCTGGAACAGTGACTAGAAATCCGCACAGTGTCGGTTCGCGTCCGGCTTGGGGGCTCGGCTTCCAACGATCCCACCTTCTGGACCGGGTTTCGGTTGGATTTCATCCATAACGCCGAGCCAACCCGAGTCGAATTGCCCTACAGGACATGCAAACTCGATTATCGTCGAGGGTGAACCTCATGTCGAGATTGGAGGTGCCGGTCTCGCATCTTCCCCCTAACGTAGAGCCGGAAGTACCGAGAGGAGCAGTCGGGCGCCCTCTGGTCCGCCGACCGTGAGTGATTGTTCGTTCGGGCGAACCTCCACCGCAAGCCACGGATGTTCACCGGTACCAGGCTGCGGGATGTAGTCCGGGAAATCGCTACTGGCTACATGCACGCGCAGGTGATGTCCAGCTTCCAGGCGGTACCCCGCTTGGCCGAGATCGACCGTCACACATGCCCCATGAGCGGGCTTCCGAAGGTGCTGCTGCCCGCGGGCTATGAGGTGTGCGGCGCCGTCGGGGTCCACATCCAGCAGTCGGACGAATGCGTCCATCGACGGTCCGCTGCTGTTCCACACCGCGTCGAACCGCACCGCTCCGACGATGTCGATCGCCTCGTCCACGGGTGTTCCGTCGAAGGTCAATACGTCGGATCGTTCTATTGTGTCCCGTTCGTCGGGGTATTCCTGGATGAAAGCGAAAGTGTTGTGTGCTGGGGACGGAACGAGCTTGTCCGGATCGTGGATCCACGTCAGTCGTTCGGGCGTTGTTGGTGGGATCTCGGCCAGGATGCGTTCACCTGTGAGATGCAGAGTGTGTTCGACCGTGCCTGGCGGTGGCCATGACACGGCTGGCCGTAGACCTTCGGTGTTGGCCAGGTTCCATCGAACTCGAGGGATGGACGTCGCCGGGTGAAGATTCTTCAAAAAGACGTCGAAGAACTCGATGGTCGGATCGAGCGTTTCAGGCAAGAGCGCCAACACTTCCTCGGGGGTGCGGCTGGGGTTCTTGGTTCCGTGGGTGAGGTGGTATCCCTCGTGGTCGATCGAGTCGATGACCAGATATTCCTGGTTTGCCCAGGCGGCGCGTCGCGATATCTCGGCGTGATCATCCCATTGCCATGGGGCGCAGTTGTCGAACCAGCCGATCGTCTGAAGCACCGGAATCGCCCGTGCATCGAACGGATGTCCGTGCGGGAATCGTCTCAGCGCGACCGGCTCTGGAAAGCAGAGGTCGTACGAGGGCGAGCGGGAGCCCATCGCGCTGAAGAATGCCTCGATGTTCGCCGCATACGGACGACGAGTCCAATCGAACTCCCAATCGTACGAGTCGTTCGAGTGAAAGAACGTGCAGGGATAGAGGCGTGAAATGCTCATCTCGACGTCTCGTTGCCGGACGCCGGGCCCGTCGCTGGGGAGCTCCGACAGACGTGTGCCTGTGAGACGCGGCGAGATTGCGCGGAGGGCCGGGTGGCCGGATGCGACAGCCGCTCATTGGGTGAACCCGTAGTACGAGTCGCCCCACATGCCGACTGTGCCGTCGGAAAAGCCTTGCTGGACGACCCATTCGATCGTGTCGTAGCCGTCGGTCACTTCGTTGACGAACTGCATCGTCTCGCCCTCGGACCGGTACTTACCTCGCACATCTTGAGCGACCACGTGGTAGCCGCGGGTGGTGAAGTAGTCCGCTATCTGAGGAACGAAGGTGTAGGAACCCGACTTGTCGTAGGGCAAGCGAATCAGGACGGTCGGACCCGGCACGCTGTCACACCGATAAACATCGGTGGCCAAGTGGATACCGTCGCGCATGCGAACCACACACGGTTCGGCAGCTTCGGATATCGGAGCGCTCGTCACCACTCGAATGTCGACCGCCATGTCAGAGACCTTCGGCAAAGCAGGCGACAATCCAGGTGCGCTCCGGTGTGTTCGGGTGCACAGCCTGCTGACCGCGGAGCCAGAGGCGGGTAGGTGCGTTCACAGTTGCTCCTCGATGCTGAGTCCGAGCCGGACCAAGTGCAGTATCTTCTATGTTTTGCGGCAGACGCCGCCGTAAGCGCGCCATCACCCGAAGTCTGCCGTAGACGTTCGTATCGGTTGACCTGGCTGTACAGATTCGACCGGTCGGCTCGCCTAGACGGTCAGCCGGTTATGCAGTGACCACTATATAACCAGTGAGCAGAGGCGGTGCGCGGCCGAGCTGGCCAGCAACCTCTACGGCGGTCGGCGCCAGCGCGTGGCGATTGCGCGGACCCTCTCTTCCGAGCCGAAGGTGCTTCTGCTCGCGAGGCCGTATCGGCACTCGATGTCACTGTCCACACCCGTCGGGCTGCAGCTCAGCGGACCCCAGCATGGCGACGCAGCTTGTGCTTTCCGCGGCAGCGGCGTTCGAAGGCATTCAGTCCAGTGACCGGTCTCCGGCCCCCAGTCGCATGATTCAACCGGGCGGTGCCGCGAGTTCGGTACCGCCCGGTGCAGGCCGAATGTCGATGTCGAGAGCTTTCAGGGCGAATCGAAGCACTTCGATGCGTTCGCGTGGGCTCCAGAGTTCCGGGTGCTCGACAGTGGAGAGCACGATGCCATTGATGGTGGCACGGATGTAGGACACCGCAGCATCGAGTTTGACGGGCGCTACAAGGGGCCTCAGGTGCTCGGTGATGTTTTCACGCATCCGCGTTTCGTTGACGTCGAAAAAGTGGTCGACTGCAGCATGGTCGCCTCGGCGAGGGATCAGCGCGAGACGTCCCGCTTCGCTCTCGATGTCGTCATCGTCGAGCGGGATCATGTACTCCAGGAATATGCGCAGCCGTTCCTCCGGTCCGGCGTCGCCTTGGAGTTCCACCAAATGCTCATCGAAGGTTTGCAGCAGGTCCGCGACAACCGCTGCCAGGAGGTCATCTCGGTTCGAGACGAAGTGCGTAACCAGCGTGATCGAACCACCGAGTTCCTCGGCCAGACTCTTGAGCGTCAGGGCCTGACTACCGCCGCGTGCCAAAATTTTCAGCGATGCGTTCGTGATTTCGCGTAGGCGCTGCTCGGGGTCAACGTGCCGTGGCACAGGACCAACCTCCTTGGGGGTGACACCCGCGATCTGCGAGATGTTGGATGGATTACACAATAGGCTGCCTTGCCCCAACCATGTCGGTTCGACGATGTTTGCGCACGATGAGTGCGGCGAGCCCCCGGGACACCTGCTGGAGTCGATTCACTCGCACTTTCTCGACGCGATGCACGACGCGCTCGGCTGGCGACTCCCCGCAGAGGTCACCGCCGTATCCATGGTCTACGTGATGGACTTCTTCTCGCGGCACGTCGTCCTGGCGATGTTCGAGTGCTGATCCAAGACGAGACTTCGGTTCGGGCCGTGGCGGAGGTGGACGCAGCCGGCAAGCTGCACTGCTGGGGAACATCACCGATGGGGAAGCACCGAGATGTCGAGACGGCTATGCAGCGACGAACCTGTTCTCCTCCGAACCAGAGTTGGGTGGGAACTCCGGGAAGTCGGTCGACATGATCAAGAGTTGCAGTCGGTGGCCGGGCCTGAGTCTGTATCCGACATGACCGAGTTCGATCGGCGACGACGTGATCGGGTCCGGGGAGCGAAGCATGCTTTGGCCGCGAACAATTTGATGCGTCGCGCCGTCGGGTGCAACATCACAGAGCTTGGCGTATACGTCGGTAGTGGGGGCCGTAGTCGAGAGGTGAAGATGTAAATCGACCGGCCCGGCCAGGTCCAGGGCATCCTGGGCAGGTTCCGAGGCGAAAGTGGAGTAATAGGTCAAACGGTTTCGTCGCCCCTTTGTGCCGGGGGCCTCGGCCCCAGACACACGGCGCTGATTTGACGTGGATCCTGCTCGAACAGGAGATCCGCCGGAACTTCGATGTGTTCGGGGAGCGGCGGGGGTCAGGCTGATCGAAGGTCATGCACGATCAACGCGACCCCGAGAGACATCGCTGACTCGGCGTCGCCCAGGTCGATGCCCAAGATCGTCTCCAGCCGGCGCAGTCGACCGTAGAGGGCTTGACGACTGAGGTGGACATCCGCAGCCACCGCTGCTTTGTTGCCACTATGACGGATATAGGACCGAAGCAGCGCAAGAAGTTCGACGCGGTGTTTGCTGTCGTAGGCCAGCAATGGGCCGAGTTCGGACTCGACGAATGCTACGACTCTGTGGTCGTCCTGGAGTTCTGCCATGAGACCTCGGACGCGGACGTTGCTGGACCGGTACCACGACCGTCCTGGTTCGGACAGCACGTGGCCGGCGGACGCTATGTGCATGGTGGTCCGCAATCGAGCTGCCGCCGCGACCAGCGTATTCGCGGCCGGACCGACGCCCAACGTCGCTGGCTGCCGAGTGCCTCGGTGGGAGTCGAGGGCTGCAGTCAAGGCGGCGAGGGCGGCGTCCTCGACGTGTTCGGAAGACAATGCGAGCACGAGTCCGACCTGACCGTCGCTCACACCGCCGGCGATGGCGTCGAGTCGCGCGGCGCGAGCGGCTTCGCTGGTCGCCTCCAGCTGGGCCCGAGCTCGGCGCTGCCGGACGATCTGGTCAGGGACGGCCGTAGATCCGAAATGCGCCACCACCGGCAAGTACGACGGTCGCGGCGGCACGCCCAATGCGCGTGCTCTGGCAATCGCATCCACTTCATCGGCAACTCGGGCTTCCATGAGGTCGAGTAAGAGTGACTCGCGGGCTTGAAACTGTAGGCCGGCTGTATCTCGTTGCACCAAACGTGAGAGCTGAAGTGCCTGGGCAGCTCGTTGCAGCACGACGGCGGTCTGGACTGGGTCCGCGACCTGCTGCGGCGCGACCAGTCGCCCCCAGGCGGACCCGCGCAGACCGACCGGGCACGTCAGCCATTCCTCGGGTCCGGTCGTGCCTGGCTTCTCCAACACCGGCGCGGACCTGGACCGTTCCTGCCATTGCGCGAGAACCTCACGGGGGCTGCTGTCGAGCGACGCGAACGCGACGACTCGACGTCCAGCGTCCTCCAGGACGAGCGGTTCGCGGATGAGAGTCGCAGCCCGTCCGATGATGGTGTCGGAGTCGGCGCTGTCCAGGCTCAGCTCGGTGAACACCTCGTGGGTCTCCTGGGCGAAGGCCAGGCCGCGATATTGCTCGCCGACGATTGCGCGGTGAACGGCTTCGGTGACCTCGACGAACTTCACCGGCTCCCGTAGGGCGACCAACGGTAGCTCCAGGCGGACGGCCTCGACGACGACCTCGGACGGCAAGGTCTTCAGCTGGGGGCCGAGCTCGACGATCAATCCGCGAGCGTCGGCAGTCACCAGTTGGCGGACGAAGTCGGCCGCGTCGGCGGCACCGTTCGCGAAGGGCAGACCGGTGGTCAGGACGACCTCGTGGCCGTCGAGCAGGTCGCGCACTTCCTTGACCTCGGCCACGTGAACCCACCGCACCGGCCGATCCATTCTGTCGCCGCCGACAACAATGTCCGGGTGCCCGATCGACAATGCGTCCAGCCGCAGCATGGAACGCAAGGTCGGTGTAGCCACCACTACACAATACGACACTGTGCGCGAAATTGGACTGATTGCGTGACACAGTGATCGTTCTCAATACTCGAACTGCGAGTCACACTCGAGTCGTGAGCAATGACGACCGCCGGACGGCTACGACACACTGGATCAACGGCTCCTCGGTAGAGAGCACGGGTGACCGGCTTGGCGACGTGACGAACCCGGCTACAGGAAGTGTGTCCTCCACCGTGGCGCTGGCGTCGCACGACGACGTACTCGCCGCAGTGGCATCGGCGAAGAAGGCGTTTCCGGCCTGGCGTGACACTTCTTTGGCTCGTCGGGTCCAGATCATGTTCCGGTTCCGCGAGCTGCTCAACGAACGGGCACCCGAACTCGCTGCAATCATCACCGCGGAGCACGGCAAGGTGCTGTCCGACGCGGCAGGCGAGGTGGCGCGCGGCCAGGAGGTCGTGGAGTTCGCCTGCGGCATCCCGCACTTGTTGAAGGGCGGTTTCACCGAGAACGCGTCGACTCAGGTGGACGTGCACTCGGTGCGTCAGCCGCTCGGCCCCGTCGCGATCATCAGCCCGTTCAACTTTCCCGCGATGGTGCCGATGTGGTTCTTCCCCATTGCGATCGCGGCCGGCAACACCGTCGTGCTCAAGCCGTCCGAGAAGGTTCCGTCCGCCGCCAACTGGATCGCGCAGCTCTGGAAAGACGCGGGCCTGCCCGACGGTGTGTTCAACGTGCTGCACGGCGACAAGGTCGCGGTCGATGGCCTGCTGACCCACCCCGACATCAAGAGCGTCTCGTTCGTGGGCTCGACCCCCATCGCCAAGTACGTCTACGAGACCGGGACGGCGCACGGCAAGCGCGTGCAGGCGCTGGGCGGTGCCAAGAACCACATGATCGTGTTGCCCGACGCAGATCTCGACCTCGCAGCCGACCAGGCCATCAACGCAGGATTCGGCTCGGCGGGTGAGCGGTGCATGGCGATTTCGGCATGCGTCGCGGTGGGAGACATCGCGGACGAGCTCGTCGCCAAGATCAAACATCGTGCCGAGGCACTGCGCACAGGCGACGGCACCCGCGGCTGCGATATGGGCCCCCTGGTGACCGCCGCCTCGCGCGACCGTGTGGCGAGCTTCGTCGACGCCGGCGAGGCCGCGGGCGCGACGCTGGTCGTCGACGGTCGCAACCCTGAGACGGACGCTGACGGCGAGGGCTTCTTCGTCGGTCCCACCCTGTTCGACCACGTCACGACCGAGATGAGCATCTATACCGAGGAAATATTCGGTCCCGTGCTTGCCGTGCTTCGTGTCGACACATACGAAGAGGCAGTCGCGCTGATCAATGCCAACCCGTATGGAAACGGTACCGCGATCTTCACCAACGACGGCGGTGCCGCGCGCCGGTTCCAGAACGAGGTCGAGGTCGGCATGATCGGCATCAACGTTCCGGTGCCGGTCCCGATGGCCTACTACTCGTTCGGCGGCTGGAAGAACTCCCTGTTCGGCGACAGTCACGCGCATGGTGCCGAGGGAGTGCACTTCTTCACTCGCGGCAAAGTCGTGACCTCCCGCTGGCTCGACCCGAGTCACGGCGGAATCAACCTCGGGTTCCCCCAGAACGCATGACCCGTCACTACCGGAAGGCGAGAACCTCATGACCGCTCATCTCACAGTCTTCGAGCGGGAGGCACCGTCTTCGAGCGCGGTCGACGAGTCTCTCCGTTCGACGAAGTCCTCCGTCTTTTGGCTGGAGGACGCCCCTAACGCGTCGTACCCGCAGCTGACCGCATCGCATATGGCCGATCTGACAGTGGTGGGCGGCGGCTACACGGGACTGTGGACAGCGGTGCTGGCAAAACGGCGTGACCCTGCGGCCCGTGTGGTGCTACTCGAGGCGCAGACGATCGGTTGGGCCGCGTCGGGCCGCAACGGCGGGTTCGCCGAGGCGAGCCTGACGCACGGCGAGGAGAACGGTCGCACGCGCTGGCCCTACGAGTTCGACACGCTCGAGCGGATGGGTCTCGAGAACCTCGACGCGATCGAGCGTGATGTCTCCGAGCTGGGTATGGACGCCCAGTTCGAGCGCACCGGGACACTGTCGGTCGCCTACGAGCCGCATCAGGTGCAATGGCTGAAGGAGTCCGAGGAGGGTGTTTACCTCGATCGTGAGGCCGCGCGAAAGAGGATCGACAGCCCTGTCTTCGCCGCTGCCCGCCTCGAACAGCATCACTGCGGCTTGGTACACCCGGGACGCCTCGCATCCGAGTTGGCTCGCGTCGCCACCGACCTGGGTGTGGAAATCTTCGAGCACTCCGCAGTGACGGGGCTGCGCACACGCGGGTCCGAGGTCGCTGTCGCGACCGACCGTGGGGTCGTGCGCAGCAAGAAGGTTGCATTGGGTACCAACGTCTTCCGCCCCCTGCTGCGACGCTCGCGTTTGTCGACCGTGCCGGTCTACGACTACGTGCTGATGACCGAACCGCTCAGTGACGCACAGATGGACGACATCGGCTGGCGCGGTAGAGAGGGTCTCACCGACCTGGCCAATCAATTTCACTACTCCCGCTTGTCCGCGGACAACCGAATTCTGTACGGCGGCTACGACGCGATCTACCATGCGGGCCGCCGGGTGCGTCCGGAGTACGACGACCGCGAGTCGTCGTACCGAACACTTGCCTCCCACTTCTTGACGACCTTTCCGCAGCTGGAGGGGTTGAAGTTCAGTCACCAATGGGGTGGCGCGATCGACACGTCGACGCAGTTCTGTGCTTTCCACGGCCTCGCACGTCGGGGTCGGGTCGCGTACGCGGCGGGGTTCACAGGTCTGGGTGTCGCGGCAACTCGGTTCGCCGCCGAGGTCATGCTGGACCGCCTCGAGGGTGACCCGACACCGCGCACGCAGCTCGAGATGGTGCGCAAGAAGCCGTTGCCGTTCCCACCCGAGCCGTTCGCCAAGATCGGCATCGAAGCGACCAAGTGGTCGCTCGACCGTGCCGACCATCGTGAGGGTCAGCGCAACCTCCTGCTGCGGACGCTCGACCGCCTCGGCCTCGGGTTCGACTCGTGAACGGGCCAGAGCTGGCTGCCCACCGACTGCTCGCTCAGGACGCCGCAACGGTGCCGATCGAGCACGCACCCGTCGACGCCGGCGATGTGATCGAAGGGTGTCCATCGCAGGGCGCACACACAATGGACGTACACAACGGTGTCGAGGTGGGCGTCTGGGAGATCACGACGGGAACAGTGCAGGACACCGAGATCGAGGAGGCCTTCGTCGTGCTGTCCGGCCGCGGCCGGATCGAGTTCGCCGACAACAGCAGCCTGCACCTGCACGCGGGCACCGTCGTTCGGCTGCACGCCGGTGACCGGACCCGCTGGATCGTCCACGAGACACTCCGCAAGCTCTACATCCTCTTGCCCGACTCCACCAAGGAAGCAGCCTCGTGACCACAGCACACACCTCGGACGTCATCCAGAACTACGTCGACGGTGCGCTGACCGATTCGGCAGCGACCGATTTCATCGAGCTCATCGACCCCACGACGGGACGCCCCGACGGACGCTCGCCGATTTCCACCGCCGATGAGGTCGACGCCGCGTTCCGCGCCGCCAAGAGGGCTTCGAAGACATGGAAGCGCTCGACTCCGAAGGCGCGCCAGCTGGCGCTGCTGAAGATCGCGGACGCGGTCGAGGCCGCCCGCGACGAGCTGGTCGAACTGCAGTCACGCGATACCGGCCAGATCAAGGCGCACATCGCAACGGAGGAGATCGACCAGGGTGTCGACCAGCTGCGCTTCTTCGCAGGCGCGGCCCGGCTGCTGGAGGGCAAGGCAACCGCCGAGTACACCGAGGGGCTTTCGTCGAGCATCCGCCGGGAGCCCATCGGCGTCGTCGCGCAGGTGACGCCGTGGAACTACCCCTTTGCGATGGCGATCTGGAAGATCGCTCCGGCGCTCGCGGCCGGCAACACGATCGTGCTGAAGCCGAGCGACACCACCCCGCGCTCTACTGTCCGCCTGGCCGAGATAGCGGGCGAGATCCTGCCAGCGGGTGTGTTGAACATCGTCAACGGTGACGCCGGTACCGGCCGCCTGTTGGTCGAGCACCCCGTGCCAGGCCTCGTGGCGATCACCGGGTCGGTGCGCGCAGGAATAGAGGTGGCCGTCTCGGCAGCCAGAAACCTCAAGCGTGCGCACCTCGAGCTCGGCGGTAAGGCGCCTGCCGTGGTGTTCGCCGACGCCGACCTGCAGACAGCGGCCGAGGGCATCGCAGTCGGTGGGTTCTTCAACGCCGGTCAGGACTGCACCGCCGCTACTCGCGTCATCGTTCACGAGAGTGTGTACGACGAGTTGCTGCGGCTGCTGGTCGCGCAAGCGGAGGCCTCCACCCCGGGCGCACCGGACGATGAGTCCGCCGCGTTCGGGACGTTGAACAATGCGGGCCACCTCGCGTCGGTCGAGCGGATGATCGCGGGGCTCGGCGAGCACACAAGGATCGAGACCGGTGGTGCGCGCGTCGACCGTGACGGCTTCTATTTCCAGCCCACCGTGATTTCCGGTGTCCGTCAGGACGACGCGATCGTCCAACAGGAGGTCTTCGGGCCCGTTCTGACGGTGCAGTCGTTCACGACCGACGACGAGGCAACCGAGCTCGCCAACGACGTGCCGTTCGGCCTCGCGGCCAGTGTCTGGACCAAGGACCACGGCCGCGCACTGCGGATGACCGCCGAGCTCGACTTCGGGTGCGTATGGGTCAACACCCACATCCCGTTCGTGTCGGAGATGCCGCACGGCGGGTTCGGGGCTTCAGGGCACGGGAAGGACCTATCGGCGTACGGACTCGAGGAGTACACCCGGGTCAAGCACGTCATGAGCAACGTGGAGGCATGAGCATGGACACCCAACACAGCAGCACCGAAACCGCGGACGTCATCGTCGTCGGGGCCGGTGCCACGGGACTGTCCGCGGCGTACGCGCTGCAGCAGGCCGGACGGTCGGTCGTGGTTCTCGAAGCGCGCACCCGCGTGGGTGGACGTCTGTGGACCGACGAGGTCGACGGCGTCGACCTCGAGCTCGGCGGTCAGTGGGTCTCGCCCGATCAGGAAGAACTTTTGCGCGTCATCGACGAGCTCGGTCTCGAGACCTACCCGCGCTACCGCGAGGGCAAGTCGGTGTACATCGGAATCACGGGGGAGCGCCGCACGTTCGAAGGCGAGCAGGTCCCGGTTCCTCCGAACGTCGAGAAGGAGATGGTCCGTCTCACCGAGTTGCTGGATTCACTTGCCGCGCAGATGGATCCGGGCAGTCCGTGGGCCAGTCCCTCGGCCGACGAGTTGGACCGCCAGAGCTTCTCTTCGTGGCTGGACGACAACTGCTGCGAGCGCGAGGCCCGCGACAACATCGCCATGTTCATCGCCCAGGCGATGCTCACGAAGCCCGCGCACAGCTTCTCGGTACTCCAGGCCGTGCACATGGCCGCGAGCGCGGGCAGCTTCAGCCACCTCGTCGACTCCGAGTTCATCCTCGACAGGCGGGTCGTCGGCGGGCTCCAGAGCGTCCCTCTGACATTGGCCCAGCGCCTCGGCGACGCGGTGCGTCTCGGCGTCGACGTCGAGCAGGTGCGGTGGAGCCACGACGGTGTCGAGGTCGTTGCCGGCGACTTGACGGTAGCAGCGCAGCACCTGGTGGTGGCCATTCCACCGACCGTCGTGTCGCGCATCCGCTTCCACCCACCGCTGCCGTCCCTGCAGCGAGAAGCACGTCAACACCAGTCTTTCGGCCAGGTCATCAAAGTACACATCACCTACCCGACGCCGTTCTGGCGTGACGCCGGCCTGTCCGGGACGGTCTTCAGCCCGTACGAGCTGGTACACGAGGCGTACGACAACACCAACTACGGCGACTCACGTGGGACGCTCGTAGGCTTCGTCTCCGACGAACGCGCCGATGAAGTACGCGCAATGGCGACCGATCGTCGTCGCGACCTGGTGCTGACGTCGCTGGCGAACTATTACGGTCCCGACGCCTTGTCCCCGGCGTCGTACTACGAGAGCGACTGGACCTCCGAGGAACTGGGCCAAGGTGCCTACGCTTCCAGCTTCGACCTCGGCGGCCTGACCCGGTTCGGTCCGGTCCTGCGGCAGCCGGTCGGGCCAATCCAATTCGGCAGCTCCGACGTCGCTGGGCTGGGTTTCCAGCATGTCGACGGCGCTCTACGCGTCGGTACCGAGATGGCCGCGGCCATCGTGTCGTCTCGCTGATCCACCACCACCCACTTCCTGAGGAGCTGTTCATGAATGTCATCAACCCCGACCACGACCGTCTGCAGCAGTCGGCCAAGGATCACCTCATACTGCACTTCTCAAAGCAGGAGGTCGACGACCTCATGGTCCTGGACCGCGGCGAGGGTCCATACGTGTACGACACTCACGGTAAGCAGTACATCGACGCACTGTCGAGCCTGTTCTGCTCGCAGCTGGGCTACTCGTACGGCGTAGAGATGGCCGAGGCTGCCACCAAGCAGCTGACGCAGCTGGCGTTCAACACCAGTTGGGGCACTGCGCACCCCGCGACAATCGATCTGGCCGAGAAAATCAGCAGCCTGGCTCCGGCCGACGACTACCGGGTTTTCTTCACCGGCGGCGGTTCGGAGTCGGTCGAGTCGGCGTGGAAGATGGTGCGCGAGCACTTCATCGCGATCGGCCAACCACAGCGCACCAAGGCCATTGCACGTGACCGGGCGTACCACGGCGTCACGCTGGGGGCACTGTCGTTCACGGGCGTCCAGCCGTTCAAAGAGGGCTTCGGCACCCCGCCGATCGAGGTCACGAAGGTATCCAACACCAACCGCTTTCGTGCACCCGACGGCCATGACGAAGCCGCATTCTGCGCGCGTTTGCTGGCCGAGGTCGAAAACGCGGTCATCGCCGCCGGTACGGACGAGGTCGCCCTGATCATCGCCGAGCCAGTGCAAAATGCGGGTGGCTGTTTCACCGCGCCGGCGGGCTACTGGACGGGTCTGCGCGAAATCGCCGACAAGTACGGCGTCCTGCTGATGGCCGACGAGGTCATCACGGGGTTCGGCCGCATCGGTGAATGGTTCGCGTCGTCGCGTGAAGGTGTCGCTCCTGACCTGATCAGCGTTGCGAAGGGTCTGACGTCGGCCTATGCCCCGATGGGCGCTGTTCTGGTCCGCGACCACGTCGTCGCACCCCTCGTGGAGCACAAGAAGGTCTTCCGCCACGGCATCACGTTCGGTGGCCATCCGCTCAGCGCGGCGTTGGCGTCCAAGAGCATCGAGATCATCGAGCGTGACCAGGTCCTCGAGAACGTCCGCTCACAAGCCGGCGCACTCGGCGACCGCGTCAAGGGGCTGCTGGACCTGCCCATCGTCGGCGACGTCCGAGGGGCAGGCTTCTTCTGGGCGATGGAGCTGGTCAAGGACGACGACGCGACCCGATTCGACCAGGCCGAGCGCGACGATCTGCTGCGAGGTTTTCTACCCAAGCGGCTTCGCCAGGCGGGGCTCATCGCACGATGCGACGACCGCGGCGACGCTGTCCTTCAGATCGCGCCGCCGCTGATCAGCGACGCCGCGCTCCTCGACGACATCGCGGAACGGCTCCGCGACGTCCTGACCGACGCAAGCACCCACATGGCGCTCACCCCCTGACCTGAGCTCGAACGTCGGTGTCGGCGTGCTCAGGGAATGTCGAGCGCCAGTACGGCTGGACCGTTCGATCCCGCGACGCGTGATACGCAGGAGCACATCTTGCGGCAGGTGTCCTTCTGGGCTTCACTGAAGAACACGTCGCGATGGTCGACGGTGCCCTGAACGTCGAGTACGTCGACCTGGCACAGTCCACACTCGCCTTTTCTGCAGTCGAACATCATGTCGGCCCCCGCCTGTTGGAGTGCATCGAGCAGTGAATCACCTACGGCGACAGTGGTTTCGATCCCCAGGCGTGGGATTGTCACAGTGAATTCCTGCGCCTCGAACCAGCCGCTGTTGCCGAACGTCTCGTAGCGCAGGTTCGGTAGCGGGAGGTCCCGCTCGATCCACGCTCGCCGCACTGCATCCATCAGCCGGATGGGCCCACACATGTACAGCTCCACCGACTGATCGGCGTCGGCCACGACAGTCGAGACGTCGAGTCCTGTTCCCTCGTCGTCGACATGCAGAACGAGTCGATCTCCGTGTGCTGCAACGAGTTCTGAGACGAATGCCATCGCTGTACGGCTGCGACCGACGTAGTGGAATCGGTACTCGGCTCCGACACGTCGGAGAGCAGCCGCGATCGCGGCCATCGCGGTGATTCCGATTCCTCCTGCCAGCAGAACGTACCGAGGGGCACCTATGCGAAGAGGGAAGTTCTGAAGTGGCTCGGTCACGGCCAGTTCGTCACCGGGGGCGAGAGTGTGCATGAAACGCGAACCCCCACGTGAGGTCGGGGAAAGGTGCACGCCCAACGTCATGCTTCGACCGTCGGCGGCTCCCGAAACGACCGAGTAGGAGCGGATGCTCCCGTCGTCGATTCGGACGTCGACGTGTGATCCGGGTGTTACGCGATGGGGGTCTTCGGTCCCGATGACGATTTTCGCAATGTGTTCCGCGGCGGGCTCGACGGCCAGGATCGTACCGCGTTGCCACCGAGTCTTGTTGTCGGTCATGTCAGTTGACCGCTCCCGCGGCGAATGCGTCCAGGTTACCGGTGTGTGCGCGTTCGGTTTCGATCATCCGTTGAATGATGCGGCGAACCCACATTCCACCGGCGTCGATGTTCAAGTTGTAGAACTCGTGGTCAGGGTTGGCGTCGATGGCACGCTGCTGCGCGGTGAGCATCGCCTC
Organism: Rhodococcoides sp. S146-33; assembly: GCF_059489205.1. Classification (NCBI taxonomy): domain Bacteria; kingdom Bacillati; phylum Actinomycetota; class Actinomycetes; order Mycobacteriales; family Nocardiaceae; genus Rhodococcoides; species Rhodococcoides sp. S146-33. Next base: position 127,335 of record NZ_JCAJWY010000002.1, read on the forward strand.
GTCTTCGCCGAAGACCCCGTGGACACCGTCTCGAAGCTTGGTCGTGATCGCCTGGCTCTCGAGGCGGTAGTTGCGCATGAATGCCCAGAAATACAGTGCTGTCCTGTGATCGACGGGCGTGATCGTATTCATCACGAAGCCGTTCACTCCCTGGCTCCGGTCACCCTCGGGTGCCCCGGTGCCGGCCTTGGCGACACCGACATCGATACAGATCGTCCCGGGAGCCTGAAATTCGATGATCTGCCAACGATCGACCTTCCCGGCGAAGCCGGGAAACTTGTCGCGCATGTTCCCGAGCCAGAACGGCGGTGGATCGATGCCTCGCATCCATCGCGTCACGGTGACAGTGCGTTCGTCGTGGCTGACCTCGAAGTCCGATTCGCTCAATTCGTCTTGGCCGATCGTGGATGCATGGACGAATTCCTCGTGGGTGAGGTCCATGAGATTGTCCAGCACCAACTGCCAGTTCGCGTTCACGTCGATGGTGCGACCGTCACCCGCCCACTCGGCGGAGTCCATCTGGAACATGTCCGGGATGAGCGCCGGGTCGGCCAGTGTGGGATCGCCCGGCCACACCCACACGTAGCGGTGGCGCTGTTGTACCGGGAACGACGAGACCATGGCCGAGGGATTGATTGTGTCCTGCGCCGGCATGCTGGTGCATCGGCCGGCCGAATTGTAACGAAGTCCATGGTACGGGCATTGGACTTCGTCGTCACCGACGCGAGTTCCCTTCGAGAGCGGGGCCAGCCGGTGCCAGCATGCGTCGGCCAGAGCCACGGGGCGCCCCTCGGCAGTTCGGTACAGAGCCATCGGTGTTCCTGCGACGGTGCGTGAGATCAAACCGGTCGTATTCAGTTCGTAGTCCCAGGCAGCGACGTACCAAGCATTCGATGGATAGGCCATGTTCTTGGCGGTTGCTCCGCCCGGGCCGAGATCTGTCATGACGTGTCCTCGCAGTGGCAGGGCTTGTCGATAACTATCGACATAGTTATTGAGTGATGTGACGCACACACTAACTATGGATGTAGTGTTTGGCAACGCATCGCCGAACGATCGGGGGGACATGAGTCTTCGCTACGCGCTGTTGGCACTGCTGACCGCCGGTCCGGTCACCGGCTACGACGCAGCAAAGAGATTTCGTGGCTCCGTCGGCCACGTGTGGCATGCACCGGATTCCCAGATCTACCCTGAACTGCGGCGTATGCAGACCGATGGGCTGGTCGATGGAGTGCAGATCCGCTGGGGACCGCGCAGCACCAAAACGGAATATCACATAACCGAATCCGGCATCGAAGACTTCCGGCGCTGGATGTCCACACCACTGGACCACGCGCCCGAACGCGATGCCCACCACATGCAGGCCGCGTACCTCGAATGGGCGGACCCCGACGAGGGGCGGTCGATCCTGCGCACCCACATCGCTTATTACACGGAGCAGGTCGCTCTGCTCACCGCGGTTCGAGAAGGTATTTCGGCAAGGACCGATCCTGCAATCATGCGGCGGTTGAAGGGCCGCCCAGAATCCGAACACGAGAAGATCATCGCCTACAAGGTATTCAGCTATTCGGGAATGATCGCCCGTGGTCTGTCCGAGATCGACTGGGCCGAAGCCGGACTCGATCTGATGGATCGGCTCGATCCCGAGCCGTCCGCAGACGATGTTGTTTGACGGATCTACACAAACAGTGACCGTCGGAAGATGTTCTGACAGTTCGCCGTGCGGCCATGCGGAACCACTGAGGTCGTAGGGAGTCAACCGTTCGCGGGTGGTGCGATCGGCGACCGGCGTAGCAGCACGCAATCTCGTCGATTGCGCTGACGAAGTGCAGGGATCGTTATACAGTGGCCGCTATATATTCCACGATCAAAGGCGCGATATGAGTCCCGAACACATCGATCCGCAGCTCACAAGTCTGCTCAACCCTGAATCCGTTGCGATCATCGGTGCCTCGAGCAAGCGTGTGGCCGGCGGCAATCAGGCAATTCGCAACCTTCGGACGGTCGGCTTTCGAGGTCGAATCCACGTGGTGAACCCTGGTGGTGGAATCGTCGAAGGAATCGAATCGGTGCGGTCGATCGCCGAGTTGCCGCAGGTAGACGTCGCTATGGTGTGCCTGCCGGCCAGCAGCACGTCAGGCGTTCTGCGTGAATTGGACAAGATCGGTTGTGCGGCAGCGGTGGTGCCGTCCGCGGGTCTGATGCCCGAGGACGTGCGGGAATTCCGCGACGCCGTCGCCGACATCGACATGGTCGTTCACGGACCCAACTGCATGGGGTTCATCAATGTGTCGGATCAGGCAGCACTGTGGATCGATGAGGGGGTCCTGATGGACCTGCCCCGCGGCGGAATTTCACTCTTGGCGCAGTCGGGGTCGGCGGCGATTTTCGTCGCCCGAACCATCACCGCGGGCGGCTTCTCGAAGGTAATTTCGACCGGCAACGAATATGGTGCGGACACGGCCGGGTACATCGAGTGGTTGGCTCATGACGACGAGACCACTGTCATCGGACTCGTTCTCGAGTCGGTCCCGGATGGTCCGAGATTCGTCGATGCGGTTCGCATCGCCCGAGACGCGGGCAAACCGGTTGTCGCCCTCAAGGTCGGGCGCACCGAAGCGGGCGGTCGCGCAACTGTTGCGCATACGGGTGCCATGCTGGCGGCAGGCGCTGCCTACGACGCGTTGTTCGCCGATGCGGGTGTCGCGGTGGTGTCGGACTACGACGAGTTGGCCTCGTCGCTCGAGCTGATCGCGGCTCTCCGCGAGCGACCGGTCGGGCAGGGCCGCATCGGTGCGGTGACGATCTCCGGTGGTCAAGCAGGGCTGATGGCCGATCTTTCGGAGGAAGTAGGCACCGACCTGGCAGTGTTCGATGATGTTCTCACGCAGTCGCTTCAGAACTTGCTACCGGACGTGGCCATCAACAATCCGCTCGATGCCGGTGGCAGCGTCGTCGCCGAGGACACTGCCTACACCGAAGCACTGCGTCTGATCGCTTCCGCCCCCGATGTCGACGTCGTCGTGGCAGTGCTCGACGCGCAATGCACTCGAGCGTCCGTCGAGGTCGACTACGAGGCAGAGTTCTTCGACGAAGTTCGAGTCGTAGCGGGAGAGTTCCCGAAAGTTCCCTTTGTCATTGCGTCGAGCTCGTCTGTCTCGATTCACGTCGATGCGGCCGCTCTGTACGAGTCGAATGTCCCGGTCGTCCGCGGACTACGCAATTCGCTCGTGGCGATTCGCTCGGCGGCGACCAGTGTGGCGACGCCGACCCCGATGCGTCCCCTCGATCTCCCCGACGAGCCGACGTTGTCGGCTCTGCGTCTTTCGATCGCCGAGGGCGTCACGCCCGCCAATACCCGAGATCTGTTGAAGGCATACGGAATCGATTTCGTTCGATCCGCAATGACCGCCGACATCGAGGCGGCGGTCGAGTGGTCGCGTGAGGCGAGCTATCCGGTGGTCCTGAAAATCGACTCACCCGACATCGGGCACCGTACCGAGGTCGGTGGCGTCGAGGTGGGCATCGGCTCGGAAGCCGAGCTTCGGGAGGCCGGTTCGCGCATGATGGCCTCGGTGGCGGCAGCCGCACCGACTGCTCGCATCACGGGATTCGAGATTCAGGAGCAGCTGACCGGATCGTTGGAGGCGTTCGTCGGCTTCGTCTCGACTCCTCAGTTGGGCGTCACCGTGGCAGTAGGAAGCGGGGGAGTGCTGGTCGAGCTGTTCGGCGATGTCGAGCAGGGACCCGCACCGATGAGTCGAGACGCCGCTGAGCGGCTGATTGCCCGCAGCAATCTGCAGCGCTTGGCGGACGGCTACCGGTCGCTGCACCCGAAGACCGGGTTGGCCCGGTACGCCGAGCTGGCCGAGCGGCTCTCGTGGCTTGCGAACGACTTTCGCGACGACTTGTCCGAGGCAGACCTGAATCCGGTGCTGATCGAACACGAAACCGGCCGAGTACGGGTTGTCGATGCGCTTCTGGTCGGCCGTTGATCCGCGCGCGAAAGGACCGTGCGTATTACTTCCTCGTTAAAACCGTGAAACAGGCCACTTTTTGTGAAGCCCACGTTATATAGTTACCGCTATGCAAAGGCCTATCCGAGGCACCGACGCAGCCATCCATAGGGAGTTCGATGATGAATAACTCGAGCGCACGGCGGCTGATTCGCCGTGCAGCGATCACCGGTACGGCGTTCGCCACAGTCGCGTCGGTCGCGGCGTGCGGCGGCGGCAGCGGAGGCACCGGCGGCGTCGGTCGAGACAACGGCAGTCCAGAACTGACCAACTCTGCACCGGCCGCGAGCGGCGACGTCGATTCGATCGTGTGGAACCTCTCCGCAGGTGAGCCCGACACGTTGAGTCCAACGGAGGCAGCAACATTGGGCGGTGGTCAAGTTGTGGAGAATCTCTGCGACGCGTTGCTGCAGGTCGATGCCGACTTCAATCTGAAGCCTCGACTGGCAGACTTCGAGCAGAAATCACCGACCGAATTGGTGTACACGCTGCGCGGCGACGCTCGATTCTGGGACGGGTCACCCGTGACCACCGAAGATGTGGTGTACAGCCTCGGCCGCGCGCAAGCGAGCCCGTTGTCGGGTGGCTCGTTCGCCAACGTTGCCTCGATCACGGCAACAGGCGATCGGGAAGTGACCGTGACGTTCACACGGCCGGATTCGCAGTTCAACGCTGGAATGTCATCGCTGGGCGGATTCGTCGTTCAGAAGGCTTTCGCCGAAGCTCAGGGGCAGAATTTCGGAACGGCGGCAGGCGGTCTGATGTGTAGCGGACCGTTCGAGCTCGAGTCCTGGAAGTCGGGCGACAGCATTGTCATGACCCGCAACGACGATTACTGGAACAAGGACCAGTTGCCGAAAGTTCGCGAGGTCGAGTTCACATTCGTGACCGACGCCAACGCCTTGACTCAAGCACTGGAAACCGGCGAAATCGACGGTGCCTACGAGGTCAGTCCCGCGTCGATCGACACCCTCAGGAATTCGTCGACCGGCACGTTGTACTTCGGTCCTTCCACCCAGAGTACGGGTCTGTCCATCGCCAATGCCGGGGGTGCAACGGCCGATCCTCTACTCAGACAAGCGCTCCAACTGATGATCGACAGGGAAGGCATCGCCCAGGCGGTGTACAAGGGTTCGGCGACCCCGTCGTACACGGCGGTCACGCCTCGAACCTGGCCCAACGATCAGACCGACAAGTATCAGGCTGCCTACGACGAGTATGCAACCGATCGTGCATTCGATACCGACAAAGCCGAATCGTTGGTCGAGCAGTCGTCGTACGACGGGCAGCCGCTGGTGATGGCTACCGTCGCAGGCGATCCGACGGCCAACCAACTTGCCCAGCTCATTCAGCAGCAGGGCAAGCAGATCGGCATGAACATCGAGATCGCGCAGCTCGGCGCGCTGGAATACTCGCAGGCCGGCTACGACGCTGCCAAGCGCCAGGATTACGACCTTTTGCTCGGATCTTCGTGGAACGGCAAGACCGATCCGCTCGAACCGGCGCTCTTCAGCTACATGCCCGGTCAGCCTTACAACTACACAGGCATCGACGACCCTCGGCTCACCGACTTGCTGGAAGAGGCTCGGTCCGAAACCGACCCGGACAAGCGCGCCGAACTGACGATCGAGGCGCAGGAACTGTGGGAAGGCTACAACGCCACGATCGGTATCGAGCAGACGAACACAGTGACGTTCCTGAACAACAGGCTGGGCGGAGCGACGACATCGTTCGCGTACTGGACCGGACCGAACTTGGTCAACGTGGGCTCCGCGGAATGACGGGCGGTGCGTGGTGACGGACACGTCGATGAATGTCGAGACGGGTCAACCCGATTCGCACGGACGGTCTCTGCCGGCAGTGCCGACTGCTATCCGAAAACTCGCAGGAGCCGTGGCGACCGTTTTCGTGGCCAGCATCGTCATCTTCGGCGCGCTGCAGCTGACTCCGGGTGACCCCGTGAGCAGGATCGTAGGCCCGAAAGCCACCGCCGAACAACGCCAGGCAGTGCGCGACTCGCTGGGCCTGGACAGGCCTCTGCTCGTTCGGTACTGGGACTGGCTGTCCAGCTTCGTCACAGGCGACTTCGGTAACTCGATCACGTACCGGCAGGATGTCGAATCCTTGGTGGCACCCCGCGTCGCAACGACCCTCACCCTGGTGCTTCTGGCCGGCACGATGATCATCGTCGCCGGAGTGCTGCTCGGATCGTTCGCCGGCACCAAGGATCGGTGGCGGCCCGTGATCACGGCGCTGATCGGTGTCGGTATTGCTGTTCCGACGTTCGTGTCGTCGACCCTCCTCATCGCCGTGTTCGCGGTGAATCTCGGGTGGTTTCCCACGTTCGGATCAGGGTCCGGCCTGGTCGATCGGCTGCACCACCTTCTGCTACCCGCTGTGGCCCTGGCGCTGGGCTGGACCGCATACGTAGCGCAAATCACGACCGCGGCAGTCCGCGATCAGGCGAACAAGGAGCACGTGACCACTGCGGTCGGGCGAGGAATCAACGGGCGGACAGTCTTTCGTCGCCACGTGTTGCGAAATGCCGCTCTGCCGGTGTTGACGGCCTCGGGACTGACTGTCGCGGGTCTCGTGGCCGGCTCCATCGTGGTCGAGACGGCATTCGGTCTCGACGGGATGGGGTCGTTCCTGGTCAAGAGTGCTCAAGGGAAGGACTACCCGGTCGTGTTGGCCATTTCGATGCTGATCGTCGTGATCTTCGTTGCGGTGACCACAGCGCTGGACATCGCGCAGAGTCTGCTGGATCCGCGATCGAGAAAATCAGGGGCCGATCGATGACCGCCTTCGTTTCCGCCGCCGTCTCCCGGCCTCACCGCGATCGTCTCGGCCGCGCGGATCCCATTCTTGCGGGCTTCGGTGTCGTCTGCGTCGTCCTCGTTTCGGTCGCTGTATTCGGAACCTGGTTGGCACCGTACGATCCGTCGGAGATCGACATTCTGGCCGCAGGTCAAGGCCCGAGCGGTACTCATCTGCTGGGGACCGACTCGCTCGGCCGTGACATCTTTTCACGGCTGTTGGTCGGTGCGAGGCTCAGCTTCGCAGGACCCGGGCTCATCGTGCTGCTGAGCATCACTATCGGCACGACGCTCGGCATAACCGCTGCCTGGCGTGGTGGATGGCTGGACAACTGGTTGGCCAAGGGTCTCAACGTGATGTTCGCTGTCCCCGGCATTCTGGTCGCCATCATCGCGGCCGCCATCCTGGGAGCGGGTTTCTGGGCTGCCGTGCTGGCATTGGCCCTGGTGTACATCCCGTACACCGCCCGGATCATCCGTAGTGCGGCAATTACCGAATGCTCGTTGGCGTACGTCGAAGCGTGCACGCTGGCCGGCATGTCGACGTGGCGCATCTGTACGAGACACATTCTGCCGAACCTCATTCCGTTGATTCTTGCCCAGGCGACGATCGGCTTCGGCTCGGCCCTGTTGGACTTCGGTGCCACCTCGTTCATCGGCGTCGGTGTGCAACCCCCGGCTGCGGAATGGGGCGTGATGGTGAGCGATGGACGTACCGAATTGCTCGCCGGTGCCGCGCAACAGAGTCTTGCGGCCGGGCTGGCGATCGTGTTGGCCGTCGTGTCCTTCAATGTTGTCGGCGAGCGAATCGCCACACGAATGGGAGTGAACCGTTGACCGCAATCAACTTGCTCGACGTCGATCGGCTGAGTGTGGAGCTCGACGGTCGGCACCGAGGTGACGAACGGCGCACCGTCATTCACGACGTCAGCCTGAGCGTGGCCCCCGGCGAGTCGGTTGGGCTCGTCGGCGAATCCGGTTCGGGAAAGTCCATGACGGTCAAGGCTGCTATGGGTCTGCTGCCGCGGGGGGCCACTACTGCCGGGAGTCTGAAGTTCGACGGCGACGAGTTGAGTTCGTTCTCCAAACAGCGCTGGTCGCAGTACCGGTCGCGTGAGGTCGCGATGATCTATCAAGATCCCCGCGCTCACACCAATCCGCTCGTCACGATCGGAGACTTTCTTGTCGAGGGTGTCGTGGCGGCGGGTCTGATGACACGAGCCGAGGCGTTGGCGCGTGCATGTGCGCTGCTGCGTGAGGTAGGTGTTGCCGATGCCGACCGTCGAATGGGCCAGTATCCACACGAGTTGTCGGGCGGCCTGTTGCAGCGCGTGATGATCGTGATGGCGCTGCTTCCCTCGCCGATGCTGATCCTCGCGGACGAGCCCACGACCGCTCTCGATGTCACGGTGCAAGAAGAAGTAGTGGGAATCTTGCAAGAGCAAGTGCGAGAAAGGTCATTGGGCCTGCTGTTCATCACGCACGATCTCGACCTTGCCGCCGCGATCACGGACTCCATCACCGTCATGTACGCGGGTGTCATCGTGGAAAAAGGCCCGTCGAGCCTCATCTACGGTTCACCCCGTCACCCGTACACCGCCGGACTGCTTCTTTCGCGCCCCAGCATCACCGAGGTCCGTCGGCTGCACGCGATTCCCGGCCGGCCCCTCTCGGCCTTCGAGGTCGACACAGGATGCCATTTCGCCGGCCGGTGCGCGTTTGCCACTGACCGCTGTCGCGCTGAACGACCACTTCTACGTCGGTTCGACGGACGAGAAGTGGCGTGCCACCGTGCGGAAGAGCTGCGCGCGACTCTGAGTGAGGAGTTGGCATGACCGACCATGTGCTCGAGGTGGAGTCACTGACCAAGACGTTCCCGACGAGACTCGGAGGCCGAAAACAAGCCGGCCATCGCGCGGTCGACGACGTCTCGTTCGTTCTCGACGCGGGTGGGTCGCTGGCCGTCGTCGGGGAGTCGGGTTCCGGCAAGACCACGGTTGCTCGAATAATCGCGGGGCTCGAGACCGCAGATCACGGTGTCGTGCGTCTCGACGGCGAGGTGATCGTCGACGGTTCGCGTCCGCGTCAACGTCCCGCCGGAAAGATCCAGATGGTTTTTCAGGACCCGTTCGGCTCGCTCGATCCGCGGCAGCGAATCGGAGCTTCTATCGAGGAACTGCTGGTGATCGGGCTCGGCATGGGGCGTCGGGAGCGACGCCTGCGCTCTCTCGAACTGCTCGAGCAAGTGGGGCTGGACGCACGGCACGCGTCCGAACTGCCGGGGAATTTGTCCGGCGGCCAGAGACAGCGCGTTGCGATCGCGCGAGCCTTGTCGACCGAGCCGAAGGTCCTGCTGCTCGACGAGGCCGTGTCGGCGCTCGATGTGAGCGTCCAAGCTCAGGTGCTGAACCTCCTGATAGACATACGCGCCAACGCTGGCATCTCGTACATCTTCGTCTCGCACGACCTGGCCGTGGTTCGACAGATCAGCGATCAGGCCATCGTCATGAAGAGCGGCCGGGTAGTGGAGGAGGGCGCGACCGAGCGAATCCTCGACCAGCCTCGTGAGCCCTACACACGCCGACTCATCGACTCGATCCCACGCCCCGGCTGGTCGCCGGCGCGTTCCCGAAAAACTCTGAGTGAAACGAAAGGACACGTCTGATGACCACATCGACCTCGGCGACAACAGAGATCGCCGCCACATGGGACGAGTTACCCGAACTGGTGGGACGTGAGTTTCTGGGGGCATGGTTTTCGCCCAGCCCCGAGCGAAACACCATGTTCGACGAGGTGACCTATGTTCTGGACAACCCCAACGAAGTGGCGTCGAGCACCTATCCGGACGGACTGATCGAGGGATTCTATTCCCTCGCGCTACTCGATCACCTGGTCAACAAGGTCGTTTCTGTCGACGACCCTCGGTGGAGCGGATGGAACTACGGATTCGACCGTGTGCGTTTCGTCAGCCCGATGACCACAGGCGACCGCTTCCGGGTGAAGGGCACGGTAGCCGACGTCATTGCCAAGGGAGACGACTATCTGGTCGTGTTCGACTGCCAGTACGAGGTCGAAGGGCGCGAGAAGCCGGGAATGGTTGCCCTCTGGAGGGTCCTGTGGACGCGTGTCGTGGACGGGGGCGAAGAACAGTGAGCGACGAGATCGTGTGGATGAGCGGCCATGAGATGGCGGCGAAGATCCAAGCGAAGGAGCTTTCGTCGACCGAGGCCGTGACCGCGGTGCTCGCACAGCTCGAGAAGGTCGAGCCGTCGATCAACGCTTTCGTGACCGTCGTCGCCGAGCAGGCACTCGAAGCCGCCGCGCGCGCCGACGCCCGAACTGCGGCGGGCGCAGAAGTCGGTCCACTGCATGGAGTGCCGATCACGGTGAAGGACCTCACGAAGACAGCGGGTGTCCGGACGACGTTCGGGACGCCTGCATTTGCCGACTTCGTCCCGGACGAGGACGACGTTTCATGGGCCCGGCTGAAGTCGGCAGGATCGATCCTGATCGGCAACACGACCACCCCGGATTTCGGCATGCTCGGCGTCACGGAATCGAAGGTCACCGGACGCACGTCGACGCCGTGGGCTGCTCCCACACATACCTCGGGCGGATCGAGCGGCGGCGCTGCCGCATCGGTCGCGTGCGGAGTGGCCCCATTCGCATGGGGATCCGATGGCGGTGGATCGATTCGCGTTCCTGCAGCGTGCTGTGGTGTCGTCGGCCTGAAGGCGTCGCCGGGTCGTATCCCGGATGAAGACGTCTGGGGCACAACGAGTGTGGTCGGGCCGCTGACTCGACACGTCCGGGATGCAGCCCTGCTGCTCGACGTCACGTCCGGGCCGCACCCGAACAGTCCGCTGAGCCTTCCAGCTGCGGGTTTCAGCTTCGAGGCTGCGACGATCGACGCATCTCTGAAGGGTCTTCGTATTGCATTCTCACCGGATTTCGGTTCGGCCGAGATCGATACCGAGGTACTCGCGGTGGTCACAGCGGCCGTCCAGTCGATGGAGTCCATCGGGCAAGCACACGTGGACCAGGTCCGGATGTCGGTGCCCGACCCGATCGATTACTTCACCGACCTGTACGCCCCGGCCTTCGCCTCCATGCTGGACCTCGAGACTCCGGCGGGCCGGCTGGGAGACTCGGGCCTACATCCGGTGACGCTGAAGATTGCAGAGCTGGGCAGGACGATGTCGGCCGTCGACTATGCCAAGACTCAGAACGAGGTCCGCACTCGAATCCTGCACGGTTTCTTGGCCGTACTCGACGATCACGATCTGCTCGTATCGCCGACGATGACCGTAGCTGCGTTCCCGCATCCAGGACCTGAGGGCGGGAACACGACCGTGAACGGCCACGCTGTGCGCGACCCGAGGCTCGATTTCCATCGAATGACCGAATCGCCCACGCACGCAGCGCTTCCCGCGATCACCGTCAACTGCGGGTTCACCGCGAGTGGGCTTCCCGTCGGGCTGCAGATCATCGGTCCGCAGCATGCAGACGCGGCCGTGCTCGCCGCAGCCGCTGCGTTCGAGGCATTCAGCCCTGTGACGGGGGCGAGGCCGCCTATTGCGTGATCGGGACCGACGGTGCTGGATCCCCCAGCCTCACCCGCAGTGAGGCGGACGTCGATATCGAGTGCCTCGATCTCTGCGGGGGATGACCGAGACGGCCGGCTCAGGTTTCGACGTCCTCGCCGTCGAGCGGAATCATGGTTTCGACTCCTCGGCAGGGCATTCAGGGTCAGCGCCTGACTACCGCCACGCTCCGAAATCTTGACGGACGCGTTGGTGAGCTCGCGCAGACGTTTGCAAGGTCGACGTGCCGGGGACCAGAGCCCACCTCGTCGAAAACCGACGAGTCGATCGACGATATGTGCGACGCGCTACACGACAGGCCAGGGTATCGCACAACTGGGCTGGGGCCGGCGATCGATTCGGACCGACGAACACATCCCGGAGTGACGAAACATCCCGGAGTGACGACACAAGGAGAACCGATGAAGCTGATGCTCACCAACGCCAACATTCACACGTCGGACCCCGACCGGCCGTGGGCCGATACCATGGCGGTGGAAGACGGTCGCCTGACGTTCGTCGGTACCCGTGCCGAGTGGTCGAGCGACGAGCAGTTCATCGTCCACGATCTCGACGGCAGCACCGTGCTTCCCGGCATCGTCGACTCGCATACCCATCCTGGGGCAGTAGCGAGCAGTCGGTGGCACATCCGGCTGCCGTGGACCCACGATCTCGACGAGGTGCTTCGCTTCATCGGGGATTTCGGCCGCGCCCATCCGCCGGAAGAAATGCCGTTCATCTACTTCGAGTACTATCCGAGCACTCTGTTCGGTGACGGAGCTCCATCCAAGGAATTGCTCGACAAGGTCATCAGTGATCGGCCCGTTCTCTGCCAGGATTTCAGCGAGCACTCCCATTGGGTCAACTCTCGAATGCTGGAATTGATGGGCGTCACCGCTTCGACGCCCGATCCCGTTCCCGGCCTGGAGATGTTCGTGCGTGACGAGCACGGTGAACCCACCGGCCACCTTCTGGAGACGGTGCATGCGCACTTTCTCGACGTGATGTACGACGCGCTCGGATGGCGTCCTCCGGAGGAAGTCACGGTCGAGACTTTACGACCTGTACTGAGCTTCTTCACCGAGCGCGGAGTGACAGCGGTATTCGACGCCCTCGTGGAAGACGAGAGCTCGGTCCGAGCCATCGCCGAGCTCGAAGCCGCAGGTGAACTGAATTGCTACTACGAAGGTGCCCCTCGATTCCGGACTCTTGCCGATCTGCCCGATGCTCTGGCGTTGGTTCGGCACTACCAGCAGACGTACGGGTCGGCCAAAATTCGATTCAGGACACTCAAGCTGTTCCTCGACGGCACCAACGAGAGTGGGAACAGCGCTGTTCTCGCACCGATCACCAGCTCTTGCTCGCACAGCACCGGTTCCATCCAGATGGAGACCGAGGACCTCACTCGGTGTCTGGTGCTGTGTAACGATGCCGATGTCGACTTCCACATTCATATGGTGGGCGACCGTGCCTTTCGAACTGCATGCGACGCCGTGCAGGCCGCGCGAGAAGAATCGGATTCCCGCGGTGTCGGGTGGACGATCCAGGTCACGTTCGCGCACTGTGAATTGGTGGACCCAGCCGATATGCGCAGGCCTTCGGAGCTCGGAATAATCGTGAATTGGACGACTCATTGGTCGGGTGGTTATTTCGGTGAGGAGGCGAAGGCTCACCTCGGCTCCGAACGCTGGGATCGGATGTACACGTTCAACGAAATGGCCGACAGCGGTGCCACATTGACGTTCTCGAGCGACGTCGTCACCGACTACGAGTTGAACAGAGGGGATCCATTCTTCGGTATGCAGGTGGCCCACACCCGAGTGGATCCGCAATATCCTCTCGACGCAGAGCGTTTCCCGATGAGCGTGCGTCCGGGTGCAGATTCGGTGTTGTCGTTGGAACGCCTGCTGAAGGGCTACACGATCGACGGTGCCAAGCAGCTGCGGATCGATGACCGGACGGGATCTGTTCAGGTCGGCAAGTGGGCCGATCTGGTGGTCATCGATCGAGATCTGTTCGACGTAGAGCCGTCGAAAATTCGCGACATCCGACCGACAGCAGTTCTTTTTCAAGGCAAAGTTGTGGCCGGATGCTTGAAGACCGACAGATCTTCCACGAACTGAGATCGACGATGCTGTTTTTCGACCCTGCCGCGTCGGTCAGTCGTCGACGGAGGGTGCCGGGTCGATGGACAGTGCGTCGAGATGAGTTTCCCCCGTGGCGGATTCAAGGCGTACGAGTGTGGCGTCCAGGTGCCGGAACACACGGTCTGCCTGTGCGGCGGGCCACCTGTCCGGCAGGAGCTGAGGGGGCAACATCGGGTCTGCTCGCCCGAGTGACAGCCACTGAGCGTGCAATCGGATGCGCAAAGCGAAAGCATCTGTCGCAGGCATGTTCGATACGTCGATTTCAGCCCAGCGGGATTCGAAATCCTCGTAGTGCCGGGCAATGTCGTCGAGGTCGTACGCTGACGACACCAGCGAGCGGTCGGTGGTCGGCAGGTCGGCGCGTCCGATCATGACGGTGAGATCGACGGTGTCGAACCCCGGACCGAGCAGTTCTTGCACCTGGTGTCGACCGGGCGCAACCCAGAGCCCGGATCCGGTGTTGCCGAAGCCCGCCCACTCGAGCCGGGATCGCGCACGATGGCGGAGATGGCGAATGTCTTCCGGGATGGAGACGGCGACAGTAGTCCACTGGCCGTCCCACGCGGGATCGCCACCGCGTCGCCACACGCGGTTCCCACCGTCCTCGAGGATGACGGAACCGCGTCGAGTCAGAGAGTAGTACGTCTTGCGGCCGGCCTTGTGTCTCGCCACGATCTGCCGCTCGGTGTTGCGCGACAACAGGGAGCGGGTCGCTGCAGGCGCGACTCCCAACCATCCGAGTACCTCGACGATCGATGCGCTGCTGACCGCTATGGGTTTGCCCAGCACGTGCACTCCGAGAAAAGTCAGGAACAGCGACTGCGGCGTGCTCGTGACCTCGTCCGGTTCCATGCTCGAATGCTAACGAATCCTCGACACAATGCAGTCTGATGACGTAACGTAATTAATATGCATTGGAATGGACTCGGTCCCATCGATTCGGACGACGGTTCGCGTCGTTCGGCGCACTCGTGACACACCGGCCCGGTGTGGCGACACTGTCCGAACGTCGAGCCCGGATGAGCGGCGACGCGGTGGCTCTGGTGTACCTCGGCGCAGAACTGACGTATCGCGATGTGCACAGGCGCGTGCTGCATCGTGCCGCGGAACTCCTCCGACTCGGGGTCGGGCGCGGCGACCGCGTCGGATACCTCGGGCCCAACCACCCCGCGCTGGTGGAGACCATGCTCGCGGCCGTGCGGCTGGGGGCAGTGTTCATGCCGCTCAATTGCCGTCTGACCGCACCCGAACTGGCGTACCAGCTCGACGACTCGAACGCTGCTGTTCTCGTTGCAGATCCGACCCTGGCCGCGCTGGATGCCCTGCGGTCCGTCACCCGCATTCATGAAGTCGAATGGTCGACCGATGACGTGACCCCGCCCGAAGACGTCCCCGCTGCGAACGTCGGCGGAGACGACCCGGCCTTTCTCCTGTACACCTCCGGAACAACGGGGCATCCGAAGGGGGCGGTGCTGACCCACGAGAATCTGTTGTGGAACAGCTACAACATGCTGCTCGACGTCGATGTCTCGTCGGACGAAGTTGCGCTGGTCTCGGCTCCGATGTTCCATGTCGCTGCACTGAACCAGGTGGTTCTCACGGTATTCCTCAAGGGCGGAACCAGTGTCATCGCGCCGAAGTGGGATGTCGACGATACCTTCGATCTCATTGCGCGCCATCGGATCACATGGATGTTCGGAGTGACGTCCATGTATGTTCAGCTTGCCAGGTCGCCGCGGTGGCGCGACGCGGATCTCGGTTCGTTCCGCAGTGTCATGTCGGGCGGAGCGCCCATCCCGCTGCAGTTGATCGAGACCTATCGCGAGAAGCGCGTGACCTTCTGCCAGGGGTACGGCCTGACCGAAACTTCGCCCGGCGCAACCTTTCTGAGCCCCCGTGATGTAGAACGCAAGGCAGGCTCCGCCGGTCAGCCGGTGATGTTCGACGATATTCGGATCGTGGATTCATCAGGTCTCGACGCTGCCACGGGCACCGCAGGCGAGGTACTGGTCCGTGGTCCTAACGTGACGCCCGGGTATTGGAACAACGCCGGTGCGACCCGTGCCGCGTTCACCGACGGCGGATGGTTCCACACCGGCGACATCGCCTACCAGGACGACGAGGGGTTCGTGTTCATCGTCGACCGGGTGAAGGACATGTACATCTCCGGTGGCGAGAACGTCTATCCCGCAGAGGTGGAGAACGTGCTCTACCGGCATCCCGCGGTGGTGGAATGTGCAGTGGTCGGTACTGCCGACGAGCGGTGGGGTGAGGTGGGCCATGCCTATGTGGTGATCGAACATGATTCGTCACTGGACGCAGAGGCTCTGCGCGGCTTCGCCCTTGACCACCTGGCCAAGTACAAGGTGCCCGCCTTCGTCACGTTCGTCGATACGCTTCCCCGCACCGGATCCGGGAAGGTGCGCAAGAACGCCCTCCGTTCCGGAAACGCTCTCGGGGCTCACGGAAACACTACGACAAGTAAGGCCCGATGATATGACCGACCGCATTTCCGAATCCCTGATCTTCGAACGCCGCGCGGATATCGGGATTCTGACTCTCGATCGTCCCCGCAAACGTAATGCATTGAACGACGACACCGTTCGAGCTCTGGGTGACTTCTTTCGTTCGCCTCCTGCAGACATACGCGCAGTGGTCCTGACATCGACCGGACAACACTTCTGCGCCGGGTTGGACCTGTCCGAGCTCACCGAACGTGATGCCGTGGGCGGACTGCATCATTCTCGAATGTGGCACAAGGCATTGGGGGAGATGGCCGGCGGCGATGTCCCCGTCGTAGCGGTACTTCGAGGGGCCGTCGTCGGAGGCGGCTTGGAACTCGCTGCAGCCGCCCACATCAGGGTGGCCGAGCCGAGCACGTTCTTCGCGCTGCCCGAGGGGCAGCGTGGGCTGTTCGTCGGCGGCGGCGCGTCCGTGCGCATCCCGCGTCTGATCGGCGTCGCGAGAATGCAGGACATGATGCTGACCGGCCGTGTTCTGAGCGCTGTGGAGGGGGAACGCCTCGGCTTGGCCACGTACCTCGAGGACGACGGAGAGAAGCGAGCGGTGCAGCTCGCCACCACGATTGCAGCCAACTCTCGGGTCACCAACTACGCAGTGTTGCAGGCCCTTCCGCGTATCGCCGAGGTCGGCCGAGACGAGGGCTCGATGTTGGAGTCGCTGATGGCCGCCGTGGCGCAGTCGAGTGCCGAGGCCAAGGAGCGCATGGGATCGTTTCTCGACGGTAGCGGTCCCAAGGTGAAAGCGAGCCACGTGAAGTCGAGCCCGGTCGATGCGATCGAGGTGACAGCGACCGAGTCGACCGAGCCCCTTCAGGTGCTTCGCCCTGTTCCGGCAGACGTGCATGCGACGTCCCGTGTCGGAACCTACCTGAAGTGGCTCTCGACCGATCGTGGTCGTGAGTTCGAGGACTGGAATGCGCTGCAGCGCTGGTCCTCCACCGAGATCGAGGAGTTCTGGGAGTCGATCTGGGACTACTTCGGGGTGATCAGCCACGCTCCCTACGACGCCGTTCTGATCGAACGTGTCATGCCGGGAGCGCAATGGTTCCCCGGAGCGCGAATCAACTACGCCGAGCATTCTCTGGGAACCGCCGCTGATCTGGACTCCGTGGCCGTCAAGGCTCGGTCGCAGACCCGCGACGATCTGAACATGACATTCGCCGAACTGCGGGACGAGGTACGTCGGGTACGGGCCGGTCTCGTCGATCTCGGTGTCACCAGGGGGGATCGGGTGGCGGGGTACCTACCGAACATCCCTGAAGCATTGGTGGCGTTTCTCGCCACGGTGAGCTTGGGTGCGATCTGGGCGGCATGCGCGCCCGAGTTCGGTGCACCGAGCGTGATCGATCGATTCGGGCAGATCGACCCCAAGGTGCTGTTCGTCGTCGGTGGATATACCTACGGTTCCAAGGAAGTGGATCGCCGCGCCGAGGTGGCGCAGATCAGTAGCGCGTTGCCGACGGTGTCGGCGGTGGTGTCCGTTCCTTACGGGCCGGTCGTCGTGGACGAGGACGTGACGCTCTGGGGCGATCTGGGGGCAGCCGAGTCCGGCGCGACCGGGTCGTTGCCCGAGTTCGAGGCAGTGCCGTTCGATCATCCACTGGTGGTCCTGTTCTCCTCCGGCACAACGGGCAAACCCAAACCGATCGTGCACGGTCATGGCGGGATCCTGCTCGAGACGATGAAGAACCACGCCCTCCACTTCGATCTCGGGCCGGGCGACACGTTCTCCTGGTTCAGCACCACGGCGTGGATGATGTGGAACGCACTGGTGGGCGCGCTGGTGGTGCGGTCGTCGATCGTGATGATGGACGGCAACCCGACGTTCCCCGATGTGCGCTACCAGTGGGAGATCGCAGCCGAGACGCAGGCAACGGTGATGGGGATGAGTCCGAGCATCGTGATGGCCTCCCGCAGAGAAGGGGTCGAGCCTGTCGAGGAATTCGAACTGTCGGCAATTCGACAGTTCGGAGCAGCCGGAAGTCCGCTCCCCGTCGAAGGCTATCGGTGGGTCGCCGACCGGTTCGGGCAGGGCGTGCTGCTCAATGTCGGCAGCGGAGGAACCGACGTCTGCACGGGCATCGTGCAGGCTTCGCCGATGACACCGGTCTACGCGGGGGAGATGTCCGGGCCCAGCCTGGGTTTCGCAGCGACTGCGTACGACGAGGACGGCAAGGAAGTGATCGGACGACTCGGCGAGCTCGTCATCACCGAACCTGTTCCGTCCATGCCCGTGAAATTCTGGGGCGACGACAACGGATCGCGTTACCGTGCAACATATTTCGAGAAGTATCCCGGAGTCTGGTGTCACGGCGACTGGATTCGGTTTCGCGCTGACGGCGGTGTCGTCATCACCGGCAGGTCCGATGCAACTCTGAACCGTGGAGGCGTCCGTCTCGGGACTGCCGAGTTCTACCGCGTTGTCGAAGAACTGGACGGAATCACGGATTCACTCGTCGTTCACTTGGAAGACGACCAGGGTGGGATCGGCCGTCTTCTGCTTTTCGTCGTGACCGGAGACGGAACCGAGTTGACCTCCGCTCTGCGCACGACGATCTCGTCGACGCTGCGCCGGTCTTTGTCACCGCGTCACGTTCCGGACGACATCCGAGAGGTTCCCGTGGTGCCGTACAACCGCACCGGTAAGAAGCTCGAAATTCCGGTCAAGAGGATCCTGCTCGGTGCGGATCCGGCGACCGTGGTGGCTCCAGGTTCCTTGGCTCGCGCCGATTCCCTCGATGCGTTCGCGAGCGTCGAATGACAGGGACGGTCGGCGTCGTTGGAACCGGAGTCATCGGAGCAGCCTGGGCCTCGAGCTTTCTCGCAGCCGGACACGATGTGGTCGCCACCGATCCGGCGGACGGAGCGCAGGCGCGCCTGATCAGGTCCGTGGAGGACATGCTCGATATTGCGTCCGAGTTGTCCGGCCGGCCCGCGTCCGTACGCGGTTCACTGCGGTTCGTCGGTACCACTGCCGACGCCGTCCGTGACGCCGACTTCGTCCAGGAGAGCGGGCCCGAGCGTCTGGAAGACAAGCGCGCTCTCCTCGCCGACATCGATTCCGTTGCGCGGCCCGGGGTCGTCGTCGCGTCGTCCACATCGGGATTCGCACCGAGTCGGTTGCAGGAACTGTGTCGCGTGGACCCCGGTCGTGTTCTGGTGGGCCATCCGTTCAATCCCGCGCATATCGTCCCGTTGGTGGAAGTCGTTCCCGGACAGACAACTACGAGGGAGCACGTCGAGTCGGCGATGTCGTTCTATCGCGGACTCGGCAAGAAGCCGATTCTGGTACGAGCAGAGATACCGGGGCACATAACCAATCGCTTGCAGGCGGCATTGTGGCGTGAGGCGTATTCGCTCGTCGACCGCGGGGTTGCGACGGTAGCGGACATCGATACCGCCATCTCGAACGGACCCGGCTTGCGGTGGGCGATCGTCGGTCCGCTTTCTACGCAACATCTCTCGGGTGGGGCGGGTGGGATGCGGCACCTGCTCGAGCACCTCGGCCCGCCCACCCAGAAATGGATGGACGATCTGGGCGAACCACAACTGACCTCAGAACTCACCGACAAGCTCGTCGCCGGTATCGACGACGAAATGGCGGGTATCGACCAAGCCGGACTCGTCGCGGACCGCGACCGTCTGCTCGTCGACATCATGCGCCTCAAGCGATCCAGCCACCACCTTCCCTAGGAGCATCGTGTCCTATACGCCCTCACTCGACCTCGACTCGATAGTCGCCATCGACGTACACACTCATGTCGAAGCCGACGATGCGCATCACTGTTCGCTCGATCGGGAGTTGCTCGACGCGTCCGAGAAGTACTTCAAGCCGGGCACCAACCGCACTCCCACAGTCGACGATCTGGCCGCGTATTACCGACACAGGAATATGGCGGCCGTGGTGTTCACCGTCGACGCACGAACGGCATTGGGGCACCCGCCGGTATCGAGCGAGGAGATCGCGGCCAAAGCTGCTCAGCATGCCGATGTCTTGATCCCTTTCGGTTCTGTCGACCCGCACAACGTGCAGGAGGCCATATCCCGGATTCGCGTGCTCGCCCGCGATTACGGAGTCCGCGGCATGAAGTTCCACCCGAGCCTGCAGGATTTCGAGCCCAACGACCGGAAGTACTACCCCATCTACGAGGCGTGCGCCGAACACTCGCTGGTTGCGTTGTTCCATACCGGGCAGACCGGAATCGGTGCTGGGCTTCCGGGCGGCCGCGGTATCAAACTGCGGTACTCGGACCCCATGCTTCTGGACGACATCGCCGCCGACTTCCCGTCCCTGACAATGATTTTCGCGCACCCGTCGGTGCCGTGGGTCGACTCGTCCATATCGATTGCCACCCACAAGGCCAACGTCTACATCGACCTGTCGGGGTGGTCGCCCAAGTACTTTCCGCCGCAGTTGGTGCGCAACGTCAATTCACTGCTCAAGCACAAGGCGCTGTTCGGATCCGATTTTCCAGTTCTGACGCCGGACCGGTGGATCAAGGACTTCGCCGAACTCGGGATCAAGGACGAGGTGGTGCCGCTGATCATGAAGGAGAACGCCATTCGGGTTCTGGGTTTGCGCTCGGAGTCCGTGTGACCGCACGTGCTGTCGCGGCACACCGATCTTGTCCCGAACGCGGGCGTCGAGGCTTTCCGGCCTCGACGCCCGCGTCCCCGTGGGGTCCGGTGGGCTGATCACCGAGGCAATACGTGTACTCCTGCCTCGCGCACGATCGTTCGACCGCCGGACACTATCTCCACGCGGCACGGCGTTGTGACAAGGATTTCCGAGGGCGTCACGGACACGCGCAGCTGCCCTTCACGTGTCACCACTATTCCTGAAGCGCTGGTGAGGGATCCGAGACGGGGTTCGATACGCCAGGTCGTGCCGCCGAAGTCCGCGGGACGAACGCCGAGGATGTTCGCGAACAGATCGCTCGTCGGAGAGGAGCTCCACCCATGGGCGTGGCTGCCCCAACCCCAGCCTTCACCGAAGGTGTCGTACCCGTCATCGAGAAAATCCGACCATCGGCGAATCGACTCGAGCAGCTCCTCGGTGCACCCCGCCGCACCGAGCGCGTCGTGTACCAGGCTCGCACCGAACGGTTCCGCGCGAACGATCAGGCGGTCGACGTCCCAGTCGGGCTCCGGATGGTGTCTCATGGACCCCTCGAACGCATTGCCGCCGATGCCCTGCATGAGTCTTCCGAGCCAGGAGTGGGTGATCAGGTGCTCGGGGTCCGAGATCGCTCGTGCGATCCGTTGCCAACGGTGATGCGGCGCGAGACCGGACAGGATGGCCGTCGCCGATCCCAGTTGTGACGCTGCCCGTGAGCGGCGCGTGCCATCGTCGACGCGGTCGAGATACAGTCCACGATCCTCGTCCCAGAAATCTTCGAATCCCTCTCGGGCGGCATCCGCGAGCTGGATCGCCCACGACTGCGCTCCGTAGTTCTGGGCCGCCGCACTCAGGGCAGCGAATTCGCGCAGTCCACGCACCCAGAGCCCAGTCAAGATACTGCTGCGACCGTCGGTGTAGACACTCGACCAGTCCACGAGCACCCATCCGGGGACATCGCGAAGAGTGCCCCGCTCGTCGACGCAGGGCACGAACCATCGCAGGACACGCTCGGCAACGGGAAGCAGCGACACCACGAGGTCGTCCACTCCCTCGTGCATCGCGTAGACGTGCAATGCATGCAACCAGTGCAGTGACCAGGCGGGTGCGGTGACCGCGTCCGCGGCCTCGATATCGCCCGCGACGCTCATGGGGAGCAGGCCATCGTCCCGGGGGGACGCGGATCGAACCAGATACCGACGCGCCATGGTGCGGTCACTGTTCGTGTAGAGGTCGACTTCGAGGTGCACGACCCCGTCACCCACCCACGCGCGTTGTTCCCGTGTCGGGCAGTCGATGTACGAGTCGGTGGTGTTGAGCGCCACAGTGCGTACGCCTGCCGCCCAGATGGCGTCGATCGACGGGTCGGCGCTCGAGAATGTCGACCCGCCGGGACGGTCTCGAACGTTCTCACGGACGGTGATTCGAGGGGCGGGAATCGCAAGCGCAGCGGCGGGGTCCGATTCGTGGTGCATGCGGACGGCCGCCACCCGAAAACCGTGCGGTTCCGTCGACGCGAAGACCCCGGGTCCTTCGGCGCACGTATAGCGAAGCCCGTGCGGCACGTCTTGGGCGGTCGCGGACAGCCCCTCACGGAGGTCGATGTCCACGACCGTTCCTGCAGGGGCATCGACGGTCAGTTCGACGACACCGAAGACGATCCGGCCGAAATCGTACGAGAACACGCCCCCTGTCGAGGTCGCGACGTCGACTCCCGAGAGTTCCTCCCGAGCCGGAGCCTCGGCGGCTCGGACTACTGCGCTCGGATGCTCCGGCGCGGGGAGATCCACTGTGCGCGCATGATTCGCGGTCACCGAGCGTGGTTCGATCGTGGCTGTCCGATACATCGGCGTGCGGTGTGACGGGACACTGCCGTAGGGATCGGCCGGTGGTTGCGACCGTCCGGCTCCGGCAATGTGTCCGACGCTGAGTAGCTGCGCTCTCGACCAGCTCAGGTCGACCGCATCCGTGCGCGACGCGGCGAGCCGACCGTCGAACACCTCGGCGGGAATTCCTTCGATGTCGGAGCGGGGAAGGCGCGTTGTCGCGATCGTCCTTTTCACCCACCAGTGCTCGTCCGTGACGATCGACTCGCGCGAGAGGGTGAGCTCCGCGAGCAGCGCGGCGTGCGCACCGAGCCCGCCTGACGTGCGGGCCGGCATCCACAGAGCATTGGCTTCTCCGTAGTACGTCACCTGAACCACCAGTCGGTTGCTGCCACGGCGTAGCTCGGACGCGACCTCGATGTCGTCCGCTTCGAGACGGCGCGGCTGAAAGCGTGCCGGACCGCGGGCAATTTCCACGCCGTTGAGCCACACGATGTATCTACTGTCGGCGGCGACCCGCAGCCGAGCGAGCAGGGGCACCGTTGTGAGGGTGAAATGGCGACTGAACAGCACCACTTCCGAACGGGCCTGGACCAAGGCACCGTCCATTCCCGCGATAGAGCCGGTCGGCTTGGCACCGTCGCCGACTCCGATCCAGTGCGCCGACCACGGTCGTGCTGCCGCCAGGGCGTCTTCCTCGGCCTCGGTCGAGGGGCCGAGACGAACTTCGTTGTTCGAGAGCAGGTCGTTCACGTGCTGTCCTTCGATCAGGCCGGTGGTCCAGGATGCCGAGTGGTGGGCCAGTGGGTTTGCCCTACGGCGAGGACGAGGCCTGGCGCGGTATTTCGCCTGTCGACGATCGGCCGGCCGTGCATCACTGGGGTGTGTCGAAAAGTGTAATCCATTTGGATAATATGCGGCAGCGTTCGGCGGGTGCTCTTCGGCCTCTTTTTTCGACGCGGCGTCGGTCCGGCCAGACGCGATACCTACCTGAGTCTCGGCGCGAGGACGGTGAACGATCGGGTAGGGCTCTTACTCACCGAACGACGGGTGCATCGTGTGCCACTCGGTGGCCGACTCGTACCGCGCAGCGGCGTGAACCGCACGCGAGTCCTCGTAGAGCGGAGCGATGAATTGCAATCCGACAGGCAGGCCTTCATCGCTGAATCCACAGGGCACGGTGATCGCCGGGAGTCCGGCGTGCGAAGGCGGTTCCGTCAATCGGTGCAAGAACAGGCCAGGGTCCACGACCTTCTCGCCTGCAACGCGCTCCGGTCCCCCCAGGTCGCCGCAGTGCGGAAAGGACGTCGTCGGTGTCGTGGGCGTGACGATGAGGTCGAACGATTCGAACGCAGTCGCGTAGGCGTTGTAGATTTCGGTCTTCTCGCCTCGCACAGCATGGCTGACACGCTGGGGAGTGAGCGCTTCGGCGCGGCGCGCCAGCGCGAGAATCGAGGGCCACGCCTCTCCGCTCGATCCGAACTGCCGGACGGCGTCCTCGAAGTCGGCACCCCAGTACGCGATGAAGTAGTCGGTCGGGTCTGGAAGCGTGAGCTCGACTGTCTCGACGGTCGCTCCGAGCAGTCGCAGATCGTCCAGGGCCGCCTCGAACCTGGCAGCGACCTGGCCGTCGACGGGGCCGTGGTGGGGATTCGTCGTCGCGGCGATCCTCCAATCACGGAGGTCACCAGGACGGCGAGCGGCGTCGGCGAACACGTCGTCTCCGGTCGGAATGGTGAATCGGTCGCGCGGGTGTCGCCCCGCGGTCGCGTCGAGCATCAGCGCTGCATCGAGAACGGTACGGGCCAGGGGACCCTCCGTACCGTCAGGATCGGAATTGTCGGCATGAGGTATGCGGCCGGTGGACGGTTTGATTCCCACTACGCCACACAAGGATGCCGGAACCCTGATCGAACCGCCTCCGTCCGATCCCCAGCCGAGTGGCGCGATGCCTGCGGCGACGCTCGCCGCGGCGCCTCCACTCGACCCGCCGGAGGCGTGTCCCAGGGCCCACGGGGTCGATGTCGAGCCGGTCAGTCGGCTTTCGGTCACGCTGAGCATTCCGAACTCAGGGGTTGTGGTCTTTCCGATCAGGATGGCTCCTGCGGACTTCAACCGTTCCCAGGCGAGAGCATCGGTGGTGGGGATGTGGTCTGCGTAGAGGGTGGATCCGTACGTCGTCCGTACGCCTGCAGTGTCGGTGAGATCCTTGACGGTGATGGGTACACCGAAGAGGTCGGGGAGCTCATCGCCCCGCTGAAACCTCGCCTCGGCTGCGCGTGCTCGAACCCGCGCGAGTTCTGCGGTGACGGTGACCATCGAATTGATTCGGTGGTCGACCTGCTCGATTCGCTGCAACGCGGATTCCACCGCGTCGACGGGAGAGTATTCCCCCGACCGGTACATCCGAGCGAGCTCACTCGCGGTGTGCCACGTCTGATCGACCATGTCTGTCTCCCACCTCGACGGCGCAGCCCGGTGGGCGGCGGTTCCGTCTTCGATTCTGTGATTCTGCGGTTTATATGTAAAGGCTATTCCATAAAAATCTGCATCGAGTCGTTCGCGATTGCGCCGCACGCGACCGATAGCATGTCCTCGGAAATCCGGCCCTCGTAGCAACTACATCGCGCTCGGATTCGTGCCGGGTGGACGCACTGCCGTTGCGGCTATCTCGGCGAAAGCGAGACCGACCGGGCGCAGGTCGTCGACGGTCACCCGGTCGAGTGTGTCGGACGGATGGAAGAGGTACATCTGTCCGGCGACCATGCTCACGACCGGAATGCCGGCCTCGGCGAAGTAGTAGGCGTCGCTGACTACCTCGTCGGGGCGAAAGACGTACGGTTCGTCGTTGTCTTCCTCCCGATGCTCGACCGGGAGGAAGACCGTGCGGCGGAGGCCGTTCCGTACGAACGCCGCTCTGACGACGTCGTAGAGGCCGGACTTCTCCGATACGTACACGAGCCGGGGCTCGGCGTGACCGGTCTCGACTGCACGATTTGCCGTGTCGAGCTCGACCTCGTTCCCCACGTGTTCGATGCAGAGGTCGAGGACTATGTCGTGGTTCGCGGCGCGGCGTTCCTCGAGGAAGGACAGGTGGCCGACGTAGTCGGTGAAGTGGGTGTCCGTGGCCGCGAACATCATGGTCCTGTATCGCTCCGCAAGGGGCCTGGATGCGAAATATTCGGCCAGGGCAAGGACCTCCGAGACGCCGGACGCGTCCTGCACCGCTCCGGAGAAGACGGCGTCATGATGAGAGTGGACGAGCACGATCTCATCTGTCGCCCCGGGCAACATCCCACTGACGTTCAGCGCGTCCACGAGCTCGTACTCGACATCGACGATCAGCGACGCCACAGCCGACCCTGCCGACGAGACCATCAGATTCTCGATGGTCGCACCGTCGTCACGCGAAACCCACACAGCCGGCATGGACATCGCGTCGATACCGAGCGCCTGTCCGTTCTCGGTGTAGTCCTCGTTGTAGTTGAACCGATCCATGTAGTTCTGGAGCACACCGACGAACCCGACCGCCCCCGACTGCTGAGCCCGGAAGAAGTTGTCCGGCCAGTTGTACGGCGAGTAGATGTCGTACTTGTTCCGTTCCTCCTGCAACGAGCCGTCCGGATCGTAGGCCTCACCCCGGGGATGATGTTCGAGGAGAGCGGCATTCGAGCTTTCGAGGAACTCGATGTCGCAAACGACGATCTTGCCCGCAACGTCGACCCCGTCGAAGTCGGACGGCCAACCGTGCCGGAGATGCACGACCTCGACCGAGTCCAGGGCACTCCGGAACCTGCCGAGGGTTCCGCTCCGACCGGTTCCGTTGACCCAGAAGCAATCGATCGCCTGATTCCCGACGTGCAGAAGCTGTTGGTGGACAACCGGACACGGGGTCGGAGCCGTCTCGATAACCACGTCGTGCAGCCCGAAGCTGCGAAGGTTGTCCGCGATGTATTCGGCCGACGCGCGCCCCTGCGGAGTTCCGGTCCTACGGTGTCCGAGTCCCGCGAGATATTCGATCCAGCCGAAGATGCGCTCCGTCGACGGGAAGGCGTCCGATTCGATCGGTGAAGGTGACGTGATGTTCATCGGTTCCTCTGCTGGACTACCGGCAACGCGGAACGATCGCCGAAACGACATGAAATATAGCAGACGCTATACAACTCTCAGCGTCGAGCTGGGGTGGGGGCTCGAAGTTGAACGACGACCGTCGGTAGATTTGCTAGATTATCCGAATGGATAATGACGTGAACGCACTTGCCTTCTCGCTCGAAGGCGACGCCCTGGCGGAGGCGATCGAGGGGGCGGCTTTCCTCGAGCGCCCAGCGGAGGGCATTGCTCCCTGCCATCTTCCCGAATGGGCGCGACGGCGTTCGGGCTCATCCCATTTCGAGGTACTCGCGCGCGCCACGACAGGTGTGAGCATCGGCTTCAGGACCCGCTCTTCGCATATCGCCATGAGCGCGATATTCACGAGATATTCGTTCCTCGGCAGAGTCGACGATGTCGTCGTCAGTCTGTCCTCCGGACCATTTCGTCGCACCGTCGAGATTCCGGCGGACGAAGGTGTGATCGTCTCCGACTCCGGCGAGGTACGCGGTGGCGTCTCGGTTGTCCGGTTCGAGCTCGGTGACTCCGACGTCGAAAGGGACGTGATCATCCATCTGCCGCAGGGCGCTGCCACCACCGTCGTCGACGTTCGAGCGGATCGGCCGTTGAGCCCCCTGATCCGCGGCGGCGGGCCGTTGTGGCTGCACCATGGAAGTTCCATCAGTCACGGAGCCGGTCTCCCGGATCCGGAGTCGCCGTGGCCGATCCGTGCCGCCCGCGCCTTGGGTGCGCGAGTCGTCGACGCCAGTTTCTCTGGAAACTGCCTGCTGGATCCCTTCGTGGCCGACGCGTTGAGCGAACTCGAGATCGATGTTTTCACCATCGAGGTCGGCATCAACATCGTCAACTGGGATTCGCATATCGAGCGGACGTTCGTCCCGGCGCTGCACGGCTTCTTGGATCGATTCCGAACCAGGCACCCGGACCTGCCCATCCTGGTGATCACCCCGCTGTACTGCTCGTTCCACGAGAATGTGGGCGGGCCGATCGACATCGATCCCGACGGGAATTTCCGAGCGGCCGACACGCAGCGACTCGGAGCACTCACCCTCACCGATATTCGTCGGCTCGTCGGCGACGTCGTTTCGGCTCGCGGCGATGAACTCATCTCGGTTCTCGACGGAAGAGTATTGATCGGCGAAGGTGACGTCGATCTGCTGACCGACCGCCTCCATCCCGGCGAAGAGGGAACGCAGGCCATTGCGGACCGATTCGTGGACAGCGTTCGCGATCGGCGAGACGCGGTCGGTCTGGCCCTCGCGTAGAAAGCCGCCGGCGCGATGCGCCGGCGGCTCGTTCGGTGGGTGAATCGGCGAAAACCGCCCGGAGATGTTTCCCCGGGCGGTTTTCGCCGATGTGCGTTGCGCAGCGGCTAGCTGCTCACCTTGATGAAACCGATTGCGACAGTGGCGAAGACCGAGATGATGATGCCGGCGATGAAGAGTCCGACATATCCGCCGAATGACGTGGTGATGATTCCGGCGAGTACGACGCTGAATGCTTGTGGCAGGTTGGTCGCGATATTCAGGATGCCGAGGTCTTTGCCCGCAGCTCCTTCCAGGTCCGGCAGCACCTGCGTCATGATGACAGCGTCGGATGTGAGGTACATTCCGAATCCGGCCCCACCGATGATCGACATGATGTAAAGGCCTGTCAGGCTTGGCGTTACGAGCATCACCGCATAGCCGACGCCCATGAGGACGCACGCGACGACAAGGAATAGTTTGCGGTGGCCGTATCGGTCACAGATGTATCCCGTTGCGTACGAGGCGACTACGGTAGGGACAAGTGCGACGATGCTGACGATGCCGATTTGAGTGTTCGCGTCCGCGAGCTCGAGCCCGATGTAATCGGTAAGGATGAAGAACTGAAACGCACTGACGACGAACGCGCCGAGGATGTACAGGAAGCGCGCGGCGAAAGCCCAGGCGAAGTTCGGGTGGCGAACCGGATTGATCCAGAAGCCGAGGACGAAAGCCTTCCAGTTCATCGGCTCGAAATGGGCTTCCTTGCTCGAACTGTCCGGTGCGAATACGACGAACCCGATGACGGCAACCGCGATGGCAAGACCGAATGAGGTGTACGCGACCCGCGTGTTCGAGGCGAGCAGGCCTGCGACGATGACGCCGACGGAGTAGCCGACGTTCAGACCGAGTCCGATATAGGCCGAGACGATGCCGCGTCGGTTCACGGCATAACGATCTGCCACGATCGCAGAGACGGGCGCCCCGAGTGTCGCGGAGCCCACGCCCATCAGGACGGCGAAGAGAATGATCGTCGGAACGGAAGTCGTGAAGCCGATGACGATGATGGAGAAGGCGCTGAGCAGACCGCCGCCGAGTATCCAGGGAGCCCGACGGCCGAGACGAGACCGAGTCCGGTCACTGAGTGCTCCGACGAGCGGTGCGAGCAACACACTGACGAACAACGAGACCGAGGAAATGAGGGCCAGGTTTCCTACCTTGGATCCCTCGTCGAGGATGGTGAGCTGGTTAGGCAAAAGGACGGCGGAAAAGCCCAATGCGCTCGCAACCGTTGTCAGATTGAGGATCCCGAGCAGCGGTGCAGTACCACGGCCCGCCGGCGTGGACAGCCGTGGCGAGTCGATGGCGTCCAGAATCGGCGAGTCGGACAGCACAGCTCGCCCCTCGTCGTAAGGCGGAGTCGACATGACGTTCCTTTCCTGCGTGCATCGTGCGATGTCGCTCGGGTAGGTCGCAGTCCGGGGTGGGAAGTGATCCGCCGCACCGGCGCGAGAATGTGTAATCCAAGTGGATAGGACTATAGGCACGTCGCATCGGCGACACAATGGTTTCGCGCAAATTGGTATCCAGATGGATTATCGAGAGTGGGGGTTCCACTCGTCGAGCCACTCGATTCGCGGGATGGCGCCCTCGAACGTCAACGGCAACCACACGTAATCCGCAATCGACGTGTTCGCTTCGTTGAGGTCGGAGCCTGCTTTCGCCGCGAGTTCTGCTACCAGGTCCTCGCTGGAAGATTCGTCGAAGAAGGCCCGGAACATTTCCCGTTGGTCGGACTGCGTCTCGTCGAGATGTGGGAGCCAGCGATCGGCGACCGTGATGTAGGTGTTCGCTTCGACGGGGTGTGGAAACACGCAGCTGATCTGCGACCGGAACGAGAGCTGCGCGCCGGGGCCGATATGAGGGCTGCCGAGGTCACGCCATGGCCCGTGGTAGTCGTCGGCCACTGCAATCCTTGTTTCGTTCGGGAAGTAGCCGGACGTCCCCGATGTCACGAGGTAGTGCGCATCTCCGTGACGGAAGTAGGCAGGGGCCTCCCTGACCTCCGGAACCTGAAGGGAATCGAAGTGGCGGGAAAAATTACCTGTGAACCCGGTGTAGTCCTCGTCGAGATCGGCGCAGATGAGTTCTGAGTGCGGGTGCTCGAAGTAGGCGTACGCTCGGCCGTCGTTCGGATCGACAACGAGATCGAAGTCGCCGGCGAGGAAGCCTGCCGGTCGGACGCCGTCGGCCACCAACTCGTAGGGGCCGAGTAGTTCGTCGGCGACGAAACACGACCAGGTGTCGCCACCACCCATGATTTTCACCCAGCACACCCACGTGGCGTTGCGATCGTTGCGGATGATGTGTGGCCGATCGACCTGGCGTGAGGGATGCATCGGACCGTTCGGATCCCCTGGGGTGGGCGGGATGAGGAGACCGCAGTCCTCCCAATCGGCCAGATTGTCGGAGCGGTAGGCGCGTACGCCCCAGTGCCAGACATCGGGGCGACCGTCGGTGAACTCTTTGTTCTCGCCGTACCAGTAGTACATGCCCTCGTGCTGTAGGACGGATCCGCCGTGAGCCTGGATGCGCGCACCCGTCGTATCGAACCAAGGCTGTCCGGGGCGGATGACGGGGGCGTGAGTATCGGATGCAGTAGCGGTGTCCGATGCCAGGGGAGGAGTGTTGGACATGGTCTTCTCTCGAATCGGGGAATGTGTAGGCGAGTGTAATCCAGTTGGATAATTGCTTCGATGCGTTCGGTGTCATCGAATTCGGACCTTCGGCCTACGCTAAAGTCGCGCAAATGGGATCCGATACCGAGCAGAGCGACACTCGTGGAGACCTCATCCGAGGTGCAATTGCCGTTATTGCAGCGAAAGGCCTCCGGGGCTTCACGCTGCGTGCTGCTGCCGCGGAGGCCGGTCTCACGCACGGGATGATCGTGCATCACTTCGGCACTCGCGAAAATCTCATCGAGGCGGCCATGCTGTACTCGATGGAGGTGTCCTTGTCCGGGGCGGCGCCTCGCGCGGAAGGCGAACCCGTGCCACCGCTCGGCGATCAAGTCGAGCAGGTCGCAGCGGACGAGCTGGGCATGGTGGCCTTCAATCGGGAGGTCCTCAACGAAGCGACGCGCAGCGAGCGATTACGTCCGGTCGCCAAACGCATGTACGACAACTACGAACACGCGGTCACGGCACAGCTTGCGGCCGCGGGAATCGTCGACCCCTCTGCCACAGTGTTTTTCGGCTCCGCCATGGACGGCGTTCTGCGCCGTCAGATGGATACGGGCGACAAGGAGGCAACCAAGGGCGCGATCCTGCTCATGACCCGACTCGTTGAGTTGCTGGCCGAGGACATGAAAAAAACGGAAGCGTGATCGCACTCGACACCGCGACGCTGTCAGCGGTTTCGTCGAGCATGCCGTAGCGCGTCGTTCTCAGCGCAACGGCCTGGCCGCGACCTGAGTCAGCGCCAGCACTTGACCAGTTGGATAGTGAAGTGCACACTACAAAACCAGTGTGTGAACACTCCATGCCGGAAAAGTAGTGGAAAGTTGGCTATGAGTACAGCGATGCCCGAAGTCGGGGAAGTTCCGTTCGAGCGATTCCGGACCAGCGACGGGGTGACGATCTCCTACCGACGTTGGGGTGATCCAGCCGGCCGAGTGGTCTTGCTCCAGCATGGTTTCACCAGCGACACCGTCGAGGACTGGGTGGATACCGGCGTCGTCGGTGCTCTCATCGAAGCAGGACTGTCCGTGATCGGCGTCGATGCCAGAGGTCATGGCAACTCGGACGCTCCGCACAACGCCAATGCCTACGGCTTCGGCAGGTTCGCTGCAGATCTACTCGAATTGACCGTCGCACTTGGTATTCGGCAGTTCGATGTGGTCGGCTACTCGATGGGCGCGGTCATCGCACTCAATGCGGCGATGACCAATGACAGCGTCCGGAAGATCGTCATCGGCGGCATCGGCGGAAGCCTTGTCGCACTGGGCGGAGTCGATACCCGGATCGTTCCGGCCACGTCGTTCGTACATGCCTTTCATAACGCGGACCCAGGCGAAATCCCCGATCCTGGGCTCCAGGCGTGGCGGGCAGCCGTCGACGCCGCGGGAAAAGACAGGATCGCTCTCGGCTACGTCGCGGCGACGATGGGTGCCGGGGGAGTCGATGTGAAAGAGGTGTCTGCGCCGACTCTGTTGTTGGCAGGTGATCAGGATCCGTTCGCCGGCGAACCGGAGTTGGTGACGGCGGCGATGTCCGACTCCACCCTCATCGTCTTGGACGGAGACCACTCCCAACCGCGGTACACCGCGCAGTTTCGGGACTCCATTGTGGAGTTTCTGACCGCCATTTGACATTTAGGCATTTCGCTCCGAATCCGAGAGGCACCCATGACGCTCACGACGTCGACTGCTCCTGACGGCACCATCTTTCGAGATCTCAACAAGAACGGGGTGATGGAACCCTACGAGGATCCGCGGCTGTCCCCCGAGGAGCGAACGGCGGACCTTCTCGCGCGCCTGAGCCTTGAGGAAAAGGTCGGACTGATGTTTCAGACCGTCATCGAGATGGGCACCGACGGCGATCTTGTGGAAGAGCCCGGTTTCATATCGAAGTCCCCGACTTCCGATGTAGTCGTGGGAAAGAACATGAGTCACTTCAACATTCACGGGATCCGTACCGCACGGCAGGCCGCCCGCTGGAACAACAACCTGCAGAAGCTCGCCGAATCGACGCCGCACGGAGTGCCGGTCACGATCAGCACCGATCCTCGTCACGCGTCCTACGACAACGCCGGTGTCTCGTTCTCCGCCGGGGCCTTCTCGCGCTGGCCGGAAGCGCTGGGGCTCGCTGCGCTCGACGACGTGGACGCCATCCGCACCTTTGCTGACACGGCCCGGCAGGAGTACAGGGCAGTCGGCATCCGCGCCGCGCTACACCCCCAGATCGATCTCGCTACGGAACCGAGATGGGGCCGACAGGCCCAGACCTTCGGCCACGATGCGGACCGGGTTGCCGAATTCACTGCCGCCTACCTGCAAGGTTTCCAGGGTGACGTCCTCGGGCCGGACAGTGTCGCGTGTACCACCAAGCATTTCCCCGGAGGCGGTCCGCAGAAGAACGGAGAGGACGCCCATTTTCCTTACGGTCGCGAGCAGATCTACCCCGGCGGATTGTTCGATTACCACCTTCGGCCGTTCCGTGAGGCGATCGCTCGCGGCACCGCCGGGATGATGCCCTACTACGGGATGCCGGAGGGTTTGACGCGTGACGGCGACCCCATCGAGGAGGTCGGGTTCGGCTTCAACAAGCAGATCATCACCGGTCTGCTTCGAGAGGAGCTCGGCTACGACGGGGTCGTGGTCACCGACTGGGAACTCGTCAACGACAACGTCGTCGGTGATCAAGTTCTCCCCGCTCGCGCCTGGGGTGTCGAGGACTTGGACCCTTTGGAACGAGTCGAGAAGATAATCCACGCCGGCGCCGATCAGTTCGGAGGCGAGGAGTGCGTCGAAATGCTCCTCCAGCTCGTAGCCGAGGGCCGTGTCACCACAACTCGGATCGACGAATCTGCCCGTCGCCTTCTTCTGGTGAAATTTCGGCTCGGTCTCTTCGACAACCCCTACGTCGACGAGGACGCAGCCGAGAAAATTCTCGCCCGAAAAGATTTCCGCGCTCTCGGTTTCGACGCACAGGCCGCCTCGATCACCCTCCTCGAGAACAAAGATCACGGCGGAACCCCCATTCTTCCTCTCTTCACAAGTCCGGCCAGGACAAAGGTTTACAGTGAAAACCTTTCAGCGAGCGCGCTGGAGCAGTGGGCTGATGCAGTTCCGAACCCCGACTCGGCGGATGTCGCCATCGTCCGCCTCGGCGCTCCTTTCGAGCCGCGCAGTGACCTTTTTCTGGAAGCGTGGTTTCATCAGGGCTCGCTCGAGTTCGCTCCCGGCCTCGTCCACAGGTTGTCGCGCATCGCCGGTCACTGCCCTCTGATCGTCGTGGTGAACCTCGACCGCCCTGCGATCATGACACCACTCGTGCCGTTCGTGTCTGCCCTCGCCGTGGAATACGGCAGCTCCGACGACGCGGTACTTGCTGCGCTCGCAGGCTCCATCCGTCCGGTCGGAAAGCTCCCGGTCGAGATTCCCCGATCGATGGATGCGGTTCGCGCGTCTCGCGAGGATGTTCCCTCCGACACCGTCGACCCCGTCTACCCGCTTCATTTCGGACTCGCCCTCGACTAGGTTCCGGTCAGCGCGCGGCGTAGCCGTGGATGCCCCTGCGGCGCAACCCGATAGACCGCAATCTCGGTGGTCTTGCCCGTTGGGGGTGTGGTTCATTCCGGTATCGCTCGTCGCCAGTCACGACGGTCGAACCGGGCGTGGAGTTTCCGCGACCGCGGGGTGGACAACTCCGCCTCCGCCCACTGTCCGAAGATCGTCGATCGTCAGTGCAGCCCCAACCCGACGCTTCATGGCGTCGAGTTGGGGCTTCTTGAATCGCAAGAGCGGTGCCAGATCGCGCACCTTCGGGGGCTTCCTCTCAGGTGAGTGTCAGTCCACGAGTGTTCGACGGCGGGATGCAGGTGCGTGCCACACGGGTGGAAATGTTGTGGCGACTGCACGTCGCAATCTGTCCAGGTCGCCTGTGATCAGCGCGTGCGTTCGCGCTTGTACGAGAACGTTTCCCAATGCCGTGGCTTCGATCGGACCGGCTACCACGGCGAGTCCGAGTCGATCGGCAAGAGCGGTGCACAGCAGTGTGTTCTGCGCGCCCCCGCCGACGAGGTGCACTTGCCGAACCGTGATGCCGGCGACCGATGCAGCGTCGTGCACTGCGCGGGCGAACGCCGACGCGAGCGATTCGACGATGGCGCGAACCATCTCGGCGCGGGAGTTCGGTGCGCGCAGATCTCTGTCGGTGTACCAGGTGCAAATTCGCTCCGGCATGTCGCCGCGGGGCAAGAAGATCGGGTCGTCGGCATCGAACGAGTGTGGTGGAGCAGGGCAGTCTGCAGCGGCGGCCAACATGGCCGGTAGGTCGACCTGCGTGCCGTCCGCTCGGCTCCATTCGCGAACGGTCTCGGACAGCAGCCACAGTCCCATGACATTGCGCAACAAGCGGTTTCGTCCGTCGACGCCTGCCTCGTTGGTGAAGCCGGCGTCCTGCACGTGGGCATTGACTACGGGTGACCGTGTTTCGGCACCGACCAGCCCCCAGGTTCCGCACGAGATGTAGACCGCCGAATCGGGGTCCATCGGCACCGCAGCGACCGCCGATGCGGTGTCGTGCGAACCGACTGCAGTCACCGCGGCGCTCGTACCGACATCGAGGACACCCGGAAGGACGCCACCCAGAATCGACCCCGGATCGACGCTCGGTGCGAACAGTGATGTACCGATGCCGAGTCGGTCGAGCAGTGCTCTATCGAGCGCTCCGTCTGTACCGAACACACCCGTGGTCGACGCATTCGTGCGTTCGGTTGTCTCGCGGCCGGTCAGCCAGTACGAGATGAGGTCCGGTATCAGCAGTAGTCGGTCGGCGGGTTCGAGCAGACCGTCGGCTCGGTCCACCGCCAGCTGGTAGATGGTGTTGAAGGGTAGGAACTGTAAACCGTTGCGCATGAACAACTCCGCGCGCCCGACCACCGACTCCACCAGCTCGACCCCGCGTTCGGACCGCTCGTCGCGGTAGTGGTGCGGAAGCCCGAGCAATCGACCGGCGCGCAGCAGCCCGTAGTCCACTGCCCAGGAATCGACGCCGATACTGACCAGGTTCTCGCCGGCGCGTACTGCGTCGTCGAGTCCTCGGCGGACGTGACCGAACAGGGCGGGCACGTCCGTGTGCAGAGCTGCCCGCGTTCCGTTCCACAATCTGAGCGGTTCGTTCGGGAACCGCGCGACGACGTCGAGTTCGAGGACGTCGCGCCCGGATGTGTCGGTGCCGACCGTACCGACCACGACGCGACCGCTCGTCGCGCCGAGGTCGACAGCGGCGACCTGTGCCGTACTCATCTCAGGAATGCGGCCGCGACACCCGCGTCGACGGGTACGTGCAGACCTGTGGTGTGCGAGAAGTCGGAGGTACACAGTGCGAACGCGGCATTGGCGATGTTCTCGGGCAACACTTCTCGCTTCAGCAGAGTTCTCTGTGCATAGAACTTTCCGAGATCGGCTTCGTCGACGCCGTAGACCGCGGCGCGCGAGGCACCCCAGCCTGCGGCGAAGATGCCGGATCCTTGGACGACTCCGTCCGGGTTGATGCCGTTCACTTTCACGCCGTGTTCGCCGAGTTCGGCAGCGAGAAGTCGCACCTGATGCGCCTGATCTGCCTTGGTGGCGGAGTACGCGATGTTGTTGGGCCCGGCGAACACCGAGTTCTTGGAGGAGATGTACAGAATGTCGCCGCCCATCTTCTGCGCGATCAATGCCGCCGCCGCTGCACGTGAGACGAGGAACGACCCCCGCGCCATGACGTCGTGCTGCAGATCCCAGTCGGCGACGGTCGTCTCGAGAAGCGGTTTGGACAGTGAGAGTCCGGCGTTGTTCACGACGAGGTCGATCCCGCCGAAGGCCAGGACCGTGGCGTCGACAGCGGCCTGCACCGCGGCCTCGTCGGTGACGTCGGCGCGCACACCGATAGCTACGTCGGTGCTGCCGATCTCGGCGGCCACGTCGGCGGCTTTCTGCGCGTCGAGGTCGGCAATGACGACGCATGCGCCTTCCGCCGCGAGACGGTGAGCGATGGCCTTGCCGATGCCCGAGGCCGCGCCCGTCACCAGTGCGATGCGAGTGGCGAGAGGTTTCGGCTTCGGCATCCGAGCGAGCTTGGCTTCCTCGAGCGCCCAGTACTCGATGTCGAACTTCTCGGACTCGTCGATCGGGCTGTACGTGGAGACCGATTCGGCACCGCGCATGACGTTGATGGCGTTGACGTAGAACTCGCCCGCCACGCGTGCGGTCTGTTTGTTGGCCCCGAAGCTGAACATGCCCACGCCGGGAACGAGCACGATTGCCGGATCCGCACCGCGCATCGCAGGGGAGTCCTCGGTCGCGTACCGCTCGTAGTACGAGCGATAGTCCTTGCGGTATTCCTCGTGCAGGGTCTGCAGACGTTCCACCGACTGTTCGATCGAGGCGTCGGCGGGCAGATCGAGAACGAGTGGCGTGACCTTGGTGCGCAGGAAGTGGTCCGGGCAGCTGGTTCCCAAGGCGGCCAGTCGCGGATGCTCGGTTGCGGCCAGGAAGTCCAGCACCACATCCGAATCCGTGAAGTGGCCGACCTTCGGCTCGTCCATCGAGGCCAGGCCGCGGATGTGCGGTGCCAACGCTGCGGCTTTGGCCCGGCGTTCGGCCTCCGGCAGGGCTGCGTACCCGTTCATTGCCGGACCGAACGGCTCCGAACGACCGTGTTCGGCGAGGTAGGTCTGTGCGGCGCGGATGATCTCCAGCGAATTTGCCTCCGACTCCTCGGAGGTGTTTCCCCAGGCGGTGATGCCGTGGCCGCCGAGGATGCATCCGATTGCTTGCGGATTGGCGGCTTTGATTGCCGAGATGTCAAGTCCGAGTTGAAATCCGGGGCGACGCCAGGGAACCCACACCACGGTGTCGCCGTAGATCGTGCGCGTCAGCTCCGGGCCGTCGGCCGCTGTGGCGATCGCGATGCCGGAGTCCGGGTGTAGATGGTCGACGTGTGGGGCGTCGACCAGTCCGTGCATGGCGGTGTCGATGGACGGTGCTGCGCCGCCCCTGCCGTGCAGTGTGTAGTCGAATGCGGCGACCATCTCGTCTTCACGGTCGATACCCGGGTAGACATCGACCAGTGAACGGAGACGATCCAGGCGCAACACGGCCAGGCCGTTCTCGGTGAGAGTGCCGAGATCGCCACCGGATCCCTTGACCCACATCAGTTCGACGTCGGAGCCGGTCACCGGGTCGGTGTCGGTGCCTTTGGCCGAGGTGTTCCCGCCGGCGTAGTTCGTGTTGCTGGGGTCCGAGCCCAGACGATTGGATCGGGCCAGCAGCGCTTCGACGGTCGGGTTCATGGTTGTCACTTCCTGATCGTTGGTCATCGGTCATGCTCCCCAGGAGGTTTGGGTTCCGCCGACGCGGTCGGTCTCGATCTTCTGCTGGTAGCCCGAGTCGGCGAACGCCCGCATCGGATCTGCGGGCAGACCGCGACGTTCGCGCCACTCGGCAAGGAAGGGGCGGACGTCGGTGTAGAAGGCGTCCATGAAGATGCCGTTGGCACCGAGCACGTCTCCGGACTCCTGCGCCGCGGTCAGAGCTCCGTTGTCCACAAGAGCGGCACGCAGCGTCATCTCCTGGACATTGAGAACCGAGCGAATCTGGCCGGGGATCTTCGCTTCCACGTTGTGGCATTGATCGAGCATCAGGGCCAGCGCGGAGGACGGGGCGAGTCCGCCGCCGCGAATGACCTCGAACATGATACGGAACAGTTGGAACGGATCGGCAGCCCCGACGATGAGGTCGTCGTCGGCGTAGAAACGAGAGTTGAAGTCGAACGATCCGAGCTTTCCGAGGCGTAGTAGCTGGGCGACGATGAATTCGATATTGGTTCCCGGCGCGTGGTGGCCGGTGTCGAGGCAGACTGCAGCACGCTCGCCGAGAGCGACCGTGTGCGCGTACG
The DNA here is from genome assembly GCF_059489205.1 of Rhodococcoides sp. S146-33. Taxonomy (NCBI): domain Bacteria; kingdom Bacillati; phylum Actinomycetota; class Actinomycetes; order Mycobacteriales; family Nocardiaceae; genus Rhodococcoides; species Rhodococcoides sp. S146-33. Next base: position 165,881 of record NZ_JCAJWY010000002.1, read on the forward strand.
ACGTTCCCCAATCCGGGACGTCGGTGACGTAGAAGGCGGGCTCGAAGAACTTGTATTCCAACACCAGTCGTTGTTCGGCACCGACGTGCTCATAGATTGCCGACAGCGACTCGGCAAGCCGGTCCTGACGACCGCGGATATCGCCCTGCCCTGGGTAATTCGTGCCATCGGCCAGCCACACCTTCAAATCTCGCGATCCGATGTCCGACATGATCTCGAGGCAGCGCATGTGATGGTCTATTGCCTTCTGCCGCACTGCTTTGTCGGTGTGCGTGAGGCTGCCGAACTTGTAGTCGTCATCCTGGAAGGTGTTGGAGTTGACCGTCCCCAACTGCACGCCGAGCTCGGCGGCATACGTCTTCAGTGCGCCGAAGTCATCGACCAGGTCCCATGGAATGTGCAGTGCAACAGCCGGAGCCAGTCCGGTCATCCGGTGGACGGTGGCTGCGTCGGCGATCTTCTCTTCGATCGTGCGCGGTGTTCCGGGCGTTCCGAAGACCTTGAATCGGGTACCGGAGTTTCCGAACGCCCACGACGGTAGTTCGATGGCAAGGGCATCGAGAACGGCCGACGCGCTGTCGGTCAGAGGTCTGGTCACGGAACTTGCTCCTCGGGGGTAACTGCGGCCGGTTGTGGGCGATGTTCGAGCCCATCGCGTAAATCTGCTGGGCAGATTTGAAACGTTTCATAAATCCAGTCGACTGTAAATGCTCGGGGTTGAGTACGTCAATCCATCACTGAGTGCAGTCTGCCCGTATCGCGATTGGCAAACTCTCGTGCTGGTGCACTGATGGGATACCCTCACGGCAATTGAACGGTTCAAGAACGGGGGAACAGATGACCATCGAGCGGCGCAGTCACGGCAACCGTTCCGTCGGCGTCCGCGACGTCGCCGAGACGGCCGGAGTATCGATGGGCACGGTCTCCAACGTCCTCAATCGACCCGATTCGGTCAGTCCCAAGACTCGGGCGCGAGTGCACTTCGCTATCGAGCAGCTCGGCTTCATCCGGAACGAATCTGCCCGCCAACTGCGCGCCGGACGTTCGCGAACCGTCGGGTACATCATGCTCGACGGCACCAATCCGTTCTTCGCGGACGTGGCGCAGGGCATCGAGCACGAGGTCGAGCTCAACGGGCTGACTCTGTTTCTCTGTAACAGCGACAATCGTCCCGATCGAGAGCGGACGTATCTGGCGCACCTCGAACAGCAGCGAGTGCAGGGCATCCTGATCACTCCATCCGATCCCGATGCCGACATTCTCGACGAATTGCCACGTAGGGGAACGCCGGTGGTCATCGTCGACCGGACTCGACGAGCCGGGACCCACTGTTCGGTGTCCGTCGACGACGTGCTGGGGGGCGACCTTGCGGTGGAGCACCTTCTCGAGATGGGCCACAGGAGAATTGCGTTCCTCGGGGGCCCGTTGACCATGGGTCAGGTCAACGATCGTTGGATCGGGGCAGAGCGTGCTTTCGCCCGGTCGGGTCTACCGGAGGTGGGCCTGACGAAGGTGGATACCGGCGCTCTGACCGTGTCGGGAGGTAAGTCGGCCGCCGAACGGTTACTCGGCCTCCCGTCGCGGACTCGTCCCACAGCGGTGTTCTGCGCCAACGATCTTCTGGCGCTGGGTTTCTTGCAGGAGTGTGTGAGCGCCGGAGTCGGTGTGCCGGACGATATGGCAATCGTCGGCTACGACGACATCGAGTTCGCCGCCGCAGCCGCCGTTCCACTGAGCTCGGTTCATCAGCCTCGCAACATGATCGGCCGCACGGCGGCACAGCTGCTGTTGCGTGAGGAACGCGAAGCCGACCACGTACACGAGCAGATTCTGTTCGCGCCCGAATTGGTCGTGCGCCGCTCCTCTCGCGCTCCGAATTCGGCCCGCTGACGGCGCTCGACGGAATGCCGTGAGCCTGGGTGCTGGGGGTCCTGGCCCGGAACGTGAGCGGAGGTCGGTGTTACCGGAGTGCCGCAAGTCGGCACGTTCTGGAACGCTCTTGGTACGGCGACCTCGCGGTGCATCGGGTGTTCTCCGCCACGATCGACGCGATGCAGACCCATCACATAGAACTCGGAGGGCGGCGAGCTAACCCGAACCGTTGACCGCGAATTTCCTTGCAGTCCAGCGCAACACGAACGGCAGCCCAGTCATCGCACCGATGAAGTGGTCGCCTATCACGGGCTCGTAGTGCACGTCGGCACCCTTGCTGCGCCACTGCTCGATCAGGGCCGTCACGCCGGCCTCGGGGATGAAGCGATCGCCGATCATCTTGCTCGCGGAACCGTGAAAGAACGCGACCGGTGCCGACGGCGCGTCGGCACCGGGACGGTTCGCGGCGATCACCCGCCGCGCGATGTCGGAGTCGAACGGGTTGGGCTCGGACGCCAAATCCTCTATCCGCATGCGTACCAACCCGCCCAGGGCCAAGGGGAAGACGGACATGTCCTTCACCCACGACGCCAACAGCAGCGCCTTCGGGCCGAACAACTCCACCATCTCGGGGTGCTCACGCGCGAGACCTATGCTCGCCGCACCCAGCAGGCCGGCCGCGACGGTGCCGTTCATAGCGTCCAGCAGCATCGTGAAGTCGGTGGGCGTTCCACCGGCGACGGCACCCACCAAACGCACGTCCGGCGCGTACCTCGGCTGCAGTTGCGCTGTCCACGTGGTGGCGATCGCGCCGCCGCTGTAGCCGTAGGCCACGACTGGGCTGTCGGTGAGCTCCGGGGCGACGACCGTCATCCCGCGTAGCGAGTCCAGGACGGCATGCCCGGCCATCGTGCCTTCGGAGTACGACATTCGTGGGCCTTGGTGATCGGCGACGAGGACGGCGTATCCGCGGGCGAGCCAGAGCGGCATCACCGGTGGGAGGTCGGCACCGACACCGTGCACGAGCCGGTACGACGGTGTGGTCTTGGCTCCGAGGGAATCGATGGCAACGTTGTGGGCGACGACGGGCCGCGGTCCGCGCCCGATCCACGGCCGCTTCGGGATCAGCAGTGAGGCGGTGACGCCGGCGGGCAGACCCCGCGCGTCCGTCGATCGCACCATGAACTGATGCAGCGTGGTTCGCGGCCGGGGCACCAGACCGCGGGTCGTGCGCTGCCGGACGACCGCACCGGGTGCGAGGTCCTCGATGCCGGGAGGGGTGAGGAAGAAGTCGTCGTTGTCGATCGGGGTCGGAAGGATTGCAGCATAGGGATCGTCCGGGGGCTCGAGGGGCAGTCGTCGAGTCAGTACACGATCGAGCACACCGAACAAAGTCATGATCCCCCGACATTCATCTCGACCCGTACCCATCCCCGCGGTCACCGTACCGCTCGAATGGCTCAGCCGGGTCAGATGGTGCAGCGCGTACCTTCATCCGGCAGTTCGAGGTCGATCAGGTAGTCGGCGATCGCTCCGTCGACACAGGCGTTGGCGGATATGATCGTCCCGTGCTGGTTGGCCTCGACCGTGAGCAATCGCGCCCCGAGTGTGTCGGCCAAGCTGATGCCACCTTCGTGAGGCGTCACGGGGTCCCCGGTGGCCGAGACCACGAGCACCTCGGGAAGCCCGTCGATGTCGGCGGCGTAGGGGTATCCGAGTGTGGGCTCGGCCGGCCAGAACTCGCAACCGTCCTGCGCAGGGGGAGGCGCTCCGGAGTCGAGGAACGGCACCGCCTCGTTGAGATCGCGGCCGAGCTGGGTCATCTCTTGTTCGGTGAACCGTTCCTCGTCGAGGCAGTTGATGGCGAAGAGCGCTTCGAACGAATTGGTGTACTTCCCACTGTCGGACCGGCCGTAGTACCCGTCGCGGATCGCGAGCAGAGCGTCGGGCCGTCCGGCTTGGAGCTCCGTCAACCCCGTGATGATGGCGGGCCAGCTGGCTTCGGAGTACAGGCCGGAAACAATTCCTTCGCTGGCGGCGAGGAAGCCGACCTCTCGTCCGTCAGCGGCCACCAGCGGCTCTTTGTCGAGGGGCTGGAGGAGCTCCTGGGCTGCAGCGGTTGCCCGCGCCGGGTCGGTTCCGAGCGGGCACGCGGCCTGTGTCGCGCAGAAGTCGGCGAAGCGCTGGAACGAAGCCTGCAGTCCTTCGCTGAGCTGGATCCTGCGGTCCGCGGTGTCCATGAGCGGATCCACCGCGCCGTCGAGAACGAGAGCACGGACATTCTCGGGGAACATCTCGGCGTACACCGCGCCCAGCCGAGTGCCGTAGCTGACTCCGGCATAAGTCAGTTTGTCGTCGCCGAGTGCGGAGCGGAGCACGTCCATGTCGCGAGCGACATCCCGTGTCCCGAGGTGGGCGAGAACTTCTGTGCTTCCGGAGCCGTCGGCGCATCTGTCGACGATGGCGCGCGCGGATTCTTCGGTCCACTCGCCGAGGGCCGACAGGGGTGCGTCGGCGTCGCGCTCCTCATCGGAGTAGCAGTCGATTGCCGGTGTGCTGAGACCGACTCCGCGGGGATCGAAGCCGACGATGTCGAAGCGCTCGGGTATCGGGCCTCCCGTCCACAGGGCATTCACGAGCGGGGCGAGCGTCGTCCCCGCCGCTCCGGGACCGCCCGGGTTCAGTAGGACAGAGCCGATCGGGTTGTCGCCGGTAGCGGAAATACGCGAGACGGCGATCTCGATGGTCGTGCCGTCGAGGTTCTCGTAATCCATGGGCACGGTGAGCATCGCGCATTCCGTCTTCTTTGCCGCCTCGACCACTTCGGGAACGGGAGGCTGGGAGTCCACGATGCTGGCGTCGCACGCCCCGAACTCGAGTTCTTGACCCATGAATCGTTCGAGGCCTACCTCGTTCGTGCTGTCGGCATTGTCGGGTGTCACACCGGAGCATCCGGTGAGCAGGAGCACTGAGGCAGCGGCGGCCATCATCGGCTTCGGCCATCGCCGTCGCTCGTTCTTCCGACGGATCAGGGCCGGAATCGTCTGAGGCATGGTGGTTTTTCCTTCTCAGGGTTCAGCTGGCGAGTTCGTCGATCCAGCTCGATTTCATCCGTAGAGCTCGTTCCGTGCTGCCGATGACAGCGGCAACTCCGATGAGCAGGTTGACGTGGAGCGGCAGTCGGATGGGTGAGGTGAATGTTCCGATCGAGTCGGCGATGGGGGGAATGAGAGAGAGGGATGCGATGATCTGCGGCACCTCCACGCAGAGTCCGCCGATGACGAGCACCATCGAGATGAGACCGATGACGCGACTCGGACCGGGGTGCCGGTGGTGCAGCCGAGCGCGGCGACCCTCTGCGGATGCAGGATCGGGAGACAGCTGCTGTTCGGTGCCGTCCTCACGCACGTAATGGCAGCGCTTGAGCCCGAATCCGGTGGCCGCGACCTCGATGTACCCACCGGGGGCGGGGAAGCGGGTCGGCATCTTGGCGTACGACTCCAGCGCGCCGTCGACGTAGAGGCGAGCGCGCACCTCACCGTCCTTCGCGTCGCCCATGTGCCGAACGTCGATTGCGTAGACCGACGTGGTGCCGTCGGGTGCGGACAGCGTGATCGACCGGAGCGATCTGCCGAACATCTGCCACCAGCGGTAGCGGCGCAGCGGCTCACCCGATCCGGCGCGAATGCGGCGGTAGCGCCACTGTTCGATTCCCATCTGCTCCATCCTCGATCCTGACTAGTACAGTGTGATAATTGCTCATGACGCTAGCACACTGTGATGGAAAATCGTCACGCAATAATGCTGAGTGCCACGCGTCGTGCCGGTCGTGGCTCTACAGAGCGCAGCGCAAGTCGCCGTCGGGAACGGTGAGATCGACGAGATAGCGTTCGACGATCGCGTTGACGCATGGGTTCGCTGCGGTGGTGGCACCGTGCTGTTCGCCGTCCACGGTGAGGAGCCGCCCGCCGAGTTTGTCTGCCAGCGCCACACCGCCTTCGTGTGGTGTCAGTCCGTCGCCGGTGACCGATACCACAAGTGTCTGCGGGAGGCCGGTGATGTTCTCGCCGTAGGGATAGTCGAGTACGTGTTCGTCAGGCCAGCCCTCGCATCCGTAATGTGTGTCCACGTCGAAACCCGGGTCCATGTACGGTGCCGCGGAATTGATTTCGGCGACGGTGGATGTCGTTTGCTCCGGTGTAGGCCGTATTTCGTCGAGGCAGTTGATAGCGAGAGTGGCTTCGGAAGAGTTGGTGTACGTTCCGTCGGGTCCGCGCTGCGCCGAGAGATCTCGCAGCGCGAGCAGCACCTCACCGCGTCCCGCCCGTAGATCGGCCAAACCGCGAATGACGCTGTCCCAGGCCTGGTTCGAGTAGAGGCCGAGGGTGATTGCTTCGATCGCCGAATAGTAGGTCAGCCGACGACCGTCAGCGGTTCGGACCGGATCGTCGAGAAGTGGTCGAAGCAAATCCTGGGCCGCGTCGGTCGCTGAGGCCGGTTCGCTTCCCAGGGGGCAGTTTCCTCGTTCGATGCAGTAGCGAGCCAGCTCGTCGAAGGAACGCTGCACGCCGGAAAACGTCTGTATTTGGCGTTCGAGAACATTCTTGCGTGGGTCGACTGCGCCGTCGAGAACCATGGCACGGACCCGGTGCGGAAACTGTTGCGCATAGATTGTGCCCAACCGTGTTCCGTAGCTGGCACCGAGGAACGTCAGCTGCTCGTCGCCGAGCGCCGCGCGCAGGACATCGAGATCGCGGGCCACGTTCTCGGTACCCATCTGGCCCAGGACATCCATACCGCCGCTGCGTCGAGCGCACTGATCGAGAACCGAGCGGGTCGAATCCGCGCTCCAGGCCAACGCCCCAGCGGGAACCCCGGACACGATGGCGTCATTGTCTCGTTCCTCGTCGGTGTAGCAGTCGATGGCCGGTTGCGAGCTCCCGACTCCACGTGGATCCATCGATACGATGTCGAAGTGTTCGCGAGCAGGACCGTTCCCCCAGGAGTCTGCGACCGCGGTCACGAATCCGAGACTCGGGGCTCCCGGGCCGCCGGGGTTGACCACGACCGATCCGACGCGATCGTTCCCGGTGGCTCGAATGCGGGAAATCCCGAGCTCGATGGTGGGCCCGTCGGCAGTCGCGTAGTCGAGCGGTACTTCGAGCGTTGTGCATTCGACCCTGTCATCGGCAATGCCTATGACAGCAGGGTCGCACGCAGAGAAGTCGAGCGTTTGTTGTTCGTAACGTGTCGGTGCAGGCGAAGGCTGCGGCTCGACCGAGGACGGTGCGCTGCACGAGGTGAGAACCCACAATCCGGCCATCGTCATGGCGACTGTTTCCAGCCCTGCCGTCTGGCGGCCGTAATCCTTCCGATTCCGGTGGGAGCGACTGTGCAGCATCGTAATTCCTCTCTCAGAGGCTCGGCGGCGTAGGTGCCAGCGCGGTGGGCTTCTCTTCCATGGCGCGACTAGTACGGCGTGATAGTAGCTGAACGGTATCACGCTGTATTAGAGTCGGGAAGGTGTCGGACAATGTTGAGACTCGAAAAAGCGAACCCAGCACCAAGGACCGGATTCTGATCGCAGCCGCGACGATGGTGTCCGAGGATCCGGGTACCCGGATCAGCGTCCGAGCGGTCGCCGCGCGAGCAGGGGTCAGTACCGGATCACTGCGTCATTTCTTTCCCACGCAGCGAGCGTTGATGGACGAAGTCGCCGCGGGAATCACCGGACTGGTGGCGAGCAAAAATGTCATCGAAGACGCCACTGTGCCTGCCGAGGAGCGACTGTTGGCGTGTATGCAGCAGGTGTTGTCGGCCACCGGGACCGGTGAGCAAGCCAGAGATACGTGGCGACGGACGTTCGGCACGTACCTCAGCTCGGAGCTCAACGCTGATGCCATCGACACGTATCTCGCTTTCAGCGCCGCCGGACTCCGGCACATAGAACACTGGCTGGACGTCCTCGACAAAGAAGGTGCCCTGCCGTCGGGCGACAACGCCCAGCGCGCCGCCTACCTCAACGTGGTACTGGACGGGCTCTCCGTAGCACGAGCCCTCCCGACCGATGCTGCTCGAATTCGCTCGGAAACTGACGTTCTGCACCACGCCATTTCGATGCTTTTTCACACCGCTGCACCCATGCTGAATGGCCACTCGGACTGACTTCGACGACGAGTTCGATTGCCCAGTCTCACATCCTGTCGATTCGCATCGACATCCACTGTGCTTCCGCATCATTGCCGACTACGGCCGCCGAGGTGCTGGGCGAGAAATTTCTCCACCGCGCGGTAGTAGCGAATACTGTTCTCCGGGTTGACGAATCCGTGGCCCTCGTCGTCGAACACGAGGTAGTCGACGTCGACGCCACGTGACCTCAGGCGCTCGACTACGTTGTCCGATTCTGCCTTGACGACCCGAGGATCGTTGGCACCCTGTGCAATCAGGAGCGGCGCGCGTATTGCGTCGAGCTTCGAGATGGGTGATCGTGCGAGCATGTCGGCCAGTTGATCGGGGTCGGTGGGGTCGCCGACGAATCGGTGCCAGCTGTTGATGATTCCGGGACCGATGAAGGCCGGTTGGGTGCGCATGAAGTTCGACAGGTCCGAGATGCCGACGCAGTCGATGGCCGCGGCAAACGTGCCGGGGGTGAACGATGCGCCCACCAGCGCGGCATAGCCGCCGTAGGAACCACCCATGATGGCCACCCGCTCGCGATCGGCGTACCCCGCTTCCACCGCCCAGTTCACTGCATCGATCAGATCGTCGTGCATCGCGCCCGCGAATTCGCCGACGCCGGCGTTCATGTGCGCCGTGCCGTATCCGACCGACCCGCGAAAGTTGACCTGCAGCACTGCATATCCGCGGTTCGACAGCATTTGGGCGATGGGATCGAAGGTCCACGAATCTCGATACCAGGGGCCGCCGTGTACCACCAGAACCATCGGCAGGCTCTCGGGCTTCACGCCGCCCGGAAGCGTCAAATACGACGGCAGAGTCAGACCGTCCCGCGACTGGATGTTCACCGGCACCATCTGGGCCATGTCTCCGGGATCCAGATGTGGGTAGGGGCGGAAGAGTCGGCGACTCGATCCGGTGCCGTGATCGTAGTAGTAGGTGACGTACGGATCGCGGTCGTGGACGAAGCTGACGATCCATTTCTTCCCGGTGTCATCGGAGGACAGTGCTCCGATGTCACCGTCGAACAGTTGCTCCAGATTCTTCAGTATCTCTGCGAAACCCGGTTCCAATGCGTGGATCACCTGGCGTTCTCCCAGATACCGAACACCGATGAGCTCGCCGGTTGCACTGTCGCAGATCAGCGGTGGCGCGGTCTGCTCGACGGCTCGTCGCGCACCGTCGAGTTCGAGTGTCGGGTGACTGTCGACGACGGTCTCCTCGCCGGTCTCGAGGTCGAGACGGCTCAGATAGGTCAGGTCGCGCCCTCGGTTGGAACCGAGCCACATGCCGGTTCCGTCCGCGGTGATCTGCATCGGATTGATGCCCATCGGGTAGTCGGTGCCGTCGAACGACGCCACCGTGGTTTCTGCTCCTGACTCGTCCAACCGCGTGATATCGATGGTGCCGTCCATGGTCATCGCGACGGCGAACACCACGCCGTCGGCACCGAGCATCGGATACCGGCCGACGCCCGGGCTCTGCCGGATCATCGTCAATTCACCTGTGGCGATGTCGATTTCGTAGAGGTCGAACTCGGCGATGTTTCTCGCGTTGATCAGGACGGTGTACACCCCTGCCCGCCCTCGCACGGGTTCGAGGGCCACCGCACGAGAACCGGGGAACGGCGTCAGATCGACTGCCGCGGCATCTGGATCCTTCAGGTCGACTCGGAATACGTGGTTGTTTTCGTCACCGCCGGTGTCTTGCAGATACAGCAGCCAGCGGGGGTCGTCGGTCCATCGGAACTCGTGCACACTCCGGGTTTCGTCCGCTGTGACGCAGCGTGGTTCGCTGCCGGGCGCGAGGTTTTCGATCCACACGTTCAGACGGTTCTTCCACGGCGCGAGGAACGCCATCGTGTTGCCGTCCGGTGAGATCGTGGCACCGGAGCGAACGGGTGGGCCGAAGAAGTCCTCGACCGAGATCAGTGGGGGTGCAGTCATGATTCGTCCTTTCGTTCGGGCTGTTACAGAGCGCAGCGGGCGTCGGTCGGTGGGGATTCGAGATCGACGAGGTAGTTCGCGACGATGTCGTTGACGCAGGTGCTCGTTGCACCGAACGCCACGGTGTGTTGGTTGCCGTCGACGGGCAGTAGCGAGCCGCCGAGGGTGTTCGCCAAGTTGACGCCTCCCTCGTACGGTGTGGACGGGTCTCCGGTGATCGAGATGGTCAGAGTGTCGGGCAGTCCGTCGATGTCGGTGGCGTAGGGGATGTCGAGAGTCGGCTCTGCAGGCCAGAATTGGCAGGGGTCTCGTGCGCCGTCCGGTCCGAGGCCCGCGTCGGTGAACGGTGCTATTTCCTGGATCTGCCGCTTGAGATCGACTTCTTGTTCCGGGGTGTTGCGCTGTTCGTCCATGCAGTTGATCGCGTACAGCGCTTCGGAGAAGTTCGGGACGGTGCCGTCGGCGTCGCGTCCGCCGAAGATGTCGTTGATCTTGACAAGGGTATCGGCTTGTCCTGCTTGGAGTTCGGCTATTCCCTTGGTGATGACAGGCCATGCCGAGGAGTCGTATAGGCCCGCGATGACGGCACCGTAGGCGGCGTCGAAGTCCATGACGCGGCCGTCGCCGGTGACGATCGGGTTGTCGATCAACGGTCTGACGATCTGTTGGAAGTTGTCGACAGCCTTGCTCGGATCGGTTCCCAGTGGGCAGTCGGGAGCGTTCGCGCATGCCGCGGCCATGTCGTCGAATGCTTTCTGAAAGTTGGTGTACTGGTAGATCCTGCGCTCAGCGGTGCCCTGGCCCGGATCGATTCCGCCGTCCAGAACCATCGCGCGCACGTTCTCCGGGAACATCTCCGCGTAGACCGCACCGAGTCGTGTTCCGTAGCTCTGGCCGAAGTAGCTCAGGCCGTTGTCGCCGAGCACGGCCCGGAGAATGTCCATGTCGCGGGCAGCGTCGCGGGTGCCGACGTGTTCCAGGACATCGTCGCCGCCGGATCGTTCGGAGCATTGGCTCACCAGCTGGCGTGCACCGTCCTCGGTGAGGGTTCTCGAGCCGGTGAGGACCGTGGTGTAGGCCTGCCCTGCCTCGTGTTCCTCATCGGTGAAGCAATCGATGGCCGGGGTGGACGCGCCGACACCGCGGGGATCGAACCCGATCAGGTCGAATCGCTCGGTCAGCGGGCTCTGTGACCAGGTGGACGTCGCACCCGACGCCGCCATACTCATCCCAGGCCCACCCGGTCCGCCGGAGTTCAGCAGGAGCGAGCCCACCTTCTCTCCGCGTGCGGGAGCCTTGAGCAGCGCGATCTGCGCAGTGCGCCCGTCCGGATTCTCGTAGTCGAGTGGCACGTCCACTCGGGCGCATTCGAATCTTGGGTCACTGGTGAACAATTGCTCGTCGGTCGTGGTGGTGCCGTAGCCTTCACACGGCTCGAAGGTCACGCTTTGGTCGTAGAACTGCTGCAACTGCGCTGACGGCTCGGAGCCGGCGTCCGGTTCCGGCGGCGACTGGCTGCAGGCACCGAGCAGCATGATGGACGCTGACGCTGCAGCGAGGCCTCTCGCTCTCCTGACGTCGAATATGGGCATAGTTCGGCTACTCCTATCGAATTGCATTGTGCTGAAAGCCTATTCGGGATCGATGGCGTTGAGTGTCGCAACCTGTCGCAGCACCTCGCGTTGCGCAGGGTTGTACAGGTCCGCCACGGCGACTGCGAGGGCGCGAGTCACCCGTTTTCTATTGGTATCGGCGAACAAGGCCGGGTAACGCAGTGCCAGTTGACGAACGTGCGGGGCCATTCGCTCGGCAAGGTCCCGCGTGGTCTCTCTGTCAGCGTCGGCCGGAAGGTCGTCGAACTCCGGATCGGTGGGTAGCTGCGGAGTGGACCGCAGCAGATCGCCGTAGGCGTCGAGTGCAGTCGGGTTCAGTACGGTGCTGGCGAAGGTGATGAACTGCCGGTCCGCTGTTGTCAGATGTGCTGCAGCAGATCCGAGTTCGGGTGGCAGATCGGTCGGAAGGGATTCGTGAAGAAGCATCGCGATCTCCAGCCGTGCTCGTTGAAGGCGCTCGATCGTCGCGCCGAGTTCGGCATCCAGGGTGCGCAGTGCCTGTTCGGGATGATCGCGTCCGTCACCCTGAGCGGCGATGTCCGCCAACGAGAATCCCAGTTCGGTCAGGCGTTTGATCTGCATGAGTCGTACGAGATGCGTTACGCCGTACTGCTTGTACCCGTTCGAGGCACGTTCGGGCTCATCGAGTAGTCCGACATCGTGGTAGTGCCGCACCGACTTCAGGGTGGTGCCGGCGAGATCGGCGATCTGCCGAGTGCTCCAGCCCATGTCACTCTCCTCCGGTTCGATCGGGTCGGAAACAGTGTCGACTGTGACCTAACGGCATAGTCAAGGGCCAACTCGTCCAGCTGGGTCTACGCGGGGTTCGCGTGAACCAATTGCGCTGTGGATCGGCGGAAGGCCCAGACGGTGACGAGCACTGCCAGAGCAAGCAACGGGGTACCCATCGCGATCCGGGCAAACGCAAGCCAGCCGGTGGCGTCGGTGTCGTACAGCCAGTCTTGAACGACGTAGCGGGCACCGAACAGGACGGCGAATGTCGATGTCGCGATGTAGTTGGCGCGGGCAACCGACTTGTTCGATCGCCAGGCGTACTCATTGCCGTGCAGCGCATTCCACAGCAGGCCGGTCAACGGTCGTCGGGCAAGTATCGAGATCAGCATCAGTGCTGTGCCGCCCAAGCTCAGCCAGATCCCGATGAGGAAGTAGCCGCCTGCCGACCCGGTCCAGGCGGCGACGCCGCCTGCCACGACGACACCCAGTAGTCCGCCACTGGCCTGCGCGATCGGTTCGCCTCGCCGGACGCGGAGGACGGTGATCACCAGCGCGATGGCGATCGCAACGCCGACGGCAATCGGAAGGGCCAGCAGAGCGTTGGCGGTGACGAATGCTACAACCGGAATCGCGGTGTAGATCATTCCGCTGGTTCCACCGAGGCTGTCGAGCAGAAGCTCTGTGGCATTGACCTTTTCAGTGGTCTTGCGACCGGGAAATGTCTGCGTCTCGTTGTTGTCGTCCGATGTCGATTCCGGCCTGTTCATGGTGCCCTCCTCGTCGATGCTTCGGTTCGCTCTGTGCATCCCCTACTGTCGTCTCGGCGACCGGGGCACAACAGTGCACACAAACATTGGATGTGGTGACAACATCATCGGCGGGACATGACAGATGTCATGTCCTGGCAGTGTGACCGTCAGGTCGGTGGTCCGAGATGCAGCGTCGACTGCGCCGCACATCGCTGTGCTATCAGGTGGCTATGCGCAGGCCGGTCCCGTACTCCAGCTACGCCGGAGACGGAACGCGCACGTTGGATCGCTGCTCCAGGGCGGACTTCTACAAGGCGTTGTGCGGCGTCGTGAGCGTCGCGCTCGTGCCATCGGGTGCCTCGGTCGCACTTGTCAGGTCGTCGAGGGCGGTTGTTGCGTGCACGGCGCGGCGGAATGCGACCGTCCCTTTTCGACGGTCCTGTTGTCGTGATGCCAGGGCGATGATCGCGGGTGGCCCGTCGAGCGCGATGTAGCGGACGTCGGGGTTCGGTAGGTAGCGCCGTGCGGGCTCGGCGTACACCCCGATCGTTCCCGACATCGCCACTGCCGATGGGATGTTCAAAGGCGAGCGCACCTGGGCCCCGTGCGGTGGGTAGCGGCCCGCAGTCCACTCGGTCAGGCCGGGTTGCCCTATCGGTCTGATGCACGGTCGATCATGAATCTCATCGGGTGTGAGACGCGTTGCGTCTGCGAGTTCCGATTCGGTGGGAACGACCGCACATCGTTCTATCCCCATCACCTGCTCGACCCTGAGGTCCTCGGCACCTCCAACGTCGTGCAGGATCGCCACGTCGACTTCTCCGGTTCGCACTGCGTCGTACTGGTTCTCCCAATCGAGTTCGACATAGGACAGCTGTATCCGCGGATGGTGACGTTCGAGGAGATGACGAGTCGCCGCCCAGCTATCTGCCAGCCCGAATCCCAACACACCGACGCGCAACACCGAATCTCCACGCTCACCCTCCCGCACCGACATCAGGGCGTCGAGATCTGCGAGCACTCGCTGTGCGCGGGGAAGAAACCTCCGGCCGGCCGAAGTGAGTTCCACCTTGCGGCTGGTCCGTAGAAACAGATCCACACCTAGTTCGCGTTCGAGTTCTTGGATGCGTCGACCGAACGGTTGCGCACCGATGAAGTGAACTTGGGCGGCGCGCCCGAAGTGCAGTTCCTCGGCCAGGGTCAGCGCGTATCGCAGGGACCGTATGTCCACAAATATTCACCACCGAGTCCGTGCCGTTGCGCGCCCGATCCGGGCCCGGAAGATCGCAACCTTTTTGCCTGATGATCTTCGCCGATGCTGGTCAGCATACTTCTTGGGCGACACGAATTGTGCAGATCACAATATCCACGAACTTCGCCGGAGGTAACAATGAGCTCGCACCGCACCTTGATTCGCAACGGCCGAGTCCTCACCATGGACCCTGCGCTCGGCGACTTCGACTCGGCAGACGTACTGATAGAAGGCGACACGATCGTCGCAATCGGACCGAACCTCGGGGTCATCGACGCCGAGGTCATCGATGCGTCCAACCACATCGTGCTGCCCGGTTTCATCGATACACATCGGCACACGTGGCAGTCACTGTTCCGCGGCATCTGCAGTGACTGGACCCTCGGCGATTACTACTTCGGTATGCGACTGGGGATCTCTCCGGCCTACACGGCCGACGACGTCCGGTTGGGCAACTTCTACGGCGCAGTCGATGCACTCAACAGCGGTGTCACCACTTTGCTGGACTTCTCGCACTGCAACAACACCCCCGACCACTCCGACGGTGCCGTCCAGGGCCTGCAGCAAGCCGGCATACGGGCATCGTTCTGCTACGGATTCTTCGAAAGTTCTCCCGAACATTCGCAGTTCGGCGACCACGCTGCACGTCTCGCAGACTTTCACCGCATCGCCGATAAGTACTTTGCCTCCGATGGCCGGCTCACACTCGGCGTCTCGTTGTCGGAGATCTTCGGCCTTCCATGGGCGGACACGGTTTCGGAACTGGCAGCTGCCCGTGAGCGAAAAGCCTTGCTGGTCAATCACGCCGGATGCGTCTTCGGCAGCGCCTTGTGCAACGGGATCCTCGAATTGGATCAGCTGGGACTGCTCGGCCCGGACATGGTTCACGTTCATTGCTGCAGCTTCGGCGATGCCGAATGGGAAGCCCTGGCACGCAGCGGCGGGCATGTGTCGATCTCGTCGCAGACGGAAATGAACATGGGCTTCGGTCGGCCGGTCTTCCAGCGATGCAAGCAACACGAAATCGACCCCACCTTGTCGGCAGATGTGATCTCCCTCAACAGTGGTGATCTGTGGCACGAGCTCAGATTCGGTCTCTCGTGCGCACGTGCAGACGCGGCCGATCCGATCAACGCAGCAGGACAGATGCCAGAGACAGTGGCCCTCTCTGCGAGGGACGCACTGAAGTGGACCACCGTCAACGCCGCCGAGGCCATGGGACTCGGTGACCGCATCGGTTCACTGACGCCAGGGAAACGCGCCGACCTACAGATCATCGGAGGGCCCTCCCTCGAACAGCATCCGGTGCACGATCCCTATGCAACCCTGGTGTTCCAGACCTCTGCTGCTGATGTGCGGACGGTCCTCGTCGACGGTCGGGTCGTCAAGCGTGACGGGATCCTGACCGTGACCGATCAGAAGTCGCTGACAGCGGAAGTCGATGCGGCGTCCGAACGGATCCTCGGCCGACTCAGGGATGCAGGTCGAGTACTCCCCGGGACCCCGTCGGGTGCGTTCACAGCAATCGAGCCGCTCACGCGCAGTTTCCACGAACAAGCAACGCTCGCAACGGCAGTCACGGCGCGACGATGAAATTCGTGACCTACGACGGTGGCGGCGGACCTCGGACCGGAATCATCGAGGGGGAAACCGTGCGCGGCCTGCGCGCCGGCGTCAGCCTGCTTTCGATCCTCGGCTCCGGCGACGATGCCCTCGCCGAGGCCGGTGAGTCGGCGCGACGATCCCCCGACGAAACTTGCGGTTTGGATCAGGTGCGATTGCTTCCGCCGCTGCCACGTCCTCCATCGGTGCGGGACGGACTCTGTTTCCTCGACCACCTGCGGGGCTGCTATCGCGCGATGGGACGTAGCCCCGATCTGAACCAGGAGTGGTCGCAGATCCCGGCGTTCTACTTCTCCAACGCCTCGTCGATCCTCGGCCCCTACGACGATGTGCCGGTCGCCCCCGGCAGCACCATGTTCGATCTCGAGCTCGAAGTGGGAGCGGTCATCGGCCGTGGTGGCCGCGACCTCGATCCGAATACTGCCGAGAAGCACATCGTCGGGACACCCTGTTCAACGACTGGACCGCGCGCGATCATCAGTTGCGCGATCTCGCACTCGGAATCGGGATGGGGAAGAGCAAAGACAGCGCACTCACCCTCGGACCCGCTCTGGTCACCACAGACGAGTTGGACGATTACCGGCACGACGGCCGGATCGCTATCGAGCTGTCCGCCGCGGTCAACGGTGACGAGATCACCCGCGGCAGTCTCGATGAAATGGACTGGGATTTCGGTGAACTCGTCGCTTTCATCTCGCGTGGAGTCGATTTGCACCCGGGTGAGGTGATCGGTTCGGGAACCGTCCCCGGCGGATGTCTGCTCGAACATGTCGACACCCCTGTGCTCGCCGACTTCGAACGCTGGTTACTCCCCGGCGACATCGTGACCCTGACCGGTCAAGGGCTCGGGCAGCTTCGGCAGACAGTCGTTCCCGGCGTCGACGTCATACCGCTGTCATCGGGGTTCTGACTCGCAGCACCGCCGAGGCACCCGAAAACAGGGCGTTCCTGAGAACGCCACCGCCGTCAGGCCCACCACTCGATATCCAACTCTCACCTCCTCGACAGGCAAGGAAGACCGATGCGAAAACTGATCGACATCTCCGCTCCCCTTCAAAACGGAATAGCGTCCGACCCTCCCGGTTTCGGACCTCGAATCGACTATTTCACCCACGCTGACACCGTCGATGACCTACTCACGTTCTTTCCCGACGCGAGCAGAGAGGATCTGCCGGACGGCGAAGGCTGGGCGTACGAATGGGTGCGCGCGACCACTCACAACGGAACTCACCTCGACGCTCCCTACCATTACTCCGCGGTGATGGACGGTGGGAAGCGCGCAGCAACGATCGACGAGGTGCCCCTCGAGTGGTGCCTCCAGCCCGGAGTCAAGCTCGACTTCCGCCACTTTCCCGAGGGATATGTGGTTACGGCGACCGACGTCGAGAACGAACTGGCCCGTATCGGGCATGTACTGGCACCACTCGAGATCGTCGTCGTCAACACTGCGGCCGGCGCACGCTATGGTCACGACGATTATGTGGCCTCCGGCTGCGGTATGGGCCGCGATGCCACGCTTTATCTCCTGGAGAGGGGAGTACGCCTGACCGGCACCGACGCCTGGAGCTGGGACGCCCCATTCGTGCACACTGCAGCCCGGTACGCCACCGAACACGACCCTTCCATCATCTGGGAAGGCCATCGTGTCGGACGTGAAATCGGCTACTGCCACCTCGAAAAGCTCAACGGGCTCGCGCAACTACCGCACACCGGGTTCGAGATCTCTTGTTTCCCAGTCAAAATCACAGCTGCCTCGGCGGGATGGACTCGAGCAGTCGCAATCCTCGATTCGTCGACAGACTGACCGGGCGACGCGCACCTCTGGGCCGGTGCTGAGGCTGACTCATCTCGATCGACGCTGCGTCGGGGTGCTTGTTACAACCTGATCAGCCCACCGTCGGCCATGATCGTCTGGCCGGGCCGGCCTTCTCGAGGACATGATCATCTCCGGCGGACAGAACATCTATCCCGCCGAGGTCGAAGCGGCACTACTCCAACTGCCCGGGATCGACAGTTGCGCGGTGTTCGTTCTGCCCGACGACAAATAGGGTAAATCTGCCGTTGCCGCAATCACTGTGGTCGAGGGAGCAAGCGTCGCCCTCGATTCCATCGCGGACGCGCTCGGCGGCCGACTCGCGCGGTACATGATCCCCAAGCGTTACATCCTCGTCGACGAAATCCCGCGCAATCCGACGGGCAAGATCCGCAACAACGAGTTGCGAGAGCACTGTTCGGTACGCCCGCAGACGTCGTTCCGGACTGTATGAACACCTAGCCACCAATGTCGCTCTTGGCCAATATCACTGCCAACTCTTCGGTTCGGCATCCTGGCACGATGAGGCCGTTGGCCTCCAGCCATGCGGCTCGTTCCATCAGCACCGGTCCGAAGTCGACGGTTCGCCTGGCGACGATCGACGCACTCGAGCCTCCCTGCTCCATCATCGCAATCGACTTCGGAACGTCAGCGTGTTCGGACTGGACCAGTAGGAGGAAGCCGTTGTCGGACAGCAGGGCTGGGGCTGCACGACACAGGGGATCCAGGAACGCTCGCCCGTCGACCCCGGCGTCCCACGCCACCGACGGGCCCTCGGTGGGTGGCAAGTGCGCACTCGGTACATACGGGGGATTGCACAATACGACGTCGTAGGGGCCGTGGGTTATTGCGACGGAGAGGTCGCCCTGACGTGCCTCGATATCGAGGCCGAGTCGACGCGCAGCAGCCCGCGTCGATTCGACGGCCGCCAGCGAGATGTCCACTGCCAAGACTCGATCTGCACCGAGCGTCGCGGCCGTCAAGGCTTGAATCCCTGACCCGGTACACAGGTCCAGTACCCGTGAGTTGCTCGAAATGCCGCGCGCAACGATTGCTTCGGCAAGCATGTGCGAGTCGTGTTGCGGTTCGTACACAGTCCCGTGTTCGAGTTGGCGCGGGTCTGAAGCTGTGCCCTTCATAGCAAATCCCCCTTCGAGCCCGGCGACACTGTCGCCGGGCTTGTGCAGCTATCCCCGTCGGTCGGCCCCCGGCCCGTGGCGAATGCGCAACGACCGTTGTCGCGAGTGTGATACTACCGTTTGTGTAGTAGTTGGTGCTGCCGCGGCGGGTGGGCCAGCGGGGGACACGTCCACTAACTGTGTAAGAGCCCCGTAGCGCGCAACCGTCGCAGCACCGCAGTCGCGCCGAGTCGCTCGGCGCGGTCACGCACCGCGTCGACCTCCGCAGCGTCGACGCATCCGGTCGCGGCCCGAATTCGCAGCGCGAGCGCGTCGGTCTCGACCGACCACGCGGCGAATCCCCGTTGCGCATGAATCGTCCGCGCCGCGTCGAGGTGACGGTGCGCGCAGGCGTCGTCTCCGAGAGCCCACGCCAACGAGGCGAGATGGTGGTGCACGACGCCGTACAGGCTGGCCCAGGTGAGCACCACACAGTCTTCGTGGTCGAGCAGGATTCGATAGACGAACTCGCACAGCCACTTCAGCATCAGCTCGGATGCTGCCCGGGCGATCAACACCATGGTGGACAACCACATCGGGTCGATGGGGATCGCATCCAGGCGCTCCGGCGTGTACCACTCGATCAGTTCGGTCGCCTCGGCATGCCTACCCACGTCCATCAGGGCGACAGCGAGCGCGGGCCGCAATACAGGGTTGTCGTGCGCGTGTGCACGCATTGTTTCGGCCTGACGCACGATCTCGCCCATGTCGCCGCGCAGTGTCCGCAGAGCGGTGAGCGCCGGCAGCAAACGTCCGTAATAGCCTGTGTCAGTAGGAGACGGCGGTACTGCTCGTATTCCGTCCAACGCCGCCTCGCACGCGATCAGATCGCCCGCCGCGAGCGACACGCCCAGTCGTCCGTAGTCGATGAGCCAGCGAAGTTCGGGGTCGCCGTCGACGTGCGCGTCGGTGATGGCGTCGAGACATCTCATGGCACCGTCGAGATTTCCTGCTTCGAGTCGCGCCCGCGAGAGCCACACCGCCACTGTTGCGTCGTGCATGACGGATGGGTGCGAGTCGACGAGTTCGTCGAGGTCTGCAAGTGCGGTCGCGACGAGGTGGGCGCAATGGGGAACGCGTAAACCGATGAGTGCGGCAACGTTGACCGACGCCAACAGCGTTGTGTCACCAACGCTTCGGGCAATGTCGGAAGCGTGAACGATCGTGCGGGCACGCTCGCTGTAGTCCGCTCCCCAGGCCTGCTCGATGACGCGCTGTATGGCGAGGACGGCGTACTCGCGTGACACCGTCCGACCCTCGGCCTCCAACTCGGCGCACATGGCGTCGATGACGGCGACTCGCTCGGCGTCGGGTGCGTACCGCTGTACGAATTCCACCCCACGCCGAGTGCTTGCTGCGATCGCGTCGTGCTGCAGGGTTCGATCGCCGAGTTGACGCGCCATCGTGAGTGCATCCATCGCAGTACTGCGGGCGCTCGGGTCCCGCATGGCTCGCTGGGACAGCCCGAGCCCGATGGACATGGAACACCGGGTGGCGGCATCTTCGACGGGCGTCCAATCGAGTGCTCGACGGTAGTGCTGACAGGCATCTTCGTAGGCACCGATCGCATAGGCGTTCTCGGCGGCTCGGTGTGCGTACGAACCCGCACGCACACGATCGTCGACGCGACCCCGGCCGAAATGAAACGCGAGCCGCGCAGCGTCTTGTCTGTCTCGAGTCGTGCGCTCCAACGCACGTCCGATGTTGGAATGGAGCGCAGTGCGAGCGCCGGGACCGATGTCCGTGTACACGACGTTGCGAACGATAGGGTGCCGCACCTCGAAGAGATCTCCGTCGTCGGCAGGCGCGATCAGTTTGGCGCGAACAAGTTCGTCGAGCGCGTCCTCGAAGCGATCGTTCGTGAGCTCACCGCTTGCGCCGCGCAGCACGACAAGCGGTATCGACATTCCTGCAACTACGCACGCATGCAATAGCACTCGGGCATCCGCGCCCAGACGATGCTCGGATCGACGGACGAAACCCACGATGGTGGAGGGATATTCGGAGCGCTCAGCTGGGCCGTCGGTGCGGCCGGCCGCAAGAATGGACGTCACGAACAGGGGATGACCGCGCGTCGTGCTCAACAGTTGCACCGGATCGAGGTTCGACTCGTGGGCCGTGACGAGCTCGCGAAGGTGTCTCAGCTCGAAGTCGCGCAACTCAAGTCGGCGGGTTTGTCCCAGCCGCGTGGCCGTGTCCAGCGTCGCGCTCAGTTCCACACCCTCGAGCGATTCGGTTCGGGCTACGACGACGAAACAGATCGAGGCCGTCGTACATACCTGAAAGAGGTAGCGCAGCATGAGTGCGACGCCGGTGACGCCCACTGCTGGTCGTCGACGACCAGCATCGTCGTCGTATTCCTGGCAGCACCGGTGAGCCAGCGCCGAACGGCGTTCATCGTCGACACACGATCGTTGCTCGACGCGTCGGACTCGACATCGATGTGGGCGAATAGCTGAGCGCTTCCCGGCAGCAGCCTGAGAACGTCGTTGCCGTGGGCGTCGACCCAATCACGCAGCTGCGCGGAGTCGACGTCGTCGAGCTGCCCTTCGATTGCGTCGACGAAGGGCTCGAACGGCACGACGGCATCCTCGCTGCATCGACCGAAGGTCACCGTGACTCCGGTGGCGCGTGCCCGTCGCATCGCTTCACGGATCAGCGTCGTCTTTCCACTCCCGGCGTCGCCGGTCACGACCACGCAGTGGCTACCTCCGGGCGCGGTCGAGTTCACTGTCCGCGCGATCACATCGAGTTCGCTGTCTCGGCCCACGATCAGCGGGGTGGCGGTCCCGGCGAGTTCTGTTGTCGCCCAGTCGTTCTGGAGGGCGTCGGCGAACAGTTGTTCGGTCTCGGGCGAAGGATCGACACCGAGGTGCTCGGTGAGTGCCTTCCGGCAACGAGCGGCGACCTCCAGCGCTTGCGCGCGGTCGCCCAACGCGATGTGGCCGCGCATGGCTCGCCGGTATGCGCGTTCGACCAAGGGATCGATGGAGATGATGGCCTCGGCGCAGGAGATGGATCGCTCGAAGGAGCCGTCTTCGGCCGATGCTTGCGCGTCGATGTCGAGAGCCGCAACGAGAAGCGATACGCGCTCGGCCTGCAGTTCCTCCGCCCATGCTCCGACAACTCCGCGCAGGAGTGGGTCCGACAGCGCACGGTGGGCGTCGTGCGCTCGATCTGCCCTGACCCGCGCAGGCAGACCGCCGCCGGAGCGTCGGCAGAATTCGCGGATCACTTCGATGTCAACGTGCACCCAATCGGGTAGTGCGAGCTGAAGAAGGCCACCGCGCGATCGCAGACTGTCACCGGGAATGCCCGCCGCGTTCAAGGCCTCCCGCACCTTCGTCAAGACACTTCGGGCCGCGGCATTCCACGACTTCGGGCGACCGTGTGGCCAGATGATCGAGGCCAGTTCTTCTGCGGAGACATCCCGGTGCCGATGCACCGTCAAGTAGGCGAGTGCTTCTACGCAGCGCGGCCCGCCGATGGTTCGCGGGTCGACCACGCTGGTGCCGCGGACCGTCGGTGTGCCGAGCAGTTCGATACAGGCACTGTGCGCGGTCACAAATGAAATGTAAGCACAGCGTGTCGGCATTGGGTTGCAAAACAATTGCACTGCGGAACTAACGTCCGGTTCATCCCTCTGATCCGCAACGAAAGGCCGTATATGTCCGCCGTTCAGTACCGCAAGGCCTCCATCGCACTCGCCACCTTCGCCGTTGCCGCCGGTGCAGCGCTAGTGCTCCCGGGTACCGCCTCTGCCGTGACACAGACAGATCAGTACACAATCGTGGCAACAACGGGTGGCTACCAGCCCACCGACTTCGTGCTGGTGGAAGGTACACCGGTGACCGTGACGGCCGAGGGATCCGCAACGACGTCGACCATGGGGACTGCTGCGTACTACGGCCCCAACGGATCGGTCGACACCTGCACCGTCGATTGCCAGGATCCTGCGGGTAAGTACGGGGCCCTGTACGCCAGGATCGGCAACGGCGACCCGATTCTGATCGGAGAGGGGCCGGTCGTCCTCAACGGCGCAGGTCCGCTGTCGTTCGCGTTCAACGACGGTAGCGAAAGCTTCGGCGACAACGCCGGCTCCTACATCGCCACCGTCACCTACGACGACGGCATCACTCCAGTGGATCCTGATCCCGGCTGCTTCGGGTCGGCCTGCTTCGACTTCATGGACTTCTTCGGGTCTTCCGCGGCCTGATTCCCGGTAGTTCTCTGCGATCACCCGCATTCCAGTCAGGAATGCGGGTGATCGTCCGTTGAGCGCAATATGTCCGCCGGGGCAATTCTTCCCGCCGTGTTCACGACTTATTCGGCGTCGACGCCAGACGTGGCATCCGAGTACCCGCCGAGAACGATCGTCATCACGTGGTTGATGTGATGATATGTTCGCCGCGCTGCGGTCTCGCCGTCTCTCTCGTTCAGCGCTGCGCTGATGGCCAGATGCTCTTGTGCACACAGAATCGAATCACCGGTGGTCTGCACGTCACGCGCCCGCAGCGCCCGCGTCAACGTAGCGGCGTCCGAAACGGCCGAGAGTAACAATGGATTCTTGGTAGATCGCGCGATCAGCGTGTGAAACTGTAGATCGCACGATCGAAATCCGTCCGCATCGTGAGCCTCGGCGTGTGCCACCGACCCCTTTGCTGCGGATTCGATGTCCTCGAGGTCTTTTTCCGAGGCTCGTTCACCGGACAGCAGCGCAGCTGATCTTTCGAGTCCCGCCCTCAATTCGTAGGCATATCGGATGAGCTGTGGAGAGGGGCTGACGACCCGCATTCCACGGTCCGCCGGTACGACCAGCCCGATATGCCGCAAGCGGAGGAGTGCTTCTCGGACAGGGGTTTTGCTGACATTGAGCGCTGACGCAAGTGATGCCTCACTGATAGCAGCCCCAGGGCGAAGTGATTTGTCGATGATGGCGTTCTGGATGGTATCGACAACCATCGCAGTCAGGTTGGCAGGCCGTGCTGCGATCGGTTGGAGCATCTCTGTCGACATATCGGTCACCTTACCGTATCTCGTATCTGACGATACGGCCAGAATTGTTGTTTCAGTAGCTTTCGGCCACCCGACGCGGCACTTGTCGCCGCTGTGCCCGACCGGGGGTGGAAACGCGTTCAGCCGCCACCCCCGGACGAGCTCGGTCAGATCGACGCGGCGTTTGCTTTCGACACAGCGACTTTGGGGGAGTGGCCGGCCATCAGGTGCAGCACTTCTTCTTCGGAGGAAGTGGCTGCGTCCACAACGGCCACGGTTTCGCCGTGGCGGACAATATAGATACGAGATGCCGTGGACAACATATCCGAGAGTCGGTGACTGACCAGCATGATCGCGGTTCCCTCGTCCGGCAACCTACGAATCAAGTCCAGAAGTGGTTGACCTGCCTGCACCGACAACGCGGCGGTGGGCTCGTCCATGATGATGAGCTTGGGCTTGAATGCAGTGGCTCGGCAGATCGCGACCATCTGTTTCTGCCCACCCGACAGGGTGCTCACCGGGTCCAGCATCGACGTCAGTTCGACTCCGAGGCGTTCGAGAAGTTCGTGTGCACCTTGCCGCATCTTCGAATGCTGCAATCTCTTGATGCCTGCAACATTCGAGGTCAGTTCACGCCCGAGATAGATGTTTTCGTAGACGTTCATGTTTTCGCACAGGGCAAGATCTTGATAAACAACTTCGACACCGTCGCGACGGGCCCGCTCCGGCGTGATGACGCCTCGCTCGTTGCCGCAGAAGCGAAGTGTTCCGCCGGTGGGGTTGTCCGCACCGCCGATGATTTTCATCAAAGTCGACTTACCGGCACCGTTGTCGCCGGCGAAACCCACGATTTCCCGATCACCGATGGTGAATGTCGCGCTCCGTAGCGCCTGCACTGCTCCGTAGGTGCGACTGACGTCGACGGCCTCGATCACTGGTGAGGTCATAGCTTGTTCTCCTTACGGGTACGACGGTCGGTCGCGACCGCAACGACGAGCAGCACGCCGGTGGCGACTTGCTGCCAAAACGTGTTCACTCCAGCAAGACTCAATCCGTTGGCAATACTCGCCATCAGGAGCGCGCCGAGCGCTGTGCCGAGAAGACGCCCGCGGCCGCCGAAAAGGCTGGTGCCGCCGATCACTGCAGCACTGATGCACGCAAGTTCCTGCAACTCTGCGGTGGACGGTGCGCCGGCGTCGAGTCGCGCGACCTGGATGATCGCGCCGATCGCCGTCATGAGCCCTGCCAGGACGAACAAGATGATCAGTACACGAGTGATCTTGATACCGGATCGACGTGCTGATTCCGGGTTGCCGCCGATGGCGTAGATGTAGCGGCCGAACCGTGTTTGGTTCGTCAGGTAACTCGCCCCGAGGAAAACAACTGCAAGGATGAGTGCGGGGAAGGGCAGTCCACGGTACGTCCCGAACGCCCACGCTGCGATTGCGCCTGCAACCACGATCAGGGCCAGCGTGACCATCTGCGACGGGCGGACGGTGCCGGCAGCTTTCTCCCCTCGAATCTCGTTGAGCTTGAACAGAACCGCAGCGATCGTGGCAGCCACGATGACAACGACGCTCATGACCGGCGGGACGTTTCCGTTACCGATCTCGACCAAGGTCGGATCGAGTCCCGCCACGGTGTTGCCATCCGAGGTCAGGTATGCCCCGCCACGTAGATACGAGAATGCGGCAAGGGTTGCGATGAAGGCAGGGATGCCGACGAACGTCACCAACAATCCGTTCACGAGCCCCGCGGCGAGTCCGACCACAACCGCGACAATGAGAGTCACCCACACAGACCATCCCTGGGTCACCTGTAGTTCAGCGACGATGACAGCAATCAATGCGATCAATGCGCCGCTGGAGAGGTCGATCTGGCGTGCAATCAGCAACCACGTCACCCCGACTGCGACGATGGCGGTGACACTCACCTGTACGGCCAGATTGCTGAGGTTCCTCGGCGTGATGAAAACTTGGCCCGTCAAGAAGTGGAAGACGACCCATACCAGCGCGATGATGCCGACCAGAACCAGTGAGCGGCGCACGGCGGATTCTGCTTCACGGGAGTACGGCAGGATCTTTCGGGGATCCTTGCGTTCTGCACTGTCTCCCGGCCCCGCTGGGGGGCTGAGTGTTTCTGCGGTCACGATCATTCTCCGTTCGAGGTCTGCGCGGCTGCCAGAAGCTCTTTGGCACCTGCAGGCAGTTGGTTGTCGGGGATGCCACCGAAAATTTGTTGTACGTCGACGTATTGCGGTGAGTACTCGCGCACGTAGTCGACCAGGTTGTCTCGCGTGATTGCTCGGCTGCTCGTGGGGAACCATGGGACCGTTCCGCCACCGGGGATGGGATAAGAATCTGGGGTCTGGATAGTTTCGCCGCGTGCAAGACGTGCACACAGATCGCCGGCTGTGCGACCCATTTCGTCGTAGGGAGTGAAGGTCGACATCGCCTGCTCTCCGAGAACGATCGCCCTGCACGCTTCACTGGTGGCATCGAGTCCGGAAACAAAAACTTTCCCGGCTATCTGCTGCGAACGAAGGGCATTGATTGCGCCGCCGGCCATTCCGTCGTTGTTCGACAGAACTGCCTGAAGATTGTTTCCAGTCCTGGTGAGGGCGTCTTCGACTTGCTTGCGGGCCAGTTCGGGGTCCCAACCCTTGTTGAACTGTTGGTTGATGACGGTCACGTCCCCGCGTGCAATCGCTGGATTCAAAGCTTCGTAGTATCCGCTTGTCATCTCCTCCGCGACTTGATCGCCGGCTTGGCCGGAGCAGATCACGACGTTTCCGCGCAGACCTCCGAGGAAGTCCTGCGCGGCGAGTACGTGGTCGCGGCCGACTTGGACGTTGTCACGGGACACGAATCCCGCGAGGTCCGGGCTGGGAATGAAGTTGTTGTACGCGACGACCGGAACACCGTCCTGTCTGCACTGTTCCACGAGGTTCACCCCAGCGCCG
This sequence comes from Rhodococcoides sp. S146-33, assembly GCF_059489205.1. NCBI lineage: Bacteria > Bacillati > Actinomycetota > Actinomycetes > Mycobacteriales > Nocardiaceae > Rhodococcoides > Rhodococcoides sp. S146-33. The sequence continues at coordinate 192,796 of NZ_JCAJWY010000002.1, forward strand.
CCGGAGACTGCGGCGATGGCCATGGCACCCGGCTCCTGGCCGAGCAGATTGATGACGTCGTTGAGTTGTCGATCCACTTTCGAGTCGGCTTGCTGGCTCGCGGTCTGAAATCCTGCGCGGGCAGCAGCATCGCTGAAAGAGGGGAGGTCGAGGTGGATATATCTCGGCACGGTGTAGGTCGCCAACGCGAAGGCAACTTTGTTTCCGCTGGTGGCTTTGGGAGCACATCCTGTTATTGCCGATGTCGCCACCACCGCGAGCCCTGCTGCCGCGGTGATTCCGAAGAATTTGCGTCTGTTCACCGTCTGTGATGCCCCACCCGGGGCGAAATGACGAGCTTTGTCCATTGTGGTTGCCCTCACGGCGTCGAATGCGAGATTGCGCTGCAACAGCGCGCTTCACACGGTTGGTTGACAGCCTCCGCGATGACGGAGTTCGGATCGATGTGCACGAGTGACCTCCGACTACATGTCGGTTGGTGTGGGACGGTAGATCTCTCCGCGTTCGACCACCTCGCTGAGAATGTCGATATACGTATCGGTGTCATCGGAAACGGGTCTGGCCTCTTGCCCCGGATAGCCGATTGAAGCCCGCACCGAGGGTTCCAGGAAGTACGCCCCCTTGAGCAACTGCCCGAAGCCGGTGAACGCATCTTCGTTTTTCTCAGCGAAAGTATCTACAGCGCTGACGATTTCGCTGGTCTCTGCATTTTCCGGAACAGCCTCGAGGACTGCGATGAGGAATGGAAGCAGGTCGGGGCGGGCGGCAAGCGCGCGGTCGATCAGACGATTCTGAGTATTGACTGCGGTCGCGCTCGGCATGATCGCGTCACCCGGTATGAGAATGTCTGCCAACAGCCCGAGCCGTCGTCGTTGGTTGTCGTTCAGGGGCGCAGGTGCGACGGCCGGAGGAACAGCACCGATGTCGAGTGACGTGATCATACGGGGACTTTCTGATCGATTCGGGAGCTGATCAAGTTCTCGACGGAACGCAGTGCCAGCGCCATGATGGTGTTCGTCGGGTTTGCCCCCGTCGACGTGACGAACGTCGATCCGTCCATGACGTAGAGGTTGGGTACGTCGTGGGATCGACCGAAGGGGTCGACCACGCTGTCGTCGGCGCTCGTGCCCATTCGGGCCGTGCCGAGCAGGTGCCATCCGCAGTCGCGCATCAAAGATGTTGTCACGGTGCGGGTTGCGCCGGCTGCAATATGTGCCTCGCGCATCCGCTCGATGTGGAAGTCGAGGAGTGCACGCGTGTTCGCGGAGGTTGTGTAGGTGATCTTCGGCGCTGCGAGCCCGTCGGAGTCCCGAAGGACGGAGTCGAGGGTCACCCGATTGGCTTCGTCGGGGAGATCCTCTGCGACAACACCCCATTCGAAGGAATGACCGACCAGTTCGGCATTGTTGTGGAAGTTTTCACCCCACGCCGCCGTGCCGACTTTGCCGCCGTAACCCGACCGGTGCCCCTGCGGACCTCCCGTCGGCATCGTGTGCCATTTTCCGCCGCGGACAAATCCACGGGAGGGGTCGGTCTCGTAGAACTCCATCGAAATGATCGCCTGTCCTGCGGGTCCGAGCCAACTTTCGAGCTGGTCCTCGTAGTAGCCATCGACCGCTGCGTACGGATGAATCATCAACCGCTTGCCGACCAACCCGGTGCTGTTGCTCAGCCCGTTCGGGAAACGCTTGGACTGGGACATGAGCAGCAGCCGCGGTGTGCCGACGCCGTTTGCCGCCACGATCACTACGGATGCTCTCTGCCGGTGCTCTCGGCCATCGCGGTCGATGTATATCGCGCCGGTTGCCAAGCCTGCATCGTCGACTTCGATTTCTCTCACTCGGGCTCCGGTGACCAGGTGTGTGTCGGTCTTCTCCAGGATGCTCGGCCAGTGGGTCAGGTCGACAGAGGCTTTCGCACCTTCGGGACACCCGGTCTGGCAAGTGCCTCGGCGAACGCATTGCTCGCGCCCCCGGTACGGGCGTGATGCGATTGCATTCGTTCCCGGCCACCAGTGCCAGCCGAGCTTGTTCATTCCCTGTGCGGCTGTGAGTCCGACCTTGCCGATGGGCAAGGGGGGCAACGGGTATTCGACTCCGTCCGGGTACGCGGGATCACCTGCGATGCCGGAGATACCCATGTCTCTGTCGATACGGTTGTAGTAGGGAGCCAGATCCTCGTAGGTGAGGGGCCAGTCGTCGCCGACACCGTCCAGGGTCTTGGTTCTGAAATCCGACGGCATCGAGCGAGTCCAGTGCCCCCCGTAGAGAATGGTGCTGCCACCCACTCCGCTGTACATGAGTGGATTCACATCGGACTCGGAAACATCGATCGGGTAGTCACCGGCACTCCGACGAACGTTGGGGTTCGGATGCCAGGTCTTCTGCGCGTGCAACTCCCACTCGTCCGAGGCTCCGTAGAATTCACTGCGTGGAGTCCATCCGCCCTGTTCCAGACAGACGACGGTAAATCCTTGGGCGCTGAGTTCCCGTACGGCTACGGCACCTGATGCGCCGGCACCGATCACCAGGACGTCTGCAACGTCCGGAAGCTCTCTCTGTTGAGGAGTAAATCGCATTGGTCACCTTCGCGAGATTCGGTCAGGACAGGCGATCGTGGCCGACGGTGTGATCCGGCTCTCGATCTCCTAATACGATATACGGTATGTCGTGCAGATGTACACGCTGCAGTGAAAATTTCTTGTAAACCGATACGGTGGCCAGTCGTAACAATCATGTGTGGTCGACGTGGACGATGCTGCGTAATAACCTACGGCGCAGTCGGATTGAAGGATTCTCGCGCACTGCATCGGTCGGGTTGATGCCGGACGGGCGACCGGTTTCGGAAATATATGGATGAGCGGTGGTCTATCGAAGACCGGTGTCGAGATATATGAATCCCGGCCGGCTGGATTGTCAGTTCCACAAGGCCGCACATCAGCTGTGCGGGGATTGCACAATGCCTGGTCCACGCTTGGGGCGTGAACCAGGCATAGTCGGCGAACAGGACCGTGGGAACGGTCATTACGTGGATTAGGTCGGGGTCAAGAATTCTCGGCAAGAATCCGTGCGCCCGCCGCGGCGATCGCGGTATCCGCTTCGAGCGACCCACCCGAGACTCCGACGGCACCGATCACCGGTGTGCCGAGGGGGAGCCCGCCGGGAAGGCTGATGAGGGGCCTCGGCATGTGTGCCGTGTCGAGAGTGTGGAGTGGTCCGCCCGGTCGAATGTCTTCGGCGATGGCGTCGGAGGGCTCTCGCAGCACCATCGCGGTATATGCCTTGCTTATCGCCAGGTCCAGGCTGACCAGGTTGGCATCCTCGTGACGAGTGAGCGCCAGAAGGTGGGCTCCGGCATCGACGACAGCGATGGTGACACGCGCACCGAGCTGTTCTGCGTGTGCTCGAGCAGCGGCGAGCACCTGGTCTGCGTGTTCTTGAGTGAGTGTCATGGTTTCCTTGTTCTCGAGGGGCGTCGGAAGGTGGTACTCAGCTCGCGCCACCGGACACCACGATCGCCTGACCGGTCATGTACGACGAGGCGTCGGAAGCCAGGAACAGCGCTGACTGGGCTATTTCGGCGGGCGTGGACTGCCGTGCCATGGGCACCGACTGCTCGATCAGCTCTTGCTGCTTGGCTGCACCGCCCATGAAATCGATAGCTGGTTGATTGAACGGTGTGTCGACCCATCCCGGGCACAGGGCATTGACGCGAATGTTGTCTTTCGCCAGCTCGTTGGACAGCGACTTGGTGAACGAGTTGATTGCACCCTTCGATGCGGCATAACCGCTCTGGCCGGGGCCTCCGTTGATGGCCGCCAGAGAGGAGACGTTGACGATGGCTCCGCCTCCACGACGGCGGAGCGTTTCGACCCCGAACTTCGCTGTCAGGTAACACGATTTGGGATTGACGTTCATCATCAGGTCCCAATCACTGTCGTTGTAGGTCTCGATTGGTCCCGACCGTTGGACGCCGGCCACATTGACGATGATGTCGAACCCGGCGAACTCGGCGATTGCACTCGAGATCAGTTTTTCTACCTGCGGCGCGGCCGAGACGTCGGTGGGAAGGGCAAGAACGCGGGTGTTGTACGCAGCTCGAATCGACGTCGCCGCAGCCTCCAACTCGGTGGCATTCGTATCCGCGAGAACCAGTTCGGCTCCCTCCGCTGCGAACAGTTCGGCGGTAGCGCGTCCGATACCGGTGGCAGATCCCGTGATCACGGCAACCTTGCCGGCCAATTGTCCACTCATGTGTGCTGCTCCTGTTGAGTTCGGTGACTTGTCTCGTTGAAGAACGTAAGGTGTGTCTCGATCGAACCCGTACCTCGGCATGCGGGTCAGACGTTGGCGACCAGTCCGCCGTCGACTCGAATCACTGATCCTGTTATGTACGAGGCATTTTCGCTGGCCAGAAATGCGACCGTGTCGGCGTATTCCTGAGGGTTTCCATAACGCCCCACAGGGATGGAAGCTGCGCTGGTGGCGGCTACTTCGTCTACCGAGCGGCCTTCGCGTTTTGCCTTCGCTTCGTCGAGGAAAACGATCCGTTTGGTACCGATACGGCCGGGCACGATGACGTTGGACGTGACGCCGTGCTGACCGACCTCGTTGGACAGCGTTTTGGACCATCCGACAAGACTCGAGCGAAGTGCGTTGGAGATGCCCAGGTTGGCGATGGGCGCGAGGACGCCCGACGAAGTGCTGGTGATGATTCGACCCCAGCCTCGTTCTTTCATTCCCGGTACGACTCGATCGCTGATGGCGATGACCGAGAGCACCATCGACTGGAATTGTCCGGACCAGACGTCGAGGCCTTGGCCGCTGATCGGCGTGGGAGGCGGGCCGCCGGTGATATTGACGAGAATATCGATGGGGCCCAGTTCCTTCTCCACGGCCGCGATGTTCGCGTCGATGGCTCCGAGATCGGCGAGATCCCAGTTGAGACTGATCGATCGGCTGCTGTCGATTTCGGCCATTGCAGATTTGAGCGCATCATCGTTGATGTCCGAGATCGCGACGGCCGCCCCCTCTGCTGCGAGTGTCTTGGCGATGACTCGTCCGAGTCCACCGCCGCCTCCGAGTACGAGGGCGACCTTGTCGCCTAGTCCCAGTTCCATTTTTCCTCCGATGTGGCTGTTGCTTGGTGGTCTTGCGACCCGGGTGTCAGGAAAGAACAGCTTGTGCGTTGACCTCGAACAGAACTCCCGGACGCAGGGTGACCGTCACCGTCGTTCGGGCAGGCTGGTGGTCTCCGAAGAATTCGGAATAGATTGCGTTCATCGCGTCGAATTGACCTGGGTCGGTCAAGAAGACGTTGACCGTCACGACGTCGGCCAGCTGTGCGTCCGACACTGCCAGTGCGGCGCGCAAATTCTCGAGCGCGAGTGTGGTCTGAGCCTCGAAGCCGTCCGCCAACGTCTTGTCGGCTCGGTAGCCGCACTGGCCGGCAGTGAATACCAGGTTGCCGCGGCGCACGCTCGGAGAATAGGGACCAGATGGTTTCGGCGGGGAGTCAACAGTGTTGTCGGACATGGCTTCGATGTGCCTTTCTCGTGCCGTTCAGAAGAAGGTCAGGACAGCGCCGTCGACGGTGTATTCGTCGTCGATCAGCGGAAGGAACCGGCATTTGTCGAATGCGGTGCAGGGATGGGACAGCCCGGACACAACGATGTCTCCAGGACTGACGCTCACACCGTTCGGAATACGAAGGAATGCGTGTTGATCCATCAATTTGTAGATTTCCACACCTTCGACGGCAAGATCGGTCACGGAACCATTCCGGTGGTGGACTCGGATCGGGGTGGGGAGAGTGAGGTCGTGAGCGACGTCCCGCTTGCCGGTGGAGAGGATCGCAATACCCGGCTCCGGGGTCGACAGCACGGACGCCCAGGATTCGAGAGCGTTGACGAGTCGAAGGTCTTCGTTCTCGGCCCGGCGGCCGTCGAGCGGGGAAAGCTTGTGGTACTTCCCGGCGTCGTGGCTGATGTAGCAACCGCTTCGTAAGATGAGCCGTACCTGGCGCGGGAAATCGGACCAGTCGCCGAGTTTGGCTACCACCCTGTCGAAATACGAACTACCGCCCGCGGTGACGAAAACTTCGTCGGCAGTGAGCAATTGCCGTTCGACCAGAACCGTCATCCAATTCCGTACGCGATCGAAATGTGCGTCGAGAGCGGCGAAATCCTCGGGGCGGTCTCCGCCTGTGACCAGACCTTCATATGTCTCCAGACCGACCAACTCGAAGTGACGGGCCGCAGTCACTGCTTCGGCAACAGCGACAGCCTCCTCCTCGGTCCGCACGCCCGCGCGGCCCCCGGCTACGCCGACCTCGAGAAATACTTTCAACGTCACGGTGGTGCCGAGCTCATCGAGAATGTGGTCGGCATCTGCTACTACGTCGGCGTTGTCGACCAAGGAGTACAGCTCGAAGTCGGGATCCGCAGCCATCTCTCGTGCAGCCCATGCCAATGCCCCACGATCCACCAGCTCGTTTGCCACGATCACCCGTGTGACTCCGAATTTGCGCATCACGGAAGCTTGAGACGGAGTCGCTGCGGTCATCGCCCAGGCGCCGGCATCGATTTGCCGTTGAAACAACTGCGGCGACATCGTGGTCTTACCGTGGGGAGCGAACAGTGCGTCGTGTCGGCGGCAGTATTCGGCCATCACTTCGAGATTGTGCGTGATCGCATCGCTGCGCAGCGTCGTCACGGGTAGAGCGAGGTCGCCGCGCGCAACGTTCCACCCGCGCTGCGCTATCTCTGCGACAGTGACCGTTTCGCCGAGGGGTATTCCTTTGGTGGACGAGTCCAGCTGCGTGTGTGTGAGATCGAGGAGGGCGTCGGTGTTCATTTCGATCACTCTTCCGGCCGGGTGACGGTGTTGAGCAAGTGCCCGATGCCCGGGATACGGCACTCGACAACATCGCCGGCTTCGACCACAAGAGCGCCCGGAGTACCGGTGGAGATGATGTCGCCGGGAAAGAGCGGCATGACCTTGCTGTGAAACGACACCAGGTGGCGCAGGCCGAATGTCATGTTCTCGACCGTGTTGGTGCGCATGTCCTTCCCGTTGCGGACAGTCGTGACCTTTATGTCGTCGAGGTTCGGAAACTTCGACGACACTTCGTCGAGCGGGACGAGGTGTGGACCGAAACAGAAGAATGTCGGAAAGTTCTTGCTACGAGTCAGGAATCGAGGGTTTCGGGCGAGGATGTCCTCAGCCGTCTGATCGAGGATGGTGGTCACACCCCATACGTAATCGAGCGCATCGGCCTCGGAGACGTTGCGGGCTTCACGTCCGATGATCAGGCCGAGTTCGGCTTCCACCGTGACACGATCGCTCTGGCTGCGGGGTGGCAGTTCGATGGGGGCGTCGGGTCCGACAATGGTGTGATCACCTTTGATGAAGGATGCCGGTTCCGTGGGTACGGACTCGGACAGATCCTTCGCGTGGTCTTGGTAGTTGAGACCGATTCCCCAGATCTTGCGCGGATGTAGGTAAGGAGCTGTGACTGTGACGGTGTCACTGGAAACGAAGGCGCTGTCGTCGGCTTTGCGGGCACGGTCCAGGACACTTTCCGATGCGTCCATCTCCACCAGATCGCGCAGATCACCGGAAAAGCCGGGAAGGAGGACGTCTGCGAACAACACTCCGCGTTCCGAGTCGACGAAGGCAGGACGTGTTTGCCCATCGACTTTCACAGTTGCTAGATGCATGCAGTTGGAGCCTTTCCTAGTGTGGTGTGCCGGCGTCGGCAGCCGGTGCATCGATCTGCCTACTGCTCACCAGCAGCTTCATCACGAGCAGGGCAACGCTATGAAGAACGGTATACCATATTCGAATATTACCGCCGGGTTACGAACATCCTTTTCGCTGGGACGATGCTCGAGGGGTTGAGACTCACTCGCTCAACGTCATTGAGACGAATCAACGTGCGGAACCGTTCAATGCAAGATACGGTATATCAACAGGTGGGGTCAGTCCAACGGTGAAAGGTGTTTCTGTGGCAGTCAAAGCCGATAGGTACCCGGCGTTCGAGAGTCTGGACCGTATTGCGGTGACCGAGATGCGTCCGCCGACCAGCCCGGCAGGCATAGTGGCGCCGTTCTACAGTCTGGTGCGCGGACCCGAGGACTCACCGCTGACCTACCAGATATCGCGCGCGATACTCGACCGAGCTCCCGGCAAAGCCCTCATTGTGACCGGGTTGGTGGACACCCAGAGGTTCCCGGTGGGCGAGATCGACGGACCACTGGGGTCGATAGCGCTTGCACGTGCGTTGGTCGCGCTCGGGCATGAGGTGACCATCATCGTCGACCGAGAAGCGATCGCGCCCATCACTGCTGTACTGGAAGCCGCGGACATCTCAGGGATCGCTCTCCAAGCAGCGTCGTTCACCGATGCTGCTGCGGCGCAGCAGTTCGGCGCTCAATTCGGCCTGGTTGTGGCGGTGGAGAAGCTCGGGCGCAATTCCAAAGGCGGACGCCATCTCGTGTGGGGTACGCCGGTGCTGATCGGTGATGAATTCGCCGACGACTACGTGATCGGCGCTGCGGAGGCAGGGGCACTCACCGTGGGAATCGGTGACAACGGAAACGAAATCGGATTCGGCAAAATTCGCGAACTGGCGGAACCGCTCACGCCCGCCGATGTTGTGGTTGACGGAGGGTTCTTCGCGGCAACAAGCGTCGACTATCTCCTGCCCGCGTCGGTCTCCAACTTCGGTTGCTATGCGTTGATATCGGCGCTCGCCATCGCCAGTGGCCGAGGTGAGCTCGCGCTCGACGGCGAAACGATCGGCCGGTGGACCAACGTTGGACTCGACAACGGCCTGCGTAGTGGAGGTGTCGACGATATCCACTTCCGTGGTGACGATGGAATTCCTACCCGCTTCGTGGTGGCAACAGCGGAGATGTTTGCTGGCATCGTGCATCAGGCGTTGCTCGGTGACGCTTGGGTTGCCTCTACCTCCGCGTGACGCAGGACCTTTGACCCCGAACCTACCGGAAGGAAAGAGCAAGAGTGCACACAATCGAAGAGATGCGTAATGCCACACCCGAACAGATGTGGGATGCAAATCGAGCCGGCACATGGAACCAGCCGACCTCGGGGACGTGCCATGGATTCGTGCAGGCGAATCTCGCGATACTTCCGCGCAAGGATGCTTTCGATTTCTTTCGCTTCTGCCAACGGAATCCCAAGCCGTGTCCAGTTCTCGAGGTCACCGACATCGGTGACCCCGAACCCAAGCTGATTGCACCCGGTGCAGATCTTCGTACCGATCTGCCCAAATATCGGGTGTACGCCAACGGTGAACTGGCAGAGGAACGGACCGACATAGTCGATCTCTGGAAAGATGACTTCGTCGCATTCTTGCTCGGTTGCAGCTTTTCGTTCGAGCATCTCTTACTCGACGCGGGACTGCCGGTACGCAATGTTGCCCAGAACATCAACGGACCCGTTTATCGGTCGAATCGTGACTGCGTCCCGGCCGGTGCCTTTCAAGGCAAACTAGTGGTTTCGATGCGGCCGATGCCTCCGGAACTGGTGGCCGAGGCCACGACGATTACGGCCGCACATCCCGAGGTGCACGGAGGACCTGTGCATATCGGATCCCCGGCGGCTCTCGGTATCACCGATCTCGACACGCCTGATTGGGGAGAACGGGTAGAAATGGAGCCCAACGACGTTCCGGTCTTCTGGGCATGTGGGGTCACACCTCAGCAAGTGGCGATGGAAGCCAAGACGGAGCTGATGATCACCCACGCCACAGGCCATATGTTCGTGACGAAGCTACGCGTCGAATGATGGTCTGTTCAGTGGGTTCTGTGCCCGGAAACGGTGATTCCATTTCGGGCTCTGCAGTGCGGCCGGTGTTCGACGGATTCGCTGAAAGCGTGGTCTACCAACGGACTTCACGGAGTTGACGGAAGACGTCAGGTCGGGCAGGGGTCAGGATTCCTCTGGCTCGTACCCCCGAATTCGACGGTGGGTCATCCGGCTACTTGCACCGGCACCCCCGATTTGGTGGCCCGACCATTTCGACACGAATGAGTGCGCCCACTCCAACCCGAGCAATTGTGGATTTTGTCGCTTCGCCGAAACGAGATAGGCATCGGCAATTCCAGCTGCGGGATGCGCGCCCTGTGCAGCGTGCATCCCGCAGAGGCGCAGGCCGTCGGTTCGCTCCGAGGATCATCGGATCGACTTTTGATGACCGCCGGTGGGCTCGAGTGTTGCGCCCGTGCGGGAAGCGGCAGCTGTCACTCGCCGTTCAGTTACCGAAAAGACCTGCGAGTATTCGGTCCAAGCCCATCGGTCCGACAGTCGACGAACCTGCCGATCCGGTGCCCGGACCGGCAGGCGCACCCACCGTGACCAATGTCGGGGCACCTTCGGGCGATCCGGCGATCTGCTCGTAGACGAAGCCGTCGTCGCCGAAACAGCCCCAAATCACTGCGTAGGTGCCGGGATCGGTGGGGCCGACGATGATCGGAGCCGGTGGCGCATCGAACGTGAGGGGAGTTGCTGCGCTCGCGATCAACGGTCCGCCGGGCGCGGGACGGATGTCGTATATTTCGGGCGAGTTCGAAAAATGTTGCAAAGGACTGTTTTTCGAGACAAAGACCGCATCTGTCGGTCGTTCTCTCGCACGGCTCCACAGGTGCAGAGTTGCACCTTCCGTAGCGTCATGTGGTGCAGTGGACCTATCCCGCCCACCGAGGAAGGCTCCGCATATGTTCTCGTCCTTCACCCCGCCGCGCCACGTCAACATCGGGGGTGCCGCAGCCTTCGCCGGCACCACGCCGCGCGCGATCCGTCACTACCACCAGATCGGTCTGTTCCCGGAACCGGAGCGGGGGAGCGACGACCGCCGCCGGTACGGCTACGACGAGATGATCCAGCTGCTGTGGATCCGCCGGATGGCCGACGCCGGCATCGCTCTCGACGACATCCGCGACGCCTTCGCGGATGCGGCCGGCACCACAGACACCGACGTCGCGCATATCTTGGAGCGGCTGGAGGGCTCCCTCGTCGCCCGGCAGGCCGAACTGGAGCGGCAGCGGACCGCAGTGCAGCGTATGCGCGAGAAAGGAAGCAGGGTGGGCCTGCTCTCCGATGTTGTCGGCGACCGCCTCGCAGACCTGCGTGAGGGGACCCTGCGGCAGGACGACCTCGATACCCTGCTGGTAACCGAGCGGATATTCGGCGCGCTCGGCGCGTCTGTTCAGGCGTCGCGTTTCATCGCTCTGGCCGCCCGGCCGGACCTGCGAGAGCATTCCGACCGTGTCGATGCCGCCGAGGAGGCGCTCGACGACACGGTCGCCGTCGACGACCCTCGTGTGGCAGAGGTGGCGGCCGAACGGCACGCCTTCGAGACCACCCTCAGCACGGTCATCGAGAGTTCCGGCCTGGCGCAGGCCGACGACGCTCGGTTCGACGCCTGGGACGAGGTGCACCCCACTCCCTCGGACGGGGTTGCGTGCGGGTCGACGAGGCTCACCGATGCCGTACAGATGATGCCCTACGATTTTTCTCCTGCGCGCCTGCGGTGCATGGAACTGACACTGGAACTTCAAAGATCCGACACGATGTGAGTCACCAGCGTGCGGATCGACCACGTGCAATTGCTTCTTGTTCGCCTTACCCGACGGCCGCACGATACGGCCGAAAGAAGTCGCGTAGTTCCTGGGCGTACAGTTGCGGTTCCACGAACGGTGCGAAGTGCCCGCCGCGCGGAAGTTCTTCTATACGAACGACGTTCGCGACGCGGTCGAGCCAGGCGCGGGGCGGCCGCGCAAAAAGGTCACCCGAAAAGAACGAGAACCCTGACGGTACCTCGACGCGGCGGGCGTGCTGCGCCAACGGAATGGACGCGTTGGCGTTGTACATCCGCATCGAGGACCCGATGGTTTCGGTGAGCCAGTAGAGAGTGACGTTCGTGAGGATCTCGTCTTTGGTGAAGCTGCGTTCGATGTCGCCGTACGAGTCGGTCCACGCTCGGAGTTTCTCGACGATCCAGGCGGCGAGCCCGGCAGGCGAATCGGACAACCCGACGGCAGCGGTCTGCGGTTTCGTGCGGTGCATCGCAGCGTATGCGCCCTCCGCATTACCCCACGCTTCGGTCCTGTCGAGGAAGTCCTGCTCCTCCGGTGCGAGGTCGGCGCGGTCACCGGTGAACACGGGTAGTCCCGCATCCATCCGGTGAACGGCCACAACGGAGTCGGCGTGGTCGAGTGCCAGGTAGCGACTCACGCCGCTGCCGATGTCACCTCCGGCGGCCCCGTAACGGGAGTACCCGAGAGTGTGCATCAGCTCAGCCCAAAGACCGGCCACTGCAATCGAATTCAGAGGTGCACCCGTGGGCGGATCCGAGTATCCGTAGCCTGGCATGTCGGGCACGACGACGTCGAAGGCATCGGCGGGGTCTGCGCCGTGTGCGCCCGGATCGGTAAGGAGGGAAACCACTTTCGAGTAGCGCCAGAACGAGTCCGGCCACCCATGGCTGAGGACCACAGGGAGAACCGGGCCGACAGGAGACACTGCCCGCGCATGCACGAAGTGGATACCCAGATCACCCACCTCGACCCGGAATCGAGGATGTCTCGACAAGGCCGACTCCTGTGTTGTCCAGTCGAATTCGTCGACCCAGTACTCGACGAGCTCACGCAGATAGCCGATGTCGACACCGAGTGACCACCCGGCATCGGCGGGATCGTCCGGCCACCGTGTCGCCCGAAGTCGCGCTCTCAAGTCGTCGAGCGCCGCAGCAGAAGTCGACGAAACGAAGGGTTCGGGACGAGGCGTGGGACTCGACATGGGCATCATCTACGCTCGAATCTATAGGTCGTAGCTGTCAAAAACCGGTCAGTGCCGCAACGATCACGTCTGTCAGACGGTCGAGATACCCTTCGTCCTTGTCGGTTCCCCTCACGGTCGACCGCCAATACAACGGGCCGGCAACCAGATCCAGCGCCAACTCGAAGTCGACGTGCTCGGATATTTCACCTCGTCCAACCGCACGCTCGAAGATCTGAACCGCACGCTCCCGACGTGGCATCCCGATCATCTGTTTGTGGAGTTCGCCCAGGCGATGGTTGCGGGCAGACTCGGCGACCAGGTCAGGGAGAATCTTGGAAAATCGTGGTTCGTCGATCCAGTCGACGAACTGGCCGAGCGTCGCTCGTATATCGCCTCGGAACGTACCGGTATCAGGTGCTTCCGAGGCTCCGACGCTGAACTCGGACAGCACAGCGACGACCATCTCTTCTTTCGACGGCCATCGGCGATACAAAGCGCTCTTTCCTACCTGGGCTCGCTTCGCCACGCGCTCCATGGACAAACGGCCGTAACCCGCCTCGGAAAACTCGTCGAGTACTGCCTCGACGATCGACTGCGTCACTGTCGGCTTGAGTACGGCCGCACCGGTCGGCCTCCCTGGACTCATGTGCCCGAGCCTACCCGATGGACGGGACGGTACCGTCTCGCGTATGTTCGGATGAGACGGTACCGTACCGTCCACTCTTAGGAGGAAGCATGAATCAACACATCGTGGACCGCGCACTGGAATTACTTCTCGACCACGACATGGACGGATTTTCGGATCTCTGGGCCACGGACGGGACCATCGAATTCCCTTTTGCTGCAGTCGGTTACCCCTCGCGTATCGAGGGCAGAGAAGCGATCCGCGAATACATGAGCGGGTACAGCGACATTCTCGACGTTCGAGAAGTCACGTCGAAAACCGTTCACGTCACGGCAGATCCGGACGTCAGTGTCGCTGAATTCCAGCTTGCAGGCATCGCGCCCAAGACGGGAAACGCGTACTCGATGCGGTACGTCGCCGTCATTACGACTGACGGCAGTCATATCCGACACTATCGCGACTACTGGAGTCCGTTGGCAGCTGCGGAAGCGATCGGTACGACGAACGACCTCACAGCGTTCGCGGGAGGTACAGCGTGATACTCGTTCTGGGCTCGACGGGTACGACAGGAAGTCGCGTAGCGCGGGCGCTCGACGGCCGTAACGTTGGAACACGTCTCGCTACAAGGGATCCGGTACGACCGAACGATGTGTACTTCGACTGGGCCGACGCAGACAGTCACGCGCGAGCGCTGCAGGGGGTCACCGGGGTTTACCTCGTCGCACCCGTCGGCTCGGCTGACCCGATGCCGGTCGTCGCGCCTTTCCTCGAATACGCAGTGCAACAGGGTGTTCGAAGGGTCGTCGCATTGAGCTCGTCTGCACTGGACCGGGGTGCACCGGGACTCGGCGAGATTCACGACGCGGTGGCTTCGCTGGCACCGGAATGGGCCGTCCTCCGGCCGACGTGGTTCATGCAGAACTTCATTGGATCCACCCCTCTCGCTGAAGGTGTTCGAAACGGAGAGGTCGTCAGCGCAACAGGCGAGGGGCGGATTGCTTTCGTGGACGCGCTCGATATCGCAGACGTTGCTGCACACTCCTTGACGGATCCCGAGCCACACAACACCGACCACATCGTCACTGGGCCGACACCTCTCAGCTACAGCGATGCGGCCGCCGTCATATCCGCACAGACCGGTACCGAGATTTCACATCGCTCGATCACTGTCGAGGAGTTGGCTCAACGGCATAGCGACCACGGCCTCCCTGCTGAGTTTGCACGGATTCTGGCCGCCCTGGACGCCGACATAGCCCGCGGCACAGAGGATCGAGCCACAGACGTCGTAGAGCGTGTGACCGGTCACCCGGCCCGGACCTTCGAAGACTTCGTGAAGGCTCATTTCGCGACGGTCCTGTAAGAGACATGAAACGACTTCAGTGGCTCGATGAGGCCGATTCGGCATACCGGTCGAAAGGCCTCGGCCATCTGATTCGGCGATAGAACCCCATCGGATCGTCGGTCAGATTGGTTGTCCCGTTGACGCTTCGGCCATATTTCGTTCATGGTTGTGCCTGGTTCGCTTCAGACCATGGTCACAGGCGGTACCGAATCGCCACGAGGAAGACGGGACCATGCCAAATCCATCCAGCACGGAGCGGGCGGTAGTCGCAGTGCGACGAACCCCGTGGTTCGGACATCTGTACATCTGGGTTCTGATTGCCATGGCACTCGGCACTGCAGTCATCTTCGACACCGCGACCGGTGAAGAAGTGATGATGAACGACAAGCGATTCCTGCGAGCGCCCACCGTTTTCGCCGCCGCCAACGAAGCCGGCCTCGACGTCGTCATGGTGACCGCGAAGGACAAGCTGCGACGTCTACTGGGTGCCGGGCTCGTCGAAGAGGGGCCGAGCATGAACGGCAACTCGACGTTCGACGTGCCTTCTCGAACCGGCATCTGTTTCTCGGCGGAGAAGGCCGATCAGGCAACCGTGGCCGAGAACGGAATCGACGACGTCCTCGAATTGGTCGGAAAGCCACTGCCTCAGGTGTATTCGGCGGACTTGTCGGAATTCGCACTGGCTGCCGGAGTCAAGATCCTCGAGACCCGAGGTGCGGACCTGATGTATCTGACGTTGACCGATTACATTCAGCACAAGCACGCCCCCGGGACCGATGTGGCAAACGCTTTCTACGCCATGATCGACTCCTACGCGGACCGACTCGATGCGCTGGGTGCCGTTGTCATGCTGCCCGCCGATCATGGAATGAGCGCAAAGACCGACGCCGCCGGCGTCACGCGCGTGGTCTATGTCGAGGACGAGGTCCGCCGCATCCTCGGCGTCGCTCCGACAAGCACCAACAGTGAAGGAGCGGAGGGTATTCGCGTCATCCTTCCGATCACCGATCCGTACACGGTGCACCACGGCGCTCTCGGTTCGTTCGCCAGCATCTATTTGCCCGGCGACGCGGACAGGGATTTGGTCATCGAACAATTGCGAAAACTGGCCGGAGTAAAGGCAGTTCACACCCGAGAGGAAGCGGTGGAGATCTACCACCAACCGGCCGACAGGATCGGGGACGTAGTGCTGCTGGCCGAGGCCGGTACAGCGGTGGGCCGGTATGCCGAGTGGCACGATCTGAGCGGACTGGATGCACCGCTCCGCTCGCACGGCGCTCTCGGTGAACTACAAATCCCGTTCGTCGTCAACCGCCGTCTACCGCAGCCCGAACCGCTCGACGACCCCTACGGCGACCCGGCGTTCGTACACAATTACGATGCGTTCTGGATTGCTACGACAATGGTTGCCGAGACTGAGGCCCTCGCGTCCAGCTGAACTGACGACGAACGATAGCTCGGCTCGAGACACGCCTGTACCCACCTCCGAAAAGGGTGTCGGCTCGCGTTCAATGCAAGGTGATCAGGCCTGTTTGCTTGGCGTGGGCCACCAAGGCGTTGGCGTGGCCGTGTCCCAGCCCGTGCTCGGTTTTGAGCCACGTGACCAGTTCGGAGTGTTTCGTCAGCGGAGACGCGGCTATGGCATCGAGCCATTCGGACACGGGCCTGCCGTACTTCGTCTCGATGGATGGGAAGTAGCTCTGTGGACCTTTGACATCGGACATCGTGCGCACCAAATTCTCTCGGGGGATCTATCGTGTGAATCGATTAGACCTCGCGCGCCCAAAAAAGTGCTCGAAGCCCGGGCCGCTACTTCGATGGAACGAGCGCCCCTCGCCGTCGATCGCATGAAAGGGTCGTTCACCCCACGATGGGGGCCCCGATGATGCGTTCGACTTCGTTCCAGAGGAGTGCGCCGAGTTCGGGATCACGGCTGGTGGCGACGGGTTCGGCGATCATCGGTGGGCCGGCAGCGTTACTTCGTGGACCGATGTACACGTCACCGGGCGGCAGATTGCGAGCGGCGATTGCTGCAACCGCTGGTTCGGCCGCCGAGTCCTTACCCTGGACCACGGACGAGAATGCAGGCCCGAGTACTCGGGCAGCTGCTCGAACGATGCCGGGTCGAGAGTGGATTCCCGGCCGATCAGCGGTGAGCACGTCGATCGCGCCACCGGGATGGGCAACGATGGACGTGACCGAAGAATTCTTGGCGCGAAGTCTGCGGGAGAGTTCGAACCCGAAGATCTCCGTCGCATGTTTCGACATGGCGTATGCCACGCGTGGGCGGTAGGAGTCCTGTGACAGCCAGTTGTTCGGATCGAACGGAATGCGTTGCGTGAGCATGCTTCCGATGCTCACGACTCTTGCATCCGCTGCCCGCTCCAAGGACGGGAGAGCGAGACGGAGCAGCTCGACATGTGAGAGCACATTCGTGCCCACAGTCAGTTCTGTGCCGAAAGGGCCTTCCTGGAATGACTCGGGTGCAGCAATCAAGCCCGCGTTGAGCACCAGTCCATCGAGCCGATCCGTCTCGCATAACTGTTCACCCGCCTGCCGTACGGACTCGATGTTCGCGAGGTCCATTTCGACGAATCGATGACGACCGGGGTCGGGTAGGAGGCTGATGGCGCGCCGGCCACGCTTTTCCGAGCGAGCCACAACGATTATTCGGGCGCCCAGCGCGGCGATCCGTTCGGCAATGAAATAGCCGATTCCTGACGTAGCGCCCGTGACGGCGACCGTGCGCCCGTCGAGTCGCGAAAGTTCCAACATTCACATCTCCTTCAAGTCTTGAACTATCAAACTACTTCATGACTTGAACTACTGCTAGCCTGCGAACGTGGACATTCTCGACGCGACGCTGCGCATGCAGGAACTTGCTCTTCGGATCAACGACGACTTCGTGCCGTTTGCGACACAGGAGGGTCTGACGCTCATTACCGCGCATGCCCTGTGGAACGTGCTCCCTGATCGAATCGACCTGACGATGTCGGAGCTCGCAGCACGACTGAGATGCAACGCCTCGAATACCACCTTCATCGTCAAGCAGCTCGAAGCACGCGGTTTCGTCGAAAGAGCATCCGATCCTGTAGACGGGAGGCGCAAATTCGTCGGTTTGACCGATGAAGGAGCGCGGGCCCGAAAGCGCCTTGGCCAGGCCCTGACCTCCGTCAGTCCGCTGAAGAAGCTCACTCGGGAAGAGCGTGCGACGTTCGTGAGGATTTTGGACGAACTGGGCGAGTGAAGGTGCAGTTCATCGGCTGTGATTCATCGGATCGGTTGTCGTCGAGGGTTGCTGCACACAGTCGGCCGGGCCGAGGGGGATTCGGTCAGTTCGTGCCCAGCAGCTCAGCCATTCGAGCGTAGAAGGCCGAGGGATCGCCTGCGAGTGAGGATTTCACCATGGCGGTCCACTCGTCGACGATGATCTCGATGGATCCGTCGGCCAGACCGTCGAAGGCAGCGCGAGGCACTGTACGTGGATCGATTTTCGGTCCGTCGTAGCCGGCGGCGATGTCGGTGTCGGCAGCACCGAGAAGGACTCCCTGTACGAATGTCCCTTGCGGAGCGAGTTCGAGGCGTACGCCGTTCGTCATGTTCCATTCAGCGGCCTTGGCGGAGGAGTATCCACCGGAACTCGTTGTGGCGAACCAGGACAGAGCGGACAAGATGTTGACGATCGAACCACCACCGTGTGTCGCCAGTACTGGGGCGAAAGCGCGAATGACGTGCAGTGTGCCCCAGAAATGTGTGTCCATCTCTCGCCGGATTTCCGTGAGATCACCGGTGACGAGCGTGGCACCGGTGGAGATGCCTGCGTTGTTGACGAGCAGCGTGATGTCGGACGCGAAAGATGCTGCCGCGGACACTGATTCGGGGTCGAGCAGGTCGAGTGCGATCGGCACGACTCGGCTGTCGTCGAAGTCGAGGGTGTCGGGTCGGCGCGCGGTCGCGTACACCTTTTCGGCACCACGATCGAGTGACTCCAGGACGAACTGACGGCCGATGCCGCGGTTGGCTCCGGTGACGAGGACGGTCTGGTCGGAGAAGTCCATGGGGACCTTGCTTTCTTCGTGAGGCTGCGTTGTTCGGTCCTGATCGGCCCGATATCGACAAGGCTAGAACTTCACGTTAACGTCAAGGGCAAGTCTTACGGTCTGATCGTCGAGCGAGGGAGATGCGGAATGCGGATCGGCGAGGTCGCACACCGGGCAGGAGTGAGCACGCGAGCCCTCCGCTACTACGAAGAGCAGGGTTTGCTGGCATCCGAACGGACCTCCAGCGAACAGCGCATCTATCCAGAGTCTGCGGTCGAGCGAGTGAAGCTACTCCAGCAGCTCTTCTCGGCCGGTCTGTCGAGTCGAAAGATTCGACAACTGCTGCCGTGCATCGACAGCGGCCGAAGCACACCTGAGGCCTTCGAGATCATGAGAGTCGAACGTGACCGCATCACCGCGGCAATGACCGATCTGGCCGCAACACGTGACGTGCTCGACCGAATGATCGACATCGCACACAATCCGACGCCCGAACATTGCCCCGCCCTTCGAGATACGCCCTGGGGGCCTTTCGAGGTCGATGCGTCTGCGGTTGCTTCCCCGTCGTCGGCCGCCGTCTGAAGCTGCGATCGTCGACATTCTCGGTGACGTGAGGCGTTGACCCGGAGCGAACACCTCGAAGGGGTCGTTCACTCGCCGCGCAGTGCCTTGTCGATTGTTGCTCCCACCGCAGCGGCACCGACCGACGTCATGATCGTTCCGGCATGATCGAGGGCCGGCATCGGAGTGATGGATGTCAGGTCGAATGCTTCGATATCCTGCGGCGAGTACATCGGAGTGGAGTTCGCGCCAACGCTCCACTGCGCGTGCAGGAATCGAATCGGCATCGTCAGTTCCTCGAATCGCGAATCACCAAAGAACACGTCCGTGGCATCGGAGACGACCGCATCGGACGACAGCCGCACCGTGCCGTCGACCAGATCGTGTTCGGCATATTTTCGTAGCAGCGGGTCAGCGGGGTCGAGTAGCGGCAGCGACGTCGACACCAAGAATTCGATGTAGTCGTCGATCTTGTTCCAGTGCTGCTGAGTTCGAGCGATCCTGTCTGCGAACACAGCCCCCACGGTCTCTCGCGTGAGGCCGGTCGGCGGTGCTACCGGCACACCCCCGTCGACGAGAACCAGACTCTTCACTCTCGATGGATACTGGGCTGCGAACTCGACCGCCACGAAGCCGCCCATCGACATTCCACACACGTGCGCGGCGTCGAGTCCGAGGGCATCCATGACGGCATCGAGGTCGTCTGCGTGCCGAGCGAGTGACGACGGTCCTGTGACGTCGACGCTGTCACCTCTGCCGCGTAGGTCGGGTGCGACCAGTGACAGGTGCGGCGACTCCGAACGCAGCCAGCTCCACAGCATCCGTTGGCTGGACACGCCGTGGACCACGAGGATCGGCTCACTGGTTCCGGTGTGTGTTTCGACGACGAGGTCTCCACCGGACACCGGTATTCGATCGATGGTCATGACGCCGACAGTAGGGGAACGCGGCTCGGAAGAGGATGGAGTGGAACCCCATTGTTCACGTCGAAATGTGGACGGTTCATCTGTACCGCGTGGTTGATGCTGACCCGAAGGCCTTCCTCAGCTCGGTCCGAAACGCTCTGTTCGGATATTGGCTGCCGAGTGACCACGTCCCACCAACATGTCGGCCACCGTGTCGACGAAACTGGTGGGGCCGCAGATATAGCAACGCGGCTCGAACTCCGCCGGCCACCCGTGGGCGTCGAGATCGTCGAGTGTGATGCGGCCGAGCGGCCGTGCGGTGCCCGCAGGTGCCCGCCGCGTGTGGATCATGGTGACGTCCACGCCGGCCGGAGGGCGAGCCCACTCGTCGGCGAAGTAGACCTCGGCGGGTTCGCGCACGGAGTACAGCACCCGAAAGGGCACTCGTCCGCCCGTCGCGGACGCCTGCGCGCGCACCATCGCACGAAGCGGGACGATGCCGGAACCGCCACCCACCAACAGGATCGGGGGAGACGGAGTCTCGGAGGGCGTGGACGGCCGCCAGACGAACCACCGACCCACCGGTCCGCGAAGTTCGATGCGATCGCCCACCTCGACGGATTCGACCAAGTACGGCGACACCTCGCCGTCCGAGACGTTCTGCACCGCGATCTCGATGCGCGAGGTGCCGTCGGGTGCGGACGCAAGAGAGTAGCTCCGCTGCGCGCTGTAACCGTCCTCGGCGGTGAGCTTGACATCCACGTGCTGCCCGGCGAGATGGCCGGGCCACCCGTCTACGTCCAGAACAAGGGTCGACGCCGTCGGTGTCTCACGGCGCACGGCCGCAACCGTGGCAACGAGCCAGGGTTTCGCCCCAGCCGCCGATGTCACGTCAGTCGCCCTGGTACCGCTGCTCGCGCCACGGATCTCCGTAATCGTGGTACCCGCCGCGCTCCCAGAAACCTTGCTCGTTGTCCAGAGTGAGTTCGATTCGTGAGATCCACTTGGCCGATTTCCAGAAATACAGATGCGGAACGAGAAGCCTTGCAGGACCGCCGTGTTCGCGAGCCAGGGGAGCGCCGTCGAACTCGGTGACCAGCCAGGCCTTGCCATCCCTGAGGTCCTCGAGGGGGAGATTGGTGGTGTAGCCGTCGAAACCGTGCACCACGACGTACCGTGCATCGGTGTCGAGACCGTCCAGCAGAACGTCCAGGCTCACGCCCTTCCACGTGGTGTCGAGCTTCGACCACTTGGTGACGCAGTGGATGTCGACGGTCGGGGCCTCGTGTGGCAGTGCCGCGAATTCATCCCAGGTCCAGGTGCGAGTCTCGCCGCGTTCGGAGGCAATCGAGAACGTCCACGTGTCGGTCCCGACCACGGGCGCAGGCCCGATCGCGAGGACGGGAAAATCCTTGGTCAGATACTGACCGGGGGGAGTGCGCCCGTCGTCGCCGCGTCTGCGGCCGACGAAGCCCTTCGAGATCAGTGCCATAATGAAGAATTGTGCGCTCGTGGTCGGGAGTCTGACAAGTCGGAGACTCGGCGATGTCGAAACGATCGGCTGTCGATGATCGACCCGACATCTTTCGTATTCTCGAACGACAACCCATCGAGGAGGAACCGTGAGCATCGAACTGGTGAATGTCGGTATCGCCGTCCGCGATATCGAGGCCACGATCGAATTTTTCACCGACTTGGGCCTCACCGTGCTCGGCCGCGACACAGTTCGAGGGGAGTGGGCCGACACCGCCGTCGGGCTCGATGGAAACCACGCCAAGATTGCAGTACTTCAGACTCCGGACGGGTCGGGGCAGATCGAACTGTTCGAGTACATCCACCCCGACGCCATCGAAACCTCGCCGACGCTTCCCAACGAGATCGGAATGCATCGAATCGCCTTCTCCGTCGATAACATCGACGACTCGCTCGCGGTCGCAGCGCGGCACGGTTACCACCCGCTTCGTGGTGTGGCCAATTACGAAGGCGTGTACAAGCTCACCTACCTGCGCGGTCCGAGCGGCACCATCCTGATGCTCGCGCAATCGCTCACGGCCGAATGAGCAGCTGACGCCGAGGTGCTGGCCAATGTCAGACTTCGGCTGGATCGGTTTGTAAAGTCATTGTGAGAGAGGCGATCTCGGTAGAAGAGCTCAGACAATCCCGCCGTTCGAGTACACGACCTGACCATTGATCCATCGAGCGGGACCGGCCAGGTGGGCCACGGTTTCCGCGATGTCCTCCGGTCGACCCAGCCTTTCGAGAGGTGTCATCTTCTCCATCGCATCGATTGCTTCTCGGGGTTTGCCGTCGAGAAAGAGCGGAGTCGCGGTTGGCCCGGGTGCGACAGTGTTCACTGTGATGTCGCGTCCGCGCAGCTCTTTCGCGAGGATCGGGGTCAACGCGTCGACTGCACCCTTGGTTGCCGCGTACGCGCCGTAGCTCGGCAAGGCCAGCTTGACCACCGAGCTGGAAAAGTTCACGATGGCGCCGCCTGTGCGGATCCGTCGTGCAGCCGATTGGCTCACGATGAACGTGCCGCGCACGTTGGTGCGGAGCATGCGGTCGAAATCGTCGAACGACATGTCCACGAGCGGCGACAACAGCATGATCCCGGCGGTGTGGACGACGACGTCCACTCCACCGAAGGTGGCCTCGAGTTCGTCGAACATGGCCGCCGTCGAATTCTCGTCGGCGACATCGGCGGACAGTACGACCGCCTCGCCGCCCGCGGCGATGACTGCATCGGCGGTGGCCACCGCTCGCTCGCGGTTGCCCGAGTAGTGCACACCGACGGCCATGCCGTCGGCTCCGAGTCGGGTGGCGACGGCGCGTCCGATCCCGCCGGAAGCGCCCGTGACCAGTGCGATCCGGCGGTCGGCGTATCGAGTGTCATCCTCACGGGCCGGGTTTGTCGACGGTTGTGTCATCAGTGTTCTCCCCTGGTTGTGGCGGTGTTTGCGATGTGGCCGAAGGCGGCCAGTGCCGTGGGCTGCCACCGCCGCCACGTGTCGAGTCGGTCCTGATAGATGGGGACGATGTCGTCGTAGGTCTTGCCGAGAAACAGGCGATGCGGGGCACGGTCGGTATCGACGAGTTGCAGGATCGCGGCGGACGTCGCGGCAGGGTCTCCGACGTCGAAACCTCCTGCGGTCGAGGCCCGCACGTCGTCGTAGGCACTATCGACCGCGCTGGTTCGTGAGCCGGTGGCAAGCCAGTCGGTGTCGTACGGTCCTGGTTCGACGTTGGTCACCTGGATTCCGAACTGTTCCACTTCCTGCCAGAGGGATTCGGACAAACCTTCGAGCGCCCACTTGGACGCGTGGTAAGCGCCGATTCCCGGGAATGCACGGACTCCGCCTTCGCTCGTGATCTGCAGAATGCGTCCCGAACGTTGTGCTCGCATGATCGGAACGACAGCTTGTGTAACCCACAGTGCTCCGAAGAAATTGGTCTCCATCTGGGTACGGATTTCGGTTTCGGTGAGTTCTTCGACCATGCCGAAGTGTCCAAATCCCGCGTTGTTGACCAACACATCGATGGTTCCGAAGTGTTCCGCTGCCTGCCCCACCGCCGTGAACACTCCGTCGCGGTCGGTGACGTCGAGACGTAGCGGCAACACACGATTTCCGAATTCTTCGGCCAGAGGCTCGAGATCGGCTGTGTTACGAGCGGTCGCGACGACACGATCACCGCGTTCGAGCGCAGCCTGGGCCCACAAGCGACCGAACCCCTTGGACGAGCCGGTGATGAACCACGTTCTGTTGCTGACGGTCACTCTCGCACTTCCTTTCGTCGGTGTAGTCAGCCTGCGCCTCTGCCAGCCATTCCACCAGCGAAAGTTACGCATAGCCGGTATGCGAGACATGCATGACTGGATGTGGTCGAATGACAGGGTGACGGAATGGAGTCTGAGCGGACTGCGAGTGGTACGCGTGGTGTTCGAGACCGGATCGTTCACTGCTGCAGCTCAGATCCTGGGCTACACGCAGTCGGCGATCTCTCGGCAAGTCGCTTCGATGGAAGCGGCCGCGGGATCGACCTTGTTCGAGCGCGGTGCACGCGGAGTGCGGCCCACAGCGGCGGGGACACTCGTTGCGGCGCGCGCAGCGACCGTGCTGCACGAGATCGACGCGGCAACCCGCGAACTCACCGAAGCCGAGAATCTACTCACCGGAACAGTGTCGATAGGAGTATTTCCCACCGCAGCAATGGTTCTCGTGCCGCGCGCGATAGCCAGACTTCGACACTCGCACTCGGAACTGGCCGTCGAGATCGTCGAAAGTTCGACCCCAGCACAGCTGCGACAATTACGTGCCGGACGCATCGACGTCGCAGTGATCGCTGTCGGCGACGGGCTTGCCGAATACGACCTCAGCGGATTGCGCGTCGACACAGTGATCGACGGAAAGCTCCTGCTAGCTGTCGGAATCGAGCACAGGCTCGCGCACCAAGGTCGCGTACACGTCGACGAACTCGCGCGTGAATCGTGGATCGTCGGCAAGGGTGTCCGCAACGACCCGCAATTCGGGGCGTGGCCCACCTTGCCGAATCCGCAAGTCGGTGCTCGCATACGGGAGTGGACTGCCCGTCTCGGCTGTGTCGCAGCAGGATTGGGTATCACGGTCATACCCGAGCTAGCAGCAGCCGCAGTGCCGGACGGTGTAACCACGGTCCAGGTCGATGATCCAGGGTGGAGTGGGCGGACTACCTGCGCTGTAACGCTGCCACATCGCACGAACTCGACGAGCGCCGTTGTCGACTCGCTTCTCGGCGAAGCCCGCAGAATACGAACCGAGAACCGCAGCCTCTGACGACCCAGCCCTTCAGGCGAATTCAGTCGTGGCCACGCTGCCGGCGACCGTGGCCAAGCGCAACTTGGTCTCGTCCTCGGAGCCGGGGGCGGCAGTCATGATGACGATCTTCAGCTCTGCGTCGCCGTCGGTGAGGACATCGCAGTCGACCGTGATCGGTCCGACCGTCGGATGGTGGACTACCTTGTGATCCTCGCGATGTGAACCGACGGCACCCTTCGACCACAGCGCCTCGAATTCCTCACTGCCGGCGCGCAATTCCACGATCAGCGCCCGCAGTCTCGAGTCGTGGGGAAACCGCCCGGTGGCCCGCCGAAGGTCGGACACGACTGCCGCGCACACTGCGTCTTCGCCTCCTGACGGCGTCACCGGCCAGGCCGACATTCCTGGTGTGTCTGCGGCGAGGGGGAAACAATCGCGAGCAAAGTTCCTCCTGGCCGAAGCCACGGATGACGGATCGCCTACCAACGCAGCCCACGTTCGGTTCCACCACAACAGTTGCCAATCGGCCGCGAACACGGCAACTGCACCCTCATGGAGCCGGCCGACGACCCGCCTCACGCCGGGCGGGATGTGGTCGGAGATCGTGCCGTCGGCCGGCGGAATGTGACCGGCCAAGCGGTAGAGATGGTCCCGTTCGGGCAGGGTCAGCTGGAGAGCACGCGCCAAGGACGACACCACCTGAACCGACGGTGTCTTCGCTCGTCCCTGTTCGAGTCGTACGACGTAGTCCACGGACATGCCTGCCAGATCGGCGAGGTCCTCGCGCCGGAGTCCTGCGGCCCGTCGAGAGCGTCCGGTCGGCAGGCCGACAGCGTCGGGTGAGAGTCGATCGCGCCAGGATCTGATCGTCGAGCCGAGTCCGTCCGTTGTCGAGGTCACGATCCCATTGTCGCTCTTCGACCCGCTATCAGGGTGGTACCGGTTTTCCTACCGTCGTGGCGTGCCTGGAACAAGCACCGATCGACGTAGACACTGGGGGCATGACCATCACATTCATCACCGGAGCGAACAAGGGCCTCGGATACGAAACTGCACGACGACTGATCGATCAGGGCCACACCGTGATCCTCGGAGCGCGTGATGCCGAGCGGGGTAGGATCGCTGCCGAAGCAGTGGGTGCTCGGTTCGTGCAGATCGACGTCACCGATGCCGAATCCGTGGCAGCTGCAGTTTCGGACGTACAACAGCACGAGGGTGTTGTCGACGTACTTATCAACAACGCCGGTATCGCCGGCCCGCACAGCGCCGTCGACGAGTTGACCGCCGAGGATGTGCAGTCTGTGCTCGATGTCAACGTTCTCGGAATCGTCCGCACCACAGCTGCATTCCTTCCTCTGCTACGCCGCTCGACCGATCCCGTCATCGTCAACGTCAGCAGTGGAATGGGTTCTTTTGCAGCAACGCACGACTCGTCTCGAGTCGAATCCGGGGTGGTTGCTCCGGCATACACAGCATCGAAGTCGGCTGTCACGATGCTGACGACGCAATATGCCAAGGGCCTGAGCGACATTCGCATCAATGCCGCTGACCCGGGATATACCGCAACCGAATTCAACGGTAACAGCGGCCCACAGACCGTGACCGAGGGTACCGACGCCATCGTGCAGCTCGCGACCGAGGGTCCGGGTCATGGATCCGGGCGGTTCATCGATCGGCACGGAACCGTCGGCTGGTGACCGCTTACCCGATAGTCGCCAGATCCGAGGTCGTTGTCAGCGCAGACCGACGTTGCCGCTCGACGGTCGAGTGGCGGCGTCGATGGTGTCGGAATCACGGGTCGCCAGCCAGTCCTCGAATCGAAGCAAGAACGGGAATCGCACACGTAGCGACGGTATTTCAGCCCGTCCTGCCAATCGTCCGTCGTCGACTGCGGCCGCCAGTCGACCCAGCAGGTCGTTCTGCTCCAGGACGGTCGGATTCATTCGTCGATAGTCGATCGGTCGGCCCAATGCAACGCTGAAGTGCTGTGCCAGTTGATGTCCGGTGAGCGCGTCCCCGGCAATGTCGAGAGTTCGATGCCCGAATTCGTTCGGTGTGGAGAAGACCTGCCCAACTATCGAGCCTATGTCGCGTACAGCGATGAATTGCATCGGTTGCTCATCGTCCATCAGGAACGAGAACCGACCGTCGGCGAGACCCATGCCGGGGAGCAGAAGAATCTCCATGAAGCTCGCCGGGCGGACAATCGTGCTGCAGATATCGAGCCCTCTGATGTGCTCTTCGATGCGACTCTTTGTGTCGAAATGCGCGATGCCGGTCGATGTCGTGCCCGCGGCGATCGCCGAGCTGTACACGAGGTGTTCGACCCCCGCGGCCGTTGCGGTGTCGGCGACCGAGATTCCGTACGCCACCTCGTCGTCATCGGTGACCTCGGACCCGGCCTGGCCTGAACTGGGTTGCACGCTGAACACCCCATGGGCACCGGTGAAGGCCGACCGCAGCGATGTCGGGTCGGCAAGGTCGCCCCCGACCGTCTCTATCCCGACGGCCTCGAGTCGCCGGGCACGCGCGCTCGACGGATCACGCACCACGGCACGAACCCCCCACCCGCCTTCGAGCAGGGCCGCGGCCACTGACCCACCCTGCTGCCCGGTTGCACCCAATACGGTGATCACTCTGTCGGAGGCTGTTGCCCGATGGATGAGTTGCTGCTCGTTCACGGTTTCTCCTACCGCGGCATGCGTCCGAGACTCGGTCTGTTCTCGGTACTCGCTGCCGCCCGCAACGAACGCTAGCGTCATGACGCCTACCATTCGGTAGGCGTTCGTTCACCATAGGGAGGATCCGATGCGCGATGTGTTGCCCGCCGCGGCCGACTGCTTCGTCAGGCTAGGCGTCGAGTTGATCGCGCATCAGTGGGACGCGGTAGTCCTGACTGCATTGAGGTCCGGACCGACTCGACGCGTCGACCTGGTGTCGATGATCGGAGGCATCAGCGACAAGTCTCTGCACGAATCGATCAAACGCCTGCGAACTTTCCGTTTGGTCGAGAAGGACGACGTCGGTGAGATGTACCGGCTGACCGACACCGGGGAGTCGTTTGCGAACGGGCCGTTGCTGGCGCTGGCGCAATGGGCCGAGTGCCATCACCGTTCGCTGAACTCGTAGTTTTCAGCTCAGGTCATCCGGTCGGATTCGTAACTTTGCTGCGATTCGAGCCAATGCTCGGTGGTCGGTCTCGGTGAGCGGGTCGAGTACGAAGTTGCGCACTGCGCGTACATGAACCGGTGCTGCTGCCACGACGACGTCGTAGCCGGCGTCGGTGAGTTCGGCGGTGGTGACGCGACCATCCTCGGGATCCGTTGATCGAACAACCCAGCCGCGCTGCTCGAAACGCTTGACCACATTCGACAGGCGGGACAGCGATCCATTTGTCAGGTATGCCAATTCGCTCATTCGCAGCCGATGTCCGGGCGTCTCGGAGATGTGGCTCAGCGTCAGGTATTCGAAGAGGGTGAGTCCTGACTCCTGCTGCAGCGGAGACTCCAATCGGCCTGGCAGCAGCAGGATCAGCGAGACCAATCCGGTCCAGGCGGCCTTCTCGTCTGCGGTCAGCCAGGTGAGTTCTTCGGATGAGTCCGGATCTGCGTCCGCCGAGTCTGTCGTCGCCATATCGGCATCCTAGTCGAGCACAGTTACTTCATGAGTGAAGTAACTGTGGTAACTTTACTTCACGCATGAAGTTCCATGTGAGCGGTACGCCAGCGGGCCCGCCATCTACTCGAGGAGATCACCATGATTGCTGCAGAATTCTTCGTCACTCCTGGTTATGGCGATACGCAACTCGCGAACATGCGATACAGCCAAGCCGTCCGCATCGGAGATCGTGTCGATACGTCCGGACAGGGCGGCTGGGACGACGAGTTCAACTTTCCGGAAACGCTCGAGGACGAGATCGTGCGCGCGTTCGACAACGTCGAGAGGACGCTTGTTTCGGCGGGGACCACGTGGCATGACGTCGTATCTGTTATTTCGTACCATATTCCGGAGTCCGAGGTCTCGATCGGCGACGCGCACAACAGGGTCATGGTGGAACAATTCGAAAGGCGGATGGGCAACCGCGCCCCGATCTGGACTCAGATCGGGGTGAGCGCGCTGGGTGCCCCGATGATGCGGGTGGAAATAGCGGTGACGGCTGTGGTGGGTTCGCATCCTGGTGTTCACGATCGCGGCTGAAACAATCCTGGTCTTGCCCTCGCGGCGGTGAGTTTTCGTACCGATGGCAGTCGATACCGGCGACACCTCACTCAGCAAGCATCGGAGACCACCATGACCATGACGACAAAACCTGCGACCAACTCGCGCAACGCAGGACGCGTGGGTTGGGTCCTGACGGGCCTGCTCGCGCTGTTTCTGATTTTCGATATCGCCGGCAAATTGCTGAATGTGCAACAGGTGAAAGATGCGACAGTGGACTTGGGGCTGCGCGACGAGATGACGCCTGTCATCGGCGTCGTATTACTGGTGTGCCTGGTTCTGTACCTGGTACCGCGCACCGCATTTCTCGGTGCGGTGCTCCTGACCGGATATCTCGGTGGTGCCGTCCTTACGAATTGGCGAGTGGACAAGCCGTTGTTCAGTACGGTCCTGTTCGCGGTGTACGTCGGTGTTCTTGCCTGGGGCGCGCTGTATCTGCGTGATCCGAAGGTGCGTCAGGTGATGCCGATCGTGCGGTAGTCGGTGCCGCGCATCCGTCGGGTCAGGTGGGGTTGCCGGACTCGTCGCACGGGGCCGGGTGACCGTCATCGATGAAGTGCAGCGTCACGTTCATCTCGGTGGGTTGGATGCTGCCCGACCAGTCGGAGTACGGGTGGTCGAGAAACGCGACGACGACTAGCGCGGAGGCCACGAGCGCCGACACGAACGCGATCGGAACGGCCTGTACCACAGCGGATTCGCGGCGATCCGCCTGTACGCACATGTACGAGAGAATTGCCGATGCTCCGATTCCCAGCACGATCCAGAGTGGGAAGGGGACCGACGGTGTTGCCTCGGCCAGGCGATCGCGGCGACCGTCGCGGCGTTCGGCTTGCTGATCGAACCACTGTCCGTACGCCGCCTCTTGCGAGGCACCTTCCGGTGTGGTGGCCGCAAAGTCCTCGACCATGGTGTCCACCCAGTGATCGACCGCCGGGGAGGTTTCGCTGTGCGCCATCGCGGACCATTCGTCCGAGACGACAGCACGGCTGTAGCAGATGAGGCCGCCGTGCAGCCTTTCACCGTCGTGTCCTTCGAGGACATCGGCCACGTTGTGCAGCTCGGTCACGGCGACGGCTTCGACGCTGGCTCCATTGCTCGCGCGCTGATAACTCTGCAGCGCAAAGAAAATGGTGAACGCCAACAGGACAGAGAACATGGTGCCGATCACGGTCAACGCGCCGGCGGCCCGAGTGCTGTCGATGAACCAACCCGGATCGGGCGCTCGGGTGCGGGCAGCGAGTTTGGCCGTTACGGCCAGCACTACGACGAGCACGACGATCAGACCCAGTATCCAGCTCGACACTGCGCAACTGTAAGTGAGTGCGGGCCAGTACGTCGCTGGAATCGCCTACTCCTCGGCGCATGTCGACGCGGTTCTCCGGACGTTGTTTTGCTCCGCCCCTCGACGCTGCGTCCTAGAGTTGGCTGGAAGCAGCGACCGCTGTGCCGGACCGAGGGGCGATGCTGTGATCGCGAAGAAGTCGATATTCAGTGTCATGATCGCCGCCACCCTCGTGTCGACCGGATGTACGGATTCCGGGATCGACACCGATTCTGCAGCCCCGTCCGATTCGGTGCCCTATCCCAACGGCCCCGTCACCATGACGGCGGGAGCCGATCCCGGCAGTGGCTTCGACCTCACCATCCGTTCGGTCGTGGATGCCCTGCAGAAGGAGAAGATCGTCGAAACAGCTCTGCCGGTGCAGAATCGACCCGGTGGGAGTGGTGCCGACTACCTCGCCACGATGGTCGAGGACCATCGTGGCACCGACGATCAGCTTGCAGTGACGTCGTTGTCGATGATGGTGAATCAGGTGAGCGGAGTCTCGAAATACGGGTACGACGACGTCACGATGATTGCCCGACTGATGACCGAGTACTACGTCGTTGTCACGCGTCCCGGCAGTCCACTGACCGACCTACGCGGAGTCATGACTGCGGTCGCGTCCAACCCATCGGGCGTGGGGATCGGTGCAGCCCACGATGACGAGCTGCCTTTCTCCCTCCTGGTCTCGGCGGCCGGCGGTGACCCCTCCGTCGTCCGCTACGTCACCCAGGAGGGTGGCCGCGAACAGACCGCCGCACTTGCCGCGGGTGAGATCGACGTGGCCATCGGTGGCGTCAGTGAATTCGTCGAGCAACTGGCATCCGGGGACCTCGCCGGCATCGGCGTTCTGGCCGAGAATCGGATCCCCGGTCTCGACGTCCCCACGGCCCGAGAGCTGGGTTTCGATGTCACGCTGGCTAATTGGCGTGGACTGTACGGACCACCGGACATGCCCGTCGACGCAGTCGACTACTGGCGTACGGCGCTGGGGAAGATGGTGGAGACACCCACCTGGAAACAGATCGCGGAGAGCGGCAAATTCACCACAACCTTCATGATCGGCGACGAGCTCGACACCTTCCTTGCCGAGACTCAGAAGGATGTGGAGACCGGAATGCACGCGGTGCCGCGGTGAGCCCCGCATCCTAGCGGCGCAGGTCTTTTCGCATGATCACTCGAGGGAAGCCACCCGACACCGACGTTGTTTCCACAGCGAACTCGAAGCCCGCCGACTCGAACAACCCGCGGGTGCCCACGTAGGCCATCGTCAGGTCGACCTTCGCACCCCTGTTGTCCACCGGATACCCCTCGACCGCCGGGGCGTCATGGTCGGCCGCGAACCGAACGGCACCGTCCAACAACGCATGTGCGATTCCGCGCTTTCGGTGGCCGGCCTTCACGCGGAAGCACCAGACCGTCCAGACCGGTAGATCGTCGATATGCGGAATCTTGTTCGACCGCGCAAACGGTAACTCCGAGCGTGGTGCAACTGCCGCCCAGCCGACTGCCTCGTCGCCGTCGTAGGCCAGTACCCCCGGCGCGATACTGCGACGGGTCAGCTTCTCCACGTACTCACCGCGTTCGGGGCCGACGAGTGCCCTGTTGGTCGCGGAATCGATACGGTGGCTCAGGCACCAGCAGACCGAGGACGTCGGGTTCTTGGGACCGAGAATCGAACTCAGATCCGCGAACGACGTGGCAGGTCGTACCGAGAAGTTCACCTGATGATCGTACCGAGGATCGGTCGTCGACCTGCAGAACGCACGCGGTGTTGGAACTGCCGGGTCGGCAAGCGGCGAAAGCCCAGGCGGTACGGTCGAGGCGTGAACATTTCGATCGTCGACGCACCCGGTGGTGCAATATGAGTATTTCTTCGAGCGACCGCGCATTCCTGGCCCGTGCTGTGGACTTGGCGGCGGACGCAGTGCAGACGGGCAACGATCCGTTCGGATCGATACTCGTCTCGGAGGGCGGGGAAGTGTTGGCCGAGGACAGAAATCGGGTCGGCGACCGGAACGATCCCACCCAGCACCCCGAGATCGCTCTGTCTCGTTGGGCTGCCACCAATCTGAGCCCAGTGCAGCGTCGGGCATCGACGGTCTACACCTCCGGTGAGCACTGCGTGATGTGCGCTGCGAGCCACGGAATAGTCGGGCTCGGCCGCATCGTGTACGCCACGTCTACCGCTCAATTGCTCACGTGGCTCGAAGAATTGGGTGCTGCACCACTCGCCATCACACCGTTGCCCATCGAACAGATCGTGCCGGGGATCGTGGTCGACGGGCCGGTCGCCGAGTTCGGCGATGCCGTCCGTGAACTACACCGGCGACGTCACGCTGCTGCGCAGTAGCGCACTCGAACGACACAGAGGGGAAGCGCGTGCCGAACGGCATCGAGACCGACAGCGGACGGCGTACGAGTGCGATGACTACTGTGCTCGCGGTGACCGGGGGCGTCATTGTTGTACTCGCATGGCTCGAGTTCGTCCTCATCCGTCAGCAGCTCGCGGTCGGATTGTGGGTCATCGCCGTGGCAGCGGTGTCGATGCGGCTCGGCTCGTTCGATGCCGGGAAGCGTGCAGCCGTGGGCATCTCGCTCGGCGCTGTCGCCGTCGTCGCTCAGGTGGCATGGTTGGTGACCGGTGTTCACGCACTGTGGGTCCTGTGTTTGACCATGGCCATTGCACTGGGATTCTTTCTGCTCGCGTCGGCTTGGGCGGGCCGTACAGTGGGCCCGTCGAGTCGGGCCGGTACCCGTAGGGCGGCTGCCGTCGTATCGGCCGGTGTCGCTGCGGCGAGCGCGGTGGTGGTCTCCGCCCTGGTGATCACCACGGCGGCCAGTCCGGTGCCGCTGATCCGATCCCTGCATGCCTTGGGGCAGAGCAACTCGTTCGAGCCCGACGCGCAGACGGCGACGAAGGTAGTAAACGGTGCAGGACGCACCAGCGACGTCGAATATGGCTCGGCGCTACCCAATTCGTTTCTCGACATCTACATCGCGGACAACGATGCATCGATCAGTCGGCCCACGTACATCACGGTGCACGGTGGCGGCTGGATCGTCGGCGACAAAGCAGACGGTGCTCCCAGTGCAGATTCGGGTGGCGCGTCCTGGGCGGGCCCCATGCTCGACGCCGGCTACAACGTGGTGTCGCTGAACTACGCATTCGCTCCGCAGTACCGCTTTCCCACGCAGACAATCCAACTGGGCCAGGCCATTCAGTTCCTCGCCACGAACGCCGACCGGTACGGACTCGACATGAGTCGCGTCGTGCTCGCCGGAACCAGCGCGGGCGGCCATATCGTGGGCAATTACGCCATTGTGCAGACCGACCCCGATTACGCACGCGCACTAGGCGTCGAGCCGACCATGGACCGAAATGCCTTGAAGGCGGTGGTGTTCGAGAGCGCCGCCCTCGATGTCGGCAGAGCGGGCGAACCGCAATCACCGAGCCCGTCGAACGGATTCTTCTTCGACATCGCGGCCCGGAGCTACCTGGACACCACCGACACGGCTCTGCTGGCGCAGGCGAACGTCGTGGACAACGCCACAGCCGCCTTCCCGCCCAGTTTCATCTCCGACGGCAACACCGGTACTTTCCCCGACCAGGCAGCCGAATTGAGCGCCAAGCTGGACAGGGTAGGCGTCGCCAATCGCCTGAACTTGTACAGCACGAACGAGGCGAAGCTCGACCACGGTTTCATGGCAGTCAGCTCGAAGTGGACCGAGGACTACACCCGTCTGAAGATCGAGTTCCTTCGCACCTTCGTCTGATGCCCTCGGGCCGCACGTAAACTGCACGTGAGGGTGTACGGGTGGCACCAAATCCTATCGATAGCTCCGCACGAACATGCTGTCGTCCATCTTGTCGTCCACGGACAGGATCGTCACGTCGATATCGAAGCCCCCGGTGGGCTGGTCGGTGGTGGCACCGACGTAGACGCAGATCCCGGTCTGGACGTCGAGGCGCACGGTGGCCGGTGGCCCCGGAACCCAATGGTCTGCATCGAAGTCGTAGTGCCCACTCAACAACGGGCAGCATTCGCATCGGGCGTCGTACTGCTCGGTGGTGCGAACGACCGACTCCCACGCCGGCCGGCCGTGATGCTCGACGACCGTCACCTCGGACATCTCCGTGCATATCGTGGTGGACGAACGATCGTGGGCCGAGCGGGTCAGTTCGAGAGGGTTGAGCATCGCGATCCACTGATAGTTCTCGTAGAACGGGTCGTCCCAGTCCACGAGCCACGAATCGGTCTCCGACGGTAGCTCCGACACCAGCCCGTCGGCGTCGAATACCGGAGTTGTATCCGTTGCCCAACGGCCAGGTGGTCGATGGCCGGAAGGGTTCGAGTAAACCACCATCGTTCCTGCGAACGGGCCTGCTGCGGAAACCAATTCGGTGACCTGGCCGTCGGCAGTCTCCACTCGTAGGGAGTCCGGGCGGCGAATCCATGCGTGCACCGGGGAACTGTGACGAGCGGGCACGAACTCGAACTCGACAGTTCTCCAGCGCCAGGGCGACGACTGTGCCAGTCGACGAAACTGCTCGATGGACGGGGAGGCGATCATGCCCCGACTATGTCAGTCGGCAGCGACCGGGCGAAAGCTCATTTCTGTGGATCCGTGTCCTTCGGAGGGTGAGGCACATTCTCTTCGTCCACGTGCGCGCCTTCGACTGCATCGGTCTCGGGCGTATGTTCGCGCGGGCCGTCATTGCTTCCCTGGGACGGGACTGCTTCGCTTGCATCGCTCGGCATCGTCATGGAGTCTCCTATGGGTCGAGGCGACTGGTCGCCATTTTCAGGACCGTACGGGAGTGCCCCGCCGGACACAGACCTACACCTGTCAGTCGCTCCGACGTTGCATCAATCGACGGGCCCGCGGAATGCACCGATGAAGCTCGCTGGGTGCGTCGCACCGTCCTGACGCTGCACGCCGACCGTTGCGGGGAAGGGAAGCGTCATCACCGTCGTGTCTCCCGGGGCGGTGGTCAGGAATGCAGTCGGGATCCATGCCCGCTCGTCGTTCTTGTTCACCGCGCCGAGAGTCAGATCGGCAACTGCGGTCGCCCCGGGTTCGAGGGTTATCGTGGTCGACGGTGTGATGTCGCTGCGTGCAAGGTTGTACTCCGGTCCGAGACCATCGACGTCGGGCCCTTGCAGCGTTGCGCCGGGAAAGCCTGTGACGTTGCACGGCACGGATCCGGAGTTGGTGTAGCGCAACGAAACCGTGATTTGAACATCGCTCGGTGTGATGTCTCCCAGGGTGGGAGTGATGTTCGCGGCGGTGCACGCCGCAACGGCGGCTCCTCCAGAACCGACCTCGTTGTCGGCACCGCCGGCCGCGGTCCCGCCCGATGACGACGTGCCGGTGGGTTCAGCCTGAACAGGCTGTTGCGCAGCCGATGTCGACGGAGTGGGCGCGGTGTCCGACGGTGCCGTCTCCACGGTGGTGCATCCGGCCAAGGCGATCAGGCCGACTATCCCGAATACCGACACCACTCCAGTTCGGTTCATCGCTGCCTCCTGCTCGTGAAGCGTTGCTCAGGGAATCTGGACCGTGCCTGTCGCTCTGTCGGTGGTGTGCGGACCGTTGGTGGTAAGCGTGTATTGGACGAGGCCGTGCCCCGAGAAGGTTTTCAGTCCGTAGTTCACCAGACCGCTGGTGACCGGGATGTCGTCCGAACCTGTTCTGCCGGTGGCCAGTTCCTTCCAGCTGAGTGTGGCGGTGAGGTCGCATGGGCCGATGCCGAGGTACTGAATGTCCGGTCCGACGATCACGTAGGAGTTGGATTCCGCGCCGGGGCGAATCGAGACGTCGATCTTGGCGGCACAGAACCCCGACTGGGGCAGGCTGTAGGTCTCGAGATTCAGCGGTGAGGGAAGTGGATCGGCCGATGCGGTACCGACCGCGACCGAGGTTGCCGCTGCTGCTGTCAGTGCGAGCAGGGTCGAGACTCGCCGAATGTATCTGTGCACCTTGCATACTCCTTGCTGAGTTGTACCCCGGTAACCGAAGGCGTGATGGGTGTGCCGAATGCGCAAGCCCTTACTTCGTCTAACGATAACATCAAAACTGAATCGCGCAAGGTTTAACGATATGCCGGGCATCGCGCTTCAACACGACAGGGGAGGTGTTATCGATCCAGTTCGAGCAAGATGGCGGTGAACCTTCGCATGCGTCCGGCGACGTCGACGCTGGGATCGGACAGCCACTGCAGTTGTAACCCCTCGGCGAGTGCGGCGACGGCTTCGACGGCGTCGATGTCGGCATCAGGAGCGAGTCGGGTGATCACACTCACAACAGCGGCGCGGTGCTCGGCCATGAAGGTATGTGCTGGATGAGTGGGATCGGCTGCTGCAGCCGACATGTCGACGAAGAGCTTCGTGAGTCCTGGAGTGGTGGTCGTCTCCGCCAAATAGGCGTTCTGCCCCTCGGCTGTACTGAGATCGTGCATCACCGCTGCGTTTTCGTCGCGACGGCGGAGGATCGCGACGAACAATTCGTCCTTCGAGCCGAAGTGGTGGAGCACGCCCGCTTCGGTTACTCCGGCCGCCTCGGCGATGTCGCGTAGCCGTGGACCGAGTCGGTCGCTGGTCGCATAGACGTTCAACGCGGCTTCGAGGATCGCCGATCGGCGCGCGGCTCCCTTGGGTGATCGTCGGCGAGAAGTGACTCGGTCGGAGTCCTCGGTCACCGGTCGGGTTTCAACGCGTCGGCGAGCATGTGCATCGCTGCTGTGGTGGACAGGGCGCGCACGCTTGCCCGGTCGCCCGGGAGTAGGAGTGTGCGGGTGACGGTCGGTCGGTCGGCGGCGGCGATCGCAAAGCAGACGGTGCCGACCGGCTTGAGTTCCGTCCCGCCGCCCGGTCCTGCGACTCCGCTGGTGGATATTGCGATGTCGACGCCCAGTCGGTTCCGTGCGCCCTCGGCCATCGATGCCGCCACCGGTTCGCTGACGGCTCCGTGTTGTTCGATGGTCTCGGCCGGGACGTCGAGTAGGCCCGTTTTCGCCTCGTTCGCGTAGGACACCACTGCGCCGATGACGTAGGCCGACGAGCCTGCGCGGTCGGTGAGCCGGGCCGCGATCATGCCTCCGGTGCAGGACTCCGCGGTGGCGATTCTATGGCCGGTGAGTCTGTCGGCGACGATGTCGTCGATGGTGGATCCGTCGGTCGAAAAGACCTGTTCGCCATAATCTTTGACGATCAGCGCGACGAGTTCGGAGTATGCGGTTGCTGCCGACTCCCCGTAGCGGGTCACCATTTCGAGTTCTCCGAGGCTCAAGCATGTGGTGATCTCGAGTGCGTCGAACCCTTCGATGTCACGTTCTGCCGTCCGTAATGTCGCGGCGAGATCGGCTTCGGACAGTCTGTAGGCGCGAATGGTGTCCTGACGGATCTGTGCTCGTCGCGTCAAGAGCTGGGCGACGGGCGCGGACGCGAGGGCCTCTTCCCACATCGCCTGTAGTTCGCGAGGAGGGCCGGGCAGGATCAGCACCGTAGGCAGCGTCCCGGAGTCGTTCGCTGCGATCGCCACGCCAGGCGCAGTTCCGGTCGGCGAGATGGAGTGCGCGCCTTCGGGAACCATCGCTTGCTTGCGAATTCCTGCCTTCAGCGGCTCGGAGTCGACGGCAGAGCTGAGCCGGCTGCGCCAACGCTCGACGATCTCGGAGATTCGCTTCTCGAGTTGGACATCGAGGTGCATCTGTCGGCCGTACAGCGCCGCGACGGTCGCCACCGTGAGGTCGTCGGCGGTCGGGCCGAGGCCGCCGGTGGTGACGATCAAATCGACGCGCTGATCCGCGAGAAATCGCAACTGTGCCGTCAGGTCATCGGGCCGGTCGCCACAGATCGTGATGTGTGCGACGTCGACACCCAGCTCGAGTAGCTGCTGGGCGACCCACGGGCCGTTTCGGTCGGCGACCCGACCGGCCAGCACTTCGGTTCCCGTGACCACTACACCCGCTCGCACAGTCATTCCCCGACCCTACTGTCCCGGCGTTGGAGCAGAGCTGCGGTGGCCACTTGTTCGTCGCCCGTTCGTCAGTGGGTGCGTGAGGTGGTGGACACCAGCAGTGCACGTGCGGGTTCGTCACCGAGTGCTCGCACGGAGTGAGTGTTCAGTGACGGGAAGTGCAGCGCATCGCCGGTGTGGAGTCCTACGGTGTCGTTTCCGATGGTGACTTCCACCGAACCGCCGAGGATGTAGAGCCATTCCTCGCCGGCGTGTTGGGCAACCGGGGCATCCGAGGTCGGAAGGATGGTCAGCAGAACCGCATCGATGCCGGGGTAGTTGCCGGACAGGGGCGTCATCGATCCGTTGGCAGATTCATGTGGACGCTGCTCTCCGGCTTTCACCAGATGAAACGCGAGCGTCGGCTCCTCGGCGACGAGTTCACTCAATGTCACCTCGAAGGCTCGCGCAAGTTCGATCAACGTGCCCACCGACGACTGCCGGCTCCCTGACTCGATGCGTGAAAGCTGAGTTGTCGAGAGGCCGACTCGATTCCCGAGGGCGGCAAGTGTCCAACCCCGTTCGCGCCGGTGGCTCGCGATCCTGCGTCCGATCCAGTTGTCGTCACTCGGATGGTCTGGCATGGGAGAAATGGTACGCATCGATATTGCCCACGGGGTCACTTCATTTGCCTGCGTGGTTGATTTGCCGGCGTCCGCCTGCGATGGTCGACAACGGGCAATGGCAATTCGAGGATGGGAGCACCGGTGGCCGATACCGGCTCGAAACACCCGTCGGGCAGCGCGGAGGGTTCTGGTCGAACTGCTCTTTCCGTGGTGGGGACGACGGCGGCTGTGGCGGCAATCGTTCTGCTGGGCCTGGATCTGCGGTTGGTGTTCGGGAGTGCGTCGGCAGTGCTTGCCGAAATTCGGCAGTCCTACGCTCTCGGGTCCGGTTCGGCCGCATTACTGACCACCGGACCGGTCCTGTGCTTGGGCGTATTTGCTGTCGTTGCGACGAGGGCAGTTCGGCGATGGACCGTACCCGTCGTGTTGACCGGATGCCTGATGCTGATACTCGTCGGGACGGGGCTACGGGGCGCGCCCTCGTGGCCGGCGCTACTGATCGGAACCCTGCTCGCCGGGATGGGCATCGCAGTGGCGAACGTACTCGGTCCGGTGTTGATCCGACTGCTCTTTCCACACCGAATCGGATTGATGACGGGCTTGTTCACCGCACTGGTCAGTGCCAGCGCAGGAATCGCCTCGGGGGCCACGGTCCCGCTGGACTCGTCGGTATTCCACAACTGGCGAACGACCCTCATGGCCTGGGCGATACCGTCCGCACTCGCCTTGGTGGCCATGGCATTTCTCGCACTGCGGTTTCGGCACGTCGAGTGCAGGCCGACTTCCGCGACCCGGTCTTCGGTACCGAGGGGGCAGACCGCTGTTCTACGATCATCTGTCTCCTGGGCTGTGACCGGATTCATGGGACTTCAATCACTGCTTGCGTATTCGATGATTGCGTGGCTCCCCACGATCTACCGAGATCGCGGGCTCAGTGCCGAAAACGCGGGACTGCTGCTGACAGCACTGTCGGTGTCGAGCGTCGCCACGGCGCTGACCGTCCCCGTACTCGCCGCCCGCATCCGTCGGCAGAGTGTGCTCGCAACAGCGGTCGTGGCGTTGTCTGTCGCCGGTTTGATCGGCGTCCTGACAGGCAGCGTGGAGCTTGCTCCAGTATGGGCCATTCTGCTCGGACTCGGTCAGGGAGGCCAACTTTCGCTCGCTCTGACGCTGATCAACCTGAGAGCTCCGAACACTGCGACGGCAACAAGCCTGTCGTCCATGGCGCAGTCGATCGGCTACCTGGTTGCCGCCGCGGGACCCGTCGCGACGGGTGCGATCCACAGCTCGACCGGCTCGTGGACCGCGCCCCTTCTCGCACTGTTGGCGGTCATGATTCCGCTGACGGTGTGCGGATGGATTGCCGGGCGAGATTCGCCGGTGAGGTCGATGGATCGGGTGATCAAGTCGAAGAGCGGTGTGGGTGGGACATGAGCGCGGTATGCGCCATGGTCGTCCGGTCCGAGAACTGTGGGCGTACCGATCGCGCGGTCAGGCGGAGGGCGCAGCGCGGAGGTGCAGGGGCACGTTCTCGGCGAGAAATGCCAGTTGATCTCGGATCACCGAGGAGAACAGCGGCTCGGTGTAAGGATCGAAGTGACCCCCCACGTACGTACGGACGGTGGCTCTGCGAACTTT
Organism: Rhodococcoides sp. S146-33; assembly: GCF_059489205.1. Lineage (NCBI taxonomy): Bacteria > Bacillati > Actinomycetota > Actinomycetes > Mycobacteriales > Nocardiaceae > Rhodococcoides > Rhodococcoides sp. S146-33. The sequence continues at coordinate 233,639 of NZ_JCAJWY010000002.1, forward strand.
CGCCGCAGCGCGCTGCGCGACCGCCGCCGGAGTGACCGAATCGTTCGACGCGATCTGCACGAGCGTGGGGCACTCGATCTCGGACATCGTCCGGCCGGGGGAGTACCGCCAGATCTTCAGAAGAATGCGTGCTGCAACGGTTTCCGGGTAATCGCCGTCGGTCAGACCGGACTCGCCGACCAATCGGTCACGCCCTGAAATTGCGTCGGGTGAGACCATCACCGCGCGTGTGCCGGGTAGTCCGACGCTGTCCACGTAGTAAGGCGATCGCCCCAGGACTGCACGAACGCTGTCCGTGATGGCGGCCGGTGCCAGTCGCAATGCCTGTCCGAACCCGGTGGCGCGAACGGCGGCGATGCCGTCGATGTGTGGTACCTGGGCGATGACCGCTGCGAACCGAACGCCGTTGCCCGCCAACGTGAGTACGTGGCCGCCTGCGAACGATGTACCCCAGCCGACGATCCTGTTCTCGTCGACACCGTCGAGAGAGCGGGCGAACTCGACTGCGTTCCGCCAATCGGAGAGCTGTTCTTGCACATCCAACAGCTGGCGAGGTTCGCCCTCGCTGTCCCCGAAGAAGCGGTAGTCGAAGACGCACACCACATAACCGGCCGCGACGAAGCGCTCCGCATAGGCGTACAGGCGCATGGCTCGGGGGCTGCCGAATCCGTGTGCCATCACGATTGCCGGCAGAGTCGTGACAACGGGAGTCCGGGGACGAAAAACCGTGACCGCGCAACGAATTCCGTGCGAAGCGAACGATGTCTCGGTCCGGGTGAAGTCGGTGTGGTCGTCAGTGATCATGCGCTTGTTCCTCTGGTCAGCAGCAAGACGTGCAGGTTCGACATCAGTGTTTGAACGGATTGAAAGTCCTGCCGAGGTAGTACCCGATGCGCTTCGGGATCGGTTTGGACGCAGCAGCGGTAATTTTGTTCACCATGCCTGGAACGCACACCGGGGTGCCATTTTCGACTGCTCGCCATCCCTCCCTGACGACATCCTCCGGGTTCTGCCACAGCAGTGAGGGGAGCTTGGAGGTCGCGGCATCCCTGGTTCCCATGACGTCGTGGAACTCGCTATGGGTGAATCCCGGGCACAACGCAGTGACGTGCACACCGTGCGGACGCAATTCCATGTCGAGTGCTTGCGAGACGTTGAGTACATAAGACTTGATGCCGGTGTAGAGCAGGCTCGCCGCGGGTGGAAGCAGTGCCGCCAGCGACGACAGATTGATGATCCGTCCGTAGCCGCGTTGCTTCATACCGGGAACGGTGAGGTGGGCTAGTTCAGTCACTGCCGTCACCATTACCTGTATCTCCGCGGCGAGTGTCTCGAACGGTACGTCTGCAAACGCCGAATTTCCGGACATCCCGGCGTTGTTGACCAGGATATCGATGTCGACTCCCAGTGCCTGGGTGCGTTCGATGATGGAACGTGGGGCGCGCGGATCGGCCAGGTCTGCGGCTACCACGTCGCAGCGCACGCCGTGGCGAGTGGTGAGTTCGGCGGCCAGCGCGGTCAGTCGATCCTCGCGGCGCGCCACCAGGACGAGGTTGTGCCCCTCGGCGGCGAGATGACGGGCGAATGCGGCACCGATGCCTGCCGACGCGCCGGTGATCAGTGCTGTACGTCCGGTACTCGACATCTGCCAGGCTCCTTCTCTTGAACGGTCGTCAAGAACGGTAGCAGTGTCTTGATGGTCGTTCAAGATAAACTCTCGAGCATGCCCAGAAATCGTGGACTACATGACCGGGAGAGCAAGCGAGACGACATCGTCGCTGCCGCCCGCGCCATGTTCGTGTCCGACGGCTTCGATCGCGCATCGATCAGTCGACTGGCGAAGGCTGCCGGCATCACCCCGAACACGGTGTACTGGTATTTCGACGACAAAGACGACATTCTGGTCGCCGTTCTCGAAGCCATCGCCGCCGACGACACGGCGGACTACCTGAACGTCGCGGATCGCCCACTCTCGGATCGTCTGGTCTGGCTGGTGGAGCGGCTGCAGAAAGCAGGACCGCTGGTCTCGACGGTGCACGACCGTGTCGCCAAATCAACAGCAATAAAGAACTGGCACAACGGTTTTCATCACTTTGCGGAGTCGTTGTTCGCCGCCGATATCGAGAAATCGGGCCTGTCCGGCTCCGAAGCCGATGCCATGCTGCGCATCGGAACGTTCGTCGTCGAGGGATTGTTGACGCACACTCCGTCGCCCGAGGTGGTGCGAGCAGTGATCGATCGACTGGTTGCGGCAATATCTCCGACGTCGTCGGTCGACACCGCCGGCTGATTCGGCTTCGTCACCGATGACAGCCCTGCAGCGCCATCGGTGACGAAGTTTCTACTCGATCAGGCAGTGAGCAAGGATTTGACCGCGAGCAAGTCGACCTGACGGATGACCGGCGGCTCCGCGAGAAGTTCCTGCTGGCGTTCGCGAAGCGATTTCACGATGGTGCCGTGGATGTGATCCTGGCGTCCGTCCTCGTCGGGGAAGGTGTCGTAGATCGCAAATCGATTGTCGCCCAGCTTGATCGCGTACCACGTTGTCGTCCCGGGCTCGTCGACCGCGTGCGCATGCATTTCGGTCAGCCAAGTTTCGAGCGCGTCGACGGTGTCGGGCTTCGCCGTGAGTGTGACCAGGAGGCCGACGTTGCGAGGTGCCACGCGAATCGTCGTCGGCGGGGCCTGCTTGGGAGCAGTCTTCGCCGCCGGGCGGAAAGACGCACCGGGGTGGTCGTCCCGAAGCCGCGGTTGCCCGAGCACCAGTTCACGGAGGGAGGTGGCCTCGGTTCGGTTGGTGTCGGGAATCAATCCACGACGACGGAGCTCGGGGGTGATCAATTCACCGAAGTCTCGGAACGTCTCGAAGTTGGTGACGCGAGCGATGTTGAAGCCGTCCACATCTGCCACCTCCATCCACTCCTCGAAGTGGTCGACGATCGTCTTCGGCGATCCGACGATGCTCGCGCTCATGCCGCCGACGCACAGCCATTCCGCCAATTTCCGCGGAGTCCATACCAATTCGCTGTCGACCCGGGTGAGCATGTCGCTGAACGCACGAATGCCGTCGCCCCGGAACTGATCCAGGGGCTTGTCGGGGTCGGCGCCGGAGAGATCCACTCCGGTCCAGCCGCCCCAGAGCGCCAGCGCGGCGTCGACCTGAGCGTGCTTCTGAACCTGCAGCAGCTTTTCGTGAGCGAGTTCGTCGGTCTCGGCCACGATGGGCGTGAGCATCATGATGATCTTCAGGCTTCGCGGATCACGCCCCTGTTCGGCTGCGAGCATCCGGTACTGATCGACGATGGGCCGCACGTCGTGCGGGTTGACTCCCACCAGGAACACCGCTTCTGCGTGCTTCGCGGCGAATTTACGGCCTCGGGCGGACGCACCTGCTTGGAACAGAAACGGTGTGCGCTGCGGCGACGGCTCACCGAGGTGGGCACCCGGGACCGTGAAGTACTTGCCGGCGTGGTTGATGTCGTGCACCTTCGAAGGCTCGGTGTAGACGCCACGCTCGCGGTCGCGTACCACGGCGTCCTCGTCCCACGAGCCCTCCCACAGCTTGTAGCAGACCTCCATGAACTCGTCTGCGATCTCGTAGCGCTCGTCGTGCGAAATCTGCTGTGTCAGGCCGAGATTGACCGCCGCGCTCTGCTGGTAGGACGTGACAACGTTCCATGCCACGCGCCCCTTGGTGAGGTGATCGAGAGTCGTCATCGTCTTGGCGAACTTGTAGGGCAATTCGTAGGTGGACGAGACCGTCGCCCCGTAGCTTAGCGTCTTCGTGGCTGCGGCCATGGCGGAGATCGTCAACAGTGGATCGGCGACCGGAGCCTGTGCGGCAGTGCGCAACGCAGCATCGCGGTTGCCGCCGTACACGTCGTAGAAGCCCAGTACGTCGGCAAGGAAAAGAATGTCGAATCCAGCGGCTTCCAGGGTCTGCGCCAGTTCCACCCAGTACTCGATATCGGTGTATCGGTGGGTCTGATCATCGGCGTCGGTCCACATACCCGGGTTCTGGTGTACCACGCACGCCATGTCGAAAGCGCTCAGAACGAGCTGCTTGCGTGCGGTGTCCGGCCGTGCGTTCATGTCTGGCTCTTTCGATCGGTGTGTCAGTGCGAGGTCGAGCTGCGTTATCCGCAGACGGATTCAGACTTTGGCTGCGATGACGTCGAACGGCTGCACCGTCGGCGCTCGGTCCAACAGCTCCTCGGACAGTCGCGTCAGGACCGGATGGGTATCGGTGGCCGATCTGTCCGAATACTCGGAGGAGTCGAAGATTCCGAACTCGGTGTTGGTGATTCGGTACGCGTACCACGTGGCGGTCTTCGGATCTCGAGCCACGGCCCCCAGGGCTTCGCCGAGAATGGCAGCGACCTCGTCCTGCCTTCCCTCTTTCGCGACGAGGTGAATCAATGTTCCGTTGTTGAGCGCCATGCGACGGAGAGTCCTCACTGTCGGGTAGACCTGGAGTCCACCGCATCGATTCGAGCAGAGCATCGACCCTGAAGCTAACCCGTCCGCATCGTGATAGCGACGGTTCGAATCACGCTGATTCGAAGCCTGGCCTGTCGGGCGCGCGTCGTGACTCTTTTTCGCAGAGCGAGTGCGAGGTCGACCGCCTGCCAGAACACGATTCCGACGACGATCGACAGGACGAATGCCAGCACGGGGTGGTCGTCGCGTAGTGGCAGGTAGACCTGAAAATGGGTGAGGTAGATGAAAAGCGAGGCGCTCGCCAACACTCCTGCCACCCGGCTCAGTATCACGGGTAACGGAATCGACGATAGCCATACCAGCATGCACAGACCGATGGAGACGATGGCTTCTCGTTGTGTATCGCCGAAGAAGAACCCGGGCACCGTGCCCACGACTGTCACCGTCACGCACAGTCGTTTTCGGACGGTGTTCGCCTGCGCCGCAGCCCAACCCAATGCGAACAACCAGAAGACCACCGACGCGGTCAGGATGCGGTTGGGACTGTTGTCGATGTCGACCAGGCCGTAGCGGGTGACGAGTCCCAGGCCCATGAGTCCCATCGGGAACCAGAAGGGGTGACAGCGCTCGAGGCGATAGAGAAACGGCACGAAGAGCAGCGCAGCAACGGCGAGAACGATGTACACGATCGCTTCGACGAACCAGTACCGCCATTCCGCAGACCACCCGTCCGTTCCGAGGATTCCGTTGAGCAGAAAGGCACTGGTGATTCGGTAGTCGCCGGTGAGGGCGATGACCGATCCGATCCACAGCATGCTGGGAACGGCTATTCTGGCGACGCTTCGCAATACACGTCGAATCTGCTCGTTGCGATCGGCTGCGCCGAGGTGAAAGCGGGCGAAGTTGTAGCCGGCGATTCCTAGTAGGACGTGTGCTCCGCCGAGTACCGCGAACAGGTGAATGTGTGAGCCTACGATCAGAACGATCGCCAGTGCCCGCAGCACAACGTTCGTCTCCACTCGGCACCAACCGCGGTGCATGCGCGGGCCACGAACCAATTCTCGCACCGGTGTGTTGTGCCAGTTCTCGGGGAGATGGCCCAGCATGGTTTCCAGTCGCAGGGACATACGGACGTACGACAAGGAGTCGCCGCCCGAACTCACGAACGTGCTGTCGTCATCCACCTGTGAGCAGTGCAGTATGTCGGCGAACAGCGCCTTCACGTCAGCGGTGGTCGAGACGGCGTCCGTCGGGTCGAGTTCGTGCCGGTCCGCGATGGCCGCAACCGCTCGCAAATCGGGTTTGCCGGTGGGCGTTCGCGGCAGTTCGTCGACGAGGCACACTCGGACCGCGGCAACGGGGAGGCTGCTCGTTCGAGCGGCCGTGCGGCGGGCCTCGTCGACGTCTCCGCCTGCCATGACGACGACCAACTCGTCGACACCACCGGTGCAGCACGCCGTCAGCCCGTGCCGTGCGAGTGCGGACTCGAGGTGCTGTAGGTCGATGCGCAGGCCGAACACCTTCGCGAATCGACTTCGGCGCCCCACCACCTCGTAGAACCCGTCGTCCGTGAGCCGCGCGATGTCGCCGGTGTACAGTTCGCCCGCGAGGATGTCACCTAGGCGAAGGTCGTCGGGACCCTCTGCGTAGCCGAGCATGACGTTCGGTCCGGAGTAAACGAGTTCGCCTGTGCCATCGGGGAAGTCGTCGACTGCCTCGAGGCGAAAGATACCGCCGGGAATCGGACGACCGATGGTGTGCGGGTGGGTAGCGGCGAGATCGGGTGGCAGATAGGCCATTCGAGCGGTCGCCTCGGTCTGCCCGTACATGACGAACAAGTCCCATCCCCGACGTCGACCGAGTTCGGCGTATTTCCGGACGCGGTCCGCCGGCATCTTGCCACCGGCCTGCGTGATGTAGCGCAAATCGGGCAGATCCAGCTGCTCGAAGCCCATCCGGTCGAGCAGATCGAAGGTGTACGGCACGCCTGCGAACGTCGTTCCGCGCTGAGCCCGCACGAGGGTCCAGAAGTCGGGATCGGTGACGGACGAATCGGTCAGAATCAATGCGGCACCGCGCAGAAGGTGGCTGTGCACGACCGACAACCCGTAGCAGTAGTGCATGGGCAGCGTCGTCACAGCTCGGTCGGTGGAGCGGATGCCGAGATACTCGGCGATCGACTCGGCGTTGGACTGCACGTTTCGATGCGAGAGACGGACGAGCTTGGGCGAACCGGTCGAGCCGGACGTGCTCAGAAGCAACGCGAGGTCGGGGTGCAGGTGGAGCCCGGGTTGTCGGTCGTCCTTCTCGATAACACTGCGGCCGTCGACGGTGCGTACCACCACATCGGGCCGGTAGGCGTCGATCAGGCCGTCGAGGTGGCCGGAACTGTCGCCCGGAGCCACCAGCACCGGATGCCCGGCCCGCAGCGCCGCCAGATACGTGACGATCACGTCGACGTCGTTGGAACCGGCGATCAGCACGAGACGGCGCGTCGTCCCGAGTTCCGGTACACGACGCTCGACGCGTTCGTCGAGGTCACGGTAGGTGAGCGTCTCGTGTGCCGTGATCAGGGCAGGTTGGTCACCGAAGCGGCCGAGCTCGCGCGCGAAGCGCACACCGGGGCGGTCGAGGTAAGTCATCTCGCTGAGCACCGACGGAGTCTATATAAGGAATGCCGAACCTAACTAGAACCCCTGTAGGGCTCGCATTGCTCGGGATCGTCATGGTCACGCCAGGGGGCGAAGCGGCCGTGGCCTAATCTCGAGGTCGATGCGCATCGCGGTAGTGGAGGACGACGACGGCGTCGGCGACGCGTTGGTGGACGCGTTGACCGAGGTGGGGCACGCCCCTGTCCGCATGCGCCGCGGTGCCGACGTGCTCCTGGGCTATCACCGGATGGACATCGTGCTCCTGGATCTCGGGCTACCGGACATGGACGGCCTCGACGTCCTTCGTAAGCTACGGACCCTGACTTCGATTCCGGTTGTGGTACTCACCGCACGCGACGACGAGCGGTCGGTGGTGCGTGCTCTGCGCACCGGTGCCGACGATTACGTCGTCAAGCCGGCTCGGTTGGGGGAGTTGCATGCGCGGCTCGAGGTGGCGGCGCGGCGTCGGAGCACCACGAGTGATGTCGGCGCAGACAGGCTGGTTCTCGGCGACATCGTCGTCGACCTGGTCGGTCGAGAGGTCGACGTCGACGGACGAGACATCGCGCTGACCACGAAGGAATTCGATCTGCTGGCGCATCTGGTGACTCGGCGCGGCGAAGCAGTCAGCCGGGAACAGTTGATGGACGCCATCTGGGGTGATGCGTACGTTGCGATTTCGCGGACGCTCGATGTGCACATGACGGCGTTGCGCTCCAAGCTCGATCGGCCCGGCACCATCGTCACCATTCGCGGCTTCGGCTACCGCTGGGACGGCTGACGTGCGACTGCGTGTACTGATGGTGCTGATGATCTACTCGACCGTCGTCGTGCTGGCGTTGGCGGTCCCGTTGGCTCTGCTGGTGGGCCGGGAGCGGACCCAGCGATTCGCCGAGAACAGGACAGCCGCGGCAACGTTTTTCGCAGATCTGGGGTCGCGTGAGGACCGGTCCGGGATCCCTCGCCTTCAGGAATCTGTTCAGCGTTACAGCACTCTGTACGGCGAGGGAATCGCCGTCGTCGATCGCAACGGGCAGGCGCGTGCGCTTTCCGGCCTGGATTTCGAACGGGCCGACGTGCAGGAGGCAATCGCAGGAGCATTGCGAAATCAACGGGGTGAGATGCCGTCGAGTCTGGTGCCGTGGTCGCAGCCGACGGCGTTGATCGCCGCACCGGTCGGCGGCGGAACCCAGGTGGACGGCGCGGTGGTCCTCGAGGCGTCGACTGCCTCGGCACGTCGGGATGTCGGTACTGCCTGGATGGTGATCGCCGGCGGAGCTCTCCTGATTCTCGCAACGGTGGCGGTGATCGCTGTTGCGTTGTCACGCTGGGTCGTTCGGCCCCTGACTGCATTGTCCTCGCGCGTTCATTCGTTCGGCGGCAAGTTCCACGATCGGCTACCGGTCGACGAGGCACCGACGACGAAGCCGGCCGCTTACGACGGGCCACCGGAGGTTCGCGAGCTGTCCCGGGCCTTCGACGCCATGGCCGACGATGTGGAGGCAGCTACCGCGGCGCAGCGCAGATTGGTTGCAGATACTGCTCACTCGCTCCGTAACCCGTTGGCTGCGTTGAGGATACGAATGGACGTGCTCGGGATGCGTGTGCCCGATTCGGCAGCCGAATCGCACCGTCGGACCACCCTCGAGGTCGACCGCCTCAGTGCCGTCGTCGAAGACCTGCTCGCTCTCGCGGCCGCCGAAGCCCCGTCCGGCACGCGATCGACAGGGTGTGATCCGAGCGAAGTCATTGCGGATCGGGCGGAGTTCTGGTCGAACGCAGTAGTGCTGGCAGGCATGAGTGTCCACGTCTCGTTGCAGGAGTCCGAGGACGACGGCCGAGTGACGATGTCCGAGGACGACCTGACTCGGATCTTCGATGCCCTACTGAGCAACGCCACCAAGTACGCGGGGGCAGGTTCGCACGTCGAGATCGGACGTCGAACATCGGACACCGACATCACGGTGTGGGTTTCCGATACCGGGCCCGGCGTTCCTGACGACGAGCTGCCGAACGTCGTCGATCGATTCTTTCGGGCGTCGACTGCGCACGGCGATGGAACCGGCCTCGGTCTGTCCATCGTCCATGCGCTCACCGACCGGGCGGGCGGATCCCTCCGGGTCGTGTCTCGTCGTCCATCGGGACTGCATGTCGAGATTCGGCTACCGAGGGCCGTTTCCTAAGGGAGTGTTAGGAATCGCGAAACAGCTTGGTTCTGGCTGTGCTGGGGGTCACAGTGGAGGGACTCGGTTGCCGAAGCGAGTTCGGTGACCCACCCGACAACTATCCGTGGAAGGACCTGCCCATGGCCAACGAGGCCACCTCGACCGCTGGTTCATCTCGTCCGACACCGCCGGTCTCGTCTCCCGCCGCCACCCGTCGCGCCGTCTACAACACATTGCGTGGGTCGTCGGGCAACCTCGTCGAGTGGTACGACGTGTACGTCTACACCGTCTTCGCGACGTATTTCGAGAATCAATTCTTCGATTCGGCAGACAAGAACTCGACGATCTACGTCTACGGCATCTTCGCTGTCACCTTCCTGATGCGTCCGGTCGGTTCGTGGTTCTTCGGACGCTACGCAGACCGCAGAGGCCGTCGTGCCGCGTTGACGTTCAGTGTCTCGCTGATGGCGGCATGCTCGATGGTCATCGCGTTCACCCCCGGGCGGGAGAGTATCGGCGTGTGGGCCGCCGTCATCCTCATCCTGTGCCGTCTGGTGCAGGGCTTCGCCACCGGTGGTGAGTACGGAGCGTCGGCCACCTACATGTCCGAGGCGGCCACCCGTGAGCGTCGCGGCTTCTTCTCCTCGTTCCAATACGTCACGCTGATCGGCGGACACGTTCTGGCGCAGGTGACGCTGCTGTTGATGCAGGTCTTCTTCGAGCGGGAGCAGATCGAGGACTTCGGTTGGCGGATCGCGTTCTTCATCGGCGGCGTCGCCGCCGTGGTCGTCTTCTGGTTGCGCCGCAGTATGGACGAGTCGCTCACCAAGGATCAGCTCGAGGCCGTTCGTAGCGGAGCCGATCAATCTTCGGGATCCATGAGAGAACTGGTCACCAAGCACTGGCGCGCCCTGCTGATCTGCTTCATGGTGACCGCCGGCGGCACCATCGCGTTCTACACCTACAGCGTCAACGCACCCTCGATGATCAAGGCTGCCTACGAGGACCGCGGAATGACCGGAACATGGATCAACCTGTTCGGGTTGGTCTTCCTCATGCTGCTGCAGCCCATCGGCGGGTTGATCAGCGACAAGGTGGGCCGCAAGCCGCTGCTCGTATTCTTCGGCGTCGGCGGCGTGCTGTACACCTACGTGCTCATCACCTACCTGCCGTCGGCGACGTCGGTGGTGCAGTCGCTGGCGTTGGTCTGCGTCGGCTACGTCATTCTCACCGGCTACACGTCGATCAATGCGATCGTCAAAGCCGAGCTGTTCCCTTCGCACATCCGTGCTCTCGGGGTCGGTTTGGGATACGCACTCGCGAACTCTGCCTTCGGCGGTACCGCTCCGCTGATCTATCAGGCCGCGAAGAACGGTGAGCACGTCGGCTGGTTCATCCTCTACGTGACGATCGTCATCGCGATCTCGCTGCTGGTGTACATCTTCGTGCTGCGGAACAAGACGGAGACCGTGCTCGACCGAGAGCAGGGGCGCGCATTCGAGCGACCTGTGGCGTCTTACAGTAAGTGACATGTTTCGGCCCGCAGCGTTGTTCTCTCGAAGGACAGCTCTGCGGGCCGCTCTCGTTTCCTCGGTGGCCGTTGCGACGGGAGCGTGCGCTTCGGACCCGCCGCCACGGTTGCGTCTCGCCGCCGGTGAGGTCGGCGGCTTTTTCTGGGAGTTCGCCGGACTGTTGGCAGATGGTGCCGCAGACACCGGTGCAGCGGAGGTCGTTCCGCTGACGTCGGCCGGCTCCCTCGACAACCTCGAGGCGCTCGATGCCGGACGGGCCGAATTGGCGCTGACTCTCATCGATGCGGCGTACAGCCATCCGAGCGCAGATCTCGTGGCGGTCGGGTGCGTGTACGAGAACTATTTCCAGGTAGCAGTACGAGCGGACTCCGACATTCGGACTGCAGGTGATCTGCGAGGGCGTCGGGTGAGTATCGGAGCCACGGGGTCCGGTGCGACCATGGTGTCGCAACGGGTTCTCGAAGCGGTGGGCGTCTCCGGATCGGCTGCGGTCGAGCAGGTCGAGTTGTCGATGACCTCGGCCGCAGATGCGTTGGCCGACAACAAGATCGACGCGGTGATGTGGGCTGGTGGATTGCCGACTCCGGCGTTCGCCGAGCCACGCACCGCGATCCGCTTGCTCGATCTGGGAGCCGTCGTCGCTGATCTTCGCCGCGAATTCGGTACCGCCTACGAGGCGGTGCTCGTTCCGGCGAACGTATACGGCGAGCATCCGGAGGTGACCACCGTCGGGATTCCGAACGTGCTTTTGGCGCACCCCGCGGTGCCCGACGGCGTTGTCGCGACATTGGTGGGAGTACTGCTGGATCGATCGTCCGCACTGGTTCCGGGGCAGGCGGTCGGCAGTCAGTTCCTCGACGCCCGATCGCTCGTCATGACCGGAAGCATTCCCCTGCACCCCGGAGCCGAGCAGGAATACCGCCGACGACACGGGTGATCGACGGGCGCTACCAGGTCACAACCTCGCAGCCAGTCGGTGGTAGGCCGCGTTCCATCGCAATGTCTGCTGGAACCCACGAGTAGTGGTGCCGGAATCGATGGCGAGCAGCTCGACTCCGATCATGTCCGAGAATGCTTCCAGTACGGGCAGACCGATGGCCGTGCTCAGAACAGTGTGGTGGGGTGCGCCGGCGGTCAACCATGATTCGGCCGATACCGACAGTGACGGTTGCGGTTCCCACACTGCGCAGGCCACGGGCAGTTTCGGCAATGCTTCGTCGGGTTCGACGACGTCGATCACGTTGGCCGTCAATCGGAATCGCTCACCGACGTCGGACAGCCCGACGACGACCCCGTGTCCCGGATCTGCGGTGAATCGCAGCCGCACCGGATCTTCACGGCCGCCGATCGACAGGGGGTGGATTTCCAGCGTTGGGCGCGACGTCGTGATGGACGGGCACACCTCCAGCATGTGGGCACCGAGGATCTTCTCCTCTCCGGGCACCAGATGGTAGGTGTAGTCCTCCATGAAGGACGTGCCCCCGTCGAGTCCATCGGCCATCACCTTCATGCCGCGCAACAACATCGAGGTCTTCCAGTCGCCCTCGCCGCCGAATCCGTAGCCGTCGGCCATCAGTCGTTGCACTGCGAGCCCCGGCAACTGGCGAAGCCCACCGAGGTCCTCGAAGTTGGTGGTGAATGCCTTGAATCCACCGTCGGTCAGGAACTGCCGCAGACCGGCTTCGACGCGGGCGCCGTAGCGGAGGGAGTCGTGGCGGTCACCTTCCTTGTCGAGACTGGGGGCGATGTCGTAGAGCGACCGATATTCGTCGACGAGTTCGGAGACGGCCGAATCACCGACGCTGTCGACCACGTCCACGAGATCGTTGACGCCGTAGGTGTTCACGGAGACGCCGAAGCGTAGTTGTGCCTCGACCTTGTCGCCCTCGGTGACCGCGACGTCGCGCATGTTGTCGCCGAAGCGGGCCAGCTTCAGCGATCGCAACTCGGCTCGGCCGAGTGCCGCACGTGCCCAGTGCTCCGCCCGCGTCCGTACCGACGGATTGTCGACGTGGCCTGCCACGGTGGTCCGCAGGACGCCGACCCTGGATTCGATGTGCCCGAATTCGCGATCACCGTGCGCAGCCTGGTTCAGATTCATGAACTCCATGTCGATCGTGGACCACGGCAACGACATTCCGGCTTGGGTGTGCAGGTGCAGCAGCGGAACGTCCAGTGCGTCGAGGCCTGCGATCCACATCTTGGCGGGGGAGAAGGTGTGCATCCAGGTGACGACGCCGATGCAGTCCTCGGCGGCGTTGGCCTCGCGCATGCACCGCAGGATCGCGGACGCGTCGAGCAGCACCGGCTTCCAGACGACGGACACCGGTAGGGCGTCGTCGAGTTTGTCTGCGATCTCTTGTGATTGGACTGCTACCTGCTCGAGCGTTTCGGGACCGTAGAGGCCTTGGCTGCCGGTGAGAAACCATACTTCGGACATGGAGAATGTGCCTTCCGTGGAAAGAGTGCGTGGCGCTGGTCAGCGCTGGCCGTAGACGTTCTGGTATCGGTCGTACAGTGCGTCGACCGAGGAGCTCGGAATGCGAAGTGGTTGTCCCAGTTGGTAAGACAGATGCACCGACCGTGCAACGTCCTCGCACATGACCGCCGCCTTGACGGCGGATCGAGCGTTGGGTCCCACTGCGAACACTCCATGGTTCTGCATCAGGACGGCGGGAGACCGACTCCCGGCCAGGGTGTCGACGATGCCGCGGCCGATCGAGTCGTCGCCGATGACGGCGAACGGACCCACCGGAATGTCGCCACCGAATTCGTCGGCGCACATCGTGGTGACGACCGGAATGGGTTCTCCTCGCGCAGCCCATGCGACTGCATAGGGCGAATGAGTGTGCACCACACCGTTGATGTGGTCGAGGTGGCGATAGACGTATGCCTGTGCCTCGGTGTCCGAGGAGGGCGCATGCTCACCTTCGACCACTCGACCGTGCAGATCGCACACCACCATGTTGTCCGGCGTCAGTTCGTCGTAGGAGACGCCGCTGGGTTTGATGACCATGAGATCTCGTCCGGGAACGCGCGCGGACACGTTGCCGGCCGTCCACACGACCAGTCCATAGCGCACCAATTCCGCATGCAGTGCGCACACGTCCTTGCGGATTTCCTCGACGACCTCGCGGACGTCGTCGACCACCGTCATTTCGCGTCCAGCTTCCTTGTCAGGGCGGCGCGTCGAAGTGTTCGCAGCCTGCGCATCGTCGGTACGAGTCGACCGAAGTGATCGTGCAGTTCCAGATAGATCTCGTACAGCGAGTCGTACGCCTTCGATCGTGTCTCGTCCGGAACGTAAGCACCGCGGCGAACCTTGCCCATCGATTTCGATGCGACTGGCACGTCGGGATAGCAGCCCGCGGCTACAGCGGCTTGGATGGCGGAGCCGAGTGCGGGTCCTTGCGCGGAAGCGATGACGGACAACGGCATTCGCAGTACATCCGCGTAGATCTGCATCAGCAGTGGGTTTCGGGCCAGACCCCCGGCCACGACGAATTCCTCGACCGGGACGCCGCTGTCACGAAATGTCTCGACGATGACGCGGGTACCGAACGCCGTAGCCTCGAGCAGTGCGCGATAGGTGTCCTCGGGCCGAGTGGCCAGTGTGGTTCCGACGACCAGCCCGGAAAGTTCGTGATCGACCAGCACCGACCGATTGCCGCTGTGCCAGTCGAGCGCGACCAGACCGTGCTCGCCCACGTCCTGCATGTCCGCGAGACGAGTGAGGTACTCGTGCACCGACTCCCCGGCTGCCGCCGCTGCGTCGGAGTACGACGCGGGAACCGAAGTGCGCGTGAACCATCCGAAGATGTCGCCGACGCCACTCTGGCCCGCCTCGTACCCGTAGGAGCCGGCCACGATGCCGCCGTCGACGACGCCGCACATGCCGGGAACGTCGGTCAACACGGTCGAACTCATCACGTGGCAGGTGGAAGTTCCCATGATGGCGACCATGCGACCCGACTCGACTGCGCCCGCAGCCGGTGCCGTGACGTGAGCATCCACGTTGCCGACCGCGACGGCAATTCCCTCGGGTAGCCCTGTCCATGCCGCAGCTTCGGCGGTCAATGTGCCTGCGCGCGAGCCCAGTTCGCCCAGAGGCTGATCGAGTTTGTCGGCGACGAATCCAGCGAAACCGGGCGCGAGCTCGGTCAGGAAATCGATCGAGGGATATTTCCCGTCCTGGTAGATGCCCTTGTAGCCCGCGGTGCAGGCGTTGCGTACGTAGGTTCCGCACAGCTGCCAGACGATCCAGTCGGCTGCCTCGACCCAACGGTCCATGGCCTCGTAGATCTCGGCGTCTTCCTCGTGAATCTGCAGCGCTTTGGCGAATTCCCATTCCGAGGAGATCAAGCCTCCGTAGCGGGGGAGCCAGCTCTCGCCGCGTCGGGCGGCCAGGTCGTTGATGCGATCGGCCTGTCCCTGCGCAGCATGGTGTTTCCACAGTTTGACGTATGCGTGTGGTCGATCGGCGAATCGAGGGTCTTCGTTGAGCGGGGTGCCGTCCGCGTAGGTGGGCACCATGGTGCAGGCGGTGAAGTCGGTACCGATGCCCACTACCTGGTCCGGTGCAATTCCGGCGGCCGCTACTGCTGCGGGAACCGCGTGGCGGAGGACGTCGCGATAGTCGTCCGGTACCTGCAGAGCCCAGGCGTCGGGCAGTCGGACGGTACTGCCGGGCAGAGTTTCCTCGAGCACGGCGTGGCGGTATTCGTGTACGGCAGATGCTATTTCGGCACCGTCGGAGACGCGCACGACTACTGCACGGCCGGAGAGAGTGCCGTAATCCACTCCTACCGTGTACTGGTCCACCAGCATGCAAATCTCCTTCGCTGTGCCACCGACTTGTGACGTGTGCAACATAGTGTGAGCGCTAACATCGAGTGAGTCAAGTAGCGCTCGTTCTTGGTTTTACGCAGACGCGCACATGCAAAACTGTGCATACTGGTGTGATGCAGACCACATCCGCGTCCGGTCGATGATCTCGGCCCGCTGGTCATGCATTTCACTCACCGAAGAGGAGAGCTCATGGCAGACAACCGCGCAGTCACGTACGCCGGACCTGGGAAGGTGGAGGTTCAGGACATCGCCTTTCCGGGCCTCGAGCTGACCGACGGACCCGGAGTCAACCCGGCCAACGTCGGCCGCAAATGTGAACACGGTGTGATCCTGAAGGTCGTCTCGACAAACATCTGCGGCAGCGACCAGCACATGGTTCGCGGGCGCACGACTGCACCCGAGGGGCTCGTACTGGGCCATGAGATCACCGGCGAAATCGTCGAGGTCGGACGTGACGTCGAATTCCTGAAGGTAGGAGACATCTGCTCGGTGCCGTTCAACATCGCGTGTGGACGGTGTCGAAACTGCAAGGAGCGCAAGACCGGTATCTGCCTCAACGTGAACCCCGATCGACCCGGCTCGGCGTTCGGGTACGTGGACATGGGCGGTTGGGTCGGAGGCCAGGCCGAGTACGTCATGGCACCGTACGCGGACTTCAACCTGTTGAAGTTTCCCGACCGAGACCAAGCGCTGGAGAAGATTCTGGACCTGACGATGTTGTCCGACATCTTTCCCACCGGATTTCACGGAGCCGTCACCGCAGGAGTGAAACCCGGTGCGACGGTCTACATTGCCGGTGCGGGTCCAGTCGGCCTCGCTGCTGCGGTCGGTGCGCAACTGCTGGGCGCGTCGGTGGTGATAGTCGGCGACATGAATGCCGACAGGCTGGCCCAAGCGCGAACCTTCGGCTGCGAGACCGTCGACGTCGGCAAGGGCGCACCGCAGGACCAGATCGAACAGATTCTCGGCATCCCTGAGGTCGACGCCGCGGTGGACGCAGTGGGCTTCGAAGCTCGCGGTCACGGTGGAGATTCGTCGCACGAGGCACCGGCGACGGTACTCAACTCGCTCATGGACATCACCACGGCGGGTGGTGGCATCGGAATCCCAGGGCTGTACGTCACCGGCGATCCGGGTGGTGTGGACGAGGCTGCGCAGCGCGGCGCTCTCTCGCTCAGTCTCGGTACCGGTTGGGCCAAGTCGCTGTCCTTCGCCACCGGGCAGTGCCCGGTGATGAGCTACCACCGCGAATTGATGAATGCAATTCTCAAGGAACGAGTTTCGATCGCCAAGGCTGTGAACGCCACGGTCATCACGCTCGACGATGCACCACGCGGCTACCGCGAATTCGACAGTGGTGTCGCGCAGAAATTCGTCATCGACCCGCACGGCATGATCGCCGGCTGACTACGTCCGACCCGGCAGTCGTTCGAGCCACCATCGCGAGAATGCGATGGTGGCTCGAACGTGTACTGCGCCGAGTTGGGCGGTCGTTCGGGCCACCTATGCTGGGGTGATGTTCCTACTCTTCGGTTTCGGCAGCAAGCGCAAACACGTCGGCCCCGGCGCAACGCGAACTGCCCGCGATGCCACAACACCACTCAGTGGATGCGGATGAAGCAGTACCAGCAGTTCACGCTGTTCTTCGTTCCGGTCGCGCGGTGGAAGCGCGTCGAATTCGAAGAGTGCGGAATCTGCGGAGCTGCCACTCAAGTGTGAGGAAACGAGAGTCACGCCGGAGCCAACACGACCGCCGAGTTGTGTCCGCCCATGCCCAATGACGATTTGACGGTCAATCCCGGTTCTGCAGTGGTGAATCCATCGATCAGCAGGGGATGGGCATCGGAGATCCGAGGTGCCGCTGGCACGATTGCGCGCTCGAATCCCATGACCGCAGAGATGGTTTCGATCGCCGACGCCGCACCCTGGCAATGTCCGGTCAACGGCTTCACCGAATACACCTGGGCGCGAGACTCGAGCACTGTCTCCAACATCTCCGTCTCCGCTGCATCGCATTGCGCGGTGCCGGGTCCGTGGGCATTGAGGTACCGCACCTGGCTGGGTGTGACGCCGGCGTCGGACAACGCCTCCTCGAAACAGGCCCGCACCTGAGTGAGTGACGGGTCGATCGAGGTGGCGTGGAAGGCGTCGTGCGTCATGGAACCGCCCAATACCCGAGCGTACGGCGCAGAGCTCCGATCGGACAGAACGAAAGCCGTTGCCGCCTCGCCCATTCCGAACCCTCGGCTGCCTTCCTGGAACGGCCGGCAGCCCTCCTGGGGCTCCACGTCGACGACGCCGACGCCGAGTTTGACGAAATGATCGATGTTCTCCGGCGTCAGCGACAGATCGGTGGCGACGAACACGACGTCGTCGACGAAGCCGGTATCGAGCCACATCTTGGCGGTCAGTAGGCCCGCGTTGCCCGACGCACACATGGCCGAGACGTTCATTGCGGGGCCGTGGAAGCCGTACTCCTGCATCAACAGCGACACCGGCGTCGACGGCATCAGTGTCAAGTAGTCCCGAACCCGGCGCTCGCCTCCGTCCTCCAGGTAGAAGTTTCGCCACTCGTCCACCTCTCCCAGGACAACCGCATGGATGAGACCGACACGTCGACCCGGACGCCAGCCCCGTGACATCGCGTCGTCGATCGCCTCGCGCGCGGCGCCACGAAGCGCCCGTCCGAACCGACTGCCATCGGCGTGGTCTCCACCTTCGGGTACTTTCGCCAGCCACACCGGATTTCTGCCCGGTCGAGTGCGATCGTGGTGGAGACTGGCCGCCGCCTTGCCCGAGGCGAGACCATTCCACAGCGCGTCCGTGCCCCAGCCGTAGCCGGACACTGCACCGATCCCGGTGATGTCGATCCCCTGAGTACTCATCGTCGATATCCGTTTCTTTGCGAGGTATACGAACCGGACTCGGCTCGCTCCTCGATTTAGCCCCTGAAACCGGTACTCGGTCCAGTCGGGAACGGGACGTTCGTTCTATATCGGGCATGAAACTGCACCGACATACGATCTGATGGTTCAATCGGGTGTTGACCGTCTGTCTACGAACGCGAGGACCGAGAATGGCCCCAGGGGAGCGCGCGAGCGTCGGCGACCCTGAATCGAGTCCCGCGTCGCCCGGATTGGCAGACCGCTACCGGGTTCTGGTCGAGCATTCACCGGATGCGATCGGAGTTCACCGACGGGGCGTACTGGTCTATCTGAATCCTGCCGGCATGCGGTATCTACGCGCAGAAAGCGCCGGAGACGTCATAGGTCGGCCGATCGTGGACTTCATCGCGGCCGAGTCGATCGGGCCCATGTTCGAGCGCATCGCCGCTCTCGACACTCACGGCACCGCCAGCGCAGCGTCGGAAGCAACGGTACTTGCACTCGACGGGACGACGCTGACGATGGAAGCAGTGTCCGTCCGCACGGTGTGGAACGGCGAGCCTGCGTTTCAGGTCATTCTGCGAGATCTCACCGAGCACAAGGCGGCACAAAAGGCGTTGCAGTACCAAGCCGCCTTGGTCGAGCACGTCAGCGATGCCATCGTGGGTGTTTCGTCGGACGGCCTGGTGTCGAGTTGGAACCCTGCCGCCGAATCGGTGTACGGCAGGTGCTCGGACGGCGTGCTCGGTCGCAGCGTCTCGTACGCGGTCGGCGTTCCGTGTGATCCGATCTCGATTCTTCGGGCCGGTGGACAGCTGTGCGAGTCGCATCGTCATGCGGACGGCACCGCGCTCGCGGTGGTGGTGTCCGCGGCCGAGATGCCCGACGGCTGGGTGTTGGTGTGCGCCGACCGAAGCGCGGTGAGACGCGCCGAGGACCACTTCACCGCGGTCGTGGAATCACTCGAAGCCGGGGTCGTCGTGCTCGATCACACCGGCCGAGTCGAGTCGGCGAACCTCGCTGCGAAGACCATCCTCGACCTTCAGGTCGGGGCCGAGACGGCAGGGCGGGCGTCATCCCTCCCATTTCGGGTGTACGGCACCGACGAGAGTCCGATTCACCCGTTCGAGCATCCGGTCGCCGTGACGAGAAAGACCGGTCAACCGAGCCAGGCGGTGATCGGCGTCGAGCGTCGACGAGACGGCAGGAACTTCTGGCTGTCGTTGACGGCGACGATGCTGAGTTCGGGCAGCCAGGCCCCCTCCGTAGTCGCCACGTTCGTCGACATCACCGATGCCTACCGGATGAACATGAAGCTCGAACATGCCGCGACGCACGACGATCTGACCGGGTTGCCGAACCGGCCGCTGATCCTGGCACGGCTCGACGAAGAGCTGGCGCGGCCGGCTCGCGACGACGCGATGGCCGTGCTGTTCATAGACCTCGACAACTTCAAGACGATCAACGACCTGCACGGACATATCGTCGGCGACGCCGTGCTCGGTGTGGTTGCCGCACGTCTGACCAGGGCGCTTCCGGCCGATGCCTTCGTCGGACGTATCGGTGGCGACGAGTTCGTGGCAGTGATTCCGCATCGTGCGGGCACCGAAGCCGACGATGTGCGCGCCGAACTGGCCTCTCCCATCACGACCGGGGGACGGGTATTGACGGTGACGGCGAGCATCGGTGGTGTCGCCGTCGATCGCGACGACACCCGAAGCGCGATGGACATCCTCGATGACGCCGATCACGAGATGTACCAGTCCAAGCCCGCAACGCAGTTTCTCTCGCAGGGGTAACAACGGCGGTAACGATTTGTCGTACCGGTTTTCGATGTGACGCATGGTGCATGTGAGTCGTACATACTGCATCGGTGACATCGAACATTCGCAAGTTATCGGTCGCCGTGTCGATGGTCGTCCTCGCCGTAGCGGGGTTGTTGTTCTCCTCTGCGGGGACCGGCACCGCCGCACCGTCTGCGTGGCGTTACACGATGGTGGCGTTCAGCAACGACAGCGACCGCGACATGGACGTCTACCAGTCCAGCGACGCCGCGAACTACACCGCGCTGCAGACCGGGGCGTACCGACCGCCGGCCGGTGTGGTGCGTGATTCGAGCATCTTCAGGCACACCGACGGCATGTACTACGTGACGTACACGACGGGCGGAGGAGCGGAGATCGGCTTCGCGCGCAGCACCGATCGCGTCAATTGGACGTTCCTGCAGAACCTTCCGATTCCCTTCTGTTGCTTCCTTCTGCCCGGTACCGGAGCAGGCACCGGCTCGGCGGGCTCATCGGAACTACCGTCACTGTCGCCGTTCGCCACCAAGGCCTGGGCACCCGAGTGGTTCGTCGAGGGTGACCGCGTCAGCATCATCGTGTCGTTGTCTGCCGGCGGCGGGTTCGTGCCGTATCTGATGACCGCGACCGATCCAGGCCTGACCACATGGAGCTCGCCGACCCCGTTGACGGGGATCATCAACGATCACATCGACACCACGGTGGTGAAGGCGGGGTCCGTCTACCACGCATTCACCAAGGGCGAGAACAAGAAGGTCATCGAGCACTGGATCGCACCCTCGCTCGGTGGTCCGTACGTTCTGGATCCCACCTTCCGAGACTTCGGTCCCTTGAAGGAAGGGCCCGCCGTCGTCGAGTTGCCCGACGGCACCTGGCGGCTCTACTACGACGACTACACCAACCAGAAGTACTTCTACTCGGACAGCAAGGACATGGTGGGCTGGTCCGAACCGAAGGAGCTCCCGGGCCTGTCCGGAACCGTGCGCCACATCGGCGTGATGCGAGAACCTGCCTGAGGCGCGCTTACTCGTTCGTCCCGGAGAGCGCCCTGAGCCCGGCTGCGATGAACTCACCGGTGGCGTCTGCAGCGTTACGGGCACCGGCACCGGTGTCGGAACCTGCCAGCGCACGGTGGGTGATGCCCTCACCGATCACCCCGAGCTTGAAATTGGCCAGCGCGAGGTAGAAGCCCCAATTCTGCAGTTCGCGACCCGATTCCGCGGCGTACTGCTGTGCAAGGTCGTCGGCCGAGGGATACCGGTCGCTCGTCCACGCCGCGTCCGCGCCCAGGACCGCATCGAACACGGGTTGGCGGTAGATGCACATCAGCGCTACGTCGGTGAGGGGATCGCCGAGGGTGGACATCTCCCAGTCGACTACTGCGGCAACAGATCCGACGTTGTCGGCATCGAGAATGGTGTTGTCGACGCGATAGTCTCCGTGGACTATCGACGACGCCGAGTGCGACGGTATCGCTGCCTCGAGTGCGCGATGAAGTCGATCGACATCGGGTAGCTCGCGAGTCTTGACGCTCTGCCACTGCCGAGCCCAGGTGGCGACTTGACGGGTGACGAAGCCGTCGGGTCGCCCGAAGCTGCCGAGGCCCACGGCTGCGGGGTCGACGGCATGCAGCCTGGCGAGCACCCGGACCAGTTCCTCTGCATTGGACGTGATCTGCGTGTCGGTGAGGTCGGAGAGGTCCTCGCGCGTACGGACGACTCGACCGGGTACGAACTCGACGACGGTCATCGGTGCACCGAGGACCGAACCGTCGCGATCGAATGCGACTGTCCGGGCGACGGGGACGTCGGTGGATGCAAGAGCTTCGGTGACGGCCCATTCGCGGGCCATGTCGTGCGCCGATGGGGTCAGGCCACTGGTGGGCGGACGACGAACAACCCACGTGGAGGTGTCGTCGTACGCCTTGTAGGTGAGGTTCGAGCGACCACCGCTGATCATCTCGACCGACAGTCTGCCGTCGAGCTCGATATCGTTCTCGCGCAGGAACCGTTCGAGCGCATCGCGATTCATACCCCGCAGCTCGCTCACGACTGTGCCTCCCGCGCTGCGCGCTTGGCGGCACCGATCGTCCGTTTCGCGATGGCCCAGCGATGTACCTCGGACGGACCGTCGTAGACGCGGAACGGCCGCACTTCGCGTGAGAGCCTCGCCAGCGGAAGATCGTCCGAGACGCCGAGCCCTCCGCACATCTGGATGCTGCGGTCGACGATGCGGAAGATCGCCTCCGCTGCGAACGTCTTGGCGATGGATGTCTCGTTGCTCGCGTGACCACCCCGGTCCAGCTCGAAGCACGCCTTGATCAACAGTGCGCGGGTGGCGGCGATGTCGATCTCGTTGTCTGCGACCATCTTCTGCACCATGCCGAGATCGCCGAGCTTGCCGCCGAATCCTTCACGCCGAGCGACCTGGGCGACGGCGATGTCGTGGGCCCGCCGAGAGGCCCCGAGCCAGCGCATCACATGGGTCATGCGGGCCGGCCCCAGACGAACCTGGGCGTAGGCGAATCCCTCGTCGACGGCTCCCAGCACGTTCTCGTCGGGCACGAAAACGTTCTCGAAGAACACCTCGCAGTGTCCGCCGATCATGGCCTTGTCCAGGGTGCCGATATGTCGGCCGACCGTGATGCCGGCAGTGTCGGCGGGGGCCAGGAACATCGTTGCTCCGCCTCGATCGCCCGGCTTACCCGATGTTCGGGCCATGATGATGAAGAACCCCGCACCGTCGGCGCCGGTGATGAACCATTTGTGCCCGTTGATCTTCCATCCACCCTCGACCCGTTCGGCCGCGGTGGTCAACGCCGCAGGATCGGAACCGGCACCGGGTGCGGGTTCGGTCATCGCGAAAGCCGAACGCACGTCTCCCTGTGCGAGAGGAGCGAGGAATTGATCCTTCTGCGCCACCGACGCGATGTGCGCGAGCATATGGACGTTGCCCTCGTCGGGGGCACCGAGGTTCAGTGCGATGGGGCCGAACAGTGAGTAGCCGGCTTCCTCGAACACCGGGGCGCGGTCGCTCATCGACAGGCCGTGGCCGCCGTATTCGACGGGCGCATGTGGTGCGAAGACGCCCGCGTCCTTCGCGGCCGCCTGCATCTCGACGCGGAGTCGGTCGCCGCCGGCATCGGTGACGTTGCCCAGAAACCGGTCCTCGATGGGAAGCACGTGGTCTCGAGTGAATGCGCGAGTCCGGTCGATCAGCTTCTCGATGTCCGGGTCGTACGTCAGATCGATGGCCACCATATGCTCCTAGTTCAGTACCGACCGAACACTCGCTCGGTTCCTCGAAGGTTGGCACAACTGCCCGCCAGGGTCAAGGAACCCGCCTCAGCCCCTACTCGAGTATCCCGGTCACGGCACCGACCGTCCGTCGGGCGATATCGAGATACACGGCGACCACTTCGCTCGGTGTCATCGGTCCGTCGGAGCGATACCAGGTGGCGAGGCCGACGCACATGGTGGTGACGGCACGGCTGGCGTCCGCCGGGTGTGGGGTATCGAAGACCCCGGATTCGACTCCGTCGGCAACGATCACGTCGAGCAGGCGTTGCTCTTCGTCCCGCTTGGCGATGTACGCGGCGCGATTCGCTGCGTCGAGACTGCGGATCTCCGTCGAGCAGACGAAGGCGGCGTCGCGCCGGTGAATGTGGAACAGCAGCAAGGACTCCACGACTGCGTCGAATCGGTCGCTGGGTGCCGCGCCTGCTCCGTCCTCGGCCGCTCGAGTTCGGTACAACAGTTCGTCCATCGATGCGTCCATGATGCCGACCAGCAGGTCCTGCTTCGATGGAAAGTGGTGGTAGAGGCCGGGAACCGACAGCCCGGCACCGGCGGCGATCTGCCGGACCGACGTGCCGTGGTACCCCTGCTCGACGAACATGTTCAGCGCCGACGCCAGAGCTGGGGAGAGGTTCGAGCCCTCGTAGGTTCGCCAGTTGTGGGTCGCGGTCATGCGCTAACCGTAGAGGGCTCGACGTCGCGGGCCGAGAGTTTGCTCCTGACGTGGCGTCAGGTTCTACCGTTGCCTCCATGAACAGCACGGCTTCGACCACCTGGGGCATCGGCGACGTGGCCCGTAGAACCGGCCTCACCGAGCGCACGTTGCGCTACTACGAAGAGCTGGGGTTGTTGGCCCCCACCCGGGACGGAGGTGGCAGGCGTCGGTACGACGGAGGCGACCTCGACCGCCTCTACCGGATTCGGCTGCTTCGCGAATTGGGCACTCCGCTTGCAGACGTCGATCCGGAGGCAGTGGACCTCCAACACCTGACACGGCAGCATCTGGCCGATCTGGATCACCGGATGGCCGAACTCGCCCGCGTCCGTGAGCGCGTTCGGGCCGTGGAGGACCGACTTCTCCACGGTGCTCGCCCGAGCGACGACGCCTTACTGGACTTGCTGTCCGGATTGTCGACCGACGAGCCCACAGTCACTCGCCGCACCACGTTGTTGGTCTACCGCGACATCGCAGCTGCCCATACCTACCTCGTGGACGTGCTGGGACTGGCTCCCGGACAGATCGAATACGACGGCGACCGCGCAGTCCACGGCGAGGTGCACGCCGGTGACGGTGTGGTCTGGTTGCACCGCGAGGCCCCCGAACATCGCATGGTGTCGCCACTGACCACCGGCTCGGTCACCGCATCGTTGGCTATCCTCGTCGACGACGTCGATGCCCACCATGCCCGCGTGGCGGCAACCGGGGCAGCCATCGACTACCCGCCCACCGATATGCCCTACGGCGTCCGTGAATACAGCGTGCGCGATCCGGAGGGACATCTGTGGTCGTTCCAGACTCCGATCGCGGAACCGGTGGCGTCATGAACGCCGTGACTCCCTACCTCTGCGTATCGGACTGCCGCGCTGCGATCGAGTGGTATACCGCTGCTTTGGGAGCGGAGATCACCTTCGAGCCGATCGTGATGGACGACGGCCGAATCGGTCACTGCGAGTTGGCCGTCGGTGACGGCCGATGGATGATGTCCGACGAGTTCGACTCCGCCGGTGTCGCCGCTCCGGATCCCGATCGTGGCTGTGCCGTGTCACTTCACCTCGCCGTCGATGACGTCGATGCAACGGCGGCGAGGGTCACCGCGACAGGGGTCGCGATGGTGCGAGGTCCCGAGGACAGCCCGCCGGCAGGCCGGGTCGCGGTGTTCGTCGACCCGTTCGGACACCGCTGGTTTCTGAATCAGCCGATCGCGTAGTGACTCAGGACGCCAGCGCCTCGGTCACCGCGGCCGCGATGGCGGCCTCCCCGAGGGCATTGGGGTGCAGCGGCACGAACTGACTTGCGAACAGCAGTGGTTCGACCCACCGCACTCCGACGGGTTGGCATGCATCGTGCCCCTCCGACGCCACGGACATGTCGACGAACGTCGTGTCGGTGTCCACTGCAGCCTGGCGGATGGCATCGTTCAGCGCGGCCTGGAGGTTGCGCAAATACGGAACGTCGCCGAGCGCAACGGGGACCTGCGGCGCGCACGTGCTCGAGGCGGGGATCAGCCATGGATAGCCGACGATGATCACCTTCGCCTCGGGTACGCGAGTGTGTATGTCTCGCAATGCCTGTCGAACGGCCGGCAGTGTGCTGTCGAGAATTTTGTCGTCGAAGGTGCTGCCGTTCTGCTGCGTGCACGGAGCGAACGCGCCGGCATGGGTCGCCAAAGCGCTCACACACGCGGCGATCGCTCCCGAGAACACGCTGCTGTCGTTCCCGCCGATCATCACGGTCACCACGTCGGTGGAGGGCGACAACGCGTCGAACTGCGCTCGCGCGCCCTCGAACTGCGGGGCGTAGAAGTCATCGGTCGCTGCGCCGCCACAGCTGATGTCGGTGAGACTGTAACCCTGCTGACGGGCCACGATGTGCGCGAAATTCTGCTCGGATTGCAGACACCGAAGGGGAGTGCTCGGCGCGAGCGAAAGCACTCCGCTTCCTGCGCTGAAGCTGTCGCCCAGGTTGACGTGCTCGATCGGGGATGCTGCGGCGGTGGGAGGGCTCGCCAGCGCGAGCACGACAACCGCAACGACACCGAGCCCGAACCGCTTCGTCCCACTGCGCACTACAGACCCCCTGATGGCCGGATGTTGCCCGAGATCGTACCGCTGCTGCTGCGTAGTTCAGACCCAGGGCGAAAGCCGATTCGATGATCTAGCGTTGCTCACATGCGTCTGCCCGACGCGGTCGACTCCCTCGCGCAAGGACGTACTCAGATGGCCGATGACACTCTGGCAGATTTCGAGCGAACCGAGTTCACCGCGGACGGGCGCGCGGCACCTGTCTATCGCATCGGCACCGGGCCTGCGGTCATCGTGATGTCCGAAATGCCGGGCATCACGCCGAAAGTGGCGGACTTCGCACGTACTGTCGCCGGAATCGGATGCACCGCAATCGTTCCGCATCTATTCGGCGTCGACGGGAAGGACCCGCTGACCGCGCCCTTGGGAGTGCTCGGCACCGTTGCCACCATGTCGCGCGCCATGGTGCCGGCCTGCATCAGTCGAGAATTCACAATCCTGGCCACCGGCAAGTCATCGCGGATCGTCGTGTGGCTGCGGGCCCTCGCGGCCGAGGAACACCAGCGGTGCGGCGGACCGGGCGTCGGTGCCATCGGAATGTGCTTCACGGGCGGGTTCGCCCTCGCAATGGCCGCCGACGACCGATTGATCGCACCGGTGCTGTCGCAACCGTCTCTTCCGTTCGCGGCATCGACGTCACGCAGTCGTTCCATCGACATCAGTGCAGGCGACCTTTCGAAGGTGAAAAGCCGTTGTGCTGCCGGAGAACTCACTGTTCTCGGTATGCGGTTTCAGGGCGACAAGATGTGTCCACCTGCACGGTTCGAGTTTCTGAGGGAACAACTCGGCGACGCATTCGTGTCGGTGGAATTGCCTGATTCCGCGTTCAATCCGGAAGCATTCGGGCCGCCACACTCCGTCGTCACCGAAGGACTCATCGACGAGCCGGGTCAGCCGACCCGGCAGGCTTTGGACCAGATACTCGACCTGTTCCGCAGTAAGTTGCTCGCAACGTCGTGAGGCCCCGCGGTGCGAACACGATGCGAAGCCGAAGTTCGAATTCACGACCACGGAATCGTGGCCTGCAGAACCGCCTCTTTCAACGCGGCGGTCCGTAATGCCGTCACAATCTGATATTCGGGATCGGCCACCATCTCGCTGAACGCCTTGCGTGACGGGTACCGGACCAGGAGCACAGCATCCCAGGCCTGCCCGTCCTCGGCGGCAAGTGCGGTCGAACCGTCGCCCGCGTACAGCACCGTCGCGCCGTAGCGGGGGAGGAAAGTCTCGTCCAGTGCTTTCGCGTATTCCGCGTAGGAGTCGCGACCGCCCTCGGCGAACCGAAGCAGGTTGAGCATCACCACCGGACCGCCGGGATCTTGTTCGAGGTAGCGCTTCAGGTCTCTTCCGCGGGGATCGACAGCCATCGTTCGAGTATGCGTGAGCCGTCGATCCTGTGGAGTGTAAAGCGCTGGTCGCCGGTCGAGTCGATCCACTGTTCGACCCCACGAGACGGTGGCTCTGCGCTCAGCGGTAGAACTTGGAGAGCGGGAAGCAAGTGACTCCATCACAGGAAGTGTGTCGTCCATGACCGATGTTCAGAACGTGACCGTATTCGGAACCGGAGTGCTCGGTTCGCAGATCATGATGCAGGCTGCCTACCACGGAAAAACCGTTGTGGGATACGACATTTCCGACGAACTACTTGCCAAGCTGCCGGATCGCTGGGAATGGATGCGCGGATACTACAAGCGTGACCTGAAGACTTTCGACGAGGCGCGATTCGACGAGGCCATCGAATCCATCACGACCACCACCAGCGTCGCCGAGGCCGTTTCGGACGCCGACCTGGTGATCGAAGCAGTCCCGGAGGATCTCGACCTGAAGAAGAAGGTCTGGTCGGATATCGGCGCGTCCGCTCCGCCGGAAACTATCTTCGTGACCAACTCGTCGTCGCTACTACCCAGCAGTTTCGCCGAGGCCACCGGGCGGCCGGAAAAGTTTCTTGCATTGCACTTCGCCAATCTCGTGTGGCGGTACAACACCGGTGAGGTGATGGCTACTGCTGCAACGGATCCTGCCTACTTCGATGTCGTATTGAACTTTGCTTCGGAGATCGGTCTCGTTCCCGTTCCGGTCCGAAAGGAAATTCCGGGATACGTGCTGAACAGCCTTTTGATACCGCTGCTGCAGGCAGGAGCCAACCTGTACGTCGGCGGGGTTGCCAATCCCGCAGACATCGACAACGTGTGGCGCATAGCCACCGGGGCACCCGCCGGTCCGTTCCAGATATACGACACTGTCGGCTTCAACGTCGCAGCACACATCGCGCGGGCACACGGTGGCGAGGATCAGGTCAAGTTCGCCGACATACTGCAAAAAGGTATCGACGCGGGAAAGACCGGTCTCGGGGACGGGGAAGGCTTCTACACGTACGACTCCGACGGCCAGCGACTCGAAGCAGTCGAGTCGTGGAACATCAACTGAATCGCTCGACCCCGCCTGTCAGAGGTACGGATCTGCCCAGGCGCTGATGATTCGACCGGCACGAGCTGCTTGATTCTTGCCGGTGAGAAGGTGATTGGCCCCCTCGAGCGAAACGAAGCTCCGGGGGTGGCGGGCGGCCTGGAAGATCTCGCTGGCGTTGTCGATCCCTACCGTGTTGTCGGTGGGGGAGTGCATGACGAGTAGCGGTCGTCGCAGGGTGGTGATGCGCTCGCGCAGGTCTGCTTTGCGGACGTCGTCGACGAACTGTCGTTTGAGGGTGAGCGCTTTGCCGCCGGCGTGGAACGGCGCTTCGCCCTCCTCCTGGATCCGGTGGATGAGTGCGTCGTAGTTGTGCTCGACGTGCGCGGGCTGAAACGGGGCGGCGACGATGGCGACTGCTTCGACCGTCGGACAGTCGTGCGCCGCAGCAATGGCCGCCGAGCCGCCGAAGGAATGGCCGACGAGCAACTTCACCTCACGACCGGTCGCGTTCATGAACTCGACGGCCTTGACGGTGTCGTGCACCTTGTTCGAGAACGAACCGTCGCCCCAGTCGCCCTCGGAGTGACCCAGACCGAGATTGTCGAAGCGAAGCATTCCGATGCCGTCGGCCGCGAGCTGCTTGCACATTCGGTTCGCCGCCGGGCAGTCCTTGCCCAGCGTGAAACCGTGAGCGAATACGCCCCACCCTCGCGCCTCACCCTCGGGAACATCGACCACGCCGGCCAGGGTTGGTCCGGTAGCGCTGGGAAAGGTGACCTGTTCCGACATACCGGTCATCCTAATGGGACTTGATCGGCGAGTCTCCGGCTGGAATTGGCGCAACCGGAGAACGCTGGTCACCGAGCCGGGTCAACCGAGTTGGCGTAGTTGGATCGCGGTGTCCAGTGCCAGTCGATGCCACGCCGAACGCGGATCCCGACCGGTCAATTGCTGAGCCCGCCGCAACCGATAGCGCAACGTCTGCGGGTGCACCTGCAGACGGGTGGCAGCGGCCGTCGCTGTCCCGGTGGAGATGAAGGCCGAAAGGCCTTGCAGAATATGTTCGTTCGCCGCCTCGGTCAGCGGACCGAGCACGCTACGCACCACCTCGTTCGTATTGGCTGTGGGGCGCGCTGTCAACAGTGCCAGTAGTTGCCCGTCGCCGTGATCGAGCAATGCGCGGTCGTCGAACGCGTGATCCGGTGCGGTGTCGAGCGCTTCCGAGGCGAGTCGCCACGAACTACTGATACCGGCAATGGTCGATTTTTCCACCAAGCATCCACGCAGCCGCAGATCTCGACACGCGAGGTCGGCCTCGGTGCGGTGGATCGATGGTGGCAGCAGCACGATCGCGCGATGCTCGTGCCGAGTAACCAGGTGGCTCCGCTGACCGGACGTCGCGGTGCGGTCCGGTGGAACGAGTCCTACTGCGAGAACAAGCGATTCGACGGTGTCGTCGGACATGGGCCGACCCGGATCGGCAGATTGCACCACGAGCAGGTTCGGGTGTGTGGGCAGCTTCAGGTCGAGTTCGCGAGTACGGTCCGACACCGTCCCGGGTGAGTTGTGTCTGGCAGCCAGCAAGTCGTCGAGCAACGCGGCGTGCGCCTGCGCACGGTTGGATGTGAGCTGTTCGCGCGCAACGACGTACGCGCCGATGATCTCCTCGGAGATGGCATCGATGGCGTCGAGCACGCCGAGGCCGAGTTCGGCGATGTCCGGTGGGTCGAGTACATCCAGATACTCGGTTGTGACGTGCCGAACGAACACGCTCGACGCGACTCGATACGCGCGCAGCACATCGGCCAATGGCCGACCGTCTGCGGCGCGCGCGGAACCTATTGCTCGGAATCTCTTGTGGTCACGGTCGTCGATCGTCCGATCGCCGTGTGCCCACAAGGCCATCAAACGCCTCAGAGACCAATACGCGATGGCCTCGACATCGGCCAACTGTGCACCGTGCAGTGAACGATAGACCGGGATCGCCTCACGAATCGCGTGAACTGCGGAGCTGACGACGGGGCCCAGCTCCGATTCGATCTTCGCAACCACGGCGACTCGCGCCGGGTACATCGGTCTACGACCCGCTCTTTGTCAGCACCTGACAAATTCTATACGCATTCGGGTCGATTTCCTTGAGTTCCGACGCCGGCGGCAGCACAGTCGAGGGGGACAGCCGGGGCGAGTAGAAGAGTGGGGCAATGGACGCAGACGTGATCGTGGTGGGTGCGGGTTTGGCCGGATTGGTGGCAACCGCCGAACTGGCCGACGCCGGAAAGCGTGTGCTCCTTCTCGACCAGGAGCCCGAGCAGAATCTGGGCGGACAGGCGTTCTGGTCACTCGGAGGCCTGTTCATGGTCGACACTCCGGAACAGCGACGCATGGGTATCAAAGATTCGGCCGAACTGGCCTGGCAGGACTGGCTCGGCACCGCGACATTCGACCGCGGTATCGACGACCCCGCCGGCGAGGATTACTGGGGTCACCGGTGGGCGCGGGCCTACCTCGATTTCGCGGCAGGGGAGAAGCGGTCCTGGCTACACGCCCAGGGAGTGCGGTGGGTTCCTATCGTCGGCTGGGCCGAACGCGGCGGATACCTCGCCGACGGCCACGGGAACTCGGTTCCGCGCTTCCACCTGACCTGGGGCACCGGGCCGGGGGTCGTCGCACCGTTCGAGCGTCGCGTCCGCGAGGCTGCCGACAAAGGGCTGGTGCGCTTCGGTTTTCGTCATCGCGTCGACGAGTTCGTCGTCAGCGCAGGGGTGGTCGAGGGTGTGCGCGGCGCAGTTCTCGAGCCCAGCGCAGCGGAGCGCGGTGCGGGCAGTACTCGCGTCGAGGTAGGAGAGTTCGAGTTGCGCGCCGGTGCGGTGCTCGTCACTGCAGGTGGCATCGGAGCGAATCACGATCTGGTGCGAGAGAATTGGCCGGCTCGTCTGGGAACGGCTCCGAAATCTTTGATCTCGGGAGTCCCCGAACACGTGGACGGACGCATGCTCGGTATCACCGAGAAGGTCGGTGGCCGTCTGGTCAACAAGGACAGGATGTGGCACTACACCGAGGGCATCAAGAACTGGGACCCGATCTGGAAGAACCATGGAATCAGGATCATTCCAGGACCGTCGTCGATGTGGTTCGATGCGCGTGGTCGGCGCTTCCAGGCTCCCAATTTTCCGGGCTTCGACACCCTCGGAACGTTGAAAGCCATCCAGGACAGCGGGTTCGAGTACTCGTGGTTCGTCCTCACCCAGAAGATCATCGAGAAGGAATTCGCGTTGTCGGGATCGGAGCAGAATCCCGACATCACCGGCAAGAACCTCAAGCTCGTACTCGGCCGAGTATTGCCAGGAGCCAGTGCACCGGTCGAGGCGTTCAAGAAGAACGGGGAGGATTTCGTTGTCGCCGATACCCTCGGTGAACTCGTGCAGGGAATGAACAGGGTCTCCGGCGAGGACCTTATCGACGTGGCCGACTTGCAGCGGCAGATCGAGGCTCGCGACCGTGAGGTCGACAACCCGTTCACCAAGGACCTTCAGGTGTCCGCGATCCACAATTCCCGTCGTTCGCGCGGGGAGCGCATCGCGCGTACTGCGTCGCTGCACAAGATTCTCGATCCCAAATCGGGGCCGTTGATTGCAGTGCGATTGAACATCATCACCCGAAAGACGCTGGGTGGAATCCAAACCGACCTTCAGGGACGGGTTCTCGACGGCGAGGGTCGCGCGATCGAGGGGCTGTGGGCGGCAGGCGAGATCGCCGGATTCGGCGGTGGTGGAGTGCACGGTTATCGCTCGCTGGAGGGAACGTTCCTGGGCGGATGCATTTTCGGGGGCCGCCAGGCCGGACGTGCGCTCGCGGCGCAGGCGTGACGGTGTTCCGACGCCTCGGTCGGCCCCCACTGCCGGGCCCGTCGGAGATTGCCACCACCGCTTCGGCCGGTCCACGCTCGCCGGTGACGGTGTCCTTTCTCGGTGTCAGCACGGTCTTGTTCGACGACGGCGAATCCGCAATTCTCACCGATGGGTTCTTCTCGCGCCCGTCGCTGACGAAAACCCTTGTCTTACCGCTTCGTTCGAACATGCAACGCATCGACGCTGCCTTGCGCAGAGCAGGAATCACCTCGCTCGACGCTGTGCTGTGTGCCCATTCGCATTTCGATCACGCACTCGATTCAGCAGCGGTGGCTCGGATGACCGGGGCGGTTCTGGTCGGCGGTTCCTCGACCGGTTTCATCGGGCGGGGTTCGGACCTACCCGACGACCGAATCGTGGTGGTGGAGAACGGTAGAACGACCGAGCATGGAAATTTCGCCGTCACCTTCGTCGAATCCGTGCACTCTCATCCGGATCGGGCGCACGGGGAGATCGAGCGACCACTGAGCCAGCCCGCACGAGTGCGCGAATATCGGTGCGGCGAGGCGTGGTCGATGCTGATTGAACACAAGCCCAGTGGCCGGACCGCACTCGTCCACAGCAGCGCAGGTTTCCGGGTCGGCATGCTCGACGGAAGCCACGCCGACGTGGCCTACCTGTCGATAGGCCAACTCGGCCGGCAATCGCGCGCGTTCATCGAGCAGTACTGGCGCGAGACGGTTTCGGCGGTCGGAGCCCGACGGGTGGTTCTGACGCACTGGGACAACTTCTTTCGACCTGTGCACAAGCCCCTGCATGCACTCCCGTACGCCTTCGACGATATGACTACCTCGATCGCCGTGCTGAACGACTGTGCGCGAAGAGACGGAATTGTCGTCGAGCTACCGACTCTGTGGCGACGCGGCGACCCGTGGGCCCGAGGGGTGCGTCAGTCCGTCTGATCCTCGATCGACTCGACGATCAACCGCGCACACAGAGCCGGGTCGTCGATCATCGGAACATGGCCGACGACCGGTGCGGTGACGAACCGGGCGCGAGGCAGGCGCTCTCGGGCAATGGGGACGAACTCGGCCGGCGGAAAGATGCGATCGTGAGCCGCCCAGGAAACGGTGATCGGGCAGGGCAGTTCGAGCAGTGGCTCCATGCTTTCACGGGTGTTCAATAATTCGTACGCTGCGTCGCACCCGACGAGATCTCGAAACGATCGAACCGCCTGTTGCGGCGTCATGCGGTCTCCGTTAACTGCGATGTCGCGCATTGTAATTCGGCGAGCAAGCCCGAACTTCATCAGCGCTGGGGCGAGGTGACGAGTCGCGTCGGCCAATTTCTTGGTACGGATCAAGGTGGCTCGACTGGCGCCCGGCTTTTCGTCCTTCTTCCACAGTCCTGCAGGTGAGAATGCACAGACCGAGCGCGCGCGTCCCCGTCTCGCCAGCTCGACGGCCATCCATCCGCCCATCGAATTTCCGGCGATGTGTACTGCATCGAGTCCGCGCGAGTCGAGTTCGCGTTCTGCAGCATCGGTGACGGCGGCAATGGTGGCTGCGCCGGCGAGCGTCGGGCCGCCACGATGACCGGCCGCGGTGGGAGCAATGACGTCGAACCGTTCGGCCAGCAACGGTACGACGTCGTCCCACGCAGCTCCCGACATGGTGACGCCATGCAGCAACATCAAGGCCGGCCTTGTCCTCATCGGCTGAACTCTGCCAGGCGAGTCGAGACTTGCTCCGGTAAACCGTCGTTCTGCTTCTGCGCCGCCGTCAGAACGTCGAGATGGTTGTATCCGTGCAGCGTGATCGGAACGTCGTTCGGGCTGTCGGACGCACCCAGATCCAGGCCACCGTCGCCTTGCAGGGTCAGTACGGGGTTGCGGCTCACGCCGTCGCGGTAGAGGTAGTGGGCGGCAATCGACGGCGAGGTCGGTTGTCCCAGATCGGTGGTGATTGCCGTCGGGAAGTACCACTCGGTGAAGTCCAGGGGTGGTTCGCTCAGGCTCCGCGCGATCTGCGAGATGGAGGTGACCTCCTTCGACGGATCGGTGTAGTCGTTCGGGGTCATCTCGTCGTAGTCCTGCCAGGTGTAAACGACGGACGGATCTCCATAGCTCGTCGGTGCCGCCTTGCGGTCGCTGCCGAAGAGCTGGCCGAGGAACGGAATCGTGGCGATCACTTGGTTGGGCATCGGGAAGTACTTGTCCTGAACGGGGCCGCCGCCGATGAAGCCGACGCTCGTCTGCAGAAACCCGAGTGGCTGAGAATTGTCGTCGAGCAGAGCGCCGACAACTGCGTCGTTGGTCGCGTACAACGTCCGGACGTCGGGTCGACCGGTGGCGGCCATCAGCGGGTCCTTCGACAGCAAGGTTCGTAGTGTCGCGTCGAAATTGAGGCTGTGCGGAAGTCGGTCCACGATGTCGTTGATTCCGGTCGGGTTCAATCGAGCGGCAAGCCCCGCCATCGCCAGGAGATTCGTGGTCTCCGGATTGATGACGGCCGGGAGCCGCGTGACGGGATACACGTCTGTCAGCGCGCCCGACGCAGCCTCGAGTGAGCCGGCGAGTGAGGGCGGAACCTCGGGAATCTCGAAGTTCCTGATGGGATTCGGTGGACCGGCCTTGATCACGGTGTCCAGGGCGAAATACCCTGAGCACTGGTTGTATCCGATGTCGTCGGTGGTCGCCGGGTTGCCGTCGAAATCCCAGTTCGCGAAGTAGCCGGTCAGAAACCCGCCCAGTGAATGTCCGCCGCAGAGCACCTTCTGCTTGCGAACGGCCTGGTCGGGAAACTCGAGACGAAGCACGTCGTATTGGTCGCGCATGGTCTGCACCAACCCTTGGTCTTTCAACCATGCGGTGCCGGCACCGTCTGCGTATCCGGCGAAGGTGCGGCCGTCGGCGGTGCCCCCACCGAAGTAGTAGTCGGTCGCGACGTCGAGGTCGTTCGCGGTGAGTGCAGCCTGCGTGCCGGTGTGATCCTCCAGGCAGTTCGAGCGACGGTCGAGAGCCCAGAACTCGATGTGTCTGCCCTCGGCGTCGGCTGCGGCGACGGTGTTGCGGGCAACCGACTCGAAGGCACCCGCACCCTCGAAAATCCCGGGTTGCGCTACCAGCACTCGGTCGGCGTCTGCAGAATCCTCGGGACCGTCCGCAGCGCGGTATCGCAGATACGAGAGTCGATCGCATTCCGCCGGGCGTGGGCCGAAGTCGGCCGGGAGCGGTGCGTCCAGACCGACGACCGTCGCCACGACACCGGTGACGGGTGACGAAGACTCGATCCTG
Organism: Rhodococcoides sp. S146-33; assembly: GCF_059489205.1. NCBI lineage: Bacteria > Bacillati > Actinomycetota > Actinomycetes > Mycobacteriales > Nocardiaceae > Rhodococcoides > Rhodococcoides sp. S146-33. The sequence goes on from NZ_JCAJWY010000002.1 coordinate 269,612, forward strand.
CGTTCGGTGCGGCCCGTCATCGACTCGGCAGCGACGGACGACGGAACCGTCACAGCCACCGATACGACCAGTGCAGCGCACACGGTTGGACCCACGAACGAGCGCAGCACATATTCCGCAAGATTTGTCATGGCCCCCACCATCGGAACGAGATCGACGTGCGTCTGGGAACCTAGCACCGAACCGAGCGCCGGGGGTCGCTATCGGTCACAGGTCGTCGAGGGTGACCAGGCCGTCCTGCAGCGCTCTCGCCACCAGCGACGCTTTGGTGGGCGCGGCCCGACCGACCCCGGCATACTTCGCGCGAATGCGGGACAGATGAGTGTTGACCGTACCCAGCGCGATATGCAGGACCGCGCACACTTCTTGTTTGGAGTCGCAACGCAACCAGGCACCAAGGACCGCGATTTCGCGCGTGGTCAAACCTGGATCAGCGAACTCTGCCGGCACCCGAGGCCTCTCGGTGCCGGGGTTTGCGGTGGTTCGGGAGCGGACCGTCGACGCGCTTCGACGAGGCGCAAATCGCTGTGACGAGTGCATCGGCGCACCGGACGCACTGTCGAGCGTCGTGGTCGTCGCACCTGTATTCGTGTTCCGCATGGCAACCGACCCCCGTTGTCGTCTTGGGTGTTTGGCTCATCCGACCACGCCGCAAAACATGAAACAACACCATTGTGTTCGAGGATCGACCCCTAATTGGATATCGATATCCAACACATTTTACAAACATATAAAGTTCGGCCTGACATGCGTATTGCTATAGTCGTCAATCCATAAGATCGAACATCCGTAGGCGGCTGTAGTTGAGCTCGAAATCCACACCACGTGAAGAACTGCTCGGGGCGGGTTTGCGCTTGCTGGCCGATCTCGATATGTCGGTGCTGGCAAAATCGTTGTCCATTGCCGCGATCGTGGACGAGGCAGGACTGTCGCATCAGACCTTTCACAACGTGTATCCCGGCTCCTCTCGTGCCGGGGAACGCGGCGGCAAGGAAGCGTTCGTGGAGGATCTACTCGCACATGTGTCGTTGCAGTACTCGCCGCTCGACGAGCCCGGCGAGCAGCCTTCCACCGAGCTCGCGGACTATTTCGAGCACCTGACTTCAGGGTTGATGCGGAGAAGAATGATCGGTGGCATGATCGCCTCCGATCATGCCGGGGCCCGATCGTCGCTGGCACCGGAATTCGATGCCATGGATCGCGCCGCGGAGCGCGCGGTTCGGAACAAGCTTCGCGCTCGCGGCGGTTCGGTGAAAAGGCCGCTGACGGTGGCCGACCTGTCCACTGTCTTCGTCGCTCTGCTCGACGGCCTCGCCTTTCGGGAAACTGTCAGCCCGGGAACTATCTCTTCGGCACGGGTGTCCGAGATCGTCGATTCACTGCTGGACTGGGCCATCGACCCGGTGCACTCGGATCGGTGGCAGGGCACCGTGCAGCAGATCGATGCTCCCCGAGCGCTCGACACGGTCGATCCTGCACACGATGACATCGAATCCGATGTCATTGCGGCTGCCGAGTCGTTGTTCTCGGAACACGCATATTTCTCGGTCACTCTCGCAGACATCGCGTCGGCCTCTTCGCTGACCGTTACCGATCTCAAACGCCTCTTTCCGAGCAAGGTCGACATCATCGTCGCCGCACTCACCCCCGAGTTCGAGCGTGTTCTTCGGCTGGGTCGCGCGGACGCTCGGCTCGCAGTCGAACCCGTTGTCGCACTGAGGCGTTCGGTCAATCGTCTGGCCGAGATGGTGACGCGCAACCGAGCCATGAGCTCGGGGATGTTGCTTGCGCTGAGTTTCGAGCAAATTCACGCGCCCGGTACCGTTACCACCATCAGGGAACATCTTCCTGTGCCGTCAGCGCTCACCCCGATCATCGAAAGTGGGCAGCGCCGAGGTGATTTCGCTACCGACGCGTCTGCACTCGAATTGGCTGCGATGCTCGCCAACAACGTGGTGATCAGATCGCTGACACGATCGGGAGAATCCCCTGAGGAAGTCACCGCCAACGTGCTCAAGGTGTTCCTGTCCGGAATACTGTCGCGTTGAACTTTGTGAAAGCTACGCCTCGACTGCGTCCGTCTCGGGAAGGGGGACGTCGAACGCGAGCAGAGCCACGTCGTCCTGAAGTCCGTCTCCGAACGACGCCAGCAGAGCGGTGAGATCATCGACGATCTTCGGAGCTGTGGTGGGCCCCATCTCGGCGACGAAGGTCTCGAGGTTCCCGTTGTCGTCGAAGCGAGTTCGGCCGGGCCCCACGATGGCTTCGGTGAGGCCGTCGGTGTAGAAAGCCATGACGTCACCCGCTCGGAGTGTCACCGATGCCGACTCGAAGTGCGGCTCGGACAGGGCACCGACGAGCTGCCCGCCGGTCGTGTCGACGAAATCGACTACAGCGTCATGGGTTACGCGTATCGCAGGTGGGTGCCCGCCGCTCGCGAGGTGCACCATCGCGCCGTTCGGTTGCGGAGTGATGGTGCCGAACACCACCGTGCAGAACCTTGGGTCGTCGCCGTGAAACTCGTGGTGCAGAACGGTGTTGAGGTTCTCCAGCACCGCGATCGGGTTGCGGTCGAACACCGCGGCAGCCCGCAAGGTGTACCGGGTCAGGGACGTGACGGCGGCGGCACCGGCACCCTTGCCGCTCACGTCACCGAGAAAGAAGCCCCACGTGTCTTTGTCGAGGGGAAACACATCGTAGAAATCACCACCGACTTCGTCGAGGGACGCGGGGTGATAGTGAGCTGCTACGTTCATGCCGGTGGGAGCGGAAAGGATCGGTGGCAGCAGAGTCCGCTGCAGCGTCGACGCCAAGATCTGTACTTGAGTTCGTTCGGCCTCGGCCAGTTTCCGGGCTTGCTCCGACTCTCCCAACGCATCCTGGGATCGATCGAGTGCTGCTTCGGCATCGTCCTGAGCTGCCTCGGCATTGATACGGGCGTCGACCAGATCCTGTTCGCGAACGCGGCGTTCGGTCTCGTTGTGCAGCGTCATCGTGACGGTCATCGCGCCCGACTCCGAGCGAAGCCTGTTGGCCAGCACGGACACCGCGGTGGACGATGCTCGCCCCGGCGCGCCGGTCAGATGCGCAGCAGTCCCGATAGGCACGTCCGACTCGGACGTGGACGCCGCGTCGAGCAGGCCGGCCAGCACGGGCGCGAACTCGGTGCCGAAGAGATCTGCGACCGGGGTTCCTTCCAAGGATTCGCGACTGCGGGCCGTGATTCGAGAGGCGGCCACGTTCGCGTACAGAATTCTTCCGCTGGCGACGTCGACCGAGAACACTCCGCAGGGCGCAGAGGCGAGTAGTTCGGCAGCCGAAGCGGTCATGTTCACTCCTCCTGGTCAGGTCGCGCGATGGGACGATCCGATGGGGCCTGCCGCGGCGAGCGGATTGCTCCACACGACGGTCACCACCGTCCCGAGTCCGGGGCGGTGATCGACCGACAACTCGTCCGACACGGCGGCGGCCAGTTGCAGGCCATGGCTGCGAGTGGTCGTCGGTGTCGGGGGGTGCCACGTTCCGGTGTCGGAGACGGTCACGGTGAGCGTCTCGTGATCGTATGCCGCGGTGATCGTCATCGTTCCGGTCTCGGGTGACGTGCGGTAAGCGTGTTCGACGACGTTGGCGAGGGCTTCGTAGACCCCGAGCACGATGTCGTCGACCAGAGCCCGGTTCACTCCTAGTTCGAGAACCCAGCGCTGCAACCGCCGTCGAAGCGTGCTTGCCGTCGTGGGCTCAGCTTGTGCTGTGTGGCTCCAACGCAGAGGAACGGACGCCGAAGTGCTTTCGGTCACGATCTTCGCTCCGGCCGGCTATTGGATGTCATCGGTCGACCTCGCCGTTGTGAGCCGACGATTGCACGTGCGCAACCGCGTCCGGAACGGTGGTGAAGGTGGCCATCACGCGATCGATTCCGCTGAGCTGCACCGGTCGAACGACGACTCCGTTCACTGCGACCAACGCCATGCGCGAGGCGTCCGGCAGTCGATCACAGACCCGCACCAGCACGGTGATTGCGCTCGATGACAGAAAACTCACGTCGGTCAAGTCCACGACCAGGCCCCCGTCGGCGGTATCCGCTGCTGGGAACGCTGTGGCGGACAGTGCGGGGATGGTGTCGAGATCGAGTTCTCCTCGAACAGTGAGTACGGTCGTCGAGTCGTGCGCAGCCGACACGATCTCGAACGGCCCTCCGGTCGGCTCCTCTGACATGGTTCCGACGTTACCCGTTATCGAGAGCGATTCACGACCGAAAAGTGTCGATCAACAGCTCACCGGCACCGAGTACGTCGAGAACCATGCGCATCGATCGCGCAGGTGCGAAGACTGCGATCTTGCCGGGATGTACGTATGTCGCGTCGATGATCGCGTTCGCGACACCCGAGTACATGAACGACGCCTCGGACAGGTCCACCACGACCTGTTCGCTGGTGGACGCCAGGCGGTCGAGACTGTGGACGAATTCGGCCCGGGTGGACATGTCCAGTTCGCCGAACACGCGCAATGTGCTGTGACCACCGTGGTTGCGAACCGTCTCGAGTCGGAATACGCCTTCGTCGTCGCGAAGGGACCGTTCCATGGTTGCAGTGCTCGTCAACATGTCGTTACCTCTTCCCCGAAGCGCTCGAACCGATCGGTGTACCCGTACGGCGCGAGGCGCTGAGTTGTTGTGCTGTCAACTATGCCAGTGCCCGATTTCGGAAGGCGTCGCCGAATGTATCGAACCGATAACGAAAGATCTCGGTTCGATAACGCCACTACCTGGCCAGTAACTCGATGAGCGAACTGGTGACTTTCTTCTTCATCCAGCCGCGTACTCCGCGCTGACCGAGTGCAGCCCGTGCCGCGTTGAGGCCTGCTGCCCCGTGTACCCCGCCGCCGGGATGTGCTGATGCAGAACCGAGAAACAAACCCTCGACAGGGGTCTCCGACCTTCCCAGCCCCGGGGTCGGCCGAAAAATCAACTGTTGCTGCAGCTGTGCTGTCCCTCCGTTCACTGCGCCCCCGTACAGATTGGGATCGGCTCCGTGCAGATCGCTCGGTCGCTGCACGACCCGACCGACGATCGAATCCAGAAATCCCGGCGCATGCGCTTCGAGAACGCTGTCCACGCGGTCGGCGACGGTGTCGGCCGACGCATCGTCGACGACGCCTCTCGGTAGATGGGTGTAGGCCCACGCGCTTTCGGTACCTTCCGGCGATCTGCTCCGATCGGCTGTGGTCATCTGGCCGAACAGCATGAACGGGCTCTGTGGGAGATTTCCGGTGGTGAGGTCGGCTGCCCAGTGCACCAGGCCGTTGTCGTCGGCACCGAGGTGAACGGTGCCTGCATCCGCCAAAGACGGTGAGTTCCAATGTATTCGACGATCGAGGGCGTAGTTGATCTTGACGACCGGGGTGTCCCACTCGAAAGTGCGGAGGTCGTCGTGCACTCGGCGCGGAACTGCGTCGAACGGAAGCAGCGAGCCGTACAGAGCCGGTGCCGACACATCGGCGACGATTGCCCTACGGGCACGGAACGTGTCACCGGCCGCCGTGTGCACAGCGCGCGCGCGACCGCCGCGAACGTCGATCGACTCGACCAGCTGTCCGCATTCGAGCGCCGCACCCGATGCGGCCCCTCGGCGAACAAGAGCGCCGGTCAGCGCTGATGATCCACCGACCGGTGCGGGATACCCGACATCCTGAGCGAGCATCGTGAGCAGGTAGCCCATCATTCCGCTCACCGGGGCATCGGTGGGCACGTCGCCGTGCATGGCATTTCCCAGCAGCAAGCAACGCGCAGCCTCGCTGTGAAACAGCTCGTGTGCCATCACCCGGGCGGGAAGGGCCGCGAAACGCACGAAACGCAGGGTTTCGGACGGTCCGAGGGCGCGGGCCAACCGAGCTGCGGGTGCCACGGGCGGGAACGGTCCGAACAGGGAACCGAGGAGCGGCCCCCGAACGAGTTCCCATTGCTCGAAGAGCCGCAGCCAGGTATCGCCGTCGCGCGCGTCGTGCTCGGCCAGCATTGCGGCCGTGGTCTCGACGGCATGATGGACCACCGGCGCGTCGGTGTCCTGTGGAGATCGGGCGTGGCCGTACACCGCTGGGGAGTGCGACCATTGCAACCCGTGTCGTTCGAGCTCGAGTGCGGTCATGGCCGGCGATGCAAGCGCCATCGGATAGAAGGCGCTGAAAAGGTCGCTGGTGAAACCCGGAACCAGCTCGGCGCTGCGCACAGCACCGCCTGGGTGCTCGGCAGCCTCGAGGACCACGACGTCCCAGCCCGCGTCGGCCATCGCTGCAGCAGCCACCAATCCGTTGTGACCGCTGCCGATGACGATTGCGTCGACTTCGGTGGAAGTCATGGGGAAATGCTCCTCTGTTCGGTGTTCCTGCTGCTGAGAACCCTACTGACGAAATACGACGCGACTCCCACCGCAAGGAGCAGTCCGGCCCGAAGCCACGTTGCTCCCGACTGTTGGGTCAGCAGTACCGCGCAGGTGATGAGCGCCAGGACGGGAAGTGCTGTGGGCGTTCGGAAGTGGTCGGTATCCGCACGATCACCGCGCAGGACGAGAACCGCGACGTTGGTGCTCACGAAGACGAACAACAAGAGCAGTACGACTGTCTCGGCCAATGCTGCCACGGAACCGGTCGAGCACAGAATCATTGCGACGAGGGTGGTGCCCACGATGGCCGTCCACGGTGTCTTCCTACCGGGCAGAACCTTGGCCAACGCTCCGGGGAGGAGACCGTCCCGCGCCATCCCGAATGTCAGTCGCGACGCCATGATCATCGTCAGCAATGCGCCGTTGGCCACCGCGACGAGTGCGATCAGGCTGAACACCCAGGGCGGGATACCGGCGTCTGCGGCGGTGACGACCTCGAGCAGTGGGCCGGTCGACTGCGCCAACGTGTCGGCAGGCACGACGGTCGAGACAGCGAGCCCCACCAACACGTACACCGCGCCGGCCACCGTGACGGCACCCAGTAGGGCGCGGGGGTAGACCCGACGCACGTCCTCGACTTCCTCGGCGATGTTCGCCGAAGTCTCGAAGCCCACGAACGAATAGAACGCGAGCAGGGCCGCTCCGAGCACGGCCAGCGTCGGGGTTGTTTCATCGGTGAATTCGAGGACGCGAGAGGGGGTGCCATCGCCGCGGCTCAGTACGAGACCGGCCAGCGCGATGACGACGACCAGACCGGACACTTCGACCACCGTCATGACGAGGTTGGCCCGAAGAGACTCGGTGATCCCGCGCGCGTTGAGCAAACCGATGAGCAGCAGGAAGATCACCGCAGCGGGTACGGCCGGCACGTCTAAGAACACGCCCAGATAGTCGCCCGAGAATGCAAGCGCCAGACCGGCCGCGCTGGTGACTCCAGCGGCGAGCATCGAGAACCCGACCAGGAACGAGACGAGCGGTTTTCCGTACGCCTGTTGCGCGAACACGGCTGCGCCGCCCGCTCGTGGGTACTTGGTGACCAACTCCGCGTACGACGCCGCGGTGAGCAGCGCCATCAGCAGGGCGACGAGCATAGGAAGCCAGATAGCTCCGCCTACCTCACCCGCGATCTCGCCGACGAGAGCGTAGATTCCGGCACCGAGCACGTCGCCGAGAATGAACACGAACAGCATCTTCCCCGAGACTGCTTGTCGCAGTGGAGTGTTGCTCACGGTGCAGTGGACCGCTCGGCCAGAAGTGCAAGCCTGCGCAACGCCTCGGCGTTGCGTGGATGCGCGAGCACATGCTGAATGCGGTCCGGCATCAGGTCGAACGGTGCAGTGATCGCATGTTCGATGATCTCGATGCGGCATCCGGTCGCTGTCGGATGCAATCGCACCACGATCGACGCCTTTCCGAAGGGCAGTGCACGCGCCTCGAGTCGGATTTCACGCCCGACGTGCATTCCCACCGATCGGGTCACGTCACTGAGTACCGCGGGCCACGCGCCGACCGAATGATGGATCGAGCTCCCGGCAGCAGGCCAATTGCTGTCGACGGCACGTATTCGAGAAGCGCCGACAACCCATGTCGCGTAGCTCCATCCGTTTGTGAGAACGTCCCATACGTCGTCACAGCTGGCTGTCGTGTTCCGCTGGGTGGGCACGATTCGGCCTCCGAACTCTCGTGGTGTCCGCTGCTCCTGGGCTCGAAGTCGATGTACAACGCGGGGTGGGGTCGTCGGAAAACGCCCCGAACCGGTCGTATGCCCCGAAACTGCCGGACTCAATCGGATGCCGACCACCTGATTCGCGGTCGACCGCGAATTGTCATACTGAGTGCATGTCGACAATCGCGTATGTCATTGCAGGCTCGGAAGCCACCGGCGGAGCTGGTCTGCAGGCAGACCTCAAGACATTCGAGCGGCTCGGGGTGTACGGCGTCGGAACGATCACCTGCATCGTCTCGTTCGACCCGAAGTCCGGCTGGGGTCACCGGTTCGTCCCCATCGACAGTTCGGTCATCGCCGATCAGATCGAAGTCGCCACTGCCGCACACGATCTCGATGTCGTCAAGATCGGCATGCTCGGTACCCCCGGCACCGTCGACGCGGTCGCGAACTCGTTGCGTTTGCAGCCGTGGCGGCACGTGGTCGTCGACCCGGTGTTGATCTGCAAAGGCCAGGAACCCGGTGCCGCGCTCGATACCGACAATGCCCTCCGGCGCGACATTCTTCCGCTGGCCTCCGTGATCACCCCCAATCTGTTCGAGGCGCAGACGCTGTCCGGAATGGACCAGATCGTCACCGTCGACGACCTCGGCGAAGCCGCGAAGAGAATCGCCGACCTCGGACCGCGGTTCGTGGTGGTCAAGGGTGGTGCCGGGCTGCCCGGCGACGAAGCCGTCGACGTCGTCTACGACGGTTCCGACCTGACGGTGCTGCGCGCTCCCAAAGTAGGCGAAGAACGCGTGTCGGGTGCGGGCTGCGTATTCGCAGCGGCCATCACCGCAGAGCTGGCAAAGGGCGCGGACGTGCTCGACGCCGTTGCGACGGCCAAGGACTTTGCGCACGCCGGCATCGTCGGCCGGCTCGCGAGCCGGGCTCCGTTCGCTGCGGTGAGTTGGCACGACTGACCGTCCGGTCCAACGCCAGGTTTACCTCCGGCCTCGATCGGGCAGGCAAGGTGGACGGTTTGTCTCGAATAGAGCAAACGGTCCGAATCCGGAGGGGATCCACATGGCAGACCAGAACTCGCGCGAAGCCGACGCCGGGGCGACCGACGACGATCGGACAACCCGCGGGCACGCGGGTGAGGCGATTGTCGACACCCGCAACTGGCCCGGCTACATCTGCATCGGAGTGGCATTGGTGAGCCTCGGTCTCACTCTCACCGCGGCGGGGTACGGATTCAGCGGGTGGGTGTGGATCGGGGCAATTGCCGCTCCGGTTCTTCTCCTGGCCGGTGTTGCCCTGGTCCTCTTGGAGCGCAAGCGTGTCAAGGCCATGGAAGGCAAGTCGCTGACCGACCCGGCGGGACACTGATCGAAATCCGAGTGCCCCGTAGAACCGGTCGACGTGTCCGCCGACCGGCCTAGCGCAGGGATTTGCTGGACTTGCGTTCCTTCTTGCCCTGAGCCTTGTCGGCCCGCCGTTGTGCGAAACTGCCGGCTGATTTCAAGCCCCTGGACACGACGTTGTCCTTGCCCGTTCGCTTTTCGAGGCTCTGCCCAGCGAAAGCCAACAGTCGAGCGAGGATGGGAAGCCCGATTGCCACGATGAGGTAGCGGTACAGGTACTTGCGTGCCAGCAGGGGAAGCATCGAAAAGATCCTCTCGTGTGGGAGTCGGTCAGCGGACGGCGCGTCGAACCTTCAGTGCGGCGGTAGCAGTGAGCGCGATGACGGCACCCACGACGGCTGCGCCGAGCAGCGAAACGCCTTGGCCGAGATCGAAGTTCCAGCCCAGGAAGTTGATCGTGGTGTGCACGGTGTTCTGCAGTACGAAGATCACCAGTGCTGCGACGAGTACGAGGGTGATGAGCAGGGCGAGCTTCGAGGCGAATCCGCCGCTGCGCTTGGTGGTTTTCGTGTCGGTCGATGCGGTCATGATGGGTTTTCCGTTCTCGGGTGTGAAGGTCGATGAAGTGCAAGTGCCGCCGATCATCGAGATCGGCGGCACTCGATGGGGTGGGGGTTACTTGAAGGTGTCCTTGATGTTCTCGCCGACCTTCTTCACGCCTGCCGAACCCTGATCCTTCTTGCCCTCGGCCTCGAGGTCCTTGTTGTTGGTGGCGTCGCCGACAACTTCCTTCGCCTTGCCGATGGCGTCTTCTGCTGCGTTCTTGGCCTTGTCGATGAAGCTCATGGTGTTCGCCTTTCAGGTGGCTGTGAATGTTGGTAACGGATAGATAGTCGGTTTTCTCGACCGAAAGCAAACGCCGAGGAAGTGTGATCTACATCACTGATGCGACGAGGGCGATCAGGTGAGGGAGACCAGCTCGGTGATGTCGTCGTGCGGAAGCTCGCCGTCGACCACGGCGGTGACCACGGAACTGTTCAGCGTGATGGCACCCTTGTGGTTGTCCAGGAATGCCGTGTCGGCGGCATCGCGACCGACGGAGATCCGCACCAGTGTCGACCGGGGTGCGAGGCAGGTGGCGTCGACAACGCGCCATTGGCCGCCCACGAACGCCTCTGCCACGGCGTGGAAGTCCATCGGATCGCAGCCGGGTGCGTACACCGCCACCAGGCGGGCCGGCACGTTGACCGCACGCAGCATGGCGACCACCAGGTGCGAGTAGTCCCGGCAGACGCCCTGTCCGGCGAGCAACGTATCGACAGCACCGTCGATCGGATCACTGCTTCCCGGAACGTAACTCAGCCGAGCGCCGACCCACGCCGAAATCTTCGCCAGCAGTTCCTCGGAGTCCGCGTAGTCGCCGAATTCTGTTGCGGCGAAACCGTAGAACTTGTCGGCCTCGGCGTACCGACTCGGTCGCAGATAGAGCGACATGTCGTAATCGGTGACCGGAGCCGGAGCGGTGTTGCCCAGGATGGTGGCGTCGTAGGACACCTGCAGATTGCCCACGTCGGCAGGCATGACGTGAATTCGGTTACCGTGCGGCCCGCTCACTTCCTTCGCCTCGATCGGGTTGCCGTCGAGGACGAAGGACAGAGACTCGGTGACCGTCGTGCCCGGGTGCGGAGCAATCGCGATTTGGAATTCGAGTGTGGTGGCGGCGGTGATGTCTACATCGAGGCGCGCGGATACGTCACGTTTGAGCATGGGGACTCCTGGCAGGTGGCGGTGGGTGAACCTGCTGCCAGTACCCGTATTCACCGAAACCAATCGCGCCTGGTCACGGAGTGATCAGCGCCACCCCAGTGCGGGGGCCACCTCGCTGAGCAGCGTCTCCACTACATGAGCGCAATAGTCCACGCCCAACTGGTTCGGGACGGTGAGCAGGAGAGTGTCCGCGGCGGCGATCGCCTCGTCTGCGGCGAGTTCTTCGATCAACCGATCGGGCTCACCCGCGTAGGTCTTGCCGAATCGCGCCTTGCCGCCGTCGAGGTAGCCGACTTGGTCGTCGCCACTTCCCTCCCGTCCGAAGTAGGCGCGATCGAGGTCGCTCACGATCGGAAAGATGCTGCGGCTGACGGATGTTCGAGGAGCGAAGTCGTGGCCTGCGTCGCTCCACGTCTTGTGAAAACGCTCGATCTGCTCGGCTTGCAACTGATGGAAGGGCACTCCGGTGTCTTCGCTCAGCAGGGTCGAGCTCATCAAGTTCATGCCCTGGCGTGCTGTCCACTCGGCCGTCTCGCGGGTGCCCGCACCCCACCAGATGCGTTGGCGCAGACCTGGTGCATGAGGTTCGAGGCGCAGCAGTCCGGGCGGGTTGGGAAACATCGGCCGCGGGTTCGGCTGAGCGAAGCCCTTGCCTTCGAGGAGGTCGAGGTAGATGCGGGTGTGCTCGCGAGCCATGTCGGCATGATCGGAGCCCTCCGCGGGGGAGTATCCGAAGTACCGGTAGCCCTCGATGACCTGCTCGGGCGATCCTCGGCTCACGCCGAGTTGCAACCGTCCACCCGAGATGAGGTCGGCCGAGCCGGAATCCTCGGCCATGTAGAAGGGATTCTCGTATCGCATGTCGATGACGCCGGTACCGATTTCGATTGTGCTCGTTCTCGCACCGACGGCGGCGAGCAACGGAAACGGAGAGGCAAGCTGGTTGGCGAAGTGGTGCACGCGGTAGTACGCGCCGTCGGCTCCGAGTTCCTCGGCTGCCACCGCAAGATCGATCGACTGCAGTAGCACATCCGACGCCGATCGCGTCTGTGACTGCGGGGACGGGGACCAGTGACCGAAGGACAGGAATCCGATCTTCTTCATCACGTGCTCTTTCGTTGAAGGATCAACTATGTTCACTGTACTTCAGCACGAGTCTGGGTGAATTCATTCCCGACTGCGCTGCTATGCCCCGATTCCGGCAGTCAGTAATTTCGCCAGTTCGAGGTACGCATCTCCGTCACTCAGGCCGGTCAGACGGAACACCTCTCGCGTCTGAATTCGGACCATTACCGAGGATGCGACGTCGCCGACGAAGGCCGCGTGCACGTCACGCACCTCGCCGCTGGCGACTCCTTCGCTGATCAGCTCCTGGACGCGTCGTGCGGCGATTGCGGTGTTGCGTTCGTACACCGAACGCGCCGACTCCAGTGATGCCAGATCGGTCATGAACTGTTCCGATGCCGATTCCAGTGCTGCTCCGACGGCGGTGAGATAGGTAGTGATGCGATTGCGCGTGCCGTCCACCTCGGCTACGGCGTTCTCGACCTGGGTGGTCATGGACTTGAAGTAGTGCACTGTGGCTGCGCCGACCAGCTGATCTTTGCTGGACGCCAGGGTGTAGAGGGTGGACTTGGAGCAGCGAAGCCGTGCCGCGATGGTGTCGAGGGTGAGGTGCGCGAATCCCTCGGCCAAGAACAGGCTCACGAGTTGGTCGAAGAGCTCGGAACGGCGCGCCGTGGCGTGCGAGGTCACGGGTGCGTTCACACCAAGGATGGTACTGCATCGACTTGTGCAGTACTGTGCATCAGTACTGCGGATCACCCTGCAGTACTGATGCTGAAAGTCCCGGAGGTTGTCCGTGCCCGTCGATCGCCTGTTGCCCACCTCAGAAGCACGTGACCTCATAGCGCTCACCCGAGATGTGGCGGACAAGGTACTCGACCCGATCGTCGACGAACACGAACGCCGGGAGACCTACCCGGACGGGGTGTTCGCGACACTGGGCGAGGCGGGCCTGCTGAGCCTGCCGTACGCCGAAGAGTGGGGCGGTGGCGGCCAGCCCTACGAGGTTTACCTGCAGGTTCTCGAAGAGTTGGCATCACGTTGGGCCGCAGTGGCTGTCGCGGTGAGCGTGCACGGTCTGGCCTGCTATCCCATGATGGCGTTCGGTACCGATCAGCAGAAGGAAGACAAGCTCCCCGGCATGCTCGGCGGCGCACAGATCGGCGCGTACTCGCTGTCCGAGGCGCAGGCCGGTTCGGACGCCGCCGCGCTCAGTTGCAAGGCCACGGCAACCGACGGCGGCTACACAGTGAACGGATCGAAGGCCTGGATCACGCACGGCGGTGTGGCCGATTTCTACAATCTCTTCGCTCGCACCGGAGAAGGCTCGAAGGGAATCTCGTGCTTCCTCGTTCCGAACGGAACCGAGGGACTGAGCTTCGGCAAGCCCGAGGAGAAGATGGGGTTGCATGCTATCCCGACGACCTCCGCGCACTACGACAACGTGCACGTACCCACCGAATGGCGAATCGGAGCAGAGGGCCAAGGACTTCAGATCGCCTTCAGTGCGCTGGATGCCGGAAGGCTCGGAATTGCCGCTGTCGCAGTAGGAATCGCCCAGGCAGCGCTCGACGATGCAGTGAAGTACGCCCAGGAGCGCACTGCGTTCGGCAGGAAGATCATCGACCATCAGGGGCTGGGCTTCGTGCTGGCCGATATGGCGGCTGCGGTCGATTCCGCCCGTGCCACATATCTCGATGCAGCACGTCGCCGGGATGCAGGACTTCCCTACTCCCGCAATGCTTCTGTGGCAAAGCTGATCGCCACGGACGCCGCCATGAAGGTGACCACCGACGCAGTTCAGGTGTTCGGCGGTTACGGCTACACCAGGGACTTCCGCGTCGAGCGATACATGCGCGACGCCAAGATCACCCAGATCTTCGAGGGCACCAACCAGATTCAACGTCTGGTCATCGCGCGATCGCTCGCAACCAACTGACTGTCCGTACCCGGCTTTCCAACAACGTAGGGGACATCTGCATGACGACAACCGAACCCGATATCCATACCACTGCGGGTAAATTGGCCGATCTTCGTAAACGTCTCGCGGGTGCGGAGCATCCCTCGGGTGAGGCGGCGGTGGAGCGGGTCCACGCGAAGGGCAAGTTGACTGCGCGCGAGCGGATCACCGCCCTGCTCGACGAGGGCTCGTTCGTCGAACTCGATGCGTTGGCGCGGCACCGGTCCCAGAACTTCGGGTTGGGAGACAACCGCCCCCTCGGCGATGGTGTCGTCACCGGCTACGGCACGGTCGACGGCCGTGATGTGTGCGTGTTCTCCCAGGACGCGACCGTCTTCGGTGGCTCCCTCGGGGAGATCTACGGCGAGAAGATCGTCAAGGTCATGGATTTGGCGGTCAAGACCGGACGTCCCCTGGTGGGGATCAACGAAGGTGCCGGGGCCCGCATCCAGGAAGGGGTGGTCTCGCTCGGGTTGTACGGGGAGATCTTCCACCGCAACGTCCGCGCGTCCGGGGTGATCCCGCAGATCTCGCTGATCATGGGCCCCGCCGCCGGTGGGCACGTGTATTCGCCCGCCCTGACCGATTTCGTGGTCATGGTCGACGGCACGTCCCAGATGTTCGTCACCGGCCCCGATGTCATCAAGACCGTCACCGGGGAGAACGTCACCATGGAAGAACTCGGTGGCGCGCACACCCACATGGAGAAGTCCGGGGTCGCGCATTACGTCGCGTCCGGGGAGCACGACGCCCTCGAATACGTACGAGACCTCCTGTCGTACCTACCGTCGAACAATCGTGCCGACGCGCCGCGGACGGTGCCCTCGGACCCGGTTGTCGGGGCGATCGAGGATTGTCTGACGGCGGAGGATCTCGAGCTCGATACGTTGATTCCGGATTCGCCGAACACTCCGTACGACATGCACGAGGTGATTCGCCGGATCCTCGACGACGACGAATTCCTGGAAGTGCAGGAGGGGCGGGCCCGCAACATCATCGTCGGGTTCGGGCGGGTCGACGGCCGGTCGGTGGGGATCGTGGCCAACCAGCCCACCCAGTTCGCGGGGACGTTGGATATCGATGCCTCGGAGAAGGCGGCGCGGTTCGTGCGTACGTGTGATTGTTTCAACGTTCCGATCATCACGTTGGTGGATGTGCCGGGGTTCCTGCCCGGGACGGGGCAGGAGTTCAACGGGATCATTCGGCGGGGTGCGAAGTTGTTGTATGCCTACGGGGAGGCGACGGTCGGGAAGATCACCGTCATCACCCGTAAAGCGTATGGCGGGGCGTACGACGTGATGGGGTCCAAGCACATGGGTGCCGATGTGAATTTGGCGTGGCCGACGGCGCAGATCGCGGTGATGGGGGCTTCGGGTGCGGTCGGGTTCGTCTATCGCAAGCAGTTGCTCGAGGCCGCGAAGAACGGTGAGGATGTCGATGCGTTGCGTTTGACGTTGCAGCAGGAGTACGAGGACACGTTGGTCAACCCGTATGTCGCTGCCGAGCGTGGTTACCTCGATGCCGTCATCCCGCCCAGTCACACCCGCGGGCAGATCGTGACCGCGCTACGACTGCTCGAACGCAAACAAGTCACCCTCCCACCCAAGAAACACGGAAACATCCCCCTATGAGCGAAGCGAATCATGTTGCTGTCCAGGGTAGTTGGACGTTCAGTGGGCGTCCGACCGATGCCGATATCGCCGCGGTTGTCGCAGTGCTGACTGCTGCGCAGACTTCCGTGGTCCAAGAATCTCCGCCGGTGCTCGATCTGTGGGGTCGACCGGAAGATATGCATCGATATGGACTCGCCAGCGCCCCAGCTCTTTTCGTCAATGCCCGATACGGCCAGTGAAGGAACTCGACAATATGACCACGTCCAATTCTCATCGGAAGATCACCAAGGTTCTTGTTGCCAATCGTGGTGAGATCGCGGTGCGGGTGATCCGGGCGGCTGCTGATGCCGGGTTGGCCAGTGTCGCTGTCTACGCCGAACCCGACGCCGATGCCCCCTTCGTCCGCCTCGCCGACGAAGCATTCGCACTCGGCGGGCAGTCGTCGGCGGAATCTTATTTGGTGATCGACAAAATTTTGGATGCCGCCGCCAAGTCCGGAGCCGACGCCATCCACCCCGGCTACGGATTTCTCTCCGAGAACGCCGACTTCGCCCAAGCCGTCATCGACGCAGGCCTGATCTGGATCGGACCCTCCCCACAATCGATCCGCGACCTCGGCGACAAAGTCACCGCCCGCCACATCGCCGCCCGCGCCAAAGCACCCTCGGTCCCCGGCACCTCCGAACCGGTCAAGGACGCCGACGAGATTTTGGCGTTCGTCGACGAACACGGCCTCCCCATTGCGATCAAAGCCGCCTTCGGTGGCGGCGGACGCGGCATGAAAGTGGCCCGCACCCGCGAGGAAATCCCCGAACTGTTCGACTCCGCCACCCGCGAAGCCGTCGCCGCATTCGGGCGCGGGGAATGCTTCGTCGAACGCTACCTCGACAAGCCCCGCCACGTCGAAGCCCAGGTCATCGCCGACCAGCACGGCAACGTCATCGTCGCCGGCACCCGCGACTGCTCCCTGCAACGCCGCTTCCAGAAACTCGTCGAAGAGGCCCCCGCCCCGTTCCTCACCGACGCCCAACGCAAAGAAATCCACGCCTCCGCCAAAGCCATCTGCCTCGAAGCGGGCTACTACGGCGCCGGGACGGTGGAATACCTCGTCGGCCAGGACGGCCTCGTCTCGTTCTTGGAAGTGAACACTCGTCTGCAGGTCGAGCACCCGGTCACCGAGGAAACCTCCGGCATCGACCTCGTCCTGCAACAATTCGCGATCGCCAACGGCGAGGAACTGTCCATCACCGAAGACCCGACCCCGCGGGGGCATTCGTTCGAGTTCCGGATCAACGGTGAAGACGCCGGACGTGGGTTCCTGCCCGCCCCCGGACCGGTCACCACCTTCACCGCCCCGTCCGGTCCGGGAGTGCGCGTGGATTCGGGTGTCGAATCCGGCTCGGTGATCGGTGGCCAGTTCGATTCGATGCTCGCCAAGCTCATCGTCACCGGAGCCACCCGCGAACAAGCCCTCGCCCGCTCGCGTCGGGCGTTGGCCGAATTCACCGTCGAAGGGTTGGCGACGGTGATCCCGTTCCACGCTGCGGTGGTCTCCGATCCGGCGTTCGTCGGCGACGGCGACTCGTTCGATGTGCACACTCGGTGGATCGAAACCGAATGGGACAACCAGGTTCCCCCGTTCACCGCCGGACAACCGATCGACGACGAGGAGATGCTGCCGCGCCAATCGGTGGTCGTCGAGGTCGGAGGCCGCCGCGTCGAGGTGTCCCTGCCCGGGGAACTGTCCCTCGGCGGCAACGGAGGCGGCGGCAACGGTGGACCTGCCGGTGCGGTGCGGCGCAAGCCGAAAGCCCGCACCCGTGGCGGTGCCGGAGCAGGGGCGGCGTCCGGTGACGCGGTCACCGCCCCGATGCAAGGCACCGTGGTCAAAGTCGCCGTCGAAGAAGGACAAACCGTCGAAGCCGGAGACCTCATCGCCGTCCTCGAAGCGATGAAGATGGAAAACCCCGTCACCGCCCACAAAGCCGGCACCGTCACCGGCCTGTCCGTCACCGCAGGCGACGCCATCACCCAAGGCACCGTCCTCACCGAAATCAAATAGGGAGTATCCGATGACTGCCCTCGCCGAATCCTTCGACGGTGATACGTCTCCGGCGCATTCGACCGAGCTCGAAATCGTGTCGACGGTGCTGCGCATGGCGTCGGCCGCGCGGGTCCGTCTGGCGGAGGCACTGGACGCGCAGGGGCTGAGCTGGGCGAGGTACGAGGTTCTGGAACTGGTGTGCAGGCGAGGGCCGACGTCGTACAGCATGCTGTCGCGAGAGTTGGTGCGGCACAGAACAAGTATCACCGCGACCACCGCGACCCTGGTGGACGCCGGAATGCTTGTTCGAAGCGTCAATCCGCGGAATCGGCAGCAGTACTTGGTCGAGGCCACCGACTCGGGCCACCGTGCCGTGACGCGCGCCGAGCGTGCGCTCGAGCGCGCTCGGGCGCGGATGGCCGTCGATGCAGACTCGGCCCAGACGCTCGAGGTTCTGCGGGGGATAGAGAGGCAGTGGAACGGCCGCCGCTGATCGACGACTGACGTCAGCGGCGCGTCCGCTGTGAATTCGAGTACCCCTGGGGGCCGGTACCCCCAGGGGTACTTGCATACCCCCTTGGGTATATGCGATGGTGGTCCCGTTCGATCGTTCGGGGTTTCGTCTACTCCGATCGATACCCCCACCCGTATAGGAGCACCATGTCGCTGCGCGATGCCGAACTTCTTCGTCCACCGGATGACAGGCCGGTAGCCGGGCCTGGCGTGCTCGGCCGCGCCGGCGGCTCGATGGTGACTCTTCGGCGATGGGTGTTCGGCATATGGCTCATCGCGCTCGTGGGCCTGGGTTCTTTTGCGCCCACGGTGTTCTCGTCGCTGGCCGGAGCGGGATGGCAGGCGAACGGATCCGAATCCGTCCAGGTTCGAGAGTTGGCCCAGCAGCACTTCGGCGGTAATTCCTCGGCTGCGGTGCAGGTGGTCGTCCACTCCAACGCGGCACCCGTCACCGATCCCGCGGTTCAGGCAGTGATCGGCGATGTGTCCGATGTGTTCTCGGGAGACACCAGATTCGGTGATGTCGTCCTGCCGCAGCCGGGGATGACGATCAGCCCGGACGGACGAACCGGCATCGTCATGGCCGGAGCGAACGGCACGACCGACGAGATGGTCAAGGCCGTCGACGATGTGAAGGAGCGGTTGACCGCGCTCTCGACCGACGGAATCGAGGTGTATCCCACCGGCTCGTCGGCCCTGTGGTCGGACTTCGACAAGGCGAACCACGATGCCATGATTCAGGCCGAATTGTTCTCGTGGCCGGTCACATTGGCGATCATGGTGCTTGCGTTCGGATCACTCGTCGCCGCCGGCTTGCCGCTGCTGCTCACCGTCGCCGGACTCGTCGCGTCCGCTGGTGGTCTCGTTCTGCTCAACGGTGTCACTCCGATCTCGGTGTGGGCCATGAACTTCGCGATGATGTTCGCGCTCGCGCTCGGGATCGATTACGCCCTGTTCATCGTCGCTCGATTCCGCGACGCGTTGCGCACCGCCGACCCTCGGGCCGCGGTGGCCGAAACCATGGATACGGCAGGTAAAGCCGTCGTGTTGTCCGGGCTGACGGTGCTGGTGAGTCTGTCCGCCGTGCTGCTCGTTCCGGCACCTGCGGTACGCACGATGGCTGTCGGCATCATGCTGGCCGTCGCTTTCGTTTTGCTGGCGACCATGACGCTGCTGCCTGCGGCATTGGGGGCGCTCGGACCGAAGGTCAACGCCGCCTCTTTGCCGTATGCCAAGCGGCAGGAGCATCGATCCCCGAAGTTCGCGGCATGGGGCGAGTTGTTGCACAAGCACCCGTGGCCGTTCGCGGTCGTCTCCGTGGGAATTCTGATCGCCCTGGCACTTCCGGTACTCGGCTTGAAGGTGGCGATGCCGTCGATCGCGGTGGTGCCGGAGGATGCACCGGTGCGCCAGGGGTACGACCTCGTGCAGGCCCAGTTCGGACCGGGTGCGCCGGGAGCGCTACAGATCGTCGTGCCCGACGCGGCAGCAATCGAGACCGCGACCGTCGCTGCCGCGGTCGACGGGATCTCGATGGTGACGCCGCCGCAGAGTGCCGCAGACGGCTCGGGATATGCACTGCTGCAGGCAATTCCGTCGGTGGATCCGTCCGACGAAGCGATGGGCTCGATTCTCGCGGATCTGCGCGCCACGCTGCCCGATTCGGCACTCGTCGGTGGCGCACCTGCAGAGAACTTGGATCTTCAGCAGGCTTTGAACGACTACCTGCCGATCGTCGTCGGGATCATCCTGGTCCTCGGTTTCGTGCTGCTTCTGGTGGCGCTGCAGGCCCCGCTGATAGCGCTGCTCGGCACTCTGGTGAGCCTGCTGTCCACGGCAGCAGCCTTCGGAGTCGCCAAGTTGATCTTCCAGGACGGCCACGGCGCATCATTGCTAGGTTTTACCCCACAAGGATTCTTGGACGGCTGGGGACCGGTGTTCTTCTTTGCGATGATCTTCGCCATCGCCATGGACTACACGGTGTTCCTGCTGGCCACCGCGAAGGAACACTACGAGCGCTCGGGCGACGCCAAGGTTGCTCAGGTCGACGGATTGGCCCATTCCGGACGAGTGATCTTTGCCGCTGCGGCAGTGATGGTGGCAGTGTTCTTCACATTCGCACTGTCGGATCCGTTGCCTCCGAAAGAGATGGGCATCATCCTCGGCGTTGCGGTACTGCTCGACGCGTTCCTGGTTCGACTCGTGCTGCTTCCGGTCCTGCTACGGCTGACCGGACACGGCGCGTGGTGGTCGCCGGCATGGCTACGTGCCGCGTTGCCCTCCATCCGCTTTTCTCACTGACATCTCATCACACACGACAACTTTTCAGGAGTCACCATGAACATCGCATTGTCCACCACGTTGACCGACACCGATTTCGACATTGCGATCGACAGCACGAGAAAGGCGTTGTCGGAGCAAGGATTCGGGGTTCTCACCGAGATCGACATGCAGGCCACCCTGAAGGCGAAACTCGGTGAGGACATGGAGCGCTACATGATCCTCGGTGCCTGCAACCCCGGACTTGCCCATCGCGCTGTCGGAGTGATGAAGCAGATCGGTCTGCTGCTGCCGTGCAACGTGATCGTGCGCGAGGACACGAAGGCACCGGGGTCCGTGATCGTCGAGGCGATGAACCCGGCCATCATGGTCGAGGTCACCGGTGAGCCCGAGTTGGGTGCGGTCGCCTCCGAGGCCACCGCGAAACTTCAGGCAGCGATCGCGGCACTGGGCGGTACCGGATCCGATCACGCTTGATGCCCCCGGGGGTACCATCGGGTTCAACACCACAACCACCGAGGGGATCGACATGATCGGCGACGAAGACAGCATCGCATTGGTACTCAACCGACTCAAGCGCGCGCACGGCCAGCTCGCCGGCGTCATCGGAATGATCGAGAACGGTCGGGACTGCAAGGACGTCGTCACCCAGCTCGCCGCCGTCTCGCGTGCACTCGACAAGGCCGGATTCAAGATCGTGGCCACCGGTCTACGTGAGTGCATGACGGGAGAAAGCGCAGGCGACAAGGAGCCGATGACCGAGGCGGAACTCGAAAAACTGTTTCTGGCGCTGGCCTGACGGGTTGCTCGGATGAGCTGCGTGAAGAACGGCCGGTAAATTCCAACCGAATACTTGACTTGGTCCAGAAAGCGGGTGGATACTGATCCCGTGATGCCGATCTCGCCGCATGCGGAGCAATTGCGCGCCGCCGGTATGCGCGTGACCCGTCCCCGGGTCGCGGTACTGGAGGTTGTCGAAACCAACCCGCACGCAGATACCGACACCATTCTCGGTCTCGTGCGATCCATGCTGCCCGAGGTGTCGCGGCAGACGGTCTACGACGTGCTCAATGCATTGACGTCGGCGCGCTTGGTTCGGCGGATCGAGCCGGCGGGTTCGCCCGCACGCTACGAATCGCGCGTCGGAGACAACCATCATCACGCCGTGTGTCGTTCGTGCGGCGTCATCGCCGATGTCGATTGCGCCGTCGGCGAGACGCCGTGTCTCACGGCATCGGACTCCGTCGGTTTCACGATCGACGAGGCGGAGGTCATCTACTGGGGCCTCTGCGCACAGTGTTCGGCCGCTCGTGAGCAGCCGGCGGTTCCCGTTCAGTTCCCTCCCCGGTCTCGAACACAGCAGAGTTCGTGACCACCGATCACAGCCCGATCGTCATAACTTGGAAGGAAGCACGTGTCTGAAGACCACGTAACACGCGAAAAAGAGATGAACGAGGATCAGCCGCAGGATGGTGGCGGCGGCAAGTGTCCGGTCATGCACGACTCGATGCCGATGCCCGTCGAAGGCGGTAGCAATCGTGAGTGGTGGCCGAAGTCGCTGAATCTGAAGATCCTCAAGAAGAACCCGGCAGTCGGCGACCCCATGGGGCCGGACTTCGACTACGCAGCCGAGTTCAACTCTCTCGATCTCGCTGAGGTCAAGCGCGACATCGAAGCCCTGATGACGAACTCGCAGCCCTGGTGGCCCGCGGACTTCGGCCACTACGGCCCCTTCTTCATTCGCATGGCGTGGCACGCAGCGGGCACCTACCGCAAGCAGGACGGACGCGGCGGTGCCGGAGCAGGTATGCAGCGCTTCGCGCCGCTGAACAGCTGGCCCGACAATGCCTCGCTCGACAAGGCACGCCGCCTCGTCTGGCCGGTCAAGCAGAAGTACGGACGCAAGCTCTCCTGGGCCGACCTGATCGTGCTCACCGGCAACGTCGCCATCGAGTCGATGGGTCTGCCGACCTACGGCTTCGCCGGCGGACGCGTCGACGCCTGGGAGCCGGACGAGGACGTCTACTGGGGCCCGGAGCAGACCTGGTTGGGCGACGAGCGCTACCACGGTGATCGCACGACCCTCGACAACCCGTTGGCCGCAGTGCAGATGGGCCTGATCTACGTCAACCCCGAAGGCCCGAACGGTAACCCGGATCCCGTGCAGTCCGCACTGGACATCCGCGAGACGTTCGGCCGCATGGCCATGAACGACATCGAGACCGCCGCATTGGCTGTCGGTGGACACACGTTCGGCAAGACACACGGCGCTGCCGATCCCGACGCGCACATCGGGGCAGAGCCCGAAGGCGCTCCCATCGAACAGATGGGTCTCGGCTGGAAGAACAGCTTCCAGAGCGGCGTCGGCGCAGACGCGATCACCAGTGGTCTCGAGGTCATCTGGACCCCGACGCCCACGCAGTGGGACAACAGCTTCCTCGAGACGCTGTACGGATTCGAGTGGGAGCTCTACAAGAGCCCGGGCGGCGCGCACCAGTGGCGCCCGAAGAACGGCGAAGGTGCGGACCTCGTTCCCGACCCCGCCGATCCCTCCAAGCGTCGTCACCCGTCGATGCTCACCTCCGACATCGCGATGCGCGTCGACCCGATCTACGAGCAGATCACCCGGCGGTGGCTCGACCATCCAGAGGAGCTCGCAGAGGAATTCCAGAAGGCCTGGTTCAAGCTCACCCACCGCGACATGGGACCGGTCACGCGTTACCTCGGCCCCGAGGTTCCGGCGGAGCCCCTGCTCTGGCAGGACCCGATCCCGGCCGTCGATCACGAGCTGATCGGTGACGCACAGATCGCCGAACTGAAGCAGGCCATCCTCGGATCCGAATTGACTCAGGATCAGCTGATCTCGGCTGCGTGGGCGGCGGCGTCGTCGTTCCGCGTCAGTGACAAGCGCGGCGGTGCCAACGGTGGCCGTCTGCGTCTGCAGCCGCAGGCCGGCTGGGAGGTCAACGAGCCCGACGAGCTCGCACAGGTCATCCGCGTTCTCGAAGGAATCCAGCAGTCGTTCTCCGGAACTGTGTCCTTCGCCGACCTCGTGGTACTCGGTGGCGTCGCAGCCGTCGAGCAGGCCGCCAAGAACGCCGGCGTCGACATCACGGTCCCGTTCACCCCGGGCCGCATGGATGCCACGCAGGAGAAGACGGACGTCGACTCGTTCTCCGATCTGGAGCCCAAGGTCGACGGTTTCCGTAACTTCCTGGGCAAGGGCCAGAAGCTGCCGGCCGAGTTCAACCTGGTCGATCGGGCAAACCTGCTCTCGCTCAGTGCACCCGAGATGACCGTGCTCGTCGGTGGTCTGCGCGTGCTCGGAGCAAACTTCAAGCAGTCGACCCACGGCGTTCTGACCGACAAGGTCGGCACGCTCACCAACGACTTCTTCGTCAACCTCCTCGACATGGGCACCGAGTGGGTTCCCGCCGCCGAGGAGGGCATCTACGAGGCCAAGGATGCCGCTACCGGTGAGAAGAAGTGGACCGGAACTCGTAACGACCTGGTCTTCGGCTCGAACTCCGAGTTGCGCGCCATCGCAGAGGTGTACGCCTGCGACGACGCCAAGGAGAAGTTCGTCCGCGACTTCGTTGCGGCGTGGGACAAGGTCATGATGCTCGATCGCTTCGAACTGAGCTGAATCGAGTAGTACACACAACACCCCGCGAACCTGTGGTTTGCGGGGTGTTGTGCTGTGGCAGAAAGCGTTCGATCAGCCCTGCGACATCGCTTTCGCGGCTGCCTTGATGGCCCGTCGAATTCGGGGATAGGTACCACACCGGCAGACGTTTTCGATGGTGTCGATGTCCTCGTCGGTCGGATCGGGGATGCGCTTCAGGAGAGCAACGGCAGCCATGATCTGGCCCGGCTGACAGTAACCGCATTGAGAGACGTCCTCGTCGATCCACGCCTGCTGCACCGGATGGAGAACATCGCCGTCGGCGAGTCCCTCGATGGTCGTGACCTCTTTGTCGACGGCATCGGAGACGGGTGTGACACAGGGGAGTACCTCCTTGCCGTCGAGGTGACTGGTGCAGGCGTGACACACGCCGATGCCGCACCCGTACTTGGGGCCGCGGACGCCGAGTTCGTCTCGCAGGGCCCAGAGCAACGGCATGTCGTCGGGTAGGTCTACCGACACTTCGACCCCGTTGACGACGAACTTCTGTTCAGCCACGGATCCTCATTTCGGGAACGGTTCGAAGTCGACGTCGAACAAGATCGGAAAGCTGGTGGGGGTGGTGCCGGTGGCGCGTGCGTACGCGTTGGCCACCGCAGCGGCGGCAGCGGGCACCCCCAGTTCTCCTGCGCCACCGGGGGTCTCGGTGGTGGGAGGCATGATGACCACCCGCACATCCGGTGGTGAATCGCGTTGGCGGGCATAGTGGAATTGGGAGTAACTACCTTCGAGCGGTAGCCCCTGCTCGTAGTGCAGCCCGGCCCTGAGGGTGGTCGAAATGCCGTCCATCAGGCAGCCGATCATTTGAGCCTCGAGGCTGCGAGGGTTGACCACGCGGCCGACGTCTACGACGATGACGGCCTTACTCACGCGGGGCACCCGCGGGTCCTGTGCGTCGATCTCGACGAGATATCCCGCACTGGAACCGAATTCGGCATGGAACCCGATGCCCTGCGCGCGGCCGGGGCCGAGATCTGCACCCCAGTTGCCCTCTGCGGCGAGCGTGCGCAGGACGTCACGGTGGCGGTCGCTCGCCACCGCACCGATGCGGAGCTCCAATGGATCGGTGTCGAGGGCGTCGGCGATGCGATCCACCATGATCTCGGCTGCGGTACGTACGGTCCCGGAGAACACCGATCGCCAACTGCCGGTGGGCATCTGGACCGGTACCTCGACGAGGGTTCTGATACTGCTCTCGGTGAACGAGTACGGGTCGCGGGTGCTGTGGAACAGCGTCTGGGAGATCAGCGGGGACGGTGCCAGTGCGTCGGTGACGAGGTCACCGAAACCGCCGTCGAAATCGGTGCAGACTGCGGCCACGCGTTGCTCCCACGAGATCACCGAGCCGCGTGCGAGTACTGCGTCGAACTTGGTGTGTACCGCGGGCCTGGCGCGGCCGTGCCGCATGTCGTCCACTCGCGACCACATCAAGCGCACCGGTCTGCCCATTGCGCGGGAGATGACGGCCGCCTCGAGCGGGCCGTCGAGGTAGAGCCTTCGCCCGAACGAGCCCCCGCCGTTCATCACATGGGTGGTGACCCGATTCAGCGGAATGCCCAGTGTCAGAGCAATTTTCTGCCCGGCGTAGTTGGGCAATTGCATCGACGCCCAGACGTCTGCACGATCGGATCGCACGTCGGCGACCGCCGAATTGGTTTCCATCGCGGCATGCGAGACGGGAGCGAAGTCGAAATCGACGTTCAGCTTCGTCTCGCCCGGCAGCTCGGGCCTACCCACTCCGCCGAAGCCGGTGAACGCCGGAGTACTACGGCGGAGACGGTCCTGAATGGACCCGGTGGACTCGTTGTCGATAGTTCCGGCGTTCCACGTGACCACCGCAGCATCCTTCGCGGCGAGCGCGTATCCGAAGGTTCTCGCCATGATGGCGACCCCGGTGGACACGACCGCGACATCGATCACCCCTGGCATCGCTCGCAACCCCGCCTCGTCCACCGAAGCGACGGTTCCGTTGATCGTCGGTGGGCGCCGGACGACGACCGGCATGGCGTCGGGCACGTCGAGATCGAGCGTGTAGGTGAGCCGGCCGGTGACGATCGCGAGAGCATCCTGGCGCGTGGTCGGTGTGCCGACCACGCGCAGATCTGCCTCCGACTTCGGGTCCATCGCTTCGAAGCGCAGTTCCGGAGCCGCCGCCGCGGCCACCAGCTCGCCGAAGTGTGCGGCCCGTCCGTCCGGTGCACTGACGACGCCGTCGACGATCCCCAGCGTGCCGACGTCGACACCCCATCGATCGGCGCCCGCGCGTAACAGTCGCGCCCGCGCGGTCGCAGCGGTGAACCGAGCGGGCTCCCACAGAGATTGGATGGAGTTGGAGCCGCCTGTGTAGTGGTTGCCGATGAGTTCTTGCCGGCCGCGGGAGAGTGACACGACCGTCTTGTCGAGTGGGATGTCCAGCTCTTCTGCGATCAGCATCGCCACCGAGGTGGTGAGCCCCTGTCCGATCTCGGCACGGGGTAATGCGCAGTGCACGGATCCGTCACCACGCACCTCGAGGATCACCAGATTCGAGTCGGCCGGAAGCGTGGTGAGGACCTGTTCGGGTTCATCGATGCGGGCCGGATCTGCCGAGGCCCTGGCCCGCGTCACGAGCATCAGCGTCGAGCCCGCCACCACAGCGGTGAAGAAAGAGCGGCGCGATACGGTGCGCCGTCCGGGTGTCGCGTCCGTCACATCGTCCCTTCGGTCTGGCCCGACTCTACCGTCGCACTTCCGACAAACCGCGTACGTCGAGGGGCGGCCGTGCGCGAACCCGAGAACACCGTCGGCCAGTTGTCACTGGTCACGACGGGTATCTTGGCGGCCGTTATCGATTCGTTATACTTTGTGGCCCTATCGTGATACTTCGCCTGGATTTTCCGACATGTCCGAACGGCAGCATCGGAGGCATGGAATCAGACAATGCGGCGGTCGGACCCGCACAGGACACACGAGACAAAGCAGCGGGTGGCGAGAGCTTCGGATCCTTCCTGGAGATGTTCCAGAGCGCGTCGACGACGGACTCGGAGCGCGAGCACTGAAGCGCTCGATGCGGGAATGACTTCCTCGTCGAGTTAGCGTGAAACGATGCAGTCACCGATCACCCGTTACCTCGAATCCGTCCTCGACGATTGCCGTCGACTCGACGGCGGGGCAATCGCGAAGGGGAATGCCGAACTCGAGCGAGCAGACCCCGATACTTTCGCGGTGGCCCTCGCGACCGTCGGCGGATCGGTGTATGCCGCAGGTGATTGCGATACCCAGTTCTCCATCCAGTCCATCTCCAAGGCGCTCGCCTATGCATTGGCTGTCGAAGACAACGGACTCGCACGCATGCTGGAGGCCACCGACGTCGAACCTTCGGGCGATTCGTTCAACGAGATCTCGCTCGAACGCGCCACTGGCAGGCCGCGCAATCCGCTGATCAATGCAGGCGCACTCGCTGTGCACTCCATGATTCGCGGGAGCTCGGCCCAGGAGCGTGCCGAACGCGTAAGGGACTTGCACAGCCGCTGCGCCGGAAGACAGTTGAGCACCAATACGTCCGTCTACGAAGCCGAGATCGCATCGGACGATCGCAACACCGCGATCGCACATCTTCTCAAATCCGTAGGAATTCTCGCAGCCGATCCGGCCGAGGTGGTCGACGGCTACGCCCGTCAATGTTCGGTCGACGTCAACTGCGTGGATTTGGCCACCATTGCGTCGGTAATGGCCAACGGGGGAGTCGATCCCGTGAGCGAAGAACGGTTGATCGACGGCGCAGTCAACCGCCACGTACTGTCGGTGATGTCCACCTGCGGGATGTACGACGGGTCGGGCAGTTGGGTTGCGACAGTCGGGATTCCGGCCAAGAGCGGCGTGGCCGGTGCGATCGTGGGTGTGCTGCCGGGCCAGGTCGGGTTGGCCGTGCTGTCGCCGAAGTTGAACGAACACGGCAACAGTGTGCGGGGCGTCGCGGTGTTCGAGCGTCTTTCTCGGGATCTCGAATTACACATGATGCATGTGGCACCGAGTGGTACGTCGGCCATTCGTGAGGTGACGGGTGAGGACGCAACGATCGTGCACCTGCAAGGTGACCTACGTTTCGCCGGAGCCGAATCGGTACTGACGACTCTGGCCGAGGGCATCGGTGCTCATCGCCGCATCACCCTCGATCTGAACCACGTGCGGGCAATGGACAACGTCGCCCGTCGGCTGCTCGACGATGCGGCCGCCGGTTTGCGTGAGGACGGCCACGAGGTCGACATCCATGATCCCCATGGCCTGATGGCAGCAGTCGAGGTCGATTGATTGCTGGGCGGTGTTGTCTAGAGCCGTCCGCGGAGAATCATGTTCCAGTAACTCAGTGGCAGGCCGTAGCGGTCGAACAGCCAGGCCGATCGTCGTGCTTTCAGCGGATCGAGAAACGACGGTAGCGATGGTGTGAGCGACCCGGTCCGGTCGAACTCGGCCGCAACGAGACGGTGGGCGTCGGTCGTCACCGGTGCCACGGTGTACCCGTCGTACGAGGACAGTTCTCGTCCGGCTCTGGCGGCCAGCAGATTATCGATCAGAACGGCGATCTGCTTTCTCAGCCCACCGCCGGAAGAATCGGTGTCGATTCCGGCACCGTCACCGGCGGCCCAGATCTCGCTGTGTCGGCGGTGGCGCAGAGTGTGGGGGTCGATGTCGACGAGACCGTGTTGTCCGTCTGAAGCCAGGTTCGACGCCTCGACCCACGGCTGTCCGCGGAACGGGGGCACCAGGTGCAGCATTCGGTAGTCGATGATCTGCTGGGTGCCGAGGTGATCGGTGACGGTGATCTGCCGAGTGTCGGGGGACAGTGCGGTCACCGCGGTGCGGTGCAGTATCCGCACGTCGAGGGCCCGAAGGTGATCGAGCAACATCGAATCCAGCCGAGGGACACCGAGTAACCCCTCGCGGTCGATCACCAGGGTGATGTCGATGTCGGCGAGCTGCCCCTTCGCTCGCCAGTGGGCGGCGGCCAGGAACAACGGTTTCAGTGTGGTTCCGGTGCAGCCCACGGGCGGCCGCGGCACTGTGAACACTGCCGTCCCGCGCGCGGATGAGTCGCCGACCTCGTGCGACGGCAGGTGGGAGATCAGTTGCCAGGTCTTCTCTGCTCGCCCCAGATAGTTGCTCGTCACCGCGTACGAGTCGGCGGCGTCATCGATCCCGGGCAGCGCGTCGTGATCGGGCACCAGACCGGTTCCGATGATCAGGTCCCGATAGCCGTAGCTCCGACCGGATGCGGTCGTAACCACCTTGTCGTTAGCGTCGACTCGGGCTACCGTGTCCTGAATCCAGGTGCTGCCCTTCGGCATCACCGAACGCTGGGTTCGCTCCGCGTCGCCGAGTCGGGCTTGGCCGCCGCCGACGTACGACAACAGTGGCTGATAGGTGTGCACGGACTGGGGTTCGATGACTGCCACGTCGTCGATACCGAGTCGAAGCGCTCGTGCTGCCGCGCTGATGCCCGCGTTGCCCCCGCCGAGTACGAGAACGTCGTGGTGGCCGTCGACGCCAACCGAGGTCAAGCCGACATCTCTCTGAATGCGAGTGCAGCGTCGACTGTGGTGTGAAATACGGTGCGGCCGAGTGTGTCCGCGGCCAGCACTCGGGTCGACTCGACAGCGGCGACCACAGCCAGACGAGCGCCCCACCGGCTCAGGTGCATCGACGTGGCATCGAGGATTGCTGCCGTGCCCGCGGGCACCACGTCGACTGCGGTCAGATCGAGCACCAACCTCGAGCCTTCGACCGATGCTTCACCGAGTGTCTCGGCCAGCACGCCGAGATCCTGACGACCGAATTCTCCGGCAACGCGAACGACGGTGGCACCCCCGAGTTCGGTGACGGTAATGCCGGCACCGGCAGTCGGTGCCGGAACCACCTGCCGAAGCGACGGTACGACGACGGCAGGAACAGGGTCGATGGACGGTAGAACCGACAAGAGAATCTCCTCGAAGAACGACGCGGCAATGTTGCCGACGCAGACGAAATGGGTCCGACTCGGCCGAACGGCGGCATTTTCTTCACCGCAAGGTATCGATGGACTACCCGATTCGTGCGGTTTCAAGCGGCTTGTTTGCGGCCGATGCAATCGGGCATACGAAACCCACCTTCGAGTGGAGTCCACGCTCGGCACACAGCCCGCCAGGGCACGTCTTGCGATGACGACTTTCGAGAGGACACCTCGATGACGACGGCCGATTTCGATACGTTCAATTCCACCCGCGCGGTTCACGCCGATCCCGGAGTGTATGAGCCGCAGGATGATTCATGGCTGTTGTGCGAGATGGCGTCACGGGCAGGGGTGGTGCGGGGTGCCCGTGTGCTCGATATGTGCACCGGCAGCGGTGCCGTCGCGCTCGCTGCGGCGTCGTTGGGTGCACGTGAAGTGCTGGCCTTCGACATCTCGCCGCTCGCGGTGGCGTGCGCTCGTCGTAATGCAGCTGCCCTCGATGTGGACGTCGACGTCCGCCTCGGGTCGTTCGCGGACGCGTCTGTGCTCGATCCGTTCGACGTCGTTCTGTGCAATCCGCCCTACGTGCCATCCGAGTCGGTGCCCGCCGGCGTCGGTCCGCACCGAGCGTGGGACGGCGGCCATGACGGCCGAGTGGTGTTGGATCCGTTGTGCGACGCCGCGTACGACCTGCTAGTTCCCGGCGGGACCCTCATGGTGGTGCAGTCGGAGTATTCCGACCCTGCACGAACAGAGGCGATGCTGCGTCGTACGGGCATGACTGTCTCCGTTGCGGCACGTCGATCGATCTCGTTCGGTCCGGTCATGACCGAGAGGGCTGCCTGGCTCGAGCGGGTCGGACTTCTCGAAGCATCTCGCGACATCGAGGATTTGGTGGTCATTCGTGCCGACCGATGACGACGACACCGCCGTCGAGGACAGAGCCCTCGAGGACAACGCCGATCCATCGGCGTCCACAACGAAGCGCACGACGGTCCGCATCGTCAGGGGCGGGCCCATGGTCATCGACGGCCCCGTCGACATCGTCTTGGACGACGGCACGCGAGTGTGTTCCGACAGGTTCGCGGTGGCGGTGTGCACATGCCGGCGGAGTAAGAACTATCCGTTGTGCGACACCAGCCATCGCGCCAAGAAGCGTCCGGCTCAGTCGAGCGAGGACCGACCGGTGGACCAGCGCGACATGACGTGATCGGCGAGTTCGTTCTCGACGAAGTCCAGTGCGCGCATTCCGAACACCACATCGGCCTCGAGTTCGGGCTCGTCACGGAGTAGATTCCCGACGACATCGTGTCTGAGCACCTGCTCGTGCATCGCATCCGCCTCGACGTGCTCTGCGTAGAACGCGATGCAGGCCTGGGGTGCCTTCAACCTTTTCAGACCGTGTACGTATCGCTGTGAGCCCGGCGACGACGTGATCTCGGTGGCGGCAAGGTGCCCGACAGTGGCACCACGGAGCCTTCTATGTAGACCGAAGAGCGACATCAGGTTCACCCACGCCAAAGTCTGAGCGGGCACACGATCGACGTAGCCGAGGTACGACGCATCGAGTTCGGCGGCCACCATCGAGTCGGCCCACAGCTTCTGGTGAACACGGTCACCTTTCCCGCCGCCGTATTCATCGAATTCGACTGCCACATAAGAGGCTTTGGCTTGACCGGTCAACCGGGGGATGGCCCAGGCGTGCGGATCGGCTTCCTTGAGATGGTAGATCGACCGATGCACGAAGTATTCGCGCATCTGCTCCCACGAGCCCTCGTCGCGCAGAAACCACGAAGGGCCGGTTCCCGAGGTCGCCTCGACGGAGAGGGAGTCCATCTCCGCGGCTGCATCGTGCCCGGGTTCGACGTGAGCCCGAACGTACGCGAGAAAAGCGGATTCGAGGGATGCGCGCAGGCGCAGGAGGTCAGGGTCCCACTCCCATGCGTCGGCAACGCCGACGAAGCCGCGATAGTGCAATTCGTAGCAGATCAACAGGGCGAGTTGTACGTCTCGTGACGTCGAATCGACATCCGTGAGAGTCGGCAAATTCGAGGTCTTGCCCGGCTCACCTGTGGTCAGGCACTGTACGACGGCTTCGGAAATCGGCCCACACGGTACCGGCAGGACTGGAGAGAGTGCGACGGTCGGGCGGGCGTGGAGAAGCTCGGTCATACCTGAGGCTACCCACCGCCGGACGGTACCAATCGCAGTCCTTTCAGGTGTTTGTGAGTCGCCACAACCGGCAATGCGTTCTGCACGACATCGAACTTCGGTGTCGAATCCACCGGAAGGACCTCATGCGCGCAGTCACGTGGCAGGGCAAGAGAAAAGTCAGCGTGGACACCGTTCCAGATCCGCGGATAGAGCAGCCGACGGATGCGATCGTCAAGATCACGACCACCAACATCTGCGGCTCCGATCTGCATCTGTACGAAACTCTCGGTGCCTTCATGGACGAGGGCGACATCCTGGGTCACGAGCCCATGGGCATCGTCGAGGAAGTCGGTTCGGACACCGGTGATCTGGCCGTCGGAGACCGTGTGGTCATCCCGTTCCAGATCTCGTGTGGGCATTGCTACATGTGCAATTCGAGTCTGTACACCCAGTGCGAGACCACACAGGTTCGCGAACAGGGAATGGGCGCAGCACTGTTCGGCTTTTCCAAGCTGTACGGACAGGTGCCGGGCGGACAGGCCGAGTATCTACGTGTTCCACAGGCGCAGTTCACGCACATCAAAGTCCCCGAGGGACCGCCGGACTCGCGATTCGTCTACTTGTCGGACGTATTGCCCACCGCGTGGCAGTCGGTGGAATACGCAGCGATTCCCCAAGGCGGATCGGTGACCGTGCTCGGTCTCGGGCCGATCGGTGACATGGCCGCTCGCATCGCGCAGCACAAAGGTGCCCGAGTGATCGCGGTCGACCTTGTTCCCGAACGGCTTGCCCGAGCAGCTGCGCGGGGGATCGAAACGGTGAACCTCGCCGAACACAGCGGTGGCGTCGGCGACGTGATTCGGGACATGACCGACGGCAGGGGAACGGACTCCGTCATCGATGCGGTGGGCATGGAAGCTCACGGATCACCGGTCGGCAAGATGGCGCAGCAGATAGTCGGGATGCTCCCCGACGCTGTTGCAGCTCCGATGATGCAGAAAGCCGGTGTGGATCGCCTCGGTGCGCTGTACTCGGCTATCGACATCGTTCGCCGCGGCGGAACCATCTCGATCATCGGCGTGTACGGCGGCATGGCCGATCCGCTACCGCTGATGACCATGTTCGACAAGCAGATTCAGCTTCGCATGGGGCAGGCGAACATCAAGAAGTGGGTCGACGACATCATGCCGTTGCTCGGTGACGACGACCCTCTCGGCGTCGATTCGTTCGCCACACACGAACTACCTCTCGACGAGGCTCCGCACGCGTACGACATCTTCCAGAAGAAGCAGGACGGTGCCATCAAGGTTCTGCTGAAGCCGTAGGTCTTCGAATACAGCGATGCGGCCCGGAAACTCACGGGCCGCATCGGTATTCGCAAAAGGGTGAATCGATCTACATCAGTCGACGGAGATGACGTCCTTGGCGATTGCTGCCACGCGCGTCTGTCCTGCGGACACGACACCGTGGCGGTTCTTGTGTGCCTCCTCGTACGTCACGACGGTGCGAACGTCGGTCGGGTCAGTGAGGTCCTTGATCGCGGCGACCGCGTCCGAGACGTTGAGATCGTCGTAATCTGCGATCGGTAGCTCATCGGCATCGAGGGTCCCGCTGGCCGTACGGGCAGTGTGGATCGCGTCGGCGACGGCGTCGACTCCTTCGCTGCGGGTGACGTCCTCGGCAGCTTCGAGTGCTGCATCGCGGCTCGCGGTCAGTGTCTTGACTGCGACGTCACCGGCATGTGCGCCGCGGCCGAGCAGTGCGCTGAGGCGGTCCGGGGTGGCGCGAGCTGCATCCAGCGCGCGGTCGATGCCTCGTGCCGACCACGTTGCCGGCGCGTTGACGATCTTGACCGCGGTACCTGCGGCGGCCTGGAACGGAGTGCGACGCAGTGCCGCGGGTCCGCCCAGTGCGTCTTCTGCGAGGACCGTTTCGATCCACTCGACTGTGGCCGTGTGGGCAGTGGCCAGTCGAGTCGCCAGAGCAACCACGGACGGCTCGTGCGCAGCGGTTGCCAGCGCCTTGATGTACTTGGCGCGGCCGAGCAGCTGCTGCTCGAGGGCGAGATCGCCCAGCAGGGCCTCGTCGAACGGCTGAGCCTGCTCGGCGACGGCCTTGACGGCAGCGAGTGTGCGTCCCAGGAATGGCGACACGAGATCGGGCAGGCCGCCGAGACCGCGGAGGGCCTCTTCTATGGCTGCGGCGCGATCGCGACCGTTCGCGGCGTTCTGTGCAAGTTCTCGACGAACCGCCTCGGTGCGCGCCTGAACGACGCGAGTTTCCGCGATCTGGATTTCCGTGTTCGTCAGCTGCAACGCGACGCGCAACTGGGCGATCAAAGTGGATGTGCTCATGGTGCTCCCCTTTCGGTTGTGGTCGATAAATGGCCGAGGCCTGTGGGTTACAGGGTCGTACTCGGCCCTGAAAACTCATTACCCGTGAGTAGGTTCGGTCAAACGGCCGCAGCTGATTTGTGAACATCGACACGATCGTCCGGCGATCGCGGCTCGACGCTGCGCGTCGGTTTCGATCTACCTGTCAATGGACATCCAACAGACATGAATACCGAGCTCTACACAGCAACCGTGTCCGCCTCCGCGACCGGTGTCACCTCCGACGACGGCGTCCTCTCGCTGAGCGTGCGTGAACCCGAACAGCTCGGCGGTCCGGGTGGAAGCACCAATCCTGAGCAGCTCATGGCAGCCGCGCTGGCGAGCTGCTTGGTCGAATCCTTGAGAATCGCCCTCGGAACGGTGGGTGGCAGCGTCGACGAGTTGGCGGTCAAGGGCACCGTAGTTCTCACCGACTCCGACGCATCCGGATACGACGCGAAGTTTGCCCTCTCGGTCTCGCTGCCCGGCACGGATGACCCCGATGCGGTGCTGGCACAGGCGACGTCGATCTGCCCGTTCCTCAAGTCCATCGACGGGGTCGACGTCACCCTGGCATGACACCTCGTCGGGATGCTGTGGCACATTTCCGACATGACAACTATCCGAACCCGAACGGGCAGCGGCCTCGCCGCGATCAGAGCCGGGTTCGCTCGCGAGGACACCACGCTGATCGCAGGTGGACTCACGTTCTACGCCGTCATCGCTGTCGTT
The DNA here is from genome assembly GCF_059489205.1 of Rhodococcoides sp. S146-33. Lineage (NCBI taxonomy): Bacteria > Bacillati > Actinomycetota > Actinomycetes > Mycobacteriales > Nocardiaceae > Rhodococcoides > Rhodococcoides sp. S146-33. The sequence goes on from NZ_JCAJWY010000002.1 coordinate 305,214, forward strand.
CCGTTGCTGCTACTCACCATTCGCGCGACTGCTCTACTGGTATCGGCGGAGTGGGTCAGGTCCGGGTTCGATGCGGTGGCGGCGCTGCTGCCCGACGCGCTGGATGCGCGCGCCGCAGTGGACGGGCTGGCTACCGCCGGGATCGAGCTGAGCCCGATCGGGATTCTGATATCGATCTTTCCGGCCACCTTCTACGGAGAGGGGCTGCGCAGAGCGATCGTGCGGTTCTCGCCGACCCGCGAGTCGTTCACCGGATGGCGTGGCCGACTGGCGATGGTCCCGTTCTTCGCGGCCGCCCCGGTCCTGCTGGCCGGCGTGTTGTGTGTTGCGCGGCTACTGGGGGCGACAACCGGCGACGGCGGGATCGGGGCGATGACGTTGCGCGTGTTCCTCGGGTTCAACTGTCTATGGCTGATTCTGTCGGTTCCTCTCGCGTGGACCTACCGAGTGATTGCTCCACGGGCGGTGGGTTGGCGAGCGTTGATCGTCGGATCGCTGGTCACCTCGTCCATCGTCACCGGGTTCGTACACGGCTTCATTCTGTTCCTGGCCATTCCGGTGGATCTCGGCGCGCCGTTCGGCGGTCTCACCGCGATTGGCGGGGGCGTGGCAATCATGCTGTGGATGTTCGTGTTCCACATCTTGGCGCTCGCAGGTTGGCTGGTCACCGCGGAGTTCGATCGGCCCGACGATGCAGCCCGAACATCAACTGAGTGAAGCCGACAACGGCCAGTGTGCACGTCACGGAAATACCGATGGTCGCCGATGAACCGGCACTCGCCGGAGCGGCACCGGCAACGGTAGCAGTGACTGCAGCAGCGATAACTCGGGAAGGGCGCTCCCATACCGTCAGAAATCCGACGTCGGGTATGCCGGCACCGACGGCCCGGGCTCGCGCCATCTCGTGCAGGAGAGTCGTCACCCCGACCGCGACGACCAGGGGCATCGGGGCTCCCAACGCGAAGCCGCTCGCGAGCAACAGCAGATCGCTGCAGCGATCTGCGACCGTATCGAGGAGATAACCCCATTGTGACTGGGATCTGCCGATCATCGCGACGCCGCCGTCGATGCTGTCGAGCAGGCCCGAAAACGCGATGAGCACTGCCGCGAGCAGGGGTGCCGAGGTGCCGGGCCGAGACAGAGCGACTGCCGCGCCGGCCACGACAACAGCGGTGAAGGTGACGGCATGGGCGGACACGGATGCGCGAACCAACGGCGCACTCAGTGTGTAGACCACCCGGAGCCACCATCTGACCAACACCGACGACGACGGATCGATGCCGTTGTGCAGCGTCGACCAGGTCGCCAGGTATTCGTCGCGAGTCGCCGGGTGACTCGCGGAATCCCGCTGACCGGACACACTGTGCTGACTGACCATCGACGATCCTTGCTCGGTGTTGCTGGGAACTCGGCCGAGCGCCGAGCAGGACGGTGCGCGTCGAGACTTCGAAACCGAATACCCGTCGCCGACGTTCTCAATCGTTGTCGGAGTTGCTCTCTCGTCTGCGGGCCTTCAACCGAGAGATCTTGACGCCTGCGGCAACGAGCACGATCAGCCATCCCGAGACCAGCACTCCGCCACCGACGAACGCCGCGCGGCGTAACGGGTGGGAATCGGCATAGACGTAACCGACTGTGCCCCACAGCAATGCGACAAAAGCGATGATCGCCATCATGCAGATCATCGAATACAGCGTTCTGTTCATCTTCATCCGACCTTGCTCTTCACTTCGTCCCGACGAGCCTCGACACGTATACGTCCCAGGCCTTCGTTGAATCGTTTGCTCGACACGGTATTGCTCGTCACCAGGCCAGATTCGGCTGCTGCTCGCCGATCGAGAGCCCGAATTCGACACCGGTGCGGTGCATACGGCCGAACATATCGTCGGCAACGTCCTCCGGTGTGCGCCCCAGAGCCGCTGCCCACCGCGCTGCACGTGCATTGGACCGAGATGTGCTCAATTCGACGACTCCCGTACCCCCGACGTCCACGATCATTCGATCGGCCCCGGTGGCGAGCATTCGACGCAGGGCGTACTCGCCGAACAGCACCGGGCCGTGCACCTGCACAACAGCGTGGCTGCGGCCGGTGTCGTTCGGCTGCCCGTGCTTCACCCGCGGATCGACGTCCCCCCACGGCCGTCGCAACTCAGCTGCGTCGGGACCCTGAAGCCATACCGCGCAATCGCTTCCGCGAAGAACGGATCCGACGGTGCGAAGCAGAGACGCCGAGCTGTGCCCCGCGGAATTCACGACCACGACGATTTCGGGCACGGCGTAGATCAGACCGTGGGTGCGCGCCGCCGGGTCGGTGATCCGTGACGCCAGCGTCATCGCCTCGAGGTTCTTGCGTTCGCGGTCTCCGCCCGTCCGCTCGGCCCATTCCGGCCCGTCGTGCCAGGCGACCGCGCGCGGAAGGTGTGCCAGGACGGCTCCGGCGTCGTAGGCGCGGTGCGCGAAATCCCAGTCCTCTCCGCCGTATCCGACGATGCTCTCGTCGAACCCGCCGATCTCCGTGAAGAGCTGCCGAGTACAGGACATGACCGCGCTGATGATGTACCGATACGAGCGTCGATCGGCGTCGAGCAAGTCGCGCGATCCTGCGTATCCGTCTCGGAGCCACCGCGGTTCCGTCAACTCGGGCGGTCCGGCCGATCGTCCGCCGAGCCACTCCGCCACATCACTCGAGGTCCAGCCCGCCATGTCGGCATGGCGTCGACGTCCGACGGCGAGGGCGTCGGGCAGGGCCGCGAGCAGCCGAGCCGATTCAGCGATGTACCCGGGCTCGGGAACGGTATCCGCGTCGAGGAAACACAGGACCTCACCGTGGGCGGCCGACGCGCCGAGATTGCGGGCAGCTGCAGCACGAAACCCCATGTCGGACTGTCGTACGACGGTGACGTCGAGCGTGGAACGAAACGCATCGACGTCGGGCACGGTGGAGGAACCGTCGTCGGCCACGATCACGTGAATGCGGGAGGCCGGATACGTCTGTGCGGTCAGCGCGGTCAGAACCAACTCCAACCGGCCTTGTTGCTCGAAGTACGGGATCACCACCGACACCGACGGGTTCCGGTCGACGGGTGGCACCAGGTCCCACCGATTGCCCGGTACCACCCAGCGTCCATCGGGCAGCTCCTGAATTGTCCGCTCGCTCTGTTCGCGAAACAGTGCGGAATACAGCGCCGCTGCCTGGTCGAGTGTCGGGTAGGGAACGGCGCCGGGTTGTTGCCACGTCCAGTCGGGATGATCGAGCGCTTCGGTCATGGCCGCAGCGAGTCCGTCGACGGAATTCTCGTGGATCCACAGTGTGCCTGGAGAATTGGCCTCGATCTCCTCCACATATCTCCCACGGGGGACCAGCGGTCGACGGCCTGCAGCGATCCAGGAGTTGATCGAACCGGATGCCGACAGGTGCCGGTGAAAGGCGACGGGTATCGCGATCGACCGAAGAAGTTCGTCGAGGTCGGCGTCGGGAACGAAGCCGGTGGAGTCGAACGATCGGCCGACTTGTTCGGCAGCACAGGTGAGTTCGTCGATCATGGTCTCGTGGCCCGGCGACGCGGATCCGATCGACAGTAGGTCGACGGCATTGTCGAGAGGTCTCATGGCCTCCAGTACTTCCTCGTGGCCCTTGCCCGGGTACACGAAACCCAGTACGCCGACAACGTTGCGCATGGCGGCGCGCCGTCCGGGCCTCGGCGTCGCACTGTGGATCGGGAGCGGAACGACGCGAACATCGACGGAACGGTTCGCTATGTCGTCGAGCAGTAGTCGTTCGTGCCTGCTCGAGACGACGACTGCGGATACACAGGCCATCACCCGCCGATAGCATGTCGTTCGCGCCTCGAAGGCGGTTCCGTCCGATGCCTGAGGGATGTCGTGCAGTGTGACGGTCACCGGGGCTCGGTGCCGCTCCACAATGGAGACGAAGGCATCCGCGGCCTCGGTTGCGGTTCGGCCGAACAGCCGGTCGGTGAAGTGCACGTGTATCGGAATGTCGATGGGCAGATCCTCGAAGTCCGAGATTACCGGACTGGCTGTCGCAGAGGCGAGTTCGCGTGCGCAGCGAATCACTCCATGCTCAGGAGGGCCCACGACGAGATGGTGCACAGCCTGCGTCACGGCACGAGCCCCAGGATGCGAATCAGTTCCGCATGCCGTTCCAGTGCCGCATCGACGAATTCTGGATGAGCTGCGTACCACCGCAGATGGGCGCGGTGCACCGAACTCGGTGAATGCGGCGTGCCGTCCACCGACCACTCGGGCCGTGAATCGCCGTCGAGATGGAGTGCGTCGAGGACTCGTTGCTCGACCGGTGCCCGAACACCACCGAGCAATTCGCGGCCCGGATCCGCGGCGGTGCAGCCGGTTCCGAGCTGGTCGAGTACTCGCTGGGCCAGCGCAGTCAGCACCACATTGGTCGCATGATTGATCGTGTGGGTGGCAGCGCGCCCGGCATCGGCGAACAGGTCGGACGCTGCAATGTCGGTATCTCGGCTCTCGCGTCGACGTAATTCGTCGAGGCTCGCCTCTGCGGCGTGCCGCAGACCGTCGCCGGAGACAGAGCGGTCCCAGTCGTCGTCTTCGCCGAGTCCGCTGTCGGCGGCAAGTATTGTGCGCAGGTCGTGGTATGGAACCAGGCTCGGAACGGCGGCAGGATCGCTCGGATGTCGAACGATGACCTGAAAGGGATGCAGCCCTGCATATCTGAGCACCGGCCATCGCACGACGGTGGCGTCGCGTGGCAAGGTCTCGGTCAGATCGGGTACTCCGAGCGGTAACGAACGATAGCCAGCTCGAACCGGTTGGGTGAGAAGGACCGACGCTCGGCCCACGAGCCGGTCGACGTAGGGCAAGTCCGAGGACTCGAGTTCGTGGACGGGCGGTATCCGCACCGTCCGCAGCGGCATGGCCGGATCGGAATCGAGGAGAATGCGCAGTGCCTCGGCCTGACAATTTCCCCAGACCAGAAGGAGCGGCCGGTCGTCGTGTTCCAGGGCGTGGATGCCCTGTTCTCGTTCGGCCAGTTCGTAGAATTCGCCGTAGTGGCGGGTGCGCCCGTCCATGCTTGCCCCGACGTCGTGTGCTCGTTCGTAGTGGACCATTTCCTCGTCAAGGTAACCCCGCAAGACCTGCTGCGCCAACCCCGATTGAACCCGGGCAAAAGTGGGTACAGGACACGTATCGCGTGTCGGGACCAGGCACGATTGCCCTGCCTGAACCCGAAGGAAGTCATGATTCCTGTTGCCTCGGTTCCCTCCTCGCATGTCTACGTTCAGCATCTGCAGCCGGTGCTCGGCGACGGTACGGCGCCCACCTCGGAGCGCGTCGTGTTGTTGCCCGACCCTCCTCCCGTCCGCGTGGATGTACCCGGCCAATGGTGGCCGCCGCGACTTCTCGACGCTCAGTGGCTCGCCGAGCAGACCGACGTCCAGTTCGACGTGCTGCACGTGCATTTCGGCTTCGAGTCCTTCGGTCCCGAAGAGCTCGCTCGGACCGTCGAACACCTACGTGCCCATCGGCAGGCGTTGGTTCTGACCGTTCATGATCTGCACAATCCCCACGTCGCCGACAACGCCGATCATCTTCGGCAACTGGACGTTCTGGTTCCCGGAGCCGATGCGGTGATCACCCTGACCGAGGGCGCAGCCGCGTGGATCCACGATCGATGGGGGGTGCGCGCGACGGTGGTGGAGCATCCGCACGTGGTGCCGCTCGAGCGAATGAAGCGCGCCCGAGCCCGGTCGGAGTCGTCCGTGATCGGTGTTCACGCCAAGAACTTACGATCCAACATGGACCCGCTGGCGGTAATGGACGCGGTGGTCGAGGCAGCGAGATCGCTGCCCGATGCAACAGTTCGGTTGGACATCGACCAGGATGTCTTCGAGAGCTCGAGCCACTGGTACAGCCCCACTATCGGCGCAAAACTATTGGATTACAACACGTTTCCCGACGTCGATGTGCGGGTCCATCAGCGGTTCGACGACGGCGAGCTCTGGGACTATCTCACCGAGATCGACGTGTCGTTGTTGCCGTATCGATTCGGCACCCACTCGGGCTGGCTGGAAGCATGTCGCGATCTGGGCACGACCGTGGTCGCGTCGGATTGTGGCTTCTATTCGGACCAAGCCCCGGTGCACAGTTTCCGAATGGGAATCGACTCTTTCGACGCGGTCGGCCTCGTTGCCGCCGTGCAGGCTGCACACGACGATCGAACGCCCGCACTCGATCCCGACTTCCGAGCGAAGCAAAGACGAACGATCGCAGAAACCCACGCAGCAATCTATTCAGCAGTGACAAAGGAGATGCGTTGAACGAGAACCCACTTCGCATCGCGGTGCTGGCGTCATCGAGTTTTCCGGTGGCCCAGCCTTTCGCGGGCGGTCTGGAGGCACACGTCTACAACCTGGTGCGTGCGCTCACCGAGCGCGGGCACCGAGTGAGTTTGTTCGCAGCGGACGGCTCGAGTGTCGATCTGGACGCGACGCTGCTGCCGGTCCGAACGTTGGATCTGACGCCGATATCGATAGCCGATGTCTCGATCACGCCGACCGCGATTCGCGAGCACCATGCGTATCTCGCGGTCATGATGGAATTGGCCGGGACGTTGTCCGAGTCTTTCGACATCGTGCACAACCACAGCCTGCATTACCTGCCGCTGGCCATGTCCTCGACGTTGTCGGTGCCGATGGTGACGACCCTGCACACACCGCCGTTCGCCTGGTTGGAGTCGGCTGTGGCGCTGGCCCCTGCCGGAGCCAATACCTTCGCCGCGGTCAGTGAGTTCGCGGCCTCGCAATGGGCCGACGTCACGACCGGCACCGTCGTCATTCGTAACGGAATCTCGTTGGAGGAGTGGCCTTTCGGTAGCGGTGGTGACTACGTGGTGTGGTCCGGCCGAGTCGTTCCCGAGAAAGGACTGCACCTGGCCATCGCCGCCGCGAGGCTGGCAGGACGCTCACTCCGCATCGCGGGTCCACTGAGTAATCTCGACTATTTCCACGACGTCGTCGAACCGCTGCTCGACGACGACATTCGTTACGTCGGTCACCTCGATCAGCCGGCTTTGGCGGCCTTGGTGGCAGGTGCCGAGGTGGCGCTGGTATCACCGGTGTGGTCCGAGCCGTACGGCCTCGTGGTGGCGGAGGCTCTGGCCTGCGGCACTCCCGTCGCCGCGTTCGCGCGTGGCGGCATTCCGGAGATCGTCGATGCATCGTCGGGCGTTCTCGTACCGGCCGATGATGTGCAGGGCCTCGCCGCTGCGATCCCACGAGCAGCGGCCCTGAAGAGAAGCGACGTCAGGGCGCGCGCAGAAGCGGTGTGCTCGATGGATCGGATGGTGGACGAGTACGAGGCGCTGTACCGCTCGACGCTCCGTGCAGTCGAGGACCCGGTCGACGGTCGGCTCGCGATCGCATGATCGGCTACTACGCGCACCATCACGGGGTCGGTCACGTCACCCGCGCCGACGCCATTGCACGCTCGATGTCGGAACCGATGACCGTCTTGTCCTCGAGAACTCGACCTCCCGCGCACGCGGCGGCGGAATGGATCTCGCTGCCGCTCGATGTGGACGACTCCACAGATGTAGTGGCGCAGGACAGTTCGGCGGGAGGAGTGCTGCATTGGGCACCGCACGATGTGGACGGGCTGACCGAGCGGATGGCGATCATCGCGCAGTGGGTGGCGCGTGAGAAGCCGTCGGCGGTAGTGGTGGACGTGTCGGTGGAAGTGGCGACGTTCCTGCGTCTCATGGGAGTTCGGGTGATCGTCATGGCAATTCCGGGGGAGCGCACGGATCCGATCCACGGTCTGGCCTACCGGGCCGCGACACACATTGTCGCGCCATGGTCACGCGAGGTCTACGACCCGATCTGGCTGTTGCCCTACGCGGACAAGACGACGTTCTCGGGCTCGATCAGCCGATTCGCCGGACGTGAGCGAACCTCGCCTTCTGCTGTTCCGACGGTGGTGGTGCTGGGTGCGGCAGGCGGCACGTCGCTCACCCGCGATCTGGTGGACTCGTGGTCCGCGGTGGACGCCCGCTTCGAGTTTCGCACCCTCGGGGTCGCCGGCGGCGAATGGATCGACGATGTCTGGCCGGTGCTCTGTTCGGCCGCTCTCGTCGTCACACACGCCGGTCAGAACGCCGTCGCGGACGTCGCCGCCTCGGGCGCGCCGGCCATCGTCGTCCCACAGGCCCGGCCTTTCGGCGAACAGTCGGCCACCGGCCGGGCCCTGGCCGACGGGTCGATCGCCGAGGTGCTCGATACATGGCCGTCCGTAGCCCGGTGGCATGCCGCGGCGGATCGCGCACTCGGTCTCGGGGGTGCCCGGTGGTCGGCACTGCACACCGACGGTGCGCCCGCGCGAGCAGCCCGAGCCATCGAGCAATCGATACCTCGACGGAGTCGGCAGTGAACATCGCGGTCGTCACCGTGGTGGCCGGTCGACATGAGCACCTGGGCGCTCAGGTGCGCGGTCTGCGGCGGACCACAGTGGGACCGGTCGACCACATCGTCGTGTCCATGGGCGACGACGCAATTGCCGACGTGCTGACCCGCACCGGTTCCGCCGCCACCTGTATCGAGATCCCCGCCGACGGCGCGCTGCCGCTCGCCCGTGCTCGTAATCTCGGCGCGGCAGCTGCGGTCGAGCGCGGCGCGGAGTTGTTGGTGTTCCTCGACGTCGACTGCATCCCGGCCCAGGAATTGCTGGAGCGATACCGTTGTGCGGCAGGCGCTCCGGGTAACGAACGATCCTTGCTGTGTGGTCCGGTGACCTACCTGAAGGAACGCGACGTCGGTACCGAGGGTCCGGCGTTGGCGGCACTGACTGCGCCGCATCCGGCCCGCCCGAATCCGCCGGTCGGAACCGTCGAGCACGGGGACAACTTCGATCTCTTCTGGTCACTGTCCTTCGCCGTCACCACGCAGACCTGGACCGAACTGGGTGGTTTCTGCGAGGACTACACCGGCTACGGCGGCGAGGACACCGATTTTGCTGCCACGGCGGTGGCGTCGGGCATCGGGTTGCGGTGGGTGGGTGGAGCGCATGCGTACCACCAGTGGCATCCGGTCTCGAATCCACCGTTGGAGCATCTCGACGACATCGTTGCCAACGCGCGCACGTTCTTCGATCGGTGGGGTCGGTGGCCGATGGTCGGTTGGCTCGATGCGTTCGCGTCCCGCGGTCTCATCGAGTTCGGCGACTCCGGGATTCGGCGCACATCCGGTCACCTCGCCTAAGCTGGTCGAACCTTCGGATCGAGGAGTAAGCAAGTGCCCCAGCCTTCTCAGCCGCTGCGCTCGCTCGGCTTCCTCACTATCGGCGTGTTCGAAGAAGCCGATCCGGCGCGAGGGCACGAATCGACGCTGAGCATCATCGAACTCGGCGAGCGACTGGGCTTCGACAGCGCGTGGCTTCGACATCGACATCTGCAGTACGGAATTTCTTCACCGATCGCTGTGATGGCTGCGGCGTCGCAGCGGACCCACCGGATAGCGCTCGGTACGGCGGTGACGCCGTTGGGGTGGGAGAACCCGCTGCGCTTGGCCGAGGATCTTGCGACGGTCGACGTGGTCTCGGGTGGACGGATCAATCCCGGTGTCAGTGTCGGTCCACCGATGCAGTTCGAGCGCGTCAAGCACTCGCTGTATCCCGACACCGCGAACGACGAGGATTTCGGGTACGGACGCGTATCGAGGTTGCTCGGTTTCGTTGCCGGTGAGCCGGCGTCGACGTGGGCGGGAACCGAAGGAATCGAATCGTATTCCGATCGTGTGCAACCGCATTCGCCCGGCTTGCGCCATCGCATGTGGTACGGCGGCGCAAGCCTTCGCTCGGCGCAGTGGGCCGGTGAAAACGAGATGAATCTCCTGGTGAGCAGCGTGGTACGTGCCGAGGAGTCGATCGATTTCGACGAGATTCAGCTCTCGCACATCGACAGGTTCCGGCAGTTCCACCCGACAGGGCCCAATGCGAGGGTGTCGCAGGGACTGGTCGTGATTCCGACCGACAGCGCCAGTGCCACTCAGATCGCCAAGTACGAGGAGTATGCGCGGGGTCGATCGGTACGTACGCACGAGCCGCAGGGCCCGGCGCGCATGATGTTCGCACCCGACCTCGTCGGTACCTCGGATCGGATTGCCGAGCAGTTGTATGCCAACAAGTCGTTCTGCGCGGTGGACGAGGTGGCGTTCGCATTGCCGTTCAGCTTCGACCACGAGGACTACGTGCAGATCCTCACCGACATGGCGCTCGAGCTGGGTCCGGCCCTGGGGTGGAGCCCTGCAGCGCAATGAGGACGACCGACCGTACGGCCGATCGTCCTCATCAGTGCTGTTCGTGCGGGGTGACTATCCGCCGGTGATCGGCGAGTTGTACGCACACGGGATCGACTTCGTGGGGAAGCCCTTCGGATCCAATGCGTTCTTCACGATTCCGATCGCGCGCTGCGAGACCGAGATCGACAGGTGGTCGGACAGGTCGATTCCGCAGCCGTCCTGCAGGGTGACGTTGTTGACCGTGGCGCCGGGGCCTGCGGTGAGGAACGTTGTCTTGTAGGGGGTTACCACCTCGTCGTACTTGGTGCCGATCACGGTGTACTTGATTCCGGGGTCGGTGTCACCGCCCACGGCCAGTGCTTTGACCAGCGGGGAGTCGATGACCTGGTCGGAAGCTGCGGGACCGGCAATTGCACCCACGACGCCGAGCACGTTCAGGCCGATGTTGTTGATGGTGCGACCGAGGGTGCCGATTCCGACCAGCGTGGTGCCGTGGTTCGAGCCGGCGACGCTGACAACGGTGTTCACCTTGTTCTTGGTGGGATCGGCCGGATTCGCGCCACCCTCGAAGCGGAGGTACTGGCGGGTGACGAGACCACCCTGCGAGTGACCGACGATGTCGACCTGCGCGGAGCCGGTGGCGGTGCGCACAGCGTCGATGTAGGTAGCGATTTCCTTGGCGCTCGAGGCGACGGAGTCGGTGCCGCGCAGCGACTTGAGGTGACCGGCGATGCTGGCGTCCGTGTCACCGTAGTTCAGCGCGAAGACACAGTAGCCTTCCTTCTTCAGCGCAGGTGACATCCGAGCGAAGTTGTTGAATGCGTTCTCCCAGGTGCCGTGCAGCAGGACAACCGGTCGTGGATGCGCTGCAGATGGCTTGCAGTTCCAGTCGTTGGCACCCTGCGGCGCGATGTTCGGGTTGACGACGCTGTACAGGAAGCCGGCGATGAAGTTGGTGAATACCGGGCCGGTTCCCTTCGTCTCGGTCTTCGGATCGTAGGTGCTGGTCGCGGGGAGCGCAGAATCGAGACTCGGGGGAACGATGCCCTGGTCGGAGGCCTTGGGAGACGCCTCGGTCGGTGCGGGCGGGATGACGTCGTCGCCCTGCACGGTGGCGGGCGGAGCGGGAGCGGTAGTGGGCTGCGCATGTGCTGCAACACCGGTACCGAGGGCAAGCGAGCACGCCATTGCCGCGATCATCGCAGCGCGCACCGTGGTGGCTTTCCGCGTTGCGCGGAAAGTGGACCGAGAAGTGGTCATGGAGCCTGACTTTCGACGAGGGTTGATGGACAAGCCGGAACAGTAGGCGCGGATTTCGGTCGAATACGGTCTCTGGCATGGCGTTTGGAATCTGCCCGTAACCACTGCGTCATTTGTGAGATGGCATCACAAGTGAGTTGGGCCACCTCGATTCAAGATGAGCTGCCGGATATATTGGCCAAAACAATCCATAGGTTTGATTTTTGTTCTACGGTTCGTGTGTTCGCTTCGCCGCTCGGTATACCTGCGCGGGCTCAGTGGAGAGCGACGCACGAGGTCGATGCCGCAGCAGTGGGGTGCCGAGCCGATACGACAGACAAACCTGTTACAGGTTTCGAGTGCGAGGGGTGGAGTCGGGTGACCACAACAGAGAGCGTGCACGTGTCACAGGAGGATTATGTGGGCGGGCGACGTGCATCCGATCGCCTGCGGACGCCGCGGGAGACGGTAGCCCGGATGTTGGATCAGGACATCGGGGAACCGGAAGACACTCCACCGCCCCGAGACTGTGCTCGCGGTGAGCTCGACGACATGACTACCACCTGTTGCGAACTGGCAACGGGGGTCCTGGAATCCGGCCGTCTGCCGATAGCAGGTGCAATGGATATTTTTCGTGACGCCGCAACCAGGTGGGCCCGCGACGGCGTGCCGCTCGGCCGGATCCAGCACGCGATAAACGAGGGCTGTGCACTGGGACTGCGCACTGCCCCACGCGTGGCCGACGAGAATGCCGATGCTCCGATGGTCGACGGCACCGTGTTGATCATGGAGCTACTCGACGCCGTCACCGAATCCGTCTCCGATGCGTACCTCACAGAATTTCGCACGCTGACGCAGAACGGTCCCCGGCACGACGCGGAACTGCTCGACGCACTGCTGACCGGCGACGGCACGGCTCGCAAGATTGCCGATCGAATGGGTGCACTGCTCGCCGAGGATTATCACGTGGTGGCCCTGCACTTTCCGAACCACGCCGACGAAGGTGCCCGCAGGGGCGACGCCGGCATGATGGCGGCCCGGAAGCTGCGAAGAATCCACGCTGCCCTGGCCACGCTGGACGCGGATTGTGCGCCGATCGCATCCGTCAGCGCTACTGGGGGCACCATTCTGTTGCCTGACATACCCGGCGTCGACGTCGACGAACTGGTCGGTCGTTTCGCAGACGGCGGGCAGATAGCCGTGACCGCAACCACTGCATCGGCAGCGATCGACGATATCGCTGCTACTGCGCCGCATCTGTACGAGCTGCTGAGTCTCGTTCGTCGGCTGCGATACTCGCCGGGAACGTATCGGATCGCGGATCTGGTGTTCGAGTATCAGGTGAGCAGGCCAGGTCTGGGACGCAAGCATCTCGTGACGTTGATCGATCCACTGCGTGATTCGGTCGATCTGTTGCCGACGCTGCAGGCCTTCGTCGAATCGGACTCCAACCGAAAGAAGACGGCTACCTGGCTGACGGTGCACCCTAATACGGTCGACTATCGACTCAAACGCGTGGAGCAGCTCACCGGATTGGATCCGATGAAGCCGTCGGGACTGCGTCGACTGCACGCGGCACTGATTGCCGACCGCCTCGAAGCCCGGCGCGCTCCGGTCGACGAGCGAATATCGTGACCGTGTCGGACGGCGCGGTACTGGCAGCATCGGCGGCCCTCGACTCGGTCGAGTCGGTGGCCGCGATGTTTCAACCCGTCGTCGAGCTGTCGACCGGGGCGGTCGTCGGCTACGAGGCGCTTGCCAGGTGGCCCTCGCCCAGCCTGGCTGTTCCCGAGGCCGTGTTCGCCCTGGCCCGCGAGCGCGGCATGGTGGGCCGTGTGGACGTCGCATGCCGGGCGGCCGCGCTGCGGGCGGCTCGCGAGCGCGCGTACTCGCGCAGAGTGCGATTCTTCTTGAATATCGAGCCGGGCTGCTTCGTCGACGAACGTGACGTCGACATCCACCTCGATGCAATCGGCAACGACCTCGATGTGGTTCTCGAGATCACCGAGCGAGATCTCGATCGAAATGTGCCGATGCTGTTGGCGCTGGTTCGAGGTGCCCGCGCGCGCGGGATGTCCGTGGCGATGGATGACGTCGGCGCTACCCCGGCAACCCTGGTTCTCTTGGCGTCGGTCAGGCCGGACATCGTCAAACTCGACGCGTCGATCGTCCGGTCGCCGTACCGATCCCGTACCGCGATGCGGCAGGTGCGAAATTACTTGGCCACGAGCGAGGCAACTCTGCTGGCGGAAGGAATCGAGACTCGTCGGCATCTTCGACGTGCACTGGCATTGGGCGCGACCCTGGGACAGGGCTGGCTGTTCGGCCGTCCGATGCCGCTCCCGAATCCGCCGATGTGACGCGGACATCGTGCACCGACGACAAACCCCGCACCTCGAACAGTTCGAGGTGCGGGGTCGAGTGCGATCGTAAGGATCAGTTCTTGAACTTGTCCTTGATGTTGCCTGCAGCGTCGGAGACATCGTCGCCGACCTGCTTGGTCTTGCCCGAGGCCTGATCCTTTGCGCCTTCGGCAGCAAGATCGTCGTTGTCGGTCTTGTGACCGATCTTCTCCTTGGCTTCGCCCACCAGCTCTTCGGCCTTGTGCTTTGCCTTGTCGATGAAATCAGCCATGTGAACTCCTCGAAATAGATTGTCCTACTCGTTCTCGGAGAGCTATACCCACGATCTGACGCGGTAATCCCCGTTGTGGGTGCGGTTGTACGGATGCGATCCGGGTAACCGTCGACCATGAACTCAGACAGCGACGCCCTCCCCGCCCACGAGACGCCGTCTCCGGAGCATCGGCGTCCGAGCGGTGTGAACGACGCAACCGTGGCCGCAGTAGGCAAATTGTCCGAGGCGCTCGAATGCGTCGAGCGGGCCCGCGGGCACCTCTATTCGTTCCATCAATTGATGGGGCATTCCGATCTCCTTCTCGGAGAAGCGGTCGAGGCACTCGCCGACGCAGACCACGATGCGCTCGCGCAGAGAATCGGCGACGACATGATCGGCAGGAACATCGCGCCCGGCCGCTGGACGTTCCAGCTCGTCGAGGAATTCGACGACGGATACTGGAGTCCTCTGCGCGAACATGAACGGGCGGTACGAGACGAACTGCTCGACGGTCGCCGACACGTCTTCGAGGCAGAAATGAAGGAGCAGCGTCGTTCGCACGGCCGCCGCGGGCACGAGGCAAGACCGACCGATTGACGTCGTCCGCACGAAAAACACCGCCCCCGCCGGTATCGGCGGGGGCGGTGTTGTAGTGGAGAGGGTCTAGCCTGCTTGAATTGCTGCGTCGACCTCGGTGGTTGCGCTCGCGGTGGACAGCTGCCCGCCGGAGTTCTCCAGGTGCGCGCGGACGAACCAGTGGAACAGTTCGAGCTGGGCACTCTGGCCGATGAGCATGTCCTCGGTGATGGGGTCGATGTCGCCGACCTCTTCGATGTTCTTGCGCGTGGTCTCGATGACGCCGGTGTAGACGAGATCGAGAGCGCCGAGGTGCTCGATAGCCGTCGCGCGTCCGATCGAGTAGTCGTCCCAGCTACGTTCGGAGACGATGGTGCCGGGCGTGCCCTTGGCGGATGCGCCGAGGGTTGCGATGCGCTCCGCGACGTCGTCGGCGAAACCGCGAACGGCCTCGACCTGCGGGTCGAGCATCTCGTGCACCGAGATGAAGTTGGGTCCGACGACGTTCCAGTGAATGTGCTTGAGCGTCAGGTGTAGGTCGTTGTACGCGTTCAGTCGATCTTGCAAGATTTCGGCGACGCGCGCGCCCTTTTCCGAGGTGAGTCCGGGAACGGTGTACGAGTTCTTTTCAGCCATGATCAGTGTTTGCCCCAACGCCCCGGAACACAAACATGCCCCGCCGAACTGATCGGCGGGGCATGTTCGGTGCGGTGCTAGGACTTGTCGAGTCTCGGTGAATCCGTACCCGACGTTGTCGTTGCAGAGCTGCCGGCGGCGGATGTTCCATCCGTCGGATCGACGATCGGACTGTCGGCCGCGACCTTGTCGACGGCGTCTGCGCTGTCGTCTTCGGGCGGGGGATTCTTCAGGCTCAGGATGATCGAGCCTGTCAGGACCACGATGATGACCACCAGGCTGACCAGGGAGGGAATCTCGGGGATCGACGTGCTGATCACCTTGTGTCCGGCCTGCAGCATCAGTTTGACGCCGATGAAGGCCAGGATGATCGCCAAACCCTTGGACAGGTAGTGGAATTTCTCGAGCAACCCTGCGAGCAAGAAGTACAGGGCACGCAGTCCGAGGATGGCGAACGCGTTCGAGGAGTACACGATGAACGGGTCGTCGGTCACGGCCAGAACAGCAGGAACGCTGTCGACTGCGAACACCAGGTCAGCGGCCTCGATCGCCACTACTACGGCGAGCAGCGGCGTGGCCACCCGCTTGCCCGCTTCCTTGACGAAGAACTTGGTACCGGCGTATTCGTCCTGAACGGGGACGATCTTCTTGAGCAAGCGGACTGCGATGGAGGTACCGGGGTCGTACGAGTCGTCCTCGTCCTTCATCAGCTTCCATGCGCTGTACAGCAGGATGGCTGCGAAGACGAACAGAACGGCAGCGAACTTGCTGACGATGGCCACACCGGCGGCCAGGAAGATGCCACGGAAGACCAAGGCACCGATAACACCGAAGAACAACACGCGGTGCTGATACTCACGGGGAACCTTGAAGTAACCGAAGATCAGCGCGAAGACGAAGAGGTTGTCGACGGACAGACTCTTCTCCAACAGCCATGCCGTGGTGTATTCGACGCCGGCCGTCGTGCCGAGCGTGAAGAACACGACGATGCCGAAGATGATGGCCACGCCGACCCACAGGGCACTCCACCATGCGGCCTCTTTGAAGCCGATGATGTGGGCACCGCGGTGCGCCAGCAAGTCGATTGCCAGCAGGATGAGGACGACGGCACCGAAAGCCGCCCACGCCCACCATGGAACGACGTTCATGAACGACCACCCTTACCGGTGAACTTGCTGCCGAGCTGCTTCAACTTCGCCTGATTCTCCGGCTTGGTTGCGTATCTACGTGCCTGATCGACCATCTTCTTGCCCTGTGGGCTGCGAGCGAATGAGGTCAACTTCTGAACCAATGACGACATCTGTCACATGCTCCTTCACGTTCTCGTTCTGCTGATTCGGTGGCGTTCCGGCCGAGCGTTCTGCTCGACGGGAATCGTGGGTCCTTCCGCGGGGCCCCACGCTTGGTGGGTCCGACCGCGACTACTCCAGTGTGACTGTTCGGTTTCAAGCAGGCAGGGTAGTTTTGCGGACATGTTTCGTCGGGTTTGGTTGCCGGAACCCGGCAAGTTGGTCAACTTGACCCGTCATGACGGCACGCGATCGCCGGGCCAATCGAGCAACCTGGCACCGAGTACGGCTGTATGCAGCGCAAATGCCTCGACGGGATTGCCCACATCCTGACCGGTCAAATCATGTATTCGCGACAATCTGTACGTGACCGCCCTCACAGAGAGGTGCATACGTCTCGCCGTGGATGCGGAGTTCGCGCCGGTGTCGAAATACACCTGCAAGGTCTCCAGTAAGGGACCGGCACCCCCGCGGGCGACCAGCAGCGGTGTCAACAGCGTGTCGACCAGATCGGCGATGGCGGGGCGGTCACTGATGAGAACCCGATAGACCAGCAGATCGCGAGCATCGACCATCGGTGTCTCGAGCCCGAGAGAGGCGGCGAGTTCCAGGGTATCGAGCGCCTCTCGGTACGACGCGGCGACGCCCGCTGCTCCTCCGCGTGGGCGACCGACGCCGATCTGCGTCCTGCCGTACTCGCCGTCGCGACGGAGGTCGACGGAGTCGGTCGGGGTCCGCGCAGACGTACCGAGCACACGTCCCGCTCTGGTGAGCACGTACTCGACGGCCTCGCGGTCGGGCGCCGGGAATACCAGAATCAACCGGCCCTGTTTGGTTGCGACGAGCAACTCGGCGTCACCCTTGCTGCCCTGCACGCTGCGCTCGACGAGCCCGATCGCCGAACTCGCATCGGTGAACGGCTTGCTCGACGTGACCACCGCTACCGCGTGCGGACTCGACAGATCCAGTCCGAACGTCTGGGCGCGTCCGAGTACCCCGGCGACGTCGGATGTTCCGGACAGCAGATCGTCGACGAACTCGCGGCGGGCGAGTACCTCGGCACGAACGAGCGTGCGACGGGCGAGTTGAAAGCCCTCGGCGAGTTCGGCCACTGCGTCGTCGACGGCCCGCAGCATCACCTCGCCTGCCGTCACGACGCCGGCGGGATTGTCGGCGGCTGCCGTCACTGCGGGCAGTTCTCGCCACAGCCGCCATGCCGAGGACAGATACAGGTCGAGCAGTGCGCGCAATGCGACTCCGGCCCGCGCAGCAGCATCACCCTGTGCCCGGAACGCTCTGAGCTGCTGTCGTCTGAGCGGAACACCCGCGTTCACCGCATCGGTGAGGACGTCGAGAAAGTTGCCGAGGAACACGACGTCGAGGCCGCCGGCGTCCGACGCGGCCAGCCCTGCGACCGTGTCGAGCCGTGCCCCGCCCTCCTGTGTGGCCATGTGTTCGCCCGTCTCCCATCCGATCGAAGCTCAATCGTAGGCATCGCGGTGGCAGTCCCGAAACGAGTCGCTGCGTGAATCGAGACCTTTCGCGGCGTGTTCGATATGCGACCGGCACCATCCGGGAGCACAATCAGCCGATCCGCACGTTCGCCTCCACGGTGGGAGAGCCGACCATGACTTCGTCGAAGAGACCCGCATCGGGGCTGCGATCACAGTTGCTCCGCAAGAAGCCGATCGTGGACCCCGATCAGCAGAGCAGCGGGGGGCTCGAACGCACCATCGGCACGTTCCAACTGACGATGTTCGGAGTCGGTGCCACCATCGGCACCGGTATCTTCTTCGTGCTCTCGCTCGCCGTCCCGGAAGCCGGTCCGGCGGTGGTGCTCTCGTTCCTGGCGGCCGGTATCGCGGCCGGTCTCGCCGCTATCTGTTACGCCGAAATGGCGTCGGCAGTGCCGGTTTCCGGCTCTACCTACTCGTACGCGTACGTGACGATGGGCGAGGTGGTCGCGATGGGGGTCGCGGCCTGTCTGCTGCTCGAGTACGGGGTGTCGAGTGCCGCCGTAGCGGTGGGGTGGAGCGGGTATCTCAACGAACTGCTCAACAATCTCTTCGGTTTCACCATCCCGCATGCGTTGTCCGCTGCACCGGGTGACGCCGATCCGGGAGTGATGAACCTGCCTGCTGTGGTGCTGATCGTGTTGTGCGCAGTGCTCCTCATTCGCGGTGCCAGTGAATCCGCTGCAGTCAATGCGGTCATGGTCGTCATCAAACTCGGTGTGCTCGCACTGTTCGCGGTCGTCGGATTCTCCGCCTTCGATTCGGGGAACTTCTCCGATTTCATGCCCCTGGGTACTGCCGGTGTCACGGCGGCCGCAGGCACCATCTTCTTCTCGTTCATCGGACTCGACGCGGTGTCCACCGCGGGCGACGAGGTGAAGAATCCGCAGAAGACCATGCCGCGGGCCATCATTGCGGCGCTCATCGTCGTCATCGTCTTCTACCTCGTGGTCGCGGTGTCGGCTCTGGGGACTCAGCCGTGGACCGCCTTCGCCGGTCAGGAGGAAGCGGGCTTGGCCGAGATTCTCCGCAACGTGACCGGGCAGGCCTGGCCGGCAACAATTCTGGCGGCCGGCGCAGTCATCTCGATCTTCTCGGTGACCCTGGTGACGATGTACGGGCAGACACGCATTCTGTTTGCCATGGGCCGAGACGGCATGTTGCCGAAGGCGTTTGCGAAAGTCAGTCCGCGCACGCACACCCCGGTCAACAACACGATCGTGGTCGCGGTGATCATCTCGATACTCGCTGCGTTCATTCCGCTGGACAAGCTGGCCGATCTGGTGTCGATCGGAACACTCGTCGCGTTCATCGTCGTCGCGATCGGGGTAATAGTGCTTCGTCGGACGATGCCGGACCTGGAGCGCCCGTTCAAGGTGCCGGGCTACCCGGTGACGCCGGTGTTGTCGGTCGCTGCATGCGTGTACATCCTCTCGGGTCTGCGGTGGACTACCTGGTTCTGGTTCGGGCTCTGGCTCGCCGTGGTTCTCGCGTTCTACTTCCTGTGGGGTCGACATCATTCGGCGCTTCGATCGGTTGGAAAGGACGCGGAATGAGCGTTCTGATCGCCTTCGCGCCGGGAAAGGGCAGTGTCGGTGCCCTCGACCTCGGTGCCCAACTCGCGCGGTCTTCGGGTACCGATATCGACGTTGCGACGGTGGTGCCCAAGCCGTGGTCCACGCCGTCCATGGCTCGCGTCGATGCCGAGTTCGCGGATTGGGCGGCGGTGACGGCCGCCGAGTCCGAGGCCAAGGCCCGGCACTACCTCGAAGACCGGGCCCCGGACATCACGGCATCGTTTCATCGTCTGGCGCATCGCTCGGTGTCGACCGCGTTGACCGAAGCAGCACTGAACCTCTCCGCGTCGGTTCTGGTACTCGGTTCCTCGGGCGACGGGGCGCTCGGGCAGGTGGTCGTCGGGTCGACCGCAGACAAGTTGCTGCACTCCTCGCCGGTGACGGTAGCGCTCGCGCCGCGCGGATATCGCATGCGTGAACGTGCGACGTTGACACGGATCACCTGTGCGTTCTCCGGTGACAGCGAGGCCTCGCGTGTGGTGGGACCGACCGCGGAACTGGCCAGGGATGCGGGCATTGCACTGCGATTGGCGTCGTTCGTCGTGCGCGGGGCGACGATGTACCCACCCGAGATCGGACTGCGTGCCGAGGACGATGTTGCCGCCGAACTCGCCCGAGGGCTGAGCGAGGCACTCACCGCGGCGGTGGACGACGCTGTTGCGGTCGGACTTCCGGCCGAACAGGTGACAACGGAGCTGGCCTCGGCCGGCAGCTGGCGCGAAGCCCTCGACGAATTGCACTGGCAGGACGGCGAAGTACTGACCATCGGATCGTCCGGACCGTTGGGGCCCATTGCTCGGGTGTTCCTCGGTTCGCGAGCGACCAAGATCATCCGCCATTCGCCGGTGCCGATCCTGGTGTTGCCCCGGCGGTGACGTTCTATCGGTTGAGGGCCAGCACCGAAAGCAGTTCGTACGCAACGTGGGCCGCCGCTATTCCGGTGATCTCGGCGTGGTCGTACGCAGGAGCGACCTCGACGATGTCGGCGCCGACCACATTCAGTCCGACGAGTCCACGCAGTGTGTTCAGCAGTTCGCGAGAGGTCATTCCTCCGGCTTCCGGAGTACCGGTGCCCGGAGCGTGTGCCGGGTCGAGTACGTCGATGTCGACCGAGACGTACACCGGGCCACCGTCGAGGCGGCGACGCATCCGCTCCACGATGCTCGCCACGCCGTCGAACTCGTAGTCGTCGGAGCGGATCACCTGGAAGCCGAGCACCCGGTCGTCCTCGAGGTCCTGCTCACTGTAGAGAGGGCCGCGAATGCCGATGTGCTGCGAGCGTTCGAGGTCGATGAGCCCTTCCTCGCTGGCTCGCCGGAACGGCGTCCCGTGTGTGTAGGGCGCGCCGAAGTACGTGTCCCACGTGTCGAGGTGAGCATCGAAGTGCAGCACCGCTATCGGCCCGTGATCGCGTGCGAGCGATCGCAGGATCGGCAGAGCGATGGTGTGGTCGCCGCCGAGGGTGAGAACCGACGAGCCGTCCGCGCGCAAGTCCGTCACCGCGTCGTGCACCGTGGTCAGGGCCTCGCTGATGTCGAACGGATTGACCCCGATGTCGCCGAAGTCCGCCACCTGTTGACGGGCGAAGGGTGACACTTTCAGCGCAGGGTTGTAGGGCCGCAACAGTTTGGAGGCCGCTCGGATGTGACCCGGGCCGAAACGCGCTCCCGGGCGGTAACTCACGCCGGAATCGAACGGGACGCCGAGGATGGTCACGTCGGCCCTGGACACCTCGTCGAGACGGGGCAGCCGCGCGAAGGTGGTCGGCTCGGCGTAGCGGGGGACCTTGGTGGCGTCGACCGGACCGATCGGTGGGTGCTCGGGATTGCTCGGGTTCATCGAGAATTCCTTTCGAATTTCGAGGGCTCCGGTGACGAAGGTCGACCAGTTCGCCCGGCAAGCGTTACTCTGATGCTCGATCTTGTCAACACGAGTTTCCTGAGAGGCGATAACGGTGTCGGTTGCTGCTTCGGTCGAGAACGACGCACCGCGTATCGGCGCGCGGCTCAAGGAGGCACGGCAGAAGAAACGGTTGACCCTGGACGCGCTCGCCGATACGTGCGGGGTGACCAAGGGGTACCTCTCCAAGCTCGAGCGTGATCAGGTGAATGCGTCGGTCGCGTCGTTGGTGCGGGTCTGTGCTGCGCTCGACGTACCGGTCGGCTCGCTGTTCGACGATGCCCCGGCGGGTGACGTCGTTCGAGCACAGTCGTTGCCGCGCATCGTGTTCGGTGGTGAGGCGATGACGGAATATCTGCTGACTCCGGCGGGGGAGCGGCGTGTGCAGGTACTGCTGGGCGATATCGAGGAGGGCGGCGGCAGCGGCGCGGAGGCATACACCCTGCCGTTGGACGTCACCTTCGTGCACGTCTTGTCCGGTCAGGTGCGGGTGACCTTCGAGGCGGACCCCGACGGCACCTTCGGCGGTGACGACGTTCTGCTCGGTGCGGGCGACGCGTTCACCTTCTCGCCCAGGCGACCGCACAGTTTTCGCAGCGAGGGCGGCGGTGGTGCGCAGGTGTTGTGGGTTCTGGCCCCGGCGTTACCCGAGACGACACAGGGTCCTTCCTCGTGAGCGTCACCGCAGCGCTGTTCCAGGGTCCGGAGTTCTCCGGCGATGTCGAGAGCAACCTCGCGGCGATCGACGCTGCCGCGGCGAGCGCGTCCGCAGCAGGGGCGTCCATTCTGGTGACGCCGGAGATGTCGGCCAGTGGCTACGACATCGGGGATCTCGTGCGCGAGCGCGCCGAACCGTTCGACGGTCCGATCTTCGAGCGCATCGCCGCGATCGCGCAATCGAGGACTGTTGCGATCGTGTACGGGTATCCCGAGAGCAGCGGTGATTCCGTGTTCAATTCGGTGCAAGTGGTGGACTCTTCCGGGCGCTCGATCGCGCGGTACCGCAAGACCCATTTGTTCGGTGATCTCGATCGCACGCATTTCACTCCTGGGCCGGAACTGTTGGTGCAGTTCGACTTCGGAGGTCTGCGCTGCGGCCTGCTCACCTGCTACGACGTCGAATTCCCGGAGACGGTGCGTGCCCACGCCGATGCCGGAACGCACTGGTTGATCGTCCCGACCGGTTTGATGACGCCGTTCGAGATCATCGCAACCCACGTGGTCCCGACGCGGGCGTACGAGAGTCAACTGTTCATCACCTACGTCAACCGCTGCGGATTCGAGGCGAGTCTGACGTACTGCGGACTGACGTGCGCCGTTGCGCCGGACGGCACGGACATCGCCCGGGCAGATGCGCACGAGCAGCTGCTGACGGTGGATCTGGATCCGGGCGAACTCGCTCGATCCCGTTCCTTCAACACCCATCTGGCCGATCGCCGTACCGACCTCTACCCGACAGGACCCTCGCGGGCCGAGCAGGAGACCGACCGATGACCACACCCGTCACCCCGGACAGTTCGATCGAAGTCGAGAACGATCAGCCGCTCACCATGTTCGGCCCGGATTTCCCGTTCGCGTACGACGACTACCTCGCGCATCCGGCGGGTCTCGGGAGCATTCCGGAGTCGGCCCTCGGTACCCAGGTCGCGGTGATCGGCGGCGGACTCGCAGGGATGGTCGTCGCGCGCGAGTTGCTCGCGCTCGGTCTGGAACCGGTTGTGTACGAGTCGGATCGGATCGGTGGGCGCATGCGCTCGGTGCCGTTCGAGGGGCACCCCGGTGTGGTGGCCGAGATGGGTGCGATGCGGTTTCCGCCGTCGTCGACCACGCTGTTCCACTATCTCGACGCCGTCGGGCTCGAGACGACACCGTTTCCGAACCCGCTGGCCGAGGTGACCCCCAGCACGGTGATCGACCTCAAGGGGGAGAGCCATTATGCACGCAAGCTCGACGACCTGCCGCCGATCTTCGCCGAGGTGGCCGACGCGTGGAACCGGACGCTCGAGGACCATGCCGAACTGATTCCGCTCCAGCGCGCCATTCGCAAGCGGGACGTCGTAGAGATCAAGCGAATCTGGAACGAGCTGATCGTGAAGTTCGACGATCAGACCTTCTACGGCTTCCTCGCTGCGTCCGAGCACTTCTCGTCGTTCCGGATGCGAGAGTTGTTCGGGCAGGTGGGTTTCGGAACGGGTGGTTGGGACACCGATTATCCCAACTCGATTCTCGAGATCCTTCGCGTCGTCATCACGGCAGCGGACGATCACCATCGCGGAATCGTCGGCGGTTCACAGCAACTGCCGATGCGGTTGTGGACCGACTCGCCCACGAATATGGCGCACTGGCCCGCGGGTACGTCGGTGTCCTCCCTGAACGGCGGCACCACGATGTCGCGGGTCACCGAGATCAGGCGTACCGACGGCGGCACCACGATCCACGACGACCGCGGCAACATTCGAACCTATGCCGCTGCCGTTGTGACTGCGCAGAGCTGGATGCTGCTCAGCAACATCAGATGTGACGACGATCTGTTCCCCATCGATCACTGGACCGCCATCGAACGCACCCACTACATGGGGTCGACCAAAGTGTTCGCACTCGTCGATCGGCCGTTCTGGAAGGACAAGAATCCGGTCACCGGGCGAGACCTGGTCAGCATGACGCTGACCGACCGAATGAGCCGCGGCACCTACCTGCTCGACCAGGGCGAGGGCAAGCCCGGGCTGATCTGCCTGTCCTACACCTGGTCCGACGATTCGCTCAAGCTCCTCGCCCTCGACCCGACCGAGCGCATGAACATCATGCTGCGCTCGCTCGAGGAGATCTATCCCGGCGTCGATTTCCGCAGCCACATCATCTCGACGCCGGTGACGCTGTCCTGGGAAACCGAACGCGATTTCATGGGGGCCTTCAAGGCGAACCTGCCGGGTCACTACCGCTACCAGGAAAGACTGTTCACCCACTTCGTGCAGGACGAGCTCGACCCCCGACACCGAGGGATATTCCTGGCCGGCGACGACATCTCGTGGACCGCGGGCTGGGCGGAAGGTGCAATTCATACGGCCCTGAATGCGGTGTGGGGCGTCGTGCATCATCTGGGCGGTTCTTCGGCCGAGGGCAATCCGGGACCGGGCGACGTATTCGAGGCCATTGCGCCACTTCGATTGGGCGACTAGCCCTTCGGCGGCAGCGACCGCGGTGCTCGCTCGTCGAACACGAACAGCGCCAACGCGATCGTCAACATCAGGGCTACGACCCAGATCGCTCGTAGCCCGAACAGTTCTACCGCAGCTGCGCCCACCATCGCCCCGCCGAGAAACCCGGAGATCACCGCGCCGAACCGTCGTGCCCGCGTGCCGGCCTCGCGATCGTGGTCTACGACCCGATGGAATGCCGCCATCGCCATGCTGCGGAGGTTTCCGGTAGTCATCGTGGTGTTGAACGGCGAATCCACCAACACGCGAAAGGTGGTCACCTGCACGCCCGCCACGTGCGCGAGGATGACCGCGACCACGGCGTCGGGCACAGTGGCCGGGAGAAAGCCGACGATCAGGACCACCAGAATCTCGAACACCAGCACCGCGCGCACCGGCCGTCGCACGATCTTTGCCACCGCGGGTAAGGCGATGAACTCCGCGGTCGCAACGCCGAGTACGAATGACGTCAACGGGGGTAGGAACGCCAGCGCTTCGACCCACCGACCGCCGGCTACATCGACGCCGAGAAGGACCACGTTTCCGGTCTGCGCACCTGCGAACACGCCGCCGCGAGTGACGTAGGTGTAGGCGTCGAGAAACCCCCCGACTGCGGCCAGGAGTACCCCGAGTCGAACCGACTTCGCAGTAGCAACAGCGATGTGGGGTTCAGGACGAGGCGTGGTCATCGACAGATCCTGACACGATTGCCGACGGTCACGCCGTCGTCGCAAGCAGTGAGAGCAACAACTCCGCGCGCACCCGCGCGGATGTCAGATCCACCGCGAGTAGTTCCTCGCAGCGCGTGATGCGGTTACGGAGCGTGTGCCGGTGAACGGACAATTGCGCGGCCGCGGTCTCCCAATGCCCGTTGGCCTCGAGGAAGGCCCGAAGTGACGCCACCAGATCGGCGGTGTGGACGCGGTCGTACTCGGCCAGCACGGCGATGGTCACCGCGGCCATGGCGCGCAACGACTCCTGCACCGGTTCGGAGGCCAACAACATCGATCCGGTGAATTCGACGATGCGATCGTGGGATCCGGCAGCCGCGCAGGCGAGCGAGGCTTGTCGGAGCGCTGCGGGAGAATCGGTGATATGCAGGCGGGAGCTGAGGCCGGCGCACGTCGATCGGGGTAACGAATCCAATAGGCGCGCAACGAATGTGATGTCGTCGGAGCCGCGGAGCAGAAGCGTGCAGCCTGTGTCGGTGGTTCGGGCGAAGGTGGGCCGCCCCCGGAGCCGACACTCGGCATCGATCGCGTCGACGATGCGCTCGGATGGTCCGCGAACCACCGCCACCCTGATGTGAGAGTCCTCGTCGGCGGCATCGGTGAGGTAGCTGGGAACGTCCGTGGTCAGGTGTCCGTCGAGGAGCAGTCCGAGCGCCAGGGTGTTGAGCCTGGACTGTTCGGCGCGTAGGCGCGCCGGTTTCTCGAGTTCGAGCGTCACCAGTGACACGGCATGCCCGAGGAGGATTTGCTCGACGCCGGTCATCGGTCCAGCGGTGCGGATGGCCAGGAAAGTCGCAGCGCTGCCGGTGATCGGGACAGAATGCAGACTCACCGTGCGACCCGGTTCGCTCACCGAGACCGTGGCGGGCGACGCCGACGGACGGATGCTGCGAGCGATGTCACGAGCCTGGTCGACGAGGTTCGATGCGTCTGTCGGATGGAACGATTCGGTGCGCCGGCCGATCAATGCCACCGATGTCGATGTCGCAACGGCGAGTTCCCGGACGATCGCGTCGACGCCGCCGTGCAGAGCTGCCCGGGTGATGCGGTTCTGCACCGACGCAGCGCGAACGACCTGCTCGTACTCCTGCTCGGAGATTCGCTTCATGACCGCCCGAATGACGGCAGCGAACGGAGTGTCGTACGGAACTTCCACGACCGGCAGGCCCACGTCGTCTGCGGCGTCGAGAATGTGTTGGGGAATAGTGCTGTGGGACAGACCGGTTCCGAATCCGAGGCACGCGACACCCGCGGTCGACAGGGTGCGAACGTAGGTGTCGAGCGCGGGACCGTCGGAGTCCAAGCCCAGCCCGGTCGTCAGAATCAGCTCGCCACCCGATAGCCAGGGGCTGGGGTCGATCAGTTCGGTTGCTTGCGCGAAGGTGATGGACGCAGAACTGCGCTCGGGTCCGCCGCGATGACTCAGTCGAAGGTGTCGCTGCCTCAGCAGCCAGGACATCTGCACGCTCACCTCTCGCACTGTAATCCCAGGGTCGACGAAACGGAGTGTGATCGGCCTATGGGTTGGACGAAATGGCAGCCGACGCGGCGATCGAACAGCCGCATACTTGCTGGACCAGCCCAGATGAAAGGTGCGACCATGGCCTCGATCGAGTACCGACTTCCGCAAGAGCGCAACATCGTCACCGCGTTCCCCGGACCCAAGTCGTCGGCATTGGCGGAACGCCGCAAGGCCGTCGTCGGTGCAGGCGTTGCGTCGACGCTGCCGGTTTATGTGGCGGACGCGGACGGCGGCGTCGTCGTCGATGTGGACGGAAACTCGCTGATCGATCTCGGTGCCGGAATCGCCGTGACGACCGTCGGTGCCTCGAACCCGGCTGTCGTTGCCGCCGTGCAGGATCAGGTCGCGCACTTCACTCACACCTGCTTCATGATCGCGCCGTACGAGGGGTACATCGCCGTTGCCGAGAAGTTGGCCGAGCTCACCCCCGGAGATCACGACAAGCGCACGGTCCTGTTCAACAGCGGTGCCGAGGCAGTCGAGAATGCGGTCAAGATCGCCCGGCACGCCACCGGACGCACAGCGGTCGCCGTGTTCGACCACGCCTACCACGGCCGCACCAACCTGACGATGGCACTGACCTCGAAGTCGATGCCGTACAAGAGCGGTTTCGGGCCGTTCGCTCCCGAGGTCTATCGGGCCCCGATGTCCTACCCCTTCCGGGAAGGACTCAACGCCGACGGTTCTACGGTCACCGGCGCGCAGGCTGCCGCACGAGCAATCTCGGTCATCGAGAAGCAGGTGGGCGCAGCCAATCTCGCGGCCATCCTCATCGAGCCGATTCAGGGTGAGGGCGGCTTCGTCGTACCGGCCGAAGGGTTCCTGCCGGCACTGGCGAACTGGGCGCGCGAGAACGACGTCGTCTTCATCGCCGACGAGGTGCAATCCGGATTCACCCGAACCGGTGCCTGGTTCGCCAGTGAGCACGAGGGCGTCGTGCCGGACCTGATCACCATGGCGAAGGGCATCGCGGGCGGAATGCCGCTGGCTGCGGTCACCGGCCGCGCCGACCTGATCGACGCCGTGCACCCCGGCGGACTCGGCGGGACGTACGGCGGCAACCCCGTCGCGTGCGCCGCCGCTCTGGCGTCCATCGAACAGATGGAGACGCTCGACCTCAATGCCCGCGCCCGCGAGATCGAACGCATCGTGCTCGACCGACTGCATGCGTTGACTCCGGACGTCTCCATCATCGGTGACATTCGCGGACGCGGAGCCATGCTGGCCGTCGAACTGGTGGTGCCCGGTGGACGCGAGCCCAACCCCGAGGCCACCAAAGCCGTTGCGGCTGCGGCACTCGAGGCCGGGGTGATCGTGTTGACGTGCGGTACCTACGGCAACGTCATCCGCTTGCTGCCGCCCCTGGTGATGTCCGACGAGCTGTTGGACGACGCGCTCACCGTCCTCGAAGGTGCACTTCGCTCTGTGGCACAGGGGAACTGACATGTCGGCTCAGGATTTGATCGCCTCGCTGCCCACCGATCTCTGGCTCGGCGGAGCCCAGTCTCCGTCGGCGTCGGGTGCCCGATTCTCGGTACTGAACCCGGCGACCGGCGAGGAGTTGACCACCGTCGCCGACGCCACGGCGGCCGACGGGATCACCGCGCTCGATCTGGCGGCTGCGGCACAGGGAGGGTGGGCGGCAACTCCGGCCCGCGAGCGGGCGGAGATTCTGCGGCGTGCCTTCGACCTGCTGCAGGCGCGCGCCGCCGATTTCGCTTTGTTGATGACCCTCGAAATGGGGAAGTCGTTGGCGGAGAGCCGCGGTGAAGTGAATTACGGCGGCGAATTCCTACGCTGGTTCAGCGAGGAAGCCGTTCGGATCGGCGGACGATACACCCCTGCGCCGGCAGGCAACGGCCGAATTCTGGTGACCAAGATGCCCGTCGGCCCGGTGCTGGCCATCACCCCGTGGAACTTTCCGTTGGCCATGGGAACGCGCAAGATCGGGCCCGCCCTGGCTGCCGGATGCACCGTCATCGTCAAGCCGGCCGAGGACACTCCGCTCACGATGCTCCTTCTCGGGCAGGTGTTCGCCGATGCGGGGTTGCCCAGTGGGGTGCTCTCGATACTTCCGGCCTCCGACGCTGCGGCGGTCACCGGACCGCTGATGGACGACCCGAGACTGAGGAAGGTCACGTTCACCGGATCGACCGGAGTCGGAAAGCTGTTGGTACGCAACGCAGCCGACCGTTTGCTTCGAACGTCGATGGAGCTCGGTGGCAATGCCCCCTTCATCGTGTTCGACGACGCGGATATCGACGCGGCCGTGGACGGGGCGATGCTCGCCAAGATGCGCAACGGCGGCGAGGCCTGCACGGCAGCCAACCGCCTGTATGTCGCGAACTCGGTGCGGGAGGAATTCACCACGAAATTGACGGCGCGAATCGAGGCCTTGACGGTCGGTGCGGGTGACCGAGAGGGCACCGACATCGGGCCGCTCATCAACGACAAACAGCGTAGAACGGTCACAGCCTTGGTCGACGATGCCGTCGCGAAGGGTGCTCGGGTGCGCACGGGCGGCACAGCACCGGACGGGCCCGGATTCTTCTTCACGCCGACGGTTCTCGACAGTATCCCGGCGGATGCGAATCTGTTGCAGGACGAGATCTTCGGACCCGTCGCGGCCGTGATCGGATTCGACACCGAGGACGAGGCGGTGGAGGCCGCCAACGACACCCGTTACGGGTTGGTGGCGTACTTCTACACCGAGAACCTCGACCGCGCCCTCCGGGTGTCGGAGGCTCTGGACACCGGCATGGTCGGGGTCAATCGCGGTGCGATCTCGGACGCGGCTGCCCCGTTCGGTGGCGTCAAGGAATCGGGCTTCGGGCGCGAAGGCGGGTCGGAGGGCATCGAGGAATACCTCGAAACCAAGTACATCGCGCTGCAGTAGCCGGCGCACATAGCGCTCCACTCTGCGACCGTCCGTGCGGAGAACTCCGATCGACGGCCGGGAGTGGAGCGACACGTGCCGGCCCGCTCTCAGCCCTGCGCGGCGGCGATCCGGTCTTCGGCCAGACGATCGGCTGCGGCTCCCAGCAGAATGCCCTCGGCACGCGCGATGGCGAAGATGCCGGAGACGGTGTCGCGGATCTTCCCGATCGTGGCCATCACCTGGGCCGAATCCTTGCCGCGCAGTTCGCCTTCCACCTGGATCAGTCCACCGGCATTGGCGACGTAGTCCGGTACCCACACGATTCCGCGCGCCGCCAGCATTGCCTCGACCTCGGGTGTGAGCAGCTGATTGTTCGCTGCACCGCAGACGATGGATGCCGACAACCGGGCCACCGAGGTCGCGTCGAGGGTGGCACCCATGGCGCACGGTGCGTAGACGTCGACATCCGCACCGATGATGTCGGATCCGATGGTGACCCCGGGGAAGTCCAGGGCGATGCGATCGAGTGCGGGTGCGTAGGAGTCGCTCACGAGCACGTCGGCACCGGCGTCACGAAGCAGGGCCACGAGGTTGTACCCCACTTTGCCTGCCCCCTCGACGCCGACGCGCTTGCCGGTCAGATCGTCGGAGCCCCAGACCGATTCGGCTGCTGCCCGGAGTGACAGGAAGACTCCGAGTGCGGTCTGTGGACCGCTGTCTCCGGTGCCGCCCGCGGTGGTGTTCTTGCCGACGACGTGCGCCGTCTCTTCGGCGATGATGTCGAGATCGTTGCTGTTGGTGCCCACGTCGCCTGCGGTGACGTAGGTTCCGCCGAGGGACTCGACGAATCGACCGTATGCGTTCAACAGCGTCGGGGTCTTGATGGCGTTGGGATCACCGAGGATCACGGCTTTTCCGCCGCCGAGATCGACGCCCGCGACGGCTGCCTTGTACGTCATTCCGCGGGAGAGCCGCAGTACATCGGTCAGCGCATCCTGCTCGGATGCGTAGGGGTAGAAGCGCGTTCCACCGAGCGCCGGTCCCAGGGTCGTGGAATGCACCGCGATGATCGCGCGCAGCCCGGTGTCGCGATCCTGGCAGAACACGACACGCTCGTGCGCGGAGTCGCGCGGCATATCGGAACGATCGAAGACACCTGACTGCAGGTGGTCGGGCGGGGTGGTCACGGCGGCGGGGCGGTCGGCAACGACGGACACAGGCGTCTCTTTCGGTGGTGAGGCGGCGGTACCGGAAATGGGTGGTATCCGGGATCATGTCCGTCGAAGGCTGCCGTGAACGTGCACGCTGGTCAACCGCCGTTGCCGAGATCATGCATCTTGCACGGTGGCGAGCGAATCGGTCTGGCAGAGCTGGTCTGCCTGCTCAGCGTCGGCCGTCTTCGGCGAGCTGTTCGAGCAACGGCTTGGTGCGGTATTGGATCAATTCCGACATGGCGATGGACATGTTGGTGCGCTCGACTCCGGGTATCTCGAGAATCAAGCCGGCTATGCGATACAGGTCGTCGGCGTCGACGGCGGCGATGCGGATGTGCATATCTGCAGCTCCGGACAGTCCGAACACCTCGAGTACCTCGGGGATGGTGCGGAGATTCTCGGTGACCGCGGCCAGCATGTGCTGACTGACCCGTGCGGTGACGAACGCCTGCAGGGGTCGCCCCAGCGACTTCGGTGGGATGCGGTGATCGATCGGGGTGAGAGATCCCTTGTCGTCCCATCGACCGAGACGCGCTTGGACGGTGTTGCGCGACAAGCCCAGTGTCGTCGCGAGTTCGACCCCGGTGGCCCGTGGCTTCGCACACAGTGCGAGGAGAAGCTTGGCGTCGGTCTTGTCCAAATCGGTCATTGCGCACTTTCTGTAGCTCGGTCGTTACCCAATATTGTGCAGGCTGCGCAGTTGTGAAGTCATCACTTGTGCACTCTGGATGTCGGTGGTGTCCTTGTGAAGGACATCACATCAGGACGGAGAGTGCCAGGACCATGAACACCAACTCGCTGGTTCAACTGATCAAAGAATCGGGAACAGTGGTGCGCAACGAGACCTACTCGCCTCTCGTCGCCGATATCGACACGGCCGCGATGATGGAGATGTACCGCGATCTCGTCGTCGTCCGGCGCATCGATGCCGAGGCCACCGCGTTGCAGCGGCAGG
Organism: Rhodococcoides sp. S146-33; assembly: GCF_059489205.1. Taxonomy (NCBI): domain Bacteria; kingdom Bacillati; phylum Actinomycetota; class Actinomycetes; order Mycobacteriales; family Nocardiaceae; genus Rhodococcoides; species Rhodococcoides sp. S146-33. The sequence continues at coordinate 337,343 of NZ_JCAJWY010000002.1, forward strand.
GCGAACTGGGTCTGTGGGCACCGTTGCTCGGTCAGGAAGCGGCGCAGGTCGGATCCGCTCGTGCGCTCGACACCGAGGACTTCGTATTCGCGAGCTACCGCGAGCACGGCGTCGCCTACTGCCGCGGAGTGGACCCCACCCAGATGCTCCGGTTCTGGCGCGGATCGACGCTGTCCGGCTGGGACCCGTACGAATACCGCATGACCACGCCGGCGATCATCGTCGGATCTCAGGGCTTGCACGCAACCGGATACGCCATCGGCATGCAACTCGAGGGAGCCGAAGGCGCGGCCATCACCTACTTCGGAGACGGTGCAACCAGCCAGGGCGACATCTCCGAAGCACTCGGTTTCGCCGCCAGTTTCCACGCGCCGGTGGTGTTCTTCTGTCAGAACAATCAGTGGGCGATCTCCGAACCGGTGACGGTACAGACCAAGACGACGATCGCCGCACGCGGCGAGGGATACGGAATCCCGTCGGTGCGTGTCGACGGCAACGACGTCCTCGCCGTCCTGGCCGTGACCAGGGCAGCCCTCGCTCGAGCCCGAGAAGGCAGCGGCCCGACGCTCATCGAGGCCGTCACCTACCGGATGGGCCCGCACACCACATCCGACGATCCGACGCGGTATCGGTCGGGTGCCACCGACGACGAGTGGCGCGCGAAGGATCCGATCGACCGAATCGAGAAGCTGCTCAAGCGAATCGGCGTGTTCGACGACGCGTTCGCCGCTTCGGTGAAGCGCACCGCCGACGACGTCGCTGCGGAACTCCGCCGTGGGTGCCTCGAGACCGTCGAGCCGGAAGCGATGTCGGTGTTCGACAACGTCTACGCCGATCCACACCCCCTCCTGGACGACGAGCGGGCCCAATTCGCCTCGTACCAAGCTGGATTCGAAGGAGCAACGTCATGACCACCCTGGAACGGCCCACCAGTCTTCCGTTGGGCAAGGCCATCAATGCAGGTCTGCGACGAGCGATGGAGAACGACCCGAAAGTCCTGCTGATGGGTGAGGACATCGGCAAGCTCGGCGGCGTCTTCCGCATCACCGACGGGCTGCAGAAGGACTTCGGACCCGGCCGCGTTCTCGACATGCCGCTGGCCGAATCCGGCATCATCGGCACCGCAGTCGGACTCGCGATGCGGGGATTCCGGCCGGTGTGCGAGATCCAGTTCGACGGGTTCATCTACCCGGCCTTCGACCAGATCGTCTCGCAGGTCGCCAAATTGCACTACCGCACGAGTGGCAACGTGAAGATTCCGATGACGATTCGCGTGCCCTACGGCGGCGGAATCGGTGCCGTCGAACATCACTCGGAGTCTCCCGAGGGCTACTTCGCGCAGACCGCGGGCCTTCGTGTCGTCACCTGCAGCAATTCCGCAGATGGCTACTCGATGATCCAACAGGCCATTGCCAGCGACGACCCCGTGTTGTTCTTCGAGCCGAAGCGGCGATACTGGGAGAAGAGCGCGATCGACCTGGACTCCACCGACCTCGACGCGTCGTACCCGCTGCACCGGGCACGGGTGGTCACCGAGGGCACCGACATCACCCTCATCGCGTACGGCCCGCTTGTCGCGACCGCCCGCAAGGCCGCCGAAGTTGCTGCCCACGAGGGAATCTCCATCGAGGTCGTCGATCTGCGTTCACTTTCCCCGATCGACTTCGAGACCATCGAAGCCTCGGTGCGCAAGACCGGACGTCTGGTCGTCACCCACGAGGCACCGGTGTTTATGGGTATCGGCTCCGAAATCGCCGCACGGATCTCGGAACGGTGCTTCTACAACCTGGAGGCACCGGTGCTGCGCGTCGGTGGCTTCGGGACCCCGTACCCCGCGTCGAAGCTCGAGAAGTTCTATCTCCCCGACGTCGACCGGATTCTCGACGCGGTCGACCGCTGCCGCTCCCACTGACCTTCCGCTCGCTGCCGCCGACAGACACCGAACAGGATTCGACGATGCCCACCATCCAGAGTTTTCCGTTGCCCGATCTCGGGGAGGGCCTCACCGAGGCCGACCTGTTGACCTGGCTCGTCGCCGTCGGTGACACGATCGAGTTGAACCAGAACATCGCCGAGGTCGAAACGGCCAAGGCTGCCGTCGAACTTCCGTCACCGTTCGCGGGGGTGGTTGTCGCGCTGCATGTCTCGGAGGGTGACACCGTCGAGGTCGGGGTACCGATCATCGACATCCGAGTCGGCGGCGACAGCGAAGATGACACACCCGCACCAGCTGTGGAGGAAGCAAGCCCGGCCGAAGACAGTGACGAGCGCGTCCCGGTTCTCGTCGGCTACGGCGTGGCGAAAGAGGGCTCCAGTCGACGCGGCGGTCGGGGAACACCACCGGTCACTGCGGCACCGAACGGGCAGAACGGAAAGCCGCTCGCCGCACCGCCGGTCCGAAAGTTGGCCAAGGACAACGCCGTCGATCTTGCGGAGGTACCCGCGAGCGGAGTCCGCGGCGACGTCACCCGCGAGGACATCGAGTCGTACCTGCAGGGCGAACCCACGGCCGCCGAGCTGGTCCCTCAGAGGCGCGGCCGCGAAGAGCGCACCCCGATCAAGGGAGTGCGCAAGCACACGGCGGATGCGATGGTGCGCAGTGCGTTCACGGCCCCGCACGTCACCGAGTTCGTCACGGTGGACGTCACCGAGACCCTGGAACTGCTGGATTCGCTGCGAGCGTCCGACCACTTCACGGATGTGCGGCTGACACCGCTGGCACTGGTGTCCAAGGCAGTTCTCGTTGCCCTGAAATCGAATCCGTCGCTCAACTCGTCCTGGGACGAGGCGGCGCAGGAGATCGTCACCAAGCACTACGTCAACCTCGGCATCGCCGCGGCGACTCCACGCGGCCTGATGGTGCCGAACATCAAGGACGCACACGAGCTCTCGTTGGTGGACATCGCGCGTGCACTGGCAGATCTGACGCGTACCGCGAAGGAAGGCAAGAGCAGTCCGGCCGACCTCGCCGACGGCACAATCACGATCACCAACGTCGGCGTGTTCGGAGTCGACGCCGGCACGCCCATTCTCAATCCCGGCGAAGCGGCCATCCTGTGCTTCGGTTCGATTCGCCGAATGCCGTGGGAATACGAGGGTGCCATCGCTCTGCGTTCGGTGACGACGCTGTCGCTGTCGTTCGATCACCGTCTCGTCGACGGTCAGCAGGGATCGCAGTTCCTCGCGCTCGTCGGTCGGTTGTTCGGCACCCCGATGGATATGATCGCCTTGAGCTGATGCACGCAGCTCGGCTCGCTGGAGACAGCTCGACAGAGACAAGGGTGCGAGAGTGGCCGAGGCGATCGACGAGTACTTCCTGAAGCAGGTTCGGTCCGCCCGGTCCGGTGGCTCCGTCGTCGCCGACCCGGATCGTCTGCTCCGGTACTTCGATGCGCAGCTCGCCAGCCGGCATCTCGACTTCGCGGCTCGGTGGTTGCAATCCGAGGGCTTCGGTTACTACACCATCGGATCGTCCGGCCACGAAGCCAACGCAGCCGTCGGGGCAGCAACCGAGATCACCGACCCGGCGCTACTGCACTACCGCTCCGGTGGCTTCTATGCCGCACGTGCACAACAGTATTCGGATTCGACCCCCATCCGGGACGTGCTGGCGAGTCTGGTCGCCTCGACTCGCGACCCCATGTCCGGCGGACGCCACAAGGTGTTCGGACATCCAGCTCTGGGCATCGTCCCGCAGACGTCGACCATCGGATCCCAGGTGCCGCGCGCGGTCGGTCTGGCGTTCGCGCTCGGTCGGGCGAAGGCGCTGCGTCATCGCACTCCATGGCCCGAGAACGCCGTTGTGGTGTGCAGCTTCGGCGACGCTTCGGCCAACCACTCGACGACGGTGGGTGCGCTCAATTCGGCTGCCTACTGTGCGCATCAGTCCGTTCCGATGCCGATCCTGTTCGTCTGCGAGGACAACGGGATCGGCATCAGTACCCGATCGCCGCGGGGATGGATCGCTCAGTCGCTCTGCCGATTTCCGTCGATCGAGTACGTGCGTGCCGACGGCGACGATCCGGTAGCACTGATGCGCACCGTCGACTCCGCCGTCGCTAGGGTGCGCAATCGGCGGCGTCCAGTGGTGCTCCACCTCGAGACGGTGCGGCTGATGGGACACGCCGGCTCGGATGCCGAACTCGCCTACCGCTCGAGTGCGGACATCATCGGTGACTACGAGCGCGATCCGTTGCTGACCAGTGCTCGTGCGTTGGTCGACGCCGGGATCCTGACCGTCGCCGACGTCGAGGGCCGCTACCAGGCGATGCGCAAGACCGTGATGAGCGAGGCCGAGGCGACGGTCGACTCCCTGCGCTCCGGCGAAACGGCGCGACTGGCGACCGCAGAGGCGGTGATGGCTCCGCTGACCGATCGGCGACCGACCGCTGTAACCGCCACCGAGCAGAGCCTGCGACCTGCAGTGGGCAGGGACCGTCTGACACTCGCCGCCATGATCAACCGGACCCTCACCGACATCATGACGGCGCGACCGGACGTGCTCGTGTTCGGCGAGGACGTGGCCGTCAAAGGTGGCGTGTACGGCGTCACGAAGGGTTTGCGCAAGAAGTTCGGCGCAGCACGAGTTTTCGACACTCTGCTCGACGAGCAGACGGTGCTCGGCACCGCCCTGGGTGCTGCGCTCGCCGGCTTCGTCCCGATACCGGAGATTCAGTATTTGGCGTACCTGCACAATGCCGAGGACCAATTGCGCGGTGAGGCCGCGTCGCTCAAGTTCTTCTCGGATGCGCAGTTCACCAACGGGATGGTCGTGCGTGTCGCCGGTCTGGCGTATCAACGCGGTTTCGGTGGGCACTTCCACAACGACAACGCGGTCGCCGTTCTACGCGACATTCCGGGCATCGTGGTTGCGGTTCCGAGTTCGGCGGCCGAGGCCGCCGGTCTTCTGAGAACCTGTGTGGCACTGGCCGTTGAAGAGGGGCGAGTGTGCGTATTTCTGGAGCCCATTGCGCTCTATCACCGCACCGACCTTCTCGACGGGGACGGTGCATTGCGCTGTGCCGACAATGTCTCGACCGAATTCGGCACAGTTGGTACGTATCTCGATGGCGATGATCTGGTCATCGTCACGTTCGGTAACGGAGTGGTGATGAGCCGATGCGCGGCGTCGACATTGCTCGAACGCGGGATTGCGGTGACGGTCGTGGACCTACGTTGGATAGTTCCCCTGCCGGCCGAGGATCTGTTGCACCGGCTGGCACGTTTCGATCGAGTGCTGATCGCCGACGAGACCCGGCACGACGGGGGAGTCGGGGAGGGGGTCGTGACCGCTCTCGTCGAGGGCGGCTACGACGGTGCCATCACCCGAGTCTCGAGCGCGAATTCGTTCGTCCCTCTCGGCGGCGCGGCCGATCTCGTCCTCCTGTCGGAGGACGACATCGTCGCGGCGGCCGTGCGGATGATGGACGTCGGTTGACCTAGTGAACCGATTGTGCGGCGGTGGGCGCATCGCTGTCGCTGCGTGCCGGTGCCCGGATGAAGAACGACGCGGCGACTGCCACCAGTGATACGGCCCCGCCGTAGAGGAATGCGGTGTGGATACCGGCCTCCGAGCCGCCCGCAGTGTTTGCGCCGTCGGCGATTTCGGCTGCCGCCGTGTTGGACATCACGGTGACGAACAGTGCGGTACCGGCAGCACCGGCCAGCTGCTGAACCGTGCTGAAGATGGCACTGCCGTGCGAGTACAGCTGGGTGGGTAGCGATCCCAGCGACGAGGTCATGAGCGGCGTCATGATGAGAGCCAGACCCGCCGAGAGCAACATGTGGATACCGATCACGAGCGGCAATGCAGTCTGCGCGTCCAGGACGGTCATCGACCAGAGCGCGCCGCTCACCACCACTGCACCGGGAATGACCAAGGGACGCGGCCCGATTCGATCGAAGATGCGCCCGACGAACGGTGCGAGCAGCCCCATCAGCAGTCCGCCGGGTAGCAGCATCAGTCCGGTGTCGAGAGTGTCGAGTCCGCGGACGTTCTGCAGATACATCGGTAGCAGGATCAGTGCTCCGAACAAGGCCATCATCGAAATCGCGATCATGCCGAGTCCGATGCTGAAGGTGGGAGTGCGAAATGGTCGCATGTCCAGCAACGCGCCGCCCTGCTCCTGACGCGAGACCTGCCGGAGAACGAACACCACCAGTGCGACGATGCCGACGATCAGCGGCAGCCATACCGGCACCACGGACTCCTCGGCCGAGTGGCCCAGGCTGCTCAACCCGTAGACGATGCCGCCGAAAGCCAACGCGGACAACACGACCGAGGCTGGATCGAACGACGGCCGACTGGTCTCGGTCACGTTTTTCACCAGAGTGGTCCCGATGGCGAACGCGATGAGTGCGATCGGAAGTACGAGCCAGAACATCCAACGCCAGTCCAGCGAATCGAGGATGACTCCCGAGATCGTCGGACCGATCGCGGGTGCCACAGCGATGACGATGGAGATCACGCCCATCATCGCGCCGCGCTTGTGCGCTGGAACCACAGTGAGGACGGTGGTCATCAACAGCGGCAACATGATCGCCGTGCCGCTGGCCTGAGTGATGCGTCCGAGCAGGAGCATTTCGAAGCCCGGCGCTGAAGCAGCGAGCAGAGTGCCGACGGTGAACAGCGTCATTGCCGCTACGAACACCTGACGCAGAGTGAAGCGCTGGAACAGGAAGCCGGTGACGGGGATGACGACCGCCATCGTCAGCAGAAATCCGGTGGTGAGCCACTGCGCCGTCGTCGCTGAGATAGTCAGGTCGACCATCAGGGTGGGCAGCGCCACGCTCATGATCGTTTCGTTGAGGATCATGACGAACGCCGCGATGACAAGGATGCCGATCAGTAACTTGCTGCCCGGAGCGAGTTGCGCGTCGGGTGTCCGGTCGATGTCAGATGTGGTCATGTGGCGAGAACTTTCGGGTTATGGGTGCTAATTGTGGAGCTGACTCTTACCAAGACAGCTTGAACCATTCTGACAGTCACTGTCAACTTGAAAATCACTGGTATGTTGACAGCAGAATGGGCGAGTGACCGATGAACGGAGGACGATGAGCGATCGAGTACCGGATCTGCGAGAGCGACGTCGTCGCGAAACCCTTCTCGAGATCACCCGTGCCGCGCTCGATCTGTTCGAGACGCAGGGCTGCGCTGCGACGACAGTCGACCAGATCGCACGCCGGGCCGGTGTATCGCCGAGCACGTTCTTTCGTAGTTTTGCGTCCAAGGAGGAATCCGTTCTCGGCCTCGCCCCGGAGTTCGAGCTCGACTTCGACGCCTGGCTGGCGTCGACGGCACCGGAAGGCGTCACCCTCACAGCGATCGAAGCACTCTACGAGCGATCCGTCGAACAATTTTCCGCTGCACCCTACGAGGCGAGGGATCGTCTTCTGCGTACTCGGCGGTTGATCGGTCGTGACGACCATCTGCGGGCCGCCGCTTTCGCGGCCGACGCCATGACGCTGTGCCGCGTCACCGATTCTGTGGCCGCCAAGATCGGTGGCCACGAATCACGTTCCTACGCAAGGCTACTGGTCGAGGGGTCCGGGATGGCCATGCGAATCGCATTCGACGACTGGGCCGAGCGCGTCGACGGCGGGCAGGACGCCGACCTGGTGGACATCTATCGAACCACGGTGAACGATCTACGCCGCGTCGTGGCCGGCTGAGCGTGTCGTTGTGAATGGAACTTCGTAGCAGGGGTCGAGTTTTCGTGCACGTGGCGCGCAGCGCCTCTCACCGGAAGCGCTGCGGATCCAGGTCGGCTGCCCGTAGTCCGCGCTCGGTCACATCGACAGGCAGAGGTTCTCGACGAAGCAGTGCAGCCCCCACTCGGGCCAGTGCCGCGCACGTCTGAATTCCGTACCCACCCTGACCGGCACACCAGAAGAAACCCTCGATGTTCGGATCGAATCCGACGACCGGCGTTCGGTCGGGCACGAAGCTGCGCAAGCCGGCCCAGGACGACCGCACGTGCCGCGCCGTCAACGTGGTCGCCTCGGCAATGTCGTCGAACGCCCGGGCGATCTCCAACTCGTCCGGGCGTGCATCGCTCGGTTCGGTGGGCGTCTCGTCCGCAGGCGAGCACAGTAGTTGTGCGCCTTCAGGTTTGATGTAGAACTTCTCGTCGATGTCGCTCAAGGTCGCCAGGTGTGCGGTATCGAGACCGTCCGGTGCAGCCACCATGAACACCGAACGACGCATCGGCACGAGTCCGATGGGCTCGGCACCCGCCATCGCTCCGAGGACATCCGCCCATGCGCCCGCGGCGTCGACGACGAGTGGAGCAGTGTGGACAGACCCGTCGGTGGTGTGCGCGTGCCACAGGCCGTCGATGCGCCTCAGCGACCTCACCTCGGTCCCGGTGTGGACACGCCCACCTCGATCGCGGAGTCCCCGCACGTAGCCCTGATGCAGTGCATGCACGTCGACTTCCATCGAATGCGGCTCGTACAGAGCGCAATCGATCAGTTCGGGGCGCAGCGGCGGAAAGAACGTGCGCGCGTCAGTAGGTGAGACCAGTTGTGCGTCGGGTGTCAATCGGCTGACGTCGGCGTACATCGCCTCGAGCGCGTCGCCTCGTCCGGTGGACGCGAACTGCAGCAGGGGGCGCGGGGCGAGCAGTTCGGATCGAAAGTGCTCCGGCGGATTCTCCAGGAAGTCACGGCTGGCCGTCGTGAGAGCGCGAATCGTGTTGTTGCCGTAGGTTTCCAGAAACAGAGCAGCCGAGCGTCCGGTGGTATGGAAGGCCAGAGTGTCCTCGCGCTCGAGCAGGGTGACTCGGTGATCGATCGCGAGTTCGTATCCGAGCGAGACACCCCCGATTCCGCCGCCGACAACCAGTACATCGGTGGTAGGCGTGTCGTGAGCAGACGTGCTCATCGAGTTCTCCCGTTCTTCGGCTGGTTGATTTTCGGCTCGGAGGTCCATTGAGCGCCGGGGCCGACCGCCTCGTCGAAGATCAGCCAGGTTCGCGTCGACAGTATGCCGTCCAGTCCCTGCAACTTGTCGAGCACCAAATGTCGGAGCGCCGATGTGTCGGGAGCGCGGACCAGAACGAGCGCATCGAAATCACCACCCATCAAGCTGACGTGCTCGACGAACGGATAGGTACTCAGGTCGTCGGCCACGGCACGCCACGAATCCTGCCGAATGGACAGAGCCACATAGGCGGATGCGCCGACTCCGGCCTTCTCGTAGTCGATGCGTGCGGTGAACCCCTCGATGACGCCCTCGTCGAGGAGGCGGTCGACGCGCACATAGGCGTGGGCACGGGAGATGTGGGTTGCCTCGGCCAAGGCGCGCATGGACATTCGGCCGTCGCGGCTCAGTTCGGTGACGATGCGCCGATCCACGTCGTCGAGCTCGTACTCGGTCTCTGCCATCCGTCCACTCCAGGTCGTCCATGGGAGGTCTTCATGGACAGAATGCCATAGGAGGCATGTATATGAGCCATACATCTACATTTGTGTCTCTGATTTGAAAGCTGGTCCACTGACCCGCACTCTGTGTAGAACAGACAAGCCGAGACTAACACGTGCAGAAGGGGTACCGTATGACCACGACGGACACGCTCGATCACGTCACCACCTCGGTCGCGCGGCGCGTTCGCGAGGGATACGAAGCAGATTTCGTCGAATGGACCGATCGCGGTATCGATCTCGTCCGAACTTTCCCCGGCTTCCTCGGTGGTGGCTGGCTGCGCAGTTCCGGCGGATCCAACGACTACCACGTGGTGTACCGGTTCGAGACCCACGACCACCTCGACGTTTGGCTGCACTCGGACTCTCGACGCCGTTGGCTCAGCAGCGGTCGCCCTATCGCCGACGACGTTGCAACACATCGGCTTTCCGGCGTGGAGGGATGGTTCGAGCCGCAGTCCAATCTGACCGACGCAGTTCGAGTGATCGGTGGTCCGCCGCCCCGCTGGAAGCAGGCGATCTCGATCGGTGTGGCGTTCTATGCCGTCAGCTTGTTGGTCAACATCGTCCTGACCCCGCATTTGACGGGGTTGAACGTGGCCCTGCGAACGGCGGTCGTGGTGATGATGTGCACACCGTTGATGGTGTACGTGGTGATGCCGTTCGTCACCTCCCGGCTGCGGAAGTGGCTGGTTCCCCGCGCCTGAGCCCAGCTGCGTTTGTTCGCAGCCTCGGTTCTATACAGTCGAGATCATGCCCGACGCCCGTGTGCACAACCAGTTCGCGCTCGACGGGGCCTGGAACTTTCGAGACCTCGGCGGTGTCCGCACTGTCGACGGCTCGAAGATCCGGCCCGGAAAGTTCTATCGCGCATCGGAATTGAGTGCTCTCACCGAGAGTGGACAACGAGCCGTCCTCGATCTGGGCATACGCACCGTGTTCGACCTTCGCGGTAATTCCGAGATCGTACGAAGTGGTGTCGACAGAGTTCCGGACGGTGTGCAGTCGATCTCGATGCCGTTCCGCGACGACACCGGTGACCGCGCTCCGCACCAGGCCCCTATCCACGACGAACAGAGTCAGGTCGACTACCTGCACCGCTCGTACGCAACGTATCCGGTGTTACCCGGGGCAGCGCACGCGATCAAGCATGTGGTCGAGGCTGTTGCCGCCGGACGGGGCGGGGTTCTGGTGCACTGCGCCGCAGGTAAGGATCGGGGCGGGTGGACGGTCGCGACTGTGCTGCGGGCCGTCGGAGTGAGCGAGGACGAGATCCTCAACGATTACCTCGCCAGCAATGCTGCAGTGGAGCCGTTGCTCGCCCATGTGCGGCGGACGTGGGCGGGTATCGATGACGCCGACGTGCCCGGGACGGCGTTGCTGGGAGTCCGAGCGTCCTACCTGGAGCGCGGAATGCAGGCTGTGACGTCCAATCACGGGTCTTTCGAGGGGTATCTGAGTCACCTGGGTATCGACGAACACCTGCGAGGACGACTTGTCGCCGAATTGGTACAGGACTGAGCGGTACCCTCTGCGTCATGCGAATCGGACAGACGGCACCGGATTTCGAGCTTCCGGATCATTCGGGTGAACACCGTGCTCTCTCCGAGCTGACGGCATCGGGCCCGGTGGTGCTGTTCTTCTATCCGGCGGCCAACAGTCCGATCTGCACCGCCGAGGCCTGCCATTTCCGGGACCTCGGAACAGAATTCAGCAGATTCGGTGCGCAGCGAGTCGGGATCAGCACCGACACCCGCGACAAGAATCAGCATTTCGCTCTGCAGAGATCGTTCGACTTTCCATTGCTGTCCGATTCCGACGGCGGGGTTGCCGAACAGTTCGGAGTGCGGCGAGGTGGGTGGTTCACCCGGCGGCGTCGGCTTCGTGAGCTCGAACGCGGCCGGGCTCATGCGGCCGACCGTGGGTATCTGCGGCAGTTACTGTCCGTGAAGCGGACGACATTCGTCATCGATCGGCACCGTGTGGTGCGGATGGTCGTGCAGAGCGAACGTGGTCACGTGCATGCGACCAAGGCCCTGGAATACCTGCGTTATCTGTCGTGACGCCGAAGGGCGTCGTTACTCGTTGGCACCGCTGAACAGGGCGGTGTAGACGGCAGGCTTGGACGATTCGGCGTGCGCGTCGGTCGAGGCATCGTCGGGATGGCTGAAGAGTGCCTCGTTCTTGTCCTTGTGTTCCATTCCCCGAGCATGCCCCTAGTCGACCGCAATAGCCACTCGCCGCGCGGACAGGGCCGGTCGTGCGCGTTTTGCGTAGCTGTAGGTACGCAAAACGCGCACAAGGAATCAGGGCGCGCCTACGCCGGGTGGGATACTGCTCGGGTGCCCGATGAAACTCTGTTCGACGCCTTGCGCCGTGAGCCCGACGCCGAGGCACCCAACCTCCATGCCGTCGATGCCGCGGACCGCCTTGTACTCGACACCGTCGACGAGCGTGCGGGAGTCGACAGAACGGCACCGATCGCGGTGATCGGCGATCGTTACGGTGCACTCACGTTGGGTGCCGTGGCGCTTGGCTTCACTGATGTGCGGGTCCATCAGGACGCCGTCACCGGCGTTCGGGCGCTCGAACTCAACGCTGCGCGAGTTGCCCTGAGCGGCTCGTACACCCAGCACGAACTCGGTGCCGAACTGCTCGACGGCGTTGGCACAGTGCTGATGCAGCTGCCGCGAGGGCTGGCCGAGCTCACCGAGATCGCCGAGCACATCGCCGCGCACGCCACCACGGACGTGGTGGTGTTGGCAGGTGGGCGAGACAAACACATGACCCCCGCCATGAACGACGTGCTGCGACGGTCCTTCGCGACCGTCACGGCCGGCCGCGGACGGCAGAAAGCGCGAGTGCTCACCGCGACCGGGGCGGTGGCGTCGGGCATGACGTACCCGGTGAGCAAACGTCTCGCGGATATCGACATGACGGTCGTGGCTCATGGCGCTGTGTTTGCGGGGGCGGGCCTGGACATCGGTACCCGGTTTCTGCTCGAGTTCGTCCCGAAGATGCTGCCGCGAGCTCGTACTGCCGTCGATTTGGGTTGCGGCACTGGAATTCTCGCAGCAGAGCTGGCTCGGACGAGGCCCGATCTCGAGGTGATCGCCACCGACCGTTCGGCGGCAGCGATCGCGTCGGCAGCGGCAACGGCGGAGGCGAACGGGACGCAGGTGGCGGTGATCGCGGACGATGCGATGTCCACCTTCGAACCTGATTCGGTCGATCTGGTGGTGTGCAATCCGCCGTTTCACGAGGGTGCCGCGGTGCACACGGGCGGAGCGAGCAAGCTCTTCGCAGCAGCCGGGCGGGTACTCCGGCCGGGCGGGCAGATGTGGACGGTGTTCAACACCCACCTGAACTATCGGCGTGAACTGGCCGATGCGGTGGGGCCGACCGATCTGATGGGACGCAACGGAAAATTCACCGTTGCCCGCTCGGTACGGCCGAGCGAGCAACGGTAGCGATCAGGTGACCGGGCCGCCGTCTTCGGGGGTTCCGTCGATCTGGCCGCGGTTGCGTCCGCGGTCCTCGACGAGAGTGCCTTCGACGATCTCGGCCTGACGCTGGCCTTCCGCATAGTCGATGTCGGGATCCTCGTCGGATTCCTCGATCACGTGATCGACCAGTTCCTCGGTCAACTCGTCGTCGGGGGTCTCGGTGATGGGGCGGTCGAGTTCCTCTTCGACCGCGATGTCGGGTTCTTCCTCGCTGAGCTTGAGGTCCAGGCTCTCGCCCTCGGCGGCCTCACGGGCTGTGGTGCCGAAGCTGTTGGCCTCGCTCCAGTGGTCCGGGGGATCGACCACGGTGTCGCCGTCGTCGTTGCGCACCTCGTCGGAGTCGACGCTTTCACTGGGGTCCAAGGTCTGGTCGGGTCCGTCTTCGATTGCCATTTCCTCATAGTGCCCGTTTCGATTCGGTGTCACACACGCGGTCGTCGCCGCGTGTCGAGGGTGTAGCCGGTAGAGTCCGTTTTGTCCGTCGTAGATGTTCCCCGCTCGGGAACTTTTGTCCGGATGTCAGACGTTCTACTGATGACCGACGGGGAGATCCCCGGATGGGGATCAGAACTTACGAAGGGAAGAGACACGGTGCGCACCTCCAGCAACCCGGTGTTCCGCAACTTGCCCAAGCAGCAGGGCGGCGGCTACGCCACATTCGGATCTGCGACGGCTGGAGCCTCGCAGGCCGCGACCTTCGGCCAGCATCCCGGAACGCAGGCCGATCCGTACACCACGCAGCCCGCACAGCGGGCCATGACGATCGACGACGTCGTCACCAAGACCGGCATCACCCTCGGTGTGCTGAGCGTGACGGCGATCATCTCGTACCTGTACGCATCCGCCAATCCTTCGGCCGCACCGGCTCTGCTGATTGCCGGCGGGCTGATCGGCTTCGGCCTGGTCATGTTCGCCACCTTCGGGCGGAAGATGGACAACAAGTTCATCGTTCTTGCTTACGCCGCCGCCGAAGGTGTGTTCCTCGGTGCGCTGTCGCTGGTGTTCACCGGCGACATCTTCGGTATGAGTGGTGGATCGGGCCTCATCGGCCAGGCCATTCTCGGAACCTTCGGTGTGTTCTTCGGCATGCTGATCGTGTACAAGACCGGCGCGATCCGCGTCACCCCGCGTCTGACCCGCATGATCGTCGGTGCGCTCATCGGTGTCGTCGTTCTCATGCTCGGTAACTTGGTGGCCAGTTTCTTCATGGACGGTGGCTTCGGACTGCGTGACGGTGGACCCATCGCCATCATCTTCAGCCTCGTCTGCATCGGCATCGCGGCATTCAGCTTCCTGCTGGACTTCGACCAGGCCGATCAGCTGATCCGTGCGCAGGCACCGGAGAAGGCAGCGTGGGGCGTCGCCCTGGGTCTGACCATCACCCTGGTCTGGCTGTACGTCGAGATCCTGCGTCTGCTGAGCTACTTCCAGAACGACTAGTACCTACGCGAAAAGCCCCGCCACTCCTTCGAGGAGGGCGGGGCTTTTGCGTTGCCAGGGGTCAGCTCAGGCGTTCCAGCACCATGGCCATGCCCATGCCGCCGCCGACGCACATGGTCTCGACGCCGAACGTCTTGTCCTGTGTGGTCAAGTTGTTCAGCAGCGTGGTGGTGATGCGGGCCCCGGTCATACCGAACGGGTGGCCGATCGCGATGGCACCGCCGGAGACGTTGAGCTTGTCCTCCTCGATGCCGAGGTCGCGGGCCGAGCCGAGGACCTGAACAGCGAAGGCCTCGTTGATCTCGAACAGGTCGATGTCGGAGATCGACATGCCCGCGATCTTCAGCGCCTTGCGGGTGGCCTCGATCGGGCCGAGGCCCATGATCTCGGGGGACGTGCCGGTGACGCCGGTGGAGACGATGCGAGCCAACGGGGTCAGACCCAGCTCCTTGGCCTTGGTATCACTCATGATGACGAGCGCTGCTGCGCCGTCGTTGAGCGGGCACGCGTTACCGGCGGTGATGGTGCCGTTCGGCCGGAATACCGGCTTGAGCTGGCTGATCTTTTCGTAGGTGGTACCGGCGCGAGGGCCGTCGTCGGTGTTGACGACGGTGCCGTCGGGCAGGGTCACCGGGGTGATCTCCCGCTCGAAGAAGCCGGCGTTGATGGCCTCTTCGGCGCGGTTCTGGCTGCGGACGCCCCAGTGGTCCTGATCCTCGCGGGTGATGCCCGTGAGTAGGGCGACGTTCTCGGCGGTCTGTCCCATCGCGATGTATGCGTCGGGGAGTTCGCCGTTCTCACGGGGGTCGGTCCAGCTGTCGGCACCCTCTTCCTGTGCCTTCTTGGTGCGCGCTTCGGCGTCGGCGAAGATCGGGTTGTGGCTCTCGGGCAGCGAGTCGGAGCTGCCGTGGATGAAGCTGGACACGCTCTCGACACCGGCGGAGATGAACACGTCACCCTCGCCTGCCTTGATCGCGTGCAGGGCCATCCGGGTGGTCTGCAGCGAGGAAGAGCAGTAACGCGTGATCGTCGTTCCGGGGAGCGAGTCGTAGCCGAGCTGAACCGCGACGATGCGCGCAAGGTTGTTGCCCTGCATGCCACCGGGCAGACCGCAGCCCAGGAGCAGGTCGTCGATGTCCTTCGGGTCGAGCGAGGGCACCTTGGCCAGCGCAGCGGCGACCATCTGTGCGGTGAGGTCGTCGGGACGAATGTCCTTGAGCGACCCCTTCATCGCCCTGCCGATCGGTGAGCGCGCGGTGGCGACGATGACTGCCTCTGGCATGTGATCTCCTTCTGATCGATACTGCGGAACTACCGTGTACCGCCGGGTAGGCGATGTCTCCCGATCGAACTTACAACCCCGCCGATCCACCGCCGGCACGACGTACGAGATCGTCCGACGCAGTACTGATCTCGGCGTCGAGCTCAGCGGTTCTTCTCCGCAGGAATCGGTCGAGTGCGGCCGTGGCGCGGGGGATGGCCTTACGTGACTCGGCGGCGGCCGAGACCGTCGGAAGCTCGGGCAGAGGACCGCCATGCCACACGCCCAACGCGGACGCGAGTACCGGCAGAATCTGCTGGGCGGCGAGTTCGTAGCCCGCGGCCGAGGGGTGAAAGCGGTCCGCCGAGAACATCGTGTCGGGGGCGGCGAGAAATTCCGGCGCGAGCAGGTCTGCCAGCGCGACGGGATGCCCACCGGCACCGAGCGTCCTGGCCGTCTGGGCGTGTGCCAGGCGGCGACCCCAATTGCGGACGACGGTGCGCAGCGGCTGCGGAATGGCCGTCACGACACCGAGATCGGGGCACGTGCCCACTGCCACCACACAGCCCTTGGCCGTCAACCGCTCGACCGCGTCGCCCAGTCTGGCCGCCGATGCGGGAACGGAGAATTTCTTGGTCACGTCGTTCGCGCCGATGAAGATCACTGCGGCATCGGGCGGTGGGCCTGCCACGAACATGGCGTCGACCTGACCTTCGAGCCCCTTGGAGGTGGCACCCGCAATCGCCTTGGTGCTCAAACGGATTCGTTGTCCCGTTTCCTCGGCCAAGCCGCGTGCCAGCAGAACGCCGGGAACCTCGTCGGCGACGGTGCAGCCGACGCCCGCGGCCGTGGAGTCGCCGAAGATCATCAGGTGAATATCTGCTGAACTTCCCAGTCGCCACCGTTCGGGGGCCGCGCAACCAGCGGTGTAGACCCCGTCGGCCTCGGGCGGCTTGGCTATGTTGCGGCCGATGACGCCGCGTGCCGCAGCGGCCTGCCCCATGAGATGTCGATAGGCCGCCCAGGACGCAGTCCCTGCTCCGGAGCCCGCAAGTACCGTCGCGGCGCTCGCTTTCGCAGCGGTGCGCCATCCGCTCGCCGTCACAGATCGATCCCTCTCGTCGTGCCCTCACACCATCGTATGCGGGTGTCCGTAGCGGTGGCCGAGAGTCGAATAGCTGCATCTGGGAAGATGGTGCAATGCGCATCGCACAGCACATCACCGAACTCATCGGCAACACCCCGTTGGTGAAGTTGTCCTCCGTCATCGGCGACGGGGCAGGCACGGTCGCGGCCAAGATCGAATACCTCAACCCGGGTGGTTCGTCCAAGGACCGCATCGCCGTGAAGATGATCGACGCGGCCGAGGCGTCCGGCGAATTGAAGCCCGGCGGCACCATCGTCGAGCCCACGTCCGGAA
This sequence comes from Rhodococcoides sp. S146-33, assembly GCF_059489205.1. Classification (NCBI taxonomy): domain Bacteria; kingdom Bacillati; phylum Actinomycetota; class Actinomycetes; order Mycobacteriales; family Nocardiaceae; genus Rhodococcoides; species Rhodococcoides sp. S146-33. Next base: position 354,393 of record NZ_JCAJWY010000002.1, read on the forward strand.
ACACCGGCGTCGGTCTCGCGCTCGTCGCACAGCAGCGCGGCTACAAGTGTGTGTTCGTGTGCCCCGACAAGGTCGGTGAGGACAAGCGCAACGTGCTGCGCGCCTACGGAGCAGAGGTCGTCGTCTGCCCGACGGCTGTCGCGCCCGAGGACCCCAACAGCTACTACAGCGTCTCCGATCGACTCGTTCGCGAGATCGACGGAGCGTGGAAGCCCAACCAGTACGCCAACCCGGCCGGCCCGGCCAGCCATTACGAGACCACCGGTCCCGAGATCTGGGCCGACACCGACGGCAAGATCACGCACTTCGTCGCAGGCGTCGGCACCGGCGGCACCATTTCCGGCACCGGCAAGTACCTCAAGGAGGTCTCCGGCGGGAAGGTCAAGGTCATCGGCGTCGACCCCGAGGGCTCGGTCTACTCCGGCGGCACGGGTCGTCCGTACCTCGTCGAAGGTGTCGGCGAGGACTTCTGGCCCAGCGCCTACGACCCGTCCATCCCGGACGAGATCATCGCCGTGTCCGACAACGACTCCTTCGACATGACCCGTCGCCTCGCCCGCGAGGAAGGCCTGCTGGTCGGCGGCTCGTGCGGTATGGCCGCCGTTGCCGCAATCCAGGTTGCCGAGCGCGAAGGTCCCGACGCCTTGGTCGTCGTGTTGCTTCCCGACGGTGGCCGCGGCTACCTGGCGAAGATCTTCAACGACTCGTGGATGTCGTCGTACGGATTCCTGCGTTCGCGGTTGGACGGCAAGACCCACGAGACGTCGGTCGGCGAGGTGTTGCGCGGAAAGTCCGGTGCCCTGCCGGATCTGGTGCACACCCACCCGTCCGAGACCGTGCGTGACGCCATCGAGATCCTGCGCGAGTACGGCGTTTCCCAAATGCCGGTCGTCGGAGCCGAGCCGCCCGTCATGGCAGGCGAGGTTGCCGGCAGCGTCACCGAGCGGGATCTGCTCAGCGCCGTCTTCGAGGGTCGCGCCGCGCTGGCCGATCCGGTCGCCAAGCACATGAGTGAGCCGTTCCCCCTGATCGGTGCCGGGGAAACCGTCTCCGACGCCACCAAGGCACTCGGTGAGTCCGATGCGCTGATGGTGGTCGAAGAAGGCAAGCCCGTCGGCGTCATCACTCGCCACGATCTGCTCGGGTTCCTCAGCAAGGGCGCCTGACCGTCGTGCGCGTTTTGCGTACCCAGAAGAATGCAAAACGCGCACGACAATGATGCCTTAGCGGAATGCGTCGATTCCGGTCAATGCCTTTCCGACGATCAATTGGTGGACCTCGGACGTGCCCTCGTAGGTCAGCACGGATTCGAGGTTGTTGGCGTGTCGCAGCGCCGGGTATTCGAGCGTGATTCCGTTGGCTGCCAATATCGTTCGGCATTCACGGGCAATGTCGATGGCTTCGCGGACGTTGTTCAGCTTGCCGATGCTCACCTGCTCGGGCTTCAACTCGCCCGCATCTTTCAACCGGCCGAGGTGGATTGCGAGCAACTCGCCCTTACCGAGTTCCAGCGCCATGTTCGCTATCTTCGCCTGCGTCAGCTGATAACCGGCCAACGGCTTGTCGAAGATGTTTCGGGTCTGCGAGTACTCGACTGCGGCTTCCAGGCAGTCGCGAGCGGCACCCATCGCGCCGAAAATGATGCCGAAGCGTGCCTCGTTGAGGCAGCTCAACGGCCCGCTCAGGCCGCGGGCCTCGGGCAGCATCGCGTCGGCAGGGAGTCGGATGTCGTCGAACACCAACTCGCCCGTGACCGAGGCACGCAGCGAGAGCTTCTTCTTGACCGTGTTGGCGGTGAATCCCGGCGTGTCGGTCGGTACGACGAAACCCCGGACCTTGTCGTCGGTCTGGGCCCATACGACGGCGACGTCGGCGACCGGTCCGTTGGTGATCCACATCTTGCTGCCGTTGAGGATCCAGTCGTCACCGTCGCGCTTGGCACGAGTGAGCATGCCGCCGGGGTTGGACCCGTAGTCGGCCTCGGTGAGTCCGAAGCAGCCGATCAGCGACCCCTCGGCCATTCCCGGGAGCCATTGCTGCTTCTGCTCTTCGGAGCCGTACTTCCAGATGGCGAACATCGCCAACGAGCCCTGCACCGACACCAGTGAACGGATGCCGGAGTCGATGGCTTCGAGTTCGAGGCAGGCCAGGCCGTATGCCGTCGCGGATGTTCCGGCGCAACCGTAGCCCTCGAGGTGCATGCCGAGCAGGCCGAGCGAGCCCAGTTCCTTGGCCAGTTCACGAGCCGGCACCGTGCCCTCTTCGAACCAGTCGGCGATGTGCGGACGGATGCGCTCGTTGCCGAACTTGCGCACGGTGTCCCGGATCTGGCGTTCCTCGTCGTCGAGGAGTGAATCGATCGCGAACAGTTCGTCGACGCTCTGGGAGTTGGCCACGGTGCCTCTTTCCGCTGGGGGTTGTCTTCGCAGGTTACCCACGCCCCCGCCGGGCGCAGCAGGCCGATTAGTGTGGAGGCCATGAGTGAGCAGCGCAGCAAGGCAGACAACACCTCCTGGCAGGGCTTTTCCACCAAGGCGGTCCACGCCGGCTACGAGCCGGATCCGCTGACCGGTGCAGTGAACGTGCCGATCTATGCCAGCTCCACCTTCGCGCAGGACGGCGTCGGCGGCATGCGCAGCGGATTCGAGTACGCACGCACCGGCAACCCGACGCGTCGGCCGCTCGAAGCCAACCTCGCGGCCATCGAATCCGGCACTTACGGCCGCGCATTTTCCTCGGGCATGGCGGCGACGGACTGCCTGCTGCGTTCGGCGCTGCGTCCGGGTGACCATCTCGTCATCCCCAACGATGCCTACGGCGGCACGTATCGCTTGATCGACAAGGTCTTCACCCAGTGGGGCATCGAGTACTCGGTGGCCGCGGTGTCGGACGTCGACGAGGTTCGCGCGGCGATGCGTCCGAACACGAAGCTCGTCTGGGTCGAGACGCCCACCAACCCGTTGCTCAACGTCGGAGACATCGAGGCCCTCGCGGGTGTTGCCCACGAGGGTGGGGCCAAGATCGTCGTCGACAACACGTTCGCCTCGCCCTATCTGCAGCAGCCCCTGTCGCTCGGTGCGGATGTGGTGCTGCATTCGACCACCAAATACATCGGCGGACACTCCGATGTCGTCGGCGGCGCGTTGGTGACCGACAGTGAAGAGCTCGATACGGCATTCGCGTTCCTGCAGAACGGCGCGGGCGGAGTTCCGGGACCGTTCGACGCGTTCCTGACCCTGCGCGGCATCAAGACCCTCGCCCTCCGGATGGAACGGCACAGCGACAACGCCGAGAAGATCGTCGAATTCCTCGACGGGCACCCGGCTGTCTCGCAGGTCATCTACCCCGGACTCGAATCGCACCCGTCTCACGCGGTCGCTGCCAAGCAGATGCGACGCTTCGGCGGGATGGTCTCGGTTCGTCTGGCCGGCGGCAAGCAGGCTGCACTCGACTTCTGCGCGAAGACCGAGATCTTCACCCTCGCCGAGTCTCTGGGTGGCGTGGAATCGTTGATCGAACACCCCGGTGCAATGACTCACGCATCGACTGCCGGTTCGTTGCTCGAGGTGCCCGACGACCTGGTGCGGCTGTCGGTCGGCATCGAGGACGGTGCCGATCTGGTCGGTGACGTCGAGCACGCGCTGGCATGATCGTCGCACTGATCGACTCGGGGCTGGGAATGCTTCCGACGGCTGCGCGGCTGCGCAGCCTGCGTCCCGAGCTCGATCTGGTGCTCATGATGGACCCCGACAACGCCCCGTGGGGGCCGAAGCCGGACAGCTGGGTCATCGATCGGGTGGTCGGTACGGCCCGGCACGCCGTCGACCTCGGTGCCGAGGTTGTGGTGCTGCCGTGCAATACCGCCAGCGTGACGGCACTGAGCCACGTTCGCGCCGCGCTGGGCGATTCCGTGCCGGTGGTGGGGACCGTGCCGGCGATCAAACCCGCTGCGGCGGTAACGGATCGGATTGCGATCTGGGCGACGGCAGCAACGACCGCGAGCGCGTATCAAGCGCGTTTGATCGAGGAGTTCGCCTCGCATCGACGGGTCACGACCGTGGCGTGCCACGGTCTGGCGGACTCGATCGATCGCGGTGACGCGCGTGGGATCGGTGCCGCCATCACCGCCGCCGTGGCAGCCACCCCCGACGACGTCCAATCGGTCGTGCTGGGTTGCACGCACTATCCGCTGGTACTCGACGAGATCGCGGGGCAGTTGCCCTCCGAGGTGACGATGTTCGACAGCGCCGAGGCCGTGGCCAACCAGACCGTCCGACGGGTCGACGAGGTCGGTTCGGCGACTTCCGGAACCGGTCGCGTATCGGTGTGGCTCAGTGGGGTCGAGGGTGAGTTACCCGACAGTGCTCTGCGTTATCGCGAAGGACAGCTGCTGGTCGACGGCGCAGCAGTACACGGATTCTGAGTCCTCGGGAATGCCACACCCTCCTACGCGTTGTCCTTCACTGAAGTAACGATCACTGCGGTGGAGGGACAACACATGGTCGACGTGGACGTGCGCGGTAGTGCCGGAAAGGCTGCGGCAAGGATGCCGCATCGGTACGCCTTCTGGGTTGTCGGCGTTGCCTTCATCGTGCTGATGGCGTCCTCCGCGGCACCGTCCCCGTTGTATCCGGTCTACCAGCAGTCCTGGGGATTCAGCGCGATCACGCTCACGGTCATCTTCGCCGTGTATGCCCTGGCTCTGCTGCTCACGTTGCTCGTCGTCGGCAGCCTGTCGGATCACATCGGGCGCAAGCCGATTCTGGTCGCGTCGCTGCTGTTGCTGGTCGTCAGCCTGGTGCTCTTCATCGTCGCCGACAGCGTGCCGCTCCTCATCGCGGCACGCGTCGTGCAAGGAATCGCAGCAGGGGCGGCGACGGGCGCGATGAGTGCGGCCATCATCGATCTGCAACCCAACGTAGCTACCGGTCCTTTGCTCAACAGCGTTGCCCCGTCGTTCGGCCTGGCGTCCGGGGCGCTCGGTGCCGGGTTGCTGGTGCAGTTGGCACCGGCACCCGAAATCCTCGTGTTCGCCCTGTTGATCGGCGCGGCGCTCGTCCTTGCGGTGGCGCTGTTGTTCGTACCGGAGACGTCTGCGATGCGTGGCTTCGATTCCCGTCGCCACCTCGCGTCGACGCTGCTGCCGCGAGCGTCGATTCCGAAGTCCGTCCGGGCACCGTTTCTCCTCATCGCTCCCGCTCTGTTCGCGACCTGGTCGCTCGGCGGGTTCCATCTCTCGCTCGGTCCGTCGATCATCGGCACCGTCTTCGGCATCGACAATCACATCGTGGGCGGGTTGGAGATCTTCGCACTGTTCGGTTCCGGTTCGATTGCAGCTGCTGTGGTGCGCAACGGGTTTCCTCGCTCGGTGATGATGATCGGGGCGACGGTGCTGGCCGCCGGCGTCGCACTCACTCTGGTGTCGGTACAGATCGGCTCGATCGTGTTGTACTTCGTCGGGGCGGTGATTGCTGGATCGGGCTGGGGAGCAACCTTTCTCGGTGCAATGCGCACACTGGGTGCCCTCGTTCCCGCCGCCCAGCGCGGCGGAGTCTTCGCCACGACCTTCGTCATCAGCTATCTCGCGTTCAGTGTGCCCGCGGTGGTCGCCGGACTGGCAGTCCACCGCTTGGGACTCAGCACGACGGTGGAGGTGTACGGGGCGTTCGTCATCGCGCTCGCGATGATCTCCGTTCTCGGATTCTCGGTGGCTCGGCGTCGAGATCGCTAGTGCAGCAATCTCGGTCGAGCGACCCCTACCGAGGATGAGCGAGCAGCCCTGCCCGATCGGGTAGTTCGCCGGGATCGTTGGCAGGGTTCGAGGTGCTGGGTGTTCCCATCGCGCCGTCGGGGGGACAGTGTGGTCTTCAGTGAGACGCCGATCACAGAGACAGGCGTCTTCGACCCACACTCACCGAGGAGACACCGATGGTTATCGAGCTCAATCAGATCTGGGAATTTCCCATCAAGGAGTTTCACCCGCTACCGCGCGCCAAGCTGGGAGTCGGTGCCCACGACATGATCGGTGTCGAGGCCAAGGAACTCGGGTTCAAGCGATCACTGCTCGTCACGACCGGTCTGCGCGGATCGGGCATCATCGAGGAACTGATCGGCAAGATCGAGTATCAGGGCGTCGAGGTGGTTCTCTACGACAAGGTCGAGTCGAACCCCAAGGACTACAACGTCATGGATGGTGCCGCGCTCTACCAGAAGGAGAAGTGCGACAGCGTCATCTCCGTCGGTGGTGGCTCGAGCCACGACGCAGCCAAGGGTATCCGCGTCGTCGTCGCCCACGACGGCCGCAACATCAACGAGTTCGAGGGCTTCTCCAAGTCGACGAACAAGCAGAACCCACCCCATATCGCCGTATCCACCACTGCCGGAACAGGTTCGGAGACGTCCTGGGCCTACGTCATCACCGACACCTCGGACATGGAAAAGCCGCACAAGTGGCTCGCCTTCGACGAGGCGTCCACCCCCACTCTGGCACTGGACGATCCGCTGCTCTACTACACCTGCCCCCAGCAGTGGACCGCGTTCTGTGGCTTCGACGTCCTCGCGCACGGTGCCGAGCCGTACGTCTCGCGTCTGGACTTCGCACCGTCGCTGGGTAACGCGATCTACTCGATCGGCTTGGTGTCCAAGCATCTTCGTGAGGCCGTGTACGACCCGGGCAACCTGAAGGCCCGCGAGGGCATGATGAACGCCCAGTACATCGCCACGCAGGCATTCAACTCCGGCGGACTCGGTGTCATTCACTCGATCTCGCATGCGATCAGCGCGTTCTACGACAGCGCTCACGGCCTCAACAACGCCATCGCTCTGCCGCGCGTGTGGGAGTACAACCTGCCCTCACGCTACGAGCGCTACGCAGAGATCGCCGTGGCCATGGGCGTCGACACCAAGAACATGACCACCGTTCAGGCCGCCGACGCCGCCGTCGAAGCTGCCATCAGGCTTGCCAAGGACGTCGGCATTCCCGACAACTTCGGGTCGATCCGTTCCGCGACATACGACAAGAACCGGATGAACACCGGCAAGTATGCGGGCAAGGGCGACGTGATCAAGGGCGACGAGAAGTCGGTTCTGAAGATCTCCGAGCACATTCAGGAAGACTGGTGCACCCCGGGCAACCCCCGTGAGGTCACCGTCGAGTCGATGATTCCCGTCGTCTCACACGCGATCAACGAGTCGTACTAACCGCCACCCATGTGAACGGAACTTCGTAGCAGGGTACGAAGTTCCGTTCACATGCGGCGCAGCCGCTCTTCGAAGGGAAACATATGACCTCGCTGTCGACAGTGCGCAACGATGACACAGACACCGTTCGGTTCACCGACGCGGCCGATCTGCAGCGCGCGCTCGGGGAGCAGGACTACATCGCCGACGACGACCTTGCCACCGTGGTGCATCTGGCGACGGCGCTCGATCGCCCGCTTCTGCTCGAAGGCCCTGCGGGCGTGGGCAAGACGGAGCTGGCGAAATCTCTTGCCGCCGCCAGCGGTCGCAAGCTCGTGCGCCTGCAGTGTTACGAGGGTCTCGACGACAACCGCGCCCTGTACGAGTGGGATTACGCCAAGCAGCTGCTGCACGTGCAGATGCTGCGCGAACACATCGGTGCGCTCACCCAGCACGTCACCGATATCGACGACGCCTCGAAGATGCTCGCTGCCAAAGACTTCGGTCTGTATTCCGAACCGTTCCTGTCGGTGCGACCCCTGCTCGAGTCGGTGCTGTCCGAGGAACCGGTGGTTCTGCTCGTCGACGAGGTCGATCGCACCGAGGAGTCCATGGAGGCCCTGCTGCTCGAAGTGCTCGCCGAAAAGCAGGTGACCATTCCCGAGGTCGGCACGTTCACCGCGCGTAGCGATCCGTGGGTGATATTGACCTCCAACGATACTCGTGAACTGTCGTCGGCTTTGAAGCGTCGCTGCGTGCACTTTCACCTCGACTACCCGACGGCTGCGCGTGAACGAGAGATCGTGACCGCTCGCGCTCCCGAGGTGCCCGCGCAGATCGTCGCGGAGATCGTCGAGTTGGCCACAGAATTGCGTGAGTTGCCACTTCGCAAGAGCCCGTCGATCTCGGAAGTGATCGACGCGGCTCGTATCGCATCGGTACTCGGCCACACAGACGAGACGCGCAAATACTTGCTCGCCGCCTTGGTCAAATACTCGTCGGACATGAAAATAGCGATGGCGGGACCGGCAGTGGAGACGTCCTCGGCAGCAACGTCGCTGGGCGCGACAGTCAACACGACCGCGACGGCATTTCGTGGGCATGGTGGACGTGACAAGGGCGGCATCGGGATTCGGCGATGACTGCCGTCGAGCCGTTCACGCCGTCGATACTGCTCGACGTGTTGGCGGCGGTGTTCGGGCGAATCCTGCGGCGCTACGGCGTTGCCGCGTCGCCGGCCGAGGTCATCGAAGTACGACGCGTCCTCGGGCTTCTAGGCGCACGTGACCTGACGGTTCTGCGCGCGGCTCTACGCGCGACGTGTGCGAAGTACGACCACGAACAGCACGGTTTCGAGCGGGCGTTCGAGTCGATGTTCATGATCGCAGCCGAAGATGTTGTGGACGAGAGTCGTTCGATGCTCGGTGCCCAGGTTGCGGGCGGACTGCCGACCGACTTGGACGTGGGCGCAGATCAGGAGGCGGCGAAGTACGCCGAGTACAACGAGCGTGCCGTCGAGATCGGCGATCTGCTCGACGCTCCCGAGGCAGACAAGGGCTTCAACCCGCACAAGGACGACGACGACATCAGTCTCTCGTCCGAGGATCACGACCTGTCGATCGACACCGACGGCGATATGGCCCGACGTGGCGTGACTTACACAGTGGACCTCGAACGTTCCGGCTCGACGGCCGCCGGGGAGCTGGCGTCGAGCACCAGTGGAGCGGTTGCAGGACAGCTCAATTGGGAAGATCCGGCCGGAATTCTGGCATGGTTCGACGCGTACGACCCACTTAGTGTCTACGGTGACGGCGGTGATTCCGGCGAGCTGAGTGCCGCAATGCTGGATCGAATCACCGATGCCGTCGAGGCATTCGTGGCGGCACTGGGTGATGTGACCGGGACGATGTCGTCGCCGATGCCCGTCGACGGCGCGGTGCAGTCGATCGGCCACCATGCCGAGATCGAGCGCGCGAGCCACGAAGTGTTGCGGCATATGCGGGGTACTCCGCGGCCGCGGCCACGCGAGCATTCCCGTGGCCCGCTCGACATGCGACGTACTGTCCGGTCGAGTCTGCGTACCGACGGGATTCCCTTCCGTCTGGTGACAAGAACGCCGGTACCCGACAAGGTCCGACTGCTCGTACTGGCTGATGTTTCGCTCTCGGTTCGGCCGATCACTGCATTCACGCTCAGACTCGCGCAGGCCATGCATTCGCGCGCGCATCGGTGCACGGTGATGGGCTTCGTGGATGCGCCCGTGGACGTGACGACCATCTTGCTCGGTAGTACGGGCGACGGCGCACTGGCTGCCGTACTCGCGGACGCGCGACTGGATCTCGAAGCCAGCAGCGATTACGGCAAGACCTTCACCGACCTCCTGGATTCGCACGGGGATGTGCTGAACAAGCGCACTGCCGTGATCATCGTGGGGGACGGTCGATGCAACGGCCGGCCGGCCGGACTCGACGCGTTGGAGAAAATTCGTTCGAAGGTGCACCGCATCGCCTGGATCACTCCCGAGGCCCGGCGTTACTGGGCACAGGCCGCGTGCTCGATGGCGGACTACGAGCAGATCTGCGACCGCGTGGTGGTCGCGCGGGACGGAGACCAGTTGACGGCGCAGGCGGCCGAACTGGGACATGCGCTGTCCTGACCTCATCGCGCTGGTTACCTACCCGATCGGGTAGGTCGGAACCTAGCCCGGCGCTGGTGGGATCGAACCTTCTGCGCTCGTAAGGTTGTAACCTGAATCACAGGTCCGGATCGTGTGGACCGAAGACAGTGAGGGTGTGAACGGTGGACCAGGCAGCTACGGCAAATGTCGGTAATGCGCTGCACGACCTCGATGCGCAGCGCAGCAGAGCCGAGACGCCACGAGTTCTCAAGTTCCACGCACCCGAAATCGTGTTCGGTCCGGATTCGCTGGGTGAGGTCGCGCACGCGACGCGCCGGCTCGGTGGGGTACGGCCGATGCTCGTCACGGACTTGGGGTTGATCGAGAGTGGCTGGGCCGGGCAGCTGGTCGACCTTCTGGTTGCAGAGGGACTGGAGCCCCAGATCTGGAGTGCGTTGACCCCCAATCCCAAAGATATCGAGATAGAGGCCGGGCACGAGTACTACTCGAATTTCGGCTGCGATGTGCTGGTGGCCATCGGCGGGGGATCGGTCATGGACGCGGCCAAGGGGATCGCCGTTCTCGCCGGCAACGGCGGCAAGATCCTCGATTACGAGGGCGTCGATCAGGCCACCCGGCCCATCCCACCGCTGGTGATGGTGCCGACGACATCCGGTACCGGAGCAGACGTCTCGCAGTTCTGCATCGTCACCGATACCGCGCGCTCGACCAAGATCACCATCCTCGGCCGGGCGCTCGTTCCGGACATCACCGTGATCGATCCGATGTTGCTGACCACGATGCCCGAATGGCTCAACGCTGCAACCGGTTTGGATGCCCTGACGCACGGGATCGAGGCATTCGTCTCGCTGGGTCACAACCAGCTCACCGACCATCATGCTCTTCGAGCGATCACCATGGTGATGTCACAGTTGGCTCGGACCATCGACGAGCCCACCGACATGACGGCGCGCGGGTCGATGGCGCAGGCAAGCCTGGAAGCGGGCCTGGCATTCACGAACGCGATACTCGGTGCCACTCATGCCATGAGTCATCAGGTGGGAGGGTTGCTCGACCTCCCGCACGGGGTGATCAACGGAGTGCTGCTGCCACACGTCATTCGCTTCAACGCTGCAGAGGATCCGCTGCCGTACGTGGCCATTGCCACGAGCCTCGGACTGCCCGAGGGGAGGGCCAGGCCGGAGGAGGCCGCTATGGCCGTGGCCGACCGCGTCGACCGCCTCGCGCGTCAGGTCGGTGTTCCTGCGGGTCTGGCAGAGATCGGTGTGAGCGAATCCGATCTGGATGTGTTGGCAACCAATGCATTACGTGATGCGTGCATGTCCACGAATCCGCGTTCGGCCACACACCGCGAGATGGTCGACCTGTTCAGGATCGCGCTGTGAGTTCCGGACCCGACCTGTCTCTGTTGACGGGACTCCGATCGGGCAAGAACACCTTCTATCCGCAGTATCGCGGCGCCGCAGAACGTTTGGAACGAGTGGTCTACGCCCTGGAACTCATCTCACGAGCGCTGGTGCGCACGGTCGACGGTCCGGAAACGCTGGTGTGCGCCGTGGCCGAGGCGGCTCGCGCTCATCTGAGTGCCCGCTGGGTGGTCTTCGCTCTCGCCGATGGTGCCTTGCCGGACGCGGGGCCTCGTCGGCTGGTGCTTGGTCCCGACGCCACACCGTTTCTGGTGGACAACGTCGAGGGGCCACCGCTGCCCGACGACGTGGTCGACTGCCTCGAGTCGATTCGGACGTCCACCTGCGGCGACGGGCTGACCCCGGTGATCTCCGCTCACCATGCATTCGTACCGATCGCGTTCGACGGCCGCGTTGTCGGTGCGTTCGCGGCGTGGACGGGAGAGCAACGGGTACTCGACGCCACCGACGCCGCGGTGTTGAGCATTCTTGCCAGCCAAACTGCGGTGGCACTGCAGAATTCGGCTCTGTTCCAGAGCCGACGGCAATTGCTCGAACGCACCGAGAGTGCCTATGCCGAGGCGAACCGAACAGCGGCAGATCTCGCGGCCCGCAATGCCGAACTGTTGCTGACACAACGTCAACTGGGTGCCGCGCATCGCCATCAGGTGCTCGACGACGAACGTCACCGCATCGCTCGTGAACTGCACGACAGCGTGACCCAGGCCGTGTTGTCCGCGGGAATGCAGATCGAAGTGTGTCGCAGCGAGATCTCGGCCGAAGAACGTAGCGACAGGTTGGATCTGGCCAAGGATCTGACGCGTCGAGCGGTGGATCAGCTGCGGTCGGCGATCTACGCGCTCAATCACCCGCAGGATGCCGATCGCACGTCGCTTCCCGAAATGCTCGAACAGCTTTCCGTGGTCCACATGCCCGACGAGCTACAGGTGTCGCTGCGGGTCGAGGGAACTCCCGTCGAGCTGAGCAGCGAGCGTGAGCACGCACTGCTTCGCATAGCCGGAGAAGCACTGTTCAACACCGCGGTCCATGCACACGCGTCGCGGGCAATACTGCGACTGACCTATTCGCCCGATCAGGTGCAGCTGTCCATTGCGGACGACGGTGACGGCGATCCGGCCCACTTGCGCATGATGCTGCACCTGGCCGAGTCCACCGATGTCGACGGCCGTCACCGCGGACTGGCGAACATGGCGGCTCGTACCCGCGAACACGGCGGGGTCCTCGAGATCCGTCGAGCCCGAACCGGTGGAGTGCGAGTTGCAGTGCGCATTCCGTTCCAGAACCAATCCGAGAAGGGCGAAACACAGTGAGCGTTCCGACGGTTCGCACAGGCGCGGGGCAGGTTTCGGCACCCACGGTCCGCATCGTGCTGGTCGACGATCACGCAATTCTTCGGGACGGGCTTCGCTCGGTACTCGAACGCGAGTCGGATCTGACGATCGTGGGGGAGGCGTCCACCCGGGAGGAGGGTTTGGCCGTCGTTGCGCGGGTCGAGCCCGATATCGTGCTGATGGATCTGAAGCTCTCGGCCAGTTCGGACTACGAGGGCCTCGCTTTGTGTGCGCAGCTGGCCAAGGCGCACAATGGAATCGGTCTGTTGGTGTTGACGACGTTCCTCGACGACCGGCTCGTGGTGGAGGCCGTGCACGCAGGTGCACGAGGATATGTGGTCAAGGACGTCGACACCACCGAGTTGGTTCGTGCGATACGGGCCGTCTCGCGCGGGGAGAGCGCCTTCGATTCGCGCAGCGCCTCGGCTGTCGTCCGTTCTCTGAACGGCACACCGAGCAGCATCGAGCGCCTCACCGAGCGCGAGCTCGAAGTGCTCCGCCTGCTGGCAACGGGTCTGTCCAACAACATGATCGGAACCAGACTCTTCATCTCGGCGACAACCGTCAAGTTTCACGTCAGCAACATCATGCGCAAACTTGCAGTGTCTCGGCGTGCCGAGGCGGTGTACGCGGCGAGTAAGCAGGGGCTGATCTGACGTTGCGGACCTGTCGAGATCATCGTTACTCGACAAGCCTGGTAGTGGCTGCACGAGGAGACCGCTCGATGTGCGGCGGGCTGTACTCAGCCCGCCGATGTCGTGAGCGTCGGTCGCAGCGACGCGATCGCCTTCGACATCGTCCATTCGGATCGATTTCGAGAGCGAGTTCGGCTGCACGATCCAGAGGCCCGAACAATAGTGTTCTCGGTCGACTTTCGGGTGACCACGGATCCTGACGTAATGCGGCTCGTTCTGCAGGTATCGAGTACAGGCCAGCCTGGTCGAGGCGGCCCTCGAGTCGGTCTTCAGCTGTTCGATTGACACGGCACGAGTCCGATCTCGGCTAATCGGTCCTGGTCGGACTCGTCAATTCGGCCTATCGAGCCTGTACTTCCGTTTGTGTCGGTGGGTCGGGTTACTGTTCATCTTGTTCGAACATGCGTTCTTGTTTTGGGTCACCGGGGGGTGAATGGGGATGGCTGTACCGATCGTGTCGTTGGAGGCGTTGACCGCCGCTGCGCAGGCAGAAAACCAGCATGCGTTCCGCAAGATCGCCGCCTGCTACGACGTTCATCGGACCTGGATCACCCACGATTCCAAGTTCAAGCATTACAGCCGGTACGGGCGCACCGAGATGGCGGCCGCGTTGGGCTGCTCGGCGACGGTCGCCGAATCGTACATCTCCGTCGGTGTTGCCCTGCACACGCGACTACCCCTGGTACGGACAGCATTCGAGGCCGGGGAGATCGATCTTCCGCGAGTGCGGACGGTGTGCCGGATCCTCGACAACCTCTCCGACGAGATCGTGCGCATGGTCGAGGACGAGATCGTCGAAGTTGCCCGCCGCACTCCGCCCGGTCCACTCGAGACGGAGATCTGGGACATCTTGCTGCGAGTCGCACCGGAGGAAGCGGCAGCACTACGGGAGTTCGCGAAACGATTCCGCCATGTTTCCTACAGCCCGGCCGGTGAGTTGGCGCGGATCCGGGCGGAATTGACTGCCCCCGAAGCTGCGGCGGCGTGGCAGCTGCTCGAGGAGATGGCCGACACGCTCTGTCCGAAAGACCCCCGCGGTAAACAAGATCGATTGTGTGATGCGTTCATGGCCCGCATGCACGGTGAACCCCGCCTGGCGTGCCTGTGCCAACGCGAGGACTGCCCGAAAAAAGATGCGGGGTTGCCGGATCGCCGGTTGCCGTTGACGATGATCACGGTCGATATCGCCACCCTCATCGGATTGATTGCGAACCCTGCTTATCTCGCCGGGCATGGCTCGATCGATCCGGATCTGGCGCGGGAGTTGGCGCGCAACAGTCAGTGGCAGGTCCTGCTCACCGAGGCGGTCACTCTCGCGGAGAAGCTCGGTCTGGCGGTGCAGAACCCGGAGACCGGGGAATGGGAACGACGCAGTTGCGGCGAGACAGACAGGGCTGCAACGGGATCCGGTGCGGGAACGATGACCGATGAGGACACAGGCACGCACGCAGACGCCGACGTAAACGCAGACGCAGACGCAGACTCGGATGCAAGTGCAGATGCGAATGATGACTCGGCAGATGCTGCTGATGATGTGGAAGGCGGGTCGGCGACGGATTCGGAGGCGAAGGCTGGTCCCTCGACCTCATCGACTTCGGCCAGTGCACCCGCATCTGAACGTGCGCCGGAAAACACGTCGGCACCGGAGACGCCCGCAGATGAGTCACCGGCAGATGCGGTCGACGAGACGAACGAGACCGGCGTGTCCGATGAGAACGGCGAAACTGGCGAGATCGAGGAGACCGGCGGCTCCGAGGAGGACGGTGAGTTCACACCCGTACCTGCAACCGACCCGTCGGCAACGCCCGAACCAGGTGCCGCCGAGCCTGTTCGTGATCACGCTGCAACACGTGCGGGGGCACAATCGACCGACCAGCAAGCGGACGCACCGTCGGTCACCGGCTCTGACGTAGCTCCTTCGTCCGAAGCCGCGTCAGCTTCAGGATCGCCTACGGAACAGACATCGCCAACACCGGATGTTGTACCGAACTGTGCGCAATCACGTTCGTCTGCAACACCATCCGGCCCCGCACCATACGGGGCAGCATCATCCGGCTCAACAACATCCGGTCCGATGTCAGCCGCCGAAGGCCCGGCACCAGGAACTGCCCCCGCTGCCACTGCCGCCAGCACCGACAAACGTCAGCGTCGCTTGGGATCACTGACCTCCGCTGCGGCCCTGTTCTGCACCCACACACCCGTCGGCAAGGGCACACGGCACAGCTCTGCCCTCGACTTTCCCACCGCATCACGGCTCAACGACCGAACGACTCGAGCAGCAGGCCGCACACCCTCAGGTATCTACCTTGGCAACGCCTCCCTCGCCGCTGCTCTCGAAGCAGCGATCACCGCCGACCCCACCCTCGGAAAGTCCGTCGCACGGGATCCACTGACCGACCGGGCGCTGGTCTACCGACCCGATGCCCTGACCACCGCGGCCGTCCGGCTCCGCGACCGCCACTGCCGCTTCCCCGGCTGCCAGCGTCCAGCAGACCGCTGCCAACTCGATCACTTGATCCCGTTCGATCACGCCGACCCACTGGGCGGCGGCTGGACGACGGTCAACAACCTGCAATGTCTCTGCGAGTTCCACCACACCGTCAAAACCGCCGGCTACTGGAGCGCCGTCATGCTCCCGGGCGGCGCGATCCTCTGGCGATCCACCTCGAAGACCACCCGAATCACACTGCCCGCCAACGGCACAGCCGTACCCATCCTCGACAACGACCTGCGCCCACACATCCCCACCAAACCCAGACGATCCGGCATCATCGCCTACCCCCAGCAACCGGACAACCACGAGCAGGAATCAGAACCAACGATCGAGGATGCCGATGAGCCGCCGTTCTAGGTGCGTCGGTGAGGTACCCCGGGTGCGAAACCTGTTCAGGTCAACTGTGGTGCAGCGGCTTTGTCGACCACGAGCCATCCACCGTGATGCTCCGACGTCTGGAATCTCGCACCTGTCGACCGACCGAGCTCGATCAGCGCCGCCCTGTCGAACGTGCGAACGTGCCCGTGGCAGGTGGTGGTCTCGGTTTCGTAGGGCACGGCTACGACCACGCGTATGCGGGCGATGCGGAGTGCTTCGGTCATGATTCGAGAGCCCGTCTCGGCATCGACATGTTCCAGCAGATGCAATGCCGTCACTGTGTCGACACTGCTGCTTGCAACGGGAACGTCGGCGGCGTCGCACACAATGGTGTCGAGCGTGACTCCGAGACGCGGAGCGACAGTGGCGAGCAGACGCATCGTGCCGGCGGACAGATCGGTGGCTGTCACCGAGTGGCCTTTCATGGCCAGCCTCAGTGGGAAGAAGCCGAAGCACGAACCCAAGTCGAGCACCGAACCGACGATCGAAGTCTCTGCGCGCTCATGGACCGAAGCAAAATCGGCTGTGCCGGAGTTCAGCTCGCGCAGTGAATTTCGATAGTACGTAGTCCACGCGTCGACCGGATCGGAGATGGTGGAGCGGACGACTCCGACCAGCACCAGCTCGAATTCGCGCTGCGAAAGTCCTACATGCCGGGCTTGTGCGGTGATCATCGGAATCAAGCGCTCTCCGATCTCGGCCGACGTCAGGCCATGACAGACCTGAACTGTCGTCCCCGTCCGGACAGCGTCCAACTCGAGACCGTGGAGGTGTCGGACCACCACGTTCTCGTGAGCCCACACCCCGTCGGGGCTCGGTGCCAGTGCGTCCACTTCGGTCATCGGAGTCATTTCTGTTCGTCGTAGGTCGGCCGCTCGGTAGGGCTGTCCCATCGGTGAGGTCGAGCGTTTCATACCCATCGGGTGATGTCGCGGGTGTCATGCAGGTCGGCCCGCCCGGGCACCGTCGTCCCCGCGCGCCGGACGGGCCGGTACCTACCCGATCGGACGGTTGATCGCGACGGTCGACCAGTTCCGACCGTCATGCCGGTTCAGGGGCGATGTGGGCCGTTAGCGTGGTGATCCGAGACACAACCAATTGGATTGTGACCGAGCAAATTTCGCAGGAGGTTTCCGATGTCGAAGAAGAACGAGAACGCTGTGGTCGATACGGCTGTCGTCGAATCCGATCTGGTCGAAGAGTCGTTGGTCGAGGAAGTGTCGATCGACGGCATGTGCGGCGTGTACTGATCATGACTGCTGCAGTGCAGGATGCACTCGATCTGGATGTGCGGTGGGTGTTGCATCCGCAGGTGGCGTTGCGTCCGGAGTCGTTCGGGGCGCTGCTGTACCACTTCGGAACTCGCAAGCTCTCCTTCCTGAAGAATCGCACGATCGTGGCGATCATCCAATCGTTCCCCGATCATCCCGATATGCGTTCGGCGATCGCCGCCGCGGGGATCACCGACTCCAGTTCTGCTCCGTACGTGAAAGCGCTCGCGACTCTGGCCCACTCGAAGATGATCACTCGACCGTAAGCCTTGACCCATTCGTAGAAGAGGACTTCCGCCCATGACCTCCACCCTCGAAAGACCAGCTCCTGTAGGAAAACTGGTCGATCAATTCGAACTCGGGCTCGACGCACCGATCTGCCTGACGTGGGAGTTGACCTACGCCTGCAATCTGTCGTGCGTGCACTGTCTGAGCTCCTCGGGTCGCCGTGATCCACGCGAACTCAGTACCGATCAGTGCAAGTCGATCATCGACGAGTTGCAGAAGATGCAGGTGTTCTACGTCAATATCGGTGGTGGTGAGCCGACGGTGCGGTCGGATTTCTGGGAGCTCGTCGATTATGCGACGGCGCATCAGGTGGGGGTGAAGTTCTCCACCAACGGGGTCAAGATCGACAAGAAGGTGGCGGCGCGGTTGGCGGCGTCGGACTATGTCGATGTGCAGATCTCCATCGATGGTGCGACGGCGGAGGTCAACGACGCGGTCCGCGGTCCGGGTTCGTTCGACATGGCCTGCCGCGCTCTGGAAAATCTGAAGGAGGCCGGGTTCCGGGACGCGAAGATCTCCGTCGTCGTCACCCGCCACAATGTGAGTCAGCTCGACGACTTCAAGGCCCTCGCCGACAAATATGCTGCGACACTGCGGATCACGCGTCTGCGGCCGTCGGGACGCGGCGCGGATGTCTGGGACGATCTGCACCCGACGGCCGGTCAGCAGCGCGAGCTCTACAACTGGCTCGTCGCGAACGGCGAGGGTGTGTTGACGGGGGATTCGTTCTTCCACCTCTCGGCATTCGGGGACGCTCTGCCGGGTCTGAACCTGTGCGGCGCGGGACGGGTGGTGTGTCTGATCGACCCGATCGGCGATGTGTACGCGTGCCCGTTCGCGATCCACGAGAACTTCCTCGCCGGCAACATCGTCCGCGATGCGAAAGACGGCATGGGCGGTTTCCAATCGGTGTGGCAGACCTCGGAGTTGTTCCAGGAGTTGCGCTCACCGCAAACTTCGGGCGCGTGCACCAAATGCGCTCATTTCGATTCGTGCCGCGGTGGATGTATGGCAGCGAAGTTCTTCACGGGCCTGCCGATGGATGGTCCGGATCCCGAATGCGTGATCGGTAACGGCGAGATGGCGTTGGCGGCGGCGGGGGAGATCCCGAAGTCCAGTGTCGATCATTCGCGGACCGGGCAGCGTAAGACCCCTCGTAAGTCGGTGCCATTGACGTTGATGATGCGTCCGCCGGCGAAGATCTGCGACGAGAACCCGCTCGCGGGAATGGAACAGGAAAGCTGATGGCGAAGAGTGCGTGGTTCGAGACCGTTGCCGAAGCGCAGCGGCGTGCAAAGAAACGTCTGCCGAAGTCGGTGTACGCCGCGCTGGTAGCCGGGTCCGAACGTGGGTTGACGATCGACGACAACATGGCAGCATTCGGCGAACTCGGCTTCGCCCCGCACGTGGCAGGGCTGTCGGACAAGCGGGATCTGTCGACGACGGTGATGGGGCAACCACTGTCGTTCCCGGTCATGATCTCTCCGACGGGTGTGCAGGCCGTCCACCCCGACGGTGAGGTCGCTGTGGCGAGAGCTGCTGCGGCGCGGGGTATTCCGATCGGACTGTCCTCGTTCGCCAGCAAGTCCGTCGAGGAGGTTGCGGCCGCCAACCCGCAGACGTTCTTCCAGATGTACTGGGTGGGGTCACGCGAGATCTTGTTGCAGCGGATGGAGCGGGCCCGCGCAGCCGGTGCGGTCGGGTTGATCATGACCCTGGACTGGTCGTTCTCGAACGGCCGCGATTGGGGTAGCCCGTCGATCCCGGAGAAGATGGACCTCAAAGCTATGGTGCAATTTGCTCCCGAGGGCATCATGCGACCGAAGTGGTTGTGGGAGTTCGCCAAGACCGGGAAGATCCCCGATCTGACGACCCCGAATCTGACCCCGCCGACGGGTGGTCCGGCTCCGACGTTCTTCGGGGCGTACGGGGAGTGGATGGGGACTCCGTTGCCGACGTGGGAGGACGTGGCGTGGCTGCGTGAGCAGTGGGGCGGGCCGTTCATGCTCAAGGGCGTCATGCGCGTCGACGATGCTAAACGGGCTGTCGATGCCGGCTGCACGGCGATCTCGGTCTCCAATCACGGAGGCAACAATCTCGACGGCACTCCGGCTCCGATCCGGGCTCTGCCGGCAATCGCGGAGGCGGTGGGTGATCAGATCGAGATCACCCTCGACGGTGGTATCCGGCGCGGCAGTGATGTGGTGAAAGCGCTCGCGTTGGGTGCGCGTGCGGTGTTGATCGGGCGGGCGTATCTGTGGGGTCTGTCCGCCGGTGGGCAGGCGGGTGTGGAGAATGTGCTCGACATCCTGCGCGGCGGAGTCGATTCCGCGGTCCTGGGGCTCGGGCACACCTCGGTGCATGACCTGTCACCGTCGGATGTGGTGATGCCGGCCGGATTCGACCGCAGGCTCGGCGTCTGAGCGGAGGATGTCGAGCAAGAACGACTGGTTCGAAACTGTCGCCGAGGCGCAGCGCCGAGCGAGCAAACGACTCCCGAAGTCCGTGTACTCCGCGTTGGTGGCGGGTTCGGAGCGGGGTCTGACTGCGTCGGACAATACCGCTGCGTTCGGTGAACTCGGTTTCGCGCCGCGCGTGGCGGGGTTGTCGGACACGCGTGAGTTGTCGACGACGCTGATGGGGCAACCGTTGTCGTTTCCGGTGATGGTTTCTCCGACGGGGGTGCAGGCGGTACATCCGGACGGTGAGGTGGCGGTCGCGAGAGCTGCAGCGGCGCGTGGTGTGTCGATGGGTTTGTCGTTGTTCGCGAGCAAACCCATCGAGGAGGTCGTCGCGGCGAACCCGCAGACGTTCTTTCAGCTCCATTGGGTGGGTTCGCGGGAGTTGTTGGGGCACATGCTCGATCGTGCACGTGCCGCGGGTGCGGTCGGGTTGATCGTGACGATGGACTGGTCGTTCTCGGAGGGCCGTGATTGGGGGAGTCCGGTGATACCCGAACGTCTCGACGCCAGGGCGATGCTGCGGCTGGCACCGGAAGTACTCGCCCGTCCGCGGTGGCTCGCGCAGTGGGCTCGCTCGGGTACGTATCCGGATCTGACGGCACCGAATCTCGCTCCGCCCGGTGGGCCTGCGCCGACGTTCTTCGCGGCGTACCGGGAGTGGAGGTCCACGCCGTTGCCGTCGTGGGAGGACATCGAGTGGTTACGTGGGCAGTGGCAGGGTCCGTTCATGCTCAAAGGGATTTCACGGGTCGACGACGCGCTGCGGGCCGTGGACGCGGGTGTCACCGCGATCTCCGTGTCCAACCATGGGGGCAACAATCTCGACGGTGCGCCGGCGTCGATTCGAACGCTGCCGAGCATCGCCGAGGCGGTGGGCGATCAGGTCGAGATCACCCTCGATGGTGGCATCAGGCGGGGAAGTGACGTGGCGAAGGCACTCGCTCTCGGTGCGCGGGCGGTGTTGATCGGGCGGGCGTATCTGTGGGGTCTGGCGGCGAACGGTCAGGCCGGGGTGGAGAACGTCCTCGACATTCTGCGCGGCGGCCTGGACTCCGCGGTCCTCGGACTCGGACATGCATCGGTGCACACTCTCGGACCCA
This sequence comes from Rhodococcoides sp. S146-33, assembly GCF_059489205.1. Lineage (NCBI taxonomy): Bacteria > Bacillati > Actinomycetota > Actinomycetes > Mycobacteriales > Nocardiaceae > Rhodococcoides > Rhodococcoides sp. S146-33. The sequence goes on from NZ_JCAJWY010000002.1 coordinate 375,656, forward strand.
ACGACGTCGTCGTGGCGCCAGGGTTCGCACGCTCGACTCAGCCCGCCCTGCGTCAGTGATACGAACCGACAGTCACCATTCGGACAGGTGAGTGTGACCGTCCTGGAGCGCACGTGCGAACAGGGCGGCCTTCGTGGGAGCGCTGCGTCCGACCGCCGCATATTTTTGCCGGATACGAGTGATGTGCGTGTTGATCGTGCCGACCGAGATGTACACGGTCCGAGCTGCGACCGTCTTGGAGTCCGAGGCAAACCAGGCAAGCATGACCTCGATCTCGCGAGCACTCAGCGAAGGTGTACGGCGAAGAGGGGCGAGCCGCCTCGAGTGCGTGACGAGTGCCGGTTGTACGGGCGTCCGAAACGGGTGATGTGCCGCCGACGTCAGCATCTGTTCGAGCATGAATTTCCCCCTCGACTATCGACCGATCTTGTATCGCAGCGTCAATCGTCGAAGAAGATCGGCGACCGATCCAGCGCTGCACGGAAGTCCATACAGGGTCAATACGACCGACTTCGCATTCGGCGCAACCGTCATTCAAATGAAGTAAATTGCTGTTTCAGCTGGTCAGCCGAGCATCTGCGCGCGGCCGCAGGCTATTTTCCAGCTCTATAGTGCGCTCATGACCACTGATCGCCCGGATCCCTCGTCGATCTCGGACCGCACCGAATTCGCGGCGGCATTGCGTGCGATCCGGACCGAGGCGGGTGCAACAGTCCGGGAAATCGTCGAGCGTTCCGGTGGTCTGCACGGCACCATCAGCGGCTGGTTCTCCGGTCACCATGTTCCGACCAAAGCTAGCGCCGAGATGTTCTCGGCTGTCCTCGTCGCATGCGGAGTCGAGGACGAGGACGAGCGCGCCTTGTGGTGGGACGCGGTGTCCAGGGTGCGGTCGATCTCGGGGAGGCGGACTGTCGATCCGATGAAGGGCGCCGCTCCGTACAAGGGCTTGGAAGCGTTCGAGTCCGCCGACGCAGAGTGGTTTTTCGGGCGAGACGATCTGATCGAGCGACTCGGGATGCGCGTCCGTGATGCCCTCGACTCCGGCGGAGGCATTGTTTTCGTCGTCGGTGCTTCGGGTTCGGGTAAGTCTTCGCTCCTGCGTGCTGGACTGGCATCGAGGTTTCCCGGTGCGGTAGTCCGTTCCGGCATCGGTGATATCCGGGCATTCCCCGAGCGAACGGAAGCGTTCGCGCCGGGTTCTGTACTCGTTCTGGATCAAGCCGAGGAGTTGTGGACACTCGCGTCAGTGGATGAGCGCGAGAGCTTTCTCCGAGCGGCATCGGTGCTGCCACAGTCCGATTCGGTCCTCGTGATCGGCCTGCGGGCCGACTTCTATCAGAACGCAGTGTCAGAAGATGCGCTGCTTGCGGGACTTTCGGACAACCCGGTTGTCGTCGGACGTCTCGACGAAATGCAGCTGCGCGACGTCATTGTGGCACCAGCCGCGAAGGCGGGCGTCACCGTCGACGATGCCCTCGTGCAGGTGTTGCTCGGCGAATTGGGTCCGCGTGGATCGCAATTCGCTCACGATTCCGGTGCCTTGCCGTTGCTCTCGCATGCGCTGCTGACGACGTGGCAGGTATCGAAAGGTAGGACCCTGACAGTCGCGGACTATCTCGCGACCGGAGGGATCGGCGGTGCGGTGGGCCAGAGCGCCGAGGAAGTGTTCTCGGCTCTCACCGACGAACAGCAACGCGAAGCACGACGCATCTTCATGCGCCTGGTCAATCTCGACGACGACGTGGTGACTCGTCGTCGCGTCGATCGTGTCGGGCTGTTCTACGGAGACGAGAACACAGACGTCGTCAGTGACGTCGATGTCGTGGTCGAGCGGTTCGCCGCGCGCAGACTGCTGACCGTCGAAGAAGAGACGGTCCCGGTCACCCACGAGGCGTTGCTCGCGGCGTGGCCGCGGCTCGGTGAGTGGCTCGACAACGATCGTCAGTGGCTCGTCGAACACCGTCGACTCACCCAGGCGGCAGAACTGTGGAAGAACAACGATCGGGACGACGGTTCGCTGTTGTCTGCGTCGAGACTGGCGCTCGTGCAGGAATCCATCGGTCCGGTACGCCGGAGAGATCTCAATGTCATCGAAAATCTGTACCTCGAAGCAAGCGCGAATCGAGTCGAGGAACAGAACCGAAACGACATACGTCGTCGACGCACCCTCGAGACGCTTGTCGCAGCACTCGCGCTTCTGACCGTACTGGCCGTGACACTGGCGGTCACCGCGTTCGTTGCCCGATCGGATGCGAACAGCCGCCGGGTCGATGCCGAACTCGCCGAGGCCGAGGCTGTCTCTCGTCAGATCGCCGGTGTCGCAGTTCGATTGAGGGACCGAGATCCCGGTTTGGCGGCATACTTCGCGTTGGCCTCGTACGAGGTGGACCGAACGACGGAGGCACGATCGGCCTTGCTCGATTCGTCCGCGGTCCACACTCCGGTGCGGTTACTCGGTGCTGAGGGCGAGGCAGTGAGCGCAGTCGACCCTCGCGGAAGCATCGTGGCAACAGCCGGTTCCGACGGTCGCGTGCGGATGTGGTCCCTCGCCGACGGACACGCGAAACTCGGCGAGATCGCCTCCCGTGACGTGTCGGCGTTGGCCTTCGATCCGCGGGCCGGCATTCTCGCCGTCGGAGGGTTCTCCGGCGTAGAACTGTGGGATGTGTCGGACTCGACGGCACCGACAATGTTGTCGCACAACGTTATCAACGAGGTGCGGAGCCTGTCCTACTCTCCCGATGGCCGATTGCTTCTCGTCGGTAACGGGTCCGAGTCGTTGCCGCTCCTCGACGTCGCCGATCCCGCCCGGCCGACCATGGCGGCCGAAGTGGCTCAACCCGGTTCGCCGACAGCGACGGAATTCAGTCCGGACGGCCGCTACCTGGTGACGGTCGGTCCCGGGCGCGCGATGAGGTTGTGGGACGCCAGCAGACTGACCGCGTCTCCCGCAGCCCCAGTCGCTCCGCTGATCGACGTGCCCTCGGACGGATCGACGTACACCGCGCAACAGTTGGCCTTCTCTCCCGACGGCACCACGCTGATCGCGGGTACTACCGGTCGCGAGGTTCTGCGGTGGGCTGTCGGCAACGGCCGCCTGTCGCCACTGCCTGCATTGACAGGGTTCACCAGCTATGTCAACGATGTGGCGTTCAGTGGTGACGGGACTCTGATCGCTGCGGCGAGTTCGGACAATTCCTCGAAAGTGTGGGACTCGGAGTCGGGAGCAGCGCAGCTGACGCTGCCGGGTCCTTCCGAGGTGAGTTCGCTCGTGTTCACGCCGGATCGCTCGTCGATCGTCACTGCCAGCGGCGATGGCATCACCCGGATCTGGCCGCTCCCCGGACCGGCTCTCGCCGATGCCGGCGACACGATATATCAGAACCCCATCGGTGCGACGGGCACGCGGCTGCTCGTCGGTGCAGGCACCCGAGCCTCCGCCACGATGGTCTGGGACGTCTCGGACGTGGACCATCCGGTGGCGTCGAAGCCGTTGGTCATCGGTGACGGCATAGCCCAAACGGGTGCGGTGGCGCTCACCGCCGACGGCAACCGGGCTGCGGTCGGTACAACGACCGGTGGCTTTCAGGTTTGGGACACAACCGATCTCGCCGACCCGGTGGCGCTAGGTACCGTGCGAACGGCAACCAGCAGCTTGACTGCGGTGTTGGTCTTCGACCGCGCCGGAACCGTGTTGTTCGCGTCCGGCCAGAACTCGAACGACGTGTCGTTGTGGTCGCTGACCGACCCCGCAACACCACGAGCATTGTCGACCCTGGAGGCGGGGAACTACCCCGCGGGAATGGCGCTGTCGCCCGACGGTTCGGTACTCGCCATCGCCAGTGTGGGGGGCGTGGTCGAGCTGTGGGATGTCGGCGACCCGACCGATCCGCGCCGGAAGGCCGTGCTCGGCGGTTTCGGGAGTGGCGTCCAGGCCGTGGCCATCTCACCGGATGGGCGAACTCTTGCCGCGGGCAGTGCGGATCGCTCGATTCGATTGTGGGACATGGAGAACTCTGGCGAGCCGCAGCACCTTGCTCGTATCGTCGGGCCGTCCAGCCCGATCTCCTCGCTGGCATTCGATCGGTCCGGTATGCGGTTGGCCGCCGGTGACGGGGGATCGACGCTGTGGTTGTGGAACGTGGCGGACCGCACCGCACCCGAGCAGTACGCCGCCCTCTCCGCGTACGGTGAGCGAGTCAACGATGCTGTCTTCGCGTCGGACGGCCAGGTGGTGTTCGGCGGTGGTACGGCCCGTGACGTTCGCATCTGGCGCACCGAGCCGGAGGAGGTGCGTAGTCGCCTGTGCGGATCCGGAGCATCGGTGGTCACGGAGGCCGAATGGGCCCAGTATCTGCCTGGCGTTCCCTACCGAGAGTTGTGTGGCAGCTGACCGACCGGTGATGGTGTACTTGCGCAATGACCGACAAGTTTCCTGGACGCGCCGGCGTATCTGCTCTCGTCGCGATCGTGGCGTCCTGTGTCGTGATCTACGTCGGCTTGCTCGACGACTCGACGTCCACCACCGTGCAGGTTGTGCTGCTGCTCGCCGGCGTCCTGGTTGCCGGCGCAGCAATCGGTTACACCGTCGCCACGCTCGGTCGGTCCAGGTAATCCTCAGGGCCTACTGAATCCCTCGAGCATTCCCGTGTATACCTTGGGCGGCGGGGCGGCGAATTCACCGTGCTTTCCAGTCCGCAGTCCGAGGCTCACCAGGGACTGTACGAACAACGTTCCCGCGGCCACACCGTCGACAACAGGCACCCCGATCTCGGCCGAAATGTGTTGGCAGAGATCGGCCATGCCCGCGCAGCCGAGAACCACAGAATCGCTGCCGTCCGTCTCGACGGCGACGCGGCACGCCTCGGTGACGATCTTGCGGGCATCGGGGTCGGTCTCGAGATCGAGGACCGGCATATCGCACGCATGGATACTGAGGCAGTGGCGGCCGAAGCCGTAATGGTTCGCCAGATCCTGCGCTCGCCCGACGGTGCGCCCGAGTGTCGTGACGACGCTGAACCCACGGCCCAGGAAACTCGCGGCATGCATCGCAGCCTCGGCGATACCGATGACCGGACCGGACGCCAGTTCTCGGGCCGCGTCGATACCCGGATCGCCGAAACAAGCGACGACGTAACCATCGACCCCCGCAGCTTCGCCACTGGCGATCTCGGCGAGAATGCCGGGGACACTGAGGGCTTCGTCGACATGACTTTCGATGGATACCGGCCCCATCGAGGGACTGACCGCATCGATGACGGTGCCCGGGCCTACTACGGCCCGGGCACAATCACCGATCGTTGCGGTCATCGAACCGGTGGTGTTCGGATTGATGACCTTGATGAGCACGTACGAAATCCTATGCCTTGGCTGGAACGTCGAAGTTGGTGACAGCGAGCTTGGTTTTCGTCGCCAGATAGAAGTACATGACGAAGCCGATGCCGCAGCCGATGAACCAACTGTACTTCGAGGCCGTCGACATACCGGCGATCTCCATGCCGTCGATCGCGCCGTTGAAGAGCACGGTGAACATGGCTACGAGCGCGCCGACGACGGTGGAGTACACCGCTGCCGGGTTGTATCCCTTCGAGTACCAGTACAGCCCGGTCGGCGACATCGAGAACAGTTCGTCGACAACGACTTTCTGCTTGCGGACCAGGTAGTAGTCGGCGATCAGGATGCCGAACAACGGTCCGATGAATGCGCCCAGAGTTTCCAACGTCAGGTGAATGACCTCGGGATTGTTGTACAGGTTCCACGGGGTGATGAGCACCGAGCCGATGGCGGCGATCATGCCGCCGGCACGCCAGCTGATCTTCTGGGGGCTGACGTTGGAGAAGTCGAATGCGGGCGAGATGAAGTTGGCGACGATGTTGATGCCGATGGTGGCGATCGTGAAGGTCAGGGCACCGAGGACGATCGCGAACGTGCTGTCGATTCGGGCAACGGTCTCGACCGGGTCGGTGATCAGCTCACCGAATACCGGCAGCGTCAGGGACGCGGTGACGACGACAAGAATCGAGAACACCAGGAAGTTCACCGGCAGGCCGAGGAAATTACCCTTCTTCACTGCGGCATAGGACTTTCCGTAGCGCGAGAAGTCGCCGAAGTTGAGCATCGGACCGGAGAAGTACGAGACCACGAGCGCGATGGCACCGAGCATCACCGGGATCGAGCTCAGACCCGTGTGTTCGACCTCGCCGAGGTTGAGATCGATCGCGCCCCAGCCGGCTTTCCAGATCAGGTAGCCGCACAGCATGAACATCACGACGTAGACCGCGGGGCCGCAGAAGTCGATGAACTTACGAATGGACTCCATACCGCGCCAGAACACCGCGGCCTGGACGACCCAGAGGAACAGGAAGCTCGCCCAGCCGAGCAGGGAGAGTCCGACGAAACCGTAGTCGGCGGTCACAGCGTACGGAGCCAGCGACGGGAACAACTTGATCAGCACGATGTCGAGTGCGGCCGAGGCCAGGAACGTCTGAATGCCGTACCAGGCCACCGCGATCAGACCGCGGATGATGGCCGGAATGTTGGCACCGAGGACCCCGAAAACACTGCGGCAGATGACCGGATACGGGACGCCTGACACCTGGCTCGGTTTGGCGACGAGATTGCAGAAGAAGTAGACGATCGTGATGCCGACGAGGAGTGCGATCAGCACCTGCCAGCTGGCCAACCCGAGCGCGAACAGGCTGCCTGCGGTCACGTACCCACCGACCGAGTGCACGTCCGACATCCAGAAGGCGAACAGGTTGTAGGAGGTCCAGGTCTGCTTCTTCAGCGGAGCCAGATCCTCGTTGGTCAGTCGCGGGTCGTAACTGTCCTTGATCAGACCACCACCGACGGGGTGCCCCGCGGCTTCCACAAGATCTCCCGTTTGGGCGGGACCGTGCGCTGTATCTGTCATCGATGCTCCTGACGGCATGGCATATGAGGTGAGCGAATGAAGAAAAGTTAGCGGCGAAGTGTTGCGTGCTCGTGACGAAACCGATATATCTTCGGCGGAATCTTTATCGTGTCTGGTCACGCTCTGGATCGGCGAACAATCCGTGGTCGTTCGACAGTGTCGAAATGACCGAATTGAGACGCGTGTGATGGTGCTGCGCTGCGCGCATCAAGCCCGTGGCATCGCCAGCAAGAAAGGCCGTGAGCATATCTGCGTGATCGGTGTGCAGTGATGCTCGGTCCGATCCGGCCACATGGACCATCGGCTGGATGGGTTCGGTTATGTTCCAGGCGGATTCGAGCATGTGAAGCAACCGATGCATACGGGACGGGCGGGTCAGGGACAGGTGGAATTCGCGCGAGAGCCGGTGGTATTCACGCGAGTCGTCCTGGGTGAGCGAGGCCTCGAGTAGGCGATTGACCTCGATGAGATGGGCGCGGTCGTCCTCGGTGGCGAGATCGACCGCCACCGGAAGGGCGGCAGTCTCGAGAACCTCTCGGACGATGTACATTTCGCGGAGCTCGGCCGCTGTCAGCTGAGCCACCGTGTACCCGAGGTTAGGTCGATGATCGACCAATCCCTCACCGATAAGGGTCTTGAGGGATTCGCGCACCGGGATTCTGCTCACCCCGAAAAGTTCCGCTACTTCGTTGAGCGGAATCGGGGTATTCGGTGGCGCATCGCCGGCCAGAATTACTCGGCGCAGCTCCCGAAGAATTGTCGGTTGTGGACCACCCGGCGTCGTTATCGACAATTGCGAGAGAAATATCGACCGGCGACGAGGTGGCACTCAGCGAACGTTAGCGGCGCAGTGTTTCCGCGGCGTGACGTTCTCGTTCCATACCGATAGCATCGGCACCCATGGCCACGGACCCCCTCGGTACGCAGTACTGGCCGGACGTCGATGGGTCCAGGACCCTCGTGGTGCCGGTCGGCTCGATCGAGCAACACGGACCGCACCTGCCGCTCGATACCGACACCCGTATCGCCACCGCCGTTGCGCACACCATCGACAACGCGCTCGTGGCTCCCGCGATCGCGTACGGGTCGAGCGGCGAGCACGAAGGCTTTCCCGGCACCGTGTCGATCGGCGCTGCAGCACTCGAGACCGTATTGGTGGAATACGGGCGCTCCGCGTGCCGGTGGGCGGAGCGGGTGGTGTTCGTCAACGGGCACGGCGGCAACGGGCCGGCACTGCGATCTGCAGTGCTGCTGCTGCGCTACGAGGGGCGTGACGTCGTCTGGTTCCCGTGCGCCGTGCCCGGAGCAGATGCTCACGCTGGCCGCACCGAAACGTCGATGCTGCTGCACCTTTCGCCCGAGGTAGTGGACATGAGCAAGGCCGAGGTGGGCAATACGACCGACATTGCCGCCCTACTTCCTGCGCTGCGCGCCGACGGCGTCGCAGCGATCGCCGCAAACGGTGTCCTCGGCGACCCCTCCGGAGCCGATCCGGAAGAGGGGCGTCGAGCGTTCGAGCTGCTTCGTACCCGCGCCGGCGATGCCGTGCGGAAATGGAGTCCCTCCGAGCACGGAGTGATCGCGTGACCGACCTGGGCGGAACGCCTGTTCAGAGACCCGCGAGCGATTCCGAAGAAACGGGCAGCAGGTATGTTCCGTCCGATTTCACGGGTGGCCGACACACCGGAGGCTTGTCCGCTTACGATCTCCTGATGGGTGAAGGTCGGTTGCCTGATGGCTTCGGGGTGAGAGTCGATCCACGCGTACGCACATTCTCCGAGGGACGCGTCCTGATCGGTGGATCGCCGACCCGGATGCTCACCCTCGCACCGACGGCGGCAGCGATGATCGGCGACGGTTTCATCGAAGTGACCGACTCGCAGTCCGCACTCGTCGCACGCAAACTTCTGGACTCGGGAGTCGGCAACCCGCGCCCGATGTCGATCCCGTCGCCGTCCGACGTCACCGTCGTGGTGCCGCTCAAGAACAACGAGGCCGGGCTCGAGCGTCTGATCACGGCGTTGCACGGGCTGCACGTCATCATCGTCGACGACGGGTCCGACACCCCGGTCGCGGTACCGCGGATGGCGTCCGCCGTGGGCAGTGTGACGGTGCTCCGGCACGAGCGCTCGCGTGGACCGGCGGCAGCGAGAAACACGGGATTACGGTGCGCTACAACGGATTTTGTTGCGTTCCTGGATTCTGACGTCGTACCGCGCAAGGGTTGGCTCGAGGTCATGCTCGGCCATTTCTCGGATCCGGCTGTTGCGTTGGTGGCACCTCGCATCGTCGCGCTCGAGCCCGAGGGCAGTGCGCTGGCCCGATACGAGCACGCACGGTCGTCGCTCGATCTCGGTCGCAGAGAAGCGGCAGTGCGGGCCGGCAGCTCGGTGTCCTACGTGCCCAGTGCCGCGATGTTGCTGCGCCGGTCCGTGGCGATGGACTGCGAGGGATTCGACGAGTCGATGCACGTGGCCGAAGACGTGGACCTGTGCTGGCGCCTGCAGGAGGCAGGGTGGCGGTTGCGCTACGAGCCCGTCGCGCACGTTGCACACGAGCACCGCGTCACCTTCGTCGAATGGTTCACTCGCAAGTTGTTCTACGGAACCGGTGCCACACCGCTGTCCGCTCGTCATCCGGGAATGGTGCCGCCGATCGCGATGTCTCCGTGGACGCTCATCGCCTGCCTGCTCGCTGCGAGCCTGACGCGGATCGGACTCGTCGGCGCAGCTGCGACACTCGGTGTGACGGTCGTTCGACTTCGCAAGATGTTCGTCGGCTTGGACCAGCCCACTCGTATCGCGGCGATTCTTGCCGCAGAAGGTTTTGTGGCGGGGTTGTGGCAACTCGCGTCGGCGTTGTGCCGACATTATTGGCCTATCACTCTTCTCGCCGTTGTGCTGTCCAGTCGAATACGAAAGATTGCGCTCGGATTGGCTGTGGCAGAGGCATTCTCGGATTGGAGTAAGCACCGCGAGCTCGGCGGTCTCGATCCGGTGCGCTATGCCTTCTACAAACGAGCCGACGATATTGCCTACGGTGCGGGGTTGTGGAAAGGCGCTCTGTCCGCGCGAAGCATCGACGCGCTCAAGCCACGCTTGGACGGTTGACCGGTGCAAGTCCGGCCCGATCCGTGGATGGTGTGAACCGGATCGAATACGCAGACGTCATCGTCGTCGGCGGTGGCTCCTGCGGCTGTGTCCTCGCCTCTCGGTTGAGTGAAGATCCCGATCGGTCGGTGCTGTTGCTCGAAGCGGGACACGCCTTCTCGGCCGTCGCCGACGTCCCGGCCGACCTGACCGACGCATCGATGCTTCCCATCGGGCCCGGCAGTCGCTGGGTGGGAACGTATTCGGCCGAACTCACGCCCGGCGTCGGCCGAACGATTGCTCGCGGCCGAGTTCTGGGCGGCTCGGGCGCAGTGAACGGTGGCTACTTCGTTCGCGCCACGCCCACGGACTTCGACGCCTGGCCGCAGTCGCTGTGGTCTTTCGATCAGGTGCTGCCGTTCTACCTCGGCTCCGAAACGGATCTCGATGCCGGGATGCAGAGGCAGTGGCACGGATCTCACGGACCGATGCCGATCGCGCGCACCCCGGTACACGCTCGACATCCGATCACGACGGCATTCGTCGATTCTGCGGTGAATGCGGGATTTTCGGTACACCAGGACCTGAACGCTCCCGGGGCGTCCACCGGGGGAGTCGGTGCCGTGCCGTTGAACATCCGCAACGGCACCCGCGTAAGTGCAGCTCTCGCATACCTTTTGCCGATCCTGACGCGGCAGAACGTACGGGTGCAAGGATATGCGACGGTGACGTCGTTGATGCTCGAAGGTAACAGGGTGATCGGCGTCGAGACCGTCGTCGGCGGAGTTCACCGTATCGTGAGGTCCGACAACGTGATTCTGTCGGCCGGTGCGGTGCACACCCCGGCACTGTTGCTTCGATCCGGCATCGGTCCCGCTGATGATCTTGTCGCGCTGGGTATTTCGGTCGAGGTCGACAGTCCGGGTGTGGGTCGAGGTTTCAGTGACCATCCCGAGGTGGCCGTTCCCGTCGTTGCGAAGAACGAAGTCCTGGCGAAATCATCTGTGCTGGAGGCAGTTCTACATGCCGGCGCTGTAGAGGTCAGGCCGTACACCAGAAGGTTCGACCGACTGATCTCCGGTCTCGAGCCCGGGCCGCATGTAGTCGGCGTCGGTCTCATGCGATCGACCAGTCGAGGGAGCGTTGCGCTGCGCAGTACGGACCCGTTCGAGGCTCCGGACGTGCAGTATCACTATCTCGAATCGGAGGTCGACCGACGCGCGATGCGCGAGGGCGTCGAACTCGCGCGCGATCTGCTGGCGTCGCCGATCATGTCGGAGACCGTGACTGTGCCTACGATCGACAATCCTCTCGCGGCGCTCGGCACATCACTGCACCTGTCCGGTAGTGCCAGGATGGGGCCCGAGTCGGATTCGAGTTCGGTACTCGACGATCACTGCCGGGTGCGCGGCGTCGACGGACTCTTCGTCGTCGATACCTCGGCATTCCCGGTGGTGCCCAGTCGTGGGCCACATGCGACGGCGATCATGTTCGCCGAACGCGCTGCTTCGTTGTTTGTCGGCCGGAACGGGTGCGGGGGAGCGTAGCGTTCGTGGTCTGGGGACCGTTCAGGTTCCCCAATAGATGGGTTACTGCCATGTCGGAGAAATCGCCCCGCAACACGATGACCAAGAAGACCGGCAAATCTCTCAAGGACAAGCGCGCAGACAAGAGAGCGAAGTCGAGTGGTGACACCAGCAACGACATCATCACCTCGGCCGTCAAGAAGAAGTAGGCACTCGCGGTCGACGTGACCGGGCCAACCGCTCGCGTCGGCCGCGGCTGTATCCTTGCTTGTGAGCTGGGTTACAGCAATGTGGACAGGTCACGGAGGAAGCGTCGAATGGCAAGCCGATCGGACAGTGGCGGCAACCCCTGGGTCGCAGTGCGCCCGGGTGAGGATGTCGCTGTGCTGGCGCGCCAAATGTCCAGCGCCCATCAGTCTTTCGTCGACGATACCCGTACCCAGGGATCGACCGTCCGGTCCGTCGTACTCGATTCGTGGATGCGCAGTCGCATCAAAGGAGTCGATCCCGACGGTGGCAACGAAACCCCGGTCCTGACCGGGCCGGATCTCGAGCGCTACCGCAACGGTCACCCGATGGCCATCATCCGTCCTGTCATTCGCAAGCTGTTGGTCGAGGACGCATCGGATACGGGATTGCTCGTTGCAATTTCGGATGCGGAAGGACGCCTGCTGTGGGTCGAGGGTGATTCTGCGGCGAAGGATCGAGCGCTTGCGATGGACTTCGCCGAGGGTGTCGACTGGAGTGAGGAGAGCAAGGGCACCAATGCTCCCGGTACTGCGCTCGCGGTCGACCACAGTGTGCAGATCTTCGCGTCCGAGCATTTCTCTCGGTCGGTGCACGAGTGGAGCTGCTCGGCGGCACCGGTGCACCACCCCACCAGCGGTCACATCTTGGGAGCCATCGATATCACCGGTGGCCCGCGAGTGGCGGTGCCAGAGGTGTTGTCGCTCGTACGTGCCACTGTCGCCGCGGCCGAATCCGAGTTGCGTCTGCACCTGATGAACTCGCCGAAATCGCTGGGGGACACGGCTCCTCGACTCGAAGTTCTGGGGTCCGGCCGGCCGGGAGTGGTTCGAGGATCCGGCCGGGTACCGATCTCGCAGCGACACGCCGAGATCTTGCTGCTGTTGGGGGAGCATCCGGAGGGGCTGAGCTCGGACCATCTTGCGGTGCTCCTCGACGAGCACGAACTCGATTCCGTCACCATTCGCGCCGAGATGTCGAGACTGCGCAAGACCTTCGGCACTGCGGGTCTGGCATCGCGGCCCTACCGTCTGGTCGGCGAATTGACCTCCGACGTCGGCGACATCCGACGCGCCCTCGACCGCGGCGACGTCGACGCCGCTCTGCGTATCTATTCCGGCCCGGTGCTCCCGGGGTCGTCCGCGCCCGGCATCGAGAGCATCCGCGAGGAACTGCGGTCTCGAATGCAGGCCGCGTTGCTCCGGCTCGGCGATCCCGTGCTCTTGGCGCAGTGGACCGCGTCCATCCACGGGCGCACGGACGTCATCGCGTGGGAGGCCTACCGGGCCACTCTGAGCAGGGATTCTGCGCTCTACGGTCAGGTGAGCGCGCGAATCGATCTACTCGATCGCGAACTCGGAATCTGACGAACGCGTCACGCCCCGCTTGTCTGCCAGATCGGCAACGTACTTGCAACGTTGCACGGCCTAGTGTCCTGAATCACACACCGCATCAACTGTGAAGCACGTGTCGATCAGGAGGATTTTCAATGTCCGTCTACGCCCGTCCAGGTACCGCCGATTCCGTCATGTCGTTCCAGTCGCGCTACGACAATTGGATCGGCGGCGAGTGGGTACCGCCTGTCAAGGGCCAGTACTTCGAGAACCCGACTCCCGTCACCGGTGAGAACTTCTGCGAGGTCGCCCGCTCCACGTCCGAGGACATCGAACTCGCACTCGACGCGGCACACGCCGCAGCTCCCGCGTGGGGCAAGACGTCTGCCGCGGAGCGCGCGGTGATCCTGAACAAGATCGCCGATCGCATCGCCGAGAATCTCGAGTCCATCGCGCTGGCGGAGTCCTGGGACAACGGCAAGCCGATCCGAGAAACCCTCAACGCCGATATCCCGCTGGCCATCGATCATTTCCGGTACTTTGCCGGCTGCATCCGCGCACAGGAGGGCTCGCTCTCCGAAATCGACAGCGACACAGTGGCTTACCACTTCCACGAGCCGCTCGGAGTCGTGGGGCAGATCATTCCGTGGAACTTCCCGATCCTCATGGCGGTCTGGAAGCTCGCCCCGGCGCTCGCGGCCGGTAATGCCGTGGTGCTCAAGCCCGCAGAGCAGACTCCCGCATCGATCCTGCACCTGATCTCGATCATCGGCGATCTGCTGCCCGCCGGTGTGCTGAACATCGTCAACGGATTCGGCGTCGAGGCAGGCAAGCCCCTGGCATCGAGCCCGCGTATTTCCAAGATCGCGTTCACCGGCGAGACCACCACCGGCCGCCTGATCATGCAGTACGCATCGCAGAACCTGATTCCGGTGACTCTCGAGCTCGGCGGCAAGAGCCCCAACGTCTTCTTCTCCGACGTGCTGCAGGCCAACGACGACTACCAGGACAAGGCCCTCGAGGGCTTCACGATGTTCGCCCTCAATCAGGGTGAAGTCTGCACCTGCCCGTCGCGATCGTTGATCCAGGCGGACATCTTCGACGAGTTCCTCGCCCTCGCTGCCATCCGTACCAAGGCTGTGCGACAGGGAGATCCGCTGGACACCGAGACCATGATCGGTGCCCAGGCTTCCAACGACCAGCTCGAGAAGATCCTCTCGTACATCGAGATCGGCAAAAGTGAGGGCGCACAGGTCGTGACCGGCGGCGAGCGCGCACAGCTCGGCGGCGACCTCAACGGCGGCTACTACATGCAGCCCACCATCTTCACCGGCAAGAACAACATGCGCATCTTCCAGGAAGAGATCTTCGGGCCGGTCGTGTCGGTCACGTCGTTCACCGATTACGACAACGCCATCGAGATCGCCAACGACACCCTGTACGGGCTCGGCGCAGGCGTCTGGTCTCGCGACGGCGGTATCGCCTACCGCGCAGGCCGCGACATTCAGGCCGGTCGCGTGTGGACCAACACCTATCACCAGTACCCGGCGCACGCCGCGTTCGGTGGTTACAAGCAGTCCGGTATCGGCCGCGAGAACCACAAGATGATGCTCGATCACTACCAGCAGACCAAGAACCTGTTGGTGAGTTACGCGCAGAAGGCACAGGGATTCTTCTGATGAATGCCCCTCGGCCGCCTGCGCGGCTGAAGACCACCGTCGAGGCGATGGACCTGCTCCGTCGCCTCGGCGGTATCCACGGGGAACTGATGATGCATCAGTCCGGTGGATGCTGCGACGGCTCGTCGCCGATGTGTTATCCCGCAGGCGAATTCATCGTGGGTGACCGCGACGTCCTGCTGGGGTACATCGACCTTCGGCTCGGCGTCGGTGAGGTCCCACTGGAGCTGCCGACCGGGAGCGACGGTGTGCCGGTGTGGATCTCGGGATCACAATTCCAGGCGTGGAAGCACACGCAGCTCGTGCTCGACGTGGTTCCCGGCCGCGGCGGTGGATTCTCGCTCGAATCGCCCGAGGGAGTGCGCTTCCTCAGCCGAGGCCGGGCGTACACCGCCGCAGAGAACGACATCCTTGCCGAGCATCCACCACTGGTGGGCGTCGACTGGGAAGAAGGTCGACGACCCGAGGTTCCCGATGATCCGCTCGTGGTCGCCGAGGCCGTCGACGCCTGTCCCGTGCCCGGGATGCTCCAGGGCTGAGTGCGGCTGCGCGCAGCGCATACAGTGCGAACGATGAAAAGCTCATCGAAATCAGACGCGGCCGAGGGCGGCGAGAGCCTGCGCACAGTGGTGATTGCGTTCGTCGCCAACCTCGGCGTCGCGATCGCCAAGACGTTCGCGGCCGTCTTCACCGGATCGGCGTCGATGGTCGCCGAAGCTGCGCATTCGTGGGCCGACACCGGGAACGAGATCTTTCTGCTCGTGGCCAATCGTCGGGGTTCACGCGGGCCGGACGACCGTCGTCCGCTCGGCTACGGACGCGAGACGTACTTCTGGTCGACTCTCGCGGCCATCGGGCTCTTCGTCGCCGGTGCCGCAGTATCGGTGTGGCACGGCATCACCTCGCTGCTTGCCGGCGAATCGAGCAGTGAGAACTACCTCGTCGCCTATGTGGTCCTCGCGGTTGCATTTCTGCTCGAGGGAATCTCGTTCCTGCAGTCGGTTCGGCAGATTCGCGGTGAAGCAGCCGAGTACGACAAGGACTTCCTCGACTACGCACTCGAGACCTCGGACCCGACTCTGCGTGCGGTGTTCGCGGAGGACAGTGCCGCGTTGATCGGCATCGTGATCGCCGGTGCAGGAATCGGTTTGCACCAACTGACCGGATCCGCGGCGTTCGACGCGATCGGGTCGATTCTGGTGGGCGTGTTGCTCGGTATCGTGGCCTTCGTCCTGATCGATCGAAACCGCCGATTCCTCACCGGGGAACCAGGTTCGAGAGCATTATGGAACGCGGTGGTGCAGCGCATCGAGCAACTGTCCGAGGTGGCATCGGTCCGATTCGTGCGCATCGAGTTCGTCGGTCCCAAACAGATCTATGTGGTGGCGAGTGTCGATCTCGTCGGTGATTTCGCAGAATCACGCATTGCGCACACGCTCCGGCGGCTGGAGCGTGAGCTGGAAACCAACAGAGCCGTAGTGGACGCAGTACTGACAGTCGCCGAACCGGACGAGGGAGACATCGGTGACGTCAATGCGGTTGCACAGCAGCCGTAATTCGCCCGTCATTCATCGATGATACCCCGATCACATCATCGACCTACTGTGAACCGGTTCGCGCGCCCCGCACCCGATGGAGCGTCCCCTCGCGAGTGACCTGGTACGAGAGGCTTGCAATGTCCGTGAAAGATCCACAGTCGCCTCATCCGAAGGCCAGTTCCCACGACAGTACTCAGGCTCATGTCGAGGGCGGTGACTACCTGGCCAAACGCACCCTGAAGAAGGGGACAGCGGGCTGGGTACTGCTGGCCGGCCTGGGAGTCAGCTACGTCATCTCCGGCGACTACTCGGGGTGGAACCTCGGTCTCGCCGAGGGCGGTTTCGGTGGGCTGCTCATCGCAGCGATCATCATCGCGGGTATGTACCTCGCCATGGTCCTCGGCATGGCCGAGATGTCCTCGGCTCTGCCCGCGGCAGGCGGCGGCTACACCTTCGCCCGCCGCGCCATGGGACCGTGGGGCGGATTCGCCACCGGCACAGCCATTCTCATCGAGTACGCCATTGCGCCGGCAGCGATCGCGACCTTCATCGGTGCGTACGTCGAATCGCTCGGGCTGTTCGGGATCACCGACGGGTGGTGGGTCTACCTGGTGGTGTACGCGGTGTTCATCGGGATCCACCTCTCGGGTGCCGGCGAGGCACTGAAGATCATGTTCGTCATCACCGGCATCGCCTTGGTCGGACTCGTCGTGTTCGCCATCGCAGCCATCGGGCAGTTCGACGCGAGCAACCTGACCGATATCGCACCCACCGACGCGGCCGGAGCCTCGGGATTCCTGCCGTTCGGCTACCTCGGCATCTGGGCGGCCGTGCCGTTCGCCATCTGGTTCTTTCTCGCCATCGAGGGTGTGCCTCTGGCCGCGGAGGAGGCCAAGGATCCGACCAAGAACGTCCCGCGCGGCATCATCGCCGCGATGGGTGTTCTGCTCGTCACCGGTGCTGTCGTTCTGTTCCTGGTGACCGGAGCGGGCGGAGCCGACGCAGTCAAGGAATCGGGAAACCCGTTGGTCGAAGCCCTCGGTGACGGGACGGCGAGCAAGATAGTCAACTACATCGGCCTGGCCGGATTGGTCGCGTCGTTCTTCTCGATCATGTACGCGTACTCGCGCCAGCTCTTTGCACTCTCGCGTGCAGGCTACCTGCCGAAGACGCTGTCCATCACCAACTCTCGCAAGGCTCCGACGCTCGCACTGATCGTGCCGGGTGTCATCGGATTCTTGCTCTCCCTGACCGGGCAGGGTGGAATGTTGCTCAACATGGCCGTGTTCGGCGCGGCTCTGAGCTACGTTCTCATGATGGTCAGCCACATCGTGCTCCGGCGCAACGAGCCGAATATGGAACGGCCGTACCGAACCCCGGGGGGCGTCGTCACCACCGGATTCGCGTTGATCATCGCGGCACTCGCTGTCGTCGCCACCTTCGTCGTCGATTCCACTGCGGCACTGTGGTGTCTGGCCGTGTTCGTGGCGTTCATGGCGTACTTCGGCATCTACAGCAGGCATCACCTCGTCGCGAATTCGCCGGACGAGGAATTCGCCGCACTGGCCGAGGCCGAGGCCGAACTGGAATGACGATCTACACCCAACAGGTCTCGGGCACCACCTACACGTTCGACGGTCTGGTGGACCTGATGGCCAAGGCGACCCCGCTGCGGTCGGGCGACGAACTGGCCGGGTGCGCAGCCGAATCGGATGCCGAGCGCGCCGCGGCGCAGTGGGCTCTGTCGGAGGTTTCACTCGATGTGTTCCTGCACGATCTGCTCGTTCCGTACGAGAGCGACGAGGTCACCCGGCTCATCATCGACTCGCACGATCGCATCGCGTTCGGGGCCGTTTCGCACCTGACCGTGGGAGGTCTGCGGGACTGGCTGCTGCAGGTGACCGCTGGGCCGGACGCGGCATCGACACTGCGTTCGGTCGCGGCCGGATTGACGCCCGAGATGGTCGCTGCCGTCAGCAAGATCATGCGAAATCAGGATCTGATCGCAGTGTCTCGGGCGGCGCAGGTGACGTCGGCGTTCCGGACGACGATAGGTCTACCCGGAACCCTCACCACGCGTTTGCAACCCAATCACCCGACGGACGATCCGCGTGGAATCGCGGCGGCCACGCTCGACGGCTTGCTGCTCGGATCGGGAGATGCGGTCATCGGGATCAATCCCGCGACCGACTCACCTCAGGCCACAGCCGACCTGCTGCATCTGCTCGACGAGATTCGGCAGCGCTTCGAGATTCCCACGCAATCGTGCGTGCTTTCGCACGTGACGACGACGATGGAGCTGATCGACAAGGGAGTTCCCGTCGATCTGGTGTTCCAGTCCATTGCAGGCACCGAGGGAGCCAATTCGAGCTTCGGCGTGAACATTCCGCTGCTTCGGCAGGCCAACGAGGCCGGTCGATCGCTGCACCGCGGAACCGTCGGGAACAACGTCATGTATCTCGAAACGGGCCAGGGCTCTGCGTTGTCTGCGGGCGCGCACATCGGCACCGGTGACCGACCGGTCGACCAACAGACCTTGGAGACGAGGGCGTACGCAGTGGCCCGCGATCTCGAGCCGCTGCTGATCAACACCGTTGTGGGATTCATCGGGCCCGAGTACCTGTACGACGGCAAGCAGATCATCAGGGCGGGGCTCGAGGATCATTTCTGCGGCAAGTTGTTGGGGCTGCCCATGGGCGTCGACGTCTGCTACACCAACCATGCCGAGGCCGATCAGGACGACATGGACACGTTGCTCACTTTGCTGGGTGCGGCCGGGGTTGCCTTCGTCATCGCGGTGCCGGGAGCCGACGACGTCATGCTCGGGTACCAGTCGCTGAGCTTTCACGATGTGCTCTACGTCCGACAGGTTCTCGGCCTGCGGCCTGCACCGGAGTTCGAGTCGTGGCTCTCGCGTTTGGGCATGGTGGACGCCGACGGTCGAGTTCTGGACATCGATGCTGCGGGATCGCCGCTGCGGGCCTTGATGAGTGCGCGATGACAGATACATCAGGAGTAGTGCCTGCGGAACGATCGGATTCAGGAGTGGAGCCTGCGGAACGACCCGACGACCACGAATTCTGGGGTGAGCTGCGGGCGATGACGCAGGCCCGAATCGGGCTCGGGCGTATCGGTGATTCGTTGCCGACCACCCGGGTACTGGAGTTTCGCTCGGCGCACGCTGCCGCCAGGGATGCGGTGCACATGCCGCTCGACGTCGAAGAATTCGTGAGCCGGGTGGAGCAGGTCGGTCTCGGTGCGCCGGCCGTGGTGACGTCGTTGGCGACCAGTCGTGCGGAGTACCTACGACGACCCGACCTCGGTCGGCAACCGGAGGATCTGTCGGCGGTGGTGAACTCCGAGGACGAAATCGGAATCGTGTTGAGCGACGGGTTGTCCCCACGCGCGCTGGCCGATCACGGAGTGCCGATGCTCGAGGCATTGAAAGCCGAACTGGCCGATCGATATTCGATTGCGCCTCCAGTCATTGCGACCGAGGCGCGGGTGGCGCTGGGTGATCACATCGCCGCGGCGATGGGTGTGCGGACGGTACTGGTTCTGATCGGGGAGCGTCCGGGCCTGTCGGTTGCGGACAGTCTCGGCATCTACCTGACGCATCTGCCGAAGCCTGGCTGCACCGACGCCGACCGCAACTGCATCTCCAATATTCATCCGCCCGAGGGGCAGGGCTACGCGCAGTCTGCGCGAATAGCAGCGGGCCTTCTGGCTGGGGCAAGGAAGCTCGGACGGTCCGGAGTGGCGCTCAAGGACACCTCTCGAGCGGATGTGCTCGAGGCGACGGAGGCACTCACGCTGGAATGACATCCCCCTATTCGGGGGTGGCTGCGCGTGACGGCGGTCACTACCGTGGGGTGCATGGACAGTTATTCTTCCGGTGCGTCGGACATTGCGGTTCTCGACGAGACCATCGGCGCGAATCTGGATCGAACCGCGGCGACGTTCTCCGAGCGTGACGCGTTGATCGACGTACCCTCCGGACGACGTTGGACCTACTCGGAGTTCGTCGCCGACGTCGATCTGTTGGCGGCTGGACTACTGGTGGCCGGTGTCGCGGTCGGTGATCGAGTGGGAATATGGGCACCCAACTGTCCCGAATGGGTTCTGGCGCAGTATGCGACAGCGAAGATCGGGGCGGTGCTGGTCAACATCAACCCGGCGTATCGGTCACACGAGCTGCAATTCGTCCTGAAACAGGCCGCTGTCTCGGTGTTGTTGTCGGCCAGCGAGTTCAAGGGCTCGGACTACGCCGCGATGATCGAGAACGCGCGACCCGAGGTGCCGTCGCTGCGAGAGGTTCTGTTCATCGGGAGCATCCAGTGGGAAGCTATGACCGATCGTGGGCACCGTGCCTTGGCGAAGACTCCCAGGATGATCTCCGACGTGTCCGAGCAGCTTCGGGCCGATGACGCGATCAACATTCAATACACTTCGGGGACAACGGGTTTCCCGAAGGGTGCGACGCTGAGTCACCGGAACATCCTCAACAACGGATTCTTCGTCGGCGAGCTCTGCCACTACACCGCCGAGGACCGGGTGTGTATCCCGGTGCCGTTCTATCACTGCTTCGGCATGGTGATGGGCAATCTGGCGTC
Organism: Rhodococcoides sp. S146-33; assembly: GCF_059489205.1. Classification (NCBI taxonomy): domain Bacteria; kingdom Bacillati; phylum Actinomycetota; class Actinomycetes; order Mycobacteriales; family Nocardiaceae; genus Rhodococcoides; species Rhodococcoides sp. S146-33. The sequence continues at coordinate 396,594 of NZ_JCAJWY010000002.1, forward strand.
TACCTCGCACGGCTCGGCGATGGTCATTCCAGGACCCTCCTTCGATCCGGTCGCGACACTGACCGCCGTGGAATCGGAGAAATGCACGTCGCTCTACGGCGTCCCGACGATGTTCATCGCCGAGCTGGCATTGGAGAACTTCGACGCCTTCGATCTGAGCAGTCTGCGGACCGGAATCATGGCCGGATCACCGTGCCCCACCGAGGTGATGAAGCAGGTGATCGAGCGCATGGGGATGACGGAGGTGTCGATCTGCTATGGCATGACCGAGACGTCCCCGGTGTCGCTGCAGACTCGAAGCGACGACTCCATCGAACAGCGAGTGTCCACCGTGGGTCGGGTGGGTCCGCATCTCGAAGTGAAGATCGTGGACCCGATGGACGGCAGCACCTTGCCACGTGGTCAGGCGGGCGAACTGTGCACGCGCGGCTACTCGGTGATGCTGGGCTACTGGGAGCAGCCGGAGAAGACCGCCGAAGCCATCGACACCGAGGGGTGGATGCACACCGGCGACATCGGGGTGATGGACGAGGACGGCTACGTGGCCATCACCGGACGGATCAAGGACATGGTGATTCGCGGCGGTGAGAACATCTATCCCCGCGAAGTCGAGGAGTTTCTCTACACCCATCCCGACATTCTCGACGCCCAGGTGATCGGTGTTCCCGACCAGAAGTACGGCGAGGAGCTCATGGTGTGGATCAGGATGAGAGACGATGCCCCGCCGCTCGATTCGGACTCGGTGCGGGCGTTCTGCGATGGCCGGCTCGCGCACTACAAGATTCCGCGGTACGTGCACGTCGTCGACGAGTTCCCGATGACGGTCACCGGCAAGGTACGCAAGGTGGAAATGCGTGAGCGGTCGCTCGGATTGATCTGACGGCGATCGCTCGGCTGACATACTCACGTACATGGACAGTGCGCTGTGGACGCCGACGGAATCCGATCTCGCCGAGGCGCGGGTGACCGAGTTCGCGCGGTTCGTCGAGCAACGCCACGATGTGCTCCTACCGGACTACTCGGCGCTGTGGCGATGGTCGACGAACGAGCTCGAGCTGTTCTGGCGAGCAGTCTGGGACTTCTTCGAGATCCCCTCGGCCGACGAGCCGACCGTCGTGATCGGGGAACGCGGAATGCCGGGTGCGCAGTGGTTTCCGGGAACCGAGTTGAACTACGTGGACCAGGTGATCAGGCACGCTCGACCCGATCGCGAGGCCATCGTCCATGCTCGTGAGGATGGTTCGACGCGGACCGTGAACTGGGCCGAGATGATCGAGCAGGCGGGCGCGCTCGCGGGGACACTCGCAGACAAGGGGGTTCGGCGCGGCGATCGTGTCGTCGGCTATCTCCCGAACGTGCCGGAAGCAGTGATCGCCTTTCTGGCGACCGCGAGTCTGGGCGCGGTGTGGGCCGCCTGTGGGCAGGACTATTCGGCCTCGGCGGCTCTCGATCGTCTGGGACAACTCGAACCCACGGCACTGATCACCGCGGCCGGGTACACCTACGGAGGGAAGTTCCGAGACAAGGCCGCCGATGTGGATGTTCTCGTCGAAGGCCTTCCGACGCTGCGGGCGGTGGTGGTGATCGGCACACCGTCGGGAACGGCGCAGAGTTGGTCCGACGCCACCGCCGTGAGTCGCAAACTCGTGCCGGTGGCCGTCCCGTTCGATCACCCACTGTGGGTAGTGTTCTCGTCCGGCACCACAGGTCTCCCCAAGGGCATCGTGCACGGTCACGGCGGTGTGGTGCTCGAGCACCTCAAATCTGTTGCCCTGCAATCAAATCTGGGATCCGAAGATGTCTTCTTCTGGTACACCAGCCCGAGCTGGATGATGTGGAACTTCCAGATCGCCGGCCTGCTGACCGGTGCCACCATCGTGTGCGCCGACGGAAATCCGTCGTTCCCCACGCCGGATGCGCTGTGGGACATCGCAGCAAGGCTGGGCGTGACGTACCTCGGTACCAGCCCCGGCTACGTGCTCTCGTGCATCAAGACCGACACCCATCCCGGCACCGATCACGACCTGTCGGCTCTGCGAGCGGTCGGGATCACCGGGTCCGCGATGCCGGCATCCTCGTCGATCTGGTTGTCGGAGAGCATCGGTGCGCGGATACCGGTCTTCTCCATCTCGGGTGGTACCGACGTCGTATCGGCGTTTGCCGGGGGAGTGCGAACCGCCCCGGTATGGGCCGGAGAGCTGTCCGTGCCGTTCCTGGGTGTTGCGCTCGACGCCTTCGACGAGGCCGGCAACTCGGTGCGCGGGACGGTGGGCGAATTGGTCGTCACCGAGCCCATGCCGTCGATGCCGCTGTACTTCTGGAACGACGCCGACGGAACTCGCTATCGCGATGCCTATTTCGATACCTACCCAGGGATCTGGCGTCACGGCGATTGGATCACCATCACCGATCATGGCAGTGTTCTCGTGCACGGTCGGTCCGATTCGACCCTGAACCGCAACGGCATCCGAATGGGAAGCGCCGACATCTACCAGGCCGTGGAGTCACTGGATGAGATCACCGAGGCGCTCGTTCTCGGCATAGAGCTGACGGACGGTGGTTACTGGATGCCCTTGTTCGTGGTCGTTCCGGACGGTCTCACCGATGAACTTCGCGGCCGCATCGAATCGGTCATCAGAACGCAGGCGTCGCCGCGACACGTTCCCGACGACGTCATCGCGGTGCAGGCAATCCCGCATACGCGTACCGGGAAGAAGCTCGAGGTGCCACTCAAGCGACTCTTCCAAGGAGCTACGGCAACAAGCACTCTCGAATCCAGCGCGGTCGACGATCCGGCTGCCCTGGCGTGGTTCGTCGACCGGGCGGCCGAGTATCAGCGAGTCCAGCGGGCGAGATAGGCCTTCTCTTCCGGCGCGATGCGGCGCAAGGTTTCGGCACCGACGTCGACCATCGCCATCCGGGTGGTCGCCACCACCGCCGGTGGCGAATCCGGTGCCGCGCCGGCTGCCCGCACCTCGTACCCGATGGTGAAGTCGACGGCGCGCACCTTCTCGAACCAGAGTGTGACGTCGAGCGGACCGTCCGAGTGCCGGAGCGGTTTCTTGTATGCGATGGTCACATTCGCGATCAACGCACTCTTGATCAAGCTCTCGTTCGCCTCGCCCTCACTGAGCAGCCATTCGATACGCGCCTCTTCGAGCAAGGTGACCATGCGGGCGTGATTGATGTGCGCAAATGCGTCCATGTCCGACCAGCGCACTGTAACGGTCGCGTGATACCCGACGGGATCGGTCGGCTCTGTTTTCATTGCTAGAGGATGGCATGCGCGCCGACGATGGCGACGCTCTAGAGTCCCAGGGGTGATTATCGCCAACGTCGCACTGGATGGTTCCGGCGTGCTCTTCGACATCGAACTCGTCGGCTCGGTCATCGCGTCGATCGTCCCGGCAGGCAGTCAGCGCAGTACCGGTGTCGAGGTGCTCGACGGGGGAGGTGGCGTTGCCCTGCCCGGGTTCGTGGACAGCCACGTACACCTGACTCAATGGGCGGCGGCGCGTCGGCGTATCGACGTCGGGCCGGCCATGTCGGCGGCCGATGCCGTCGCACTGGTGTATCCCTATGCGCGAACAGCAGGCGATTCTGTGGTGCGCGCCAATGGCTTTCGTGACGCGCAGTGGCCCGAGGAACCGCACAAGGACCTGCTTGAGAGTGCACTGCCCGGTGCCCGCGTCGCCATGACGAGCATGGACCTGCACACGCTGTGGCTGAGCCCGGCGTTACTCGCAGATCTGGGAATCGATCACCCCACCGGAGTGCTGCGCGATGTCGACGGTCTCGAAGCGGTCATGGCACTCGAGGAACAGGAAGATCCGGCGGAACTCGATCGGGCCGTGCTCGACGCCACGGCAGCGCTGGCGGTCCGCGGAGTCACCGGTGTTGTCGATTTCGAGTTCGCGGACAACAGGACGGTCTGGGATCGACGTCTGTCGGCCGGTTCTCCCGCGGTACGCGTCGATACGACGGTGTGGCCGCAGTGGCTCGACGAAGCAATCGAGCGCGGCGAGCGGACAGGCGACGTCTCGGCGCTCTCGGATCTGATCAGGCGCGGACCACTCAAGGTGATGCTCGACGGTTCACTCAACACCAGAACGGCCTGCTGCCACGACCGTTACCCGGGCGTCGACGGCGACGACGCCTACGGTCTGTTGCTCGAGACCCAGGACAGTCTCTTCGAGCTCGTGTCGCGGGCGTCGCGCAATGGCATCGTGCCGGCGATCCATGCAATCGGCGACCGCGCCAACAGCATCGCACTCGACGCGTTCGAGCGGGCCGGCTGCGGGGGACGAATCGAGCATGCGCAGCAGATCCTTCCAGAGGACATCGGACGTTTCGCCGAACTGGGTGTCGCGGCCTCGGTGCAGCCGCAGCACGCCATGTCCGATCGCGAGATCGCGGAGAATCTGTGGTCCGGCCGGCGCTCGGTGGCGTACGGCTACGGAACGCTCCATCGCAGCGGTGCGAGGCTGCTCTTCGGCTCCGACGCCCCGGTCAGTCCGCCCGAGCCGTTGGCCGGGGTCGCTGCGGCGGTATTTCGAACCGACGACGACCGACCGGCGTGGTTTCCCGAGGAGGCTGTGCCCCTGGACGTCGCGCTGCAGGCCGCCTGCGGTGGTCGTGGGGCCCTCGGAGTGGGGGACGCGGCAGACATCGTCGTACTCGTCGAGCATCCTGAGCACCGGACGGTTCGCGATCTCGTGGATACGGAGATCAGGGCCACGATCTGTGCAGGCGCGCTGACCCACGCAGCGGTCTAGTTACCAGGATCCGGCGGCTCGAGAGGTCGGCCTCGGGGCGAACATGAAAATCTACTCATGTTGCCTTCATCGTCGTCTCACACATCGAAGCGAATGTGGTGATGTGAAGTTCGCACCCAAGATCGCAGTCCTGGCGGCCGTGGTGATCGTGCCGGTCGGCGTAGCGCTCGCGAGTACCGTGCTCGCCGACACCCCACAGCCGCCGAGCTTCGAGCCGCGAGTCACAGTCGGGGTCGCGGCGTCGAGCGCTGCACCGTCGACTACCGCAGCCTCGCCGACTACCGGAGCCCCACCGAATACCACGGCCCCACCGAATACCACGGCCCCACCGGCCACCGCGGGCCCTTCTGTCGACACGGGTTCTGCAGGAGGGACGGCCCCTGCTGCAGCGGACCCTCCGGCTGTACCGCAGTCCATCGTCGTGCCGGCCCCGCCGCCCGTGGAAGTTCTGCCGGACAGGGATGATGATGACGACGTCGGCAACCAGGACGATATGGGCGGCGACGACGATGCGGAAGATGACGACGGGTGAACTCGACCGAAAAAATGATCGACGGCAGTGACGCCCGCACCGAGGTGCTCGCGCCGAAGGTGCCGGAGCCCGAGCCTGCGCTTCGTCGCCCCCGGGTAGGAACGCGTATTCCTGCGCGAGTGCGGATCCTGGGCTGGCTGTTGTTCGTGATGGCACTGGCCATGCTGGCCGTGGGCGTTGCAGTGCGAACAATTCTTCTCGCCGACGTCGAGCGAGATACTGCAGTAGCGCTCGAGCAGGAGATCGGCGAGTTCAGTGAGTTCGCTGCGACCGGCCGCGACCCGGACGATGGGTTGCCGTTCACCAACGTCGCCGATCTGCTCCAGTTGCACCTGCAGCGTCAATACCCGGACGATGACGAGATCCTGTTCGGCTACACCGACCGACTCCTGCGTCAGGAACGCAGCGGTCCGGGCGATCTGGTCAGCGATACGGCCGTCGTATCTGCCATTGTCGACTCACCCGACAGCGTGGGCTTCACACAGACTTCTGAAGGAGAAGTCGCCTGGGCCAAGCAGGTGGCAGAACCTTCGGGCGGGGGCCAGGCCGGGACGTTCGCGATCGGAATCCTCGTCGACCGCGAGCGCGCAGACGTATCCAACACCGTTCGCGTGGTTGTCGGGGTATCACTGATGGCACTGGTGTTCACCGGCGGTATCGCTTGGGTGGTGGCCGGGCAGATTCTTGCGCCCGTACGCCTCGTTCGCCGGACCGCAGCCCAGATCACCACGGACGATCTGTCCAGGCGGATCGAGGTGGAGGGCCGCGACGATGTCGCCGAACTCGCCGACACGTTCAACGACATGCTCGATCGGCTGGAGTCCGCGTTTGCCGCGCAACGACAATTCGTGGACGACGCGAGCCATGAGCTACGGACGCCGATCACGATCGTTCGTGGACATCTCGAACTGATGGGTGATGATCCACGCGAGCGTGAAGAAACGGTTCGGCTCGTTACCGACGAACTGGACCGAATGAACCGGATCGTGGAGGACTTGTTGATTCTTGCCAAAGCCGAGCGGCCGGATTTCGTTCACAGACAACCTGTGGACCTCGAGATCCTCACGCGCGACATCGACGCGAAGGTGCGGGCGCTCGCCGACCGCGACTGGATACTGGGGCACGTGGGCAGGGGCTCGGTGCGGGTCGATCCGCAGCGAGTCACGCAGGCAGTGCTTCAGCTGGCGCAGAATGCGGTATCGCACACCAGGCCCGGCGACAGGATCACCGTGGGCTCGGAGCTCGTCGAAGACCGAGTTCGATTGTGGGTGAACGACACCGGTCCCGGTGTGTCCAGCGAGGATGCGACAGCCATCTTCGAACGGTTTGCCCGCGGAAGTAATGGCTCGAGCCGATCGGACAGTGGGGGTGCAGGTCTGGGACTGAGCATCGTGCGAGCAATCGCCGATGGGCATCGCGGTGCCGCGACGCTCGACAGTCGACCCGGCGCGGGTGCGACATTCGGACTGGACCTGCCGGCCCGATGAGAGACGAACGATGAGCCGAATATTGATCGCCGAGGACAACGAGCGCATCTCGTCCTTCATCGAGAAGGGATTGCGGGCCAACGGTTTCACCACGACCACTGTTGCCGACGGTATCACCGCGATCGACTATGCGACGACCGGAGATTTCGACCTCGTCGTGCTTGATCTGGGCCTGCCCGGCAAAGACGGGTTCGAGGTGATCGCAGCACTGCGCGGTGCCGGTGTCGGTGTTCCCGTGATCATCCTGACTGCCCGTGACTCGGTGCACGACACCGTGACCGGACTCGAAGGCGGAGCGGACGACTACATGACCAAGCCGTTCCGGTTCGAGGAGCTCCTTGCACGTATTCGATTGCGTCTGCGCGGCGGTGACCGAGAGCCCTCGGTCTCCGTTCTGGAATCCGGCTCTCTGGCTGTGGATCTGCTCACCAGGCGTGCCGTGGTGAACGGTGTGGTGGTGTCGCTGACCGCGCGCGAGTTCGTTCTGCTCGAGATGTTTCTCCGTCACCCACGGCAGGTGCTCGCGCGTGAGCAGATCCTCAGTCACGTATGGGGGTACGATTTCGACCCCGGTTCCAATGTCGTCGATGTGTACGTTCGTATGTTGCGCAAGAAGATCGGTTCCGACCGAATCGAGACGGTGCGCGGGATGGGGTATCGACTGGCCTGAGCCGAGCAGCTCATGAAAGAACGCTCATGGACTGTTCATCGCCGTTTCATCGGTCGGTCCGAGACTGGTCGTTATGAACACGGTCAGCTTCAGAACGCAGCCACCTCCTCTTCCACAGCCGATGCTGGCGTGGCGCTTTCGCGATCTGATGACTCGTCGGGTGATTCAAATCATCATGAGTTCGGTTGCGCTGCTTGCGCTTCTGGCTGTGCTCTCCGGAGCGGCAGAAGGGTTGCCCAGCGCGGGACGGACGACGCTCGTCGTGTTCACTGCAGCTGTTGCACTCTGGGTGTTCACCAAGATCGACGACACCTACGTCGCTCTCGGCGCCGCGCTGGCTCTGGTGCTGACCGGTGTGGTGAGTACGGACGCACTGTTCGATACCCTCGGCGAGGAGACCATCTGGCTTCTCATCGCGGCATTCATCATCGCCGCTGGAGTTCGTGAGTCCGGTTTGGCAACGCGCGCAGCAGTGTTCATCGTCAGCGGTGCGGGGACTGTGCGTCAGCTCGCTCATCTGGTGACGGCCGCACTCATCGTGACAGCATTCGCAATTCCGGCGACCTCGGGCCGTGCTGCTCTTGCGCTGCCGGTGTTCTTGGCGTTGGCGCAGGCGCTTACCGAGCGCAGGCGAGTGGTGCGGGCGTTGGCAATTCTGTTTCCTACCGTAATTTTGCTGTCCGCTGTGGCGACCCTCATCGGTGCAGGCGCGCACCTGATCACCAGCCAGGTACTGGAGAGTGCGACGGGCACCGGTATCAGCTTCACCGCGTGGTTGCTGCTCGGTGTACCGCTGGCCGTGGTCAGCAGCCATTGCGCAGCGGAACTCGTGCTCGTGCTGTTCACCGATCGTGAGGATCGCCGAATCCCACTGACGGTGAACGTATCCGACATGGCGTCGCGGCTTCCGACGCCGGTGACCGGACCGCTGACCATCGCGGAGAATCGGGCCGCGACGCTGCTGGCCGTGGTCATCGTACTGTGGTGCTCGGAACCGCTGCACGGCGTGCACCCGGCCATCACCGCCCTGCTCGGTGCGTTGATCTCCACCTCTCCGCGTTTCGGTACCACCGACTTCGGAAAGGCTCTCTCGACCGTGCCGTGGTCGCTGCTGCTGTTCATGGCGGCGACACTGGCCCTCGGGACCGCGCTGACGACGTCCGGCGCGGCAGGGTGGCTCTCGGACGGGTTGTTCGCGGTGGTACCGATCGGATCGGCACCGGCCTGGGTGTTCATTGCGGTGGTGATCGTGGTGTCCGTGGCGTCCCATCTGCTCATTCAATCTCGCTCGGCGCGTTCGTCCGTCCTCGTTCCGCTCGTCGTGACCACAGCTTTGGCGCTCGGCGTCGATCCAGTGGCCGCGGCCTTCGCCTCTACGGCTGCAGCGGGCTTCTGTCATACCATGCCGTCCTCGGCGAAGCCGGTGGCAATATTCGCCAAAATTCAAGGTGTGCCGACATATTCACCGAAGGACCTACTGCGGCTGTCCGCATTTCTCGCGCCGTTGACCGCGGTGACAGTGCTGTTCTTCGCCGTGGCCGTGTGGCCTCTGCTCGGCACCCCCATCTCCTGATCTCCCACACTCGACAAGGAACCGATCACCATGCCCTCTTCTACTCCTCTCCGCTTCGTCGTCGCCCCGTCCGGGTTCAAGGAATCTCTCGGTGCCGACGAGGTCGCATCGGCCATCGCTGCGGGTATTCGCCGGGTGGTGCCCGGCGCCATCGTCAGCTCGGTTCCCCTGGTGGACGGGGGTGAAGGGTCCGCCCGTGCACTTGCCGGTGCCACGCTGGGGAAGGTGATCGATGCCGTCGTGACCGGACCGGTAGGCGCGCCGGTCGCTTCCCATTTCGCTTTACTGGGAACCGACGGGCCGGTCACCGCGGTCGTGGAAATGGCGGCGGCTGCCGGCCTGTCGCTGGTTCCGCGAGACATGCGAGACCCGACGGTCACCACGAGTCGGGGAGTCGGTGAGCTCATCCGCGCTGCCCTCGACTACGGTGCCGAGCGAATACTGTTGGGATGCGGCGATTCCGGTACTTCGGACGGCGGCGCGGGACTGCTCCAGGCGCTCGGTGTGAGACTGCTCGATGCGGACGGCCTCGAGTTGGGCGATGGCGGAGGCCAGTTGGTCCGTCTCGATCACATCGATGTGTCCGGCCTCGATCCACGTCTGGCTCCGGGAAGCGGTGTGGAGATCAGGGTTGCGTGCAATCCGCACAACATCCTGTGTGGACCCGGGGGAGTGGCCCGAATCTTCGCGCCGCAAAAGGGAGCTACACCAGAGCAAGTGGAGGTGCTGTCGGCAGCAATGGACCGCTGGGCCGAGGTGTTGGAGCGTGATGTCTCGACACGGCCTGAAGGCCTGAACCTGCGCACCGGGCCCGGGACGGGGGCGTCGGGCGGGATGGGTGCCGGCGTGGCGGCGGTCCTGCGAGCGGAGCTCCTACCGCGCTTCGAGGTGATGCTCGATCATGTCGACCTCGACAGCCTCATATCGACGGCAGATCTGGTGTTGACCGCCGAGGGGTCGATCGACAAGCAGACGCCGAAGGGAAAGATCCCCACGGAGGTCGCCCGCCGAGCAAAGCTCCACGGCAAACCTGTGGTCGCGCTCGCGGGCACCATCGGTCTCGACGCCCGGGCCAACTACGACTCGGGTATCGACGCCTTTGCCGGCATTCTGCCCTCGCCGGTCGAATTGGTCGAAGCGCTCGAACGAGGTGCCGAGTTTCTGACCGATGCCACGGAGCGGGCGATGAGATTGATTTTGATCGGAGCGACCCTGGGCCGCTGAGTCGGGTCGTGCAGACCTGCCGAAGTACGCGAGATCGCAGATCCTGTCGGCCCGGCCGCGTAGCGTATCTGCGATGACGTCGATCACCGATCCGCGTGTGCGTGAGTTCCTCTCCGTGGGAACCCGCACCGGCAAGCTCGGGTACTTGGCCTCCGACGGCAGGCCGCTGGTAGCACCCATCTGGTTCCTCGTCGAGGGCGACGAGATCGTGTTCAACACGGGTGCGGACACGGCCAAGGGCAAGTCCATCCGCCGAGACCCCCGTGTGGTCCTGACCGTCGATCTCGAGCAGCCACCGTACGGTTTCGTCCAGGTGCAGGGAATTGCATCGGTCGACGAGGACCCGGCCGAGCTGGTTCGCACCGCAACCGAGATCGCAGCCCGGTACATGGGCCGCGAGCGTGCCGAGGAGTTCGGCACCAGGAACGGTGTTCCGGGCGAATTGATCGTTCGGGTGACCCCGAACAAGGTCATCGCCGCTTTCGACATGACGGCATGACGACCGACGATCTCTCCGCACTGGGCACTGTAGATTGACCGGGTGCCGAATCGAGTCGGAGTGTGTCGGGTGAACCCGAAACGGGTACCGGCATGTAACGGTCTTGTACATACGTACGGATATGTACTGAAAGGTAACTTCGAGTTGTCACCGGTGAGAAAATAGAGAACGAAGTAAGCAACTTGCTCGACGTGTTCGGTGCCCACCGATCGCTGCTGGTTCAGCAGTCGGTGGGGGCGCGTGTGATTGTGGGAAAGAGAGGCTTCGATTGGACCCGCTAGGTGTGGAAGATGCTGGACACGACGACGGAGTCGGTAGTCCTGAGCATTCGTCGTTCCCCCTGTCACCGGCCCAATTGGGAATGTGGTTCGCGCAGCATGTGGACCCGGCGGTACCCGCGAACATCGCCCAGTACATCGAACTGCACGGTGACCTCGATGTGGAGCTTCTTCGCCGGGCCTCGTCCCAGGCTGCGCTGGAGCTGCAGTCCGGATTCGTGCGCCTCCTCGAAATCGATGCCGAGCCTCGGCAGATCGTCGACCCCACGCTCGACGACTCCCTGAACTGCTTGGACCTGCGCGGTGAAGCCGATCCGCGCGCTGCCGCTCTGAAGTGGATGCACGACGACTACAGCGCGCCCATCGACGTCCTTCGGGACCGGTTGATCGCCGCTACCGTGCTGCGTCTGGACGACGATGTGTGGTTCTGGTACGAGCGCGTGCACCACGTGGTCCTCGACGGTTTCGGTGCCGTCACCTTCATGAATCGCGCTGCGGAGCTCTACACGGCAGCAGTCGAGGGCATCGAGCCGACCAAGAATCTGGCGTCGGACCTGACCAAGGTCTACGACATCGACGTGGCCTACCGAGACTCGAGCCGCTTCGAGGCGGACCGCGAATACTGGGCGTCGCGCATCGACGGCATCGACGGAGTCACCACCCTCGCCGGTCACACGGCCCCGCCCGCGGCGAAGAGTCAGATCGACACCACGGCTCTGTCCGCGGAGACCATGGAACAGCTCGAGGCCCTGCGCACCCGGACCGACACGACGATGGCCACCATCGTCATCGGTGCATTCGCTGCCTACCTCGCCCAGATGACCGGTCGCGAGGACGTCGTGCTCTCGCTGCCGGTGACCGCGCGCACCACCGCGGTGCTTCGCCGTTCCGGCGGAATGGTCTCCAACGTCGTGCCTCTGCGGCTCGACGTCGCAGGCGACACCACCGTCGAAACGCTTCTCGCGCGCGTCAACGCCGAGGTCTCCGGAGCCCTACGGCACCAGCGGTATCGGCACGAGGACATTCGCCGTGACGCGGGCGGTGCCAGCGGTCAGGCATCGTTCTTCGGCCCATGGGTCAACATCATGCTGTTCTTCGGCGAGGTACGCCTCGGCTCGATGGTCGGCGGTATCAACATCCTCTCCACCGGCCTGATCGAGGACTTCGGGCTCAACCTCTACACGAGCGTCGCCGGTTCTTCGACCCACATCGACTTCGAGTCCAACCCCAACTTGTACGGGCCGGAGCAGTCCGGGCGAAATCATGAACGGTTCGTCGACTTCATCGGCCGGTTCGTGGCCTCGGCTCCGGACGATCGGGTGTGGGATCTCGCGCTCACCGACGGTGACGAGCGTGAGCTGGTCGTCGAGAGGTGGAACGCAACCGGGCACGAGACGAGTCCGCGTACGCTGCTGTCTGCCTTCGAGGCAGCAGCGGCGGCGCACCCCGACTCGACTGCGTTGGTGTACGAGGGGGAGAAGCTCACTTACGGTGAGCTCGCCGGTCGAGTCAACGGCCTCGCTCGTCAGCTGATCGACATGGGCGTCGGCCCCGAGACCCTCGTAGGCCTCTCGATCCGTCGTTCGTTCGACCTCGTAGTCGGCATGTACGCCATCGTGGCGGCAGGCGGTGCCTGGGTCCCGATCGATCCCGATCATCCCGCCGATCGCACGGCGTACATCCTCGATTCCGCTCGGCCACGGTGTGTGCTGATCTCCTCCCGCGACGATGTGACGTTGCCGAAGGGAACCGAAACGGTTGCAGTGGATCTCGTCGACCACTCGTCGGTGTCCTCGGACCCGATCCGAGATGCCGAACGCACTGAAGCACTGTCTCTTTCGAACACCGCGTACGTCATCTACACGTCGGGTTCGACCGGTCGCCCGAAGGGTGTGGCCGTCGAGCATCGGGCAATCCACAACCAGATGGAGTGGATGCTCGCGGAGTATCCGATGGACGCGTCCGACGTCTATCTGCAGAAGACGGCCACCACATTCGACGTCTCGCTCTGGGGGTTCTTCCTTCCGCTGCGGGTCGGTGCGACGATGGTGCTCGCGACGCCCGACGGGCATCGCGACTCGGTGTACGTGGCCAACAAGATCGCCGAACACCGGGTCACCGTCACCGATTTCGTGCCGTCCATGTTGACGGTGTTCGTCGCCAATGCGCCGGCGCACACGTGCAGCTCACTGCGGCACGTGTTCGTGATCGGTGAGGCGCTGCCGGTCGAGACCGCTGCGTCGTTCCGGGCGATCTCCACTGCTGGACTGCACAATCTCTACGGACCCACCGAGGCTGCCGTCTCGGTGACGTACTACCCCAGCGGCCCGCAGGACAGCCGAACAGTTCCGATCGGTGTGCCCGAATGGAACACCAAGGCGTTCGTGCTCGACAGCCGCTTGCGGCCCACACCGATCGGTGAGTCGGGTGAGCTCTACCTCGCCGGAGTTCAGCTCGCACGCGGATACGTGGGCCGACCCGATCTGAGCTCGGATCGCTTCGTGGCCAACCCGTTCGGCGTCGGCGGCGACCGGATGTACCGCACCGGCGACCTCGTGCGTTGGCGCAGCGACGGAGTGCTGGATTACATCGGACGGACCGATTTCCAGGTCAAGTTCCGCGGCCAGCGCATCGAGCTCGGCGAGATCGAGACGGTTCTGCTCTCCCACGAATCCATCTCGCAGGCAGTGACCCTCGTGGTGCAGACGGTCACCGGCGACCAGTTGGTGGCGTACGTCGTCGCGGCTCCGGGACGATCGATCGAATCCGCAGCGGCAATCGAATTCGCCGGACACGCGCTGCCGTCGTACATGGTTCCGGCCGCGGTGGTCGTTCTCGATGCACTACCGCTGAACACCAGCGGCAAGCTGGATCGAAAAGCGTTGCCGGAACCCGTGTTCAGCAGCGCGAAGAAGTATCGGGCACCGAAGAGCCGCGCGGACTACGTGGTGGCGGGCATCTACGAGGATCTGCTCGGGGCCTCCAAGGTCGGCTTGGACGAGGATTTCTTCGAGCTCGGCGGCAACTCGCTGATCGCTACCCAGTTGGTGACCCGCGTGGGCAGTGCACTGGGAGTGCGGCTCGGCGTTCGAGAGCTGTTCGAGGCACCCACCGTCGGAGCGCTCGCGGCCAGGGCGGAATCGGCCGCCCGGCTCGGAGCGGACGTACCGGTGTTGGAGGCCAAGGAACGGCCCGAGCGCATCCCGCTTTCGCCTGCGCAGCAACGGATGTGGTTCCTCAACCGTTTCGACCCCACCACCGCGGTATACAACCTGCCCTTTTCCGTCAGTCTGACCGGACCCCTCGACGTGGTCGCCCTGTCGGCTGCATTCGCCGACGTCGTCGATCGACACGAGACACTGCGGACCGTGTACCCCGAGGTGGACGGTTCACCCGAGCAGGTCGTGCTGGAGGCGGCTCGAACCCCGGCGACCATTCAGCCGGTGCGCATCGACAGGCGTGATCTGGGCGGTCACTTGCACGAATTGGTCGGAAAGGGATTCGACGTCACGGTCGACACACCCTTCCGAATCGCGCTCTTCGAGATCTCACCGACCGAACACGAACTCGCCATGGTGCTGCATCACATTGCCGCTGATGGCGCGTCGTTCGGTCCGCTCGCACGGGACGTGCTCGTGGCCTACGCGAGCCGGATCAACGGGCGCGCACCGGAATGGACGCCGCTCGAGGTCCAGTACGCGGACTATGCGTTGTGGCAGCGGGCTGTGCTCGGTCCCGAGACCGATCCGCTGTCGATGGCATCCCGCGAAATCGCGTACTGGAGCGCGACTCTCGAGGATCTGCCGGACCAGCTGTCCTTGCCGTCGAGCAGGCCCCGCCCCGCGGTGTCCTCGAACGCGGGCAGCAAGCTGCGCGTCGACGTTCCGGCGAACCTGCACGCCTCGCTGACGCAGCTGGCGCGCGCGAACAACGCCTCGCTGTTCATGGTGATGCAGGCGGCGTACGCGCTGTTACTCGCCCGACTGAGCGGTACCACCGACATTGCCATCGGAGCGCCGGTGGCGGGTCGCGGTGAGCCCGCGCTCGACGATCTGGTCGGCATGTTCGTCAACACCCTGGTACTGCGCACCGATGTCGATCCAGGGTTGACGTTCGAGGAACTCCTGGAACGAGTCCGCGACACCGACCTGTCTGCGTTCGCCCATGCGGATGTTCCGTTCGAGCGACTCGTCGAGGTCCTCAACCCGGTCCGCTCGACGTCCAGGCATCCGTTGTTCCAGGTTGCGATCTCGTTGGAATCGGCGATGTCGCGGGAGCTCACGGTCGGCGGACTCCGCGCGGTGGCTGCCGAATTCGACGTCCCCATCGCCAAATTCGACGTACAGCTGTGGCTGACCGAGCATCTGGACGACGGTGTGCCGGCGGGCATCGACGCGGTGTTCGAGTACGCGACGGATCTGTTCGACGCAGAACTCGTGGACAGTTTCGCCCGTCGGTTCCTCGACATTCTGGGTGCCGTCACCGATGACCCGACGGTTCCGGTCGGTGACGTCGACATCGTCGATGCCGCGGAGTACGAGCGCGTGGCATCGCAGTGGAACGTGTCGGGAGTCGACGTCTCCCGAGAGGTGACGCTGGTCGACCTTCTGGACGCAGCGGCTTCCGAGAACCCGAACGGAGTCGCAGTTCGCTTCGATGGCACGTCGATGACGTACGCCGAGTTCGATGCACGTACCAATCGTCTTGCGCGAGTGCTGATTTCCAGCGGAGTCGGTCCCGAGAGCCTGGTCGCGGTCGCTCTGCCCAGGTCGGCAGAGCTCATCGTCGCTCTCGTTGCGGTGGTCAAGGCCGGTGGCGGGTACCTACCGGTGGACCCGAGCTACCCGCTCGACCGCGTCGAGTACATGCTCGACGACGCACGACCCACGTCGATTCTGTTCTCCGGTGCGAACCGGGTAGAGCTGCCTTCGGACGTCGAATCTCGTATCGGTACAGAGCTGCTCGATCTCGACACGATCGACCTCTCGGCGGAATCGAATGCGCGTGTCACCGACGAGGATCGGTTGCGTCCGCTGCGGCCCGACAACGTCGCCTACGTCATCTACACCTCGGGCTCGACCGGTCGCCCCAAAGGCGTGATGGTGCCGCACCGCAACGTGGTTCGGCTGCTCGCCAACACCGATTCGGTCTACGGCTTCGGTGCCGACGACGTGTGGACCATGTTCCACTCCTACGCATTCGACTTCTCGGTGTGGGAGTTGTGGGGCCCGTTGCTCTACGGCGGCACGCTGGTGGTCGTGGATTACTTCACCTCGCGATCGCCGGAGGCATTCCACCGGTTGCTCGTCGACGAGCGAGTGACCGTGCTCAACCAGACGCCTTCGGCGTTCTATCAGCTCTCCGAGGCCGATCGCGTCGCGGCAACGGACGGCGGCGAGCTGTCGCTTCGGTACGTGATCTTCGGCGGTGAAGCACTCGAACAGCGCCGGCTCAGCGGGTGGTTCGAGCGGCACGGGGACACCGCGCCGCGCTTGATCAACATGTACGGCATCACCGAGACCACTGTCCACGTGTCCTACCGACAGCTCGGTTCTGCGTCCCTCGGGAACAGTGCGTCGGTGGTCGGCAAGCCGATCGCGGGTCTGCGCGTGTTCGTGCTCGACACCCGACTACATCCGGTCCCGGTGGGTGTTCCCGGCGAAATGTACGTCGGTGGTGGACAACTCGCTCGCGGCTACCTGGGTCGCCGAGACCTGACGTCGACTCGTTTCGTGGCGAACCCGTTCGCCTCGGGGTCCGAGGACGGCTCGCTCCTGTACCGAACGGGTGACCTGGCGCAATGGAATGCCGGGGGTGAGCTCGAATACCTCGGACGCTCGGACGATCAGGTCAAGGTGCGCGGATTCCGCATCGAGCTCGGCGAGGTCGAGGCTGCGGTGACGGCCCAGCCGACGGTCACTCAGGCTGCCGTCGTCGTCCGTGAGGATTCGCCGGGTGCGGCGCGTCTTGTCGCATACGTGGTCTCCGCTGCGGTCGAGGGTCGACCGATCGTGGACATCGAGGACCTCAGGTCCGGTATCGCGACAGCCCTTCCGGAATACATGGTGCCGTCGGCATTCGTTGTGCTGGACGCGATTCCGCTGACGGTCAACGGTAAGCTCGATCGCCGGGCACTGCCGGCTCCGGTGTTCGAGGTGCGCGAGTTCCGCGCTCCCACGACACCGATCGAGGAGATCGTCGCCGACGTGTTCGCAGACGTTCTCGGCGTGGAACGTGTGGGTCTCGACGACGACTTCTTCGAACTCGGCGGTAATTCGCTGATTGCCACGCAGGTGGTCTCGCGCCTGGGAGTCGCTCTCGATGCGACCGTACCGGTGCGCATGCTGTTCGAGGCCTCGACGGTTGCCCTGCTGGCCGTGCGCGTCGAGCAGGCCGCAGGGGAAGGTGGACGCACCGCGCTCGTCGCGACAGTGCGCCCGGAGCGTATTCCGCTGTCGCTGGCGCAGCAGCGAATGTGGTTCCTCAACCGGTTCGACGCCGATTCCACCGCATACAACATTCCGTTCGCATTGAAGTTGACCGGCGAACTCGATGTCGCGGCGCTCCAGGTTGCGATCATGGACGTGATCGACCGGCACGAGTCGCTGCGCACGGTGTATCCGGATACCGCCCACGGCCCGCAGCAGTCCATTCTCGACGCCGCTCAGACGGTGCCGAACCTGATGCCGATTCCGACGTCCGCGGCCGATATCCAGCGGCAGGTTTTCACGTTGGCGTCGACGACGTTCGACGTGACCGTCAATGTCCCGATTCAGGCCCGACTCTTCGAGATCGGCCCTCGCGAACACGTCATTGCCATGGTGGTGCACCATATTTCGGCCGACGGATGGTCGATGGGTCCGCTGGCGCGCGACATCATGATCGCGTATGCCTCACGCACTGCCTGGGAGAACCCGGCATGGATGCCGTTGGAGGTCCAGTACGCCGACTACAGCCTGTGGCAGCGCTCGGTCCTCGGGTCGGAGGACGATCCGCAATCGCTCATCTCCGGCCAGGTCGACTACTGGGCTCGGATGCTGGCAGGGTTGCCGGATCAGCTCGATCTGCCGACCGATCGGCCTCGCCCGAATCGTCAGTCCTACCAGGGTTCGTCGATCAGGTTCGAGGTGCCGGCCGAGGTCCATCGTGGCCTCTCTGCGCTGGCCCACACGCACAACGCGTCACTGTTCATGGTCGTACACGCCGCACTGGCAGTCCTGCTCGCACGACTCTCGGGCACCGAGGACATTGCGATCGGTACCCCGGTCGCCGGTCGCGGCGACGCAGCCCTGGACGACGTGGTCGGCATGTTCGTCAACACCCTGGTACTGCGTACCGACATCGAAGCGGGTCGCACGTTCTCGGAGCAGATCGGGCGCGCGAGGGAAGTGGCGCTCGGCGCGTTCGGGCACGCCGATCTTCCGTTCGAGCGGCTGGTCGAGGTGCTGAATCCGTCTCGTTCGCAAGCACGGCATCCGCTCTTCCAGGTGATGCTCTCGTTCGAGAACCTCACCCGTACGCATGTGGACCTCCCAGGTCTGTCGGTGGACAGCGTCGCGCTCGACGCCGAGGTGGCGAAGTTCGATCTCCAGTTGACCGTCACCGAGTCCATCGGAGTGGACGGACGCGGACAGGGCATGGCCGCCGAGTTGACGTACGCGACCGACCTGTTCGATGCCGAGACGGTACGCGGCTTCTCCGATCGTTTCGTGCGGATGCTGACCGCTGTGGTGGCCGATCCTTCGGTGTCGGTGGGCGACATCGATCTTCTCGACGACGGTGAGCGCGAGAGAGTCGTGACCGCGTGGAACCACACTGCACACGATGTGCCCGAGCACGTGACGCTCGTCGACCTGTTCGACCGTCAGGTCGTCGCGACTCCCGACGCGCAGGCACTGGTGTTCGAGGGTGAGCAGTTGACGTACGCGGAGTTCGCTGCGCGTGCGAATCGTCTTGCGCGGCATCTGGTGTCGTTGGGTGTGGGCCCCGACTCGCTCGTCGGGCTCGCTGTCGGTCGTAGCCTCGATCTGTTCGTCGGTATGTATGCGATCGTCGAGGCGGGGGCGGGCTACGTCCCGATCGACCCCAAGCAGCCGGCCGACCGCAACGAGTACATCGTAGCCACGGCTGCGCCGGTACGGGTGTTGTCCACGTCGCGAGATCATGTCGAATTCGCAGGCGTCGAGACGATCGACATCGATACGCTCGACGTGTCGACGCTGTCCTCGGCTCCGCTGACCGATGCCGATCGAATCTCTCCGCTACGACCCACGAATACGGCATATGTGATCTTCACGTCGGGATCCACAGGCCGCCCCAAGGGTGTCGGGGTCTCACACGATGCGATCGTCAATCGACTGTTGTGGATGCAGGACGAGTACCCACTGACCGCCGAGGACGTGGTGCTGCAGAAGACACCGTCGACCTTCGATGTGTCGGTGTGGGAGTTCTTCTGGGCGTTGCAGAACGGTGCTTCGGTGGCCATCGCGGTTCCCGACGGCCACCGTGATGCGCTGTATCTACTGGATGTCATTGCACGCGAGCATGTTTCGGTGGTGCACTTCGTGCCGTCGATGATGTCGGTGTTCGTCCCCGAAGTGGAGCGCCGCCGCGCGTCGGGTGCGTCGTTGCGCTTGGTCTTCGCCTCCGGCGAAGCCCTGCCTCCCACTACTGCCCTCGCGCTGCGCCGTGCGGTGAAGGGCGTAGGGCTGCACAACCTGTACGGACCCACCGAGGCTGCCGTTGATGTCACGTACCACGCAGTGACGGACGAAGACTCGGATGTCATGCCGATCGGTGCTCCGGTGTGGAACACCGCGGTCTATGTGCTGGATTCACGGTTGAACCCCACTCCTGTCGGTGTTGCGGGTGAGCTGTACCTCGCGGGTGCACAGTTGGCTCGGGGCTACGTCGGGCGACCGGACCTGACCGCGGATCGATTCGTGGCGCATCCGTTCGCGACGGCCGGCGCGCGCCTCTATCGCACCGGCGACGTCGTGCGCTGGAACCGGCACGGCGAACTGGAATACGTCGGACGCTCCGACTTCCAGGTCAAGCTTCGCGGCCTGCGCATCGAACTCGGCGAGATCGAGTCGGCGCTGCTGGCGCAACGTTCGATCTCTCAGGCGGTCGTCGTCGTGCGTCGCGAGCAACTGGTCGGGTACGTCGTGCCGTCCGGTGCCTCGGTGGACACCGGAGCCGTCCTGGCGTCGCTGCGGGCTCGGCTCGCGGAATACATGGTGCCGTCGACCCTGATCGTGCTCGCGGAGTTCCCACTGGGCGCGAGCGGAAAGCTCGATCGAAAGAGCCTGCCCGATCCCGCCTTCGAGGTGACCGAGTATCGGGAGCCCACGAACGACATCGAACGTGTCGTCGCCGACGTTTTCGCGCAGGTGCTCGGTATCGAGCGGGTCGGTCTCGACGACGACTTCTTCGATCTCGGCGGTAACTCGCTCATCGCAACACAGTTGGTGTCTCGGCTGGGTGTCGCACTGGATACTCGCATCGCGGTGCGAGAGCTCTTCGACACGTCGACCGTGACCGACCTTGCTGCTCGGTTGGGCACGCTGGTCGCCACCGGTAGTCGCCCGCCACTGGTTCCGCAGGAGCGTCCGGAACACATACCGCTCTCGTTGGCCCAGCAGCGCATGTGGTTCCTGAACAAGTTCGACGTGGAATCGGCCGCCAACAACATCCCGATCGCCGTACGTCTGTCCGGTCTGCTCGACCGCCGCGCGATGCAGATCGCCGTGTCCGATGTCGTTGCTCGGCACGAGTCTCTGCGCACGGTGTTCCCAGAGACCGATGGCACCGCTCATCAGGTCATCGTCGACGCGCAGTCGGCCACCCCCGACCTGACGCCTGTCGACATAGCCGCACACGACGTGGCGGACGCGATGCGTGAATTGGCCACCACCGGCTTCGACCTGTCCAAGGATCTCCCGTTCCGGACGAGGCTGTTCGAGGTCAGTCCTACCGAGCACCTGTTGGTATTCGTAGTCCATCACATCGCGGCCGACGGATTCTCGTTGGGCCCGCTGACTCGTGACGTGATGAATGCGTATGCAGCGCGGTCGATGAGCCAGGAGCCGTACTGGTCTCCGCTGCCCGTCGATTACGCCGATTACAGCCTCTGGCAGCGCGAGGTGCTCGGGTCCGAGAACGATCCCACTTCCATCGTCTCGCAGCAGATCCATTACTGGACAACGGCACTGGCCGGTCTACCCGACCAGTTGGACGTGCCTTCGGATCGACCGCGACCCGCCGTCGCCTCGAACAATGGTGCGCTGGTGCGATTCTCCATCGACGAGGATCTGCATCGCGGCCTGATCGACGCCGCGAGAGCCGAGAACGCCTCGCTGTTCATGGTGGTCCACACCTCGCTGGCCGTGCTGCTGTCGCGATTGTCCGGTGAAGCCGACATCGCGATCGGAACTCCGGTCGCCGGTCGCGGCGAGGCCGCACTCGACGACCTGATCGGTATGTTCGTCAACACTCTCGTCCTCCGAACCGAGATCGATACCGCCCGCCGGTTCGACCAGGTGCTGGCCGATGCTCGCGAGACCGATCTGTCGGCGCTGGCACATGTCGACGTTCCGTTCGAGCGGCTCGTCGAGATCCTGAATCCTGCCCGTTCGACGGCGCGTCACCCCCTTGTGCAGGTGGTTCTCGCGTTCCAGAACCTGGGTCAGAAAGATCTGGAACTGCCGGGATTGTCGGTGTCCACCGTCGACTTCGAAACCGTGGTCTCGTTGTTCGATCTCCAATTCACGTTCGTGGAAAAGATCGGTCCGGCCGGTGCCCCGCAGGGCATGGTCGTCGACGTCACCTACGCGACCGATCTGTTCGACGAGGACACCGTCCTCGTCCTGTGCGAGCGACTCGTCACCGTTCTGGGTTCGGTAGCCGAGAATCCCACGGCCGTGGTCGGCGAGATCGAGCTTCTCGACGACAGCGAACGCACTCGAGTTCTCCGTGAGTGGAACGACACCGAACACCCCGTCGACCGCTCGCAGACCTTGGTGTCGTTGCTCGAGGCCCAGGTCGAGAAGACGCCGGGCGCAACGGCTCTGGTGTTCGAGGGTGAGTCACTGACGTACGCGGAGTTCTCGAGTCGCGTCAACCGACTCGCTCGCGTGCTGATCGCTCGCGGAGTCGGGCCGGAGACATCGGTTGCCGTCGCCGCTCGCCGGTCGATAGAGCTGCTGGTCGCCATTCATGCCATCGTGACGGCCGGCGGTGCCTACGTCCCCATCGATCCGGATCAGCCTGCCGAACGTACCGGCCACATTCTCGATACTGCGGCACCCGTGTGCATTCTGACGACCGGCCGCGACGGGTTCTCCTTCGACGCGAGTGTTCCCGCCCTGGACATCGCCGAGAATTCCGCCGAGAACCTCGACGTGTCGGACGCTCCGATCCTCGACGCGGATCGACGCGCCCCACTGCTGCCGTCGAATGCGGCTTACGTCATCTTCACCTCGGGCTCCACCGGAGTCCCCAAGGGCGTTGCCGTGGCACACATGTCCATCGTCAACCGCCTGTTGTGGATGCGAGAGCATTTCCCTCTGACCGCCGACGACGTGATGCTGCAGAAGACTCCGGTGACATTCGACGTGTCCGTACCGGAGCTGTTCTTCCCGCTGCAGATCGGTGCGACGTTGGTGATCGCGAAACCGGACGGTCACCGCGACCCGACGTATCTCGTCGACCTCATCGTCGAACGATCCATCACCGCTGCTCATTTCGTGCCTGCACTGCTCGAGGTGTTCGTCGGCGAGGACGGTGTTTCGCGCGCCGAGTCGCTGCGGATGGTGTTCGCGTCCGGTGAGGCCCTCTCCGCAGGGGTGGGCGCTCGGCTCCGGGCCGTCTTGCCGAACACCACGCTGCACAATCTGTACGGTCCGACCGAGGCTGCGGTCGAGGTGACGTCGTACGACGTGACCGAGGCCGACCTCGACGTGGTGCCGATCGGTGCCCCGGTGTGGAACACCCGGACGTACGTGTTGGATTCACGCTTGCGGCCGGTGGCTCCCGGAGTCGCAGGCGAGCTCTATCTCGCGGGCGTGCAGTTGGCGCGCGGATATCTGGACCGTTCCGACCTGACCGCCGACCGATTCGTCGCCGACCCGTACGGCGGGCGCGGCGAGAGAATGTATCGCACCGGCGACCTGGTGCGTTGGCGTGACGAGAACCGTTCTGGTGCAGCCGGATCGGGTGGGGTGATCGAATACCTCGGCCGCACCGACTTCCAGGTCAAGCTCCGTGGACTTCGTATCGAACTCGGCGAGATCGAAACTGTGTTGCGGCGCCATCCCGGTGTCGGATCGGCTGTGGTGCTCGTTCGTTCAAGCGAGGTCACCGGCGACCAGCTCGTCGCTTATGTCGTACCCACTCCGGGGTCGACCCTGGACCCGGCCGAGCTGACCGCGACGGCCGCACGTTCGCTCATCTCGTACATGGTCCCGGCGGCGTTCGTCGTACTCGATTCCCTGCCTCTCACACCGAGCGGCAAGCTCGATCGTCGATCGCTACCGGATCCCGAGATCGTTCAGCGCGAGTTCCGAGCACCGAGCACCGCCACGGAAATCGTCGTGTCCGATGTGTTCCGCGAGATTCTGAGCGTCGACAGTGTGGGTGCGGACGACGAGTTCTTCGCACTCGGTGGAAACTCGCTGGTGGCGACGAGAGTGGCGTCGCGTATCGGCGTCGCACTCGACACCACAGTGTCGGTTCGCGCAATTTTCGAGGCCGCCACGGTGTCTGCGCTCGCAGCCCGGCTGGACGAGCAGTCCGGTTCGCGTGCACGAAAGTCGTTGGTACGCAGCGAATTGCCCGATACGGTCCCGCTGTCGCTCGCACAACGCCGCATGTGGTTCCTGAACCAGTTCGACGTCGACGCCGCAACGAACAACCTCCCGGTCGCTATCGAGCTGACCGGAACGCTCGACGTCGATGCCTTGGCTGCTGCCGTCGCCGACGTCGTCGAGCGGCACGAGTCGTTGCGTACGGTGTATCCCGAGGTCGACGGTGTTGCGTCACAGGTCATCGTCGACGCCGCGCAGGTGGTACCGGAACTTCGCGCCCGTCCGGTCACCGAGGCCGAGATCGTCGGTGCGCTCACCGATCTGTTCATGGGCGGATTCGACGTCGCCACGGCACCGCCGCTGCGGGCAGCGCTGCTGCGGATCGAACAGGACCGTCATGTCCTGGCGTTCGTGACCCACCACATCGCTGCCGACGGCTACTCGATGGGACCGTTGACTCGTGATCTGATGATCGCCTACGGGGCCAGGTCTTCCGGAGTGGCACCGAACTGGGAACCGCTGCCGGTTCGCTACGTGGACTACACCCTGTGGCAGCTCGCGGAGCTCGGTTCCGAGGACGATTCGCAGTCGCCGATCTCGACGCAGATTCGGCACTGGTCGCGCACGCTGTCCGGACTACCCGACGAAATCACGTTCCCCGGCGATCGGCCTCGCCCGGACACCGCGTCGTATCGCGGTGGAAACGTCGTCCTCACTGTCGGTGCTGCAACCCGGGCGAGCTTGGAGGATCTGGCCCGCGACCATCGGTCGTCTCTGTTCATGGTGCTGCACACCGCACTCGCCGTACTGCTCGCGCGACTGTCTGGTGAGCGGGACATCGCGATCGGTACACCGGTCGCAGGCCGCGGCGACGCGGCACTGGACGATGTGATCGGCATGTTCGTCAACACCCTGGTGTTGCGCACGGACGTCGCGTTGGATTCGTCGTTCGTCGCTGCGCTGGAACATGTCCGGGATACGGATCTGTCGGCCTTCGGCCACGCGGACGTTCCGTTCGAGCGTCTCGTCGAGGCTCTCGATCCGGCTCGTTCGGCAGCGCGACATCCGTTGATCCAGGTGATGCTGACGGTGCAGAACATGGAGCAGACCGAACTCGAGTTGCCCGGACTGCACGTTCGCGGACTCGACCTCGACATCGTGACGGCCAAGTTCGACCTGCAGTTCACATTCACCGACAACGCCGACGGCAGCACGCGACTCGATGTCACCTATGCGCGTGACCTCTACGACGAGGACACCGCTCGCAGTTTCGGTACCCGGTTGCTGCGCATCCTCGACACGGTCGCCGAGAACTACGGCGCTCCGGTGGGAACCATCGAGTTGATGGACACCGCCGAGCGGGATCGCGTTCTGGCGCTTGCCCGTACGGCACCGGCCGTCGCGGATACGCCCGATACGCTGGTGGACCTGTTCGCCGCTCGCGCCGCCGAGGCACCCGAATCGGTGGCCGTGGTGTTCGGCGATCGCAGCTCGACCTACCGGCAGATCGACGAGGCATCCAATGCACTGGCCCGCCGTCTGTCGGCGGTCGGAGTGGGGCCGGAAAGCCTTGTCGCCGTGGTTCTTCCGCGGTCCACCGACCTCGTCGTCGGATTGCTCGGCGTGCTCAAAGCAGGTGGCGGCTACGTCCCGATCGATCCGTCCTACCCGGCCGATCGCATCGAGTTCGTGCTGACCGACTCGCGTCCTACCGCCCTGTTGACCTGGTCCGGGGTCGAGGTGGATCTACCGACGACATTGCCGCGCGTGGAGATCGACTCGTCCGACGAGGCGGTCGACACTGCGCCGTTGGAACCGACCGAACTGCGTTCACCGCGCTCCGACGCACACGTCGCCTACGTGATCTACACGTCGGGGTCCACCGGTAAGCCCAAGGGCGTGGTGATTCCGCATCGCAATGTCGTTCGCCTGCTTGCGAACACGCAGAGCGAGTTCGACTTCGGTCCCGAGGACGTGTGGACGCTGTTCCATTCCTTCGCTTTCGACTTCTCGGTCTGGGAGCTGTGGGGACCGCTCACCACCGGCGGCACCGTGGTCGTCGTGGACTACTACACCTCACGGTCGCCGGAGGCTCTGCGGGATTTGCTGGTTTCCGAGCGTGTCACCGTGCTCAACCAGACACCGTCTGCCTTCTACCAGTTGGACGAGGCCGATCGAACTGCAGCCACGACAGCCGATTACGCGCTGCGGTTCGTGATCTTCGGCGGCGAGGCACTCGAGCTGCGCAGGCTGTCGGGCTGGTTCGCCCGGCACGAAGACAGCAGTCCGCGACTGGTCAACATGTACGGAATCACCGAGACCACGGTGCATGTGTCGCACCGCGAGCTCGATGTGACCTCGGCCGCGTCCGCCTCGGGATCTCTGGTGGGACGGGCGATTTCAGGACTCGCGGTCTACGTACTCGACTCCCGGCTCGGGCTTCTGCCGGTCGGAGTTCCCGGCGAGATGTACGTCTCGGGCGGCCAGGTCGCGCGCGGATATCTCGGACGAGCAGGATTGAGCGCCACCCGTTTCGTGGCCGATCCGTTCGCTGCGGACGGATCGGTGCTGTACCGCACCGGCGATGTCGCACGGTGGTCCGCTTCGGGTGAACTGGAGTTCGTCGGGCGAGCCGACGATCAAGTCAAGATCCGCGGATTCCGGATCGAGCTGGGCGAGGTCGAATCCGCTGTCGCCGCCGCGGCGACGGTGGGCCAGGCAGCCGTGATCGCTCGCGAGGACGCTCCAGGCTCGGCGCGACTGGTTGCATACGTGGTGCCCGCTGCGGGTTCTGTCGTGGACGTCGACATCGTGCGTTCGTCGGTCGCCGAGAACCTCCCCGACTACATGGTGCCGTCCGCGTTCGTCGTACTCGACACCATTCCGTTGACGGTCAACGGAAAGCTCGACCGGCGCGCGCTTCCCGCGCCCGCAGCTCAGCTTCGGCAGTTCCGTTCGCCGTCCACTCCGATCGAGGAGATTGTCGCCGGTGTCTTCGCCGCTGTGCTGGGAGTGGATCGCGTCGGACTCGACGACGACTTCTTCGAGCTGGGTGGAAACTCGCTCGTCGCAACCCAGGTGGTCTCTCGGATCGGTGCCGCCCTCGGCCGAAACGTGCCGGTGCGGACGCTGTTCGAGGCATCGACGGTCGAGTCGCTGGCGAACCGTGTCGAACGAAGCTCCGGGCCCGAGCGACCAGCGCTGGTGCCGCGGCCGCGACCGGACTTCGTCCCGCTGTCGCTGGCGCAGCAGCGCATGTGGTTCCTCAACCGGTTCGACAACTCGTCGACGGCCTACAACATCCCGTTCGCGATGCGGTTGAGCGGCAACCTCGACGTCGACGCGCTCGAGCAGTCCGTCCTCGACGTCATCGAACGACACGAGACCTTGCGTTCGGTGTACCCGGACTCGCCGGACGGACCACATCAGGTGATCGTGCCGATGTCCGAGGTGCGCACAGCACTGACCGTCGTGGACACCGATGCCGAATCCGTCGCCACCCGCGTCGGTGAACTGTTGGCGACGACGTTCGACGTCACCGCGTCGATCCCGTTGAAAGCGGTGCTCTTTCGGGTGTCCGACACCGAGTTCGTACTCGGAATGGTCATCCACCACATCAGTGCCGACGGGTTGTCCACCGTTCCCCTCTCGACCGACGTGATGACGGCGTACGCCGCGCGCTCCCGCCGGTCCGATCCGCAGTGGTCTCCGTTGGCCGTCCAGTACGCCGATTACGCGCTGTGGCAGCGGGAGGTACTCGGCGACGACAGCGATGCCGACTCGATCGCAGCGCAACAGATTCGGTACTGGACGGACGCGTTGGCCGACCTTCCCGAGCAACTGGATCTGCCGTTGGATCACCCACGGCCTGCCGAGCAGACTTTCCGCGGCAGCCGCATAGATTTCCACATCGATGCCGAGATTCGGGACGCCTTGGTTGCGCTCGCACGTACCCACAACGCAACGGTGTTCATGGCCGTGCACGCAGCATTCGCGACACTGCTGGCCCGCATCTCCGGATCGCAGGACATCGTGGTCGGCACCCCGATCGCCGGCCGCGGCGAAGCGGAGATCGAGAACCTCGTCGGCATGTTCGTCAACACGCTGGTCTTGCGTCTCGACGCGCGCGCCGATGCCAGCTTCGAAGATCTTCTGACAGCGGCTCGCGAGACCGACCTGCAGGCGTTCGCGCACGCGGACATTCCGTTCGAGCGTCTGGTCGAGGTGGTGAATCCGACACGTTCGACGGCTCGGCATCCGCTGTTCCAGGTGGGCTTCTCCTTCCAGAACTTCGTGCGCCGCAGCTTCGAGTTGGACGGTCTCGACATCTCGGCACTCGACACCGACTCGACGACGTCTCAGTTCGATCTGCACCTGATCGTCACCGATGCGCCCGGATCGAGCGACCCACAAAGCAGTGAGCCCGGCGGATTCGGGGCGATGTTGACCTACGCCACAGATCTGTTCGACGAGCGAACTGCCCGGACTTTGGTCGATCGGTTCCAGCAACTGTTGGCCGCGATAGTCGCATCGCCTGCGACCGCCATCGGCGATCTGGATCTCTTGCTCGGCGACGAGCGCGAGACCATCGTCGCTCGCTGGAACGACACGCATCGCAGCATCGCCGAGAGCACGCTGACCGACCTCTTCGCTGCATCGGCCGCGCGAGATCGCAGCGCCGTGGCTCTGATCCACGACGCCGGAACACTCACTTACGGTGAATTCTCCGATCGCGTTGCACGGCTGGCGCGGCATCTGATCTCTGTGGGGGTCGGACCCGAAGTACGTGTGGGCCTTGCGATTCGGCGCTCCGTCGATCTACTCGTCGGCATGTACGCGATCTCGGCCGCGGGCGGTGCCTATGTTCCGCTCGACCCGGATCAGCCTTTCGAACGCAACTCGTTCGTCCTCGAGACGGCCGAACCCTTGTGTGTGCTCGTCGCCGCGAGCGGTGCGGACGAGGACGGGATCGCCTCGATCGCGGCGGCCGTCGACATCACGCAACTGGACCTGTCCGGCTATTCCGCCGAGCCGGTGACTCCGCACGAGCGGTCGTCGGTACTGCGCCCGGAGAACACCGCGTACGTCATCTTCACCTCGGGCTCGACCGGGCGACCCAAGGGCGTCGCAGTGAGCCACGGTGCCATCGTCAACCAACTCGAGTGGATGCGGGAGGAGTACGGCCTCGGCAGCGAGGACGCGTCGCTGCTGAAGACGGCGGCAACGTTCGACCTCTCGGTGTGGGAGTTCTGGTCTCAGCCGACGTCGGGCGGACGAGTCGTCATCGCGGCTACCGACGCGCATCGTGATCCGGATTACCTCCTGGCGGCAATCCGCGAGCACGAGGTGACGACGCTGCATCTGGTGCCCTCGACGTTGACGATGCTGACCACTGTCGCCGGCGGTTCCCTCGGACCCTCCTTGCGTCGTGTGCTGGCCATCGGCGAAGCACTTCCGGCTGCTCTGGCGCAGGACTTCCGGCGTCGGAACACCGCCGAGCTGTACAACCTCTACGGGCCGACCGAGGCCGCTGTATCGGTGACGGCTCACCCGGTGACCGATGCCGACACGGTTGTCGTCCCCATCGGTGTGCCGGAAGCGAACACTGCTGTCCACGTTCTCGATTCGCGTCTGCACCCAGTTCCGGCGGGAATCACGGGCGAGCTGTACCTCGCCGGTGATCAGCTCGCACGCGGATACTTCGGCCGCGAGGATCTCACTGCGGAACGGTTCGTTGCGAACCCGTTCTCGGCGGACGGCGAGCGGATGTACCGCACCGGAGACCTGGTGCGGTGGCGTCGGTCGGACGGCGATTCCGTGGGTGCCGAACGGGCACGACTCGAGTACGTCGACCGAGTCGACTTCCAGGTCAAGATCCGGGGATTCCGGATCGAGCTCGGCGAGATCGAAGCCGCAGTGCGCACACTGCCGCAGATCGCCGAAACCGCCGTCGTGGTCCACCGGGACTCGGTGGTCGGTCAGCAGTTGGTCGCGTACCTGGTGGGTGTCGACGGATCGGCTCCCGATACGGCGGCAGCCGAGAAGGATCTCGCGCGCGTCCTGCCGTCGTACATGATCCCGGCCGCGTTCGTCGTGCTCGAACGGCTTCCGCTCAACGCCAACGGCAAGCTCGATCGCGCGGCACTTCCGAACCCGGAGTTCGCGACAGCCGAGTTCCGGGCACCGGTGGGGCCCGTCGAGGAGATCGTCGCGCAGACCGTCGTCGATCTGCTCGGCCTCGACCGCGCCGGACGAGACGACGATTTCTTCGCGCTCGGCGGCAACTCGTTGATCGCAACGCAGTTGGTCTCTCGTCTCGGACAGGCGCTCGATGCGCAGGTTCCGGTGCGCGCAGTGTTCACCGCCTCGACGGTCGAGGGCCTCGCGGCACACATCGCGCCCCTCGTCGGCGGGGGAGCGCGTCGGGAGCTGACCTCGGTCGCGCGGCCCGAGGTTCTGCCGCTCTCGGTGGCACAGGACCGAATGTGGACGATCAACCGAGTCGATCCGGAGTCCGCCGCGTACAACATCCCGGTGGCGGTCCGACTGACCGGCGAACTCGATGTAGCTGCTCTCGCGGCGGCGTTCGACGACGTGGTGGCCCGACACGAGATTCTGCGGACCCGGTATCCGGAGGGCGCGGACGGTCCGATGCAACTCATCGGATCGGTCGCCGACGTCGGGGTCGACCTGACCCCGGAGAAGGTCGACCGAGACGCGATGCCTGCCCGCCTGATGGAAGTCCTGGGGACAGGTTTCGACGTCACGAGCGAAGTGCCGGTACGTGCAGCTCTGCTCGAGGTCGGTGCGGACGAACACATACTGGCCGTTGTCGCGCACCATATTTCCGCCGACGGTTTCTCCATGGGCCCGCTCATCCGTGACGTGATGGTGGCCTACACGGCACGCGTCGACGGAGGCATGCCCACGTGGGAGCCGCTCGACGTCCAGTACGCCGACTTCGCGATGTGGCAGCGCGAGGTACTCGGCAGCGAGGCCGACCCGGACAGCGCGCTCGCCCGACAGCTGTCCTACTGGACCGAACGACTGTCCGGAGCTCCGGAAGTGCTGGAACTACCGACCGATTCACCGCGTCCGGCCCGGCCGTCGATGCACGGCGCTGCCTATCGGTTCACCATCGGTCGGGATGTCGCCGGTCGCATCGAGGAGATCGCGCGGGAGCACGCGGCCACCACGTTCATGGTGATCCACAGCGCGTTCGCCGTCCTGCTCTCGCGGCTGAGCAACTCCACCGACATCAGCATCGGCACGCCGAGCGCCGGCCGCGGTGAGCAGAAACTGGACGACCTGGTCGGCATGTTCGTCAACACTCTGGTTCTGCGTACCCGCGTGCAGCGCGCCGATTCGTTCCTGGATCTGTTGCAGCAGGCCAAGGAGACCGATCTCGCCGCGTTCGGCAACGCGGACGTGCCGTTCGAGCGTCTCGTCGATGCGCTCGGTCGGGCCAGGTCCACTGCATACACGCCGTTGTTCCAGGTGATGCTGACGTTCCAGAACCACACCACCGGAACGTTCGAGCTGCCAGGACTGCGCATCGAGGCGCTCGACGCCGGCGACGACCAGGCGAAGTTCGACCTGCAGTTGACCGCGGTCGAGTCGTTCGACGAGGCGGGATCACTCGCTGCGATCGAGGCGACGTTCACCTATGCGACGGAGCTGTTCACCGAGACAAGTGTGGCGATCTTCGCCGAGCGCTTCGGAAAGATCCTCGAGGCGGTCACGGCCGATCCGATGGTGGCCGTGGGCTCCATCGACGTTCTCACCGACGACGAGAAGGCCGAGTTCGCACCCAAGGCCACTCCGAAGACGATCGACGACCTGCCCGAGTTGGTGGCGCAGGCAGCGGCCGTCGCACCGGACGAGATTGCGTTCGAGCACGAGTCGACACGGGTGACGTTCGCCGCCATGAACGACAAGGTGACGCAGACGTCGGCGACGATGGGCGGTGCCATGAAGCCGCAGGCACTCATGACGGTGACATTGTCCGCTCTGGTGCCCGGCATACTTCCGGCCCTCGGTGCACAAGGGCTCACCACGGCTCTGGCATCGTTGATCGAACGTGCGGAGTCGGTGATCGCGTCATCGTGAGCGGTGCCGATCCCGGCAGTACGTATCCCCGCCGACCGGGCGGGGCCAACGAGAACGACACGGCACGGTTTTCGATCAGGAGGAATGGATAGATGGCGTCAGGCGGCCTCGGCGGTAGCTCTTCGACTATCGAGGACCTGCCTCGGCTGGTTCGGAGCGTCGGTGCGCTCGAACCGGATCGGGTGGCGCTGACGCACCTCGGTGTGGAGCTGACCTACGTCGGTCTGGATGCGGAGATCACCGCCCTCGATACGGCGATGGGCGGCGCCCTCGGACCCGACGCTCTGGTGCCCGTGGTGCTGTCCACCGCTGTCCCCGGTCTGATCGAGGCAACCGAGGGTGGCCTCGACGCCGTCGTCGCGGGTCTCATCGGCGACGCGGTGTCGGTGTTGGGACACGACACGACAGCCGCTTCGTCCACGGCAGCCGGGCCCCAGAGTTCGGCCGAGGCCGACACGCTCTATCGGCGTTTCGTCGAGCAGGTCGAGCAGACCCCGGACGCACCTGCCCTGACGTTCGCCGGCGAGACGCTGACGTACTCGCAGTTCGCGGATTCGGTGAACAGGTTGGCCCGACACCTGATCGAGCGCGGTGTCGGCCCGGACGCCCGAGTCGGCCTGTCGATTCGTCGATCGATGGACCTGCTGATCGGCATGTACGCGATCACCGCCGCCGGTGGTGCGTACGTTCCTCTCGACCCGGATCATCCGTCCGATCGGTTGGGGTACGTCCTCGATATAGCCGAGCCGGTGGTGGTGGTCACGACCTCCACCGATCACCCCGACGTGCCGGCGTCCACCGAGACCGTGTCGGTGGATACGGTCGATCTGTCCGGGTACTCCGCCGGCCCGGTGACCGACGAAGACCGCCGCGCACCACTCACGTCCAGCGATCTCGCGTACGTCATCTTCACTTCGGGGTCGACCGGTCGGCCCAAAGGCGTCGCGGTGGGGCACAGCGCGATCGTGGCCAACATCGCGTGGCGGCAGCGCGAATACGTCATGACTGCCACGGACGTCGTGCTGCAGAAGACGCCGTTCACCTTCGACGTGTCGGTGTGGGAGTTCTTCTGGCCGTTGCAGATCGGTGCCCGGCTGGTGATCGCCGAGCCCGACGGTCATCGGGATCCCGCGTACCTGGCCCGGATCATCGGTGAGCAGAGCGTCACGATTACCCACTTCGTGCCGTCGATGCTCTCGGTGTACGTCGCCGAACCCGCTGCAGCACAGGTGACGTCGCTGACGACAGTGTTCGCATCGGGTGAAGCCCTGCCGGCACGCACCGTCAATGCCTTCCACCGGATCTCTGCCGCGTCACTGCACAACCTGTACGGCCCCACCGAAGCCGCAGTCGACGTCACGTACTACCGCACGCAGGATGTCGAGGAGGCTGCTGTCCCGATCGGTGCCGCGGTGGCCGACACCGAGCTCTACGTTCTGGACGAGTCGCTGCACCGGGTGCCCAGAGGCGTCGAGGGCGAGCTGTATCTCGCCGGTGTGCAGCTCGCGCGCGGCTATCTGCGCCGAGGCGACCTCACCGCGGATCGTTTCGTCGCCGACCCGTTCGGCGGGCCAGGCGATCGGATGTACCGCACCGGCGACCTGGTGCGCAGGCGCTCCGACGGGCTGATCGACTACATCGGCCGCACCGATTTCCAGGTGAAGCTGCGCGGACTCCGCATCGAACTCGGTGAGATCGAATCGGCTCTGCTCGCCGAGCCGAACGTGAGTCAGGCTGCGGTGCTGGTGCATTCCGACGAGGCCCACGCGGAGCTGGGTGAGCATCTGGTCGGTTACGTCGTCTCGTCCGACCCCGAGATCGACCACAGTGATCTGGCAGCCGCGGTACGGCGTCGTACACCGGACTACATGGTGCCGTCGTTGTTCGTCGTGCTCGACGAGTTCCCGCTCAATTCGAGTGGCAAGCTCGACCGTAAGGCGTTGCCGGCTCCCGACTTCGGGTCGCTCGTCCGTGAATATCGAGCTCCGGACACCGAGACCGAGTCCGCGCTCGTCGAGATCTTCCAGAACGTCCTCGGTATGGACCGCGTCGGCATCGACGACGACTTCTTCGCGGTCGGGGGAAACTCTCTCAACGCCACCCGAGTCGTCGCGCGCGTCAACGCCGAACGCGGTGTGTCCGTGGACGTTCGCGCGTTCTTCGATGCTCCCACCGTGGCCGAGCTCGCCGCTGTCGTCGATGCGGCGGAGACATCGAGTGCGGCACCCCGTGCGGCCCTCACCGCGCAGCCGCGGCCGGAGCGCGTTCCGTTGTCGTTGGCTCAGCAGCGGATGTGGTTCCTGAACCGGTTCGAGCCCGAATCGGCCGTCAACAACATCCCGGTCGCCATCTCGCTGTCCGGCGATCTCGATCTCGATGCGCTGCGCGCGGCAGTCTCGGACGTGTTGGGCAGGCACGAGTCCCTGCGGACGATCTATCCGGATCACGCCGGAGTGGGGTACCAGCAGGTGCTCGAACCCGACTCCGCCACAGTGGACGTGGAGTTCTCGGGCGTCGAGGAGGCCCGGCTGCCGGAGACGTTGCTCGAGTTCGCTCTTCGGCCGTTCGACGTCTCGACCGGCTTGCCCGTGCGCGCAGCCGTACTGGCGCTGTCTTCGACCGAACACATCCTGGCCCTCGTGGTCCATCACATCGCGGCCGACGGTTTCTCGATGGCACCGTTGACGCGAGACGTGGTGACCGCGTACGTGGCCCGCAGTTCCGGACAGGAGCCGGCGTGGACGCCGTTGCCGGTCCAGTACGCCGACTACACGCTCTGGCAGCGGTCGGTACTCGGAAACGAGAACGATCCGACCTCGCTGATCGCCGCACAGGAGGCCTACTGGCGCTCCCAATTGGCCGGCGCGCCCGAACAGCTCGACCTACCGACGGATCGACCGAGGCCGGCGGTGGCGACCACCCACGGCGGTACACATCTGTTCGAGATCGATGCGGACCTCGTCGCGGCGGTCGAACAACTCGGGCGCACCCACGGGGCCACGACCTTCATGGTGGTCCACTCGGCGCTGGCCGTTCTGCTGGCGACGTTGTCCGGTACCGACGACGTCACGATCGGAACACCGGTCGCCGGTCGCGGAGACGCCGTCCTCGACGACGTCGTCGGCATGTTCGTCAACACGCTCGTGCTGCGCACCACGATCGACCCCGCAGCCGGTTTCGCGGATCTGCTCGGCCGAGTCCGCGAGACCGATCTCGCCGCGTTCTCGCACGCCGAGGTTCCGTTCGAGCGACTGGTCGAGGTTCTCGCGCCCACTCGCTCGACAGCTCGTCATCCGCTGTTCCAGGTCATGCTGACGTTCCAGAACCTGGACGCCACGTCCGTGGAGATCCCCGGTCTTCGGGTGAGCGCGCTCGATTACGAGGCGAATCTCGCGAAGTTCGATCTGCAAGTGACCCTGTGGAACTCGGTGGCCGAGGGCACCGATCCGGCCGGATTGACCGTAGCGCTGACGTACTCGGCCGATCTGTTCGACGCGTCGACGATGGCCGCCTTCGGCGAGCGGTTCCTGCGGGTCCTCGAATCGGTGACCCGTGCGCCTGCCGCACCCATCGCCGAGATCGATGTGCTCGATGCCGAGGAACGGTTCCAGGTGCTTCGAGCATGGAACGCGACCGGTCACGACATGTCGTCCGACCGAACACTGGTCGAGATGTTCCGAGCCCAAGTCGAGGCCACGCCCGATGCGCAGGCGCTGGTGTTCGAGGGCGAACGGTTGACCTATGCCGAGTTCGCCGCCCGGGTCAATCGTGTTGCACGAGAACTCGTCTCGCGTGGTGTCGGTCCGGACACGTTGGTCGCTCTCGCGATGGACCGCAGCATCGAGCTGTTCGTGGGCATGTACGCGGTCGTCACGGCGGGTGGGGCCTACGTGCCCGTCGATCCGAGCCAGCCGCGCGAGCGCAACGACTACATCGCCGAAACGGCAAATCCGGTTCTGGTGTTGTCCTCTACCCGTGATCACCTCGAACTCGACGGATTCGACACTGTCGACATCGACGCGCTGGACGTCTCGACACATTCGGCCGAACCCCTCGACGACGCCGATCGCCGGGGAGCGTTGCGCCCGCACAACCTCGCGTACGTCATCTTCACGTCCGGCTCCACCGGCCGCCCCAAGGGCGTCGGCGTCTCGCACGAATCGATCGTCAACCGATTGTCGTGGATGCAGCACGAGTATCCACTGACCGCCTCCGACGTGGTGCTGCAGAAGACGCCCGCGACGTTCGACGTCTCGGTCTGGGAGTTCTTCTGGGCTCTGCAGAACGGTGCCTCGGTGGCCGTCGCTGTACCGGACGGCCATCGCGACCCCGTATATATCCTCGATGTCATTGCGCGCGAACACGTTTCGGTGGTTCACTTCGTTCCATCGATGATGTCGGTGTTCGTTCCCGAGGTCGCTGCGCGCGCCGAGTCCGCAGCAACCCTGCGGCTGGTGTTCGCCTCCGGTGAGGCGTTGGCACCGACGACTGCGCAGGCGCTGCGCCGGGCGCTGACGGCCATCGAGATCCACAACCTCTACGGCCCGACCGAAGCCGCGGTGGACGTGACGTACCACCGAGTCACCGACGACGACACCGCCGTCGTACCGATCGGTGCGCCGGTCTGGAACACGGCCGTGTACGTACTGGACTCCGCTCTGCGACCGGTGCCGGTCGGAGTGCACGGAGAGCTCTACCTCGCCGGAACGCAGCTTGCTCGGGGCTACGTCGGGCGAGCGGATCTGACGGCGGATCGCTTCCTGCCCAACCCGTTCGCCGAAGACGGAGCCCGGATGTATCGCACGGGCGACGTGGTGCGTTGGCTGCCGGGCGGTGAACTCGACTACGTCGGGCGTTCGGACTTCCAGGTCAAGCTTCGCGGTCTACGGATCGAACTGGGTGAGATCGAAGCGGCCCTGCTCGAGCAGCCGTCGGTGAGCCAGGCAGTGACCGTGGTCCGGGCCGATCGGTTGGTGGCCTACTTGGTGGGCACCGGGAGCGTGGACACGCAGTCTCTGCGTGATGCGTTGAGCGAGCGCCTCGCCTCGTACATGGTGCCCGCCGTGATCGTCGTTCTCGACGCTCTGCCCCTCGGCGCAAGCGGCAAGCTGGACCGCAAGGCCCTGCCGGATCCCGAGATCGAGGAAGTCGAGTATCGCGCACCGTCGAATCCCGTCGAGGAGATCGTCGCTCGGGTGTTCGCGGACGTTCTCGGAGTCGACCGCATCGGCGTCGACGACGATTTCTTCGCTCTGGGTGGCAACTCTCTCGTCGCCACCCAGGTGGTCTCGCGGTTGGGTAGCGAACTGGATGCGACGGTCCCGGTTCGTGCACTGTTCGAGGCCAGTACGGTTGCGGCACTGGCGGTTCGGGTGGAGAGTCACCTGGGTGGTGGGGCCGCGGCACCGTTGGTTCCGCAGAATCGGCCGGAGACGGTTCCGCTGTCGATGGCGCAGCAACGGATGTGGTTCCTGAACCGATTCGATCCCGAGTCGGCCGTGAACAACATTCCGGTAGCCATCCGGCTGCGTGGTTCGTTGGACGTCGCCGCACTGCGCGCTGCGGTGTCGGACGTCCTCGAGCGCCACGAATCCCTGCGCACGGTGTACCCGAGTGTGGACGGCTCGGGACACCAACTCGTGCTTCCCACTCGGACCGTCGTCCCGAATCTCCAGCCGGTCGCGGCAACGTCCGATTCGATCGTGGCCGACGTGACCGCCTTCGTGGCCGCAGGCTTCGACGTCACTGCTGCAGTTCCGTTGCGAGTGAGACTGTTCGAGGTCTCCGAGCAGGAACATGTCCTGGTGTTCGTGGTGCATCACATCAGCGCCGACGGTTGGTCCATGGGTCCGCTGACCCGCGATGTGATGACCGCCTACCTCGCACGAGTGGCGGGCGAGTCGCCATCCTGGCAGCCACTGGCGGTGCAGTACATCGACTTCACGCTGTGGCAGCGTTCGGTACTCGGTAGCGAGGCGGATTCGGCGAGCCTGATCTCCCGGCAGGCAACTTTCTGGCGCGAGACGCTGGCGGAGATGCCGGCTGAGCTCGCTCTTCCGCACGATCGGCCACGTCCGGCCGAGTCCTCGGGGGCCGGCGGCCGAGTCGAATTCGAGATCGCCCCCGATGTCCATGCCGGTCTCACTGCACTGGCGAGGGAGAGCGGCACCACGCCGTTCATGGTGCTGCATACCGCCCTTGCGGTATTCCTTGCGCGCATGTCGAATTCGACGGACATCGCCGTCGGCACGGCCATCGCCGGACGCGGAGATGCCGCACTCGACGACGTGATCGGCATGTTCGTCAACACCCTGGTCCTGCGGACCGCGGTGCACCCGGACAAGGGATTCGACGGCATGCTCGCCGATGTCCGCGAGGTGGATCTCGCGGCCTTTGCACACGCCGATATCCCGTTCGAGCGTCTTGTCGATCTTCTCGACCCCGAACGCTCCGCTTCGCGACACCCCCTGTTCCAAGTGGCGATCGCCTTCGAGAACCTTCCGCCGAGTACCTTCGCTCTGCCCGGGTTGGAGGTCTCGGCCGTCGATCTCGACA
Organism: Rhodococcoides sp. S146-33; assembly: GCF_059489205.1. Lineage (NCBI taxonomy): Bacteria > Bacillati > Actinomycetota > Actinomycetes > Mycobacteriales > Nocardiaceae > Rhodococcoides > Rhodococcoides sp. S146-33. Next base: position 435,102 of record NZ_JCAJWY010000002.1, read on the forward strand.
TCGAGACGGCCAAGTTCGATCTGTCGCTGACGTTGCGTGAGTCCGACGGCGGCGGTATGTCCGCGGCGTGGCTCTACTCGCGAGATCTGTTCGACGAGGCGACCATCGTGGGCTTCGCCGACCGCTTCCGACGTCTTCTCGACGGTGTGGTGGCGAATCCGAGTACTCCGGTGGGCGACCTGGGGATTCTCTACGACGACGAATACGACCGCTTGACCCACGTGCATGGCGACGAGGTGTTGGCGGGTGGCACTCTCGCCGAGATCTTCGCTGCCGGAGCCGCTCTCGATCCGCAGGCGATCGCCATCCGCTACCGCGATCGCTCCATCACGTACGCCGAACTCGACAGCACGTCGTCCCAGCTCGCCCGTCTGCTCATCTCCAGGGGAGTGGGGCCGGAGACCGTCGTCGCGCTCGGGTTCCAGCGCTCCTACGAGATGGTGCTCGGGGTCTGGGCAGTGGCCAAGGCCGGCGGTGCCCACCTCCCGGTCGACCCGACATACCCGAGCGACCGCATTGCCCACATGGTCGGTGATTCCGGGGCGGTGCTCGGCCTGACCGCGGCGGCACACCTGGCGTCGGTGCAGGGATCCGGCGGCGGGCCGGAATGGATCCGTCTCGACGACGACGACGTGGTGGCGGCGGTGCGCGATCACTCCGCCGATCCGATCACCGATGCGGATCGGTTGCGGCCGTCGGTGTTCCAGAATCCGGCGTACGTCATCTACACCTCGGGCTCGACCGGTAAGCCCAAGGGCGTCGTGGTGACGCACGCCGGGCTCGGGGGCGTGCTCGACGCCGCCGGCGATCTGTACCACCTGACACCGTCTGCGCGATTCCTGCATGTCTGCTCGCCGAACTTCGATCCGTCCGTCCTCGAATGGATGGCGGCGTTCTCGGTAGGTGCAACTCTGGTGATCGTGCCTGCCGAGATCCTGGGCGGTACCGAGTTGTCCGAGCTGCTGAAGGCCGAGCGGGTCAGCCATTCGATCATCACTCCCGCGGTGCTCGGCACGATGGATCCGGCAGGTCTCGAAGCGCTCGAAGTGCTCTCGGTCGGCGGCGACGTCACCACACCGGAACTGCTCGCGCGATGGGCCCCCGGCCGCAAGTACTTCAACGGCTACGGACCGACCGAGACCACGATCATCTCGAGCTTCGCAGTCCTGACCCCCGGCGAACCGATCACCGTCGGAAGGCCGATTCACGGAATGTCGGCACTCATCCTCGACGATCGATTGCGTCCGGTGCCGTCCGGAGTGGCGGGAGAGCTCTATCTGGCCGGCGGCGCTCTCGCGCGCGGTTATCTCGGTCGCCCCATGCTGTCCTCCGAGCGCTTCGTTGCCAACCCCTACGGTATGGGCGGCGGCCGGATGTATCGCACCGGAGACGTGGTGCGCTGGACCGAGGATCTTCAACTCCAGTTCGTGGGCCGCACCGATTTCCAGGTGAAGGTGCGCGGGTTCCGTATCGAACTCGGCGAGATCGACTCGGCACTGACCGCGTACCCGAGTGTCGAGTTCGCCGTGACACTCGGACACCGGTTGCCCTCGGGCGTCACCACGCTGGTCTCGTACGTACTCCCCGTCCGCGACGCATCGGTCGACGTGGAGGATCTGACGACGTTCGTTGGAAAAGCGTTGCCCAACTACATGATTCCGGCATCGATAATGGTGCTCGACGCGGTGCCGCTGACATCGGTCGGCAAGCTCGATCGGGCCGCCCTTCCTGCTCCGGCGTTCGAGGCACGCGAGTTCGTCGCGCCGGCCACCGCGGTGGAACAGAGCGTCGCCACCGTGTTCGCGGAGGTGCTGGAAGTCGATCGGGTGGGTGCCCAGGACGACTTCTTCGAGCTCGGTGGCAACTCGCTCATCGCGACGCAGGTGGTCTCGCGTCTCGGTGCGATTCTGGACACCACCGTGCCCGTGCGCATGCTGTTCGAGGTGTCCACCGTCGCAGCGCTGGCGGATCGCCTCGAGTCCGGCGTCGGTTCGGGCTCGCGTGCGCCGCTCGTGGCCGGACCTCGGCCCGAGCGTCCACCACTGTCGCTGGCACAGCAGCGCTACTGGTTCCTCAACCAGTTCGACACCTCGTCGGCCGTGGACAACATTCCGTTCGCGGTACGTCTGACCGGTGCGCTCGACACGGCGGCATTGGCTGCCGCCGTCGGCGATGTGGTGGAGCGCCACGAATCGCTGCGCTCGCTCTACCCGGACTCCGAACACGGACCGTTCCAACGGGTACTTCCGGCTGACGAGGCCACCTTGGATCTGTCGGTACGGACAGTCGCAGCGGCCGACGTACTGGAGACGGTGAGCAGCTTCTTCCTGCGCGGCTTCGACGTGACCCGCGAGGTTCCGGTGGACGCGATGCTGGTGCGAATCGACGGGGAGGACGCCGAGCACGTCCTTGCATTCGTCGTCCATCACGTCTCCGCCGACGGTGCCTCGATGGGACCGCTGGCAACGGATGTGATGACCGCGTACACCGCGCGCGCAGCCGGCTTGGCTCCGGACTGGGAGCCCCTGCCGGTGCAGTACGCGGATTACGCGCTGTGGCAGCGCACCGTTCTCGGCTCCGACGACGACGAGAATTCTGTTGCGTCGCAACAGGTTCGGTACTGGAAGGAAGCACTGGCCGATCTGCCCGATCAGCTCGTACTGCCCACCGACCGACCTCGCCCCCCGACCCAGAGCTTCCGGGGCGAAACGGTGCGCTTCACCGTCGACGCCGCGGTGCACGCCGCGGTCGCAGATCTCGCACGATCACGTCAGGCCAGTGTCTTCATGGTCGTCCACTCGGCCTTCGCCGCGTTCCTGGCACGTGTGGCGGGAACCGAGGACGTCGCCATCGGAACGCCCATCGCCGGCCGCGGCGAGAGCGCGCTCGATCCCATGATCGGCATGTTCGTCAACACGTTGGTGTTCCGGTCCACGGTGCACCCGTCCATGACCTTCGAGGAGTTGCTGGCGCAGGCGCGCGAGCGCGACCTGTCGGCATTCGCTCACGCGGACATCCCGTTCGAGCGTCTGGTCGAGGTACTCAACCCGGTGCGCTCCACCGCGCGAAACCCGCTGTTCCAGATCGGCTTGTCGTTCCAGAATCTGGCCGATCTGAGCTTCGAGTTGCCGGGGCTGACCGTCCGCGGTGTCGACGCCGAGTCGACCCTCGCCAAGACCGACCTCCAACTGACGGTGTCCGATCGCTACGCCGCCGACGGCACGCCCATGGACATGGACGCCGAATTCACCTTCGCCACCGACCTGTTCGACAGGTCGACGGTCGAGGCCTTCGCCCGTAGATTCGTCGCGGTGCTGGCCGCGGTGGCTGCGGATCCGAGTGCAGTCGTCGGAGATCTGGACCTGCTCGACGAGACAGAGCGAACGACGATCCTGGACACCTGGAACGACACCGATCACGATGTCGATCTTTCGCAGACCCTCGTGTCGCTGTTCGACGCTCAGGTCGACGCCCGTCCCGACGCACCGGCGCTCAGGTACGCCGGCCGGACACTGACCTACCGCGAGTTCGACGGTCGGATCAACCGTCTGGCGCGGCGGTTGATCGCCGCTGGAGTGGCCCCGCAGGTGACGGTGGCACTCGCGCTCGGGCGTTCGGTCGAGCTGCTCGTCGCGATGTACGCGGTGAGCAAGGCCGGCGGAATCTATGTGCCACTCGATCCGGATCAGCCGGCTGCCCGCATCGCCGACATCGTCGACGACGCATCGCCACTGTTGATCCTGAGCTCGACCCGTGACGGGTTCTCGGCTCCCGAGGACAATGGTCGGTCCGTGCCCGTCGTCCTGATCGACGCGGATTCGGACGGGTACGCAGACATCTCCGATGCCCCGATCACCGACGACGAACGACGTGCGCCGCTGCGTGCCGCGAACACGGCGTACGTGATCTTCACGTCCGGCTCGACCGGTCGACCCAAGGGGGTCGCCGTCAGTCATCGCGCCATTGTCAACCAGTTGCTCTGGGCGCGTGCCGAATACGGCATCGGCGTCGACGACGCGGTGTTGCTCAAGACCGCGGCGACGTTCGATCTGTCGGTGTGGGAATTCTGGACGGCGTCGATCTCCGGCGGCTGCACCGTGGTCGCCGAGGCCGGTGGACACCGCGATCCGAGCTACCTGCTGGAACTGATGGCAGAGGCGAACGTGACGACACTGCACACGGTGCCGTCGATGCTCGACGCGTTGATCGCGGCGTCCGGCGGCACGCTGCCATCGGCGCTGCGTCGAATCCTGGCCATCGGCGAGACACTGCCGCCTGCCACCGCTCAGCGTGCGCTCCGCGCGACGCGAGCACGCCTGGACAATCTGTACGGTCCCACCGAGGCAGCGGTGTCGGTCACCGCGCACCGGGTGCACGATTCCGGGACGGGGCCGGTTCCCATCGGCGCTCCCGAGTGGAACACCCGTGTCTACGTACTGGATTCACGTCTGTCGCCGGTTCCGGTCGGTGTCACGGGAGAGCTCTATCTCGCGGGCAGTCAGCTGGCCGACGGCTATGTCGGGCGGCCCGATCTGACTGCGGAGCGGTTCGTGGCCGATCCGTTCTCGCCGGGCGGACGGCTGTATCGCACAGGCGATCTCGCAGCATGGCGCGGCGACGGTGAACTGGAGTACGTGGGTCGTTCGGACTTCCAGGTCAAGATCCGCGGCTTCCGCATCGAGCTCGGTGACATCGACGCCGCGCTCCGCTTGATCGAATCGGTACGCGATGCGGCCGTGGTCGCCTCGAACGACGAGCGCCTCGGGGATCGACTGATCGCCTACGTGGTGCCCGTCGACGGCGTATCGGTCGATCCCGAGACCGTACGTGCGTCGATGGCGTCGTCGGTGCCGTCCTACATGGTGCCGTCCGCCTTTGTGATCCTCGACGTCCTGCCACTCAACGCCAACGGCAAGCTGGACCGAAAGGCCCTGCCGGAACCGGTGTTCGAGGCCGCAGAGTTCCGGGCACCGACCGATCTCGTCGAAGTGACGGTCGCCGGTGTGTTCGCGGACATCCTCGGTGTCGAGCGCGTGGGTCTGGACGACGACTTCTTCGCGCTCGGCGGAAACTCGCTGATCGCCACCCAGGTGGTCTCGCGTCTGGGCTCGGCTCTCGACACCGTTGTTCCGGTGCGGGCCATCTTCGAGTCGCCGACGGTGCTGGGACTTGCCCGCGCCATCGAATCCACCGTCGGTGCCGGTGCGCGCCGTGCTCTGGTGCAGCGCAGGCGGCCCGAGCAGATCCCGCTGTCGCTGGCACAGCAGCGGATGTGGTTCCTGAGCCAGTTCGATCCCACCTCGGCGGTGAACAACATCCCGGTGGCGATCCGACTGTCCGGCGATCTGGACGTGCCTGCACTGGTGCGAGCGGTGACGGATGTGGTCTCGCGGCACGAGATTCTGCGCACCGTGTACCCCGAGGTCGACGGGCGAGGCAGTCAGGTCGTCCTCGGCCTCGCCGAGGGCGCACCGTCCGTCGACGTCATCGACACGGCAGCCGCCGCTGTGCCCGAGACGTTGCGGCGGTTCGTCTCCGAGGGCTTCGACGTCACCAGCGCCGTTCCGGTGCGGGTGGCGATCCTGCGGATCGACGAGCGTGAGCACGTCCTGGCATTCGTGGCCCACCACATCGCCGCCGACGGATTCTCCATGGGACCGTTGACCCGCGACATCATGGTCGCCTACACCGCACGTGCGGCGGGCGACGATCCGCAATGGGCACCGTTGCCCGTCCAGTACGCAGATTTCACCCTGTGGCAGCGCGAGTTGCTCGGCACCGAGGGCGATCCGGAATCGCCCATGGCTCAGCAGCTCGGCTACTGGCGTTCGGTACTGCGCGGCGCGCCTGCACAACTCGATCTGGCGACCGATCGACCGCGACCGGCGGTGGCGACGAACAGAGGTGCGGCATACAACTTCTCGCTCGACGCCGAACTGCACGAGAGCATCGCGCGGGCGTCTCGGGAGAACAACGCGACGGTGTTCATGACCGCGCACACCGCTCTCGCAGTGCTGTTGGCTGCGTTGGCGGGAACCGACGACGTGGTGATCGGGACCCCGGTGGCCGGGCGCGGAGACTCCAACCTCGACGACCTCGTCGGTATGTTCGTCAACACCCTCGCACTGCGCACGTCCGTCGAGCCGGGCACGACGTTGCGCGATCAGCTCGCTCTGGTGCGAGAGGTGGACCTCGGGGCGTTCTCGCACTCCGACATACCGTTCGAGCGACTCGTCGACGCGATCGCGCCGGAACGGTCGCAGGCCAGGCACCCGATCTTCCAGGTGATGCTCACGTTCCAGAACCTCGGCGAACAGTCGTTCGCGCTTCCCGGTCTCGACATCGACGGTGTCGATCTGTCGAGTGCGATCGCGAAGTTCGATCTACAGGTGACACTGTGGGAGAAGTTCGACTCCGCAGGCGCGCCCGATGGCGTCGACGTCCAATTCGATTACGCCACAGATCTGTTCGACGAATCGTCGATGGTCGCCTTCGCGCGCAGGCTCGTCCGGGTTCTCGAGTCGATGACGGCCGAGATCGACCTGCCCGTCGGCGACGTCGATCTCCTCGAGCCTGCCGAGCGCACCGCCGTCCTCGAACAGTGGAACGCAACCGACCACGAGATCGACGATCGGCACACCCTGATCTCCCTGTTCGCCGAGCGGGTAGCCGCAGCGCCGAACAACGTGGCTCTCGGCTTCGGCGACGAGCAGATCGACTACGCGGAGTTCTCCGGACGGGTGAATTCGCTTGCCCGAGTACTCATCGGGGAGGGGGTGGGCCCCGAGACGGTGGTCGCGATCGCGATGCGTCGTTCGCCGGACATGCTCGTCGGCATCTACGCGGTCCTCGCAGCAGGCGGTGCCTACGTGCCGGTCGACCCGGACCAGCCGTCCGATCGGATCGAGTACATCCTCGAGACGGCAGCACCGGTCGCGGTGCTGACCACCACTCGCGACGGGGGCGTCGCCGGCTCGTCCGTTCGGCAGATCCTGCTGGACACCGTGGACACCGATGCGTACGCGACCCGACCGGTCGCGGATTCGGAGCGACTGGCACCACTGAGGCCGTCGGACACCGCCTACGTCATCTTCACCTCGGGCTCGACGGGCAAGCCCAAGGGTGTCGCCGTCACGCACGCCGCCATCGTCAACCGTCTGCTGTGGATGCAGCACGAGTACGAGCTCACCGTCGACGATGTGGTGCTGCAGAAGACCCCTGTGACGTTCGACGTCTCGGTGTGGGAGTTGTTCTGGCCGTTGCAGATCGGTGCGCAGCTCTACATCGCCGAGCCGGACGGTCATCGGGACCCCGCATATCTGGTGGAGACGATCGAACGCCGCGGTGTCACCACCGCACACTTCGTTCCCTCGTTGCTCGCCGTGTTCGCTGCCACCGACGGCATCGGGCGATGCAGCGCTCTGCGGATGCTGTTCGCATCGGGTGAGGCCCTACCGGTTTCGGTAGCAGCCGGCATCCGCCGGGCACTGCCCGCCGTGGAACTGCACAACCTGTACGGGCCGACCGAGGCCGCCGTGGACGTGACGTTCCATCGGGTCACCGACGCAGACACAGTGTCGGTGCCTATCGGCATGCCGGTATGGAACACCAGGGTCACCGTGCTCGATGCTCGTCTGCACCCGGTGCCGATCGGCGTGCCGGGCGAGCTGTACCTGGCCGGAACCCAGCTGGCCCGAGGCTATCTGGGACGACCCGACCTGACAGCCGACCGATTCGTCGCAGATCCGCACGGACCAGTCGGGAGTCGGATGTACCGCACCGGCGACCTCGTGCGCTGGAACACCGGGGGAGAGCTGGAGTACCTGGGGCGCACCGACTTCCAGGTCAAGCTCCGCGGCCTTCGCATCGAGCTCGGTGAGATCGAGTCGGCCCTCATCGCCGACCCGACCGTCGATCAGGCCGTCGTGCTCGTGCGGCAGACGCCGTCGGCGGGCGAAATTCTGGTGGGCTACGTGGTACCCGCCTCCGGCGCGGTCGTCGATCCGGCGGCCCTGACGGCGGTCGCGGCGCGGACGGTGCCCGAATACATGGTTCCGGCGTCGGTGGTGGTTCTCGAATCACTTCCGCTCGGACCGAACGGCAAGCTGGACCGACGTGGACTACCGGATCCCGAGTTCGGTAGCGACGCCGAGTTCCGCACTGCGAGCACCGATACCGAGCGCATCATCGCCGACGTGTTCGCCGACGTCCTGGGACTCGAGACGGTGGGCGTCGACGACTCCTTCTTCGCGCTCGGTGGCGACAGCATCGTGTCCATTCAGTTGGTCTCGCGCGCCAAGGCAAGAGGAATCCAGTTCGGTCCACGAGATGTGTTCGAGCGCAAGACCGTTGCCGGGCTGGCAGAGGTGGCCGTCATCGTCGGCGAGGGTGCGGACACGGTCGTCCTCGACGAACTCGACGGCGGTGGAGTCGGTTGGCTGCCGCTGCCACCGTTCGGTGCAGCTCTGCTGCAGCGCGGCGGTGGGTACCGTCGCTTCCATCAGGCGCTCACACTCGAGCTCCCGGCAGGCATCGACCGCGACGGTGTCGTGGCCACGCTCACTGCTGTCGTCGACCACCACGACGTTCTTCGGTCCACCCTCGTGCACGACGATCGTGGCTGGGGCCTCGAGGTGGGCGAGTCCGGTTCGGTGGACGTCGACGAGCTGCTGACGACCGCGTCGGCGGACGGTGGAGCCGCCGCGGTGGATGCGGCGGTCGGATCGCTCGATCCGGAGAACGGGCGCATGCTCGCGTTCGTGTGGGTCGACAGCGCGCCGAACACACTGACGGTCGTCGCGCATCACCTCGTCGTCGACGGCGTGTCGTGGCGAATTCTGGTGCCGGACTTCGTGTCCGCGTGGGCGCAGATCGCCGGCGGCACCACCCCGGTTTTGCCGGATGTCGGTACTTCGATGCGGCGCTGGACACACGCACTCGTGGAGGAAGCCGCGCGCCGGACGCACGAGTTGCCGGAGTGGCGCCGCATCGCCCGGACCCCGGACCCGGTACTGGGGGAGCGGGACTTCGAGCCGGCCGTCGACGTCGTGGACACCCTCGAGCGAGTCGAGATGTCCCTGTCGTCGGATACCACGCGTACGTTGCTGACCACGGTTCCCGAGATCTACCACGGCGGAGTCGCGGACGGACTGCTCGCCGCACTAGCTCTGGCAGTCACCGCGCTGCGCAGGGAACAGGGAATCGATGCCCCGGCGACACTGCTTCAGCTCGAAGGTCACGGCCGCGAGGAGTCCGTGGTCCCAGGAGCAGATCTCGGCCGGACCGTCGGCTGGTTCACCAGCCTCTTCCCGGTTCGGCTCGACCTGACCGGAATCGACGTCGACGACGCCCTCGGCGGAGGCTCTGCCCTCGGCGACGCCGTGAAGGCCGTCAAGGAGCAGATGCTGGCGTTGTCCGACCGAGGAATGGGCTGGGGGCTGCTGCGCTACCTCGATCCCGCGAGCGAGACGGAGCTGGCGGCGCTGTCCACCGGGCAGATCAGCTTCAACTATCTCGGTCGGGTCGGTACCGGTGAGGTACCGGAGGACATGAAGTCTCTCGGCTGGTTGCCTGCCGAGGAGACCGCAGGTCTGTCTGCAGCCGGTGATCCGGACATGGCCGCGAACAAGACGATCGACATCAACGCCATCGTGGTGGACACCGACGACGGCAGCGCCCTGAGTGCGTCGCTGGCGTTCCCGCGGGGCGCGATCTCCGAGGCGACCGTGGCGCGTCTGGCGCAACTGTGGTCGGAGCTGCTCGACTCGCTCGCGGCCCACGCACGTACACCCGGTGCCGGTGGCCTCACTCCGTCGGACCTTCCGTTGGCGCGTGTGAGTCAGACCGACATTCTCGGCTTCGAGCAGCGGTATCCGGCACTGACCGACGTGTGGCCGCTGGCACCATTGCAGCAGGGCTTGCTGTTCCATGCCCTGTTCGCCGACACCTCGCTGGACGTCTACACGATGCAGGTCGTGCTCGACCTGGCAGGCGAGGTCGATCAGGAGCGTCTGCGTGATGCCGCGCAGGCCCTGCTGGATCGGTACGAGAACCTCCGCGCCGTGTTCGCGGTGACCGCGGACGGCGACAGCGTGCAGATTGTTCAGCAAGGTGTGCGGTTGCCTTGGCGCACTGTCGATCTCAGCGATGTCGAGGAGAACGCGCGCGGCGCCGCGGTCGCGGCTGCACTGGACGAGGATCAGCGGGAGCATTTCGACATCACCACCGCCCCGTTGTTGCGGTTCTTGCTGATTCGCCTCGGGCCCACGACGTACCGACTGGCGATGACCAACCATCACGTGCTGCTGGACGGCTGGTCGCTGCCGCTGGTGATGAAGGAGCTGCTCTACCTCTACGCCGTCCGTAGCGACACCTCGTCGATGCCGCGTCCGCGCTCGTATCGCTCGTTCCTGCAGTGGCTCGGTCAGCGAGACCCGGAGACCTCCCGGCAGGCGTGGGCCCGTTCGCTCGACGGCGTCGACGAACCGACACTGCTGACTCCACCGACCCTGGGCCGCGAGATCTCGACCCGATCGGCGGAGACCGAGGTACGGATCGACGGCGAGGCCACCGCAGCGTTGATCGCGCTCGGTGGACGCCTCGGCGTCACCGTGAACACGTTGGTACAGGCCGCGTACGGAATGCTGTTGGCTCAGATGACGGGCCGCGACGACGTGGTCTTCGGGGCCACGGTCTCGGGTCGGCCCGCGGACCTGCCCGGAGTCGAGTCGATGATCGGCTTGTTCATCAACACCATTCCGGTACGGGTTCGCCTCGATGCACACGACACCGTGGAGCAGTACCTCACGCGGCTCCAAGGTGAGCAGGCCGATCTGCTCGATCACCACCACGTGGGATTGGCGGACATCCAGCGGGATGCTGGGCTGGGCAACCTGTTCGACACGCTGACGGTGTTCGAGTCGTACCCGGTGAACGAGGCCGAGTTGGCGCAGCAGGCCGCATCGATCGACGGCATGACCGTCGAGGGTGTCGGCTCCAACGACAACACCCACTACCCGCTGACCCTGCTGGTGGTGGCGAACGAGGAAGTGACGCTGACGGCGAAATACATCAGCGACCTGTTCGACACCCGTGCGGTCGAGTCGATCCTGGCGCGCGTCGTCTCGCTTCTCGCTACGTTCGCGGCGGACCCCACGCGCCGGGTTGTCGACATCGACCTGCTCGACACCGCGGAGCGCACACGAATACTCGACGAGTGGAACGACACTGCCCGCGAGATCGATTCCGCGGCAACGCTCGTGTCGATGTTCGAGGGTCGGGTGGTGCAGTCTCCGGACCGGATCGCGGTCTCCTTCGAGGACGATCGAGTGACGTACGCGGAATTCGCGGGTCGAGTGAACGCGCTTGCGCGACTGCTGATCCGCGAGGGCGTCGGCCCGGAAACGATGGTCGCCATCGCCATGCGGAGATCGGTGGACATGCTCGTCGGTGTCTACGCGGTGCTGACCGCGGGCGGGGCGTACGTCCCGATCGATCCCGACCAGCCGGCGGAGCGCGTCGAGTACATCCTGGCGACGGCCGATCCCGTTGCGATTCTGACGACGGCGGCGGATTCGTCTGCCGTGGAATCGGTCTCGTCCGCCGCACCGCGAATCGTGGTCGATTCCGTCGATCTCACCGGATTCGCCACCGATGCGGTTCGCGCCGACGAGCGCCGCGCCGCGCTGCTCCCCGACGACGTCGCGTACGTCATCTTCACCTCGGGCTCCACGGGCAAGCCCAAGGGTGTAGCCGTGACGCACGCCGCCATCGTCAACCGGCTCGTGTGGATGCAGGACGAGTACGGTCTGACCGTCGACGATGTGGTGCTGCAGAAGACTCCGGTGACGTTCGACGTGTCGGTGTGGGAGTTGTTCTGGCCGTTGCACATCGGTGCCGAATTGGCGATAGCGAAACCGGACGGGCATCGCGACCCGGCCTATCTGGTCGAGATCGTCACCGAGCGGTCGGTCACCGTCGCACACTTCGTGCCGTCGATGCTGGCCGTGTTCGCGGCAGCGGACGGAGTCTCGCGGTGCGGGGGCCTGCGCATGTTGTTCGCGTCGGGTGAGGCGCTGCCGGTATCGGTTGCCTCGGCAATCGCTACGGCACTGCCGAACACAGAACTGCACAACCTGTACGGGCCCACCGAGGCTGCGGTGGACGTGACCTACCACCGCGTCACCGCCGCCGACGTCGCCGGCGTACCGATCGGTGTGCCGGTGGCCAACACCCGAGTGACCGTGCTCGACGCGCGGCTGCGACCGGTGCCGGTCGGCGTCGCGGGTGAGCTCTACCTCGCGGGAGTCCAACTGGCCCGCGGCTACCTCGGGCGAGTGGATCTGACCGCAGACCGGTTCGTTGCCGATCCGTACGGTGCACCGGGTACTCGGATGTACCGGACCGGCGACCTGGTCCGGTGGAACGTCGACGGCGAGCTCGACTACATCGGCCGCACCGACTTCCAGGTGAAACTGCGCGGCCTGCGCATCGAGCTCGGTGAGATCGAGGCGGCGTTGACCGCACACCCCGACGTCGACCGATCGACCGTCCTGGTGACGTCGACGGCGTCGGGCGAAATTCTGGTCGGCTACGCCGTTCCTCGTGCCGGTGCGTCGGTGGACGTGAGCGAGCTGACCTCGTTCGCAGGCAGCCGACTTCCCGGCTACATGGTGCCGACCCAGATCATGGTGCTCGCCGAGTTCCCCCTGAACGCCAGCGGCAAGCTCGATCGAAAAGCGTTGCCGGAGCCGGTGTTCGAGGCGCGTGAGTTCCGTGCACCGGTGACCGTGACCGAGATCGCCATCGCCGACGTCTTCGCCGACGTGCTCGGTGTCGATCAGGTGGGAACGGACGACGACTTCTTCGCGCTCGGCGGAAATTCGCTCGCGGCCACCCGTGCAGCAGCGCGCATCACCGCTGCTCTGGGCAAGCAGGTGGGTGTGCGCGAGCTGTTCGAGAACTCGACAGTCGCGGCGCTCGCAGCGCGCACGGACCTCCAGGGAACGGTGCATCGCGTGCCGCTTCGACCCAGGACGGGCGACGAGCGGGTACCGCTCTCGCTCGCGCAGCAGCGAATGTGGGTACTGAATCGACTCGACCCCGGGTCGGGCGCGTACAACATGCCGCTCGCTCTGCGGCTCACCGGTGACCTGGACGTGGCCGCACTTCAGGCGGCCGCGACGTGGGCGATCGAGCGGCACGAGACGCTGCGAACTCGCTATCCCGAGGATGCCGACGGCACTGCGTTTCAGGAAGTCCTCGACGCCCGTGCCACCACTCTCGACCTCGATCCGATCGACGCCACGGGCGAAGCCGACATCGCCGATCGGGTGCGTCGACTGGTGTACGACGGATTCGATGTCACCGCTGCGCCTCCGGTACGTGGGGCACTGTTCCGACTCGTCGGAACGGAGGACGGCGAACTCCAGTACGTGTTCGTCATCGTGATGCACCACATCAGCGGCGACGGAGCGTCGATGGCACCGTTGGCTCGTGACGTGATGACCGCGTATCTCGCCGCGACAGCCGGCACGGTTCCGACGGTGGCACCGCTGTCGATCCAGTACGCCGACTACACGCTGTGGCAGCGTGAAGTGCTGGGTTCGACGAACGATCCGGGTTCCGCAGCGAATCGGCAGGTCGACTTCTGGCGCACCGAGCTGAGCGGTATCACCCCGGTCATCGCCCTGCCGTGGGACAGGCCGAGAGCGGCAGAGCCCTCGCTACACGGTGGAAGTGTCCGCGCACATCTCGACGCGCAGACCCACGAGGCGTTCCTCGATATCGCACGATCGAACAACGCGACTCTGTTCATGGTGTTGCACAGCGTCCTCGCGGTAGTGCTGGCGAGAACCAGCGGTGCACGGGATTTCGCCATCGGAACTCCGATTGCCGGTAGGGGAGACGAACAACTCGACGACATCGTCGGAATGTTCGTCAACACGCTGGCGCTTCGTACCAGCGTCGATCCGGACGCGACGTTCGAGGATCTCGTGCGCAGTATTCGAGAGAACGACCTGAGGGCATTCGGGAACGCAGACGTGCCGTTCGAGCACGTCGTCGACGTCATCGGGCAGGACCGAACCCCCGGAATCAGCCCGCTGTTCCAGACCGTGTTGTCGGTCGAACCATTGGGTGAGGCTCGCTTCGAACTGCCTGCCCTGACCGTCGAGCCCGTCGAGGGATTCGAGCCGACCGCCAAGTTCGATCTTCAGGTGACGGTGCAAACTCGGCCCGCGGTCGATGCTGACGGCGAACCGGACCTGGCTGTCGAGTTCGCCTACGCCGCAGACCTGTTCGACGAATCGACCGTATCGGCGATGGTAGATCGCTTCGTCAGGATCGCCGACGCCGTGGCGGCGGATCCGGGACTCGAAATCGGTGCGATCGACGATCTCGGCGACGACGAGCGGGCAGCGTTGACTGCATCCCCGACTCCGAACGCGGTGGGCGCGGTGGCCGGTCGAACTTTGCCTCAGTTGCTCGCTGCGACCGTGGAGGCGGATCCGGAGGCCCCTGCGTTGTCTTCTGCAGGCGAGGAGACCACCTACCTCGAGCTCGACCGACGTTCGTCACGCCTGGCCCGTGAACTGATCGACCGCAACGTCGGGCCCGACGTGACTGTTGCCGTCGCCGTCGACGACGCAGTCGAATCCGTCGTGGCCCGGTGGGCGGTGGTCAAGGCGGGTGGTGCTCTGGCCCTGGTGAACGACGTCGACGGTGCCGTCGGAGTGGGCGCGAACGTCGTCGTCATCGACACCGGTGCGGCGCAGCACTGGGATCGAGTCTCCACGGTCGTCGATCTCGGTGACGCGGCGATGTCGAGGTCGGTGACCGACCGATCGCCTCGTCCGATCACGTACACCGACCGTATCGCCGTGCTCTCCGCAGACAGCCCGGCTCTGGTGGTGGACGTGTCGACCGGCGCTACGGTGAGCCACGGTGCCCTTGCTGCCGCGGCCGTTCGGGCGGTCGAAGAGTACGGGATCGACTACGAGTCGCGGCTCGGCGTGCCCACCGCGATCACCTCTCCGTCGGCCTGGTTCGCCGCTGTGCTGGCTGCCTCGGTCGGTGCTGTGTTGGTGATCGATCGGGCCGAGTCGCCCGAAGATTCGGCCGATCTCGTCGTCGCCGAGTGGATGACGCACGTGTTCGTGACTGCGGTGGAAGCCACGGCGGTCGCGGAATTGGAGTCGGACGATCTCGAGGACCTGGTGGCTCTGGTGATCGTCGACGGCGATGCGGACGAGGCCGAACGACCGGTCGGTGTGTCGATACACGGCGCGCCACAGTTCGGCTGAACCCGTTCGGGTCGATAGACTTCGGCCCTGAACAACAACCGTCCGTAGAGACGGTGAGCGTTCTCGACACGCGTCACCGAGGCGGTTGTGTCGGAGCGCCGCCGATGAGGAGTGTTCAGTGAGTTCGGATTGGTCGGGGACCAGTACGTCGGGTAAGGCAAAGCGACCGAATGGTCGTGTCAAGCGTCCGAAACCGGGCCGTAGCCGACCCTCGCGGGTTCCTACCCTGCCGGCATTGCTCTCGGCAGCGGTTGAGAAGAATCCGACGGGTACCGCGCTCGTTTTCGGCGAAACGTCGGTTACTTACGAAGAACTCGACGGGCAGTCGTCGAAGTTGGCTCGGCTGTTGATCTCTCACGGCGTCGGACCGGACCATCTGGTGGCGATCGCTCTCGACCGATCCATCGATTCGGTGGCCTCGGTCTGGGCGGTCGCGAAGTCCGGCGGAGCCTTCCTGCCGATCGATCTGCGGTATCCACCCAGGCGGATTGAGCACATGGTGACCGACTCCGGTGTTCGATGGGGACTGACGACGTCCGACCGACTGGCCGAGTTGCCCGACGGAGTGTCGTGGATCGCACTGGACGGGACCGACGAACAGCGGCAACTCGAGCAGTTGTCTGCCGAGCCGATCGCACCGCAGGACCGTCTGGCTCAGCCGGTTCCCGCCAATCTGGCCTATGTGATCTACACGTCCGGGTCGACCGGAAGGCCGAAGGGTGTCGCGGTCACACACGCCGGACTTGCCCCGCTCGCCGCTACCGTCTCCGACACATTCGAGACCTCCGGTGCTTCTCGCACCATGCATTTCGCCTCACCCAGTTTCGACGCCTCCGTGTTGGAACTGCTGATCACCATCGTGAACGGGTCGATGATGGTGATCATTCCGTCCAGCGTCTACGGCGGCACGGAATTGGCCGAGATCATGGCGAAGCATCGGGTCACTCATGCGATCATCACGCCTGCCGCGCTGACGACCATGGATTCCGGAGACCTTCCCGAACTTCGCGCGCTCGCCGTCGGTGGGGAGACCTTCACCGCGGAGCTGATGGGACGGTGGGCCCGCGGTCGACAGTTCCACAATGCCTACGGTCCCACCGAAACGACCGTTATCTGCAGCTTGTCTGCCCCGCTCGTCTCCGGCGGAGCGGTCGACATCGGCTCGCCCACACAGAGCATGGCCAGTCACGTGCTCGACGATCGACTCCGGCCGGTTCCAGTGGGTGTGGTGGGGGAGTTGTACATGAGTGGGGCGGGACTGGCTCGGGGCTATCTCGAGCGCACGGGGCTCACTGCGCAACGGTTCGTGGCCAATCCCTTTGCGGCAGAGGGAGATGCGGCGCACTCACGGATGTACCGAACCGGCGACCTGGTTCGGTGGCGACAGGGCGAGAGCGGACTCGCAGTGGAGTACGTCGGACGCAACGACGCCCAGATTCAGCTTCGCGGCTTTCGAATCGAACTCGGGGAGATCGACGCAGTCCTCGCGGCCGTGGATGGCGTCGATTTCGCCGTGACCGTCGGGTACCGACGCGATTCCGGTGCAACCGAACTGGTCGGCTACGTCCTGCCGAACACGGGAGTGGATCTCGACGTCGATGAGGTTCTGGACGCAGCCAAAAGGTACTTGCCTGCGCACATGGTGCCGACGACGCTGACGATACTCGAGTCGATTCCTCTGACACCGGCGGGCAAGCTCGATCGAAGTGCGCTACCGGAACCGGTGTTCGCCGTGCGCGAGTTCAGCGCTCCGACGACTCCGACCGAGATCGCCGTGGCCGATGTCTTCGCCGACCTGCTCGGTGTGGACGAGGTGGGGTCCAACGACGAGTTCTTCTCACTGGGTGGCAACTCGCTCCTCGCGACGCAGGCTGCTGCGCGCATCGGCGCAGCCCTCGGGCGTCGAGTGCGACCGCGGGCGCTGTTCGACAACGCAACCGTCGAGGCATTGGCCGCGTCGATCGATACGGCCGAGGCCGACGCGCTGACCGTACTGGACTCGTCCAGGCCGCGTCCGCATCATGTTCCGCTTTCTCCGGCGCAGCAGCGCATGTGGTTTCTCAACCGGTTCGACACCGCATCGGCAATGAACAACGTGCCGGTGGCTCTGGCTCTGACCGGCGCTCTCGACGTCGATGCGATGCGTGCGGCGATAGACGATGTGATCGCTCGGCACGAGTCGCTGCGCACCGTGTATCCCGAGCTGGACGGAACGGGCTTCCAGCAGATTCTCGACATGTCCGGTGTCGACGTCGACTTGAAGGTCGTTCCGGCGTCACGGGAGTCTGCACCCGAGGCGGTGGGTGAGTTCCTGTCGAGGGGATTCGACGTGACGACAGAGATTCCGTTTCGAGTGCGACTTTTCGAAATCACCGACCTGGAGAGTTCCGAGCCGGAATTCGTGTTGGCCTTCGTCGCTCATCACATCTCCGCCGACGGGTTGTCCATGGGCCCGCTCTCACGAGACGTCATGACTGCCTACATCGCTCGTGCAGCGGGAGATGCACCGAACTGGCCTCCTCTGGCCGTTCAGTACGCCGACTACACACTGTGGCAGCACGAGATGCTCGGTTCGGAGGACGATCCGAATTCGTTGGTGTCCAGGCAAATCGCTTTCTGGAAAACTGCATTGGCAGGAACCCCGGAGCAACTGCAGTTGCCGTGGGCTCGACCACGTCCTCGGGTGGCGTCCGGTCGAGGTGGACTGACACAGTTCGCTGTCGAGCCCGAAACGTACGAGCGCGTGGTCGAACTCGCGCACAGGCATGACGCGACTCCGTTCATGGTGGTGCACGCGGCTCTGGCGGTTCTGCTTGCGAGACTGTCCGGTTCGCCCGACGTTGCCATCGGTGCACCGGTCGGTGGCCGCGGCGATGCCGGTCTCGACGATCTGGTCGGAATGTTCGTCAACACGGTGATCCTGCGTACGCGGATCGACGGAGATCGATCGATCGAGCAGCTTCTCGACCAGGTGCGGGCCTCCGACATGGATGCCTTCGAGAACGCAGATGTGCCGTTCGAGCGTCTGGTCGAGGTGCTCGACCCGGTGCGATCGCAGAACCGACATCCTCTTGTTCAGGTTGCACTGTTCTTTCAGAATTTCTCCGAGGGGACGTTCGAGCTTCCAGGGTTGACGGTCTCGCGATTCGGGTCCGGAGCGTTCTCGGCCAAGTTCGATCTGCAGGTGACGGTCACGGAGTCAGCGGGTGGGCTCGCCGGCGAACTGCTCTACGCGACCGACCTGTTCGACGAGGGCACCGTCGTCGCCTTCGGGGAGCGGTTGGTTGCGCTGCTCGACTCTGTCACCGAGAACCCACACGTGGCGTCCGGTGACGTCGATATCGTATCGGAGCCCGAGCGGGACCGGGTTCTGTTGCAGTGGAACGATACTCGGAATTCGAGTGTGCCGCGAGAAGAACTACTGCTCGACGGATTCGATCGACAGGTCGCCGCGGCGCCGGATGCCGTAGCCGTTGTCTTCGAAGACGAGGTACTCACCTACGCCCAGTTCTCGGCTCGCGTGGATGCCGTCGCGCAGCGGTTGCATCAGGACGGCTCCGGTCCCGGCGCTCTCATCGGGTTGGCCATGAGGCGGTCCATCGAGCTGGTCGTCGGGATGTACGCGGTGTTGCGCACCGGTGCTGCCTATGTTCCCCTCGACCCCGATCAACCGTCCGAGAGAAACGATCACATTCTCTCCACGGCAGACCCGATGGTCGTACTGTCCACCAGCAGAGACGCATTCGCGACGGCCAGTGATGTGCCGGTCCTGTTCATCGACGGGGTGGAGCGCATCGATGCTGTGCCCACGTTCGGTCGTCCCCACTCGGCCGATCTGGCGTACGTGCTGTTCACGTCGGGTTCGACGGGCACGCCCAAAGGCGTCGCCGTCGAGCATCGGGCCATCGTCAACCAGATGGTCTGGATGGCCGAGGAGTACGGACTCGACGAATCGGACGTGTATCTGCAGAAGACGGCGACGACGTTCGATGTGTCACTGTGGGGCTTCTTTCTTCCTCTACGGACCGGCGGTCAGTTGATCATCGCTCCGCCGGGCGCGCAGCGCGAGGTCGATGTGATCGGCGGCCTGATCTCCCGCCACCGAGTGACCGTGACCGATTTCGTACCGTCGATGTTGACAGTCTTCGCGGAATCCGTTGCTGCGGAATCGATAGCTACGCTGCGGCAGATGTTCGTCATCGGAGAGGCTCTGCCCGCTCGGACAGTGGCGGCCTGCCGCGGCGTGTCGAACGCACGAGTGCACAATCTCTACGGTCCCACCGAGGCTGCGGTGTCGGTGACCTATCGTGATGTCTCCGATGACACACTCGACATCGGTTCCGCGTCCGGTGACGGTTCGGTGTCGATCGGCGTTCCCGAGTGGAATACTGTTGTGCGAGTTTTGGATTCGCGATTGAAGCCGGTGCCTGCCGGTGTGCCCGGTGAGCTGTATCTGGCGGGTGTGCAGTTGGCCCGCGGTTACGTCGCGCGACCGGACCTGACGTCCGAACGGTTCGTGGCCGATGCGTTCGGCAGCGCCGGTGACCGCATGTACCGAACGGGCGATCTCGTGCGATGGTCGATGCTCGGCGACGGCCGGATCGAGTACATCGGCCGAACCGACTTCCAGGTGAAGTTCCGTGGTCAGCGAATCGAGTTGGGGGAGATCGAAACCGCGCTGACAGGTTTGCCGGGAATAGGTCAGGCAGTGGTGGTGGTGTCCGATTCGGCCGCCGGTGACCTTCTGGCTGCATACCTCGTACCGGTAGCCGATGCTGTTCTCGATACCGAGGATATTCGGACGAGGCTCGACTCGCTGGTGCCGTCGTACATGGTGCCGTCGGCTTTCGTTGTTCTGCAATCACTTCCGCTGAATCCGGCGGGTAAGCTCGATCGCCGAGCGTTGCCGGATCCGGTGTTCGAGGCACGCGAGTTCCGTGCTCCTGCCACTGAAGTGGAAGTGGCGGTAGCGTCGGTGTTCGCCGACGTGCTCGGCGTCGAGCGGGTAGGTGCGGACGACGACTTCTTTTCCCTGGGTGGGAACTCGTTGTTGGCGATGAAGCTCGTGTCCCGATTGGGCCGCTCCCTAGGGGATGTGACGGTGCCGGTGTCGTGGCTGTTCTCCGACTCCTCGGTTACGGCCCTGGCGTCGCGGATCGATGCGGCGCGCAGTTCCGACACTCCGATTGCCGGAGGGACCGGACTGGACATCGTCGTCGAACTGCGTAAGGGAAGCGGCACACCACTGTTCTGCGTGCATCCGATCGT
Organism: Rhodococcoides sp. S146-33; assembly: GCF_059489205.1. NCBI lineage: Bacteria > Bacillati > Actinomycetota > Actinomycetes > Mycobacteriales > Nocardiaceae > Rhodococcoides > Rhodococcoides sp. S146-33. The sequence goes on from NZ_JCAJWY010000002.1 coordinate 455,672, forward strand.
GGGACTGTCCTGGGCGTTCGGCGGATTGGCCCCGTACGTCGACAGCACCCGGCCCCTCTACGGTCTGCAATCTCCGGTGCTTGCCGGCGACCCGATGCCCGCCTCGATCGACGAGTGGGCATCGATCTTCGTCGATCGCATCCGCGAGATTCAGCCCAGCGGGCCCTACCACCTGCTGGGGTGGTCGATGGGCGGCGTCATCGCCCATGCGGTCGCCGTGCAGTTGCGGGGGCACGGCGAGACGGTGTCGACGCTGGCAATGATGGATTCGTTCGTGCTGTCCAGAACCACGCATCTCGTGGAACGGACAGTGACTGCGGGGGAGGTGCTCGGCGGGTTGGGTATCGACTCCGAACACGACTCGGACGTGTCCGAACTGTCCGTCGATTCCGCCATGGCGCTGATGCGCACGATGCCCGCTCCGTTCGATGCCCTGTCCAGAGAGCGGGTACAGGGCATCGTCGACGGAATCGAACGGTCGGCCGCGATGTTGCAGGCCCATGAGCCCGAGCGGTTCGACGGTGAGCTGCTCTATTTCGCGTCCGTCGTCGACGACCCGACAGGTGTTGCCGGTGCATCGACGTGGACAGAGTTCGTCGACGGGAAGCCGACCGTGACTCCAGTTCATTCGACGCACTGGCAGATGGCGTCGGCATCGGCGCTCGCCGAGATCGGACCAGTCCTCGACGACTGGATATCTCGCCGACCGTGAGCGGCACTGCTCGGAGTCGAATCGCCGGGCAGTTCACACATGAACGCCGGGCAGCTCACACGTGAACGCAAGGTCAGTTCGCGGGTAACGAATCCAGCGAAGTACCCGATATCTGGAGTGATGCGTACCGTCGGACGTCATTGGTGCGCCGGGGTTCGATCGGGTGAGTGGCGGACGGCCGACTGCCGTTCGAAGGTGAGGAGCACGACAGTTCATGGGTACCGAGACGTCGGGCACAGCAGGAGCGACGGGCGGCGGTAACCCGGTGGAGAACGGTTCGCGGGAGCGGGGCCGGGAAGCTCGAACCCGGGAGCGGCCTGCGCGACGTGAGCGCCCCGCGCGCCGTAGACGCGCGCGCACTCCACTCCTGCCTCAGCTACTGGCCTCGGCCGTCGAACTCGGACCCGACTCGGATGCCCTCGTGTTCGATGGTCGAACGTGGACCTACGCCGAGCTGGATGCTCGATCGGCTGCGCTGGCCCGGGTACTGATCGAGCGCGGCGTCGGTCCCGAGGATTTTGTGGCGCTGTCGATCCCGCGCTCCGATCTATCCGTCATGGCTTTGTGGGCGGTGGCCAAGACCGGCGCGGCATTCGTGCCGATCGATCCGACCTACCCGGCCGACCGGGTACGGCACATGGTGTCCGACTCCGGCGTGCTGCTGGGGTTGTCCGTCGGCGCGGTGAACGAGGATCTGCCCGCGGAGGTCGAATGGCTGGTCATCGACGACAGTGACATGACTCGGCGTCTCGATGAACTGTCCGGCGAGCCCGTCACCTCGGAGGATCGGGTACGGGCCCTCGAGCCGACGCACCCGGCATACATGATCTACACCTCCGGATCGACCGGTCTGCCGAAGGGCGTCGTCGTCACCCACGCCGGACTGAGCAACTTCTGCGAGGAGCAGATCGATCGCTACTCGCTCACCGAGCAGTCGCGAGTGCTGCACTTCGCGTCACCGAGCTTCGACGCGTCCGTCCTCGAACTCCTGATGAGCATCGGGCGGGGCTCGACGATGGTCGTCGCCTCTCCGAAGGTTCTCGGCGGAGACGATCTGGCTGCGCTCATCCGCGCGCAGAACGTGAGCCACGCATTCATCACCCCAGCGGCGCTGGCGTCGGTCGATCCGGCCGACACCGATACCCTGCACACCGTTGTTGTCGGCGGCGAGGCCTGCCCGCCCGAGCTGGCAAATCGATGGGCACCGGGCCGGCGTTTCTTCAACGGGTACGGGCCCACCGAGACCACGATCATGACCAATATCGGCGGACCGATCGCCGAGAACGAGCGGGTGACGATCGGCGGGCCCATCCGCGGTGTCAGCGCGTATGTGCTCGACGCATCGTTGAAACCGGTTCCCGACGGGGTGGCGGGCGAGCTGTACCTGGCCGGACCGGGACTTGCCCGCGGCTATCACCAGCGACGTGGCCTGACCTCGGACCGCTTCCTTGCCTGTCCGTTCGGCGAGGACGGTGCGCGGATGTACCGCACCGGAGACGTCGTGCGCTGGCGAGTGGTCGAGGGCGAGCGCGTGGTCGAATACATCGGCCGCAACGACTTTCAGGTCAAGATTCGTGGCTTCCGCGTCGAGCTCGGTGAGATCGACGCCGTTCTGACCGCCGAGGAGAGCGTCGAGTTCGCCGTGACCGTCGGCCGCGAGACGCCGTCGAAGTCCACCGCACTCGTCTCGTACGTACTGACGAAGTCGACGTCGGAATTCGATGAGCGCACACTTCTTGCGGTTGCGGCACAACATCTTCCGCGACACATGGTTCCGGCGATGATCATCGCACTCGACTCGATCCCGTTGACGCCCGTCGGCAAACTGGATCGGGCCGCGTTGCCCGCGCCGGTCTTCGCCGCCGCAGAATTCCGTTCCCCGTCGACGCCCCTCGAAATCACCGTCGCGCAGATCTTCGACGAGCTGCTGGGAATGGACCGAGTCGGTGCCGACGACGACTTCTTCGAGCTCGGTGGAAACTCTCTGATCGCAACGCAACTGGCCGCACGTCTCGGCGCTGCGACCGGAACCCGAGTGCCGGCACGCACCGTCTTCGAGTTCTCGACGGTGCAAACCCTCGCCGCCCGAGTGGAGAGTGCCTCGTCCGGCGGTGACAACGCCACGATACGACCGCAGCCGGTGCTGGCGAAAAGGGAGCGGCCCGACCGGATCCCGCTGTCGTTGGCTCAGCGGCGGATGTGGTTCCTCAACCGCTTCGACACCGCGTCGGGAGCGAACAACATCCCGGCCGCGATCGAACTGCGCGGAATGCTCGATGTCCCGGCACTGTCCGCCGCGATCGGAGATGTCGTCGATCGTCACGAATCTCTGCGCACGTACTACCCCGAGGTCGACGGGACCGGCTACCAGATGGTGCGGGACGCAGTCGAGAGCGGAGTCGCGCTCGAGATCGAATCGATCGAGGCCGATGCGGTCGCGCGTCGTGTCCAGGAGCTGGCTTCGGCGGGGTTCGATGTGACCCAGCAGGTCCCGGTCCGGTTGCACCTGTTGCATCTGGGCACCGACCATTACGTCTTCGTGCTCGTGGCTCACCACATCACCGCCGATGGCTCGTCCGTTGCGCCGATGGTGCGAGACATCATGACGGCCTACGCCGCTCGCAGCGCGGGGAATGCACCCGGCTGGGAACCACTGGCAGTGCAGTATGCCGACTACACGCTGTGGCAGCACGAGGTGCTCGGATCCGATGACGATCCCGAGTCCGTTGCGCATCAGCAGATTTCGTTCTGGAAGGACAACCTGGAGGGGTTGCCGGATCAGCTCGACCTGCCGACCGACCGCAGCCGCCCACTCGACCCGTCCGGAGTCGGTCGGGTACTCGGATTCGACATCGACGCGGCGTCGACCGCAGCGATCGGACGTCTGGCCCGCGAGCACGGGGCCACGCCCTTCATGGTCGTACACACCGCCTTCGCGGTGCTGCTCGCCCGCCTGTCCGATTCCACTGACGTCGTCGTCGGATCGCCGATTGCCGGTCGAGGTGAGCAGGCGCTCGACGACGTGATCGGAATGTTCGTCAACACCCTCGTTCTGCGTACCGCAGTCGATGCGTCCCGCACATTCTCGGACCTGCTCGACCAGGTTCGCGAAGCCGATCTACAGGCGTTCGCGCACGCCGAACTCCCGTTCGAGCGTTTGGTGGAGGTGCTCGACCCCATCCGCTCCGGCGACCGGCACCCGCTGTTCCAGGTCGCTCTGTTCTTCCAGAACCAGGCGACAGGCACACTCGAACTGCCGGAGCTGACGGTCTCCCCGTTGGACTTCGGTGAGGTGGTCGCGAAGTTCGACCTGCAACTGGTCCTGGAGGACCGCGCCGCCGGTACCGAGGAGCACGCTCTCGCAGGCACGTTCACCTATGCGGTAGATCTGTTCGACGAAGCGACGGTACGTGCGATCGCCGACCGCTTCGTCCGACTGCTCGCTCGACTCGTCGATGCGCCGACACGTCCGGTGGGCGATGTCGATCTGCTCGACGCCGCCGAGTGGGCACTGTCCACCGAACACGCTGCCGTCGATGCAGTAGCGGTGCCGGACCGGTCGATCCTGGACGCCTACGTACAGCAGGTATCCGCGACTCCCGATTCGCCTGCGGTGACGTTCGAGGACGTCACCCTGACCTACAGGGAGTTCGACTACCGGGTCAACGCGCTTGCGCGGCACCTGATCTCGCACGGTGTCGGCCCCGAGGTGCTCGTCGCCGTGTCCATCAGGCGCTCGATCGATCTGCTGGTGGCGATCTACGCCGTGGTTCGAGCAGGCGGTGCCTACGTGCCGATCGATCCTGATCTCCCGAGCGAACGCCGAGCCCACATCCTCGGCACGGCTGAGCCGTTGTGTCTGCTCACCAGCGCCGCGGACATCGAACCCGACGAGACCCGTCAGCACGAAACCGTGCCGGAGTCGATTGCGATCGACACCCTCGACCCGGCGCTCGACGGTTCTCCTTTGCGCGCCAACGAGTTACGCCCCCTGCACACGGCCAGTCCCGCCTATGTCATCTTCACCTCCGGCTCGACCGGAAACCCCAAGGGCGTCGCGGTGTCCCATCGCGCGGTCGAGAACCAGCTGACGTGGATGACGGCACAGTACGACGTGGCGGACACCGACGTCTACTTCCAGAAGACCGCAACCACCTTCGACGTGTCGGTGTGGGGCTTCTTCCTGCCGCTCCGTACCGGGGGCCGTATCGTTCTCGCGACGCCGGACGGCCATCGCGACCCCGAGTACATCTCGGCGTCGATTGCCCGGCACGGGGTGACACTCACGGACTTCGTACCGTCGATGCTCACCGTGTTCGCTGCGCACGCACGCGCCGCCGAATGCGCCACGCTGCGTGACATCTTCGTCATCGGTGAAGCGTTGCCGCCTGAGACCGTCATCGATCTCGGTCGCGTCAGCTCTGCCCGCGTCCACAATCTCTACGGGCCCACCGAGGCCGCGGTATCGGTGACTCATCATCGTGCAGAGCCGGATTCGCGCGGCTCGGTTCCTATCGGTGTGGCCGAGTGGAACGTCGGCGCGCTGGTACTCGACCGACGACTGCACCCTGTGCCGGCAGGTGTGCAGGGTGAGCTGTATCTGGTCGGTGATCAACTCGCCCGAGGCTACGTTGCCCGCCCGGATCTGACATCGGACCGATTCGTCGCCGACGTGAGCGGTTCCGGCACTCGGATGTATCGCACCGGCGACCTGGTTCGACGTCGACCCGACGGCGTGCTCGACTACATCGGGCGCAGCGATTTCCAGGTGAAGTTCCGCGGCCAGCGCATCGAACTCGGCGACATCGAATCCGTGCTGCTCACCTCTACCGATGTCAACCAGGCCGTCGTGCTGGTGGTGCCGACGGCCACCGGTGATCAGCTCGTGGCCTACGTGGTGCCCACTGTCGGTGCCGCACCGGATCGTGCATCTGTGACCGAGTTCGCCAAGAACTTGTTGCCTGCGTACATGATTCCGAGTGCCGTCGTGGTCCTCGGCGAATTTCCGTTGAACTCGAGCGGCAAGTTGGACCGTCGCGCACTACCGTCCCCATCGATCGATACCCGGCAGTACCGCGCACCGTCGACACCCGTGGAAGAGATCGTCGCGGCATCGTTCGGCGATGTTCTGGGTGTCGACCGCGTCGGACTCGACGACGATTTCTTCGATCTGGGCGGGAACTCCCTCATCGCCACCCGTCTCGTCGCACGAGTGGGCGTCGCCGCCGGATGGCGTGTTCCGGTTCGAGCGCTGTTCGAGGCCTCCACTGTCGCCGCTTTTGCTGCGGCGGTCTCGGCGTTGTCGTCCGAGCGTGCCGTTCCGAAGCTCGAGCCTGTCGAGCGTCCGGCGGAGATCCCGCTGTCGTACGCACAGCAGCGGATGTGGTTCCTCAACCAGTTCGACACCACTTCGGCCGCCGACAATCTGCCGCTGGCGATCTCGCTGACCGGTGACCTGGATGTGGCCGCGCTCCAGGGAGCGGTATCCGACATCGTGCATCGACACGAGTCGTTGCGGACGCTGTATCCCGAAACCGATGGTCGGGCAAGGCAATCGGTGGTGACCGACGGCATCGAGGTGCCCGATCTCACGCCCATTGCCGTCGAGTCGAACGAACTCGTCGCGGTTCTGGCCGACGCCATGAGCATGCCGTTCGACGTGACGATCCAGGTACCGCTGAGAGCATGGCTCTACCGACTCGGCGCGCGCGAGCACGTACTGGCCGTGGTGGTGCACCACATCAGCGGTGACGCATTCTCGATGGGACCGCTCGCGCGGGATCTTGCGGTGGCGTATTCGGCTCGCACGGCGGGAGCCGCCCCGAGCTGGTCGGATCTGGCCGTGCAGTACGCGGACTACACCCTGTGGCAGCGTCGGGTGCTGGGCGAGGAGACCGACCCGGAGTCGGTGCTCTCGAAGCAGTTGAACTTCTGGACTCGGACGCTGGCCGGAATTCCCGACCGAGTGGATCTACCCACGGACCGACCTCGTCCACCGGTGATCAGCAACAGGGGAGCGGCGGCTCGTTTCGAGATCGACGCGTCCCTGCACGCCTCCCTCGGCCGGGTCGCCCGCGAGAGTGGTTCGACGTTGTTCATGGTGGTTCACGCAGCGCTCGCCGTGTTGTTGGCACGATTGGCGGCCACCGACGACGTCGTGATCGGTACGCCGATCGCAGGCCGTGGGGACGCCGCCCTGGACGACCTCGTCGGGATGTTCGTCAACACGCTCGTGCTGCGGACCGACGTGCAGGCGAGCAGCCGGTTCGCGACCGTTCTGAACACCGTGCGGCACGCGGACCTCGAGGCCTTCGCGCATGCCGATGTGCCGTTCGAGCGTCTGGTGGAACAGCTGAACCCCGAACGTTCGCAGTCTCGGCACCCCCTGTTCCAGATTGCGCTCTCGTTCCAGAACCCGGCTACGAGTTCTCTGACGCTGCCCGATCTGACGATCGCCGGTGTCGACATCGAGGACACGAGCGCAAAGTTCGACATGCAGTTCACGCTGTCCGAACAAGCCCGGCCCGACGGCACCGCCGACGGCATGGCAGGCGTGATCACCTACGCCACAGACTTGTTCGATGCCGACACCGTCGACGAGATCTCGGCGCGACTCGTACGGGTGCTGGCCGCCGTTGCGGCCGATCCCGAGACGGTGGTGGGCGATATCGAGTTGTCGGCACCCAGCGAGGTGCAGGATCTGCTGCACGGACCGGTGGGAACCGTCGCCCCACGAACCCTCGCGGATCTGATGGCCGATGCCGTCGCGGCGAACCCGGACGGAACTGCACTGGCGCAGGGCAGCGACCAGGTGACCTACCGCGAGCTCGACGAGACGTCCACCGCTATCGCGGAGATTCTGCGGGGTCGCGGTGTCGGACCGGGCACCACGGTGGCTGTCGCCACCCGCCGCAGCATCTCGTCGGTGACCGCGGTGTGGGCCGTGACGGCCTCCGGCGCAGCCTTCGTGCCTGTCGATCCCGACTACCCGGACGATCGAGTTCGCTTCATGCTCGGTGACTCCGGCGTACGGATCGGGCTCACGACGTCAGATGTCGTCGACTCACTGCCGACCGAGGTGGACTGGATCGTCGTCGACGCACTCGCGCAGTCGAACGCCCCAGTGGTGCAGCCTGATTCGATCCGCCGTGCGCAGACCGACGACGCCGCATACGTCATCTACACTTCCGGCTCCACCGGAAAGCCCAAGGGCGTCGTGGTCACGCATCGCGGGCTGGCCAACTTCGCGGCCGAGCAGAGTGAGCGCTACGGGCTGACCGAGCAATCCCGCGCGCTGCACTTCGCGTCGCCCAGTTTCGACGCGTCGGTTCTCGAACTGCTTCTCGCGGTTGCCTCCGCGGCCACGCTGGTGATCGCGCCACCGCGCACGTACGGCGGCGGCGAGCTCGAGGCGCTGATCACGCGGGAGTCGGTAACTCACACGTTCCTGACTCCGACGGTTCTGGCTTCGATCGATCCCGACAGAGTGACCGGTCTCGAGGTCGTGATCGCCGGCGGTGAGCAGTGCTCGCCGGAGCTGGTGCAGCGCTGGTCCACTCACGTTCGGCTCTTCAACGGCTACGGCCCGACCGAGACCACCATCATGACCAACATCAGCGACGCTCTGAGCCCCGGCGACCTGTTGTCGATCGGCGGGCCCATCCGGGGCATGGCGTCGTACGTCCTGGATTCGCGTCTGCGTCCGGTACCGCTCGGCGTCACCGGCGAGCTCTACCTCGCCGGTGTGCAGCTCTCTCGGGGATACCTTCGGCGGCACGGGCTGACGGCCGAGCGTTTCGTTGCGAATCCGTTCGGCGACGCCGGAGACCGGATGTATCGAACAGGTGACGTCGTACGCTGGCGCAAGAGCAACGGCAGCAACGTGATCGAGTACGTGGGTCGCTCGGACTTCCAGGTCAAGATCCGCGGATTCCGCATCGAGCTCGGTGAGATCGACTCCGTCGTCGCGACCTACCCGGGCGTCGACTTCGTGGCCACCCTCGGGCGGACGCTTGCCTCCGGCGGCACCGCACTCGTGTCCTACGTGCGCTTGCAGCCGGGAGCTCACATCGACGCCGCGGACGTTCGTGAGCACGTCGGGAAATCGCTTCCTGCACACATGGTGCCCTCGGCCGTCGTCGTGGTGGACGAAGTGCCGCTGACCCCGGTGGGCAAACTCGACCGAAACGCATTGCCGGAACCGGTGTTCGAGACCACTGCAGGTCGCGAACCGACCACCGACACCGAACGCGCACTGAGCGAGGTGTTCGCGGAAGTACTCGGTGTCGACACCGTGGGCGTGGACGACTCGTTCTTCGCCCTCGGCGGTGACAGCATCGTGTCCATCCAGCTGGTCTCGCGCGCCCGGGCCCGCGGCCTGAACTTCGGACCTCGGGACGTGTTCGAGCTCAGAACCGTTGCCGCACTGGCCGAGATCGTGGAATCCGGAGCCGCCGAGGTACTCGAGGAACTTCCCGGCGGCGGAGTGGGGACGATTCCGCTGACCCCGGCCGTCGGCTTCATGGTCGAGCGCGCCGGTGGCTTCGATCGGTTCACCCAGAACCTCGCTCTCGAGCTTCCAGCCGGCATCACCGAGAACCAGATCGTCGCCACCCTCACCGCCGTGATCGATCGCCACGACATGTTGCGAGCGGTGCTGCAACGCGACGTGGAGGGTGCGTGGGTGCTGCACACGCGCGAGCAGGGCAGTGTCGATGTCGCAGCGGCCGTCACTCGCACGGCCGTCGATCCGGCCCTCGATGACGATGGTCGTCTGACCCTCGCTGCGTCGGCACTCGAGGGTGCGCTGAGTCGTCTGGACCCGGCGGCCGGACGAGTCGTCGAGTTCGGCTGGCTCGATCCGGCATCACCGTCGGGAGAACGAACCGACGAGACGGGCAGGCTCATCGTCGCTGCTCACCACCTCGTCGTCGACGGCGTGTCCTGGCGCATCATCGTTCCCGATCTGATTTCGGCCTGGCTGCAGGTGTCTGCCGGGTCGGTACCGAAACTCGATGCGGTCGGCACGTCGTTCCGGCGCTGGGCGCACGCACTGGTCGACAACGCTGGGTCCGACCTCCGTCGAGCCGAATTGCCCTACTGGACTTCGGTTCTGGATCGGATCGAGGTGCCCGTCGGTACGCGCCCCTTCGACCCAACGGTGGACTTGGCGTCGACTGTGCGCAAGGTCCACATCGAGGTGGACGAGGCCACGACCGAGGCCCTGACGACGGCGATCCCCACTGCTTTCAACGCCGGTGTCGACGATGTTCTCCTCGCCGCACTCTCGCTCGCGGTGGCCCGCTGGCGTGACGAGCGGGGTACACGGTCTTCGTCGGTTCTGATCAGACTCGAGGGTCATGGGCGCGAAGAGTCGCTGGCCCCAGGGGCAGATCTGTCCCGTACTGTCGGCTGGTTCACCGGCATCTACCCCGTCCGACTCGAACTCGAGACAATCGACGTGGGCGACGCCTTCTCCGGTGGCGTCGCTGCGGGTGCCGTCGTGAAGTCGGTCAAGGAGCAGCTGCGATCGATTCCGGACAAGGGGCTGGGCTACGGATTGCTGCGGTACATGGGCGACCCGGCGTTTGCACCGCCCTCGGCGGCGCACGCGCAGATCAGCTTCAACTACCTGGGCCGCGTGTCGGCGGCCGACATACCCGAGGGTATGGAGAAGGTCGGGTGGATTCCGGCCGGCGATCTCGGTGACCTGACCGGGACGCCCGATGTGGACGCCCCCGCCATGGCTCCGATCGACATCAACGCCGTCGTGGTCGGTGGACGCCTCACTGCAGACTTCGGCTTCCCGACGACCCTGTTGTCGGAGTCGGACGTTCACGCCTTGGCCGAGCACTGGCGAGATGCGCTGACGTCCATCGTCGAGCACGGACGACACGACGGTGCCGGCGGTCTGACCCCGTCGGATCTCCCGCTCGTGCAGCTGACTCAGCGCGACATCGAGCAGGTAGAGGCACAGCTGCCGTCGGTGCGCGACATCTGGCCGCTGTCGCCGCTGCAGAACGGACTGCTGTTCCACGCGTCGATCTCCGAGGCCACGACCGACGTGTACACCACACAGATCCAGCTGCACCTCGGCGGCGACGTCGACTCGGAGAGGCTGCACGTCGCGGCGGATCGGATTCTCGAACGGTATTCCAACCTGCGCACCGCATACCTGCGCGACGAGACCGGCAATGCTGTGCAGGTCGTCGTCGACTCGGTTCGCGTGCCGTGGCGCACCGTCGATCTCACTGTTGCCGAACACGATTCGACGACGGCGGACCAGCTGCTGAGTGCTGAACAAGCGCTCGGATTCGACATGACCGCGCCGCCGTTGATCAGGTTCCTGTTGATCCGCACGGCCGCCGATCGGTGGACGCTCGGCGTAACCAGCCACCACATTCTGCTCGACGGCTGGTCGATGCCCATCTTGATGAAGGATCTGCTGGTCCTGTACGCAACCCGCGGTGAGACGTCCGTTCTGCCGAGGGTGCGTCCGTACCGCAATTTCCTTGCGTGGCTGTCCACGCGTGACCTCGACGACTCGCTGGACGCGTGGCGACGGGCGTTCGCAGGACTGGACGATCCGACGCTGATCTCGCAGCGTGGCTCTGCAGACGCCGACTCCCCTGAGATCGCCGAGAAGAAGTTCGTCCTCAGCGGTGTGGACGCCGCTCGGTTGTCGGACCGCGCGTCGGAACTGGGCGTCACGATGAACACTCTGGTTCAGGTGGCGTGGGGAGTTCTGCTCTCGCGCTTGCTGACTCGCGACGATGTGGTGTTCGGAACCACGGTGTCCGGTCGTCCAGCGGAGCTCGACGGCATCGAATCGATGGTCGGTCTGTTCATCAACACCGTTCCGGTCAGATTCACCCAGGACGCGAACGCGAGCATCGAGGATCTGGTGCACCGCACGCAGAGGGCGCAGGCGGAACTTCTCGATCATCATTACGTGGGTCTGACCGACATTCAGCAGACGGTCGGCTCGGCAGCGGTGTTCGACACCCTGGTGGTGTTCGAGTCGTACCCGATCGACAAGTCCGGGTTGTCCGCGGCGAGCTCGATCGACGGGATGAGCGTCCTCGGTGTCGACACCAAGGATGCAACTCACTATCCGTTGACCATGGTGGTCGTAGCCGACGCCGAGATCACCTTCACCCTGAAGTACCGGGCCGATCTGGTCGACGCGGACGCCGCGGAATCGATGACGACGAGATTTGCTCGCGTACTCGACTCCCTCGCCGACGCATCGAGGGGAGCCGACACAGCCGGTTCCATCGACATTCTCGATGATGCCGAGCGGGCGCAGGTGCTGCAGACCTGGAACGGTGTGACGGAAACCGTTGCAGTCGAGCTCGATTCCGAGGCGTGGGACGAGTCGCTGATCTCCCTGTTCGAGAAGCAGGTATCGGCCGCACCCGACGCTGTCGCCGTGGTCTTCGGTGACGAACGCGTGACCTACCGCGAGCTCGACGTACGTGCCGACACTCTGGTCGGCACGCTCGTCGACGCCGGTGCGGGGCGGGAAACCCTGGTTGCCATAGCGCTTCCCCGCGGTATCGAGCTGATCGTCGGCTTGCTGGCCGTACTGAAGTCCGGTGCCGGCTACCTCCCCGTCGACACGTCACTGCCGCTCGACCGGGCGCGCTTCATGATCGAGGATGCACGTCCGACATGTGTACTGACGGACCGTGACGGCGCGACGTCGTACGCCGAATTCGGCGTGCCCGTCGTCGCGTGGGAGGGTGCGGGTGCGACCGAGCAGCCTTCGGTGACCCGACCCGATGCAACGCGCAGTGGTGCGGATCTCGCGTACGTCATCTACACCTCCGGGTCCACCGGTACTCCCAAAGGTGTTGCGGTGCCGAACGAGAACGTCGTACGGCTGTTCCGCAACACCGATCGGACGTTCGATTTCGGACCCGGTGACGTCTGGACCATGTTCCATTCGTTCGCGTTCGACTTCTCCGTGTGGGAGATATGGGGCCCGTTGTTGCACGGCGGCACTCTCGTGGTGGTGGATCATGCCACGTCCCGTTCGCCTCGAGAGTTCGTCGAGCTCGTGGCGCGCGAGGGCGTGACGATGCTCAGCCAGACGCCGTCGGCGTTCTACCAGTTCGTCGACGCCGAGCGGGGCGCGTCGTCGTCTCCGACGGCGTTGCGACACATCGTGTTCGGCGGCGAGGCCCTCGATCCGAGCAAGCTCACCGGATGGTTCGATACCCACGGGGTCGATGCGCCGCTGCTGAGCAACATGTACGGGATCACCGAGACCACGGTGCACGTGACACATCACCAGGTCCGTGGTGTCGACGAGAACGTCCGACACCCGATCGGGACCGCGATCGACGGCCTCGGAACGTACGTCCTCGATCAGGGTCTGCGTCCAGTGCCGGTCGGAGTGGTGGGCGAGGTCTACGTCTTCGGAGTGCAGCTCGCGCGCGGGTACCTCGGACGTGCAGGACTGACGGTGGGACGATTCGTCGCGAATCCGTTCCAGGGTGTCGGCGCGCGTATGTACCGCACCGGCGATCTGGCGCAGTGGACGCCGCAGGGCACCCTCGACTACGCCGGCCGGGCGGACTCGCAGGTGCAGTTGCGGGGCTTCAGGATCGAGCTCGGCGAGGTCGAAGCGGCTCTTCTGTCCGCACCCGGTGTGGCGCAGGCTGTTGCCATCGTCCGTGAAGACGATCACCTCGGATCCCGTCTGATCGGATACGTCGTGCCCGACGACCAGTCCGTGGATCTCGATCACGTTCGCGGGCACGTGGCGCAGAGCCTGGCCTCGTACATGGTCCCCGAGGCCCTGATGGCCCTCGAGTCGTTGCCGTTGACGGTCAACGGCAAGCTCGATCGTCGCGCACTACCGGACCCGCAGGTGCGCCGGATCGAGTTTCGCGCTCCGGCCACGGATCTCGAAGCGGACGTGGCTGCTTCGGTCGCCGACGTGCTGGGGCTCGACAACGTCGGGCTCGACGACAGATTCTTCGAGCTGGGCGGTAATTCACTGCTCGCTGCGAAGCTCGCGGCTCGAATCCGATCGCGGTGCGGGTCGGCGGTGCCGGTGCAGTGGGTCCTGGCCGAGCCCACCGTCGAGCTGCTCGCGCGTCGGATCGACAAGGAAGCGCGTTCGGAAGCGGGCGGCGCTGCGGCAGATCCGCTGGCGGCGATACTTCCCATTCGAGCGGGCGGCGACCGTCCGGCGTTGTTCTGTATCCACCCGATGATCGGGCTGGCCTGGAACTATGCCGCGTTGGCCGAGACCACCGCTCCGGGCCGCCCCATCTACGGCGTGCAGCTTCCGCAGTTGCGCGGCGCATCGGAATCGCCGCGCACCATGGTGGAGCAGGCCGAGCTGTACGCACGGGAGATGGTTCGTGTGCAGCCGACCGGACCCATCCATCTTGTGGGGTGGTCGTTCGGTGGCGTTCTTGCTCACGCAACAGCTGGTGCACTGCGAGCTGCCGGCCGCGAAGTCGGCGTCGTGGCGATGCTCGACAGTCTCCCCACCGTCGACGAGGCGGTGTTCACCGAGGAGTTCGCGGACAACTTGCGCGCGCTCGGGATCGGTGGGGCGGGGGAGCTCACCGATCTGAGCAGCGAGGCCACTCGCCGGCAGGTCGTCGATCTCGTGCTGGCGGAGCTGGACATCTTCGATGAGCTGCAGGTGTCGAACCTGTACGAGGACGCTCTCGCGAGCGCGACGAAGATCAACGGCTATTCGCCGGTGGCACTCGAGGGTGATCTGCTCTTCTTCTCCGCAGCTCGTGATCACCCTTCTGCCGGTGATGCTGCGCTGCTGTGGTCGCCGTACGTGGGCGGCACTATCGAGAACGTCGACGTCGAGAGCACTCACGCAAACATGACCTCAGCGGAGTCGCTGGTTGTGGTCGGTCGGGCACTCGACGCAGCGATGAATGCAGCCGAGGGGTGAACGTTCGGTCAGGCCGGGGCCAGGATGAGCGGTTCCGGAGTCGACCAGCGCGGCGGACCGTGGGGTCCGAGAGACCGGACCGTCACGTCAGCAGGGTGCGGAGTGAGCCTTCGCGTATTCGGGGTCGAGCGCGGAGAGCACCATGTAGTTCGGGGCCGGATCTGTCACAAGACCGAGATGGCCGGTGGTAGCACCGGGACACACGTCCTGCACCCAGAGGTTGTGAACCGACTCCGTGTCACCGGTACGTAGAAAGGTGAGTTCGGGGGGTGTCGAGATTTGGTCGTCGCGAGTAGCGATGACCGTGTAGTCGACGCCGGGAAGGGCGTCGCCCCCGGCATTGAGGTTGACCAGAACCGGGGACCCCACCAGTTGCTGTGCTCCGGCCATGTTCCACGTCAGCGGAGTGATGGCGTCCCCGGGGAGTCCGAGTGATGTGACCAGCTTCGCCAGCTCCTGAAGGCCACCGAACGTTGTCCCGTGGTTGGTCGCACCCAACGTGACAAGGCTGTGGACCTTGTTACGAGAAGGGTCGGCGGGGTCCGTACCGCCGTCGAACTTCATGTACTGCCGAGCTACGATTCCGCCCTGTGAATGCCCGACGACATCCACCTGCGAGGCACCTGTTGCAGCCAAGACCTCGTCGATGAAGCCGCCGACCTCACGCGCCGACTCCGGGATGTCACCGGAGCCCCATACGACCTTGCCGGGCTCGAACAGAAGGCCGACTGCACCGTAGTTGGGTGCGAACACGCAGTAGCCCTGTTCGATGAGCTGGGGGGCCAGAACGGTCCACGTCGTGGAGTCCATCTTCGTTCCGTGGATCAGCACGACGGGTCGAGGATGCTCGGGGCTGGGAACACAGCCGAAGTCGTTGGTACCCTCCACAGTCGGGATCGCTACAGGGTCGGCAGATGCGACGGAGGTTCCGGAGAGAATCACGGCGGACGTTGCTGCGAGTACGCACAGAGCACGCGCAACTCGGGTGGTAATCGCCATGGCCTCTTTCCGGTTCAGCTCACCGCGTCGGACGACGTCGGAGATAGCATGTGGGTGACATAACCGTAACATTCATAGTGCGAGCAACCTTTTGGACAATTGCAGAACTACTGGTCGACGAGTTGTGCGTTCACGCAAGTGTGATGATGCTCACGCTTGCGGACGGCTGGCTCACCAACCGATCGCTCGATACTCGATTCCGGCGCGTAATTCACCGACTCGGATGTAGAGGGCGCGTAACCAGTGTCCCCGGGACAGCTTGGTGATCGACGTCGGCAGTAAAGGGTTACGCACTATCAACACGCCCCAGCGCAGCAGCACGAGACGAATGCTCAGTGGGGGGCACCCATGGCGACGGTACTCACCGACGAGCTTGGTAGTGCCGTATCCGGCACGGTACGACTGACGCAGTAGCGGTCCGAGGCGGTCGCGTAGACGGTACGAGACCTTGGGCTCGTGATCGAAGCTGAAACTGTGACCGGCCAATTGGGCGCGCCAACTGAATTCGACGTCTTGGCTGGCCGCGAATTCGTTGTTCATGCCGCCCAGAGAGTGATACACCTCGGCTCGGCACGCCATGCTGGCTCCGATCGCGAACGGGCGAAACGAATTTCCACCCTGGTGCTCCGGAGCGAGGCTCGGCGTCCAGGACAATGCACGCTCGCCGTTCAGAGATGACGTCTCGACTGCAGTTCCGACGAGATCGAAGTGCGTCGCCATCCGGGTGAGCGTGCTCAGCCAATCTCGATGCACCACGTCATCGGCGTCACAAAAGGCGAGCAGCTCACCCGTAGCCGCGTCCGCACCGCGGTTGCGGGCATGCGCAGCTCCTTTTGCCTCTGACGCGTCGACGTACACGGTGGAGAACCTGGCGGGGAGAGGGCACGTCTCGAGGTATTGCCGAAGCTCGCCACTACCGGAGTTGTCCGCAAGGACAACCTGGAAGTCGCCCTCGAAATCCTGATCGGCCAGAGCCCTCAGTTGAGCTGCCAGCATCTCGTCGAAGGCACCGACGGGAATGATTACCGATACAGAAGGTATGTCTGAAATGGGCATGACCATTTACGGTACGCACAAACGTGGCTCGATTGAAAGGCTTCGGTGGGAGGTCCATCCCGTCGGCGCCTGTCAGCCCGTCGCAGATGCTTTCTTGTAACCGCGGATCGCCGGGATCAGAAACACAGCTGCCATCCCGAGCGACCACGCAAGGGTTTGCAAGACCGGCGTCAGTACCGGACCGCCCATTGCCAGGTTCCGCATCGCGCCGACCGCGACCGACATCGGCTGAGCGGCGACGACGGGTTGAAGCCACGGCGGGTAGGCCAGCACTGGAACGAAGCCGGCGTTGAAGAACATCAGCAAGGTGGCGAAAATCGAGACGACTTCGACCAGGGGTGCGTCTCCGGCGACCGTTGCCAGGAATGTCACCATTACCGCAAACCCGATACCGAAGACCACCGGAATCAAGATCAACAAAATGCCGGCCGGAATTCCCTGCGTGAATCTGAACCCCAGCGCCACACCGGCACTGGTGATGACGATGGTGGTGACCAGTACCCGAACTCCTTCGGCGATCATCCGGCCCAGCAGGCCGGCGGCGCGGTGCGTGGGTGTCGTCCAGAACCGGGACAACAAGCCCGATTTCCGTTCGCCCTTGAGGCCGACAGCGCTGACGATCGATCCGAACATGGCTCCGACGAGAGCAATCATCGGCACCTGGCCGTAGACCGCCGGAGATCCGGTGGCGGCGGAAATCGAGTTGCCGAGCACCACACGGAACATGACCAGCATCAATGCGGGGTACAGCAACGCCTGAATCATTGTCGACGGGTCGCGCATCCACCGCATCAGAAGTCGCTTGGCTTGAATCAGGCTGTGCGTCCAGAGCGCACGGATCGACCCTTCTCGGAGGGCCATATTGGGCTCGGGAAAGGTCAAGCTCGAAACGCGCGCGGTGTTCACCGACGCTTCTGACATCGTCATCTCGGCCTCGTCACTCTGGCCTGGAGCTCGCCCAGATGGCAAGCGGTACGAAGAACAGGATCAGACCGGTTATCCACGCCAGCGACGGCCACAGCACCTGAAAGCTGACTCCACCTTCGGCCATATCGCGCATCGCGAAGGAGAACTGAGAAATCGGCTGGTTGCGCACGAAGGGTCGGATGAACTCTGGGAAACCACTTTCCGGAACGAAACCGCACGAGGCCATACCGAGAATGAGCTGGGGGAGGGTCAACACCTGGCTGGTCGCCTCCGGGCTCTTCGACAGCGTTCCGATTGCATCGGCACCGATCGACAGCGTGGTGCTGATGAGCATGGCGAGTGCGCAGAACAACAGTGCCTGACCGAATCCTGCAGTGAAGCGAAAACCGATGACGTAACCGAAGCCGAGTGCCGATACGAGAGACACCAACGAGCGGACGACACCGCTCGAGATTCGTGCCACCAGGGGGACACCGCGCACGACCGGCATCGTTTTCAAACGAGAGTTGAGGCCACTCATCGCCTCCGCCGAGGCTCTCTGGGCCGCGGAGATGGCGGTGAAGGCCATGGCCTGCAGCACGATGATAGGCATCAGGAACTGGGCGTAGTTGATGCCCTGCAGGCCCATCACGAACTTCAACGGCAGATAGAAGCCGACGGTGAAGATCAGGGGAGCGATAACCGCAATCAGCAGCTCGCCCTTGGTGAGCATCGTCCACAGAGCACGGCCGGTCAGCGCCTGCCACTGAACGAAGCCGGACGGCCGCGTTCGTGACCTCCGCTTCGGCTGCTGAGTGGTGGAGCCAGCGCCGGTCCGCTCGACGAACCTCGCGTGTGTCTTGGGCACGCCCCGCGTCGTGGCCGTCATCAGCTCGAGCTCGCTTGTGAGTGCCCGGTGAGGGTGAGGAACACGTCGTCCAGCGAGGGGCGTCGCAGGGCGATGTCAGCCAAGACAATTCCCTCCGCGTCGACTCGGCGCAGGATCTCGGACAGCGTCGCTGCGCCGTCGGGTGCCGGTACCGAGATTCGATCGGAGGTAGCGGTGATCTCGGCGTGAACGGCAGCAGGAACCATGTCGCCCAGTGCGCGCGCGGCCGCCCGGAGTTGCCCGGGATCGAGCGGCACCACTTCGCAGTAGCTGCCACCGGTCATGGCCTTGAGCTGATCGGACGTGCCCTCCGCGATGACGGTGCCCCTGTCGATCACGATGATGTTGTCGCTGAGGACGTCCGCTTCTTCGAGGTACTGGGTTGTCAAGAGAACGGTGATGCCCTGTGCCTTGAGTGCCTCGACCAGTGACCACACACCCTGCCGGCTACGAGGGTCGAGTCCGGTGGTCGGCTCGTCCAGGAACACGACCTCCGGCCGTACGACCAATCCGCACGCGATGTCGATGCGGCGACGCATGCCGCCGGAATATCCACGAACGGGCCGCTTACCGGTATCGGAGAGATCGAACTCGTCGAGAAGAGCCTTGGCGCGCGCCTTGGCGGCCTTCTTGTCCAGACCCATCAGGCGGCCGAACAACTCGATGTTCTCGCGGCCCGACAGGGTGTCGTCGAGTGCCGCGTACTGTCCGGTCATCATGATCGAGCGTCGGACCGCAGGGGCGTCGGCCACTACGTCGTGGCCGGCGACGAAGGCTCGGCCGGTGTCGGGTGCGATCAGCGTGGAGAGAACTTTCACAGTTGTGGTCTTGCCGGCACCGTTGGGTCCCAGGATTCCCAGGACGGTCCCGCGCTCGGCAGAAAAGCTGATGCCGCGCAGCGCATGCACATCACCGAAGGACTTGTGAACGTCCTCCACGTGTACGGCTGCGTGTTGAGCTGACGACATCGAATCTCCGAGCTGTCGGGGTGAATGGTGGGACAGGACCCCGGGGAGTCGAGGGCCACTACTTGATACCGGAATTCCCCGAGAATGTTACCTGCGGGTCGACGCCGGGTGACCTCCGCAGTCAGCCCCAATCGATATCGATACTGTCTTCGACGTCGAGCTTCCGGCACAGAGACCTGAGCCCGCTGTAGTCCTGAACCAACGCACGGCGACTCGTGTCCTGCTCGACGTCGGCCAGCATCTCTTCGGCACCGCGGATACCCTCGAGCTCGAGAATGCGTCGCCAGGTAGAGAAATCGCTGCTCGAGAACGCATCCATCCCGTCGACCAGACCGTCGAGGAACTTCTGTCGATCGTTGGCTCCGAGGCGATCGAAGACGATCGCGGCCATGTCGTCCGCGATCGACGCATGGCAGTACTCGTCGCGATTGTGCAGTTTCACGGTCGCCCGATTGATGGGCTGGATGACGTCGTCGTCCTCGATCAGGTCCAAGTAGGACGTGATGGAGATCTCCGCAACTGTCATGAATGCCAACGAGCTGATCGCAGCGGACCACGAGTCGTCGCTGGTTGCCTGCGCACTACGTTGCCGACGCACCGTCGAGCTGAAGGGCAGGGAACGCTCCGACAAAGCCCACCCTCGCCCGCGCCGTGTCGCCGCGCTCGCATTCAGGTGCATCAGTGTGTGGTACTGCTCGTCGACCATCGCCTGGGTCACCGCGACCGCGAGCGTGTCGCCCATTCCGGTCTCGAACACATCCTGCGCCAGCAGGGCAAAACCCGGGTGCACGACGTGCTGCTCTACATCCATCACGTTCTTGTTGAATGCGATCCAACCCCAGGCACGCAGGCGATCCTTCTGCTCCGGGGTCGCACCGGTGAAGGTGTCGTGCTCGCCGAACGGGATGAGGGCGTCCGGGAAATCCTGCTTGGACGTGTCGAAGAGGTCGTCGAGCTCGGGTTCGGGCTTCTTCACCGTTGCGCGCTGCGCCCAGTTCTTCGCCAACCGTGAGACGACGGCGCTCTCCACGACATCGGCGGAGTCGAACTCCGGCAACGACGGCTGTTCCAGCATTGCGTGCCTCGCCTCCGAGCTGTTACCAGTGATCATCGGTTACCACTGCTACCTCGAACGATACCGAACATCTCGGCACACACAGCTCGATAGTGATCGCCGCTTCCCCCCAGCGCGGACTCTGCCTCGGTCAACAGTCGCGCGAACCGGTCCTCGGAACCGGAATCGACCGTCTCGTTCAAAGTCCGTGTTGCGCGTTGCAACGCCGATCTGGCTTCGGCGGCGTGCGTATTGCCTGCTTGTACGTCCCAGTACACCTCGGGCTCGCCGCCCGTGATGCGGGCGAGCACGGCCAGCATCGTTGCGTGTGGGGGAGGTGCGACGGCATCGATGTCCCCGAACGGCAGGTCGAGCTCGGCCAGTGCCAACCCGAACGCCAGCACACTCGCATGCGTCAGAGCCTGCGTCGCCGCGGCGAGGCGATCGTGGCGCGCGGCGTCGAGAAGGACGACTCGGCCACCCCACTGCGCGACCGTGTCGAGAAAGGCGTCTGCGGACGGGCCTGTGCGGTGCACGACGGCGGCGACCGGACGTCCGGACATTCCCAGCGATGGCGCGAACATGGGATTGATCCCCACAGTGGTGCCGAGTCGATCGATCTCGTTCAGGTGGTGGGCGAAGCCGGACTTGACCGACAAGGTTTCCACCAGCAGGGCGTCCGGGCGCAGAGCTGACAGGTCGGCCGCCAACGCCACCGATTCCGGTACCGCCAGAATCACCGTGGCGGCTGTCGCGAGCACCGAAGCGAGCCGTTCGTCCGGATCGATGATGTTTCCGACCATGACAGGAGAGGTGGCGCCGGGCGAGGCTCGAACGTCCACGCTCGTCACTGGGATGCCGTCGCCGCGCAGCAGGTCGACCACGAGGCGGCCGACAGCTCCCGCCCCGCCGACCACCACTACTGAGTTCTCGTGCTCCGACCCCGTCACCGTATCCATCGGTCGAGTATGTCAACGGGATGCAGCGGACACCCAGATCGTGATGTCGGCGTGCACCACCTCGATGCCCGCGGTGTCACGGATCGACACCGGCACGACGATGTCGAGGCCGTCGGTGACCGATCCGAAATCAGGAATCCCGTCGAGTTCGGCGACGGCGCGCAGCGACGTGGTCGCCTTCGTCAGATACTGAACGTTCATCGACTTGGGAATCCAGCGGTGCGAGGTCGGCACCGTCGCCTCGGCGAGCATGCCCATCGCAACCTCGGCGAGGTTGCAGGCGGCGATGGCGTGGAATGTGCCAAGGTGGTTGCGAATTCCGAACCACTTGGGAGCCGTCACCTCGCAGCGACCCGGTTCGAGGGCCACCACCCGCGGCAGCACGGAAGCGAAGTAGGGGACCCGGAGGCACATGCCGACGGAGAACACGGCGGACCCGATAGTGTTGCTGGGGAGCTTCGACCAGGCGCGATAGGTAGCGCCCGTGGTGCTCTCGACTGTGGCCATGTCCCTACCTTACTGCTCGGTAAGGTGGCGGGACGACGATCTATGGACCCCGAGTTGATCTGTCGCCCGGACTGCGGCATACTGGTCGGGTTGCCTGGACACGGGACGCGCTTGCGTGCGGCCTGAACCAGGTGAGTCGGCTGTGAAGCCGGCTGAGCAAGACATGAGACCAGCGCTCCACGTGAGCGCGTCCGGAACACCAGCTCGATCGGTGCGGGTTTCGTTCGATACGGATGGTTGAAGCGAAAGTTTCAGCGCAGACGAATGAGCGGAATCACGACACGCCCGACCGCGTGGACCGGAGAACCATGACAGATGAAGAGCGGCAACGGATGCAGGCCACGCCTGGGTCGTCAACGTTTTTCACTGTCGTGTGTGCACGAAGGCAGTTCGGGTCGGTGGGTTCCACCGGCTCGGGGACTGTGCAGACGAGGTGGAGCAGGCCGAACGGCCCGTTCTACGACCAAGCGGCAAGAAAAGGACACTAAGCGTGGCGGGACAAAAGATCCGCATCAGGCTCAAGGCCTACGACCATGAGGCGATCGACGCGTCAGCGCGCAAGATCGTCGAAACGGTCACCCGTACGGGTGCCCGCGTCGTCGGACCGGTGCCGTTGCCGACAGAGAAGAACGTGTACTGCGTCATCCGTTCGCCGCACAAGTACAAGGACTCGCGCGAACACTTCGAGATGCGTACTCACAAGCGGCTCATTGACATCCTCGACCCGACACCGAAGACGGTCGACGCGCTCATGCGCATCGACCTGCCGGCCAGTGTCGACGTCAACATCCAGTGAGCGCGGAGACAACGATGACTGATAACAAGAATCGGCCTGCGACAGGAATTCTGGGCACCAAGCTCGGAATGACCCAGGTCTTCGACGAGAACAACCGCGTCGTTCCGGTGACCGTGATCAAGGCGGGCCCCAACGTGGTCACCCAGATCCGCACCCAGGAGCGTGACGGCTACAGCGCCGTCCAGGTCGCATTCGGTGCGATCGACCCGCGCAAGGTGAACAAGCCCACCACCGGCCAGTTCGAGAAGGCAGGTGTCACGCCGCGTCGCCACATCGTGGAGATCCGCGTTGCCGACGCCTCGCAGTTCGAGGTCGGCCAGGAGCTCACCGCTGCAGTGTTCGAGGACGGCGCATACGTCGACGTCACCGGCACCAGCAAGGGCAAGGGCTTCGCCGGAACCATGAAGCGTCACGGCTTCAAGGGTCAGGGCGCGAGCCACGGCGCACAGGCCGTGCACCGTCGCCCCGGATCCATCGGTGGCTGCGCAACGCCGGGCCGCGTATTCAAGGGAATGCGTATGTCCGGACGTATGGGTGGCGACCGCGTAACCACGCAGAACCTCTCGGTCCACAAGGTGGACAGCGAAAACGGTCTGCTGCTGATCAAGGGAGCGATCCCGGGCCGTCGCGGCAACGTCGTGATCGTCAAGTCTGCATTGAAGGGTGGTGCACGGGCATGACCAGCCTCGACAAGAAGACCGAAACCAACTTGACGCTGGACGTCAAAGAGGTCGGTGGCAAGACCAACGGAACCGTCGATCTGCCGTCGGCGATCTTCGACGCACCCGCGAACATCGCACTGCTTCACCAGGTCGTCATTGCGCAGCTCGCAGCGGCACGCCAGGGAACGCACTCCACGAAGACTCGTGGCGAGGTTCGCGGCGGTGGCAAGAAGCCGTACCGCCAGAAGGGAACCGGCCGCGCCCGTCAGGGCTCGACCCGCGCTCCCCAGTTCGTCGGTGGTGGCACGGTCCACGGACCGCAGCCGCGCGACTACAGCCAGCGGACTCCCAAGAAGATGAAGGCAGCCGCTCTGCGCGGTGCCCTGTCGGATCGGGCCCGCAGCGAGCGGATCCACGTGATCACCGAATTGGTTGCCGGACAGATTCCATCCACCAAGGGTGCGAAGACGTTCCTCGCCGAGCTCTCGGACCGCAAGAAGGTCCTGCTCGTCGTCGGACGCGAAGACACCGCGGCGTGGAAGAGCGTCCAGAACCTGGACGGCGTGCACCCCATCGCACCCGACCAGCTCAACACGTACGACGTGCTCAACGCCGATGACGTCATCTTCAGCGTGGAAGCGCTGAACACCTTCATCGCTGGGCCTGCAAAGAACGAGGAGGCAAGCAAGTGACCACGATCGCCGATCCCCGCGACATCTTGCTGGCACCGGTCATCTCCGAGAAGTCCTACGGACTGATCGAAGAAGGCACGTACACGTTCCTGGTGCACCCGGACTCGAACAAGACGCAGATCAAGATTGCCGTCGAGAAGATCTTCGACGTCACCGTGACCAGCGTCAACACGATGAACCGTCAGGGCAAGCGAAAGCGGACCCGGTTCGGTTACGGCAAGCGCAAGGACACCAAGCGCGCGCTCGTAACGCTCTCCGCTGACAGCAAGCCCATCGAGATCTTCGGAGGTCCGGTCGCGTAAGCGACTGGGACTCTTCGGATATAGAGGACGAGAAGACTCATGGCAATCCGTAAATACAAGCCGACAACCCCGGGCCGTCGTGGCTCCAGCGTGTCCGATTTCGCTGAGATCACGCGTTCGACCCCCGAAAAGTCGCTGATCCGCCCGCTGCACGGTCGCGGTGGACGTAACGCACACGGTCGTATCACCACCCGGCACAAGGGTGGCGGTCACAAGCGTGCGTACCGTCTCATCGATTTCCGTCGCAACGACAAGGACGGCGTGCCGGCCAAGGTCGCTCACATCGAGTACGACCCCAACCGCACCGCGAACATCGCACTGCTGCACTTTGCAGACGGCGAGAAGCGCTACATCGTCGCACCCAAGGGCATCGCCCAGGGCTCGCCGATCGAGCAGGGTGCCAATGCCGACATCAAGCCCGGCAACAACCTGCCCCTGCGCAACATCCCGACGGGTACGACCATTCACGCGGTCGAGCTCCGTCCGGGTGGTGGCGCGAAGATGGCCCGCTCCGCCGGAGCGAGCATCCAGCTCCTCGGTAAGGAAGGCCCCTACGCCACGCTGCGTATGCCGTCCGGTGAAATCCGACGCGTCGACGTGCGCTGCCGCGCAACCGTCGGCGAGGTCGGTAACGCCGAGCAGTCGAACATCAACTGGGGCAAGGCCGGCCGCATGCGCTGGAAGGGCAAGCGCCCGACCGTTCGTGGTGTCGTGATGAACCCGGTCGACCACCCGCACGGTGGCGGCGAGGGCAAGACCTCCGGTGGACGCCACCCGGTCAGCCCCTGGGGACAGCCGGAAGGCCGTACCCGCAAGAACAAGGCGAGCGACAAGCTCATTGTCCGTCGTCGTCGTACCGGCAAGAACAAGCGCTAGGAGGGAGTTCAGAATGCCACGCAGCCTGAAGAAAGGCCCGTTCGTAGACGATCACCTCCTCGCGAAGGTTGACGTCCAGAACGACAAGGGAACCAAGCAGGTCATCAAGACCTGGTCCCGTCGATCGACAATCCTGCCCGACTTCATCGGTCACACTTTCGCCGTCCACGACGGTCGCAAGCACGTACCGGTGTTCGTGTCCGACTCCATGGTCGGCCACAAGCTCGGAGAGTTCGCACCGACCCGCACGTTCAAGGGTCACATCAAGGACGACCGGAAGGCGAAGAGGCGATGACCAACTTCACCCCCACCGCCAATCCGACTGCCAAGGCCGTAGCGAAGCACGTTCGCGTCACGCCGATGAAGGCACGTCGCGTCGTGGATCTGGTTCGTGGGCGCTCCGTCGAGGACGCGCTCAACATCCTCAAGTTCGCGCCGCAGGCAGCGAGCGAGCCGGTCGCCAAGGTGATCGCGTCCGCAGCCGCCAACGCCGAGAACAACCTGGATCTCGATCCCAGCACGCTGATCGTCGCCACTGCATTCGTCGATGAGGGCACGACCCTCAAGCGATTCCAGCCGCGCGCTCAGGGCCGGGCATTCCGGATCCGTAAGCGCACCAGCCACATCACGGTGATCGTCGAAAGCCTGCCCAAGACCGGCGGAACGTCTCGTAACCGTCGTAAGGGCCAGGCGTCCAAGGAAGGGGCTCAGTAGTGGGTCAGAAAATCAACCCGCACGGCTTCCGCTTGGGTATCACCACTGACTGGAAGTCGCGTTGGTACGCAGACAAGCAGTACTCGGAGTACGTCAAGGAAGACGTCGAGATCCGCAAGCTCCTCGCCACCGGCATGGAGCGCGCGGGTATCGCCAAGGTCGAGATCGAGCGCACTCGTGACCGTGTTCGCGTGGACATCCACACGGCACGTCCGGGCATCGTCATCGGTCGTCGTGGTGCCGAGGCCGACCGCATCCGCGGAGCTCTCGAGAAGCTGACCGGCAAGCAGGTCCAGCTCAACATCCTCGAGGTCAAGAACGCCGAGTCCGAGGCTCAGCTCGTGGCTCAGGGTGTTGCCGAGCAGCTCAGCAACCGCGTCGCATTCCGTCGCGCAATGCGTAAGGCCATCCAGTCGGCCATGCGTCAGCCGAACGTCAAGGGCATTCGTGTTCAGTGCTCCGGTCGTCTCGGTGGCGCAGAAATGTCGCGCTCGGAGTTCTACCGCGAGGGACGCGTTCCCCTGCACACGCTCCGTGCCGACATCGACTACGGGCTGTACGAGGCCAAGACCACCTTCGGCCGCATCGGCGTGAAGGTCTGGATCTACAAGGGCGACATCGTCGGCGGACGGCGTGAACTCGCTGCCGCTGCGGCTCCGGCCGCCGGTGCAGACCGTCCCCGTCGTGAGCGTCCCACTCGTCCGCGTCGCAGCGGTGCCTCGGGCACCACGGCGACCAGCACCGAGGCCGGCCGCGCGGCATCCGCAACCGAGGCTCCGGCCTCGACCGAGCCCACTCAGGAGGGCTGACGCATGTTGATCCCCCGCCGGGTCAAGCACCGCAAGCAGCACCACCCGAAGCGTTCGGGTGCCGCCAAGGGCGGAACTCAGGTGACATTCGGTGACTACGGCATCCAGGCTCTCGAGCCCGCCTACATCACCAACCGTCAGATCGAGTCCGCTCGTATCGCGATCACTCGCCACATCAAGCGTGGCGGCAAGGTCTGGATCAACATCTTCCCGGACCGCCCGCTCACCAAGAAGCCTGCCGAGACCCGCATGGGTTCCGGTAAGGGTTCGCCCGAGTGGTGGATCGCGAACGTCAAGCCGGGCCGGGTGCTCTTCGAGCTGTCGTACCCCGACGAGACCATCGCGCGTGAGGCACTGACTCGCGCCATCCACAAGCTGCCCATCAAGGCACGCATCATCACCAGGGAGGAGCAGTTCTGATGGCTACCGGAACCCCAGCCGCAGAGCTCCGCGAGCTCACCGGTGAAGAGCTGGTCACCAAGCTGCGTGAGTCGAAGGAAGAGCTGTTCAACCTTCGTTTCCAGATGGCTACCGGCCAGTTGGACAACAACCGTCGACTGCGCGTGGTGCGCCACGAGATCGCGCGTATCTACACGGTGCTCCGCGAACGTGAGCTCGGCTTGGCCTCTGGTCCTTCCGAGGACACAGCAGGTGACGCAGCATGAGCGAGGAAAAGACTGTGACTGAAGAGCGCAACAACCGCAAGGTTCGGATCGGCTACGTCGTATCCGACAAGATGGAAAAGACGATCGTGGTCGAGCTCGAGGACAGGGTCAAGCACCCCCTGTACAGCAAGATCATCCGTCGTACCACCAAGGTCAAGGCACATGACGAGAAGGGTGACGCCGGCGTAGGCGATCGCGTTCAGCTCATGGAGACCCGCCCGCTGTCCGCCACGAAGCACTGGCGACTGGTCGAGGTTCTCGAAAAGGCCAAGTAAGCACCGAGTGCTGGAGGAGCCCATTCCCGGGTCAACCGGGGATGGGCTCTTTCGTGTTCTGACCCCGAGGTAGGAAGAGCGTTCGATGGACGAGAACCGACGCGAGGGCGTGACTGTCGTCATCCCCGTCCGCAATGCGGTCGCGACCCTGGGAGCCCAACTGGACGCCCTGGCGGTACAGGTTGGCGTCACCGACTTCGAGGTGATCGTCAGCGACAACGGCTCGACCGATGGGCTGCGGGAGTTTCTCGACGCGCGCCCGAACGACTCCGGTCTGCAAGTCCGGTACGTCGATGCGTCCGGTTCTGTGGGAGTCTCCCATGCTCGCAATATTGGAGCATCAGTTGCCCGAACAGATTTGCTGGCGTTCTGCGACGCCGATGACGTCGTCCGCCCCCGGTGGTTGAGCGAATTGGTCGCCGTCGCCTCGACGACAGATCTGGTGAGTGGCTCGCTGGACACGTCGAAGGTCAATCCTCCTGCGGTCTATCGTCGCCGTCCGATGACGCCCTCCGACGCGGGGTTCCACACCGACTTTCTGCCGTATGCCCCCGGCTGCAATTTCGCGGTGTGGGCCGATGTCTTTTTTGCCGTGGACGGTTTCGACGAAACTTTGACCGATGCGGGCGAAGACCTGGACTTCTCCTGGCGTGTACAACTGGCCGGGTTCCGGCTCGCACACGCATTGGCTGCCACCGTGGACTACCGCCTCAGGCCCACGATGCGCCAGTTCTTCTCACAGGCACGCAGATATGCGGTCGGTGATGTTCAGCTGTACCTGGCCTACCGCGAATACGGGTTCGTCGGTCTGTCCGTCAGCGTGTTTTCGAAGCACGTGTTGCGGCTGTTGGTAACCAATCCTCTTGTGCCGCAATGGTTGTCCCGGGCGCCGCGTGAACGATGGATTGCAGCAGTGGCTGTGGCCGCCGGTCACGTGCAGGGGTCGATCCGGTATCGAACGCTTTTCCTGTGAGCGCGAATCACCTGCCGAGCAGGCCACCGAGCGCCCCGCCGACACCGGCCTGCTCTCCGCTGCCTGCTCCGCCGATCACCCCGCCGGGTGGCTGTTCGGATGGCTGCACGACGACAAATCCCTGACCTGAGAACTCGAGGGTGAATCGCTCACCGGTCGAACGGCCGATCAGTGTTCCGAGTCCGAACGAATCGTTCTTCTTCACCCGTGTCTGCAAGGACGACGACCAGGCAACCGCAGCCTGTGGGTCTGCGAATGTGGGCTGATCGACGTTCAGCACCACCGGCACACCGTCGGTCGTGATGGCGATCCGCCCACGTCCGGTGAATACACAATTGAAGAAGCCCGCGTTGCCACCTGCCGCCGCGCCCTGGACTCGTTTGATGTCGTAATTCAGCGAGGACTCGAAGGCGAGGACGTTGGCACCGTTGATGGTCAATCCATCCGTTCCGTCCAGGTCGATCAGGTGGACGTCCTGCGCAGCGTTGGCGAGGAAGAGATCCCCCTGGCCCGATACCTTCATCAACGGCACGCCCTCTCCGGACAAGGCCTGCTTCAAGGCGCGCCCTATACCCCCGGAGCCCTTTGCCTCGAACTGCAGATTGCCCTGGTAGGCAACCATCGAACCTGCTCGGGCCATGATGTCGCCGTTCATGCCGACCCGGCACATCTTGCTGCCCTGCTTCTGAATACCGGATCCGGGAACCTCGGCGTGTACGGGCTGGAACAGTTCGCTTCTCATGGCCAGAACTCCTTGGTGGGCAGGTGAATCGACGGGCAAGTCGGCGTTGTGGGAGGGGCTTGTCGTCGATGCCTCGGGTAGCGGTTGCTCGTCGTCTTCGATGGTGATCCCGAAGGCGGTGGCCAGTCCGGCCAACCCGTCCGCGTACCCCTGGCCGACAGCGCGGATCTTCCACTGCTCGGCGCGCCGGTAGAACTCGAGGCACACCAGAGCGCGTTCCTCCTCGAGAGCATCGGCTGCGAACCCTACGACCGCTGTACCCGACGCGTCGGAGACCGTCACCGACGTGGGACCTGCTGCGGCAAATGTTGCCGGACCGCTTCCGTCGAGCGAGGCTGCGATGGCGACGGTCTCGACGTCGAGAGGAACCGCCGACGGATCCAACCGGACGAGATGGCCGGATGGCGTCCGTTGATACTCCACACCCGCGCCGGCCGGCTGGTTGTAGAACACCAGATCGGCGTCCGACCGCACTCGACCATCCAACCCGAGCAGCAGGGCCGATACAACTACGGAGGTCGAGGCGGCGAGCGTCACAGTCAGGGGACCGGACGGTGCGGGGCAGTTCTCCCCGCGAGCGAGGTTTTTCATCGGATCCAGTGTGCCAGTGTGGGACGCTTGCTGTCAGGAACGCGCCAGTTCGATGACTTCTTCCTCGGTCGGTGGGCTCTTGGGGTGGTACGACAGGCACAGGGGAGTCGCCGTGCGCCGGAACTCGGCACCTTCCACGGCCGCGTAGAACTGACCGGCGGGCAGCCGCCCGACGTCGGGAACAGAACCGCCCTTGACTCGCGCCATCTCCTTGGCCGCATCGACTTGCGACGGACTGTTCAGCAGACCGTAGAACTGAGTCGACGCATTGCCCGCAATGCGGTTGTGCAGGCCCTTCGGAGCCTGGGTCGCAAAGACCAGGCCGAGTCCGTACTTGCGTGCCTGCGAAGCCAGAGCGAGGGTGCTGTGTGTCGCCGCGGTAGTCCTGTCCGACGGCGCGAAGTTCTGCGCCTCGTCCATGACGAACAGTCCGCCGAGCGGCCGGTCCCCCGCCGGATTCTTCTTTATCCAGGCGAACAAGCCCATCTGCAACTGGTTGACGAAACTCTGCTTCTGCTCGTCGGTGGTCAAACCAGCAAGGTTGATCACCGACACCCTGGCCTTCTTGCCCTCGACAGGCGTCAGCAGAACTGCCGGATCGACCGGTGTCCCTGCCCCGGCGAACATCGGATCGTTCGCGGCGGCGGCTTTGAGATTCTCGGCCAGCCCGGCAGCGATGCGTACGGCGTCGCGCATTTCGCTGCCGTCCTCGGGGAATTCCTCGAGCAAGTCGATGAAGTCGGTGAGATTGCCACCGTGCGGCCGTCGACCGAACAGATCCAGTGCCGACTTCAGCACGGCCCGACCGTGTTTGGCCTTCTGTGACGTACCGAGAACGCCGGCGGCCGGCTCGAGCGAGGCCAGTGCGGACTCGACGGAGGCCTCGAACTCGTCGGCGTCGCCGAGGACGCTGACGAAATCGGGAAGTGGTTGGAAACTGAGCGGGCGACCGGCAGACTTCCGTGGCGTCCAGACCACGACATCGGTGTCGCGCAGATACGCCGTCGCCTTGGCTTCGTCCCCCGGCGGCCAGGTTCGCTCGTCCTCCGGCCATGCGGTGCCGAGCCGAGCCAGGTCGTTGTTGACGTCGAGTACGATCGCCGAAACGCCGTGCAGCGCACACTCTTCCACCAGTCGGCGGATCAGCACCGTCTTGCCGGAGCCGGAGCCCGCGAAGATAGCTGTGTGCTTGCGCAACGCTTCGAGGGGCACAGCGACGTCGGCCCCGGTGCTCAATTCGGCACCCACCACGATGGACGGCCGACGCGACGCGGTCGGTGCCGAAGCCGTGATCGGTGCCTCCGGTTCGATGAGCGCCGTGTCGTCGTCGACGACACTCACGGCAGGCAACACCGCCCCGAACAATTCGACGTCGTGTGCCGGCTTGCGCGCGAGCAGCCAGGAGGTGAGTGCGGGGGAGTTCTCGCTCAACAGGGTCGACAACGCCGCCAAAGCCCGCCGGTCCTCGTCGCCGAGGGGTACAACGACGCCACCGGCACGACGCAGCGCCGCGATGGTCTGCTCGGTCTTCGCGCCGTTGGGCCACGGGTCGTTCCTGATCAGAATCAACCGCCGCTTGGGCATGTCGACTCGAAGTCCTGCCGTGGTCACTGCGCGCTCCACTCGGGCCAGTGCGGCCCGAGCGTTGCCGGACGTCACCGCACGGAAGCACCAATGCTCCTCGTCGTCCGTGTCGGTGTCGACGGTGTGGCGTAGCCGAGCGTGTAGGGCAGGTTTGCCGCTCGGGGGCGGGTCCTGCGCCAGGCTGTCGTCGGACGACTGATGTTCGTGAATCCAGGCGGTCAGACCCGCGGACAGCAGAGCGGGAACGATCGAGTCCTCACTGTCGGGTCGCAGGGGGACGGTCACATCGACCTGTTTGCGAAGTTCTTCGTAGCGATCGTCGAGCAAAGCGAGTTCGTCGACCCGTGCTTTCGGGAGGTCCGGCGCATCTGCCGGCCCGGACTTGTCCGTGAAACTCTCCAATTCCGACGCGACGCCGGTGTCGAGGCAGTGCCGGATGTGGCGGTCGACGGCGATGAGCAGCTGGCGCGGAGTGAAGTCCGGGGCTTGCTCGAACGCGTCGGGGGCCACCGGCCACGTCGGGTGCGGCGGAGTGAAGCCGGCTTCGAGGAAGCAGGCTGCCAGGCGCCGGCCGAGCAGCAGGCGACCGACGTCCGACGATGGAATCGGCTTGAGCGACTGAGTGACTCGGAAACGGTCACGCATGGGAGCGACTCCGCGGGCGGCGATCAGTTCCCACGCACTCGACAGGGCCGACAGCACCGAGGCGGTGCGGGGGAGTGTCTCGCGCAGAGACATCAGCCCGTGCGCCAGCTGTTCGACTACCTTGTCCTCCTGCGCGTCGGCGAACTCCTGATCGGATCCGGTGCGCGACTGGGCGACGAGAGTGTCGATCTGGTCGATCGCGAGAATGGTTGGGCCGGTGATCGCGAGCAGTCGCGAAATGTTCTCGGCGATGCCCTGATGGCCGAGCTCGGCACGGCGAATTCCCCATCCCGAGAACTCCTCGGGATCGACGTCGTCGATGGACTGGAGGTATGCATCGCCCAGGTCCTGAACTGCGGAGTCCGGGGCAATGGACAGCACGAGCGCGCGCAGTGTGTGCTGCGACGTCCGGCGATGGCGGGGGTGCACCTTGTACACCGCGGTGACAAAGGCATCGAGTGTCTCGGCATCGATCATGTTCTCGCCCATGATCTTTGCGCGCTGGTCCTCGGACATGTCGCCGATCTCGCACAGGCGTCGAAGCAGCAAACCGAGCTGACTGTCGGATCCTCGTCCGGACGGGCGCATCAGATCGTCGAGCATCCCCATCAGCGTCGAGCGCCAGAATCCGGCGGCATCGAGGAGCCGGATCAGGAAGAAGTACCCGCCTTTGAGCTGCACTTCCTCACGCACCTGACCCAGTAGGTGCGTCTTGCCCGAGCCTGCAGGCCCGCGTACGACGACACCGAGAGGGCTGGCGTCGTCGGACGCGTCTGCGTCGTCGTACGCATTCATCACTTCGAGGAACACCCGCTCGTGCATCCCCGGCACGTGCACGTTCGACTGCGAACGCCACACGTCGTCGGGTGTCGGTGCCCAGCTCAGCCGCACCGATTCGAGAGCTCGGATCTGCTCGTTGTCCGTCATCG
This sequence comes from Rhodococcoides sp. S146-33, assembly GCF_059489205.1. NCBI lineage: Bacteria > Bacillati > Actinomycetota > Actinomycetes > Mycobacteriales > Nocardiaceae > Rhodococcoides > Rhodococcoides sp. S146-33. The sequence goes on from NZ_JCAJWY010000002.1 coordinate 488,910, forward strand.
TCGACTCAACGCCCATCATGCTTCGATCGAGAGAAGGTGGTTCTGCTGATTACCGACGACGACGGCGGCAGCACGTTCCTCGTCCGTCAGTGTCTTCTGATTCTCTTCGGGGATCAGCGAGACGTCCGGCGCCCGACGCAGACGGGCGAGAGCGTCGTCGAGATCGGTTCTCGGTATGTCGTGCAACTCGTTTCGCAGTCGCGAGAGTCGAACTGTGCTGCCGGGTTCGCGTGCGAGCCGCGCGTAAGCACCGCGAATACTGGCCTCGAGGTCGACGGTCTCGTCGGACTTCTCGGGTGCCGGTTCGGTCGCAGGCTCGTCACCGCGGGGCGAGAACACGTCCGCCGGACGGCTGTCGGTGCGATCGAGCCATCGACGCAAGCCGGCCAGCACGGTGAACATCGCCTTACCGGCTCCGGTCGATCGAGCCGGGGGTTCCCCGCCGATGAGTTCGCCGCACGTGCGCCACCCCTTGTCGGTCAGGTCGAGCGTCATCGGGCGAACCGAGGTGTTCACCTCGATCAGACCGGCGTTCTTCAACTTGTCGCGAGAAGGCTTCGCCAATTCGGGACCCATCGTTTTGAGTTCGGAATTCTTGACCGGACTCGCTTCGGCCATCAGGACCAGTAGCACTGCTGCTTCGGTCCCGTTCAGTTCTTCGGTACTCATCGAGGATCCCCCTTCGATCGTCTTCTCGATACTGCCTCGCGGATGGTAGCGACAGCGCGGTGCGGGTCGTCCATCACCTGAGCGTTGGTGAACCGCAACACCATGTAACCGTGCGTCTGCAGTTGGTTGTCGCGCACGCGGTCCTCGGCGAAACGCTCGGGTGCTCGGTGTTCGTTGCCGTCGATCTCGACGACAACTCTCTCGGTGCGCCACAGTACGTCGACTGTGAAAGGTCGGCTGAGTTCGCCGAGCCGGATCGAGCGATTGTGCTCCCGCCCGGTGGCCCACTCGTGCACGTCCAGCGCGCGATAGAGGCGTTTTTCCGGATCGCTGGCCGGGTGCGGGTATCCGGCGATCGGTGGATAGCTGAGTGGGCGGAAGCGATCGAGGACGGTGCTGACGCCGGTGGGCACTGCGGGTGCACGAACCGACACCGACGGGAACCGATCCATGCCCGACGCTCCGTCTCCGATAACCCATACCGCCATCCCGGCGTGCGTGCACAGCCATTCGGCCGCAGTGGCGGCGACATCGGCATCGACTCCCGTGGGTACGACCAACACGAGCGCGGCGGAACTGCGCCTTTGCGCAACCGCAAGCAATCGCGCCGAACCTGCTGCCCTGGTTTCGACGGTGAACGCTGCACGACGCGGCAATCGCCTGTCGACGGCGGCGTCGGCGAGAGCTCCGACGTAGGGCCCGAAGTGCACGGTATCGGCGGCCAGCCGCACAGCTGCCGTGCGCGCGGCGCGCCGATCCAACGTGGACGTGCCCGACTGGTGGTCGAATTCCGGAAGCCAGAGTTCAGCCGAGTCCGCCGCCGCGTTCTCCAGTCCGTCGACCACGGCATCCACGAGGTCGACAGTCCGTTTCGCGGACGCAGGCTCGAGTGCGAAGAAGACGATTGCGGGCGCAGCGGTGGGCAGCGGGTTCACCGAATCGGCGAGTTCGCGTTCGGTGGCACCATGTACCCGCACGACTCGATCCAGGGGTAGGCCGGACCACCAACCCGCGGTAACGTCGTTCGACGTCATCGCCCCGCCTCGATGATCCGAAGATGCTCCATCTCCGAAACCGTACCGAGAGTCCTGGGTCTGTTGGCAACGGCTCAAGGGCGGGCGATCACGATTTGGATCCACGGGGGCCGTTCCCCTACACTTGACCGGTTGCCTGTGGCAGCGGTGTGCCTTCGTGCGCCCGCACCCGGCAGCCGACCGCGCGTGTCGGGACGGAAATCCGGCACGTACGTACATCCAGGTCAAGGAGAAGTGAGTGATTCAGCAGGAGTCGCGAGTACGCGTCGCTGATAACACGGGCGCAAAGGAAATCCTTTGCATCCGCGTTCTCGGTGGCTCGTCACGTCGCTACGCCGGAATCGGCGACATCATCGTAGCTACGGTGAAAGACGCCATCCCCGGTGGAAACATCAAAAAGGGTGAGGTCGTCAAGGCCGTCATCGTCCGCACCGTCAAGGAGCGCCGTCGTCCGGATGGCTCGTACATCCGCTTCGACGAGAACGCTGCTGTGCTGATCAAGCCGGACAACGATCCCCGTGGAACCCGTATCTTCGGCCCGGTCGGCCGCGAGCTGCGTGAGAAGAAGTTCATGAAGATCGTCTCGCTCGCCCCGGAGGTGCTGTAAATGAAGGTGCACAAGGGCGACACCGTTCTCGTGATCGCAGGCAAGGACAAGGGAGCCAAGGGCAAGGTCATTCAGGCCTACCCCGCTGATTCCAAGGTCTTGGTCGAAGGCGTGAACCGCATCAAGAAGCACACCGCGGTCTCTGCCAACCAGCGCGGCGCATCCTCGGGTGGCATCGTCACTCAGGAAGCCCCGATCCACGTATCGAACGTCGCAGTTGTCGACTCGGACGGAAACCCCACTCGCGTGGGCTACCGGACCGATGAGGAATCCGGTAAGCGCGTTCGTGTTTCCCGCAAGAACGGGAAGGACATCTGAGATGACTACCACCGAAAACATCGCGGGCGAACAGCCCCGCCTCAAGGCGCGCTACCGCGCCGAGATCAAAGACGCCCTGAACACCGAATTTGCATACGAGAACGTCATGCAGATCCCCGGCATCGTCAAGGTCGTCGTCAACATGGGTGTCGGCGACGCCGCCCGTGACGCCAAGCTGATCAACGGTGCAGTTGCCGACCTCGCTGCCATCACCGGCCAGAAGCCGGAGATCCGTAAGGCCCGCAAGTCCATCGCACAGTTCAAGCTGCGCGAAGGAATGCCCATCGGCGCACGGGTCACCCTCCGTGGCGACCGCATGTGGGAGTTCCTCGACCGTCTGGTCTCCATTGCCCTTCCCCGAATCAGGGACTTCCGCGGCCTCTCGGGCACGCAGTTCGACGGCAACGGAAACTACACGTTCGGCCTCAACGAGCAGTCGATGTTCCACGAGATCGACGTGGACAAGATCGATCGTCCGCGCGGTATGGACATCACCGTAGTAACCACCGCAACCAACAACGAAGAAGGCCGCGCGCTGCTCAAGCACCTCGGCTTCCCGTTCAAGGAGAACTGAGTCCATGGCGAAGAAGGCATTGGTCAACAAGGCCAACAAGAAGCCGAAGTTCGCGGTGCGTGCATACACTCGCTGCAACCGCTGCGGCCGTCCCCATTCCGTGTTCCGCAAGTTCGGCCTTTGCCGTATCTGCGTGCGCGAGATGGCACACGCCGGAGAGCTTCCCGGAGTTCGCAAGAGCTCCTGGTGATCTGAGGCCTTCAGGCTTCACCACACCACGCTGATGGGCGTGGGTTCCGAAAGGAACCTACGCCCATTTTGCGTTGCTCAGGTCCTGACGGTCACGCCGACCACACGTCGTGTCGTAGTCCCAGAGAGCGGACCAGACTGGCCGACGTGTGGCGATCCTGGCCGTCGACGATCAGCAGCAGGCCACGCTCGGACATCGCCGATGCGAAAGCGGCGGTGGGGACGGTTCGACATCCGGGCGGCATATCCGGGTCTCCGAGTTCCCGATAGGTGTCGGCAATCGCCACTACGTCCTCGACTGGATCGAATCCCCAGACGGTAACGAAATGTCCTACATTCCAATCGAATTCGGTCAGTTTCCCGGTATGCACATTCGCCACCAGGCCGAATCGGAACGGCCTATCGCCGAGGCGGTCAAGAAGGGCGCGCAGTCCGTCGGTAGCGGGTCCCATGACCGGAACCACGGCGACGCGATGATCGGTTGCAGTCTCGATGCCTTCTGCGAGACCTGCTGCCGTTGTCCCGGCTGCGTCGATCGATGCGGCCATCGGCAGTGCATCCCACCCAAGGGTGAGTCGAGGGGTTCCGGGAGGGCGGCCCGAGTCGATCTTGCCCGGCCAGATCGCAGACCTCGATGCGACCGCGAGTGCCGTCACGTCCGGTGCGTCGTAGCCCATGACGGCCGTCAGTGCCACCGAAGCCGAGAACGGCCCGCAGAGTTGATCCGGTTGCGGCAGAACATGATCGAGAGTCGAAACGATGGCGCTTGCCCCGGCAAACCGTCGCAGCATCTCAGTAGATCCAGCGCAGCGATTCGAGCAGTTCGTCCTCGGTATGGCTCTCCGCCCACGCGGCGTCGGCGTCCCGGCAGGCAACGAATGCGCCCAGAAGTTCCACGCCCAACACGTCTCGGACCAGAGCTGACGACAGTAGATTCTCGCGCTGCTGCGCGTGGGTCGTTGCGAGAGGCGAGATCCCCGCGGCCTCGCGACGGGCGTCGTCCCAACCTCCCACGTCCTCCTGGACCGGTGACGGCAACTGCGCCGAATCCGCCACTCCCGACAGGCCGGCCGCGATCGTGACGGCCAGCGCCAGATAGGGATTGGCGGACGCGTCGCATGCCTTCAACTCGACGTTCGTGTGTTCCGGGCCGAGAAGGGGAGTGGCCGGTACGAGTCGCACTGCAGCCTCACGGTTTTCGACGCCCCAGAACCCGAAGGCACCTGCCCAGTAGCCCGGTCGACGACGCAGCAGCGACCCCGAACTCGGTGCCGTGATGGCAGTGAGTCCCGAGAGTTCTCGGACGAGGCCCGCGATGTACGCCCGCCCGGTGTCGGACAGTCCGTACTCTCCGTCGCCGGTCAAGGCGTTGTGTCCGTCGCGAACCAGTGACGTGTGCAGGTGCCACCCGTTACCTGCACTGCTCGACGAGGGCAGGGGAGCGAAGCTTGCCCGCAGGCCCTGGGTTTTGGCCGCTGAGTGGATGGTCTGCCGCGCGAGGACTTGCGCGTCGGCTGCAGCAAGTGGATCGAGTGGACTCAATGCGATCTCCAGCTGGGAGCCGCCGTACTCGGCATGAATCTGACCGATGTCGAGGCCGTTCGCAGACAGCGCCTGGAGCAATAGAACGACGAATTCGTCGACATCGCGCAGTGCGTTTGCCGAGTAGGCAGGTCCGCGATGAGCGGACAGTCCGTCCGATTCACGGGTCAGGGCGAACTCGATCTCGAATCCGGCCCGTACCTCGAAACCCGCATCGGCGGCCAGTTGCACCTGCCGCTCGAGCACAGCGCGCTGATCGTAGGGCCACGGTGTGCCGTCCGCCGAGACCTGTCGTCCGTGCGCCCAGGCCAACCCTGGTTGGCCAGCAAGTGGGACCACGCTTGACACGTTGTCGATCACCGGAATCAACCGAACATCGCCCGACGGCGTCGACAGTCCTTCGTGGGCGAATGTGATCCCGTCGTGCGAATCGAACACCGCAAAGACTGCGGTAACTCCTACTCCACGACGTGCGGCGGCGGTCAGTTCTGCGGTGGGTACGGTGCGCGATCGGACAATGCCGTTGTTGTCGACCCAGCCGATGGTCACCCCCGCGATGTTGCGGTCGCGGAGAGTGTGGGTGAGGTGGTCGATGTCGACTGCCTTCGAGTCCGTCATGGTGCGACGTTAGCGAAGAAGTGGGAGTTCGGGTGTCCAACTGGGTCTGCGGATTACGAAATGGCTGGGCTACGCGTGTGGCGCGCCGAACTGCTCGGTTGCCCGCGCTTCATCGTCTCTGCGGTGGAGTCCAGAGCGGCGTCGACGCGGCGCGAGTCTCACGGACGACATTGGAACAGGGATGGAACGTGCCCGAGTCTTTTGTCTGAACCTCCAGGCCGTGTCAGGCCGCGTCGTGGCGCGCCTTCTCCTTGGATTCAGTTTGCGAAGAGGCCTACGAAATAGCTGCAGCTGAAGTCGATCGAAAGCTCGCCATCAATATATTTCGCAAATTTTGCTAAATCCGCGGGCGCAACCTCATGCATTGCCGCTTCAATTGATCCGTTCTCTTCATCTAGTCCAATCAACTCTTTCATAGTCGTGCTGGTTGCACCCCGAAGCGGGTAGCTCTTAACAAGAAGCTCAGATTTTTTCTCGTATGCGTCCAGGTACCACATTTGTCATCTCCGTGGTTTGCGGCCGGGCACCGGCGCGTTTGTCATATCGCCGGTGACTGGGTCGAACTCGTCGAGGCGGTGCCCGTTTCTCGTGTGAATTCGGACCCCCATGTCGGTATGTGCATACGAATAGATAGCATGTGTTGCCTGTCCAATGTGGCCGATTGTCCGGTGGACGTTCATCGCTGAGGTGCGGACACTGAGATTGAGATCCGACCAGAGCGATAACGACACCGAGGTCTACGCTCCATGACGTGTTGTTGGTGATCGTCAATCTGAAGAATAGCCAACTTCGTACTCGCAGTTCTCGTCCAGAGTGAAGACTTCGTCCAGGAAAGCTGCAAACTCTGACACCTTGGACAGAGGAACGTCGTGTTGACGAATCCCAATGGGAAGTTCGTGCTCGCCGTCTGTTATGCCAAGAATCCTCCCGACTACGTCGGCTGACATGTCGTGAAGGACATATTCGCCCACAAGGAGATGTGTAGTTTTATCGAATTTCTCTAGGTGCCACATCGTAGTTTTCAGAACTTAGTGCGAACAGGCGCGTTCAGTGTGACCGGCAATCGCTCGATCAGACGAATAGTTTCTGGTATCACGTGTTCCACTCTCAAGTAGTTCGCCTCCCACGTATCGCATTGCCCATTCCTCAGTCGGTGAACAGGCCGATGAAGTACTCATTATCGGAGCTGACTCTGAAATCGCCCTCGATGTACTTGGCGAACTTCGGCACGTCGGCCAATGCGACTGGGTACGGTCCCATTTCTAGTGGAAGTTCACTTTCATCGACGTCAATCAGTTCTCTGATTTCGTCTCCGGTGATAGCAGTCAGGAGATAGCTGTCCGCGATCAAATCGGTTTGGTTATCGTATGATTCCAAATACCACATGCCGTCTCTTGGTTCCTGATGTGATCGATCTTGTAGGGTTTCGTCTTCCCTCGACCGCAAACGCTCGGCCATGGACGCGGAGTGTGAAGCCTCATTTCGGTTCGGCGCGGAACGAGACTTCGTACGAGTGTCCTTCTTTGGCTTGGAACGGGATTTGTATGAACTGAGCAAAGGCCGGCACCTTCTCCGCCGGTACGTCGTTCTGGCCGACTGCAACGGGTAGGTCGAAGTCGCTGTCGTCGATCTGTAGCGTGTGTTTGACGAATTCGACCGTCATATCGTGCAAGAGGTATATCTCTGTTGCCAATTCGGTTTCGTCATCGAATTCTTGCAGGTACCACATGGCGTTCTCCTTTCGAGTGCATATTCTACTGTTATGGTTGATTTCGGAGCGGTTGTGACCCAGCGTCATGTCAGGTTCGAGCAATCCAGATGTCGGAGCCGATTAGTCATCGACCTGGCCTTCTGGTTGGATCTGGGGGTTTCGTCTGAACGCCGGTATTGGGGTCGTATTCCCCCAAATGTTTACCGCTCTTGCTGTACTTTTCGACCGCGCCGTGCTGATAATCCCACTCGTAGATGTTTCCTTTCTCGTCGACCCAACGCGTCCGCCGGTTCATTCTTTTTGCTAATTTCGCGTTAGGTATCCCTGGAAGATCCCTTGTTGGCGGAGGATTGTAATGCCAACTACCTCCACCAGTATTCGCGTTGAATGTCGTCGGACTTGCTTGTAGGAGCGGTTGCACGTCCGATGCGATTCCAATGGCCGCCGCCCCGGTTGCCACGGTGACACCGACGGCAATTGCCGACGCCGCTTCCACTCCGGTGAGGACGGCGATGACACTTCCGGCGATGACGCTGCCCGTCGCGCCAGTAACCGCGACCGTTCCCACGCCGAGGGTGAAGAAGCCGGCAACTGCACCGGCGATCGTGCCGGCCACGATGGCCGTTCCGACGATATCGATGACGCTCTGGTGAGCATCCTGAATTGTGGTGGCCCATTCGCCGCATTGGCTCGCGAGGGTGTCGAATTGGTCGGCGACGTTGTGCGCAGCGATGTAGACGCCGTCCATCTGGGCGAGGACCTGCGGCAATTCGTCGGAGGAAAGTTCCTCGATGCCGGTACATGCGGAGTTCGTTTAATCGCTCGCTCGGCGTAGCTCCTCGGCGGCGGTGCGCCAGGCGCTTCCGAGACCCCGCAACTTGTCCGGATCGCCGTTGGGCCACATATGGCCCTGCAGCCATCGCGTGATCAGGCCCCACCCCATCGGAGCGTCGGTGTCGCCGCCGTAGGAACCGTTGAAGCGCGGTGTATCTGTATGAGGAAGTTGTGGGGGAGTGGGTAGCGGTGGGGGCGGCGGAACGGTGTTCGCATTCTCCGCGTTGGCGTGGTTGATGCCGGTTGCCGCCAGCAGATCATGAAGTTTGCCGAACGCATTCGTGATGTCGGTTGCTGCGGAAACTGCGTCGAATGCTGCGGAATCGTAACTGTCGGCCCAAGACTTTCCGGCGTTGTCGGTGCCTGCGCAGCCCCAGTTGCGGTCGAGTTCCGCGGCGAGGTCCGCTATCGCGCCGCTCGATATGGTCTTGGCGCTGCCGTACCGGGAAGCCGCATCGGCAAGGATGTCCGGGTCGACGCTGATCGGGGCCATCAGGGCCACATTCGCTTGTTGTGGTCCACGGCTGCGCGGTAGCGATCATGGGCGCCTCGTGCCAGCGTGCCGAGTTGGGCGAGCGCGGTTCGCATATCGTTCAGTTCCTTTCGGAGTAGCTCGTGCTTCGAGCGGTGCGCCTCGGCCGCTTCGCCCTCCCATTCGATGCCGAGATCCTTGACCTCGCGCTCGACATCGGCGATAGCGGATTCGATCGTGGCTCCAACTACATGCGCGCGATCGACAAGAGCGAGAATCCGCTCGACGTCGGCGACATAGCGTGCCATCACCGGTCCAACCGCAGGCCGGAATCCATCTCGTGCGCGTCGATCTTCTTGTCCGCTGCGGCGTAGTCGATTGCAACGCGATCGAGCAGCGCAGCGTCCTCGCTCAGCGCGCCACACATCTTCCGAGCCGAATCGACCCATTCCGCCCACAGAACTGCGTGGGAATCGGCCGCGTTGCCCGTCCAGGAGGACTCCATCAACTCGTCGGCGTCACGGCGGATGAGGTCGATGTCGTCCCACAGCGCATCGGCGAGACCGGACATTCGGGCTGCGGCTCGACGTGTGCGGTCCGGATCGGCTCTCACAGCGTCTTCCGGGACGGACCCGGCCACGGCCGGACGCCGACCGTTTCGAAAAGACCTTTCGAATGCATCGAACCCCCCGGAGCGATGGAATGATGTCGGAAGGCTACTGCACCGAACCGACGAACTCGTCCGTGCCTGCGCGGGGTGCTCCTCGAGCACTACCACGATCGATTTTGAGAATGGCACCCGGTTCCCTACACTAGAGCGGTTGCCCGGGCTTCGTCGTGCCTGCACGCGAGTCCTTGCAATACAACAAACGCAACCTCGAGCACTCCGTACGTCAGCATTGAACATGCGGAAGCTCGTAACACCTGGCAGTGCAGCGATGCACTGCTTGGAGCGCAACCCCTGACCGGCAACAGTCGGTCAGGACATGTTCACTTCGCTGTAGGCCCACGATGTGACGAGCCAGGCCCGGCGGGTTCCCCGGAACCCACAGGCACCAGCCCGCGCGTGCTGCATGGGAACCGCTGCGAGAAAGGTGCACAGGTCACACCATGACGATGACCGATCCAATTGCAGACTTCTTGACTCGTCTGCGCAACGCCAATTCGGCGTACCACGACGAGGTGAAGCTTCCCCACTCGAAGCTCAAGGCGAACATCGCCGAGATCCTCAAGCGCGAGGGCTACATCTCCGATTACCGCACGGAAGACGCCGAGGTGGGCAAGACCCTCATCGTCGATCTGAAGTACGGCCCGAGCCGTGAGCGCAGCCTCGCCGGCGTGCGACGCGTCTCCAAGCCCGGTCTCCGGGTGTACGCAAAATCCACCAATCTGCCCAAGGTTCTCGGCGGCCTGGGCGTGGCGATCATCTCCACGTCCACCGGTCTGCTCACGGAGCGTCAGGCTGCCAAGCAGGGTGTGGGCGGAGAAGTCCTCGCCTACGTCTGGTAGGGGAGGCCACCACCATGTCACGTATTGGAAAATTGCCGGTCCCAGTCCCCGCTGGCGTCGATATCACCATCGACGGCCAGGACGTTGCGGTCAAGGGCCCCAAGGGTGCCCTGAGCCTGACAGTCGCCGAGCCCATCAAGATCGCCCGCGCGGACGACGGCACCATCGCCGTCACTCGGCCGGACGACGAGCGTAAGAGCCGCTCGCTGCATGGTCTCTCGCGCACACTCGTTGCGAACCTCATCACCGGTGTCACCAACGGTTACACCACCAAGATGGAGATTCACGGCGTCGGTTACCGCGTCGTACTCAAGGGCAAGGACCTCGAGTTCGCACTCGGTTACAGCCATCCCGTGCTGATCGAAGCACCCGAGGGCATCACGTTCACGGTCGAGTCGCCCACGCGATTCACCGTTGTCGGCATCGACAAGCAGAAGGTCGGTCAGATCTCTGCCAACATTCGTCGTCTGCGGCGTCCGGACCCGTACAAGGGCAAGGGCATCCGCTACGAGGGTGAAGTGATCCGCCGCAAGGTCGGAAAGACGGGTAAGTGATATGAGCCAGCAAACAGCAGACAAGGCGAACGTCGTCAAGCGCACACCGCGCGGCACCGACGTTTCGACGAAGCGTCGCCTGTCGAAGGCACGTCGTCACTTCCGCCTTCGCAAGAAGATCTCCGGAACGCCCGAGCGTCCGCGCTTGGTCGTCAACCGGTCCTCGCGCCACATCCACGTGCAGTTGATCGACGACCTCGCCGGCCACACACTGGCCAGCGCGTCGAGCATCGAAGCCGATGTGCGCGCACTCGAGGGCGACAAGAAGGCCGTCAGCGCGAAGGTCGGCGAGCTCATCGCCAGCCGTGCGAAGGCAGCCGGCGTCGAGGCAGTCGTGTTCGACCGCGGCGGCAACAACTACAGCGGCCGCATCGCGGCACTCGCAGACGCTGCCCGCGAAGGCGGGTTGACGTTCTGATGATGACAATGACTGACAACGGAAGGACAGCCTGATGCCGGGACGTCAACGGCGTGACGGCGGAAGCGGCCCCGCCGGACAGAACAGTGGCCCCAACGCAGGTGGCGACAACAACCAGCGCGGCGACAACCGCGGTGGTGGCGGTCGTGACCGTCGTGACAACGGCCGTGGCGGCAACGCTGCGGACAAGTCGAACTTCATCGAGAAGGTCGTCACGATCAACCGCGTCTCCAAGGTGGTCAAGGGTGGTCGACGCTTCAGCTTCACCGCCCTCGTCATCGTCGGTGACGGCAACGGACTGGTCGGCGTCGGCTACGGCAAGGCCAAGGAAGTTCCCGCGGCCATCCAGAAGGGTGTCGAGGAGGCTCGTAAGAGCTTCTTCCGCGTCCCGATGATCGCCGGCACCATCACGCACCCCATCCAGGGCGAAGCCGCTGCCGGCGTCGTCATGTTGCGGCCGGCCAGCGCCGGTACCGGCGTCATCGCCGGTGGCGCTGTGCGCGCAGTGCTGGAGTGCGCCGGTGTCCACGACGTGCTGTCGAAGTCGCTCGGTAGCGACAACGCCATCAACGTCGTGCACGCGACCGTCGCAGCCCTCAAGGGTCTGCAGCGTCCCGAGGAAGTTGCGGCTCGCCGCGGCCTGACCCTCGAAGAGGTTGCACCCGCCGGAATGCTGCGCGCACGCGCACAGGCAGGAGCGGTGAAGTAATGGCTCAGCTGAAGGTCACTCAGATCAAGAGCACCATCGGCCAGAAGGCGAACCAGCGTGACAGCCTGCGTACTCTCGGGCTCAAGGGCATCCGCCAGACGGTCGTCCGCGAGGACAACCCGCAGAACCGCGGACTGGTCAACACGGTGCGCCACCTCGTAACTGTTGAGGAGGTCTAACCATGACCATCAAACTGCACCACCTGCGCCCCGCAGCCGGATCCAAGTCGACGAAGATTCGCGTCGGCCGTGGTGAAGGTGGCAAGCGCGGCAAGACCGCAGGTCGCGGTACCAAGGGAACCGGCGCACGTAAGAACGTGCCGGCACGCTTCGAGGGTGGCCAGATGCCCCTCCACATGCGGCTCCCGAAGCTCAAGGGCTTCACCAACCGCAACCGTGTCGTGTTCCAGGTCGTGAACCTGCGCGACATCGAGCGTCTGTTCCCCGAGGGTGGCCAGATCGGTATCCCCGAGCTGATCGCCAAGGGAGCTGTTCGCAAGAACGAGCTCGTCAAGGTTCTCGGAGACGGAAACCTCACCGTGAAGGTCGATATCTCGGCCAACAAGTTCACGGGCTCTGCCAAGGAAAAGATCGCCGCTGCCGGCGGTTCTGCAACCGAGGTATGAGCATTGCTTCGATGTGCTGAGTAGCAGCGCTTCGAGCATCAGTTCGTGACGATGGCCGCAGCCACAGCTCTTGCAGCTGAGCTGCGGCCATCGTTGCCTACACAGAATGTCGTGTCCATCGACCGATCGGCCGGGTCCAACACTGACCGTCGGGCGGTTCGATGCGCACTGTTAGAGTTCTAGAGTTCAGAGAAGTTCGTATCGATGCGGTCGACGTACGTCGTTCGCAGTCCATGCTCGTGAGGCTCACGGGAGCGCAAGTTGCTCCCGGTGAAGCACTTGCAGCGTCAACGCAGTCGTGCCAGGAGGATCTTTGCTTTCCGCCTTCGTGTCGGCCCTCAGGACTCCTGACCTGAGACGGAAGATCCTCTTCACGCTCGGTCTGGTGGCCCTGTATCGCTTCGGTGCAACGCTGCCGTCGCCGGGTGTCGACTACGCCAATGTCCGAGCATGCATCGACCAGGTCTCCGGTGGAGACTCGGCGGGCATCTACTCATTGATCAACCTGTTCTCCGGTGGAGCGCTCCTTCAGCTCTCGGTGTTCGCGATCGGCATCATGCCGTACATCACCGCCAGCATCATCGTGCAGCTGCTCACCGTCGTCATCCCCAAGTTCGAGGAACTCCGCAAGGAGGGACAGTCGGGCCAGGCGAAGATGACGCAGTACACGCGTTACCTGTCGATCGCGCTGGCCATCCTGCAGGCGACCGGGCTGGTGGCCCTCGCTTCGCGCGGCCAGCTGCTCCAGGGATGCCAGCAGGACATCATCGCCGACCAGTCCATTTTCGGGCTCGTCATCATCGTGCTCGTCATGACTGCAGGTGCAGCCGTCGTGATGTGGTTCGGCGAGGTCATCACCGAGCGCGGTGTCGGCAACGGTATGTCGCTGCTGATCTTCGCCGGAATTGCCTCGCGCATCCCCTCCGAGGGCAACTCGATCCTCGAGAGCCGCGGTGGACTGGTGTTCGGGTTCGTCTGCTTCGCAGCGTTCCTCATCATCGCCGGCGTGATTTTCGTCGAGCAGGGTCAGCGTCGTATTCCGGTCCAGTACGCCAAGCGCATGGTCGGTCGAAAGATGTACGGCGGCTCGTCGACCTATCTTCCGCTCAAGGTCAACCAGGCCGGCGTCATCCCGGTGATTTTCGCGTCTTCGTTGCTCTACCTACCCAATCTGATCGCGCAGCTCACATCTGCGAGCACCGCAACGGATCCCAGCTGGTGGCAGCGCATCATCAACGAGTACCTGGTGAACCCTGCCAACCCCGTCTACATCGCGATCTTCTTCGGGCTCATCGTCTTCTTCACGTACTTCTACGTGGCGATCACGTTCAATCCGGAAGAGCGCGCCGACGAAATGAAGAAGTTCGGCGGATTCATTCCTGGCATTCGTCCCGGCAAGCCGACCGCCGATTATCTGAACTACGTCCTCAGTCGCATCACGTTGCCCGGATCCATATACCTGGGCACCATTGCCGTGCTTCCGAATCTCTTCCTCGACATCGGTTCGGGCGGAGGCCAGAACCTCCCGTTCGGTGGAACTGCCGTACTGATCATGGTCAGCGTCGGCCTGGACACCGTGAAGCAGATCGAAAGCCAGCTGATGCAGCGTAACTACGAAGGGTTCCTCAAGTGAGACTTGTTCTGCTCGGTCCCCCCGGTGCCGGCAAAGGCACTCAAGCCGTTCTCCTCTCCGAGAAGCTGGGCGTGCCGCACATCTCGACCGGAGATCTGTTCCGCGCGAACATCGGCGAGAAGACACCGCTCGGCCTCGAAGCCAAGAAGTACCTCGACGCCGGCGATCTGGTTCCGAGTGAGTTGACTGTCGACATGGTCCGTAGTCGTCTCGCCGAGCCCGATGCCGTCAACGGCTTTCTGCTCGACGGATTCCCACGCTCTGTCGGTCAGGCCGAGGCTCTTGTGGAGATCCTGTCGGATCTGAACGCGAAGCTCGACGCCGTACTGTCGTTCGTCGTCGACGAGGACATCGTCGTCGAGCGGATGCTTGCGCGCGGTCGCGAGGACGACAAAGAAGACGTCATCCGCAATCGACTCAAAGTGTACCGAGACGAGACCGCACCGCTGCTGGACTACTACGCCGACGAGCTCGTCACGGTCGATGCAATCGGCGAGGTGGACGAGGTCAACGCACGTGCGCTGAAGTCCATCGAGGACCACGGCAAGTAATGGCGTTCGGCCGTAAACGCAAAGTCGTCCCGTTTCGTAGCGCTGGTGAGCTCGACGCAATGGCGGCCGCCGGTGCGGTCGTCGGTGCGGCGCTGGTTGCCGTCAGAAATGCGGCGGTTCCCGGCGTCTCCACACTCGAGCTGGATCGAGTGGCCGAAGCAGTGATTCGAGACGCCGGGGCAGTACCGTCGTTTCTGGGGTACCACGGCTTCACCGGCAGCATCTGCTCATCGGTGAACGATCGTGTGGTGCACGGCATTCCGTCCGCAGACGAAGTCTTGGCTGCAGGCGATCTGGTGTCGATCGATTGTGGTGCAGTGCTCGACGGGTGGCACGGAGACTCGGCGTGGACGTTCGGTGTCGGAGACATCATCGAGGCCGATGCAATGCTGAGTGAGGCGACGAGACTGTCGATGGAAGCCGGTATCGCAGCAATGCTTCCCGGGAACCGACTGACCGATGTCTCGCATGCCATCGAGTGCGGAACACACGCGGCGGAGAAAGCGCACGGCCGCAAGTACGGCATTGTGGACGGCTACGGCGGTCACGGAATCGGCCGCGAGATGCACATGGATCCGTTCCTGGCGAACGAGGGTGCTCCGGGCAAGGGCCCCGAGCTGGTCGTGGGATCGACGCTCGCGATCGAGCCGATGCTGACTCTCGGGACCTACGACACCGACATTCTGGAAGATGGATGGACCGTCGTCACGACCGACGGATCGCGCTCGGCGCACTGGGAACACACGGTCGCAGTGACCGAGGACGGCCCGCGAATCCTGACGGTTCGGCCCAGTTAGAGCTACCAGGCCAACGATCCGTAACGACGGCCCCCTCGGATGAGTCCGAGGTGGGCAGCCGTCAAACGTAGCCAGAGGCGCGTCGGCATCCGGGTAAGTGTGGTCGGCAGCAGCGGGTTTCGCAGTGCAAGCGCGAGTAGCGCGACGATGGTTGTACGGACTCGGAACGGCGGGCATCCGCTGGCACGGTACATTCCACGGACATGGGCCGACCCGTAGCCGAGTGCCCCCGCTTGTGCCCAATTGTCTCGGTAGCCCGTGCGCAAACGGTATTCGACCAGCGGCTCGGCTATGAAGTGCAGGCGGGCGCCCGATTGCTGCGCGCGCCAGGAGAATTCCATGTCCTCGCTGGCATGTACGAATTCGAGCATCCCTCCGAGATCTCGGTAGGTCGACGCGCGGCACGCCATGCTCGCACCGATGACGAACGGTCGGAATGGTGACTTGCCCTGATTCGAAGGTGGGGCGAACGGAACGGCGGCTCGCGTGGATTCCGAGTTCAGTGCCGCGGTGCTCAGACCGGTTCCCACGAGGTCGTAGCAGTCGAGCTCGGTAGTGAGGCGTCGCAGCCACGTCGGGTGCACGACGTCGTCGGCGTCGCAGAAAGCCAGAAGTGGGCCGTCTGCTGCCTCCGCCCCACGGTTGCGCGCGAACGATGCGCCTGCGGTACCGGACGCATCGACGTACTTCAGGTTCAGTCGGGTTCGTAGGTCGTGGTTCTTCACGGACTCACGCACGCCGTCGGTCGAGCCGTTGTCGCTGACGATGACTTCGAATGGGTCGTCGTAGTCCTGATGCGCGAGCGCGCTCAATTGCTCGTCGAGTAGGTCCTTGGCGTTGTGTACGGGAATGATCACGGAGACGGACGGGCCGCCTCCGGACGGGTTGGAACTCAAGATGGCACCTTGCGGGCTCGGACGCTGCACGATGATGGGCGGACGACACGTTAGCTTCTTCGATCGCACGCGGCCAGCCGAGGTGCTTCGTGCCCGCTTCGCGCGCATTTGGCCAGATGTGTGTTTGCCGGTAACATGGATCGACGGTGCGCCCTGCGTACCGGATGTTCGTGTGCCCGCATGGGCCGCGAGTGGTTCCGGCGACACGCAGGCTCGAGCGATCGGGTCGGTCAGTGCGCATCACGGTAACGGAAACAGATGCAATCAACCAGGTGTGAGAGCCAGGATCGCGGAGGATATGGCCAAGAAAGACGGTGCTATCGAGGTAGAGGGCCGAGTCGTCGAACCGCTGCCCAATGCGATGTTTCGCATTGAGCTCGAAAACGGCCACAAGGTGCTCGCTCACATCAGCGGAAAGATGCGTCAGCACTACATTCGCATCCTTCCCGAGGATCGCGTCGTGGTAGAGCTTTCGCCCTACGACCTCACGCGTGGACGCATCGTTTACCGCTACAAGTAAGAGCTTCCCCGGCCACGTCCGGTCGGGGGGAACCATGCTCGGAACCGCTGCCTGCAGTGGGTTCGAGCTACACACAGGAGATCAACGACGTGAAGGTTCAGCCGAGCGTCAAGAAGATCTGCGAAAAATGCAAGGTGATTCGTCGTAACGGGCGCGTCATGGTGATCTGCGACAACCTGCGTCACAAGCAGCGTCAGGGATAACCACCGAGCTTTTCGTACATCGGCTTGGCAACAGCTAGAAGATGACCTCCCAGCACCAACCGCGACACACGCGTTGCGGCACACCCCCGGCACGGAGGCCGGGGCCCCACTGAGTTAGTTGAAAGACGCTTCACGCCCCAGCGGTGAGAAGGACACAGGGGACGGACTGGGAGCAGACCTCCGGACAAGAAAAGGAAATGCCACATGGCACGTCTCGCAGGTGTGGATCTGCCGCGCGAAAAGCGCATGGAGATCGCACTGACTTACATCTACGGCGTCGGCCGTACCCGCTCCAAGGAAATTCTCGCAGCAACCGGCGTCAGCGCCGACCTGCGCAGCAAGGATCTCGGCGACGACGATCTGCGCAAGCTCAGCGATTACATCAACGAGTCCCTCAAGGTCGAGGGCGACCTGCGCCGCGAGGTTCAGGCCGACATCCGACGCAAGATCGAAATCGGCTGCTACCAGGGTCTTCGCCACCGTCGTGGTCTGCCCGTCCGTGGACAGCGCACCAAGACCAATGCGCGTACCCGTAAGGGACCCAAGCGCACCATTGCCGGCAAGAAGAAGGCGAAGTAATGCCCCCCAAAGCACGCGGTACCGGTCCGAAGAAGGCGCAGAAGACGCGTCGCAGGGACAAGAAGAACGTCCCGCACGGATCTGCGCACATCAAGAGCACGTTCAACAACACGATCGTGTCGATCACCGACCCCGCCGGAAACGTCATCTCATGGGCTTCCTCGGGACACGTGGGCTTCAAGGGCTCGCGCAAGTCGACTCCGTTCGCCGCACAGCTCGCAGCCGAGAACGCTGCGCGCAAGGCACAGGAGCACGGCGTCAAGAAGGTCGACGTGTTCGTCAAGGGTCCCGGCTCCGGCCGTGAGACCGCTATCCGCTCGCTTCAGGCCGCTGGCCTCGAAGTCGGCACCATCTCCGATGTCACCCCTCAGCCGCACAACGGCTGCCGTCCGCCCAAGCGGCGTCGGGTCTAGCGGGAAGGAAAGGTTTAGAAAATGGCACGTTATACCGGTCCTATCACCCGCAAGTCGCGTCGTCTGCGCGTCGACCTCGTCGGAGGCGACCAGGCGTTCGAGCGTCGCCCGTACCCGCCCGGCCAGCACGGCCGCGCGCGGATCAAGGAGAGCGAGTACCTCCTGCAGCTGCAGGAGAAGCAGAAGGCTCGCTTCACCTACGGCGTCATGGAGAAGCAGTTCCGTCTGTACTACAAGGAAGCCAACAGGGCCGCCGGCAAGACCGGTGAGAACCTGCTGACCATCCTCGAGACCCGTCTCGACAACGTCGTCTACCGTGCGGGCCTCGCACGCACGCGTCGTCAGGCACGCCAGCTGGTCACCCACGGCCACTTCCTCGTGAACAACAAGCGAGTGGACATCCCCAGCTACCGCGTCTCGCAGTACGACATCATCGATGTCCGCGAGAAGTCCGCACAGACACTGCCGATCCAGATCGCCCGTGAGAGCTACGGCGACCGTCCCGTCGCACCGTGGCTGCAGGTCGTTCCCAACCGTCTTCGCATCCTTGTTCACCGGGTGCCGGAGCGCGCACAGATCGACGTGCCGCTCCAGGAGCAGCTCATCGTCGAGTACTACTCGAAGTAAGGCGCAGCACGCATGTGAGTCTCCTCGCGAGGCTCACATGCGTCTTCGCCTCCACACGTGGGCGTCAAATAGCGGACGCCCGTACAGGAGGAACACACAATGCTCATTTCACAGCGCCCGACGCTGACCGAAGAGGTCATCGCCGACAACCGCTCGAAATTCGTCATCGAGCCGCTCGAGCCCGGCTTCGGTTACACACTCGGCAACTCGCTCCGCCGCACCCTGCTCTCGTCGATCCCCGGCGCTGCTGTCACCAGCATCCGTATCGACGGCGTTCTCCACGAATTCACCACGGTTCCCGGTGTGAAGGAAGATGTCACCGACATCATCCTGAACCTCAAGGGCCTCGTCGTGAGCTCCGAAGAAGACGAACCGGTCACCATGTATGTCCGCAAGCAGGGCCCCGGCGCTGTCACCGCAGGCGACATCGTTCCCCCGGCCGGCGTGACGGTGAACAACCCTGATCTGCACATTGCGACCCTGAACGACAAGGGCAAGTTGGAGATCGAGCTCGTCGTCGAGCGCGGTCGCGGCTACGTCCCCGCCGTTCAGAACAAGGCATCGGGTGCCGAGATCGGCCGTATTCCGGTCGACTCGATCTACTCGCCCGTGCTCAAGGTCACCTACAAGGTGGAGGCCACCCGCGTCGAACAGCGCACCGACTTCGATCGGCTCGTTCTCGACGTGGAGACCAAGAATTCCATCACCGCGCGGGACGCGCTCGCTTCGGCGGGCAAGACCCTGGTTGAGCTCTTCGGCCTCGCCCGTGAGCTGAACGTCGAAGCAGAAGGCATCGAGATCGGACCCTCGCCCGCCGAGGCCGATCACATCGCTTCGTTCGGACTCCCCATCGAGGATCTGGACCTCACCGTCCGCTCCTACAACTGCCTCAAGCGCGAGGGTGTTCACACCGTCGGTGAGCTGGTTGGTCGTACCGAGTCCGATCTGCTCGACATCCGTAACTTCGGGCAGAAGTCCATCGACGAGGTGAAGGTCAAGCTGCATTCGCTCGGCCTCTCCCTCAAGGACAGCCCCGCGTCGTTCGATCCGACCACCGTGCCTGGCTACGACGCCACCACGGGTACGTGGAGTGACACCGACGCCGGCTCCTTCAGCGACACCGAAGGTGCCGAGCAGGACTACGCCGAGACAGAACAGCTGTAATCAGCTCGCTGGAGCTCTTACTAGGAGATTCATCATGCCCAAGCCCACCAAGGGCCGCCGTCTCGGCGGGTCGGCGTCGCACCAGAAGGCCATCCTGGCCAACCTGGCGACGTCACTCTTCGAGCACGGCCGCATCACCACCACCGAGTCGAAGGCCAAGCGCCTTCGTCCCCACGCCGAGAAGCTCGTCACCCACGCCAAAAAGGGTGATCTGGCGCATCGTCGTGAGGTTCTCAAGACGATCAACAACAAAGATGTCGTGCACAAGCTCTTCGCCGAGATCGGGCCTTTCTTCGCCGATCGCGACGGTGGCTACACACGCATCATCAAGACCGTCCCCCGCAAGGGCGACAACTCGCCGATGGCCATCATCGAGCTCGTCAACGAGCAGACGGTGTCCAACGAAGCCGATCGCGCTCGCCGCGTGAAGGCTTCGCAGGCTGCTCCCGCCGCAACCGAGGCTCCGGCCGAGGACGCGACCGACGAGAACGTCGTCGAGGCTGTCGAAGCCGACGCCACGGACTCCGAGGTAGCGAACGCGGACGCAGTCATCGACGGCATCGAGGACAACGACGCTCACGCGTCGAACGCCCCCGAGGCCGAGGCTGCATCAACTGAAACACCGGGAAAGAAGGACTAGTCCTGTCTTCCGCGCACGATCGAAGCGGGCCCGCCATTCCCCCAGGGGAAGGCGGGCCCGCTTTGTCGGTATCCACCAGATTTCGGCTCGACATCTCCTACGACGGCACGAACTTCTCCGGATGGGCGCGTCAACCGGGTATTCGTACGGTCTGCGGTGTGCTCGAACAAGCTTTCTCGACCGTGCTTCGCCAACCGATCGAGCTGACCGTCGCCGGACGAACCGACGCAGGAGTCCACGCGAGCGGTCAAGTTGCACACTTCGATGCCGTCGACGTTCCGGATGACCACACCCGGTTGGTCCGGCGCATGGCCCGGTTTCTGCCCACCGATGTCCGGGTGCGAGACATCAGTACCGTCCCCCTCGATTTCGATGCGCGTTTCTCGGCGTATCGCCGACACTACGAGTACCGATTCAGTACCGCTCTGTACGGGGTCGACCCTCTCGACGTGGCCGGCGTCGTGTCCTGGCCGCGGCCCGTGGACTTGGACGCCGTACGCGAGGCGTCGCAGGCGCTGATCGGACTGCACGACTTCGCAGCGTTCTGCAAGCGGCGAGACGGTGCGACCACGGTGCGAGAACTGCAGCGGTTCGACTGGGAACGCGATGGTGACCGCCTCACCGCGTACGTCAGCGCCGACGCATTCTGCTGGTCGATGGTGCGCAGCCTCGTCGGAGCAATGCAGGCGGTGGGGGAAGGACGTCGAACACCGGATTGGGCGCGGTCTCTGTTGACCCGGCGTGATCGCTCCAGTGAGGTGACAGTGGCTCCGGCACACGGACTCTCGCTGGTCCGCGTCGATTATCCGCCGTCCGACGAGCTCGCCGCGCGAAACGCCGCCACCCGAGAGATGAGAACTGCGGTCTCGGCCGAGGAATGCTGCGGGGGAGAGGGCTGACGAACCGTCGCCGGGGCTACTGTCGGAACGATGCAGCCGATACAACTAGCTATCGTCGTCGGTAGTGTTCGCGCCGAGCGCATAGGGCCCACGGTCGCGGCCTGGGTCCGCAGCGTTGCCGCCGAACGCGCGACCATCGAGGTTGTCGACGTGGACCTGGCCGGCTTCGAGTTGCCCAGCAGCCTGGTCCCGAACGAGGACACGGAGCGTTTCACCGCAACGATCGGGGCATGCGACGCCTTCGTGTTCGTCACGCCCGAGTACAACCACGGCGTTCCCGGCTCGTTGAAGACGGCGCTCGACACAGTGAAGTACGAGTGGCGTGCCAAGCCTGTCGGATTCGTGTCGTACGGAGGCCTCGGCGGCGGCATCAGAGCTACCGAGCAACTTCGGCAGATCACTGCCGAACTGCACATGGTGTCCGTCCGAGATGCCGTCTCGCTGCACCGGGTACGTAAGCGGTTCGACGACAAGGGTGGTGTCGACGATGCCGCCGCCGTCGACGCCCTGGGTCGACTGCTCGATCAAGTCGAGTGGTGGGCCGGCGCAGTGGCCGGCGCACGGGAGCGAAGCGACTATCCCGGCTGAGTACCCGTCAGGCGCGCACGGCTGAGCGCAGACTTCGTGGCCGCCCTATGAACGCCATTTCCTGGGGGATCGTCACCAGCGTCAGCTCGACGTCGAGTGGCCCCGAGCTCACCCGGATTCGGTCGCCGGAGGCGTGCGGTTGAACTATCGACACGTTCCACGTCGGCTGTGGTCGCCCGTGCGCCGATTCGATGCTGCCGTGGTGCGGTACATGCTCGGTCAACGACATCACAGTCACTCCTGATAGTGGTTGCTGATCAGTCGGTTCGGATCCATCGCCGAAGTCGTTCAGAATCACGTCGTAATTCGTCCGAGATCGGACTGTGTGGCCGTCGACAGACAGGCGGTCGGGGGCACCTACCGCGTCGACGAGCGAACGCCAGGCATGCGGCCGGTCGCTCCGCACGAGCACCCTTGCTCCCGTCGCGATTGCCCGAAACAGCAGTTGCTGAGCGAGGTAGAGTTCACCGGCGATCCTGACCCGGGCCAGACCTGGCCCGAACAATCGCACTGCGATACCGTGACCGGCTGCATCGGAACCCAGGAGTTGTCCGCAACCGCTCACCGGAAGGTCGAGATCGTCGAGCCTCGATACCTCGAGAGTTCCACTGGGGGACAGGGACTTCAGTCCGGGAACGGCCAGAGGTAGTTGAGCGAAGATGCCGTCTCGTTGACTTCCGCTCATCGAGGTCAATCCGCGGACAGAAGGTTTCGCGACCCGGGAGCGGGCGGCGAATCGGCACGATCCACGGATGCGAAGCTTTCCGCTGTCGCGGGTCGGCTGCAGATGGAAGGTCATCGTCGTCCCCAATGATGGAGTCGACCACAGGGTGGCAATGTCCTCGGCACTGATTGCGCTGCAATCCATTCCGAAACCGACGCTGGACACACCCGGCAAGGGTGCCGTCGACCAAGTCTGTGTCAGATCGTCGGTACTCACCCCCCGACAGAGGTGCACCACCGCCGATCGAAGTTGTGCACTCGTGAGCAGACGCGAGGACAGTCCATCGGCCTGGAGAGCACGCACGACGCGCGTGGTCGCCACGACGGCGGTGCGCGCTGCCCCGGCGCGGCTTCCGCCTCTCACCTCGATAGCCCGAGCATTGGCCCGCACATCGAGAGTGACTGCCACCCATACAGTTCGTATCGCCACAGCCGGCAGGGGACCGATGAGTTCCTCGTACACCTCCGTGGCAGCAGAACCGGGTGAGCTGCGAAACCCGAGTGCGGTGATGTCGATCGACGAGACGGTGATGTCATGTTGCCGAAGACACGACGCCAGGGTCTCGATGGGGAGGGTGTACTGCGTGTCCGCGCTCGCCCTGCCCAGAACCGTCGTCGTGTGTTCGGGCGGGAGGATCTCGATGATGCAGGTGACCGTGTTGCGCTGCCAGTGGACACCGACGGCCCGCCCCGTCGTGTCGTGATGATCGGTGTTCACGCCTACCGCGGGAAAGCGATTCGCGAGGAACCGCCAGAGGACCCGGAACCAGTCGACGATCGGTCTGCGACGAATGGTCACGAACGGAACGAGTGCCACTGCCGCAGCGGCGACCAGTGCCCACACAGGCCGCACCTGTGCCGCGAGTAGCGCAAGACCCGTTGCCGCAGCTGCGATCTCGGCCGTGATCACGCGTCGGAGCGTAGGCGCGGCGAGAGGTATTGCGGTTCGCCCGATCGAACCCGTACGTGCCATCTCGAACCCTCCCCCCGAAGGTTGCGTACACATCGGTTGCCGCCGATGCGGTCGCCGAGGTGTGCGGACGAACTGTACTGTGTCGCGTGACCCGAATGGGGATCGGGTCACGATCGAATCCTGGGGAGGAACTGTGGCGTCGACGCCCACGACGAAGTGGCAGGTTGGCGGCTACCGCTTTCTCGTTCGCCGGATGGAACACGCGCTGATCCGGCGTGATGCCCGAATGCTGCACGATCCGATGAAGTCGCAGTCTCGTGCACTGCTGGTGGGCGTGGTGATCGCCTGTATCGGTTTGGCGGGATGCGCCGCGCTGGCTCTGTTTCGGCCGCAGGACAAGATCGGCGATGCGTCAATCGTGGTCGGGAAGGACTCGGCCGCAATGTTCGTGAAAGTGGACGACGTCTTCCATCCGGTACTGAATCTCGCGTCGGCCAGGCTGGTGGTCGGCAAGCCCGACGACCCGTTGATGGTCAAGGAATCCGAGCTCGCGTCCAGGCCCCGCGGCGCGCTGGTGGGGATACCTGGCGCTCCGTCGGCGCTGCCGCACGATGCAGACGGGCGCGCCGAAGCATGGACTGTGTGCGACACACTCGATCCGATCGCAGGGGTCACGTCGACCACGGTCGCGGCGGGTGATCTCCGGTACGGCGACGGCGCAGCGCCACTTGCCGATAACGAGGCATTCCTGTGGACCTCGAACGGAACGGCTTACCTCGTGCACGACGGAACGAAGTCCCCGGTCGATCTGGCCGACCGGGCAGTGATCCGTGCGCTCGGGCTCGAGGATGCCACACCGTCACCGGTCAGTGCCGGTCTGCTCAATTCCGTGCCGCAGTCGCCGGCAGTCGCGGCTCCGTTCATTCCCCGCGCGGGAGAAGTTCCGCAGTTTCCGTTCGGCGGTCGAGCGATCGGTTCGGTGGTCAAGGTCGCCGGTCGTGACCTCCAGTACTACGTCGTTCTCGAGGACGGTATTCAAGCGATCAGCGAAACGGCTGCACTGCTCATCAAGTTCACGGACTCGCAAGGGAGTCCCGACATCGCAGCAGTCAACCCCGACATCCTCCGAGATGCGCCGAAAACGTCTGTGGGGCTGTCGGTTTCGACGTTTCCGCCCAGTACCCCCGTGATCGTCGATCCCGGTGAGCGACCTGTCAACTGCCTCACCTGGGAACCGCTCGAGGTGGCCGACGGCGGGCCGAGTGCTCGGCTCGTGGAGTCCGCCGGTCGAGGTCTACCGCTCGAATCCGGCGCGCAACCGGTGATGCTTGCCCAAGCCGATGGTGGAGGCGACGCCGTGGATCAGGTATACCTGGCACCCGGCAGCGGCGGGTTCGTCCGCAGCACAGGAATCTCCACCTCCAGTACCCGTCAGGACAGCGTCTTCTTCGTGGCCGACACCGGTGTTCGCTACGGGGTCGAGGGAAGCGAAGCCGCGTCGGCGCTGGGGTTCGGGCCACCCGCACCCGCGCCCTGGCCGATCCTGCAGTTGCTCGGCAGCGGTCCCACGCTGGGTCGCGGTCAGGCCCTGACGATGCACGATGGGGTTGCTCCCGACCCACAAGCCGCCGCGCTACCGACGAAGTAGCGCAACTCGTCTCGGCCGGCCGCGTCGTCGTAAGGGTATCGACAGCGCAAGACCGAGCGCCAGAATCACCGCGGCCACTACCGAACCTGTCACCGCTGCGTTGCGCGGGCGATGATCCGGTGCAGGCGGTGGCAGCGGAGCGCTCATCGCGACGCTGTCGGCGGGCACCACGCGAGGGACCGGCACCACGAGATCGGTCACTGCGGCGAGCGGGTCGACGACGCCGTGACCGACCGATGGGTTCCATCCCTCGGCCGGTTCGTGTGCTGTTCTCTGGATTCGGTCCACCACTTCCAGCGCCGTCAGCTCGGGCCGGTGGGCGCGTACCAGCGCCGCAACAGCAGCCACCAGCGGTGCCGCGAAACTCGTTCCGGTCATAGGATTCACGCCCTCGGTGCCCCACGTGCCGTTCGCCAATCCGTTGCCCGAAGGCGACAGTGAGGTCATATTCGAGCCCGGCGCAGCGACGTCGACCCATGGACCCGCGAGACTGAACGCGGACGGCGTGCCATCCGACTCGACCGAACCGACGGTCAACACGTCGTCGAACCAGGCCGGCGTCGCGATGGTCGCGAAGCCGTCCCACGGATCCGCGTCGGGTCGAAGCGGGTCAGCGTCCGGATTCTGCGCCTGGCAGGCCGAGCTGCCCAGATTTCCCGCAGCGGCAACGACGACGACATTTCTCTCGCGGACGGCGTACTGGACCGCGGCACCGAGGGGACCGTCCGGGACTCCGCCTCCCGCGGGTAGGCAGGCCACCTCGGAGATGTTGACGACCGACGCTCCCGAGTCGACCGCGGTCCTGATGGCCATGGCCATGGTGCGCACGTTTCCGTACCCCGCGGCGTTCTCCGGCTCGGCGGCCTTCTCCTCCTCGGAGCGATTGTCGACAACCTGAAAAGCATTGCTGGACTGACGAATCGAGAGTATTCGTGCGTCCGGCGCGCCGCCGGCGAATCCGCTGCCCGGCGAGGTCTGCGCGGCGATCAGACCGGCGACCATGGTGCCGTGCGCATCGCAGTCGAACAACCCGTCTCCCGTACCGACGTAGTCGCCCCCCGGGATCAGGCCAGGCAACCGCGGATGAGCAGTGACACCGGTGTCGATCACGGCAACCACCTGACCGGCCCCTCGAGTGATGGGCCAGACCGACGCGAAGTCCAGCGCCTTCAGTGCGGTCGGAACCTCCTGCGGGTCGGTCGTTTCGGACGGCAGGGCGCAGGCGTTCTTCTGCTCGGTGGGCTCGAGGGGAGCGGGAGGGCTCGGTGCGGGTAGCTGAGTGGGATCGATCAGCGGACGTTCGGCACGAGCGGGAGAAACCCCGAGAACGGCACTGGACAACACGCCGAGAGCAGTGAGTACCGCAACGACGATCGTGTGTCGCCTGCGCGGCATCACAGCCCGCGGACGACGCCGTACAACCCGCACACCCACACGGCGACCGGGATGACCAGGGCGATCACGGCGTACTCCAGGAGCTCGGCGGATCGTCGCATCACCGGCGAGTACGTGCGTGTCGGCACGAACGCGCCGAATGTCGAGGCCGTCACGGCCCCGGCCAGTGCCACGCCGAACAAAGCGAGGGCGTATTCGGGCAACGCGATCACGGCACCGACGAGGAGAGACAAGAAAATTGTCGTGCCGCCTGCGACAAGCGGAACAGCATGCACCACAACGGCATAGGTACGACCTCGCAGCAACAGAACGAGAGCGCACAGCGTGGCGAGTGCGACCGCAGGCCACTCGACGCCGCCTCCGGTAGCGTCGGCTGCTGCAACGAGAACGCCGGTCACCACGGCGACCGTGAACGCCAACAGCAGGCCGGTCAGGTAGCTCCGTGCTCGTGCTGCCGCTTCCTGCAGATCCGTGAAGGAGATCGCATCCAGTTCGGCTTCCTCGACCGTATCCAGCGGTGCGCCTGCGGTCGGAACCGGCGGAAGCGGCAACTTGGCCTGCATCATCGATACGCGCGCGGAGAGCGCAATACCCGTGAGACCGGCCAGGGCCGCAGCGGTGCCGATTGCCGGTTGCGACATCGTGGTGAACAGCAGGCACACGGCCGCGAGGAACGTCAGCAACGTCAGCACTATCGCGGCGGTGAACAAGGCGAAGCCGGTTCCCCCGATCCGCAAGGACAGCAGGGCTACGGCACCAGCCATGGCCGAGCCCAACATCAGCTGCGCCGCTCCGAATTGTCCTGGCACCAGCAGAGTTCCGCCGGTGAACATGAGCGCGACGGCACACCCGCCGAAAAGCACCGCGACTGCGTCCTGTCGATACAGCCGGCCCAGAATCATCCCAGCGATCGCGAAGAGGACCGAGGCGGTCACCGCAGCGAATCCCTCCGCAGGTTCGCCGACATTCTCGGCTCCGGCACGAATCGGTCCACGTAACACCACTGCGCACGCCAGCAACACCATCGATGCGGTCACGACCGAGCCCACGGTTCGCGCAGTGCGCGCGGTCCAGTGTGGGACGTCGTCGCTGCCCGCTCTCGCGACGGAATACATGAGGTCGTCGAAGAGTGGAACCGGTGCAGGCCGCTCGGCGACGCCCAGGACGAGCAATTCGCCGTCGCGAACCGACAGTTCGGCGAAAGTCGCCGTCGGCGAGAGCGGAGGCAAACCGATTCGAGCAAGCGTCCACGCCACTGGCACGCCCTCGGCATCAGGATCTATGTCGTACCCCGCCACCCCGCGTCGTTCCGGAGGCTCCACGGCAGCTCGCGTGGGTCGCTCAGCAATCATGTCGATGATCCCCGGAACGAGAAGCGAGACCGGAACATCCACCGGCAGCGCCATGTCCACCTGAGTGGACCCGGCCAACACCGTCACTCGGCAGACGTCTTGCGCGAACACGGAAGGAGTCCCCGACGGCCGACGGTTCGATTCTGTTGCAGTCGGCGGCGTTACTGGGCCCACCGTTGGACGGCTGTCGGCGCGTGTCATGAAGATCCCCCCGGATGCGTGCTGTCGACGTGCAGATGCCCGCCCCACTGGGCATCTGCGTGCACACCTTACGACACCGCTACGACACGCAATCGTCGTTCGTACCGACCGCGGTCAGGCTGCGACGAGGTCACTCACCTGTGCAAGCAACTCGAAGGAGCGAAGCCACGACGCTCGATCCGATACCCCGGAGGCGACGATCAGCTCGTCGGCACCCGTACGCTCGGCGAATCGATCGAGGTAATCCCTGACCATGTCCGGCGTACCGACGGCCGAATATTTGGTCATCTTCGTGATCTGTTGTCCTGCCGGTGCTTCGAGAACCATGTCGGCTTCTTCGTCGGTGAAGGTCCGACCGCGGCCGAGCAGCAAGCTGACGCGGCTGCGTTTGGTGCGGAGGAACTGCGCCTGTGCATCGGCGAGCGAGTCCGCTGCGATCACGTTGACGCCCACGATCAGGTGCGGTTCGGCCAACTGTGCCGACGGCCGGAACTCACGGCGATAGATCGCGACGGCCTGTTCGAGCGCGTCGGGCGCGAAGTGCGAGGCGAAGGCGTAGGGCAAGCCGAGTGCGGCGGCGAGTTGAGCACCGAACAGCGACGAGCCCAGGATGTACAGCGGCACCTCGGTACCGGCACCCGGTGTTGCGTTCACCCCGGGGATCAACGACTCCGTCGACAGGTACCCCTGCAATTCCTGGACGTCCTGGGGAAAACGATCCGAGGACTGGTGATCGCGGCGCATTGCGCGCATCGTCACCTGGTCACTACCGGGTGCGCGACCCAATCCCAGGTCGATACGACCTGGATACAGCGTTGCCAACGTGCCGAACTGCTCGGCGATGGTCAGTGGTGCGTGATTGGGGAGCATGATTCCACCGGACCCGAGCCTGATCCGCTCGGTGTGGGCAGCGACGTGGCCGATGAGGACCGACGTCGCGGACGACGCGATCGTCTTCATGTTGTGGTGCTCCGCGTACCAGATGCGTCGGTATCCCCAGTTCTCGGCGTGCTGAGCGAGCGTGACGCTGGCGTCGAAGCTGTCGCGGATCGATTCGCCCTCGCCCACATGTGCAAGATCGAGGATTGACAGGGGTACGGACACGGTGGAATCCAGCCTTTCGTTCGTCGAGCGCACGGCAAGGGAAGCCGCATTGATGTGTAACGGCGTCGGGCAGCGTTCTATTTCTTGCAGCTCCCCGGCCAGTGCCACCTCGGTGGTGAGCTGAATCGGACACGCGCTCGAAGTGTGCGTGGACCGCCCGGTCTGCGATGCGTTAGCCTGTCGTCCACGTGGCCTCGGGGGGAGGTCGCGGAGAAGTTGTGGGGGCGCGGCCGTGGGGGCTGATCGATGAGTACCGTGCGCTTCGTTCGCGGCGCACGTAGGGCTGTACCTCGGTCGCCGGGGGGTGAGGTCGATCTGCAGCCACCACCCGAGATTCCGCGGGCAGTTCCCGGCAATCTGCTGATGAAGTTGATGCCGTTGGTGATGGTCGCGGCGATGGTCGGGATGGTGGCACTGATGTTCACCTCCGGTGCGGCGGCCAACCCGATGATGTTGATGTTCCCGGCCATGATGTTGATGTCCATGGTGGGAATGCTCGCGGGCGGCGGCAAGTCCGGCGGAGCGCGGACGGCCGAGGCGAACGAGGACCGCAAGGACTACCTTCGCTATCTCGATCAGCTGCGACGCGACGTCGCCGAGACGGAGCGCGCGCAGCGCAAGGCCCTCGAATGGAGCCACCCGGCACCCGAGACTCTGTGGTCGGTTGCCGGAACTGAGCGGATGTGGGAGCGGCGACAGTCGGATCCCGATTTCGCTCATGTACGCGTCGGCCGCGGTGATCAACGGCTGGCCACCCGTCTGGTACCGCCCGAAACGGGACCGGTGGAGGAGCTCGAGCCAGTGTCTGCGGTGTCGCTGCGCCGTTTCGTGCGAGCGCATTCGGTGGTGTCCGCGCTGCCGACGGCAGTGTCGCTGAGGGGGTTTGCAGCGCTGTCGATAGCGGGCGATCGCGACGGCGCACGAGCGATGGTGCGCGCAATGTTGGCTTCGCTGTGCAGCTTTCACGGACCGGACCACGTTGCGGTCGCAGTCGTCTGTGGTCCGGACACCGTGGAGCAGTGGGAGTGGACCAAATGGCTTCCCCACACACAGCACGACGCTGTGCGTGACGTTGCAGGTTCGGCGCGGATGATCTTCGGGAGCTTTCTCGAACTCGAAAGTGCTCTGGGAGATGTGCTCGCCTCACGAAATCGGTTCGCACGCGGGGCAGTTCCGGTCGCCGGGGTCGTTCAGCTGGTGATCGTGGTGGACGGCGGACTTCTCGACAACAGGTCGACCGACCTCACCGACACCGGCCTCGATTCCGTCACCATTGTCGACCTGTCCGGTCTCTGCCCCAGACTGGCTGCATCGCGCGGACTTCAGTTGGTTGCCGAGAACGGATCGATCGGTGCCGTGAGCGGGACAGCGGTCGAGGTTTTCGCCGTCGCGGATTCGATGAGTACCACTCAGGCGCATGCCGTTGCCCGACGTCTGTCGCCGTTTCGAGTTCCATCGGCGTCTTCGGTGGTCGATGCCACCGGCGACGACGGGGTGCGAGTCTCGGGATGGAACAGTCTGGTCGGGATCGCCGATGTCGGTGCCCTCGATACCGACCGGGCCTGGACGATGCGTCGGGGTCGCGACCGACTGCGGGTGCCGATAGGCGTCGCCCCCGACGGTAGCGCGGTGGAGATCGACCTGAAGGAATCGGCCGAGAACGGTATGGGTCCGCACGGTTTGTGTATCGGGGCAACGGGATCCGGAAAGTCGGAGTTCCTTCGCACGCTGGTGCTCGGATTGGTCGCGACGCACTCGCCCGAGCAACTGAACTTGGTCCTCGTCGACTTCAAGGGCGGCGCGACCTTCGCAGGCCTCGAGTCCGCACCGCACGTCGCAGCGGTGATCACCAACCTCTCGGAGGATTTGGCGTTGGTGGATCGAATGCGCGACGCGTTGGCCGGCGAGATGAACCGTCGCCAAGAGTTGTTGCGCTCGGCCGGAAACTTCGCGAACGTGTCGGACTACGAGAAGGCGCGTGCCACGGGAGCGGATCTGGTGCCGATGCCTGCACTGTTCGTGGTGGTCGACGAATTCTCGGAGCTGCTCAGCCAGCAGCCGGAATTCGCCGAGTTGTTCGTGGCGATCGGCAGGCTCGGGCGTTCACTGCATATGCATTTGCTCCTGGCCAGTCAGCGCCTCGAAGAGGGAAAACTGCGCGGGTTGGACAGTCACCTGTCGTACCGAATCGGCTTGAAGACGTTCTCCGCGAACGAGTCTCGATCGGTGCTCGGCGTTCCCGACGCTTACCACCTTCCCGCGCAGCCCGGCGCGGGCTACCTCAAGTGCGATTCTGCCGAGATCGTGAGGTTTGCGGCAGCGTACGTGTCCGGACCCTACGAGCCGCCACGCTCGAGCGCCGGCGCACGAGCTGTATTGGGAGCCGACGTCCGACCGAGGCCCTTCACCGCCTATGCGGTACCACTCGACGCCATCGATGTCGGCCGTCTCGCGGCCGTGCAGGCTCCTGTGCACGAACCGGAGCCGGTCGAGTCCGAGAACACCGATGCAACCGTTCTCGATGTGGTCGTCGGTCGAATACGCGGGCGTGGGGTGCCGGCTCACGAAGTGTGGTTGCCACCGCTGGATACTTCTCCCACGTTGAAACAGTTGCTGCCGGAGTCGGTCCTGAGCGGCCGCATCGATCCACGTTCCGGCCTGCGTGCTCCGATCGGCATCATCGACCGGCCGTTCGATCAGCGCCGCGATCTGCTGACTGTCGATCTCTCCGGTGCAGCAGGTCACGTCGCTATTGTGGGAGCCCCACAATCGGGCAAGTCGACGGCTCTCAGATCGTTGATTCTGGCGTTGGCCATGACGCATTCACCCGCGCAGATCCAGTTCTACTGCTTGGATTTCGGCGGCGGAACATTGGCCGGCCTGGCCGATCTGCCGCACGTGGGATCGGTCGCCAACAGGCTGGACGTCGACCGAGTTCGGCGGACCGTGGCCGAGGTTGCGGGCGTCGTGCGGCAGCGGGAGAAGACCTTCCGTGATCGCGGAATCGACTCGATGGCGGAGTTCCGGCGTCGACGTGCGACGCAGCCGGTCGATCCCGATGATCGATTCGGGGACGTCTTTCTCGTCATCGACGGGTGGCCGTCCATACGTTCCGACTTCGAGAGCCTGGAACAGTCGATTGCCACCTTGGCCACCCAGGGCCTTGCCTTCGGTCTGCATCTGATCCTCACAGCCTCGCGATGGGCCGAAGTCCGTCCTGCGACAAAGGATCTGATCGGTACCCGATTGGAATTGCGCCTCGGCGATCCGTCGGATTCGGACATGGGCCGCGCGAAGGCGGCGAGTGTTCCGGAAGGTCGCCCGGGCCGGGGCATGACCAGAGAAGGATTGCACATGTCGATCGCGCTTCCTCGAGTGGACCAGAGAAGTTCCGTCGACGATCTGTCGCGCGCTGTCGGTGAGTCCGTCGCTGCGATCTGTGCGGCATCGACGGGAAGTTCCGCGCCACAGGTTCGGATGCTGCCGGAGTTGCTCGAGCGGTCCGCAGTCCTCGCCCAGCTGGGCGATGCCTGGCCGCGCACTCGCGGCGGCACTCCCGAACTCGGAGTTCCCATCGGCATCGACGAGGCCGAGTTGGCACCGGTGGTACTCGATTTCGCGGAGAATCCGCACTTCGTGGTGTTCGGCGACAGCGAGTGTGGAAAGACGTCCCTGCTGCGCGGGATCTGTCGATCGCTCACCCTGGCCAATTCTTCCGATCGGGTCAAGATCATCGTCGCGGACTACCGCCGAACTTTGCTCGGCACAGTCGATTCCGATCATCTCGCGGGCTACGCCGCTTCGCAGGCGGCTCTGACGAGCATGATCGTCGACCTCGCCGGTCGAATGAGCGACCGAATGCCGGGCTCCGACGTGACCCAACAACAGCTGCGCGACCGGTCGTGGTGGGATGGTCCCGAGGTGTTCGTCATCGTCGACGACTACGACCTGGTGGCCACCTCGTCGGGAAACCCCTTGGCACCGTTGGTGGAACACCTTCCGCATGCCCGAGACATCGGGTTGCACGTCATCGTCGCGCGCCGCTCGGGCGGCGCAGGTCGGGCATTGTTCGACCCGGTCATCGGACGTCTACGCGATCTGGTGACACCGGGTCTGGTGATGAGCGGAAGCCGCGACGAGGGGAACCTGCTCGGGACGGTACGGCCCAGTGCCATGCCGCCCGGACGCGGCGTTTTCGTCAATCGCGCTGGTCAGGCCCTCGTTCAGCTCGGATATTCCAGTTGACCGACTCGTGGCGCTATGCGGCAGTGCATCTGGGGTACGCCGAGATCTCGGTCGTCGCAACGAGTGGTCCGCTGGAGGGGCCGCGAGAGAGTGTCTGCTCGGCATTCGCCACGGTCGCGGATGGTCGTCTCGTCTACGGGCGTACCGACGCGACAGGGGAGATACCGCCCTTGTTGTGTATCGACGACCCGTACATCGCAGTGGGAGCCTCGGTGTGGGACCGAGGCGAAGTGCTGCACGGGATCGTGTGGTCTGCTCTGCAGAGCGCCGGGGTGCACAACCGACTCGATGTGCTCGAAATCGCGTATCCATCTATCTGGGGCGACGAACGGACAGGTGTGCTTCGCGCCACGTTCGCGGCGTCGGCAAACGAGGTGGTGCTCGTGGAGACGGCCGCGGCTGCGATCGAGTCGTCGGGTGAACGTGCGCCGTCCGCCGCGGTCGTCGTCGAAGTGGGGGCTCTCGATGCGTCCGTGCTCGTCCTGGACTCGACGGGGGCAAACGGTGGTGACACCGGTGCCGTCGTCCCCTTCGGCGTAGGCGATGACGATGCCTGGCGGCGAGCGGTCGGTGACTACGTTCGTTCGTCGGTCTCCCGCTGCCCGGACGATGTGTTCGTGGTGGCCTCGCCGAACGGTGGAGCCGACCCGGTCGTCGATCGCAACAACAAGTGGCTGACCGGACTCGATATCGCCAGGTCGCTGTATCGGCGGGCCGGTGCGGATCTCGATTCGGCACCGTCCGTCCGTGCCGCGACGACTCGGTCGGCGGCGTGGCTCGACGATGTCACCGTGCCGTCTCCTCGGCGGAATCCGGCCTTCTCTCGCATTGCAGTTGCGGTCGGCGCCGCGGTTGCCGTCGTATCGGTATGTGCGGCGGTATTTTTCGTCTCCAATTCACCCGACCGGGTCGAAACCGCAGCAGCGCAGCCGTTTTCGCCGATCGTGGCCCCGACCGACACCGTGTCGGTGTCTGCCGTCGATGCGCCACCGACGCCCACATCGACAGAAATGCTTCTCCCGGTCCGAACGGCGACATTCGTATCGGGACGGGCCTCGATACGACTGCCGGCCACCTGGACGCGGCTGGACGACCCGAACCGCATGGTGTTGATTCCGTCGACACCCCCCGAGCGGCGCATCGTCGTCACCGTGGCGGACCTGACACCGGGTTCGACGCAGGAGCAGGTGGCTACCGAGCTACGGACGGCCGTCGATGCCCGCGGCCCGGATTCCACTGTCGGCTCGCTCGAACCCGTCCGCAATTTCGGCAGTCGGGTCGGGATCGCTTACACGGAGACGCCCATCGACGATTCCACGGTGCTCTGGCGGGTGTTCGTGGAGTCCGACCTGCAGGTCAGTATCGGTTGCCAGTTCGAGGGCGACGACTCGGCGGCGATCGACGTCGAATGCGATCTGGCCACCCAGAGCCTGGAGATCGTCCCGGCGTCGTGAGAACCGACCACAGTTTTTCGGGTGCAGCCGGAACCGAACCGAGGGGTTGCTGCGTCCAAAGAGATGTAGGGGAGTGAGCAGGCCGGACAAGGCCTCTCGGTCGAAGGGCACGTGTGCCGCGGGTGCACGTGATTCGAGTAACGAGTACAAGGAGTCGAAGTGGGATATCCAGGGGGACCGGAATCTACGGGTTCGTCGAACGGCGTCACGGTCACACCGCAGGAGCTCGTCGCTGCCGGAGCCACGATCGAGGGGCTGAGCGTCTCGATCAACGCGTCCAATTCAGCGGTTCGGTCCATCGTCGAGCAGACCGCCGAGGCCTGGGTCGGCAAGGCGGGCAAGTCTTTTCAGGACGTCATGGCGCAGTGGGACACCAGCGCACAGAAGATGCGCAGCGCGCTGGAGCAGATCTCCGCGGACATCAAGACCAACGGCCACGGCTACGCCGACGCCGACGACGACAACGTGTCGGCCGTCAACCAGGTGGCCGGGTCCCTCAGCTCGGGCCTGTCCTCCTTCAAGTAACCCCTCGCATCCGGTGACCACGAGACAAACCACACGACCGAGCTCGACCAAGGAGACTGATTCGACATGAAATACGACTTCGCGCAGATTGCGGCGTTGACCGAGGCGATGAACAAGCAGGCGAACGTGACCAAGGACCTCCTCGGGGACGTGGACAGCACTGCGAAGCGACTGTACGAATCGTGGGAGGGCGACGCGATGACGTCCTACTACGAGCTTCAGCGCCAGTGGAACTCTGCATCCGACGAGCTCAATCTCATTCTGTCGAGCCTCGTCGCGGCTGCCCGCACCGGTGGCGAGACCATGCACGGCGTCGAGATGGCCAACAAGGCGCGAATGGCTCGCTGACTTTCTCGACGTGCAGGTGCGACGCACAGCACGAGGTGTCTGCCCCGACCTGGACATCAGGTCGGGGCAGACGCGTTCCTCGGCATCCGAGCCCACCCCGGGGTCTACTGGTGTGGTGACGGATTTCGGAGCAGCACTCGAGGCCGAGCGGTCTCGTTCCGGGCATCGACTCGAGTCCCTGCGCGAGGAACTGGCGTCCGTGATCGAAGGATCGCGGTGGACCACCGACGATGACGAACACGATCCGGAAGGGTCGACGATCGCGTTCGAGCGAGCGAAGATCGCGGCGTTGATAGGCGACGCCGAGTCCGAGATGCGCGAGATCGACGCGGCGTGTTCGCGGCTCGCCGCCGGGACGTACGGTATCTGCGACAGGTGTGGGACCGAGATCCCGCCGATCAGGCTAGAGGCACTTCCGGCGGCCCGCCGGTGCGTGCAGTGCGTGCGTCTGCGTTGAGACGTTTTTGACCTGGGGGACCACTGCCGGTATCGTCTCCCGTTGGCGTGTATGGGCTCGCCGCGCATTCTTGTGTGTATCGAGCTCTTGTCCTCGGGTCTCAACTGGCCGCCGAGGGCATCCACTCGTCTTGGCCAGCAGCGACATCATGAAGACAGGAATTTTCTGTGTCTACTTACGCCCCGAAGGCCGGGGACACCACCCGGACGTGGCATGTGATCGACGCCACGGACGTCGTGCTCGGACGGCTCGCCGTCCAGGCCGCGACTCTGCTCCGCGGTAAGCACAAGCCCACCTACGCACCCAACGTCGACGGTGGCGACTTCGTCGTCATCATCAACGCCGAGAAGGTTGCCATCAGCGGCAACAAGCTCGACGGCAAGTTCCACCACCACCACTCCGGCCACCCGGGCGGTCTGAAGTCGCGCTCCACCCGCCAGGTGCTCGAGAACAACCCCGATCGTCTCGTGGAGAAGGCCGTCGTCGGCATGATCCCCAAGAACAAGCTCGGTAATGCCATCGCGAGCAAGCTGAAGGTCTACGCGGGACCCAACCACCCGCATGCCGCACAGCAGCCCGTTCCGTTCGAGATCAAGCAGGTGTCCCAGTGACGGCGCCGGAGGGAAATGACGTGACGTCGCAGGAGAACATCGAAGAGATCGCCGCTGACGAGTTCGTGGCCGTCGAAGAGCCGGAGGTGACCGCGGACATCGAGGCCGCTGCTGCCGCTCCGGCCCCGATCGTGTTCGATCGTCCGATCCAGACCGTCGGTCGCCGTAAGGAAGCCGTCGCTCGTGTGCGGATGTCGTCCGGCACCGGTGGATTCAAGCTCAACGGCCGCACCCTGGAGGATTACTTCCCCAACAAGGTGCACCAGCAGCTGATCAAGGCTCCTCTCGTGCTCGTCGATCGCGCAGAGTCCTTCGACATCGTTGCCCTGCTGCACGGCGGCGGACCGTCGGGACAGGCAGGCGCCTTGCGTCTGGCCATTTCGCGTGCGCTGATCGAGCTCACCCCCGATGATCGCCCGCCGCTCAAGGCAGCCGGCTTCCTCACCCGTGACGCCCGTGCAGTCGAGCGTAAGAAGTACGGCCTGAAGAAGGCCCGTAAGGCGTCGCAGTACTCCAAGCGCTGACGCGTCTTACCCGTTCCATCCTCGAGGGCAGGCTCCATCAGTATCGGATGCCTGCCCTCGAGGCATTTCGCACGACACACCCTCCGCTCGAAGGAGTTCTTGGTTCATGGCGCGATTGTTCGGTACCGACGGGGTCCGCGGACTGGCAGGTGGGCTGCTGACCGCAGAGTTGGCGTTGCAGATCGCGAGAGCTGCAGCCACCGTGTTGGCACCGGACATCGACGGCAGCAGACGCGTGGCAATCGTGGGTCGTGATCCGCGCATCAGCGGAGCGATGCTGAGTGCCGCAGTGTCGGCCGGACTCACCGCCTCGGGGGTCGACGTGATCGACGTCGGTGTGCTTCCTACACCCGCGCTCGCCTACCTGACCGCCGAATACGGTGCGGCGCTCGGTGTGATGATCTCGGCATCCCACAATGCGATGCCCGACAACGGAATCAAGATCTTTGCGGCGGGCGGACACAAGCTCGACGACGACGTGGAAGACCGCATCGAAGCTGAGCTCGATCCCGAGGCGCGCGCCGAGAACGACGGACGTCCGTTCCACGCGACCGGTGCCGCGATCGGTCGAATCGATGTCGCTCAGGATGCGGCCACCCGGTACATCGAGCACCTGGCCTCATCGGTCACACATCGACTCGACGGGGTCCGTGTCGTTGTGGATTGCTCGCACGGTGCCGCCTCGGTCGTCGGGCCCGAGATCTACCGACGGGCCGGCGCAAGGGTGGTGGCGATCAACGCCGAACCCGACGGCATCAACATCAACGACGGATGCGGATCGACGCACCTCGAGGGGTTGCAGAAGGCCGTCGTGGAGCACGGTGCCGACCTCGGTATCGCCCACGACGGGGACGCCGATCGCTGCTTGGCCGTGGACGCATCGGGCTCTGTCGTGGACGGCGACGCCATCATGGCCGTTCTCGCCATCGCCATGCGTGACGCCGATCAGTTGACCGACAACACGCTGGTCGCCACGGTCATGAGTAATCTCGGACTGCACATTGCGATGCGCGAAGCCGGAATCACGTTGCGCACCACGGCAGTCGGCGATCGCTACGTACTCGAGGAATTGCGCCGTGGCGGATTCTCGCTGGGCGGCGAACAGAGCGGTCACGTGGTGCTTCCCGCGGTCGGCACAACGGGCGACGGCATTGCGACGGCGCTGCGATTGATGGAACGGATGGCCGAGACCGGCAGCAGTCTCGCGGACCTGGCGTCGGCGATGCGGACTCTGCCGCAGGTGCTGATCAACGTACGAGTAACGGACAAAGCGGCCGTGGCGTCGGCACCGTCGGTGTCCGACGCGGTGGCCGTGGCCGAGCGCGAACTCGGCGAATCGGGCCGAGTTCTGTTGCGCCCCAGCGGTACCGAGCAGCTGGTGCGAGTCATGGTCGAGGCATCGGAGCTCGACGTGGCGACCCGGCTCGCCGAGGGGTTGGCGGGCCGGGTCGCGTCGGTCTGACGTCTCAGGCGGTGAGTTCGCGCAGCGCTGTCAACTGCGCGACGCGTCCCGCAGTGTTCTCGGCCAGCGGTGCGACGTTGAGAGTGGTGACTCCCGCTTCGGCGAAGGCAGCGACCCGCTCCTTCACGTAGCTTTCCGGGCCGATGAGGTTCACTGCGCGAGCCAGCTCGTCGGGGACCGCAGCGGCCGCTTCTTCTTTCTTACCGGCGAGGTACAGGTCCTGGATCTTCTCGGCCTCGGCCTCGTAGCCGTAACGCTGGGCCAGTGAGTTGTAGAAGTTCTTGCCCTTGGCACCCATGCCGCCGATGTAGAGCGCGAGGTGCGGCTTTACCCAGGGGAGGTACTTCTCTGCGTCCTCACCGATGGCCAGGGTGGGACTTGCGAACACCTGAAGTTCGCCCAGCGACGGGTCACGCTTGGCCCTGCCCGCTGCAAGCGATTCTCCCCAGACGTCGGCTGCCTTCTCGGGGAAGTAGAAGATGGGTTGCCAGCCCTCGGCGATCTCGGCGGTGAGCTCGACGTTCTTGGGGCCGAGAGCGGCGATGACAACTGGAATGCGATCGCGCACAGGGTGATTGATGAGCTTGAGAGGTTTGCCCAGGCCGGTGCCCTGGTCGGCAGGCAGTGGAATCTGGTAGTGCTTGCCCTGATACTGCATTTTCTCACGACGCCAGACCTGGCGGCAGATCTCGATGACCTCGCGGGTTCGTGCGATCGGTGCGTCGTACTTGACGCCGTGGAAGCCTTCGACGACCTGTGGCCCGGAGGCGCCGAGTCCGAGAACGAAGCGGCCGTCCGAGACGTAGTCGAGACCGGCGGCGGTCATGGCAGTCAGTGACGGTGTCCTGGTATAGATCTGGAAGATGCCGGACGCGATCTTGATCGTGCTTGTTTTGGCAGCGAGGAACCCGAGTTGACTGACGGCGTCGAACGAGTAGGCCTCGGGCACGAAGATGATGTCGAGACCTGCCTTTTCGAGCTCGGCGACCTCGGCAACCGTCTCGTTGAAACCACCGCTGTAGTTCAGCATCGTTCCGATGTGCATGGGACTCCTCGTTCGGTGAGCAGCTCGGGCAGCCACTTCAAGTACCTGTTACTGACATTTCACATCGGGACGTTACCGCTCGCTGGGGAACCGATGTGCGTCGGCGCACGTCATAGTGAGAAAGGGGCACATCGAAGGCGAGACGGGGACGTATGAGTGACGGATTCTGGGTGGACGCGGTCCGCGTTCGCGGAGTCGCAGAAGCCTTGGCGGTATCGGCAGACGCACTCGGCAGTGCGGCGGATTCGGTGGCGGACGCAGGCTTCGGTACGGCCGGTGCGGGACGGAACTACGGCGACCTCGGTGCCGCGTACACCCAGGCTCATCTCGGCCTCGGCCGGGCAATCGAATCGTGGAAATCCTCCGTCGAGGACGTCTCCGACGCGATCGTCGCTGCCATGAACGATTACGAACGCCAGGACGACGCGACTGCGGACTCGATCGAGTCGCCTCGATGACGTCTCCTCCCGTGTCCTCTGGCCAGAACTCGTCGATAGACGAGATTCTCGATGCGAACTCGATCGGGCTGCTGCATTTCGAGCGCTTCCTGCCGCTCGCTGCCCGAGTGTCGAGCATCGGAGCATTCCCGAAGTACGAGCAGATATGTGCCAGGTACGACGAACAACGTGGCTTGAATCTCCGCGCGCTCGGTAGCGATGCCGACGCGGTCGAAGCTGCGTCTGCGGCACTGGGCGACCAACTCGAGGAGCACGTTCAATTACGCAGAGTCCTGGAGATGCGGTGGCGCGGCGACGCAGGCGACGCCGTGCAGATCCATCTTTCGGCCCAGCATCAGGCAGCAGGCGAGTTCCTGAGATCGATCGAGAACTCTCATCAGACGATGTCCGCCGCCGTCGATGTTCTTCGCGATGCGGTCACCGACAAGGCCGAACTGTTCGGAGGACTCGACATCGATGCGGTGGACGGTCGAACCGTCGACGAGATCGACGCGATCCTGCTTGCGTCGGGAATCGAATGCGTTCCGTTCGATCGAGAGTCGGTGTTTCCTCGGTTGGCGTCGGCGTTCGAGGAACTGGGCGAGCGGGCTCGAAGTGCGGACGTATCGGACGAGTTCGCAGCCGAGGTGGGCGAACGCTGTCGGGCGTGGATCCACGAGGAGTTCGTCCCGAGGATGAAGACCACCTGTGATGCTGTGTTCGACGCATGCACGGCGACGGACACCGCCGTTCGAGACAGTCTGGCGTTGCTGGTCAAAAACTTGAGCGATGTGCACGACCCGTCTTTCGGCGATCTCGACGAGCCGAGTTGGGAAATTGCGCCCGGCTCGACGTCTGCCGAACCGTGGCCGGCACCAGTCGGCTCGTCGACGATGCCCCCGGCCATTGCCACTGCTCCTGCGACACCGGCAGTCGGTGGAGCGCCCTCGGCAGCGAGTTCGCCGGCCGCGACACCCCCGGTCACGGCTTCGAGCGCGGGTGCATCCGTGGACGCGGGGGGTACTGACTCGTCCGGCCCACGTACCCCCGACGGCGGGTCCGCTGCCCGAGCCGGTGAGCTTGTGGACGGACTCGTGGATCGGGTGGTCGCCGAGATCGTGGATCGCGTCGACGAGGTGTTGAGCACCTCCGTCCCGGATGACCGCAGCGCCGATGATCGTGGTTCCGATGACCGCAGCGCCGATGGTCGTGGTTCCGCCGACGTCACGGCTCCGACCACTGCAGAATCGGCCGGCGGATCAGCGGTGCGGGACGATCCGGCCGGCCCGCGAACGGAGTCGCTGCCATCGGCATTGCCGGAGCAGCCGTTGCCCCCGGAGCAGTCGTTGCCTGTCGATCCGCCATCGCCCGAGCTGAACGGCGAGCGCGGCCATCTCGAGGCCGAGATCGATGGGCATCGCGCCCGCATCGCACTCGCACACGACGGTGCCGTGACGGTCCGACTCGAAACCCCGGGGCTGGGGGTTCGCTCGTTCGAGTTGAGAATCGGCCCGTTCGGCCTGCCCGAGATCGTCGAGAAACCCGGTGCTGCAGACACCGTGGACGCGAACCAGCCGTCGGTACCGGCAGCTGCGCCGCCGTCCGAACCTGCGCCGCCGTCCGAACCTGCGCCGCCGTCCGAACCTGCCACGCCCTCCGAATCTGCCCTGCCATACGCACCTACGCCGCCCTCTGAACCTGCCCTGCCGTCCGAATCTGCACCGACGACCGAGTCGGTGCCGAGTCAGGCGTCCGATCCGGTGTCGACGGATTCGCAGGCGCAGTGTCTGCCGGACCCCCGAACAGACGAGCCGATCGTCCGGGAGGGTGCAGACGAGGGCGAGGCCGAGCATCATCCGTCCAGCGGGCAGCAGCCGGTGTCGGCAGATCTCCCGCGTCCTCCGGCCGCATCACAGGATGCGAGCTCAGGTGCCGGCCTGAGTGAGGCGGGAACACTGTGAGCGCAGCCGACGGGTGGCGGCGTGAGCTGCATCGAATTCGCGAAGAACACCGCCATGCGATGGCGCGTGCGACCGACGCGCTCGAGCGGGCTCAGACCCCCACAGCAGTGTCGGGCCGATCGAACTCGCTCACCGTGTCGGCCGCGGATCCGGACGTCGAGCCGATGCGAGGCTCGGTCCTTCGACCGGCTCACCTGGACCGGAGAGAGCCGTTACCGCACGTCGAGACCGAGCCCGAAGAACAGCCGCGGTCCTGGCTGATCTGACGTGGCGAGCAGATTCAGCCTCGGCCGAGCAGAGCCTTGATCGACGCGGACGCCTTGGGCTTGGGTTGGGCATCGAGCGGCGCGTGGGGATCGACCGCTCTGGTTCCGTCGATCTCACCGGCCGATCCGGCCAGCTCCTCGTAGTCGGAGTCGCCCGTGAGGTGGAACAGCAGAAATGCGGTGAGCACGGCCCGGGTGCGCTGCTGGGTCTTGCGGTCGGAGCTGTTGATTCCCAGTGAGCGGAGCATTCGTCGGCCTTCGACGAATCCGTCTGCTGTGGAACCGTCGATTCGGCGGAGGATGGATGGTCCGTGCCAGGCCTGGGCCAGAGCGAGTGAATTGTCGTTGAGCGAATCGGCGTTCGAGTTGTCGCCGACGACGAGACCGGGTACGGCGAGGCCTGCGGCGGCGTCCTCGGACGACGGTGCCGTCGGTGCCGGGAACAGTGCAGCGACGGCCTTGATGTCCGATCGCTTGGAGGCTGCGAGAACAGCGGTTCCGGCACCCATGGCGTGGCCGGCTGTGGCGAGTTTCTCCGGATGCACGCTGATGTTGCCTGGACCCAGACGCACGCCGGTCATGATGTCGAGCACAGTGCCCAGATCGGTGGCGAGTCCGCGGTGCGAGGGCACGAGCC
Source organism: Rhodococcoides sp. S146-33 (assembly GCF_059489205.1). NCBI lineage: Bacteria > Bacillati > Actinomycetota > Actinomycetes > Mycobacteriales > Nocardiaceae > Rhodococcoides > Rhodococcoides sp. S146-33. The sequence continues at coordinate 532,111 of NZ_JCAJWY010000002.1, forward strand.
CGCGCTCGGTGTCCGGGGCCGCTGCGACGATGCCCCAGGACGCCAGGTGCTTCAGTGTGTCGGTGTAGTGGTCGGGTCGGAGCATCCAGCCGTGTGCGAAGGCCACGCCGGGCAGGCCGAAGCCCTCGGCCGGGGTGTAGACGACGCCGGGTTGTCCGGCGAGGGCAAGGTTGCCTCGCAGCACTGTGTGCGGGCCACGCTTGGAGAGAGCAGATGCCAGCTTCTTCGGTTTCGCCACGAGAGATGACGCTACCGAATGCGGACCGGCGAGGGGGACGGGGACACGTCGACCCGAGCGAATGGGTCGTGCGCGCCGTGCCGAGTACCCTGAACCACCATGTGCGGAATCGTGGGTTATGTCGGCCACCGCCCAGCTCTGGGTGTGGTGGTCGAAGCGCTTCGGCGTATGGAATATCGGGGCTACGACTCTGCGGGTATCGCAATTCTCGACGGAGCAGGGGCGACGGCAGTCGAACGAAAAGCAGGTCGGCTCGCGAATCTCGAAGCCGAGTTGGACGACATCGGCACCGACACGTTCGTCGGCACCACCGGCATGGGTCACACCCGGTGGGCGACACACGGCCGTCCGACCGACCGCAACGCTCACCCCCACCGGGATGCGTCGGGCACGGTTGCCGTGGTGCACAACGGCATCATCGAGAACTTCGGTCCGCTTCGGGCCGAATTGGAAGCTGCCGGGGTCGAGTTCCTGTCCGATACCGACACCGAGGTCGCAGTGCACCTCGTCTCGCGTGCCTACGCGGACGGTCCGACCGCGGGGAACTTCGTGGCCAGCGCCAAAGCTGTTCTGCGTCGGCTCGAGGGTGCGTTCACCCTGGTGTTCACTCATTCCGATCACGCCGACACGATCGTTGCGGCCCGCCGGTCCACGCCGCTGGTGTTGGGCGTCGGTGACGGTGAGATGTTCCTCGGTTCCGATGTCGCGGCGTTCATCGAGCACACTCGTGACGCCGTCGAACTCGGCCAGGATCAGGTTGTCGTCATCACTGCGGACGGATACGACATCAGTGATTTCGAGGGCAACGAGGCGCAGGGGCGCCCGTTCCGGATCGACTGGGATCTCGCAGCCGCCGAGAAGGGCGGCCACGACTACTTCATGCTCAAGGAGATCCAGGAGCAGCCGGCCGCCGTGGCGGATACGTTGCTCGGCCACTTCGACAACGGTCGGATCGTGCTGGACGAGCAGCGGTTGTCCGATCAGGAACTGCGCGACGTCGACAAGGTTTTCGTCGTGGCCTGCGGTAGCGCGTACCACTCGGGCCTGCTGGCCAAGTACGCGATCGAGCACTGGACCAGGCTGCCGGTCGAGGTGGAACTGGCCAGCGAGTTCCGCTACCGCGACCCGGTCCTGGATCGATCGACCCTGGTTGTGGCCATCTCGCAGTCGGGCGAGACCGCAGACACTCTCGAGGCCGTCCGACACGCCAAAGATCAGAAGGCGCGTGTCCTCGCGGTATGTAATACCAATGGGTCCCAGATTCCTCGCGAGGCCGACGCCGTCCTCTACACCCGGGCGGGCCCGGAGATCGGCGTCGCGTCGACCAAGGCGTTCCTCGCTCAGGTGACCGCGAACTACTTGGTGGGTCTGGCTCTGGCGCAGGCGCGCGGTACCAAGTATCCGGACGAGGTCGCCCGCGAATTCGCCGAACTCGAAGCCATGCCGGAGTTGGTGCAGCGAGTTCTCGAAACTGTCGAGCCGGTCCGGGCACTCGCCCGAGAGCTGTCGACGGCGACGACCATTCTCTTCCTCGGTCGACACGTCGGGTATCCGGTTGCTCTCGAAGGCGCGCTCAAACTCAAGGAGCTCGCGTACATGCACGCGGAAGGTTTCGCGGCGGGCGAGCTCAAGCATGGGCCGATCGCTCTGATCGAGGACGGTGTTCCGGTGATCATCGTGATGCCCTCGCCGAAGGGCCGCGCGGTGCTGCACTCGAAGATGTTGAGCAACATTCGAGAGATCCAGGCGCGTGGTGCCCGGACCGTCGTCATCGCCGAGGAAGGCGACGAGGCAGTGCGGCCGTTCGCCGACAACTTGATCGAGATACCGGCCGCCTCCACACTGTTGCAGCCGTTGCTGTCGACGATCCCGTTGCAGGTGTTTGCTGCCGAGGTCGCCCAGGCGCGGGGTTACGACGTGGACAAGCCGCGCAATCTGGCGAAGTCCGTCACCGTCGAGTAGCGCGTGATCATCTGACTACTACTGCACCCTTCATCTGCGGATGGAGGGTGCAGTAGTAGAGGTAGGTGCCGGGCTCGTCGAAAGTCTGCACGTAGTCGCCGTATCCGAGCATGGGGCTGTGCAGGAGGGTCGAGGCCGCTCCGAGACCGACCACGTTGTGTCCGACGCCGCGATCGGCGAAATGCCAGGCCACACTCTGGCCGACGTCGATCGTGACCGACGCAGGAGAGTAGGCCGTTCCGGCTACCTGCACGGTGGCGTCGGCGATCTGTTCGTTCACCGTCAGCGTCGACGGGTCCTCGGTGCAGCCGGTCGTGGCGAGAACGATCGGGAGCAGGACCGTGAGCGTGAACGCTGCCGGTCCACCGCCGCGAGGTGTCATTCTTCGAGGCTAACCGCCTACGTCGCGGGGCTCCGATCGGACGCACGTAGGCTCGAGGTTCACGCCAGCGGGTAACGAGAGGACCTCGGCATGCGCGCCTACTACACACCCGAGCAGATACGGAATGCGGAAGCGCCGCTATTGAATTCCCTGCCGAACGGCGTTCTCATGCGTCGCGCTGCCTACGGCTTGGCAACGGTGGTGGCAGCTGAGCTCACGGCGCGCACGGGCGGCGTCGCGGGACGGCGCGTGACGATTCTGGTGGGCACGGGCGACAACGGCGGCGACGGTCTGTGGGCGGGGGCGTATCTGCGTCGACGGGGCGTCTCGGTGTCTGCGCTGCTGCTCGACCCGGCGCGAGCGCATGCCGAAGGGCTGGAGGCCCTGCGCTCGTCGGGCGGCCGGGTCGTGACGCAGTGCGGACCGGCCGACATCGTGATCGACGCCATCGTGGGGATTTCCGGACGAGGTCCGCTGCGTCCCGACGCGGCTGCGGTCGTCGAGCAGATCACCGCCCCGATCGTGTCGGTGGACGTACCCAGCGGTGTGGACGCCGAGACCGGTGCCGCGCCGGGTCCGGCGGTGACGGCCGATGTGACGGTGACCTTCGGCGCGCGCAAGCCCGTCCATGTTCTCGCCGTACCTCGTTGTGGCCGAGTCGAACTGGTCGATATCGGGCTGACGCTTCCGGCTCCGGTGATGGCATCGTTCGAGCCGGCCGACGTCGGGCAGATCTGGCCGATCCCTACCGCCTCGGACGACAAATATTCGCAGGGCGTGGTGGGAATCCTGGCCGGCAGTGCGACATTCCCGGGTGCCGCACTGCTCTGTGTCGGTGCGGCCGTCGCGGCCACCTCCGGAATGGTCCGCTACGTGGGAAGCGCGGGTGCAGAGGTCGTTTCGCATTATCCGGAGGTGGTCGCCGCTTCAAATCTCGACGCAGCGGGGAGGGTGCAGGCATGGGTGGTGGGTCCAGGCTTCGGCACCGACGAGCCCTCGGCGGAGACAGTGCGCCGGGTGCTGGAATCGGATCTGCCGGTCGTCGTCGATGCCGATGCTCTGACCATTGTCGCGGGCAACGAACACTGGGTCGCCGGGCGCACCGCACCGACTCTGCTCACCCCGCACGCCGGAGAATTCGCACGCCTTACCGGGACGGACCCGAGCCCCGACCGCGTGGGGGCGGTGCGCGATCTTGCCGCGCGCTGGGGTGTGACCGTGCTGCTCAAAGGACGCGCAACGATCATCGCCGATGCCGACGGCACCACCTTGGTCAGCGACGCCGGGGGATCGGCCGCATCGACCGCCGGATCCGGCGACGTTCTCTCCGGAATCCTCGGGGCCCTGCTCGCGTCCGGGATGTCGCCCTCCACCGCGGCCGCCTGCGGGGCAAAGGTTCACGCGCTCGCCGCAGCCCGCGCGGCACATGGATCAGGCGGGGAGTTCGCGGCACCGGTGTCGGCGAGCCCGCTGTGCGCATCCATCTCGGACGCCATCCGCACCGTGCGCTCGCTCACAGACGGATCGAGATAGTTCCAGGTCCCACTCGGGGCACCGGGTGTGTCACGAGTTGTGCCACCCTGATCCGTCGTATTACCGGCTCGGATGGCACTATCGAATGTTGTGAGTATCGGCTGCGGTGACGAGAGGACCGGTTCGGGCGCGGTGGCGTCCGTCGACCTCGACGCAGTGGCCCACAACGTGCGCGTCTTGCAACAGTTCGCCGGCGACGCCGGCGTGATGGCCGTGCTCAAGGCCGACGGGTACAACCACGGTGCCGTCGAGGTCGCCCACGCGGCAGTCTCAGCAGGCGCGCAGGAGATCGGCGTCACGACGATCGGCGAGGCCCTCGAACTCCGTGCAGCGGGAATCGGCGTTCCGGTGCTGGCCTGGTTGCATCGAACGGATTCCGACTTCGACGCCGCTGTCGCTGCACAGGTGGGGATCGGGGTGTCCACGGCAGCCCAGCTCGACGCCGTGGTGGCAGCGGCGCGCAGAGTCGGTCGGGCTGCAGACCTCTCGCTCAAAATCGATACCGGACTCAATCGCAACGGGGTCGCGGAAGCAGATCTCAATGTCGTTCTCGACGCGACGGCGTCCGCCGTTGCGGAGGAAGCCGCGCACTTGGTCGGCATGTTCTCGCACTTGGCGTGCGCCGACGAACCGGAGCACCCGGCCAACGACGCCCAAGCTGAGCGGCTTCGTGACGCGGTGAGTCGCGCCACCCGGCGCGGAACGCCTCCTGCCGTCGTGCATCTGTCCAATTCGGCGGCCACGTTGACCAGACCCGATCTCTGTTTCGACATGGTCCGTCCGGGTATTGCTCTGTACGGTTTGTCGCCTGTGCCGCAGTTGGGAAAGTTCGGTTTGCAGCCGGTGATGACGTTGTCGGCGCGGGTAGCGAACATCAAGAAGGTGAGCAAGGGTGAATCGGTGTCGTACGGATACACCTGGACCGCTCAGGCCGACACCGTGGTCGCGCTCATCGCTCTCGGGTATGCCGACGGCGTCGTCCGCAGTCTCGGTGGGCGGTTCGAAGTGACGATCGCTGGGCGACGTTTCCCGTCGGTGGGGCGAGTGTGCATGGACCAGTTCGTCGTCGACCTCGGCGGCAGCGGCTCGGGTGTCGCTGTCGGCGACGAGGCGTTACTCTTCGGGCCAGGGGACAAGGGGGAGGCGCACGCCCAGGATTGGGCAGATGCGCTCGACACGATCAGCTACGAGGTCGTCACCGGCATTCGTGGACGTGTTCGACGCCAGTTCGTCGGCGCGCGCTCAGGGGAGGCGACTGAATAAACATGCTCGGATTGCTGGAGAGTATTGCAATTGTGGTGCGCGAGACGGCGTTCCGATCCAACAAGGACCCGCTCGCCACGGAGAACCTCGACCTCATGGACGCGGACCGCGGCAGCATCGTCACCGCGGACGACGGTGTGCCGTTGGCGGTGCGTGAGGTCGGTCCGACCGACGCAGAGCTGACCGTGGTTTTCGTGCACGGTTATTGTCTCCGCACATCGTCCTGGCATTTCCAGCGCCGTGCTCTCGAACAGCAGTGGGGTTCCACGGTTCGGATGGTCTTCTACGATCAGCGCGGGCACGGTCGCTCGGGGGTGCCGACCCCGGAGAGCTGCACGATCGGTCAGCTCGGCCTCGATCTCGATGCGGTCATCCGTTCGGTGGTGCCGAAGGGACGCATCGTCCTGGTCGGTCACTCGATGGGCGGAATGTCGATTCTGTCCATGGCACGGCAGCGGTCGGATGTGCTCCGTCAGCGAGTCATCGGCGCGGTGCTGATCTCGACGACCGCTGCCGGTCTCGCACAATCCGGAGTCGGTCGTAGTCTGCAGAATCCGGCCGTCGATGCGTTCCGCCTCGCGGTCCGAACTTCGCCGGGCGTCGTACAGTTCGGCCGTGGTGCGGTGCGCGCCCTGATTTCACCGGTACTGCGTGCGGCGTCCTACGGCACCCGAGTTTCCCCGCGCCTGGTGGCATTCTCTCAATCGATGATCGACGACACCTCGGTTGTCACGATCGTCAACTTTCTCGAGACACTCGAGCTGCACGACGAGTCCGAGGCGCTCGTGGAATTCGAGAACATTCCGGTGTCGGTGGTGTGTGGCGACGAGGACTGGATCATCCCGTTCGCCAGTTCCGAGGCGCTAGCGCAGGCCTTGCCGCGTTCGGAGACAGTGCGCGTCCGCCAAGGCGGACATCTCGTTCAGCTGGAGTTTCCCGAGCAGGTCAACGGCGCAATACTGCGGCTCGTGGCCCGAGCGTCGGAAGCCGCAGGCAAGAAGCGGCGGTGGGGTGTTGTCTGACGTGCAGTTCACGCTGCCGGTGGACGCCGAGTTGTTCACTGCCGCAGACACTGCCGAGTTCGGCGCACGGTTGGCAGATGTTCTGGTCGCGGGTGATCTGGTGATTCTCGATGGTCCGTTGGGCGCAGGGAAGACAGCGATGACCAAAGGTATTGCCGCGGGTCTCGGTGTGCAGGGGCGCGTGACGTCACCCACCTTCGTCATTGCCCGGGAGCATCGGCCCGGGCCGCGGCCGCATGGCCTACCGCCGGTTGCGCTCGTGCACGTCGATGCCTATCGGCTCGGGATGACCGGACAATCGGCGCTCGACGAACTCGATGCACTGGATTTGGACACCGACCTCACCGATGCGGTGGTCGTGGTCGAGTGGGGCGAGGGCTTGGTCGAAAAACTGACCGACGGACACGTCTCGGTTCGGTTGGCGCGCGATCCGGAATCGGATGTTCGACGCGTAACGGTGAGTCGCGTGACCACCACGCCGGCTCCGGGTGACGTGCGCTGATCGGGTACCGGGTGCGTAAGCGAATCTCCGTCGACGCGTAACCTGAGTCCTCGTGCTTGTACTTGCCGTCGACACCTCGACTCCCGCCGTCACCGCAGGTGTGGTGCGTCTGACGGAGGCCGCCGGTGCTCCGGTCGAAACCCTCGCCACGCGGGTTCGGGTGGATGCACGGTCGCACGCCGAGATCCTGACGCCCAATATTCTCGAGTGCCTCACGGACGCCCACATCACCGCGGCCGACCTCGGTGCGGTTGTCGTCGGCGTCGGACCCGGCCCCTACACCGGGTTGCGGGTGGGAATGGCGACGGCGGCGGCGTTCGGTGATGCACTCGGGGTACCGGTGTACGGGGTCTGCAGCCTCGACGCCATTGCTGCCGATGTCACAGAGCCCGGAACCCTGTTGGTGGTGACCGATGCGCGCCGTCGCGAAATTTATTGGGCACGTTATGAATCCGGAGTTCGCACTGCGGGCCCCGATGTGATCGCGCCGGCCGAGCTGGACCGTCTCGGAATCGATGCGGTTGCCGGCTCCGCTCCGCATGCTGCGCAGTTCGATCTCCCGATCCGCGACGTGCAGGCACCGTCGCCGGCCGGTTTGATTCGGGTCGCCATGACCGATATCGCGAGCGGAGTCGCCCCCGGTCCGCTCGTTCCGCTGTATCTGCGCCGCCCCGATGCCAAGACACTCGACGAGCGCGCCGCGGCGAAGGCTCGGCAATGACGGTGTCGATCGAGCCCATGACCGTGCAGGACGCTCCTCGATGTGCCTACCTCGAGACCGTGCTCTTCGAGGGCGACGACCCATGGTCCGAGGATGCATTCGTCGCGGAACTGGCTGCGCCCCAGAACCATTACGTCACGGCGCGCGACGGTAGCGAGGTGGTCGGCTACGCAGGCATCGCCCTGCTGGGGCAACCGAGCCGCGGTGCATTCGTGGTCGGTGAGTCCGAGGTGCACACCATCGGCGTCGATCCGGCTCATCATCGACGAGGGATCGGCGGACGCCTGCTCGGCGAGCTGCTTCGAGTGGCCGACGAGCACGGTGGACCGGTCTTTCTCGAGGTCCGCACCGACAACGAGCCGGCCATCGAGTTGTACCGACGCGAGGGGTTCGACATCGTGGGGACCAGAGCGAAATACTACCAGCCGAGCGGAGCCGACGCCTTCACCATGCGTCGGCCGGAACGAACCGAAGGATCAGCCCGATGATCGTCATGGGTATCGAAAGCTCTTGCGACGAAACAGGAGTCGGGATCGTCCGGTGGAACGGTGGACAGTGCGAGCTGCTTGCGGACGAGGTGGCATCGAGCGTCGACGAGCACGCCCGTTACGGCGGAGTGGTGCCGGAGGTCGCGTCACGGGCGCACCTCGAAGCCATCGTGCCGACCATGCGGCGAGCTCTGGCGACGGCTGACATCGATCGCCCCGACGCCGTCGCGGTGACGATCGGGCCGGGATTGGCCGGGGCGCTGCTGGTCGGGGTCGCGGCTGCCAAGGCCTACGCCGCAGCCTGGGGCGTGCCCTTCTATGCGGTGAACCATCTCGGTGGACACGTCGCGGTCGACACGCTAGAACACGGTCCGATGCCGTCGTGTGTTGCCCTGTTGGTCTCCGGTGGGCACACTCATCTGCTGCACGTCGACGATCTGTCTCGGCCGATCGCCGAGCTCGGAACGACGGTCGACGACGCCGCCGGCGAGGCCTTCGACAAGGTCGCGCGACTACTCGGATTGGGCTACCCGGGCGGCCCTGCTCTCGATGCTGCTGCGCGCGAAGGAGATCCGTCCGCGATAGCGTTTCCTCGGGGAATGACCGGCCCTCGTGATGCTCGGTACGACTTCTCGTTCTCCGGAGTCAAGACCGCGGTCGCTCGATTCGTCGAGGCCAGGCAACGCGCAGGCGATCCCGTTCCGGTAGCCGACATCGCCGCATCGTTTCAGGAGTCCGTTGCCGATGTGTTGACGATGAAGGCGGTTCGGGCGGCGACCGACGTCGCTGTCGACACGATCGTGCTCGGCGGGGGTGCCACGGCCAACTCTCGGATCCGATCGTTGGTCGAAAGTCGTTGTGCCGAACAGGGTTTGACCCTGCGAATACCGAAGCCGCGGCTGTGCACGGACAACGGTGTCATGATTGCAGCCCTGGGTGCACATCTCGTCGCCGGCGGCGCTACGCCGTCCGCGCTCACCGCAGTGACCGATCCCGGTCTGTCGGTTGCGACCAGTCAGGTCCCTGGCTGAACGTCCGGAACGGGCTCGGAGGTTCGCGGCGCGGCCGTGTCCTGCGATGTGCTGGGTTCGACGCTCTCATTGGACACCGCAGGCGGTGGTGACCAGACGGTCGGCGGAGGGGTCAGTTCCGGAGTGGGACCGGAGCCGCTGGCGACCGTCGTCGGAACCGTGATCGATTCGGTCGGTTCCACGCCGCTGGATTCCGCACCGCTCTGTGGCACCGCCTCGGCGGAGGGTTGCGGTGTCGGTCCGGGGCTCAGTTCGGTGGGGCCGGACGGTGTTGTCGGATCGGGGGTCTCGCCCGCATCCGGGTCGGTGGGCTCGATCGGCGGAGTGGTGGTCGGTGCGGGCGTCGTCGGCTCGGGAGTGAGCGGTGTCGGCGGCACGACGGTGACATCGGTGCCCGGTTCGGGTGACGACGACTCCGGCGGCGGACCGACCGGCCATTCGATGCGCGGGAGGTCGGGAGCAGGTCGCAGCGTCGGCGTGGTGGTCGGTGCGGTGGACGTGGTGAGTCCGGACGGCGAATCCGTCGATTCCACCGTGGTTGCCGCGGGGCCGACGGGATCTCCTGAGCTGCGGGTGGAGGTCGGCGTGTCATCGGGCGAGTAACCCTCGGCTACAGGTCGTCCCGAGTCGGCGGAGCCCGCGACGGGGTTCGTCGCGCTGCCGGCAGGGGACACGCTCGGGTCGTCTGCCGGCGTTATCGTCTGAAGTCCGTAGGCGAGCACCAGTCCGCCCGCGACCACGGCTGCAGCTATCGCACCCGAGTAGCGACTCATCCGGCCTGCGGTTCGGCGTGCACCCGAGATCAGTGGGTAGTCACTGTCGGTCGCCGATGCGGCGACCGCGGCCGCTCCCACGGCGAGCACGGCGTCGGGCTCGGGGAGGCGAATGACGCGGGCATGGAACATGTCGGTGATGGAAGAGGCCAGCAGCGGGATGTGGGCTCCGCCGCCGATGAGCACGATGGCCTCGGGTTCGTGGGTGCTCTCGTCGAACACTCTGCGGACGAACAGGGCAGCCTCCCGCATGAGTGGCGATGCGGCGGTCTCGAATGCACTGCGGTCGACGGTCAGCGGTACCCCGCTGTAACGCTCGATTCGGACTTCGTCTTCGTGGGAGAGCTGTTCCTTGATCGATCGATACCGTGCCGATCCGATTCCGCGGTCGTCGCGAAGATCGTCTCGGAGGTTGTCGCGGGTCATGTCCTGGACGAGATTCTTGACGAGAGCGTCGAGTGCATTGCCGCTGACGATGTCCGACCGATCGTGCGCCGATACCGTTCCCGCAGTTCGGTCGGTGACGGTGACCGACAGCCCCGACGCTCCGAGGTCAACCAGAGCGATCGTGTCGTAGCCGTCGATCAGGCCGGTGGTCGTCAGGTGCGCAACTGCCGCCGCGGATTCGGGCACCAGTCGAACGTCGCGAGTGGTGTGCGTCAAGGCACCGCGAATTCTCGCGGCGTGCTCTTCGGTGCGGTAGGTGACGGCGATGGCGTCGGGTGACCGACGTCCGGGAATCAGCGATGCCATCAGCTCGATGGCGGAGGTGACGAGCTCACCCATATCGGTATTCGCCTGGCGATCCGCCGACACGGTCCGGTATTCGACCGTGCGACTTCCGTCGACGTCGACAGTGACGAGGGCTGCGCAGACGACCTCGGATCCGGTGGACACTCCCACTCCTACCCGCATGCTGCACCTCCCGCCCCTGTTTGCCTGTCCGGTTCGACTGCCTCGAGCCTCATGTCGCGACCCAGCTGTCGATCGTTATCGTTCCGACAGCCCCGTTATCGTAACGTTACTTGCGGCCTTTATGCGAGCGTTATATTCCATGCGGTCGGTTATCGGGAGGACGTTCGTGGTGGTTCACCTGGCCTTTGGGTGGAGGTGTAATAGGTCGGAAAAACGTGGAAATCGTGAGCGGCATCGGCGTTTCGAGGCCTGATTTTCCGAGTTTTCCGATCGTGGGCGTCCGAGAAACTTCGCATCGTGGACGGCGGAAGACCGTCCGGGTACGCGTCGGCTCGAATCTGGCGAACCCAGCCCTTGAGTGCTGGCACTCTCGTGTATAGAGTGCTAGTTGGCATCGAGCGAAGTCCCGGCACCCGCGACGACGGGAACGAGTTCGAGCCGTTTGTCAGGACCGCACGAGAAGTACTTACACACAGCTGTCCGGGGATCCGACCCCGGACGCGTACCCCATAACTTTGGAGGGCTCAACGTGGCGAGCGTGAAAATCAAGCCGCTCGAGGACAAGATCCTCGTCCAGGCCAACGAGGCCGAGACGACGACCGCCTCCGGTCTGGTCATCCCCGACACAGCCAAGGAGAAGCCTCAGGAAGGCACCGTCGTCGCCGTTGGCGAAGGCCGTGTCACCGAAAAGGGCAACCGCATCCCGGTCGACGTCAAAGAAGGTGACACCGTCATCTACAGCAAGTACGGCGGCACCGAGATCAAGTACGCCGGCGAGGAGTACCTGATCCTGTCGGCACGCGACGTGCTGGCAGTCATCGCCAAGTAGGCCACAACGCACCCCGCCCCGGAAGCCGATCTCGTGTCGGTGCCGGGGCGGTGTGCGTTCGATCGAGTTTCTTTACTCGAAGGAGTAACACCGAAACATGGCAAAGCAAATCCAATTCAACGAGGAAGCGCGCCGATCACTCGAGCGCGGCGTCGACAAACTTGCCGACGCAGTCAAGGTCACTCTCGGACCACGTGGACGCCACGTAGTCCTGTCCAAGGCATTCGGCGGACCGACCGTCACCAACGACGGCGTGTCGATCGCTCGTGAGATCGACCTGGAAGACCCGTTCGAGAACTTGGGCGCACAGCTGGTCAAGAGCGTCGCGACCAAGACCAACGACGTCGCCGGCGACGGAACCACCACCGCGACGGTTCTCGCGCAGGCTCTCGTGCGCGGCGGACTGAAGAACATCGCCGCCGGTGCGAACCCGATCGCCCTCGGCGTCGGGATCTCCAAGGCTGCCGACAAGGTCGCCGAGGCACTGCTCGCCGCCGCTACTCCGGTCGAGGGCAAGCAAGCCATTGCTCAGGTGGCCACAGTGTCCTCACGTGACCCCGAGATCGGCGAACTGGTCGGTGAGGCGCTCACTCGCGTCGGTGCCGATGGCGTGGTCACCGTCGAAGAATCTTCGACCCTGCTCACGGAACTCTCGGTCACCGAGGGCGTTCAGTTCGACAAGGGCTACCTCTCGCCGTACTTCGTCACCGACGTCGACACGCAGGAAGCCGTACTCGAAGACGCGTACGTCCTGCTCTACCGCGAGAAGATCACCTCGCTTCCGGACTTCCTTCCGCTGCTGGAGAAGGTTGCCGAGAGCGGCAAGCCGTTGCTCATCCTGGCCGAGGACACCGAGGGCGAAGTTCTCTCGACGCTCGTCGTGAACTCGATTCGCAAGACGATCAAGGCCGTCGCCGTGAAGGCACCGTTCTTCGGAGATCGTCGCAAGGCGTTCCTGGACGACCTCGCCGTCGTGACTGCGGGACAGGTCATCACTGCCGACGTCGGTCTGAGCCTGAAGGAAGCCGGCCTCGAGCTTCTCGGGCGCGCTCGTCGCGTTGTGGTCACCAAGGACGACACGACCATCGTCGACGGTGCGGGTTCCCAGGAAGACATCGATGCTCGCGTCGGCCAGTTGCGCCGCGAAATCGAGAACACCGAGTCCGAGTGGGACCGCGAGAAGCTCGAAGAGCGTCTGGCGAAGCTCTCGGGCGGCATCGCCGTCATCAAGGTCGGCGCAGCTACCGAGACCGAGCTCAAGGAACGCAAGTTCCGCGTCGACGACGCAGTGGCAGCAGCCAAGGCGGCCGTCGAAGAGGGCATCGTTCCCGGCGGCGGCTCTGCTCTGACGCAGGCAGCGTTGTCGCTGGCCGACGATCTCGGCCTGACCGGCGACGAAGCGACCGGTGTGGCCGTGGTGCGTAACGCACTCAACGCGCCGCTGTTCTGGATCGCCACCAACGCCGGCATCGACGGTTCCGTCGTGGTCAGCAAAGTTGCCGAGCTGCCGAAGGGACACGGATTCAACGCCGCGACCCTGACGTACGGTGACCTGCTGGCCGACGGCGTCGTGGATCCGGTGAAGGTGACTCGATCGGCTGTGGTCAACGCTGCATCGGTTGCTCGGATGATCCTGACGACCGAGAGCTCGATCGTGGAGAAGCCGGAAGAGGCCGCCGAGCCTGCTGCCGGCCACGGTCACGCTCACTGACATTCGGTAGAACAACGACGAAGCCCCCAACCCGCACGGGTTGGGGGCTTCGTCGTGCTTGCGCTCGCGAGTGCTGCGTCGACTAGACCGCGATACGGCGACGGTTGTGCCGCGCGTGTAGTTCTCGTTCGGTCTCGGACATTCCGCCCCAGATGCCGTACGGCTCGCTGACGTTGAGAGCGTGTGTGCGGCACTGCGCGAGAACGGGGCAGCTGCGGCACATTTCCTTGGCGCGCATCTCGCGCTGCGCTCGTGCGCGGCCTCGCTCGCCGTCCGGGTGGAAGAACATGGACGAGTCGACCCCACGGCACAGGCCGTGCATCTGCCAATCCCAAATATCGGCGTTCGGCCCAGGGAGGTGATTCGGCTGCGGCATGGAAACTCCTAGGGTGGTGTGGCTTCTCGGATTCGTGATCCGAATGCCGACAACGTTATGTGGGTCGACGAAATCGAGTCAATAGTTCTCGGTCGTGGGCAAATGCATAGTTATGGGGCCAAGAATTAACACGGGCGATATTTACTTGAACCGCACCGCGTGCGTGCTGCTCCTGTTGAAGAATCCGCGAACACGGGAGACGATAGGGAGGAGCGCGGCTCGGCGTCCGTCCCGCGGACGCACTGATTCGGCGTCGGAAACTGTGACCGCGAGTGGTCGGTTGGCCGGACATTTTTCGCAGTTCTCCCTGTTCGGGGCCCCGTGGCGGCTCCAGAAGTTCATATGCTGCCGGCCGGTCGGTTCGGTGTTCTCGGCGGCAACGGGACTGCAAGCGGTTATCGATGCCGGAGTCTGGAATGGCATGTCTCGGGCCGAGGCGTCGGACAACGACCGCTGAGATTTGTCGGCACAGTTCACCGTTTCGGTGGAGCGTTTAACCTATTCGCCACACAGCGTTCAGATTGTTGTTTCCTGAACAGCCTTTTTTGCATTGTTAATTCCTTGAAAACTGCGTTTCGTTCACGAAATGCAGCCCTCGCGGAGCGTGCCGGGAGCGATCACGAATTCTCGCCACACGGATGGCGAGGCCTACCCTTGCGTCGTGCCACCAGAGCAGATCTCGCGGTTCACTGCGACGCCCTCCGACCTCTTCGACGTCGCATTCGGTGCCGAACCCGGCCGATTTCCGGTGCCCGCGGCGTCCGGACCACGCGAGAGCTGGTACCGCAGTGTGGCGCTGGCCGGCCAAGGTCGATACGGCGCGGCGGATGTCGAACTACGGCGGCACCGACCTCACAGCCTCGAACTCCAGTCGTTGCACGCGTCGACCAGAGCCTCATGGCTGCGTCAACTGGGTCGGCACGAGCGGGCGCGTCGCTTCGACGGAAAGGCGGTGTTTCTCGTCGGTCTCGTAGGACCTCCGCGATCGACAGCCGCGGTCGAAGCCCGCAGTGATGCGTTGATCGGCCTCGCTGCCGACGCGCTCGGCACGGGGCGGTTCGGCGTGGCGCAGACCCTGCTCGAGCGCAGCGAGGAGTATCGACTCGGGCCGAACGGCGATGACCTGTGGCGTCCGGCCCTGCGAGCTGCGTGGGTATCTGCCGAACTGGCGATGGTGCGCGGCGACGCCTCGACTGCCCTCCGACACGCCGAATCGGCGCGGGCTCTCGCCAACGATGCCGATTCGTTACGCCACAGCATCAAGACGGACCTGATAGTGGCGGCTGCGCTGAGTTGCGCAGGACAGGCCGCCCGTGCACACGATTCGGCGTTCCAGGTGGCCAGCGCTGCGGCGATGCACGGTCTGCTGCCCTTGCGCTGGGCCGCGACGATGCTCTGCGAAGGAACCGGAATTGCCGACGCAGGCATGGTGACCTCTGTCGCTCTCGCCGCGGCGATCGATCGCCGCGGTGGTTCGTCGATCGGCTGACCAGGACTGCGATCGGACACGGACCGAGCGGTTCGGTTGCGACGGGGTGGTGTCGCTATCCTTGGTCACGTTCCACCACCACGTGGAAGCGCTCCCAGGCGGGTGCGTACCTGTAACGCGGGGAAAATTGTCGACGATGAACACAGCGGGTGAGGAGTTGGACTCTTTCGTCGTTGCCGCAGCGCAAGGCGATCGACTGGCTCTGTCCCGGGTCTTGGAGTTCATTCGACCACTTGTCGTTCGGTATTGCCGGGCACGAGTCGGATCGGCGGAGCGCGGTCAGTTATCGGCCGACGATGTGGCGCAGGAGGTCTGTTTGGCAGTCATGACCGCCTTGCCGCGTTACCAGGACCAAGGTCGTCCGTTCATGGCATTCGTGTACGGCATCGCGGCTCACAAGGTCGCCGATGCCCATCGCAGCGCCTCGCGTAACAAATCGGACCCGGCCGCCGAAGTACCAGATGTCGTGTCGATGGAACACGGACCGGAGCAACGCGCTCTCGAATCCGAGTCGAGTCGTCAGATGACTGCACTGCTGGACACCTTGCCCGCCAAGCACCGAGAAATTCTGGTGCTCCGACTCATCGTCGGATTGTCGGCCGAGGAAACAGCAGCGGCAGTCGGCAGCACTGCAGGCGCTATCCGCGTGGCTCAGCACCGAGCTATCGCAAAACTGAAGAACGAAGTTGTGAGAGCAGGTGAAATGTATGGCTAGGGACATTGGTCACGGTGGCTCCGGCGAGACCCCGCGTCGCGGAATCTCGCGAATCGGTGAGCACGTGAACCCCACTGGACCGAAGCAGAACGATCCCTATGCCGACATCGGTGCAGACGGTGGTCCCGTGGACCTCGTTGCCGTACGTCGTGACGATGCGTTCATCGACGCGATCAGTGGTGACGGACCGATCGCTACCGATGACGCGGACGAGTATCAACTGGCCCTTCTTCTCGCCAACTGGCGAGCAGATGTGATTGCTCCGGCAATGCCCGCCGGCCCGTCCCTGGACGTGGTCGTGGCATCGGTGGAACGCGAGAAGCTCGCCGCCGACATGGCGCGAAGGAGCTCGGCGAACCGTGGCGGCCGCATGCGTTTGCTGCGTCCCATTGCCGGTGCCGCTGCGGCGATCGCTGTGGTGATGGGTGGCTTGGTTGTCATCTCCTACAACTCGACACCCGACGATCCGCTGTGGAGCGTCAAGTCCGTCGTGTTCTCCGAGCAGGCCGATTCGACTGTGGCGCAGATCGATACGACGTCCAAGCTGCAGGAGGCCGAAAACCTTCTGTCGTCGGGTGATGCCGACGCGGCTCGGGCTCTGCTCGATGGTGCATCGAACCGCACTTCGGCTGTACTCGACGATTCGCAGCGCGCCGAGCTCGACCAGTGGCTGGCGCGTCTGCTGCAGGAGTTGCAGGCGTTGACGGTTCCCGTGCCCGTACCGCCCCCTGCGGCGGTTCCGAGTGCGCCCGCAGCGGCACCCAGCTCCGAGGTTGTCGCCCCGCAGGCCCCGGTGGACGCGTTGGTGCCCGACACCAGCGCAGTTCCGGTCACTCCGATTCCGGAAACGACCACACCGGACAGCCCTCCGGTCACGACGAGTCCGAGTCCGACGACGACCGCTGTCACACCGACAGTCCCTGTCGACCCGAACGAGCCGACGGCTACGGCCGACGGAAGTTCGTCCGAGAATCGCGATCGGATGTCGGTCCCGTCCGGCGGTAGCTGAGCGGGTTCTCGATTCCTCCTGAACAACGAAGAAGCCCGACACGATCATCGTGTCGGGCTTCTTCGTATTGCGGAATTCGCGCCGAAGCTCAGCTGTCGAAACCGTCGCCGTGCAGGGCGTCGTTCATCGATGCATCCGCGAAGCCGCGGCAGTAATCCCAGGTCACGTACGCGTCGGGTACGGGGTCGTAGGCCGGCTCGTGCGGCCGTACGGTGCCGTCGACCAAGAGCTGCAACAAGTTCGCGCGGAGCATGTCCCAGTCGTGGTAGTGGTCCTGCTGGCAGTCCTCGCAACACACGACCAAGCCGCGGATGCCGCGGTGGCCGAGCAATGCTTCGTAGACAGCTAGGTCGGCCAGATCTTCCTCGACGGCCAGACGTTCCTGAGGATCCAGGGGCTGGCCGGGCTCGATTGCGTCGAGGGCGGCCGACGGGTCGGCTGGGTCTCCGGCGAAGGGGTCCGGGGGTAAACCGGGAGGCAGTTGATCGCGCACGCCTCCACGGTACGCAGGATTGGTGGGTCTGCGCCAGCTGTTCGAATGCGACATGCCGGACGTCGATGCCGTGTATCGCTGCCGATGGACGAGATTTCAGGGCCCCGGGCAGGCCGTAGTGGGAGGCATTCGCACTGGTTGTGCCCTAGCCGATACCATGGTTCACGGCGCTGAACAGATGAGTGCAAGTGCCGAAACTCCATCCGTTCTCCAATCCCGCATTCCGGTGCGCCTGCGAGCTCTCACCGGCCGCACGCCGCGCCGAAGTGCGACCAGGCTCTAGGGAGGGCCAGATTCGCATGAGTAGTCCCGGAGCCCACGTCCGCACAGGCGGCGACGATCCCACCAAGGTCGCGATGCTCGGCCTCACGTTCGACGACGTCCTGCTGCTGCCGGCCGCTTCGGATCTGATTCCCAGCTCGGTCGACACGTCCAGTCAGATCACCCGCGAGATCCGGTTGCGGGTGCCTCTGGTCAGCTCCGCCATGGACACCGTGACCGAGGCGCGGATGGCGATCGCCATGGCCCGCGCCGGCGGTATGGGCGTGCTGCACCGCAACCTGTCGCTGCAGGATCAGGCGTCGCAGGTGGAAACCGTCAAGCGCTCCGAGGCCGGCATGGTCACCGATCCGGTCACCTGCAAGCCCACCGATTCGTTGGCCGAGGTCGACGCCATGTGCGCGCGCTTCCGCATCTCGGGTTTGCCCGTCACCGACGAGACCGGCGCACTCGTCGGCATCATCACCAACCGCGACATGCGCTTCGAGGTGGATCAGAACCGCCGCGTCGCCGATGTCATGACCAAGGCTCCCCTCATCACCGCGCAGGAGGGCGTCACCGCGGAGGCCGCTCTCGGCCTGCTGCGTCGCCACAAGATCGAGAAGCTCCCGATCGTCGACGGCAAAGGCGCGCTGACCGGCCTCATCACGGTCAAGGACTTCGTCAAGACCGAACAGCATCCCAACGCCACCAAGGACCGTGACGGCCGACTGCTCGTCGGTGCTGCGGTGGGTGTCGGACAGGACGCGTGGGCTCGTTCGATGGCCCTGACCGATGCCGGTGTCGACGTCGTCATCGTGGACACGGCGCACGGCCACAATTCGCAGGTCCTGGAGATGGTCAGCAAGCTCAAGGCAGAGGTGGGCGATCGGGTTCAGGTCGTCGGCGGAAACGTTGCCACCCGTGCAGGCGCACTCGCTCTCGTCGAGGCCGGTGCGGACGCGGTCAAGGTCGGCGTCGGGCCGGGATCCATCTGCACCACCCGCGTGGTCGCAGGCGTCGGCGCTCCGCAGATCACCGCCATCCTCGAAGCCGTCGCCGCGTGCAAGCCGCACGGTGTGCCGGTCATCGCCGACGGCGGCATGCAGTTCTCCGGCGATATTGCGAAGGCCCTCGCTGCAGGTGCGTCGACCGCCATGCTCGGATCGTTGCTGGCGGGAACGGCCGAGTCCCCCGGAGAGCTGATTCTGGTGGGCGGCAAGCAGTTCAAGAGCTACCGCGGCATGGGTTCTCTCGGTGCGATGCAGGGACGCGGGGGAGCGAAGTCGTTCTCCAAGGACCGATACTTCCAGGACGACGTGTTGGCCGAGGACAAGTTGGTGCCCGAGGGCATCGAAGGCCGTGTCCCGTATCGCGGACCGCTCAATCAGGTCATTCACCAGCTCACCGGTGGCCTGCGCGCTGCGATGGGGTACACCGGGTCCAACTCGATCGAAGACCTGCAGAAGGCTCAGTTCGTGCAGATCACCGCGGCCGGGCTCAAGGAGAGCCATCCGCACGACATCACGATGACCGCAGAGGCTCCGAACTACACCACCCGATAGTCGCTTCGGCCTCAGTCGGCCGACTCGATTCGTTCCCGAAGTAGAAAGGTGCGCGCGTGCGCGACCTCGTTGAAATCGGCATGGGCAGAGAAGCCCGTCGCACCTACCAGTTGGACGACGTGGACATCGTGCCGTCCCGTCGTACTCGGTCGTCGAAGGAGGTGTCGACGGCGTGGCAACTCGATGCATACCGCTTCGACATCCCGGTGCTCGCCCATCCGACCGATGCCCTGGTCTCGCCCGCGTTCGCGATCGAGCTGGGTCGTCAGGGTGGGCTCGGAGTCGTCAACGGTGAGGGCCTCTGGGCCCGCCACGCGGACGTACAGGCCAAGTTGGATCAGCTGATCCACATCGCCGAGACCGATCTCGATCCCGATGCGCCCATCGCATTTCTGCAGGAGTTGCATGCCGCGCCGCTGCAGCCCGATCTGCTGTCGGCCGCAGTCGGCCAGGTACGCGATTCCGGCGTCACCGTGGCCGTGCGGGTCAGTCCGCAGAACGCACGTGCGCTGACACCCGCTCTGGTTGCCGCAGGCCTCGATCTGCTGGTCATTCAGGGCACCATCATCTCCGCCGAGCACGTGGCACACGGCGATGAGGAGCCGCTCAACCTCAAGACGTTCATCGCCGAACTCGACGTTCCCGTCATCGCGGGCGGCGTCAGCGATCACCGCACCGCGTTGCACCTGATGCGCACGGGTGCGGCGGGCGTCATCGTCGGCTACGGCTCTGTCGAAGGTGGCACGACCACCGGTGAGGTGCTCGGCATCGGTGTTCCGATGGCCACCGCGATCGCCGACGCGGCAGCGGCGCGTCGGGACTACCTGGACGAGACCGGTGGGCGGTACGTGCACGTCATCGCCGACGGCGACATCACCACGTCCGGTGCGCTGGCCAAGGCCATCGCCTGCGGTGCCGACGCTGCGGTTCTCGGAGCTCCGTTGGCCGTCGCCGCGGAGGCTCCCGGCGGCGGCTGGTACTGGCCGTCCGCGGCGGCGCATCCGTCGATGCCGCGTGGCGCGTTGCTGCCGATGTCGGCAGGGGATCGTCCGAGCCTCGATCAGGTGCTGCACGGACCGTCGCGGGAGTCGTACGGGTCGATCAACCTCGTCGGCGGACTGCGTCGATCCATGGCGAAGTCGGGCTACTCCGATCTCAAGGAATTCCAGAAGGTGGGCCTGAACGTCAGGGCTTGATCGACTGCAGTTCAACAGGGGCGCGCACTCCCGAAATCGGGGGTGCGCGCCCTTCGTCGTGTGCGGAACTTCGTAGCGGGCTACGAATTCCCGCACACGTAAACCCACCCTGGGTTGGTGATACCTCTCGTAACAGCTAGAATCGCTTGTGGCGGTAGTCACATGGGGGTGTGCATACTGTTCGACAGCATCGGATGTAGCGGAGGTCACCATGGGTTCAGCTGTTCGCGCCACGGATTACGACGTTTTGATCGTCGGCTCCGGCTTCGGCGGAAGTGTCACCGCGCTGAGGCTGGTGGAAAAGGGATACCGCGTCGGGATCCTGGAAGCCGGGCAACGCTTCGAGGACAAGGACTTCGCGAAGAACAGCTGGGATCTCAAGCGCTTCCTGTGGGCACCGAAGCTGGGCCTCTACGGAATCCAGCGCGTGCATCTGTTGCGCGATTGCCTCATCCTCGCCGGTGCCGGAGTGGGCGGCGGATCGCTCAACTACGCGAACACCCTCTACAAGCCCCAGGCCCCGTTCTTCGAGGACAAGCAGTGGGCGCACATCACCGACTGGAGCAGTGAGCTCTCGCCGTTCTACGACCAGGCCACCCGCATGCTCGGCGTCGTGCGCAATCCGCACATGACTCCCGCCGACGAGGTGATGAAGTCGGTCGCCGAGGACATGGGCGTTGCCGACACCTTCATTCAGACGCCGGTGGGCGTGTTCTTCGGAGACGAGCCCGGTAAGACCGTCCCGGACCCGTACTTCGGCGGTGCAGGCCCCGAGCGCACCGGATGTATCGAATGCGGCGAGTGCATGACCGGTTGCCGCCACGGAGCCAAGAACACCCTGCTGAAGAACTACCTCGGTCTGGCCGAGCGCGCAGGAGCCGAGATCGTGCCGATGACGACCGTCACCGGTCTCGTTCCGCGATCCGACGGCACCTGGGACGTCGACACCGAGCGCACCGGTGCTCGGCTCCGCAAGGGCAAGAAGACGTACAGCGCAGCCAATGTCGTGTTGGCCGCGGGCACCTGGGGCACCCAGAATCTGCTGCACAAGATGAAAGACACGGGCGCTCTGCCCAAGCTGTCGGACACACTCGGCGAACTGACTCGCACCAACTCCGAGTCGATCGTCGGAGCGGCCAAGCTTGCGGTCGATCCGAATATGGACCTCACGCGCGGCGTCGCCATCACGTCCTCGTTCCACCCCAGCCCCAACACGCACATCGAACCGTGCCGCTACGGCAAGGGCTCGAACGCGATGGGAATGCTGCAGACCCTGATGACCGACGGCGGCGGAAAGATCCCGCGTTGGCTCAAGTTCGTGTTCGCGTTGATCGCACACCCGGTTCAGTTCGTTCGAGTCGTCAATGTCCGGCACTGGAGCGAGCGCACCATCATCGCGCTGGTGATGCAGAACCTCGACAACTCGATCACCACGTTCACCAAGCGTGGGCCGTTCGGCCGCAAGATCTCCAGCAGGCAGGGCCACGGTGAGCCGAACCCGACGTGGATCCCCGAGGGCAACGACGCCACCCGGCGCATCGCCAAGAAGATCGGCGGCGTCGCAGGCGGCACCTGGGGTGAGTTGTTCAACATTCCGCTCACCGCGCACTTCCTCGGCGGCTGCGCCATTGCCTCGGATTCGGCGCACGGCGTCATCGATCCGTACCACCGCGTCCACGGATACCCGACGCTGAGCGTGGTGGACGGGGCGGCTGTGTCGGCGAACCTCGGGGTCAATCCGTCGCTGACCATCAGCGCGCAGGCCGAGCGGTCCGCCGCGCTGTGGCCCAACAAGGGCGAGCTCGATCTTCGTCCGGCACAGGGGCTTCCGTACCAACGTCTCGACCCCATCGCCCCCAACTCTCCCGTCGTCCCGGTGGACGCTCCGGGTGGGCTGAGGTTGCCGATCGTCGAGATCAGGTCCGGCTCTGCGGCGTTGCACGTCGAGCATTCGGGTGTTGCGTAACCTCTGCAGCAGTCCCACTAGACTGACCCGGTGACCGACTCCACTGCACACGATCCCGCACATGCACGCCCGGTTCTCGTCGTCGACTTCGGTGCTCAGTACGCGCAGTTGATCGCCCGCCGTGTGCGTGAGGCCAACGTGTACTCCGAGGTGATCTCGCATACGGCAACCGCCGAGGAGATCGCAGCAAAGGATCCGGTCGCGCTGGTGCTGTCCGGTGGACCCTCCAGCGTCTACGCCGAGGGCGCGCCCGAATTGGATTCCGCGCTGCTCGACCTCGGCATCCCCGTGTTCGGCATCTGCTACGGATTCCAGGCCATGGCTCAGGCCCTCGGCGGAACCGTCGAACACACCGGAACGCGGGAGTACGGCCGCACCCAACTCAGCGTGGACGGCGGTCGACTGCACGACGGCCTGCCTGCGACCCAACCGGTGTGGATGAGTCACGGTGACGCGGTCACTGCAGCTCCCGAGGGCTTCACCGTCACTGCCACCAGCGCCGGCGCACCGGTTGCCGCCTTCGAGAACGAGGCCAAGCAGATGGCTGGAGTGCAGTATCACCCCGAGGTTCTGCATTCGCCGCACGGGCAGCAGGTACTCAGTCGGTTCTTGCACGAGACGGCGGGCATCGCTCCGGACTGGACAGCGGCCAACATCGCCGACGCTCTGATCGAGGCAGTCCAGGAGCAGGTCGGTCCGACGGGCAAGGCCATCTGCGGTCTGTCCGGTGGCGTCGACTCCGCGGTGGCGGCAGCTCTCGTGCAGCGGGCAATCGGCGACCGGTTGACCTGTGTTTTCGTCGACCATGGATTGCTGCGTGCAGGCGAGCGCGAGCAGGTGCAGCAGGATTTTGTGGCTGCCACCGGCGCGAAGCTCGTCACCGTCGATGCGGTCGACACCTTCCTCGGTGCGCTCGAGGGCGTGTCCGATCCGGAGGAGAAGCGCAAGATCATCGGCCGCGAGTTCATCCGTAGCTTCGAGGGTGCCGTCACCGAGGTGCTGGGTGAGAACGCCGAGCACGGCGACTCCGTCGAGTTCCTGGTGCAGGGCACTCTGTATCCGGATGTCGTGGAGTCGGGCGGTGGTTCGGGAACCGCCAACATCAAGAGCCATCACAATGTGGGCGGCTTGCCGGACGATCTGCAGTTCGCCCTGGTCGAGCCGTTGCGGGCGTTGTTCAAGGACGAGGTTCGCGCTGTCGGGCGTGAATTGGGACTGCCGGAGGACATCGTCGGCAGGCAACCCTTCCCGGGACCGGGACTGGCAATTCGCATCGTCGGAGAGATCACTGCGGATCGGTTGGCCACGTTGCGTCATGCGGATTCGATCGTCCGAGAAGAACTTACGGTCGCCGGCCTCGATCAGCAGATCTGGCAGTGCCCGGTAGTGCTGTTGGCCGACGTGCGCAGTGTCGGAGTGCAGGGCGACGGTCGTACCTACGGTCATCCCATCGTGCTGCGCCCGGTGTCGAGCGAGGACGCCATGACTGCGGACTGGACCCGACTGCCGTACGACGTGCTGGAAACGATTTCGACTCGGGTGACCAACGAGGTTCCGGAGGTCAACCGAGTCGTTCTCGACGTGACGAGCAAGCCGCCGGGCACCATCGAGTGGGAGTGAGCGCGTCAGCTCTTTCGGCTGGGGCCCAGTAGAAGAGCGACTCCGACAGCGACCGCAGCGACTACGAACACCCAGCGAAACTGCACGTCGCCGAGGGCAGTGATCGCATCCTGGCCGATGATGGCTGCAACCGCGACGACCATGGCGGCCAGTCCGGCAAGCAAGAGCAGCGCTGACGGTCCCCGTCGGTTCGAGTTCTGCGCCTCGGTGTCGGAGTCGCTGTCGCCGTAGTCGTGGCCGATACGATCGGCGTTGTTCTTCTTCATCGCTGATCCACCTTCAGTTCACCGAGCGCCACATCTCCCACGATCGTCAAGACCGGAGCGTCGGCGCTCGTGGCCGGGCCGAACCGTGTTTCGAAGGGGCAAGTACCCATCAACGCCTCGCACTCCACGATCACGTTCATCGAATCGGGCACGGCGACCGTCGCACTGCCCAGTGCCACATCGATGTTCACGGTGCGGTTCTCGGTGAGTGTCGTGCCGGTGAGGTCGAGGTTCAGCTCGCCTGCGCCGACGTCGTAGGACGGTGCGAGCTCGGCAGCGGTCGACGGGACGATGCTCTGGGTGCCTGACGACTCGTTGCCCAGGTCCACCGGTCCGATCGCCGTTGCCAGTGCGACGAATCCGGCGAGGGGTGCCGCAACCACCAGCAGTCCGTAGCCCTTGCGGAGGAACGCGCCGAGGATCAGCCCGACCGCGATGATCGACAGCGCGACGGCTCCGATGCGGCCCGCTGTGGCCCAGTCTCCGCCGGATGCGGCTCCGACCGCGGCGGTGACAGCAGCACCGAGCAGTGCAAGGCCGAGAAAGCTTGCTGTCCAACGTGATCGACGCTTGCGCTCGATCGCTGCCGGTGGGAATGCCGGTGCCGGTTCGGGGAGATCCCAGGCGAACGGAGCAACTCCGAGGGGGTCCCACGCCGGGGGAGTCACCGCCGGCGCGTCGGCCGGCTTGTGCTTGCTCAGATCCACGGTGCGGTCGGCACCGGGGTCTGCAGAATCGGAGCCGCCGGCCGGTTTCGGCGTCGGAACGTAACTCTTCGGCAGCGTCGTGTACGGGCTGTAGTGCTCCTGCTGAAACTGCGGCGGCCGATACTGCGCGGCCGTCCACTGCTCCGCTGACGTACTGTTCGAGCCGAAAGGCTTGGGTGCGTAGTAGTTTCGGGAAAACTGTTCCGTCCGCAGATGCGGTGGCGGCTCCGGGCAACGCTGATGCAGCAACCACAGGCCACCGAGCATGGCCAACAGTGAGATGAGCCCCGAACCTCCGAGCCCGACACCGACCGGGCCGATCGTCGACACCGCGATCACCAACGCCACCGCGACGACCACCATCTTGGTCGTCGAATCGGGGCCGGCACCGCGGCCGACCAGTGACTCCGCGCCCGACGCCGTATCGCCGGCTCGGTTGAGTACCAACCATGCCGCCAGATACAGCACGATGCCGGTACCACCGAACAGGGTGGATACGACGAATGCGACCCGAATCAGAACAGGATCGACGTCGTAGCGATAGCCGATACCGGCTGCGACACCCGCCACATGTCCTCGTTGCGGCAGTCGGTGCGGACGGGTGCGCCACATCTGCTGAATTTGATCCGAGACGGTCACGTTGCTCATGACAACCATCGTGGCGCTCCCGATCGTGAAACACATCAGGGATACCCCTGATATCGACCCCGAGCGCGATCGGACGTCTCGAACGCGCGAAACATCAGGGCGAACCCTGATGCGACACTCGCCCCGTACGTGCCAGGATCGAGGCGTGCACCCTGTCGACAATCCCTCCGTTGACGCCGCCCGCAACACACCACCCGACGCCGGCGACGCGCCGGTCACCCCTGCTCTTCCTGTCACTCCTGCACGCTCTGCTCCTGCCCAGTATCGACGACGGGGCGGCGGGCGCATCGTCGGCGGCGTCGCCGGGGGTCTGGCCGACCATCTCGGCGTCGATGTCTTCAAGATTCGGGTGGCCTTCGCGCTGCTCGCGGCCTCGGCCGGTGCCGGAATCGCCGCCTACGGCCTGATCTGGATGTTCACCCCCGTCGGCGACGACACGGCACACCCGAGTGCGGCCGAACGTCAGCGTGCGCTGGGATTGGCTGCCATCGGTCTCGGACTTGCGGTGGGGCTCGCCTGGCTCCTCAGCGGCACTGCCGCATCGGTCATCGTGCCGGTCATAGTCGTGGTGGTCGGTGCCGCGCTGGTGTGGCGCGAGTTCGACGTGGAGGGTCCGCGGACGGCGTTGGGGCTGCCCAAGCATCCGACCGTGCTGAGCTGGGCGCGGGTGGTCGGCGGAGCAACGCTGATCGTCCTCGGGCTGGGGGTGGTGGTCCTTGCCCGCGTCGATCTGGCCGCACTACGTTCCTCGCTGCTGGCGGTGGTGGTCACCCTCGTCGGCGTCGGCCTGTTGACGGTTCCCATCTGGTTACGCACCTGGCGTGCGCTCGGTGCCGAGCGAGCTGCGCGGATACGAAACGACGAGCGTGAGGAGATCGCCTCGCACCTGCACGATTCGGTGTTGCAGACACTCGCCTTGATCCAGAAGCAGTCCGATCGGCCGCAGGAGGTGATGCGGTTGGCGCGCGGGCAGGAGCGGGAACTACGCAGATGGCTGTTCGACGGCGGCGACACCGACAACTCCAGCTTGGCCGACGCACTCAAGACCATCTCCGGTGAGGTCGAGGATCAACACGGTGTGACCGTCAGACCGATCACGGTCGGGGACGTGCATCTTCTGCCCGACGACGTCGAATCGGGGCTGTCGCGCGAGAGCTTCACCGCGCTGCTGGGGGCCACACGTGAGGCCCTGGTCAACGCGGCCAAGCATTCCGGTGAAACCAACATCGACCTGTTCGCCGAAACCGAAGCCGAGCAGGTCAGCATCTTCGTCCGTGACCGCGGAACCGGGTTCGACGAAACCGAGGTACCCGAGGACCGACAGGGCCTGGCGAAGTCCATCAGGGGTCGGGTCGAACGCCGCGGCGGCACCGTGCAGGTACGGTCGTCCGTCGGTAAGGGCACCGAGGTACGTATCTTCATGCCCCGCAACGGCAGTACTGTGACCACTGAATCGCCCGAATCCAACCAGCAGGAGCAGCCGACGTGACCGACCCGTTCCGAGTTTTCCTGGTCGACGATCACGCGGTTTTCCGCTCGGGCGTCCGGGCCGAACTCGGCCGAGAGGCGGACATCGAGGTGGTCGGTGAAGCGGGCGGCGTCGCCGAGGCGGTATCGGGTATCGACTCGACGAAACCCGATGTGGTGTTGCTCGACGTGCACATGCCCGACGGTGGTGGCGTCGCCGTGCTCGAGCGCATCGCCGAGGGTCCGGTGTGCCTGGCGCTGAGCGTGTCCGACGCGGCCGAGGACGTCATTGCCGTCATCCGCGCGGGTGCCAGGGGTTACGTGACCAAGACCATCTCCGGTGCGGAGCTCGCCGACGGTGTTCGACGCGTCGCCGGGGGAGATGCGGTGTTCAGCCCCCGCCTGGCCGGATTCGTCCTCGATTCGTTCACCGGCCGTAGCGCCGCCCCGGAACCGCCGCTCGATCCGGAACTGGATTCACTGACGCCCCGTGAACTCGAGGTGTTGCGGTTGTTGGCCCGCGGATACACCTATCGCGAGATCGCCGAGGATCTGTTCATCTCGGTCAAGACCGTCGAGACACATGCCTCCAATGTTCTCCGAAAGACACAGCAGTCCAACAGGAACGCACTCACGCGATGGGCGCACAAGCGCCGAATCGACTAGCCGTCCGCATCAGGCTTGACCTTCGACCAACCCGAAGCCTCAGGATTTCACCATGACTGATTCGGACGAAGAGTTCCTGACCATCGGTGTGTTCGCTCGATCGAGTGGGCTGACTCCGAGTGCCCTGCGCTTCTACGACGACTGCGGTTTGCTCGTGCCGGCGTCCACCGACGCGAAGTCCGGCTACCGTTACTACACTCGTGCACAGTCGAAGCGGGCCAACATCATTCGGCAACTGCGTGAGATCGGGATGCCGCTCGACAAGGTGGCCGCCGCCCTCGACGGCGACGGAGCCGCGGCGGTCGAGATCGTGGATCGACACGTCGAAGAGCTTGCCGCTCGGGCGCGTGCGGCGGCCGAGGCTGCGGCATCCATCCGGCAATTGTTCGACGAAATATGTTGCACAGCAACGGTACCTGCTGCCGCTTTCGCCTCGGCCGTAGCACAGGTCTCGTCGGCGGCCGGGACGAGTGACGACTTTCCGGTGTTGCGAGGCGTCCTGATCGAGGTGGACGGTGGCGCCGTCACGCTCACTGCGACGGATCGGTATCGACTGTCCACCCGAAGTCTCGTTGCGCAGTGCTCGACCGGCACCTCTTGGTCGAGAATCGCAGCCGTCGGCTCACTCGAGGCGGTGCCCGTAGCCGGCACCCTCGTGCTGACGGCAACCGCCGACTCGATGGTGATCGACTCCGACGGTGGCCGGGCCGAGGTCGATGCGATCGACGGTGAGTTTCCCGACTGGCAGGCGGTCATGGATGGTTTGGCCCCGACCGTGACGAGGGCTGTGCTGCAACGAGGTTTCGTGCCGCTCGACGGCGGCACTGTGCGCGTAGTTGCCGGGCCGAACGGCGTCTCGGTCGATGATGTTGCAGTTCCCGCGCAGGTGACCGGTCCGGAGACTGTGGTGTTCTTCGACGCGGCCGTTCTGCAGGCGGCCGTCGCGTCGGCTGTCGGACCCGACCTGATGCTCGATATCGCTGCACCGGATCAGCCGATGCTGGTGCGCTCCGCGCTCGACGGCGCTCTGACGACCCTGGTGATGCCGGTTCTCGGCTGATGGAGTGCTTCTTGTCGTCGAAAGTCGCAGAAGTGTCGACTTTCGATGACTGGGTACCAGCTCCGACACTCGATACCGTGAGGGTATGGACGACAAGATGCTCGGGGAGACGCCACCGGCGGTGCTGTGGTTCTCCCGCGGTGATCGGTTCTTCCTGATCGCCGGTGCCGTGATGGTCGGTGGGTTGCTGGGATTCGCGGTGCCGTACGTGGCGGAGTGGGGAGCGTCGCTCACCTGGATACCGTTCCAGGGCCCGTTGGAGTTGATCGCGTCGTGGTCGCAGTGGTGGGTGCGGTACGTGTGCATCGGGGTCGGGGTCATGCTCGGCTTGGCGCTGGTGGCCGCCGCGTTCTACGACACTGCGCGGGTGGCGGTATCGGAAGCGAACGTACGCATCACCGAGAAGGGCGAGACCGTCACGGTATCCAGGTCGCAAGTCGGTACCGTGTTCGTCGACGGCAAGGAACTGGTGTTGCTCGACGCAGCCTCGCGTCAGTTGGTGCGAGTGCCGAGCGAGGAGAAGCGCGATGCGATCGAGGCGGCATTCGAGCAGCGCGGTTACTCGGTTGCGCCGGGTGATCCCTACGACGATCTCTATCACCTGTGGGTACCCGACACCCCGGGTCTGGCACCGGAGGTGCATGCGGTGCTCAAAGCTCGGGACATGGCACTGAAGAAGAAGGCGGGTTCCGATGCACGCGAATTGCGTTCGGAGCTGGACAGACTCGGCGTAGTGGTGCGCGACAAGAAGACCAGTCAATACTGGCGCCCCCTGGTCAGATCATGACTGTGCTGCGACGGCATCGAGAACGCGCATGGGATGTCGCCGCCATCGCGTTCGCGCTGTTGCTTGTGTTGTCGGTAGCCGCAGGCACCGAAGGGATGACCACTACCCGAACGGTCGTCTCGATCGTCGTGGGCGTTCTCGGTGCCGTGTCGTTGTGGTGGCGTCGACGGTGGCCGATCGAAATCGCGGTAGCGCTGGCGGCCTGCGCTGTTCTCACCGATGCAGTGGGCGGTGCCGAATTGGTGGCCGTCTTCACCGTGGCATCTCGAAAGTCGTGGCGCGGCGCGACTTGACGGCGATGCCCCATGCCGCCGGGATGGTCAGAAAGGCGACACTGACAATCCCGATGTAGAAGATGGACTGTTCGGCCCACACGGTCGTCCAGATCATCGACGCCAGCACGTGCAGAACCACCACCGCGGTGGTGACCCCAGCGGAGTGGTCTACCGTTTGGAAGCGTGGCTACCATGTCCGAAGTGACCGATGGTTCCCGAGCTGGCAAGACACTCGAGGTGTTGCTGGTCGACGACGACGCATTGGTTCGTGCCGGTTTGTCGCTCATTTTGAGTTCGGATCCGGGAATCGTCGTGGTCGGTGAGGCACCGGACGGGCGCAGTGGTATCGAGGCTGTGCACGCGCTGTCTCCCGATGTGGTTCTGATGGATGTGCGGATGCCTGTCATGGACGGTCTGACTGCCACCGAAATGCTTCGTGCGGAGGGTTTTTCAGCGGCAATCGTGGTGTTGACCACCTTCGACACCGACGAATATCTGCTGCGCGCTCTGCGTGCGGGAGCCAATGGGTTCTTGCTCAAGGACACGCCACCGCGCGACATCATCGACGCGGTGCATCGCGTCGGAACCGGGGAGTCGATGCTGTCGCCGACGGCCGTCGGACGCTTGGTGACCCACTGGCGCGAGCAGGACGCTCGATCGCACGACTCCGCCACGGCTCGAGCCCGGGACATGCTCGATTCTCTGACCGATCGAGAGCGTGAGGTGGTGGCAGTCGCTGTCGGATCGGGGAGGTCCAACGCGGAGATCAGCGCAGAGCTGTACATGAGTGTGGCGACGGTGAAGACCTACGTGTCACGGGTCCTGTCGAAGCTCCAGTGCAGCAACAGAGTTCAGATCGCGATCGTCGTGCACGAGGCTCGCTGACGCTGCGGCTCGATTCGTCTACAGCACAACGGTGATCACGAGGATCAGAACGATCACGACGGCGAGGATCAGTGCAGCGAGGATGGCGGGCGCTGGAATCGACGTCCGATCGCCGACGGCGTCGTCGATCTGCATCAGCACGTTCTCGATGGGGTTCTTCTTCTTTCTGGGTAGATCGAACGGTGGGGGAGAATAGGTGGAGGGAACCGGATTCGCTGTGCTTTCACCGGGTTGCACGGCGGGTAGTCCCGCGACGGTGCTACCGAATTCGCGGGACGGTCGGCGAGATTCGGACACCGGTGTCGAGCGCCTCGCCCATGCCGGGACCACGCCGTCCGCAGAAGTCAGGGGTACACCGCGTAGCTGAGCTATGGTGCCGCGCTTGCTGATCGCAGCGAGGATGATCTCGTCGCGAGCCTGCGCCATGGTGGGACGCCGAGAAGGATCGGGCTCGAGCATGTGCAGCAGCGGACCGGTGAGATCTCCGCTGCGGGTGGGAGAAATGATCTGCCCCTTGGCAACTCGGTGCAGCAATGCGATCGAATCGTGATCGATGTCGAACGGGGGTTTACCTTCGATGGCGGTGTACAGCGTGGCACCGAGGGAGAACACGTCGCTGGCGGCTGTGGGATCCTGTCCGCGGGCGACCTCCGGGGCGAAATATGCAGGCGTGCCGGTGATCACGCTGTCGTCGGATTCCTCGACGTCCCCTTTGGCGCGGGAGATGCCGAAATCACTGATCTTGACGATGCCCAGATCCTTGCCGCGATCGGCGATCAAAATATTGCCCGGCTTGATGTCGCGGTGCACGATTCCTGCCTCGTGCGCCTCGGTCAGTGCGTCGGCGATCTGTGCCCCGATCTGAGCAACCTCGAACGGCGGTAGCGAATCGGTGGTGCCGAGCGCCTGCGCGAGACTGCGTGAGGACAGGTATTCCATGACCAGCCACGGCTCGCCGTCGACCAGAGCGACATCGTGCATCGCGATGGCGTGAGGGCTGGACAGGCGGGCGGCGATGCGCCCCTCACGCATGGCCCGATTGCGCACCTCGACGGCTTGCTCAGGGCTCAGTGCGGTGGTGGACGTGACCTGTTTGACGGCAACCTGACGGTGCAGGAGTGTGTCGGTGGCGAGCCATACTGCGCCCATTCCGCCGCCCCCGAGTTTGCCCGCAAGGCGGTATCTTCCGGCCAGGAGGTAGTCGGGTCCGACTCCTCGTCGAACACGCTGCTGATCGGTCACGCCCACAGGTTAGTTCACGATGGCCGGGTGTGCCCGCGGCCACAGAACGGAAGCCCTCACCAGCGGCTTCGGTACCGCCTTGACGAGTTGGCGTCCGAGCGGCTTTACTGAGTGCAGATCGAAATTGTGTTCGAATACGCCACTTCCCGCGTTCGACGAACACCGATGTTTCGGCTCGATTTTCTACATCGTGAAGGGGAGTGACATGACTGTATCGGGAGCTTCTGTCACGCCGGATGTGCTCGACGGGTTGTCGCTGCCGGAGCGTGTCGCGTTGCTGCGTAGCAGGATGGCTGCCGTGCCCTTGCGGGGCGAAACGGCGTCGGTGCGCATCGAGAATTCGGTCCCCGATCCAGATCCCGTTCGCTCGGATCGGGGCGAGGCCGAGCCGATACGTCCGGTCCGTCAGCGGGCCGTTCTTCCGGTGCCCTCTGCGCTGATCGACGTGCTGCCGCACGGTGGACTGGTGCGTGGAACGGTGGCCTCGGTGTCCGGTGCCGGCTCGCTGCTGATCGGTTTGGTGGCCGCAGTGACAGGTGCCGGTGGGCATGTCGCCGTCATCGGGCAGCCTCGTTTCGGAATTCTCGCTGCGGTGGAGATGGGCGCACAGCTGAGCAAACTGGCTCTGATTCCCGATCCCGGACCCGATCCGGTGGAAGTGGCGGCAATCCTGCTCGACGGCGTGGACCTCGTGGTGCTCGGTCTCGGTGGTCTGTCGGTACCGCCCACACGGGCCAGGGCCGTGGTGGCCAGGGCGCGGAGCAAGGGTTCTACGCTGCTGGTGACCGATGGACACTGGGACGGGGCAGAGCTACGACTGGACGCATCGGTGCACGGTTACGACGGTCTCGGTACCGGTCGGGAGCTGGGACGCGGCCGGCTCCGCGGCGTCCGATTGTCGGTGTGCGCGCGCGGCAAGGCGATGCGCCCCCGCACCGTTCGACTCGACCTGCGTTCGGAGAACGGCCGCATCGAGTGGCATGCCGAACAGCCCGAGCAGAATCCATTGTCGATCGCGGTCTCGACATGAGCATCGATCGCTCCAGCCGTGTTCTTGCCAGTCGTGTACTAGCACTGTGGTGTCCTGATTGGCCCGCTGTTGCGGCAGCTGCTCAGGCCGATCTGCCTGCCACGCATCCGGTGGTCGTCACGTCCGCCAACAGGGTCGTCGCGTGCTCGGCGACGGCACGTGCGTCGGGTATCAAACGCGGACTACGGCGTCGGGAAGCCCAGGCGCGGTGCCCGGATGTGCATGTCGCTCTGGCCGATACCGATCGTGACGCGCGACTGTTCGAGCCCGTGGTCTCTGCCGTCGCCGCTATCGCACCGGGAGTCGAAGTGCTGCGGCCGGGCCTGTTGGTTCTCGCTGCCCGCGGTGTCGGACGGTATTTCGGTACCGAGCATCGGGCCGCGGAACGGCTGATCGACCAAGCGTCGGCTGCCGGTGTGGAATGCCAGATCGGTATCGCCGACGAGTTGTCCACTGCAGTCGTTGCCGCTCGGTACGCGCAGGTGGTACCGCGTGGAGGTGGTGCCGGCTTTCTAGCTCCGTTACCGGTGGCGGAACTCTCGGCCGAACCGAGTATGTCCGCTGCCGATCGTGGTGAGTTGGTGGACCTGTTGCGACGCTTGGGTCTACGAACCATCGGCGATTTCGCTGCTCTGTCTCCGGGTGATGTCGCGTCGCGGTTCGGTACCGATGCGGTGTTGGCGCATCGTAGTGCCAGGGGCGAGCCCGAACGCCCGCCCTCGGCCCGGGCACTGCCGCCGGATCTCGATGTGGAGTACCGGTGCGATCCGCCGATCGATCGGGTCGACGCTGCTGCATTCGCCGGGCGCGGTCTTGCCGAACAGCTGCACACCAAGCTTGCCGCCGCTGCCGTTGCGTGTACCCGTCTGCTGGTACATGCCAGTACCGGCAACGGTGAGAACCTGTCGCGGATCTGGCGCTGCGCGGAGCCGTTGACGCCGGAGGGAACAGCCGATCGCGTGCGGTGGCAGCTGGACGGCTGGCTCACCGGGCGCAGCGAGAACAAGCCGACGTCCGCGATCACCGTTCTGAGGCTCGAGCCGATCGAGGTGGTGGCAGCCGGCGAGCTGCAACTGGGGTTGTGGGGCAGTGTCGGCGACGAGGACGAGAGAGCGCGTCGGGCATTAGTCCGCGTTCAGGGTCTGCTCGGTGGCGAATCGGTGCTGGGCGGTGTGCTCAGCGGTGGGCGCGGGCCGGCCGAACGGATAACGCTGCGCCCACTCGGCGACGAGCTGGTGCCGATGTCCGATCCCTCCCATCCATGGCCCGGACGGTTACCCGAGCCTGCGCCCGCGGCGGTGATCGAGACGCGTCCCACGGTGACGCTGATGAATCGGACGGGTATGGGAATCGGCGTCACCGACCGCGGTGTGTTCGACGCGCCACCGGCACGATTGCGCTGGGGAACCAAGGAATGGGAACTGACGGGATTGGCCGGGCCGTGGCCGGTGGACGAGCGGTGGTGGGACAGCGGCAACGCATCGACGGGTCCGACAGCGCGGGCCCAGGTGGTGCTCGACGACGAAAGGGCTCTGCTGCTCGTGTTCGACGAAGGTCGGTGGCGGGTGGAGGGAATCTACGAATAGCGAGACCGCTACATTCGAGTGAATGCAGATGACGTCGCAGACGGTCGACCTCGGTGGCGTCGATATCGCCTATCGCTCGTTCGTCCCGCCGGAACACGTGAGCGCGACGCCGGTGATGTTGGTGCACGGCATGGGCGGGGACAGTGGAACCTGGGATCGCTTCGCCCGAGCACTGACCGCTCTAGGTCGCCGGGTGATCACCGTCGATCTGCGCGGTCACGGCAAGAGCGCTCACACCTCCACGTACGAGTTCGACTCGTTCGGTGGGGATCTCCTCGCTCTGATCGACCACCTCGGGATCACCGAAGTCGATCTCGTCGGGCACTCCCTCGGCGGATATGCGGTCTCGCTCGTCGCGCAACGTCGCCCGTCGCTCGTTCGACGTCTGGTACTCGAAGAACTTCCGATACCGATCAGGCCGGGGGACTCCCCGCCGACTCTGACGGGCAAGATGCCATCGGTCACCGAGCTCTGGCATGCGGCGACCAGCATTGTTCTGCATCCTCGTGCGGTACTCGCGTTCGATCGGTCGATGACTGCCACTGCTCTCGAACAGTTCCGTCGGCCGAATCCGCAGTCGTGGGAGTCGTTGGCCGACATCACCGCTCCGACATTGGTGCTTCGCGGAGGTCCCGGCGGCATGGTCGATCCGGTTCGGCTCGACGCGATGGTCGCCGAGATCTCGACCTGCCGCGTCGAGGCGTTCCGAACCGGGCACAGCATCCATCGCGACGGTTACTCTGCGTTCGAGGCCACAGTTCTTCCGTTCCTCACGCACTAGGGTCTACTGACATGACTCTCGATGCGCTGGATCGTCGGATGCTGGGTTGGTCGGCACTGTTCGTCATGTCGCAGGCCAACATTGCTCGGCTGCTCGGATCCACTGCCCCGAATGTGCTTGCCGTGCAGACGGCGTGGTCCGCCCAGCGCTACCGGCAGATCCTGACGAGCATGGACGAGACCGAGATCGCCAGATTCCGTAGCCACTATTTCCCGGACTTCGTGCATCCGGCGATCTACGCCATCGCGCTCAGGGCCGGCGCACGCAGCCTGGCAGCGAAGACGCCACTGAGCTCTGCGGCGACAACGGCACTGGCCGTCGCACCCGTGGCCTCCGCTGCCGGTGACTACATCGAGAACATCGTCGGTCTGATCCTGGTGGACAACCGAGAACAGATCACCGACACCGTCGTTCGCGCCACCACCGTGGTCAGCACCGTCAAGTGGCTACTGGCGATCGGCTCGTTGGCGTACCTGAGTCAGGGATTTCTGCGAGTGTGGGCACAGGCTCTGTTGCGCTGAACCTCGTGTGTCGGCTCTACCCCTGCCGTCCGACCAACTCGTCCCCGAGGGCTGTGCGTACGTACAGCACCGATCGTCCCTGTCGGACGCGTCGTACCACCGCCGCTTCGCGCAGAACACGAAGATGTTGGCTCGCTGCGCTGGGTGAGACGTCCAGTGCGGCAGCGATTTCCCCGGTGGTGGTCGGCGTGTCGAGAAGCGTGAGAATCGTTGCACGTTGGGTACCGAGAAGATTGGTCAGTGCTCGGTTCGGAGCTGTCCGTGCCAGGTTCCACAGTGCGCCGTCCCACACTGCGCCACGCCCGCGGGCCGGATACACCAGGGAGGGAGCCCGCGTGGGGCTCGTCTGAGTGATCGCGCCGTGCACGAACACCGACGGAATCAGTGGAAGTCCACGTCCGTCGACGTCGACCCATACCTGGTCCTCGAGCCGGTCGACCCACAGCACGCCGTCGTCCCATCTGACACGAGAATCGAGATGCTCGAACATCTTTCGTGCGCCGAAGTGCGAGAGTTGTTGTGCTCGGTAGTCCACATCACCGTTCAGTACCGATCGGATCCGGGACCAGTCGGGTTCGAGGCACGCTGCCCAGTAGTGCGCGAGAGCCTGGACTGTACGGGTGCGCACCGCTCGGGCCGGACCTTCGAGAACCGCAGGAACGTCTCCGGAGAAGGTGGCGGCAATATCGCGTCGCAACTCCAGTGCCGGTGTTGCGCCGACAACGGCAATCTCGTCGTCGAAGGCCGGGGCCTGGTTGGGCGGACGAGGAGCGAGAAAGTCGGGGATTCTGCCGTCGGGAGAGACCAACGCCGTCAGCATCTCGGTGTCACACTGCTGCCATGCCGTGGCGACGCGTCGACGCCACGGCTCGTGCAGACGGTGGCGATTCGGCGAGGTCCAGGCACGCAGGCTCAGGACCGTCTCGAAGAGCGGCGAGACGGTCAGCGAGGTATCCGCCAGGTCGGCGGCTCGGAGATGAAGTGCGAGCATGTAGTCCCACACTAAATGGTGGCGATCGCCAGCCGTGCTCGGTGTACTGATCCACATGCCCATCGACTTCGAAGATCCAGCCAATGCCGACACCTATTCCGGTCGCGAGGCCGACCCTTCCTGGGTTGCCGCGATCACCGATATCGCCGATCCGGTCGGTGCGTACGTCGTCGATCTCGGATGTGGCGGGGGCACTTATGCGCGGGCATGGCACGCACTGGGAGCGCACGTCACAGCTATCGATTCGAGTGAACCGATCCTGGAGTCCGCTCGCCGATCGTCGCCCTCGGACATTGCGTTCGAGTGTGCACCGGCTGAGCGCACCGGCCTACCCGACGGCCTGGCAGACATCGTGTTCGCTCGTGCTCTCGTCCATCACCTGCCCGACGCATCCGCCCTGGCAACAGAGATGTTCCGGCTGCTGAGGCCGGGTGGTGTCGCGATCGTCCAGGACAGGACGGGCAAGGACGCGACACTGGCAGGATCGCGCACGAATCCGCGTGGTTACTTCTTCGATGCGTTTCCGCGGTTGTCGCGGGTCGAGGATCGCCGCCGACACGACGTCGACGATGTATCGGCCGCGCTCTCTCGGCCAGGATTCACCGACGTTGCCACGCAACCACTCTGGGAAACTCGTCGACGCTACACCGATCGTGAGCAGTATCTGACGGAGATAGCCGGCAGAACCGGGCGCTCCATCCTGCACGAACTCTCCGACGTCGAACTCGCGCAGTTGGTCGAGTATCTGCGTGGTCGCCTGGCCCCCGGTGAGGTGATCGAACGCGATCGCTGGACTCTGTGGACCGCCGTGGCCCCATGACGCCACTCCTCACCAACTGGTGCCAGGGACCAATCTGCCGACGCGCCGGATGACCTTGCCGATGCGTGCTGTCGGTGTCTTCGGATCGTAGGGGCGGACTCGGTAAGGTACCTTCCCGTCCTCGACGGGTATCGGTACTTCGCCTTTGGCAGCAGCGGATTCGGCAAATTTTCGGTAGTGCTGATGCATCGTGCGATCTTTGCCCTTGGGGCTGAAGATGGCTCCGTACTGTCCCAGTGTTCCCAACGGTGTATCGATGCGTTTGGGCTTGTCGCTCAGTGCGCGGATCACCATCGCAGCGGCCTTCTCGGGTGAGAACACGGGGCCGACGTTCTTGTCGCCTGTCGGGGTGATCATCGGGGTGTCCACCAGGGGCATGTGGATGGTGGTGTAAGTGATTCCGTCCGAGAGTGTTTCTGCGGCAGCGACATCGGTGAAGCCATCGAGTGCGGCCTTGCTCGCCACATACGCCGAGAAGCGCGGAGGGTGTCCCAGTACTGCGGCACTGGAGATGTTGACTACATGTCCGAACTGGCGTTCGCGCAGGTGCGGTAGCAGCGCCAGCACCAATCGAATCGCTCCGAAGTAGTTGACGGCCATGGTGCGCTCGTAATCGTGCAACCGGTCTGTGGACCTATAGAGCGAGCGGCGGATGGATCGGCCGGCGCTGTTCACCAGCATGTCGACGTGACCGTGTTCGCTCAGAACGGTTTTCACGGTGTGGTCCACCGATTCGGTGTCGGTCACGTCGCACGGGTAACCGTAGGCGGTGCCGCCCGATTCGCGAATATGCTCGACCACTTCGTCGAGCTGATCTTGTCCGCGGGCCAGAAGAATGACCACAGCACCCTTGCGGGCCGCAGCCTCGGCACTGGCTCGGCCGATGCCGGACGACCCGCCGGTGATGATGATGTGACGACCGAACAGTGGTCCCCGCGGGTCGTCCCGGCGGTTGCGCTGAGGATCGAAGTTCTTCTGCCAGTACGTCCATACTCGATCCGCGTAGGTCCGCAGTGGGGGCGAAGTGATCGAGCTGCCGTGCAACGCTTTCTGGGTCGCTGCCGACTCGAACACGGTGGGCAGTGTCAGGTGATCGAGCATGACCGGTGGGACGCCGAGATCGCGGAGGGCGGCGTTGCGTTGCTTTCGTACCGCTCGGGACTTGGGGGAGACGACCGGGGCAACCAATGCTCCGGGGACGTCGAGAACTTTCGCTCGGGATCCGGCCGCCGTCGAGAATGCGGAGTACACCTCGGCCATGGACTGCGGACTCGGGTTCACCAAATGAAAAACACTGTGGGAAGCCGTGTCTCGGTGCACGAGCTCGACGATGGCGTCGGCGACGTAGTCGACCGGTACCAGGTTGGTATTGCCCATCTTCGGCACTGTGATCGGTAGCACGGAGGGCAGCTTGGCCAGTTGTGCAAAGAATGGAAAGAAGTAATACGGCCCGTCGATCTTGTCGATGGCTCCGGTCTCCGAGTGTCCGATGATCGCGGCAGGCCGGTAGACCCGCCAGTCCACGGTGCTGTCGCGGACCAATTTCTCGGACTCGAACTTGGTGCGATGATAGGCCGTCGGAAAACCTTGGCCGAGGTCGAAGTCGTTCTCGGAGAACGTTCCTCGGTAGTCTCCGGCAACTGCGATCGACGAGATGTGGTGCAGGCGGGCACCGGTCCTTTCGGCAAGCGCGATCACCGAGGCGGTACCGGCGACATTGGTCGGTGTCTGCTCGTCGCCTGCGGTCAGGTCGTAGACGGCACCGAGATGGAGGATGTGGTCGATGCCGGACGGCACGTCGGAGATTCCGAGCTGGGGCTCGGTGAGATCACCGATCAACGGACGAATCCGATCGCCGCCGTCGAGCTGCTGCGCGTGTCGCTCGAGGCGAGCCACCGAGGTCGGGCGCACCAGCACGTGGATCACAGCGTTGGCATCACGCTCCAGCAGTCGGGGTAGGACGTTCTTCCCGAGAAACCCGGTACCGCCGGTCACGATGTAGTTCGCCATGCGAGCCGACCTTACTCCGAAGTAAGTTCCTGGGCTAGTGGCCGATACCGGCCTTGTCGTGCACTTTCTTCATCCATGCCGGAGCCCACCAATTGGCCTCACCCATGAGCTTGACCAAGGACGGAACCAGCAGCATACGGATGATGGTGGCGTCGATGATCAGGGCGAGAATGACGCCGAAGCCGAGAAACTTCATGATCGACAGACCCGAGATGGTGAACGCCCCGGTGACCACGATCAGAATCAGCGCTGCTGCGGTGACGATACGTCCGGTGCGCTGAGCGCCGAAGACAACGGCTTCTTCGGTGCTCGCACCCGCCGCGCGAGCTTCGACCATGCGAGACATCAGGAACACTTCGTAGTCGGTCGACAAGCCGAAGATGACTGCGAGGATGAGGACCACGAACGTCGATTCGAGTGGTCCTGGGGTGACGCCGATCAGTCCTGCCCCGTGACCTTCCTGGAACACCCACGTCAGGGCACCGAAGGTTGCGCCCAAGCTCAGGCCTGCCATCAGTACAGCCTTGATCGGCAACACGATCGAGCCGAATGCGAGGAACAGCAGTACCAGCGTCGAGACGACCATGATCGAGATCATCACCGGTAGCCACTTCGCGATGGCCGCGTTTCCGTCGTCGATGTTGGCGCGTCCGCCGCCGACGAGGATCTCGGTACCGTCAGGAGGGGTGATCGAGCGCAGTGCAGACACTGCGTCGGATTGTGATTCGGCCTCGGTCAGTCCGCCGGTCGGTTCGCTGTAGGCCGCCTCGAGGGTCACGAAATCGTCTTTGGAGCCGATGAATTCGGCGCGGGCGATACCGGGCGTGGATTCCACAGCCGAGGTCAGAGCTGCAATGGGTGCGCCCTGAGGCTTCACGCCGTCCAGGCCACGAAGAACGACGGTGGCACCGTCACCGGTCGACTCGAAGTCGGTGCCGAGTGTCTCGAACGCCATGCGCGCAGGGTTGTCTTTCGGCAACGCCGTGTAGTCGACCTCGCCGAGCGAGACCTTGAGGATCGGGGTGGCGATGATCAGCAACCCAGCGACGATGACGGCTGCGACGATCCCTGGATGCTTCATCACACGGGTGACGACACCACCCCAGAACTTGTGTGCCCGTGCATCGCTGCGGTCGGACGCGGTGCGTGACCAGGTCCAGGAATTGATGTGGGTGCCGAGAATTGCGAGCAGTGCCGGAACGACGGTCAGGGACAGGGTTGCGGCGCTCGCCACCGCGGCCATGGCCCCGAAGCCGAGGGATCGGATCACCGCTTGCGGGAAGACGAGCATGCCGGCGAACGCACAGACCAACAGCAGTCCCGAGAAGACGACGGTTTTGCCTGCAGTGGCGACGGTGCGGACGGTCGCCACTGCAGGCGTCGACCCACTGCGTAGTTCTTCGCGGAACCGGCTGACGATGAACAGTCCGTAGTCGATGGCCAGGCCCAGCCCCAACAGTGACGCGACGTTGATCGAGAACGAGCTGACTTCGGTGAACTCGGTGAGGATGCGCAGGATCGCCAGGGAGCTGAGCACGCTCAGGATGCCGACGAACACCGGAACCGCCGCGGCGATCACGCCGCCGAAGATGAAGATCAGCAGCAGCAGTGTGATGGGGACTGCGATGAGCTCCGAGCGGACGAGGTCGCTTTCGAGGGTCTCACTGAGCGACACTCCGACCACGGAGGCTCCGGCGAACTGCGACTCGACGCCGGGTACTTCGAGCTGGGGCGGAAGTTCGCCGAAGGTATTGAACGTGACGCCTGAGTTGGCACCGAGGGACACCGTCACCAGTGCCTTCGTTCGGTCCTTCGAGACCAGGAATTCTTTGCTGACCGGGTCTGCGGTCCAGTACGAATTCACGTTGCCGAGGGTGTATCGACCGGTGAACTCGTCGAGCGTCGCCTGTACTCGGGGTCCGATGTCGTCGATCGTCTCGCCGTCGGGTGCGGTGTAGATCGCCACGATGTCCGGCGTCGGCTGACCGATGCCCTGGACCAGGCGTGCCACCTCCGAGGACTCACTGCCGGCGTCGGCATAGCCGCCCTCGCTCAGTTTCGAGAAGACGCTCAGCCCCAACACCCCGCCGACAGCGACGACGGCAACGACGACTGCCAGCACCCATCGTTTGTGCGATACGACGAACGAGGCCCAACGGGTCACGACGGTGCTCCGGCTCTGTGGAAGGGGTCTGTGGCGACTCGACTGTAGTTGATCGTGTCGGACCCTCGTGCTCTCATTAG
Source organism: Rhodococcoides sp. S146-33 (assembly GCF_059489205.1). Lineage (NCBI taxonomy): Bacteria > Bacillati > Actinomycetota > Actinomycetes > Mycobacteriales > Nocardiaceae > Rhodococcoides > Rhodococcoides sp. S146-33. Next base: position 574,154 of record NZ_JCAJWY010000002.1, read on the forward strand.
AACAAGTGTTCGATGCAGTGATATCGACAAACGGTTGATATCGGCAAACGGCAGTGGCGATGCAGTGAGGGAGGGCTCGATGGGATGGAACGACGGACCACCCACGTGGTCGGAGATGGAACGTGTCCTGTCCGGACGTCCCAAGCCTGCGGCCCAGGGCGATGGCGGCGACAGCCCGGCGTGGTCGCGAAAGCGGGACGTCTACGACCGCACCATCGACAAGCCCGCACTGTCGGTGACGCCGTATGCAGAATTGCATGCGCACTCGGCGTTCAGCTTTCTCGACGGTGCCTCGCAGCCGGAGGAGATGGTCGAAGAAGCGGTACGCCTCGGCCTCGAATCCATCGCCATCACCGATCACGACGGTTTCTACGGAGTCGTTCGCTTCGCCGAGGCGGCCAGAGCCCTCGGCATCGGAACCGTGTTCGGTGCCGAACTATCACTCGACAGCGATCGATCGAGGGCCGGAGCGACCGACCCCGACGGCACTCATCTACTGGTGCTCGCCCGCGGACAAGAGGGGTATCGACGGCTCTCGCGTCGAATCGCGGCCGCGCACCTCGCCGGCGGGGTGAAGGGTAAGCCGCAGTACGACATCGACGAGCTCACCGACGCTGCAGGCGGGCACTGGCAGATTCTCACCGGTTGCAGAAAGGGGCATGTTCGGCAGGCACTCGCGCGCGGTGGTCCGGAGGCAGCCGAGGCCGCGCTGCGCACTCTCGTCGACCGCTTCGGTCCCGACCGCGTCACCGTCGAACTCACCCGGCACGGAATTGCGGACGACGACGAGCGCAACGATGCGCTCGCGACTCTGGCTCGTAAGTACAGCCTTCCGATGATCGCGACCACGGCCGCGCACTACGCGAGTCCGCGCAGTAGGAGATTGGCCATGGCGATGGCCGCGGTACGCGCACGCAGCAGCTTGGACGAGGCCGCCGGTTGGCTGGCGCCGACGGGCGGCGCACATCTTCGGTCCGGGGCGGAGATGGCCGAATTGTTCGCGCACTATCCGGGCGCGGTGCGCGGTGCCGTCGAACTCGGTCGTGAGTGCTCGTTCGATCTGAAACTGATCGCGCCGCGCCTGCCGCCGTTCGAGGTGCCCGACGGATACACCGAGATCAGTTATCTGCGGCGACTCACGTTCGAGGGCGCGGCCCGACGCTATGGCCCGCAATCGGCGAATCCGGCGGCGTACTCCCAGCTCGAATACGAGCTCGACATCATCGAGCGGCTCGAGTTCCCCGGTTATTTCCTGGTGGTCCACGACATCGTCGATTTCTGCAAGACACACGACATCCTCTGTCAGGGAAGAGGTTCGGCGGCGAACTCTGCTGTCTGCTACGCCATCGGTATCACCAACGTCGATCCGGTGGCCAACAAGCTGCTGTTCGAGCGGTTCCTCGCACCCGAACGCGACGGACCACCCGACATCGACATCGACATCGAATCGGATCGCCGCGAGGAGGCGATCCAGCACGTCTACGCCAAGTACGGCCGCACCCATGCCGCTCAGGTGGCGAACGTCATCACCTACCGCGGCAAGTCCTCGGTACGAGACATGGCCCGTGCGCTCGGCTTCTCGCAGGGGCAACAGGACGCGTGGAGCAAGCAGATCACCCGCTGGTCCGGAATCGGTGATCAGGAAGGTGACGGTATTCCCGAGTCCGTCCTCCAACTCGCGCGGCAGATCGAGGGGTTCCCGCGGCACCTCGGCATTCACTCCGGCGGCATGGTGATCTGCGATCGGCCGATCGCAGACGTCTGCCCGGTGGAGTGGGCGACGATGGAGAATCGCAGTGTGCTGCAGTGGGACAAGGACGATTGTGCCGCAGTGGGTTTGGTGAAGTTCGACATGCTCGGGCTCGGCATGCTGTCGGCGCTGCACTACATGATGGACCTGATCGCCGAGCACAAGGGCATCGACATCGACCTCGCCTCGATCGACCTGTCCGAGCCCGAGGTGTACGAGATGCTTCAACGAGCCGATTCGGTGGGCGTGTTCCAGGTCGAGTCACGTGCGCAGATGGCTACTCTGCCGCGGCTCAAGCCGCGTAACTTCTACGATCTGGTGGTCGAGGTCGCCCTGATTCGTCCCGGTCCGATTCAGGGTGGTTCGGTGCATCCGTACATCAAGCGTCGCAACGGACTCGAGCCGGTGATCTTCGAGCACCCGTCGCTCAAGAAGGCGCTCGATCGAACTCTCGGCGTACCACTGTTCCAGGAACAGCTGATGCAGATGGCCATCGATGTCGCCGGTTTCAGTGCCGCCGACGCCGACCAATTGCGTCGCGCCATGGGATCGAAGCGATCACCGGAGAAGATGGAGCTGCTGCGCGGGCGATTCTACGACGGGATGCGCGATCTGCACGGAATCACCGGTGAGGCAGCCGACCGCATCTACGAAAAGCTGTCGGCGTTCGCCAATTTCGGCTTCCCCGAGAGTCATTCGCAGAGCTTCGCCTCGTTGGTCTTCTATTCGTCGTGGTTCAAGTTGCATCATCCAGCTGCTTTCTGCGCAGGCTTGTTGCGTGCCCAGCCGATGGGCTTCTACTCACCTCAATCTTTGGTCGCCGATGCCAGGCGGCACGGGGTGCTGGTGCACGGTGCCGACGTGAACGCCAGTCTCGGCCATGCAAATCTCGAGGGAGACGGCCTCGAGATACGCATGGGTTTGGCCGATGTGAAGTTCATCGGTACCGCACTGGCTCAGAAGATCGTCGATGCGCGAGACTCACAGGGGCAGTACACCTCGTTCCTGGATCTGACGGGTCGCGTCGAACTGTCGGTTGCGCAGGCGGAATCCCTCGCCACGTCCGGCGCCCTGGGGTGTTTTGGAATCACGCGTCGAGAGGCATTGTGGGCTGCCGGCGCGGCGGCGGGGGAGCGCCCAGGCCTGCTCCCCGGCATCGGTGCGTCGACGAAAGCGCCTGCGCTACCGGGTATGACGGACCTCGATCTGGCGTCGGCCGATGTCTGGGCAACCGGGGTCTCGCCCAATTCCTATCCCACCCAGTTCTTTCGAGATCGGCTCGAATCTCTCGGGGTGGTTCCCGCGAATCGGTTGCTGCAGATCCCGGACGGAGACAGAGTCCTCGTCGGCGGTGCGGTGACGCATCGCCAGCGGCCGGCCACGGCGGGAGGTGTCACGTTCATCAACCTCGAGGACGAGACCGGCATGGTCAACGTCGTGTGCTCGGTCGGATTGTGGGCCAAGTACCGCAAGCTGGCGATCACCGCCCCGGCGTTGCTGGTTCGCGGCAAGGTACAGAACGCAGAGGGCGCGGTGACCGTGGTGGCAGACCATCTGCAACTGATGGATCTGCGAGTGGCATCCAGGTCGAGGGACTTTCGCTGACCGGGCCACACCGCTCGCGTGCACAATCGAGTGGTGAAGCTGCTGCTGATTGCCGACACTCATCTCCCCAAGCGTGCTCGCGACCTGCCCGACGAAGTGTGGGCGGCCGTCGACGACGCAGATGTCGTGATTCATGCCGGTGATTGGGTGGACCTCGCATCGTTCGAGGCGCTGTCACAGCGGGCACGTCGTCTGGTCGCGTGCTGGGGAAACAACGACGGCGACGACTTACGGGCTCTGATGCCCGAACGCGCCGACGTCTCGCTCGGCGGGGTTCGCGTCACAGTTGTGCACGAGACCGGTGCCGCGACGGGCCGTGAACGACGCATGGCGGCGACATACCCGGAGACGGACGTTCTTGTGTTCGGGCACAGCCACATACCATGGGACACATTCGCGGACAACGGTTTACGGCTGCTCAACCCAGGATCTCCGACGGACCGGCGTCGACAACCGTTCTGCACATACATGACGGCTGTCGCCGAGAACGGAGAGCTCGACGAAGTCGAACTGCACCGCATCGCACCTCGTTAGTGGCAGCCGAGGCGTTCACATACCGCCGGCCACCCTGATGACGGTTCCGGTGACGTACCGCGCGTCGTCGGAGAGCAACCACGACACCGCACCGGCGATCTCGTCCGGCACACCGGGGCGGCCGAGGGGGATGCTCGACGCCATCTTCCGCGGCCGCTGCCGATCTCGGTGGAAGTCGGTCTCGATGACGCCCGGTGCCACGGCGTTGACGCGGATGTTCTGCGCAGCAACCTCTTTGGACAAACCGACGGTCAACGTGTCCACAGCAGCCTTGGCGGCCGCGTAGTGCACGTACATTCCGGGACTACCGAGGGTGGCGGCAGCGGAGGAGATATTGACTATTGCTCCACCAGATTCGGCCATCGCTTCGATTGCATATTTGCAGCAGGTGAGGACGCCGACCAGATTGACGTCGAGGTCTGCTCTGATGGTCTCGATGTCGTTGTCCGCCAGCATCCCGACGGCGCGTGCCGAACCGGCGTTGTTCACCACACCGGTGACCGAGCCGATCTCCGCGGCCGCTGTGAACAGATCGATCACCGCTTGCTCGTCGGTGGTGTCGGCGCGCACGGCGATCACCGTTCGCCCGGATGCCGACAATTCCGTGGCCAACGCTTCCGCGGCGGCGGCACCGGAGCGGTAACCGATCACCACATGGTGCCCGTCTGCGACCAGTCGTCGGGATATCGCAGCACCGATGCCGCGGCTGCCACCGGTGACGATGGTCAAGGGAGCGCTCATCGTTCGACAATAGCCACCGCGGAGAGGGCACAATTGCAGCAGCAGCGATCGCATTCGACGGAAGGAGGCTGCGGTGATCGATCGGCCGGAGCTGGCCGCTTTTCTACGGCAGCGTCGTGAGTCGTTGCAGCCCGAGGACACCGGCCTTCCGCGTGGGCAGCGCCGGCGAACGCGGGGCCTTCGGCGCGAGGAGGTCGCCGAACTCTGCCACATGTCCACCGACTACTACGCCCGGCTCGAACGTGGGTCCGGTCCTGCTCCGTCGGAGCAGATGATTGCGTCGATCGCGCAGGGTTTGCATCTGTCGCTTGACGAGCGTGATCACGTGTTCCGCCTCGCCGGGCACGCTCCTCCGGCACGCGGAGCGTCGAGCGACCACATCAGCCCCGGATTGCTGCGGATCTTGGACCGACTGAACGACACCCCCGCCGAGATCGTGTCCGAGCTCGGTGAAACTCTGCGCCAGTCGCCGCTGGGCGCTGCATTGACCGGGGATGCGTCGTTGCGAACCGGGCCGAACCGGAGTCTGGGATATCGCTGGTTCACCGACCGAGCTGTCCGACAGACGTACCCACCAGAAGAGCGGGAGGCGCTGTCCAGGGTGTACGCGTCGGGGCTGCGTGAGATCGTCACACTTCGCGGACCTGAGTCGACCGCAGCCCGACTGTCGGCCGAGCTGCAGGAGGTCAGCGAGGAATTCCGAACCCTGTGGGAGAAGCGCGAAGTGGGGGTGCGCCCACCCGAGACCAAACGGTTCCTGCACCCGACGGTAGGCATGCTGCACTTGAACTGCCAGACCCTTCTCGATCCGGAGCAGGCACATCGTCTTCTGGTGTACACGGCGGTCCCCGGTAGCGAGAGCTACGCCAAACTGGAACTGCTCGCGGTGGTGGGAACCCAGGTCCTGACCTGATCCACGGTATCGGTCGTACACGGTGTCGGTCGTATCAGTGGATCGAGAAGTCCTGGATAAGCCCGACACCGCAGTCGAACATGGGACCTGCACGTTCACGCAGAACGATCTCAACCACCCGAGGAGCTTGAAATGGGCCGCATCGCAGATCTATCCATCCCCGACCTCAACGGGAAGCGCGCCGTCGTCACGGGAGCCAGCGACGGGATCGGCACGGTCATCGCGACGCAACTCGCGCGCGCCGGAGCGGAGGTCGTCATGCCGGTGCGCTCTGCCGCCAAAGGGAAGCGCGCAGCCGAGTCCATCCGGGCTGCGGTACCCGGCGCACAGGTAAGCACCCGCGAATTGGACCTGTCGTCACTGGATTCGGTTGCAGCGTTGTCGAGCGAACTCGTCGCCGACGGCCGGCCTATCGACGTGCTCGTCAACAATGCGGGAGTCATGCAGCCACCCGAGCGTCAAGTGACTCAGGACGGATTCGAGCTGCAGTTCGGAACCAACCATCTCGGTCATTTTGCACTCACCCTCGCTCTGCTGCCGCTTCTTCGGGCCGGTGGTGCGCGAGTCACTCATCAGACGAGCATCGCCGCACGATCGGGGACCATCAACTGGGACGACCTGAACTGGGAGCGGTCCTACGCTGTCATGAAGGCATACAGCCAGTCGAAGCTCGCGGTGGCCTTGTTCGCCCGGGAACTCGACTCACGCAGCAGGGCCGGTGGATGGGGGATCACCAGCAACATTGCCCATCCGGGCATTTCACCGACCAATCTACTTGCGGCCCAACCGGGTCTGGGGCGCCCGAAAGACTCCGCAGGACGACGGCTCATCGGTGTATTAGCCCGCGTCGGCATTGCGGGAACAGTGGACAGCGCCGCGCAACCAGGTGTGATCGCGGCGGCAGGTACAGCCTCTCGCGGTGATCAGTTCGTCGGTCCTACCCGGCTGATCGGCGGGCCGCCGGCCGAGGTCGGGTTGTGGAAGCCTTTGCGCAACATGGACGACGCGCGACGACTGTGGGAAGCGTCCGAACAGCTGACCGGAGTGCGATTGACGTCCTGAAGCGATCGATGTCGGCTGCGTCGCACCATCGTCAGTGCGGCGTCGGAGCGGGTTCCCGGGCGTGGTCGACGAGATCGTGCACCAACCCGATGATGACGTCCATCTGGGCAATGACCTCGACCCGTAAGCGATCTTGCTCTTCTTCGGGCATGTTAGGTGCGTCGGGCCTGTCGAGAGACATCAGCAGGTCGATGTTCGTGCGCAGCGCTGTCAGGGGCTCCATGAGACCGGCACCGGCGTCGACGATCAGCCGTCCCTGCCTTGACCGCGACCGAGACAGGGACGCCAACATCTCGTTGAAGCTGTTGGCGAGCGATGCGAGTTCGTCGTCTCCGTTGACGTCGATGGGCTCGAAGTCGCCGGTCCTCGCAACGCGTTCGGTGCCTGCGCGGAGGCGGGTGACGGGTCTGAGGCCGGTGCGGGCAACCGCGGTACCGGCGACGCCGGCAAGCGCGACGAGGAATCCTCCGACGAGGACGAGAGCCAGAGTGAGTTTGGCAAGGAGGCGTGATGCTCCACTGAGCGATTCGGCCACCATGATGGTTTCCCCGGAGGCCGTGCGCTGGGCGGATATGTAATAGCCACGTACTTCGCGCAACGACCGATCCGAGCTGCCGTCTACGACCGACTTCTCGGGGGCATCCAGAACGCCATCGGAGTTCATGAAGGGATCGGCACCGTTCGATGAGGTCATCAATTCCCCGCCGGTCGCGACCAGTGCGACTTTCGCTGTGGAATCTTCGGTCGCAAAACCGAACAGGTAGGGCGAAGCGCCCGACGCTGCACTGGCCATCAGGGCGTCGCTGTTTCGCCCGACGCGGTCGATGACCTGCGAACGAAGGGCCTGTTCCGCGACGAGATAGATCGCCAGAGCACTCACCGCTACGGCGAGCGCCGCCACACTCATCGTCAGCACTCGTATCCGGCCGTGCAACGACAGCGCCCTCGGGCGAGCGGTTGCACGTGAGTAGCTCATCTCTCGAGTATGCAGGTCGACGGATGATGACGATTTCGCAGGCCGCGCAGATCCACCCGGTGTGCGGCCAAGGTCGACATTCGTTCGTGTTCGGCCCTTCCCTCCGCTACCGATACTGCCGAGCACCGGAAGCTGGATCTGATGCCGTTCCAGAGGGTCACTGATCAGAATGGCGGGGCTTCGGTGTCTTCGGCTGTTGGTTCTGCTTCCTGCTCGTGGTTGTCCGGTTGCTGGGGGTAGGCGATGATGCCGGATCGTCTGGGTTTGGTGGGGATGTGTGGGCGCAGGTCGTTGTCGAGGATGGGGACGGCTGTGCCGTTGGCGGGCAGTGTGATTCGGGTGGTCTTCGAGGTGGAGGTCCAGAGGATCGCGCCGCCCGGGAGCATGACGGCGCTCCAGTAGCCGGCGGTTTTGACGGTGTGGTGGAACTCGCAGAGACATTGCAGGTTGTTGACCGTCGTCCAGCCGCCGCCCAGTGGGTCGGCGTGATCGAACGGGATCAAGTGATCGAGTTGGCAGCGGTCTGCTGGACGCTGGCAGCCGGGGAAGCGGCAGTGGCGGTCGCGGAGCCGAACGGCGGCGGTGGTCAGGGCATCGGGTCGGTAGATCAGGGCCCGGTCGGTCAGTGGATCCCGTGCGACGGACGTGCCGAGGGTGGGGTCGGCCGCGATCGCTGCTTCGAGAGCAGCGGCGAGGGAGGCGTTGCCGAGGTAAATACCTGAGGGTGTGCGGGCTGCGGGCGTGTGGCCTACTGCGTGGATCGTCCTGTCGTCGCGCGGGCCTGCGATGGGCATGTCGAGGGCAGAGCTGTGCCGTGTGCCCTTGCCGACGGGTGTGTGGGTACAGAACAGCGCTGCAGCGGAGGCCAGAGATTCCAGGCGATGCGGGTGCCGGTCGTCGCTGGCGGCTGCGGCTGCGGGTGCCGGGTCTGTTCCTGATGCCGGGCCTGTTGGTGGTGCCGGGCCTGTTTCTGGTGCCAGGCCCTCAGCTGGTGTCTGGCCGGAGGCTGCGGGGCCGGATGGTGTTGCAGACGAACGTGATTGCGCACAGCTCGATGCGATATCAGGTGCCGGCGATGCCTGTTCCGGAGACAATCCTGAAGCCGGCGCGGTTTCCGAGGGAACAGCTGCCTCGGGGTCGGTGGCCGACGGTGCGTCCGCCTGCGGGTCGGTCACCGGTGTCCCTGCACGTGTCGCTGCGTTCTTCCGGACAGGCTCGGCGGCATCAGTTTCGGGAATTGCCGACGGATCGGTCGCAGGTACGGGTGTGGACTCGTCGTCCTCCTCGGACCCGGCAGTCTCGTCGACCTCGCCGGTCTTCTCGTTCTCCTCAGGCCCGCCAGTCTCGCCCATCTCGTCTGCCGGCGTCTCTGGTGCCGGAGTGTTTTCCGGCGCACGTTCAGATGCGGGTGCACTGGCCGAAGTCGGTGAGGTCGAGGGACCAGCCTTCGCCTCCGAATCCGTCGCCGACCCGCCTTCCACATCATCAGCAGCATCTGCCGAGTCTGCGTCTGCGTTCACGTCGGTGTCTGCGTGCGTGTCTGTGTCCTCATCCGTCACCGTTCCCGCAGCGGATCCCGCATCGGATCCCGTTGCCGTCCCTGCTTTCTCGCCGCCGCTGCGTCGTTCCCATTCCCCGGTCTCCGGGTTCTGCACCGCCAGGCCGAGCTTCTCCGCGAGAGTGACCGCCTCGGTGAGCAGGACCTGCCATTGACTGTTACGCGCCAACTCTCGTGCGAGATCCGGGTCGATCGAACCGTGACCGGCCAGATACGCAGGGTTCGCAAGCAACCCGATGAGGGTGGCGATGTCGACGGTGACCATCGTCAACGGCACCCGACGATCCGGCAACGCTGCATCTTTTCTCGGGCAGTCCTCGCGTTGGCACAGGCATGCCAGTCGGGGTTCGCCGTGCATCCTCGCCATGAACGCATCACACAACCGGTCCTGCTTGCCGCGAGGATCTTTCGGACAGAGCGTGTCGGCCATCTCCTCGAGCAGCTGCCACGCCGCCGCGGCCTCGGGTGCAGTCAATTCCGCTCGGATCCGCGCCAACTCACCGGCCGGGTTGTAGGAGATGTGCCTGAATCGTTTCGCGAACTCGCGTAGTGCTGCCGCTTCCTCCGGGGCGACTCGCAGCAAGATGTCCCAGATTTCCGTCTCGAGTGGACCGGGCGAATTGCGGCGGGCGGATTCGACGATCTCGTCCTCGACCATGCGCACGATCTCGTCGGAGAGGTTGTCGAGGATCCGGCACACCGTCCGCACTCGCGGAAGATCGATCTCCCCGGCCTCGAATGCTGTCCGTACCAGGGGTAGTCGCGTGTGCAGGGCAACACCGACGGAGATGTACGATTCGGCGACCGTCGCCGAGCAGCCCAACGCGGCCGCCATCTCGGTGCGCCCGTACCGGCTGTAATGCTTGAACTTGGAATCGTGGGTGATCCAGGTCCGATGAACGTCGTAGCAGGCGGCGATCTTGCGGAACGCATGCTGGTTTTCTGCCTGCGCAGCGGCGGTCAACGCCTCCAACGACACGATCGGTACAGCCATCCCCATTCACCCCCCGGTGACCCGAAACAAGAACGCATGTTCGAACAAGATGAACAGTAACCCGGGGCACCGACAGAAACGGATAAAGCCAACGAGGAGTTGATTCGCCCTGTTCAGGGGGATGACCGACGGTGTCGCCTCGCTCGTTCCACCGTTGACCTGTGCTACGCCGCTTCCAATGCCGGACCCAACCCGTCGCCGAGTTCGGTGAGGCGGTCGGAGCTCTCGGCTTCTTCGAGAAGTACTCGAGCGTCGACGACTTACGGCGAAACCTGGCGGCTGCAACGCTGGTGCTGGCGAGATGTTGTCCGTACGTCGCCCGAGTTCGAGGGAGTCGAGAGGCCCATCGGGAAGTCTCCGCAGGAGGCGCGGGTTTCATCGCAGTTCCCAGAGATCGACCACGACCATCGTCGATCGGCGGGGGTGCATTTCCACGGTCGAAAGGTGGTCCCGGTCGGGTGCGAGCCCATTGCCGCCCATAAGCGTGCAGAGAAATGGGCCCTACTCGACTTAATTCGCCACTTCGAGGACGCATTGCCGACTCGAGGAACATGATCGAGGGCACGATCGTCGTCACTCTGCTGGAACGTCGAAACCTCGACGCGGTGGCCGCTCATACCGCACACGGTGCGTCTTCCACAGTCTCTGAGTTCGCTGCGACTGTGTTGTCAGCACGCGTCGGCGGAGCCGATCACCTCAAGCCTTGGCTTCGGGTAACCGGCTCCGTTCGACGACCGGGGATCGAGTCCCCGAAGATCAGCTACCGAGGACGCAGAACTGACCGCTGGAAAGATTCAGCGCCAGAGAGAGCGGTCCGACGCAATCGACACCCCGGCCCTCGGAGGTGGCACCGGAGCCCCACCCGGCGACGGCGAGAGTGGTCTGGCCGGCGTCGGCCCACGAGTGTGCGATGCCTCCACCCAGTGCGAAGGCGTAGGCCGTACCCGCGTTCTTGCTCGCTCCGAGTGCGACGCCGAATCCGTTGGCAAATGTGGCCGTCGATCCGGGACCGTCGTTGACGCTGACCGCGGTACCGCTGTCAGCGGCACCGGCGGTGGCCCGGCCGGTGCCCTCCGAAGTGGCACCGCAACTCGCGGTGCCGTCGACCTGGATGTCGTTGGCCGAGGGCGGAGACACGCAGTTGACTGGGGCGGCCGACGCGGTGGCGGTGCCCATCAGCGCTGCGGCGGTCATTCCTGAACCGAGAGCGAATATTGCTGCGGTACGGGCAATTCGGTTACCGAACCGACTCGACGATCGCGTGGTGGAGGAGTAGGAAGAAGAACGGCGGGGCTGGGAAACAGAGAACAACAGAAAGCTCCTTCACGAACGAAACGGGTCGATGCGGCACACCGTACCCCGCTCGAGTCCTTCACGGCAGCATGCTGCCGAGGTTTGTATAACGGTGCCGCTGGCATCCGGGAATGAATCGTCGCGGAAGTGAGGTTTCCGGACCCTGGCCAAAGCTGTTTGCACCGCCGATCGAGCGCCGAAGGCAGTGTTCCGGCCAGCGGTGAATAAGTCGAATCCAATTCTCTTACTTGCTATTTAGATATTCGGATCAGTCCTGTCCGTCGTGTCGGGCTGGGCTTGGAGCGCTGCCCGGGCGTGTGCACCGACGCCCGTCCATCGCCAGGAAATCGTTACCGACAGCTGTCGACCGGCACTGGGCGCGGGCACGTCGAACACCGCCGATCCCATAGAGGCAGGATCGACGATATCGAGCTCTGAGGGGAGCCGTCGCGGTTCGGTGTCACAGCAGAAGTGTCCGGCCATTTGTCGACGCTCACAATTGATTTCGCGTAACAGAACGGGGCGGCCCGGCCGAAGCCAGGTACGTGGTGAATCGGTCCGTTGTGCTGCAGATGTCATGAAACGCACGCTAGGGCTTCGAGCGCACTCGAACGCAACCCCGTCAGACGCTGCCCTCGTACCCGTGTTGCCGCCATGCCTCGTACATCGTCACCGCCGCTGCGTTGGCGAGGTTGAGTGATCGACGGCCGGGAATCATCGGTATGCGAAGGCGGTCGCTCACGTGTGGGTCGTCGAGAACCTCGTCGGGGAGTCCTGTGGGTTCCGGACCGAAGAGGAGAACATCGCCGGGCTCGTACGCGACGTCGGAGTAGGAGCGTGTGGCGTGGGCGGTGTAGGCGAACACTCGCGTCGGTGCCAGAGCCGACCAGGCCGACGGCAAGTCTCGGTGCACGGTGACGGACGCCAGATCGTGGTAGTCCAAGCCGGCACGTTTGAGCTTCGGCTCGGACATGTCGAAACCGAGCGGACCCACCAGGTGCAGTTCGCATCCGGTGCCGGCGACCAGGCGAATTGCGTTGCCGGTGTTCTGGGGGATTCGGGGCTCGAAGAACATCAGTCGAAACACCCGGTTCACTCTGCCACCACGAACCGAGGGAGTATGGGGCAGGTGGACGACGAGCAGATCATCGGTGAAGATTTTTCCGACTCTCGACTGGACGGGCAGGAGTGGAACGGCAGGCAGTTCGTCCGGTGCACCTTTCGTGATGCCGACATGAGCGGAGTTCGAACCGACTCGGTCGTGTTCACCGAATGCGATTTCACCGGCACCGACCTGACCGAATCGATCCACACGAATTCTGCTTTTCGCTCGTGCACCTTCACTCGGACAAATTTGCAGCACAGTACATTTCGCCACTCGACCATGATGGGTTCGGTGTTCGTGGACAGCCGGATGCGGCCCGCGACCTATGACGAGGTCGATTTCACTCTGGCGGCGTTGGGCAACGTCGACCTGCGCGGTCTCGACCTCACGGGGTGCCGGATGCGGGAGACGAATCTGGTGTCTGCAGATTTTCGGAAAGCAACGGTGCGTTCGGTCGATTTTTCCGGGGCCCGTACCGTCGACGCCAAGTTCGACGAGGCCGACCTACGCGGAGCCGTCGCCGATCCGTCCCTGTGGGTGAGCGCGAGCGTCCGGGGTGCCAAGATCGAGCTGATGCAGGCCGTGGCATACGCGGGAGCGCACGGTCTCGTCGTGGAAGGCTGACGCGGTCTTCGGACCGGCGCGGCACGGGTGACCCCGAGCCTGGAACAATGGCCGGGTGACTGCAACGATCCTCGATGGCAAAGCGACCCGTGACGAGATATTCGTCGATCTCACCGCCCGCGTGGCAGCGCTGCGGGAGCAGGGCATCACCCCAGGGCTGGCCACTGTCTTGGTGGGAGACGACCCGGGTTCTGCGGCGTACGTCCGGGGCAAGCACAACGACTGCGCGAAGGTCGGGATCACCTCGATTCGTCGCGATCTGCCCGCGGACATCACCCAGGCGGATCTCGAAGCAGTGATCGACGAACTCAACGCCAACCCCTACTGCACCGGATACATCGTGCAGCTGCCGTTGCCGAAACATCTCGACGAGAATGCTGCTCTGGAACGGATCGACCCGGACAAGGACGCCGACGGCCTCCATCCGATCAACCTGGGCCGTTTGGTGCTCGGTAAAGACGCTGCGCTGCCGTGCACGCCCCGTGGCATCGTGCACCTGTTGCGTCGCTACGACGTGGCACTCGACGGCGCGCACGCCGTGGTCATCGGCCGCGGCGTCACTGTCGGTCGCCCCATCGGTCTGTTGCTCACGAGACGTTCGGAGAACGCCACGGTCACGTTGTGCCACACCGGGACTCGCGATCTTGCCGCTGAAGTCTCCCGCGCTGACATCATCGTTGCTGCCGCTGGGGTTCCGGGACTGATCACCGCAGACATGGTCAAGCCCGGTGCCGCCGTGCTCGATGTCGGCGTGACCCGCACCGAGGACGGATTGCGCGGGGACGTTGCCGACGGTGTTGCCGAGGTAGCAGGTTTCCTCTCGCCCAACCCCGGCGGCGTCGGACCTCTCACTCGAGCGTTCTTGCTCACCAACGTCGTCGAGCGCGCCGAGCGCACCGCAGCCGAGAGCTGAGCGATCCGAGCATGAACGCCGCCGAGGATGCACGAGCTGAATCCGACCAGGGATTTCGTGCAGCCGTAGCCCGCAACCTGCCGATCGTCGCGGTGTCGGTCGTCGTGCTGGCGGCGCTTGTTCTGGTGTTGGCGGATCGCTGGCGGCGCGGCGCGTTCATCTTCGGATGTGCGGCGCTACTGGCCGCGGTGCTACGACTGTGCTTGCCCGAATCTCGGGTAGGAACCCTGAGCGTGCGCAGTCGTGCATTCGACGTGCTCGCGTTGGGTTGCGTCGGCGGAGCGATCGTGTTCTTGTCGCTGTCGATCGATCCGCTCGGAACCGACTGATTCCCGCAGCGGAGCCGCAGAAGTGTCAGCGGCGTCCGAGGCGAGCGAGCTCCATCGTCTCGGCGAGCAGCTTCGCCACCGAATCGGCTTCGGTGAGGAATCCGTCGTGCCCGTCGCGGGATTGGATCACTTCCAGTCCGCGGCACTGGGGGAGTTCGCGAGCGATCTCCTTCTGCAAGCGCAGTGGATAGAGACGATCCGAATCGACGCCGCCGACGATGGTCGGAACCGGTACCGACGCAAGAGCTTCGGCTACACCGCCGCGGCCACGACCGACGTCGTGACGGTTCATCGCCTCGGTGAGCAGAACGTACGTCGCCGCGTCGAACCGATTGACCAGCTTGGCGGCCTGGTGCTCGAGGTAGCTCTGAACCGAGTAGCGACCGCCGGCCCACGGATCTTCGTCGTTCTGCGCAGAGTTGCCGAACCGAATGTCGAGTTCGCTCTCGGTGCGATACGTCAGATGGGCGATGCGTCGTGCGATGCCCAGTCCGGCCGTCGGAGATGTTCCGGTCGCGTGGTAGTTACCGCCGAGCCACCCCGGATCCGCCTTGATAGCGGCGATCTGCGTTGTCTGGGTGCCGATCTGATCAGCTGTCGCGCGGGCGCCGACTGCCAGAACCAGTGCAGCTGCCACACGATCGGGGCGACTCACGATCCATTCGAGGGTCCGCATGCCGCCCATCGAGCCGCCGACGACAGCGGCGAACCGGTCGATGCCCAGTGCGTCGGCGACGGCTGCCTCGGCCGCGACCTGATCGCGGATGGAGATTTCGGGGAACGTCGAACCGTACGGTGTGCCATCGGGTGACAAGCTGCTCGGCCCGGTGGTGCCGCCGCACCCGCCGAGCACGTTGGTTGCGAGCACACACCACTCGTCGGTGTCGATAGGGCGCCCGGGCCCGACCATTCCGTTCCACCAACCGGGCAGAGCATGATCGGCGTCCGGCGGGCCGGACACGTGCGAATCGCCCGTCAGGGCATGTTCGACCAGAACGACATTGCTGCGGTCGGTGGCGAGTTCGCCCCACCGCTGCACCGCGACGGTGACCTGGGGAATACGAGCGCCGTTCTCGAGATCGAGACCGCCGATGTCTATGGTGCCCAGCCGGCCGTCCGGAGACGGAAGAACCGCCTCCGGACGAACGCCTGTGTCGCAGCTGTGACTCAAGATGCCGCCGCGCTGAAGCCGACCTCGAGGTCGGCGATGATGTCGTCGATTCCTTCGATTCCCACTGCCAGGCGAACCAGGCCGGGTGTCACTCCCGATGCCAGCTGCTCTTCGGGAGTCAACTGGGAATGGGTGGTGGACGCGGGATGAATGACGAGTGAGCGCACGTCTCCGATGTTAGCGACGTGGCTGTGCAGTGTGAGCGCGTTGACGAACTTCTTGCCCGCGTCCACTCCGCCCTTCAACTCGAAGGCGACGATCGCACCCTGCCCCTTGGGCAACAACTCCTGGCCGCGTCGGTACCACGGAGACGATTCGAGTCCGGCGTAGTTGATCGAGACGACGTCGTCGCGGCCGGCGAGGAACTCGGCCACCTTCTGTGCGTTCGCCACATGCCGCTCGATTCGCAGGCTCAACGTCTCGATGCCTTGGCTGATGAGGAAGGCGTTGAACGGCGAGACCGCCGCACCGATGTCACGCAGCAACTGCACGCGTGCCTTCAATGCAAATGCGGGCGCGCCTAGATCGGCGAAGACCACACCGTGGTAGCTCGGATCCGCGGTGGTGAAGTTGGGGTGGCGGCCCTGGGTCCAATCGAAGGTGCCACCGTCGACGATGACGCCCGCGATGGCCGTGCCGTGCCCGCCCAGATACTTGGTCGCCGAGTGCACGACGATGTCGGCACCGTGCTTCAGGGGCTGTAGCAGGTACGGCGTCGCTACCGTGTTGTCCACGATCAACGGGATGCCGTTCTCGTGGGCTACCGCCGAGATACCGGGGATGTCGAGAATGTCGTTCTTCGGGTTGGAGATCGATTCGCCGTAGAACGCCTTGGTCGACGGCGTGATCGCGGCACGCCACTGCTCGAGATCATCGGGATCGTCGACAAACGAGACGGTGATGCCCAGCTTGGGGAGCGTGTAGTGGAAGAGGTTGTACGTGCCGCCGTACAGCCGCGGGCTCGAGACGATGTGGTCGCCTGCTTCCGCGAGGTTGAGAATCGCGAACGTCTCGGCGGCCTGACCCGATGCGAGCAAGAGCGCGGCGACGCCACCTTCGAGGGCGGCGATGCGCTGCTCGACGACGTCCTGCGTCGGGTTGATGATGCGGGTATAGATATTGCCCGGCTCCGCCAGACCGAACAACGCGGCCGCGTGATCGGTGTTGTCGAACGTGTACGAGGTGGTCTGGTAGATCGGCAAGGCGCGAGCGTTGGTAGCGCCGTCCGGGGTCTGGCCCGAGTGAATCTGCTTGGTCTCGAAGCTCCAGTTGGCAGCCGGATCGGTGAACGGATCCTCGGTGGGTGCTCCGGTGGCGTCGACGATGTCGGGGGTCGAATCGGTCATGGCTGGTGATACTCCGTTTTCTTGAGACGAGTCTGTCTACGACGAATCGAATGTCGAATGATGCTCGAGAAGTCGAGCGTTACGGGGCGTATCGGTACAGCAACACATGAGAGAACCTCCTGACAGGCCTCGGCCCCAGGAGGCCGAAGATTCAGTGGGTCCGCTGCCTGCGGACCCGCGCTTGTCGATCCGGTACTCGCGTGCCGGATCGGCCTGGTCGTTCACCCGGGGCACCCCACCGCGGTTGGAGGGTTGCCGGCCAGCAAGCCGGGGCTCGATGCTGGCACTCATGACCTGGCGAAGATGTTACCGGGTGCGGACATGGCACAGAAACAAGGGCTCGGTGCGTCGGCCGGTGGGGCTCGAGCAGATGCTCGGGTGAGGACAATCACCGCGCTGCGACTCGAAAACCAGTTGCCCGAGGGAAGACAATGAACGGGCTGGCTGTTCTCTTACTCGGTTGTGCTGTGCTGAATCGATTCGGCCGGCCGCCGTTCTTGTTGCTCACTCACCCGATCGAAACGAAGGTAGTACCGCTGTGACTGTCACCGATTCCGCTTTGTCCCGAGTCAGCGCTGTGCGCGGCAGGGTGTCGAGTGGTCTGAGTGTCAGTCATCGACCGCACTCGACCCGTCGCAAACTCGCGATGTTGGCCCTGTCCATCGGCGGCTTCGGCATCGGCACCACGGAATTTGCGTCGATGGGCTTGCTGCCGGACATCGCCACCACGATGGGGATCTCCGAGCCTTCCGCGGGTCACATGATCTCTGCCTACGCGCTGGGCGTCGTGGTCGGCGCGCCCACCATCGCTGCCCTGGCTGCGCGCGTTCCCCGGCGGATGTTGCTGCTGGTGCTGATGGTCGCCTTCACCCTGGGCAACATCGGCACGGTGTTCGCACCCAGCTTCAACGAGCTGGTCGCTTCGCGATTCGTCGCCGGCCTGCCGCACGGCGCGTACTTCGGAGTGGCTGCGCTGGTGGCTGCACACCTGGCCGAGCCGGGTAAACGGGCCAAAGCTGTCGCGATGGTGATGATGGGCCTTTCGGTCGCCAACGTCGTCGGCGTACCGGTCGCAACCTGGATCGGGCAGGCGCTGGGTTGGCGCAGTGCGTTCGCTCTCGTAGCGGTCATCGGTGCCCTCACGGTCGCCGCGCTCGCTGTGTGGATGCCGCGCCTCGACGCCATGCCGACCACCAGTCCCATCACCGAACTGGGTGCGCTGCGCCGCAGTCAGGTCTGGATGACCCTGTTCGTGGGCATCGTCGGATTCGGTGGCATGTTCGCGGTGTACACCTACATCGCGTCGACGCTGACCGATGTCGCCGGCCTTGCTCGCGCGCTCGTTCCGGTCGCCCTGATGATCTATGGACTCGGGATGGTTGCAGGCAACTACGCGGGCGGCTGGCTGGCCGACCGATACCAGCTCAAGGGCACTTTCGTCGGCCTGGCTGCAACTGCAGTGTTCTTGGCGATGTTCGTGGCAGCGGCCCACAATCCGGTCACCGCTCTGCTTCTGGTGTTCCTGATCGGCGCGTCCGGCTCCTCGGTGGTTCCGGGGCTGCAAACGAGATTGATGGACGTGGCCGAAGACGCTCAGACGCTGGCCGCGTCGCTGAATCACGCCGCATTCAACCTGGCCAATGCCATCGGAGCCGCAGTCGGTGGTGCCGTGATCGCCGCCGGATTCGGCTACACGGCACCCGCGGCCGTCGGCTCGGGCCTGGCGGTGGCCGGTCTCGGTGTGCTGGCCACCGCCATGTGGATGGACAAGCGCGCGGCCGCGAAGTAGGCCGCCCGGTTCTGTCAGCCGGTGATCGTCGCTGCCGTTCCGTCGAGTGCGTCGGTCAGCGCCGGGGTCAGCTTGTCGATCACATACGGCAGGCTCAGCACGCTTGTGAAATAGATCGCCCCGGCCGTCACCCCGTCGGTGAAGACCAGATTGCCGTCCTGCACCGGCTCCAGCGCGTTGTACACCGCTTCTTTCTCCAACTGCGCGCGGTCGCCGGGCCCCTCGGTTCCCCAGATCAACACGTCGGCGACGTCGAGTACAGACAGGTTCTCCAGCGGAATACTGGCTTGAGCGCTACCGTCGGCCGGAACGTACGCGTCGATGTCGTCGGGGATCGCGAAGCCTAGCTCGGTGAGAAAGTCGGTGCTCAGTCCGTCCTGGTACGCAATCGCCTTGCCCTCGTAGAACGCGTTCTGCAAGAAGATCGCTTTCTTGCCTGCGAATTCCGGGTGGGCGGCAGCGGCGTCCGCGAACTTCTGGTTCACTCCGTCGATCAAGGCATCGACCTCGATCTTCCGGCCCAGAGCGCGTCCGATTTTCTCTGCCTGCACGTCCCACGGCTCGAAGTAGGCGGTCGACGCATCGGACTGCGCGAGCGTCGGTGCGATGTCGCTGAGAGTGTCGTACGTGTCCGCCGTCAGGCCTGCATTGGTGGCGATGATCAGATCGGGCTCGAGTGCGGCGATCTTCTCTGTCTCGAATCCATCGTCGTTCGAGAGAACCTCGGGCTGCGCGTCACCGAGCGCTTCCTGGGCCCACGGCCACGTTGCGTAGGGCTGTTCGCCGTACCACTCGGTGACGCCGACGGGTACGACGCCGAGCGCCAGGACGGTGTCCTGCTCGGTGTACCCCGCCACGACGATGCGAGTCGGTTCCGCGGGAACGACGGTCTCGCCGAACGCGTGCTCGATCGTGACCGGAAATGCGGACGAGCCGGCCGTGGAGCCCGTGCCCGTGCCCGCGGCAGGCGACGGCTCGTCATTCGAGTTCGAGCAGGCGCTGAGGAGCCCCGTGGTGGTCAGCGCTATCGCGAACACCGCCAGAGTCGTGCGGAATGGTCGGGTGTGCATCGACATGCCTTTCGGAAGGGTTGGCTAACAAACAGTAGGATAGCCGACCCTAATTCTTCTGTGCGGCCGAGCACGGAATCGACTTGACGGTAGGACCCGAACCTTCACTGAACCTCCACATTTCCCGACGGGCTCCTCCTTGTGTGCCCTCTAGGGTCAGTTCTCATGAGCCGCACAGTTCTCGTCGTGGACGACGAGCCCACGATCTCCGACGCCGTAGCGGCGCGACTCCGTGGCGAGGGGTACGAGGTCGTCACCGCAGCCGATGGCCCCGCCGCGGTCGAGGCCTGTGCACGATTCGATCCCGACCTTGTGGTTCTCGACCTGATGCTGCCCGGTTACGACGGGCTCGAGGTGTGCCGTCGAATTCAAGCGTCCCGGCCGGTGCCGGTGTTGATGCTGACGGCCAAGTCCGACGAGACCGACATGCTCGTCGGCCTCGGTGTCGGCGCGGACGACTATCTGGGTAAGCCGTTCAGTATGCGGGAGTTGGTCGCTCGCGTGCACGCGTTGATTCGGCGCGCCGAGCGATCGGCCACCGTCGAATCCCACTCCGTCCGAATCGGCGACCTGCAGATCGATCACCGTGAACGACGGGTGTCCAACGACTCCGGCGACATCCATTTGACCAGAACGGAATTCGACATCCTGGCTTATCTCGCTGCCCGTCCCCGGACCGCTGTCTCTCGAGAGACTCTGCTGTCGCAATTGTGGGGCTGGGACGATTCCGCGAGCAGCCGAACCGTCGACTCTCACGTGAAAGCATTGCGCCGCAAGCTCGGTGGCGATCTCATCCGAACGGTGCACGGTGTCGGGTATGCCGTGGAGTCGCCGCGATGATGCGCATGCTGCCGCGCCCGTTGGATCCCTTGCGCTCGTTCAAGCTCAAGGTCTCGTTCGTCGTAGGCACGGTGTTGGTCTTGGCGAGTGTCGTCTTCTGGATCGGGGCGGGCTGGCAATTTCGCTACACCCTGCTCGCTGCGCTCGTGGTCTCCTTGGCCGCAACACAATTCGTCGCTCACGGAATGACGTCGCCGCTACGCGAGATGACCTCGGCAGCCAGGGCGATGGCGCGCGGCGACTACTCGAAACGCGTGCGGGCGACGTCGCGGGACGAGGTGGGAGAGCTGGCCACCGCGTTCAACACCATGGCAGACGATCTGGAAGCCGCCGAGAAGTATCGCCGGGAACTGATCGGCAACGTCTCGCACGAGTTGAAGACGCCCATCGCTGCCCTGCGTGCGGTGTTGGAGAACATGGTCGACGGGGTGACCGACGCGAATCCCGCAACGCTGTCCGTGGCACTGCACCAGACCGAGAGACTGGGCGATCTGGTCAGCGAGCTGCTCGACCTGTCGCGAGTGGAGGGCGGTGTCCTCACCATTGCCCCAGAGGAGTTCGCGGTGCGGCAGTTCCTCGATGATGCGATCTCCGTTCACCGAGAACGAGTGTCGATCGTCGTCGCGCCCGGTGATTCGACCGTCGTGGCCGACCGCTCCCGTATGACACAGGTGATCACCAACCTCGTCGACAACGCGGTGCGGCATTCCCCCCATTCGAGCACTGTGACGCTGCGGGCCCATCGAATCGAAGGAGCGTATGCCTTCGACGTCATCGATCAAGGCCCAGGCATCGCGCCGGCCGACCGCAGTACGGTGTTCGATCGATTCACCCGCGGCGGATCCACCGACGGCGGAACAGGTCTCGGCCTCGGCATCGCCCGCTGGGCCACGGAACTGCACGGTGGAACCATCGAAGTTCTCGACAGCGAATTCGGCTGCCATATCAGAGTGGCCATCCCCGAGCACTGACTTTCTCGATCCATCCGAACCGCGACTGCTCGTCTCCGGACTGCAGCCGCCGACCTTCCATGCCCGAAACACAGAAAAGGGACGAGCCATGAGCACGATCGACATTCCGATTCATCAGAGTACGAAGCACGGGCGCTTTCCCTGGGGGCCGCGCACCTGGCCGGTGCTGCGGTATTCGCAGCCTCCTCGCGCGGCACTCCTCGGGTCGACTCTCGCCGGCCTGATCGGGGCAGTGACGTTGGTGAACATCATGTTCGGTGTGGCGATCACTGCCCTGGCCTTCGTGGGCGTGGTGCTCGCAGTGCGCAGCGGCAGGCTGTCGCGGTGGGAATGGGCGGGCGTGGCAGGGGTACTGGCGTTGGCCAGCGTGTCCGCCCTCCGAGCGGCCGAATGGATCGTGACGATGTCGACGACGCTTGCCATCGTGGTCGGGGTGGTGGTGCTCTCCCGCGCCTGGACCTGGACGGGAATTGCGCTCGGCGGTGTTCTGCCGTTCTTTCTGCCGGTGCGGGTGGCGCGGTGGACCCGACGCGGAGCCGGTTC
Organism: Rhodococcoides sp. S146-33; assembly: GCF_059489205.1. Lineage (NCBI taxonomy): Bacteria > Bacillati > Actinomycetota > Actinomycetes > Mycobacteriales > Nocardiaceae > Rhodococcoides > Rhodococcoides sp. S146-33. The sequence goes on from NZ_JCAJWY010000002.1 coordinate 596,281, forward strand.
GATCGATCTGCAGGGGCCTCGCCCGGTGCGGATCGGCATGGTGGCCGTCGTGACTGTGGCGCTCTGCGTCGTGTTCGCGGCGTTGTTCGGTGCGGCCGACAGGCGTTTCGCGGATGCACTGGGCGCGGTGACGCCCGAGTTCGATGCCGCATCGATCGTCGGACGCACCCTCGTCTTCGTATTCACCGCAGCAGGTGCGCTGGCCGTGGCATACGTCGCACTGCATCCGCCTCGGTTCGACCGCCTCGCACCGTCGTCGCGTAGAACACTGCGGTTGTGGGAGTGGATGGTTCCCCTGGGGGCGGTGGACGCGCTGTTCATCGTGTTCGTCGGATTCCAGGTGCCGACGCTGTTCGGCGGCCAGGGGCACGTTCTGACTACCGAGGGTCTGACCAACGCCGAGTACGCGCGGCAGGGCTTCTGGCAGTTGCTCGCGGTGACGGTGCTGACGTTGCTCGTCATCGCGGTCACCGTGACCAAGGCCGAGCGCCTCGCTCAACGCGACCGAATTGCGTTGCGTGTGCTGTTGGGCGCGCTGTGTGTCCTGTCGATGGTGATCGTGGCGTCGGCGCTGCATCGAATGTCGTTGTACGAGGCGCAGTACGGGTACACCACTCTCAGATTGTTCGTCACGGCCGTCGAGTGGTGGCTGGGATCGGTGTTCGTGCTCCTGCTCGCGGCCGGCGTGCGGATGTCGGGTCGCTGGATTCCACGAGCGGTGGGCGTCGGGGCGGTGCTCACTGTGCTCGCATTGGCGGCCCTGAATCCCGATGCGTACATCGCGCGCCACAACGTGGAGCGATTCGAGCAGACCGGCCGCATCGACTCGTTCTATCTGGGTGGGTTGTCGTCCGACGCCGACGCGGAGCTCGATCGACTTCCGGATTACATCCGTCCGTGCGTACAGGCCAGGGGCCCCGTGTTCACCGGTGATACGTGGCACCTGTGCACAGACCCGTCGGTATCTGTACCCTGAGTAACGACTCGGATCAGCGGCACGCCAGGGAGGTGGGGGATGAAGTACCAGAGCTTCGTCGTCACCTCGCTGCTTCTTCTGTCGCTGCTGCTGACGACGCCGGCCACGCCGGTGGACCTGGCACTCGTTCTCGTTGCGGCACTAGCGGTCTCGATGCTGCTCACACGCCGTGTCGATGTTCTGACCCTCCTTCGCCGGTTGTCGAACGTCGGACCCACCGCCGAGGAACGTCACCTACGAGGTGCGTTCCGCCGTCAGCATCGCCCGGATGCTCCGGGCCGTCCACAGCCACGAGCACCCGGCGCCCTGGTGGGGGCACTCTAGTTTCGAGTTCCCCCACGACTTCGCAACCCGTTGTCCGCGAAGCCTGCTCGAGGAACCGACGATGCTCGTATCTCGATCACACCCATGTCGCCTGGATGTTCGACGCCACGCGACCACACTCGTCGGCGTCATCGCCGTCCTGCTTGTTGTCCTCACAGTTGTCGACGCTCAACCTGCCGCCCAGATTGCGATGTTCGGTGCAGTGGTGGCGGCATCGCTGCTGACCTTCGGCGCGCCGGTCGATCCTGGGGCGGTCGCACCACGGTCGACGTGCGCCGGAGCTGCGGACGGCCGACGTCTTCGAGGATCCTTCCGTAGGCAGGAGCACCCCGATACTCCCGGCCGCCCCATGCCGAGAGCGCCCGGTTCGGTCTTTCGACCGGACCGGTGGCTCGTATTCTGCTGAGTCACTGCGAGATCCGGTCGAGACGCCTTCCGACCGACTTTCTCTCACAGTGAGGTGCTCCACCATGCTCGATTTCGTCTACTATCCCGTCTCCGCAGTCCTCTGGTTCTGGCACCGAGTCTTCGGCTTCGTGCTCGGACCCGACAACGGCTTCGCCTGGGCATTGGCGGTGATCTTTCTCGTCTTCACTCTGCGAGCGGTGTTGATCAAGCCGTTCGTCAGCCAGATTCGTTCTCAGCTCCTCATGAAGCAGCTGAAGCCCCAGCTCGAGGCCATCCGGAAGAAGCACTCCGGGGACCGGGCCCGGCAGGCCACCGAAACCCGGAAGCTGCAGCAGGAACACGGATTCAACCCCCTCATGGGATGTCTGCCACTGCTGGCGCAGGCCCCTGTGTTCATCGGCTTGCTTCACGTGCTGCGCTCGTTCAATCGAACCGGTACCGGATTCGGTCATCTCGGTATGACGGCGCAGGAGAATGCGAACACCGCGAACTACGTCTTCAGCGCCGGCGATGTGCAGTCCTTTCTCGACGCACGGCTCTTCGGTGCCCCGATCTCGGCTGCTGTCAGCAGCTCTCAGGAGGTTCTCGAAGCGTTCGGTCCGTTCGGGGGAGTGCCGTCCGTGTGGAGTATCGCGTTCGTTGCGGTGCCGTTGATGATCGTCGCTGCGATCGCGACGCATCTGAATTCCCGGGCGTCGATCGCCCGTCAGGACGCGACGGCGGCTGTGAACCCGCAGACGGCGATCATGAACAAGCTCACGCTCTGGGTGTTTCCGGCCGGGGTGCTGGTCGGCGGCTCGTTTCTACCGGTCGCGGTGCTTCTGTACTTCATGAGCAACAACATCTGGACCTACGTCCAACAGCACGTCGTCTACCGGCGCATCGATCGTGAGCCGGTGGTGGTGCCGGAGGTGACGTCGACGGTCACCGGTCCGAAGCCGGGGGCCAAACCTCGGCGTCGATGACCGGTCTGCGGAAATACCGCCGACGGACGGCGAACTGCCGTCTGTCGGCGGTCTCCGCTACGGTCGTCGGCGTGCCGATCACAATTTCCACAGTCAACGTCAACGGAATACGCGCTGCTGTTCGCAAGGGAATGCTGCCGTGGCTGGAGACCACCGATGCCGACGTCATCTGCCTGCAGGAGACTCGGGCCAACGACGGAGAACTGACCAAGGCGCTGGCACCGGCCCTCGATGCGGGGTGGCACCTTGCGTCGGCCGAACCGTCGGCGAAGGGTCGGAACGGTGTGGCGTTGCTGTCGAAGGCGGCACCCGATGCGATTCGCGTCGGCATCGGCGCTGTCGAGTTCGCCGATGCCGGCCGCTACATCGAAGGTGATTACGGAGATGTCACCGTGGCGAGCCTGTATCTGCCGTCGGGCGAGGTGGGTACCGATCGTCAGGACGAAAAAGAACGCTTCATGACCGCGTTCGCGAAGTACCTGAGTAAGTCGGCCAAGGCCGCGAAGTCCGCCGACCGGGACGTGGTGGTGTGCGGCGACTGGAACATCGCCCACACCGAGGCCGATCTGAAGGCCTGGAAGACGAACCGGAAGAACTCGGGGTTCTTGCCGGAGGAACGTGAGTGGGTGTCGAAACTGCTTGCCGAGAAGGCCCCGTGGACCGATGTCGTCCGGGCGCTGCACCCGGACGTCGAGGGGCCGTACAGCTGGTGGTCGTACCGAGGGAAGGCATTCGACAACGACGCCGGTTGGCGGATCGACTACCAGCTGGCGACGAGTGACCTCGCCGAGCGCGCCAAGGAAGCAATCACCGAGCGCGCCGAGGCGTACGACCAGCGATGGTCGGACCACGCTCCGGTGACGGTGCGCTACCGCTAGGCAAGATCCAGGTGTCGATCGCGCCGTGAAAAGATTGCACCATGTCTTCTCCCGACTCCATCGATACTCCGCAGGGTCCGCGTCGGCGGGTGCTCTCCGGCATCCAACCGACTGCCGATTCGTTCCATCTCGGCAACTACCTGGGTGCGGTGCGGAACTGGGTGGAGTTGCAGGACGAGTTCGACGCGTTCTACTTCATTCCTGATCTGCACGCCATCACTGTTCCGCAGGATCCCAAGGAACTGCGTCGGCGCACCAGAGTCGCTGCGGCGCAGTTGCTCGCAGTGGGTATCGACCCCGAGAAATCGACCTTGTTCGTACAGAGTCAGGTGCCCGAGCATGCGCAGTTGGCGTGGGTTCTCAACTGCATCACAGGGTTCGGCGAAGCGGCGCGGATGACGCAGTTCAAGGACAAATCGGCCAAGCAGGGCCGTGATCACACCAGCGTGGGGCTGTTCACCTATCCGATTCTGCAGGCCGCAGACATCCTGCTCTACCGACCCAACCTGGTTCCGGTGGGTGAGGATCAGCGTCAGCATCTGGAGTTGACACGTGATCTGGCGCAGCGATTCAACACCCGGTTCAAGAAGACGTTCGTTGTGCCCGACGCACACATCATCAAGGGCACCGCGAAGATATTCGATCTGCAAGATCCCACCGCGAAGATGAGCAAGTCCTCTTCCAATCCGGCGGGCATCATCAATATTCTCGACGATCCGAAGGTATCGGCGAAGAAGATTCGCTCGGCGGTGACCGACAACGAGCGCGACATCGTGTTCGATACCGAGAACAAGGCCGGGGTCAGTAATCTGCTGGTCATTCAGTCTGCACTGTCGGGTACGAGCATCGACGATCTCGTGACCGGATATGCCGGAAAAGGCTACGGCGACCTCAAATCCGACACCGCTGATGTCCTCACCGAGTTCGTAGTTCCGCTACGTGAGCGGATGGACGGGTTCATGGCCGACGTCGCCGAGTTGGATCGCATCCTCTCGGCGGGGGCCGACCGCGCCAGAGAAGTGGCGAGTCGAACGCTGGCTCAGGTCTACGACCGAGTGGGTTTCTTGCCCCCCGGCGCATAGCATTTACCACACACCGGGTTTCGCAGCGCAGCGATGCGGCGACACTCTTCGACAGCGGCCGACGACAGCGAAAAGGTGAGCGCGATGCCCGATTTCAAGGCCATGTTCGACGATCGGCGAGCCCGGTGGCCCTGGCTGGACCACACTGTCGTTGCAGCGCAGCGTTATCAAGGTCAGAAGGGTGACTACTACGCGGCCGGTATGACGTACTTCAGTGTGCTGGCATTGTTTCCGCTGCTGATGGTCGCGTTTGCGATCGCCGGCTTCGTACTGGTGAATCAGCCCGACTGGCTTGCCGAGATCCAGTCTCAGATCGCCGAGAACGTGCCGGGCACTTTCGGTGAGACCATCAACGACCTGATTCAGTCGGCCATCGAGTCACGCGCGAGTGTCGGTGTCATCGGCCTGCTCGGTGCGCTGTACGCCGGTCTCGGGTGGATCGCCAACCTTCGAGAAGCGCTGACCGCCATGTGGGAAAGCCAGCACGAGCAGGGTGGCTTTCTGGCGACGAAGGCCAAGGACTTCGCGGCGTTGCTCGGACTCGGAACCGCATTGGTTCTTTCGCTGGGCCTCTCGGCTCTGGCCGGTGGCGGCGTCATGCGCCGCATCCTCGAGTGGGCGAATCTCGACTCCGTACCGGGCGTGGGAGTTGCACTGCGCATATTTTCGGTGCTCCTCGCCTTGGCGGGCACGTGGGCACTGTTCACCTGGGTGATCTCACGCTTGCCGCGCGAACCGGTGTCGTGGCGCAGCGCCGCCAAGGGTGCACTGCTGGCCGCAATCGGGTTCGAGATCTTCAAGCAACTCGGTGCCCTCTATCTGGCGTCGGTGACCAGCGGTCCCGCAGGCGTCGTATTCGGACCCATCATCGGTCTGTTGGTGTTCGTGTTCACGACTTCACGGCTGGTGCTGTTCTCCACGTCGTTCGCCGCGACCACTCGCGAAAGCCTCGCAGAAGCCCACGTTCCGGCACCGGAACCCGCCGTGATCAACACCAGGGTCGAGGTCAGCGACGGGCCGGGTGTAACCGGCGGGCTGGCGTTGGTGGGTGCGGGTGTTCTCGCCGCGGTCGGAGTCGCGGGACTGCGCAACCGACGCCGCTGATACCTCGCGACGGCGGACGACCGAAGAGTCCGATCACCGGTTGCGCGAGAGCCGTCGAGCGCCCCAGAGCAGCCCGATCACCACGATCGCACCGATGACACCGATTGCGATGCGGACCACAGTGTCACCCTGGGCCTGCATCTCGGACTGGCGGGAACTGGACCCCGATGCCGTCGCGGGCGGCTGGGCCAGAGTCGGCGTCGCCTCGCTCGCACGGGTACTCGTCACCGCCGATACCGACTGCGGTTCGACGAGATTCCCGACAGTGCTGTTCGGGCCGAGGGCAAACCCGTAGTCCAGCAGTCGTGCCGCCTGCTCCCACGGACGTATCGGCAGCACATCGCCCTTCATGATGGTCACCACGAGGCGTCGACCATTGCGTTCGGCCCCGGCGACGAACGTCTGGCGGGCGTCGTCGGTGTACCCGGTCTTGCCGCCCAGAGCACCTTCGTAGTTGTAGAGCAGCTGATTGTCGTTGGAGAGTGCGAAGCCGGGTCGGTCCTGATCCTCCGGGATCGCAGGATCTTTCGGGTAGCCCGGAAACTGCACCATCGGCGTCGAAATCAGTTGCGCGAACGTGGAATTCTGCATTGCGGCACGGAAGATCAGGGCCAGATCGTACGCGGAGCTGGCCATCCCGGGGCCGTCGAGACCGGACGGCGTCGCGGTACGCGTGTCGAGTGCGCCCAGCTCTGCGGCCTTGGCATTCATCTTGTCGACAGTGGCCGCGTCCCCGCCGAGTTGGGTCGACAATGCGTGCGCCGCATCGTTTCCCGATGCCATGACCAATCCTTGCATCAGCTGCACATTGGTGTAGACGCCGTTCTTGCCGATGCCGACGGCGCTGCCCTCGGCTTCGGCATCTTCGGCGGTTGCGGTGATCTGGGTGCTCAAATTCAACTCGTCCAGTGCGACGAGGGCCAGCAGGATCTTGATCGTGCTGGCGGGTCGGTACCGTCCGTGTGGATCCTTGGCCGCAAGAACCGCACCCGAGTCCATGTCCGCCACCACGAACCCGGTGGCCGAAAGGTCTGCGGGTAGCGGGGGAGCGCCGTCCGGCACCACGGCTCCGCACTCGGCGAGGCGTTCGCCGCCGACGGCCTCAGCGGGGATCGGGAGTGGTTGCGGGGCAGTGCTTCCAGGGGCCGGTACCTCGGATAGGTCGATCGCCGGGGGAGGTGACGCGGCGTACGGGCATCTGTCTGTGTCCGGCGTCGTGAACGGCGGTGTTGTCGTCGTCGGAACCGCCGGCTCGGCGACAGGCTGCGCCATGGCCGGGCCGGCACCGATACCGACGAGAGCCATCGATATCGCCGACACGGCCAGCACACTTCTGATCCTTTTCATCGCGAATCACCATAGGCGCTGGGTGGCTCGTCGACGCGGCGACTCGCGCTGGCTGACCGACACCTACCCCATGGGTCCGCAGAGACGTCGTCGTACCGGGACGGACCAGCCCCGTGAGGCGGATGAGACGATATTGCGGGCAACGTCGATGCCCGTCCCGACAAACGAGCTGCGACTGTGCTCCGTATATTTCGTTTTCCAGGTAGTGACCGGACCGGCCGGGCCAGGATCGTTCGGTCGTCCGAGAGGAAGTGCAATGACGTTTCGACAGAGGCTCGACGGTGAGCCCACACCGACTCGGAACCGGCCGGGCCGCAGGCCGAGTGCGGTTGTACTGGCTGTTACCGCCGCACTGACCCTCGCTGCCTGCTCGAGCACCGGCGGTGCGCCGCGATCGTCCGACGACGGAAACAATGCGGGCGTTGCCGACACGCCGACCGCGACGATAGCGATGATCACACACGAAGTGCCCGGTGACACGTTCTGGGATCTCGTGCGTAAGGGAGCCGAGGCTGCGGCGGCCAAGGACAACATCGAACTGCGCTACTCCGCAGATCCCGAAGCGCCCAATCAGGCCAACCTCGTGCAGAGTGCGATCGACTCGAAGGTCGACGGCATCGCGGTCACACTGGCCAAGCCCGACGCGATGGCCCCGGCAGTCGAGACAGCCACCGCCGCAGGCATTCCGGTGGTCGCGTTCAATTCCGGCTACGACTCCTGGAAGGACATGGGAGTCCAGCAGTACTTCGGTCAGGACGAGACCATCGCCGGACAGGCTGCTGGGGCTCGCCTCACCACCGACGGTGCTCGCAAGACCCTGTGCATCGTCCATGAGCAGGGTGCAGTGTCGCTCGAGGCGCGATGTTCCGGCGTGACGCAGGGCTTCGGTGGTACCACCGAGATCCTCAACGTCAACAGCAAGGACCTGCCGTCCGTCGAGTCGACCATCACCGCAAAGCTGCAGCAGGACCCGACCATCGACCACATCATCGCGCTGGCCGCTCCGATCGCTCTGACTGCGGTGCAGTCCAAGAACAATGCGGGGAGCGACGCCACGATCGTCACGTTCGACACCAACGCCGCGCTCGTCGATGCGATCGAGGCCGGCGACGTCGCGTGGGCCATCGACCAGCAGCCGTACCTGCAGGGCTACCTGGCAATCGACTCGCTGTGGCTCTACCTCAACAACGGCAACACCATCGGCGGAGGCACCCCGGTACTGACCGGGCCCGCGTTCATCGACCCGACCAATATCGATGCGGTCGCCGAGTACGCCCGTAACGGCACACGCTGAGTGCATCGCCTCGGCGCGGAAGGAACATCATGCCCACACAGGCCGATCCGGCTACGACCGAACACGACGTCGCAGCAGACGAGCGAGTGAAGAGACGGAAACCGTTGCAGCGGTTCTTGATTCGCCCGGAGGTCGGAGCCCTGTTCGGTGCGGTCGCCATTTTCGTCTTCTTCTGCATCGTGGCACCACCGTTTCGGTCGCCCGAGGCACTGGCGACCGTGCTGTACGCGTCCTCGACCATCGGCATCATGGCGATCGGTGTCTCCCTGCTGATGATCGGCGGAGAATTCGACCTGTCGACCGGTGTGGCAGTGACCTTCTCGTCCATCATGGCGTCGATGCTCGCCTACAATTTGCATCTGAACGTGTGGGCGGGCTCGGCGTTGGCGCTGCTCTTGGCACTGTCGGTCGGCGTGTTCAACGGCTATCTGGTGATGCGAACCAAAATTCCGTCGTTCCTGATCACCTTGGCGTCGTTCCTCATGCTCACCGGCATCAATCTGGCCGTCACCAAGCTGGTGACCGGACAGGTTGCGACGCCGTCGATCTCGGACATGGAAGGGTTCGATTCAGCCAAGGCCGTGTTCTCGTCGTCGTTCTCGGTGTTCGGGGTGTCCATCCGCGTCACTGTCGTCTGGTGGATCGTGTTGACGCTGGCGGCGACCTGGGTCTTGATGCGAACGCGCACCGGCAACTGGATCTTCGCCGTCGGCGGGAATCATGAATCGGCGCGAGCCGTCGGGGTGCCGGTCACGAGGGTCAAGATCGGCTTGTTCATGTTCGTCGGCTTCTGCGCCTGGTTCGTCGGCATGCATCTGCTGTTCGCCTTCGATACGGTGCAGTCCGGTCAGGGAGTCGGCAACGAGTTCCTGTACATCATCGCGGCAGTCATCGGCGGCTGTTTGCTCACGGGCGGATACGGCACAGCCATCGGCGCATTCATCGGCGCGTTCATCTTCGGCATGACCAATCAGGGCATCGTCTACGCCGGGTGGAACCCCGACTGGTTCAAGTTCTTCCTCGGCGCGATGCTGCTGTTCGCAGTCATCGCCAACAACTCCTTCCGCAACTTCGCGGCGAAAAGGTGATTCATGATTTCCTCCGCGAATGCGCCCGTCATCGAACTTCGGAACGTGGGCAAGAGTTACGGCAACGTCACTGCGCTGCAGGGAATCGATCTGCGCGTCGGTTCCGGTGCAGTCACATGCGTTCTGGGTGACAACGGCGCAGGAAAGTCCACCTTGATCAAGATCATGGCCGGCCTCCTTCAGCAGTCCGAGGGTCAGTTGCTCGTCGACGGCGAAGCTACGACCTTCGGCTCGCCGAAAGACGCCCTGGACAAGGGCATTGCCACCGTCTATCAGGACCTGGCGGTCGTATCCCTGATGCCGGTGTGGCGCAACTTCTTCCTCGGCCAGGAGTTGCGTCGTGGGAAGGTCCTGAAATCACTCGACATCCAGGCCATGCGCGCGACGACCGTCGACGAGCTCCGCAGATCGGCATCGATCTGCCCGACGTCGATGCCCCCATCGGCTCCCTCTCCGGTGGACAGCGACAGTGCGTGGCCATCGCTCGCGCCATCTTCTTCGGAGCGCGCGTGCTCATTCTCGACGAGCCGACGGCCGCCTTGGGCGTCAAGCAGTCGGGCATGGTTCTGCGTTACGTTTCTGCGGCCCGGGAGCAAGGCTTCGGGGTCGTGTTCATCACCCACAATCCACACCACGCGTACCTGGTCGGAAACCACTTCGTTCTACTCAACCGTGGCCGCCAGACGCTCGACTGTGCGTACGACGACATCTCGCTCGATGACCTCACCGAGCAGATGGCGGGTGGCGACGAACTGGCGACCCTTACCCACGAACTGCGTCGCTGACAGTGGTGCAGGCGGGTCGCATGCGTGAGAAGTGGGCTCGGCGGGTAGAAGAGGAACAAGGGCACCTGATGGCAGGTGCCGGACGAAGGAGCCGACCATGAGCGAGCACGAGCCCCTCGGACCGCTGTCGCCCGATTTTCTCGAGTCCGATTTCTACGGATATCAGGGGATGCTCGACGACGCCGAGATCGAGGTGGTGCTGCGCACACGTCGGTTCCTGCAGGAGGAGGTCGCGCCGCGGGCGAATGAATTCTGGGAGAAGGCGAGCTCGCCGGTACATCTGTTGCCGATGATCGCCGAGCTCGAGATTGCTGGTCTCGGTTACGAGTTCGACGATCGAAAGGCCTCCCGCAAGCTGCTCACCGGATGGCTGGAGATGGAGTTCGCGCGAATCGACCCGTCGACGGGAACGATGTTCAGCGTGCACAGTTCGCTGGCAATGAGCAGTATCTCGATTCTCGGCTCCGAGGAGCAGCGCGAGCGGTGGTTACCTGCCATGCGCCGAATGGAGACGATCGGCGCGTTCGGTCTGTCCGAACCACACGGCGGGTCCGACGTCGCCGGCGGGCTGGAAACCACGGCCCGACTCGAGGGCGACCACTGGATCCTCAACGGCAGTAAGCGCTGGATCGGCAATGCCACCTTCGCTGACCTGACCATCGTCTTCGCCAAGGACGAGGCCGACGGCGAGGTCAAAGGCTTCGTGGTCGAAAAGCACTTCGAAGGATTCAGGGCCGAGAAGATCGAGGGCAAGTACTCCCTCCGCGCGGTCGAAAACGCCGACATCCATCTCGAGAACTGCCGAGTTCCGGTCGCCAACAAGCTCGCCGACGCCAACTCGTTCGCCGATACCGCCAAGGTGCTTCGGTTGACCCGCGGAGGAGTGGCCTTCCAGGCTGTGGGCGTCATGATGGGTGCCTACGAGCGAGCCGTCGCGTATGCACGTGAACGCGAGCAGTTCGGATCACCGATCGCGTCGTTTCAGCTGATCTCCGATCTGATCGCTCGTATGACGGCGAACATCACAGCCTCGCTGGGCATGGCGATTCGCGTCTCTCAATTGCAGGACAACGGCATCCACTATGACGAGCATGCCGCGCTCGCGAAGACGTTTTGTACGACGCGGCTGCGCGAGGTGGTGAGTTGGGCGCGAGAAATAATGGGAGGCAACGGAATTCTGATCGAGCATGATGTCATCAGGTTCTTCGCCGACGCCGAGGCGCTGTACTCGTACGAGGGCACCGCGCAGATCAACAACCTGATCGTCGGCCGCGGTGTGACGGGCTTCAGCGCGTTCGTGTGATGTCGGTACGTGACGCCACTTCGACGACCCGGTCGATCATCTCCATGTTCAGCACTGCGTCATGGGCATCCAACGGTATCGAAGCGCCGTGCAGGACGTGGTTCGCAAAGGCCTCGAGCTGGTAGGTGTAGGACGAGCGTCTACCGAGGTGCTCGGTTCTGCGGTCGCCGTTCACGATCGTCGTCACGCGATCGTCCTCGTTCGGCTTGATGAAGTTGTGCGCCAACGCTTCTCCGCGTGTGCCGGTGATCTTGATTCGGAAATCGTACGCCGGTGCGGCCATGGAGCCAGTGACACTTCCCGTGACACCGCCGGGGAAAGCCAGATCGACGTCGAAGGCGGCGTCCACTCCGGACGGATGTGGGGTGAGTCGGGCTGCGGTGACGCTCGGCCGGCCACCGGCCATAGATCCGAACAGCCGTTGCACATGCAGGCCGTAGCACCCGAGGTCCATCAGGGCACCGCCGGCCAAGTCGGGCCGCCATCTGGGGTCGTCATCGGCCGGGGCAGGCATATGGGTGATCGTCTCGATGCGAAGTAGGTCGCCCAGGGTTCCGTCACTCGCCAACTGCTGCAGGCGCTCGGTGACCGGGTGGAACATGTAGTGGAATCCCTCCATCACCGGGACTCCGGCTCGAGACGCTGCTTCCACAACCAGCTCGGCCTCGGATGCAGTGCTAGCGGAAGGCTTCTCGGTGAGTACCGGTTTCCCGGCTCGGACCGACGCGAGATTCCACGGTCCGTGCATCGCATTGGCGAGCGGGTTGTAGACGACGTCGACCTCCGGATCGTCGAGGACGTGCTGGTAGGAGTCGAGAACCCGCTCCACTCCGTGTCTTTCGGCGAAGCTTTCCGCTCGTGTGCGGTCGCGCGCTGCGCACGCAACCAGTCGGTAGCCGAGAATGTGAGCCGGTTCGACCAGCGCCTGTTCGGCGATCCGGGACGCACCCAATACGCCGATACGCAATGCGCTCACGAGGGTGCCCCCGCACGCAACCGCACGATATTTCGCAAGAACTCGACACTGGCCACGACATCGCGAACCGGCCCTTCGCCGGACGGCTCCTCGGCCAGGATCGTGTCCTGTTCCAGTACGAACCAGCCCTCGAAACCGGCGTCGAGCAGCTGATTCACGACCGAGGAGATGTCGACGTCGCCGGTGCCGAGCGGTGTGTACATGCCTCGAGCTACCGCCTCGGTGTAGGTGAGCTCGCCCGATTGCACCCGAGTGGCGAGTGGTAAAGATACGTCCTTGAGGTGGGCGTGGGTTATACGTTCGGACGCGATGGTCACCAATTCCACTGGATCGGTTCCACCGATGAGTAGGTGGCCGGTATCGAGACACAGCGGGATGCTCGATCCATCGAGCACTCGGAGCACTTCATCGCGTTTTTCGATCATGGTGCCCACGTGTGGATGCAGGACGGCACGGATGCCTCGGCTGTCGGCGGCAGCACGCAGCCGATCGAGGTTGAGCAGCAACGTCGTCCATTGATCGTCGTTCAGGACGGGTCGTGAGTCGTAACCGTCACTGCCGGTGGCAGCGGCGAGCACGAGAACCTCGGCGTGACTCGCGACGAACGCGTCGAGCAGAGGCCCAATCCCTTGTACCGGGTCGTGATCTCGCTCGTGCAGCAGCACCGGCGCGAACCCGCCCACGGATGTCAGGCCGTAACGTTGGAGAGTGCGTGCGAGTTCGGCGGGCTCGGCAGGGAGGAATCCCTCCGGTCCCACCTCCGTGGCCGTCAGTCCCGCGCCGCGCATCTCGGTCAGCACGCGGTCCGACGGGATTTGGTAGCCCCAGCCGGGAACCTCGCACACTCCCCACGAGATAGGTGCTCCGGCAATACGAATGGCGGTCATGGACGTACCTCGTCGATCCGCACCGGTCGGTGCTGTTGTAGGGACAGTGTTGCGGCCTCGGCGATCCATGCGACTTCGAGGGCGTCGCTCGCCGTGCACGGTGAGGGGATGTCCCCGGTGACGACGCGCAGGAAGGCAGACAGTTCGGCCCGGTAGGCCGACTCGAACCGGTCCATGAAGAAGCTGTGCGGTGTGGAATCGGGGAACGTTGCACTCGCCTCGAGGTTGCGCACCGGTAACTGCTGATCCCATCCGGCCACGACGGTGTCGTCGCTGCCGTGGACCTCGAGGCGGCAGTCGTAACCGCGTCCGTTGTATCGAGTGTTGGATACGACGCCGAGCGTGCAGTTCTCGAAAGTGATCGTGGTGGTTGCGGTATCGACGTCGCCGACTGCGGAGAACTCGGGATCGCCCTGGTTGGACCCGGCCGCGTACACTTCGACGACCTCGTGTCCGACCACCCATCGAACGATATCGAAATCGTGCACACTGCAGTCTCGAAAGATTCCGCCGGAGGTGGCGATGTACGACATCGGCGGGGGAGCAGGATCGAGGGTGGTCGAGCGGACGGTATGCAGCCGGCCGAGCTCGCCCGAGACCACAGCGGCCTTGGCGGCGACGAAGGCGGGATCGAATCGGCGGTTGTATCCGATCTGAACCGGCACGGAGCCACCCGAGATTCGCTGCACCACAGCGAGACTCTCGGCCGCGGTGAATGCAATGGGCTTCTCGCAGAACACCGGTATCCCGGCATCGACACACGCCAGAACCAGCCCCGCGTGCGCTGACGTTGCCGCGGCGACGACGATTCCGTCGACCCCCGACGCGATCATCTCGGCCGCGGACGAGGCCGCTGTGGCACCCGATTTCTGCGCCACTGCCTCGGTCACTTCCCGACGCTCGTCTGTGACGACGAGGCTGTCCACGCCGTCGAGTGTGCTCAGCGTGTCGACGTGGAATGCGCCGATACGTCCGAGTCCGATGACACCGATTCGCGAGCCCATCAGTCCTGCCCTCCGATGACCGTTTGATCCCAGTCGATGACGGAACCGGTGACTACTCCGCTGCGCGAGGAGAGCAGTAGGACGACGAAGTCGGCAATCTCGTCCACCTGGCCGAGCGTGCCCATGGGAACACTGTTGTTCGCGGTGGCGGCCCAGTCGTCGTCACCACCGTGGAAGCGCTTCTGTATCTCGGTCTCGCCCTCGGTTTCGGTCCAGCCGATGTTCAGCCCGTTGATACGGATGCGATCCCACCGGTGCGCGTAGGCCGCGTTCTTCGTCAGACCGGCCAGTCCTGCTTTGGCCGCGACGTAGGGGGCGAGGAAGGATTGGCCGCCGTGCTCGGCAATCGAGATGATGTTGACGATGGTCCCGGCTGCACTGCGCGAGAGCATGTTCTGTACTGCAGCTTGCATCGTGAAGAAGGGGCCTCGCAGATTGACGCCGATGTGCTGATCGAACAACTCCGGAGTGGTGTCTACCAGCGTGCCCCGGGTGGTGAGCCCGGCGGCATTGCACAGCGCGTCTATTCGTCCGAACTTGTCCACCGTGTGCTCGACCGATCGTCGAGCGGAGTCGGGGTCCGAGACGTCGGCCTCGATGAAGTGTGTGGTGTGGCCGGCGGCGTTCAACTCGTCCTGCAACGCCGAACCGACGCCGACACGTCGGCCGGTGAAGGCGACTGCAGCTCCTTCTCGAGCAGCGGCTCGTACGACGCCCGCACCGACGCCTTGGGTTCCTCCACTGACGAGAACGACGCAGTTCTCGAGAAGGGGTGTACCGGACAGGAAGGAATTCATGCGTTCAGTGTTGCGGCCGATGAGGTTATGATCAACCGTCGAAACCCCTCAAAAAGGCATCAGGAAACGAGGTCGGTATGAGGCATCGATTCAAGGTCCGTGAGATCGCGCAGCAGGCCGGTCTCAGCGAAGCCACCGTCGATCGTGTTCTGCACGACAGGCCGGGGGTGCGGCAGGACACCAGAGCCGAAGTGCAGCAGGCGATCACAGACCTGGACAAGCAGCGATCGCAACTTCGCCTGAACGGTCGCAAGTTTCTGTTCGACGTCGTGATGCAGACGCCGCCACGATTCTCGGCCGAATACCGTGCGGCGATCGAGGCCGAACTGCCGATGCTCTCGCCTGCGCTCGTCCGATGCAGGTTCCACTTCCGAGATACCGAATCGGTACCTGCGATGGTCGAGACCCTCGAGAAGCTCGTCGCCCGTGGCACTCACGGAGTCATACTCAAGGCCCCGGACGATCCCGACGTCGCTCAGGCAATCGACGCAGTGGTCGGCACCGGTGCCCCGGTGGTGACATACGTGACCGACGTACCGGCCTCGAATCGCCTCGGGTACGTGGGCATCGACAATCGCGCGGCAGGTGCCACCGCCGCGTTTCTGGTCGATCAGTGGCTCGGGGACGTGGATCGGGACGTGTTGATCACCCTGAGCAGCAATACCTTTCGTGGCGAAGAGGAACGCGAGATGGGATTCCGAACGACTCTGCGCACCCTGGCTGCAGAGCGGGGTGCGGGAGTCGGCCGTACCGTCGTCGAGCTCGCCGGTACCGACGGCCTGGACGCGACCGTCGAGACCCTCGTCCGGGAGGCTCTCGGCCGGAATCCGGCGATCGAAGCCGTCTACTCGATCGGGGGCGGGAACACCGCGATCGTCAGAGCATTCGAGGCCGCAGGGCGCAGGTGCCGGGTGTTCATCGGCCACGACCTCGACGAGGACAATCGGGTGCTGCTGCGGTCCGGGGCGGTGTCCGCAGTTCTGCATCACGAGCTACGTGCCGACGCACGGTTGGCCTGCCGAATGATCATGCAGGCACGGGGCGCACTGGACGGCGTGGTCAACGAGGCCTCGCGGATCCATGTTCTGACCCGCTACAACAACGGGTGACCTGTCAGATGCGCCTGCGCCGCTCCTGATCCTCGAGCAGTGCCGTCAACTCGCGAGCGGGCATCGCGGCGTCGACGGCGCGTGCGACGAGTTCGGCCTGCGTCTCACCTGCCAGGCCGGTCGTCGGTCGGTCGCGATCGAGATTGGTGGGGAATGCGTATCCCTCGGCCGACGCCGCAATGACGTTGCCGACGGACGCTGCGCTGCTGCTCGACGCCATCCGAAGCAGGGACGGATAGATGGCCTCGACTATGGCCTTGCGGTCGACCGTGTCGATCGCGCGACCGAACGCAGACGACACCTGCAGTAAATTCGCTATCCGGCGAATGCCCGTCGAGGTGTTGTGGCCGGCAGCATGGAACAGTGCCGGATTGAAGAAGACGGCGTCGCCGACCCGAAGCGGCAGTTGAATGTAGTTCTGCGCGAAGTACTCTCGAAACTCGGGCAAATTGAAAGCGATGTAGCCCGGTTCGTACCGCTGTGAGAACGGTAAGTACATGGTCGGTCCACTCTCGAGCGGCATGTCGCAGTGTGCGACGGCTCCCTGCAGAGTCAGGGCAGGCGACAGTCGGTGCACGTGCGCGGGGAATGCAGCGGCGGTGTCGACCGACATGAATCCCAGGTGGTAGTCACGATGCGGATTCTGTGCGCGACCGCCCGGGTTGACGACATTGACCGACGATGTCACCTGGTACATCGGTCCCAACCAGGCATGCGATACCAATGCGAGGACGTCGTTGGCGTAGTAGTCGGTGAACACCTCGGGTCGATCGACGGCCAGCTTCTGCAATGCAGACCAGACTCGATCGTTGGCACCGGGCGGAGCGAAATGATCGCCCGAGTTCATCCCTGCTGCGTGCTGACCGGCGATGGTGTCCATGAAGTAGTCGGTGGCCTCGCTCACACGGTGGGTTTCGGTGAACGCGCCCTCGAACACGACGATGCCGGGCCCGGTGAGCAGAGCCTGGGCCAGCTCGTTCTGTACCGACTCGCGTGTCGGGGCATCGAGGCCCTCGACCGAGCGGGCGTCGTAGATCAGAACGTTCTCGCGCACACCCGTTGCATGCGGATAGTGCGCGAGGTCGAGTTGCTCGGATACCGATTCACGGAATCGATCGATGTCGCAGTCGTCTTCGCCGAGCCGTCCGGTCCGGGTTGTGCTCGTGTAGGTGGTCATGATCGAAGTCCTTTCGAGGGCCAGGTGCAGAGTTCGACCTCGAGCCTGATCCCTTTCCACCTGCGAATCAACCCTAAAAACCCATCAGAAACACCTCATGTCGCCCGACTGCCGACATCGAATGCCGCGGGGCCGGCATACCGATGCAACACGAAAGCCCCCACGCAGACTGTCTGCGTGGGGGCTTCTGTGGTTCCCGACCGGGAACCGACGATCAGCGAGCGAAGAGCAGCGCGCGCTTGACTTCCTGAATTGCCTTGGTCACCTGGATGCCGCGGGGGCATGCGTCGGTGCAGTTGAAGGTGGTCCGGCAACGCCAGACACCCTCCACATCGTTGAGAATGTCCAGACGTTCGCTTGCACCCTCGTCGCGGCTGTCGAAGATGAACCGGTGTGCATTGACGATCGCAGCGGGTCCGAAGTAGCTGCCGTCGCTCCAGAACACGGGGCACGAGGTCGTGCAGCACGCGCACAGGATGCACTTGGTGGTGTCGTCGAACCGGGCGCGGTCCGCGGCGGACTGGATCCGCTCACGGGTCGGCTCGTTGCCCGTCGTCATCAGGAACGGCTTCACGGCGCGGAACGCGTCGAAGAAGGGTTCCATGTCGACGATGAGATCCTTCTCCACCGGCAGGCCCTTGATGGGCTCGATGGTGATGTTCAGCGTCTTCGACGAGTCCTTGGGGAGCATGTCGCGCATCAGCACCTTGCAGGCGAGACGGTTGACGCCGTTGATCCGCATCGCGTCGCTGCCGCACACGCCGTGAGCACACGAACGACGGAACGTCAGAGTTCCGTCGAGGTAGCCCTTCACGTACAGCAGGAGGTTGAGCAGACGGTCGGTCTCCAAGGTGGGCACCTGGAAGGTGTCCCAACGCTGGCCGTCACCGCTTTCGGGGTTGAAGCGAGCGATCTTGAGGTTCACCATCACCGCGCCCTCGGGCACGGGTGGCAGATCGGACTCGGTCTTCTTGTCCAGGGTAAATGCGCTCATATCAGTACTTCCGCTCCATCGGCTCGTAGCGGGTTTGGATTACCGGCTTGTAATCCAGGCGAATCTCGGTGAGCAGACCTTCGCCCTCTTTGTAGGCCATGGTGTGCTTCATGTACTCGGCGTCGTTGCGCTCGGGGTAGTCCTCGCGAGCGTGACCGCCCCGCGATTCCTTGCGGTTGAGCGCTCCGACGACCGTGACCTCGGCCATTTCGAGAAGGAAGCCGAGTTCGATGGCCTCGAGCAGATCGCTGTTGTAGCGCTTGCCCTTGTCCTCGACGGTGATCTTGTTGTACCGCTCCTTGAGCGCCCGCACATCCTTGAGCGCCGTCTCGAGGCGCTCCTCGGTGCGGAACACCGATGCGTTGTTGTCCATCGACTGCTGCATCTCGGTACGGATGTCGGCTGCGCGCTCGTGACCGTGATCCGACAGGATGAGTTCCAGCCAGTCCTGGACCATCTTGGCCGGCTCCTCGGGGAGCGGGGTGAAGTCGACGGAGTTTGCGTACTCGGCCGCGGCGATGCCGGCACGACGTCCAAAGACGTTGATGTCGAGCAGCGAGTTGGTGCCGAGACGGTTGGCTCCGTGCACCGAGACGCACGCACACTCGCCGGCGGCGTACAGCCCGGGGACGATATCGGTGTTGTTGCGGAGCACCTCGCCGTGAATCTTGGTCGGGATGCCGCCCATGACGTAGTGACAGGTCGGGTAGACCGGCACCGGCTCCTTGACAGGGTCCACACCGAGGTACGTACGTGAGAACTCCATGATGTCGGGGAGTTTCTCGTCGAGCACTTCTTCGGGAATGTGCGTGACGTCGATGTAGACGTAATCCTTGTTGGGGCCACCGCCGCGTCCTTCGAGCACCTCGAGCACCATCGAACGAGCGACGATGTCGCGGGGCGCGAGGTCCTTGATGGTCGGTGCGTAGCGCTCCATGAAGCGCTCACCCGACTCGTTGCGCAGGATGCCGCCCTCACCTCGGACGGCCTCGGAGATGAGAATCCCCAGACCGGCGAGACCTGTCGGGTGGAACTGGTGGAACTCCATGTCCTCCAAGGGAAGACCCTTGCGGAACACGATGCTCATGCCGTCACCGGTGAGGGTGTGGGCGTTGGACGTGGTCTTGTAGATTCGGCCCGAACCGCCCGTGGCGAAGATGATCGACTTCGCGTGGAAGATGTGCAGCTCGCCGGTCGAGAGCTCGTAGGCGATGATGCCCGTTGCGACGGGACCGTCGTCTGTTTCGGTCAGACACAGATCCAGTGCGTAGAACTCGTTGTAGAACTCGACGTCGTGTTTGACGCAGTTCTGGTAGAGCGTCTGCAGAATCATGTGGCCGGTGCGGTCGGCTGCGTAGCACGCACGACGAACCGGTGCTTTGCCGTGGTCGCGAGTGTGACCGCCGAAGCGACGCTGATCGATCTTGCCCTCGGGTGTCCGGTTGAACGGAAGACCCATCTTCTCGAGGTCGAGAACGGCGTCGATTGCTTCTTTTGCCATGATCTCCACCGCGTCCTGATCGGCGAGGTAGTCGCCGCCCTTGACGGTGTCGAACGTGTGCCATTCCCAGTTGTCTTCCTCCACGTTCGCCAGAGCGGCGCACATGCCACCCTGGGCTGCACCGGTGTGCGAACGAGTGGGGTAGAGCTTGGTCAGTACGGCGGTGCGAGCGCGGGGTCCGGCTTCGATCGCAGCACGCATACCGGCACCGCCTGCGCCGACGATCAGTACGTCGTAACGATGTTCCTGCATGTAAGCGTCAGTGTCCTTAGCTCGCCGAGATGTTGGGATCGAACGTGAAGATGACGTAGGTGCCGACGCCCATGATCAGGATCATGGACAGCACCAGCAGCGTCGTCAGCCAGAATCGCGTCGAATCCTTGCGGGAGTAGTCCGCGATGATCGTGCGTAGGCCGTTGCCACCGTGGAGCTGAGCGAGCCACAGCATCGTCAGATCCCAGAACTGCCAGAACGGGCTGGCCCAACGACCGGCGACGAACGCGAAGTTGATGCGGTGCACACCGTCGTCGAGCATCAACATGATGAACATGTGACCGAGTACGAGCACGACGAGTGCCAGACCCGAGAAGCGCATGAACAGCCACGCGTAGAGCTCGAAGTTGCCTTTGCTCTGCCGACGCGGTGAGCGGGGGTTGGCCAAGCTGGCCGGACGGTCGTAATTCGTGCCGAGGACCTTCGCCTCGGGACCCTGCGTCGACATCAGTGACCACCCGCCGTGAACATGTTGTAGAAGATTCGTCCCGCGCCCGGGATCATCACGACGAGCCAGACGACTGCGATGACCCAGAGCATCGGCTTCTGGTACTGCGGTCCCTTGGACCAGAAATCGACCAGCATGACCCGGATGCCGTTCAGTGCGTGATACAGCACTGCGGCCACGAGGCCGAGTTCCATCAGGCCGACGAGCGGGGTCTTGTAGGTCTCGATGATGGCGTCGTACGTTTCGGGATTGACCCGAACCATCGCCGTGTCGAGGACGTGGACGAACAAGAAGAAGAACGTCAACACGCCAGTGATGCGGTGCAGAACCCAGGACCACATGCCCGGATCCCCGCGGTACAGAGACCGCTTACGCTCCTTGACCGGAGCGACTTCCGTCGTGCTACTCATCGAGTGCAATGCCTCCAACGTCGTTGGTGGACGCTTCGAGCCCGGTGGACGGGTCTTGTCCTGACTCGATTTGTCGCGATTCGGCCCTAGTGCTGGTTGTACTAGCCGCTTACTTGAAACTGTAAACCCATTCGAAACACGGAACTAATTCGACTCGAGGTTCGTACGGTGCCGAAATTCGGTGTTAGGTTTGCCTTCCCAATTCGGACACGACGATTCGGGCAGTTCTCTGCATCAATTCAGACAGCGTGATTGGATGGGTAACCATGGATGAAATCGACTGGAATACGTTGCGCGACAACGCTCATGAAGTAATGCGTCATGCTTACGCCCCGTACTCGAACTTTCCGGTCGGTGCGGCCGCTCTGGTGGACGACAATCGAATAGTCACCGGGTGCAATGTGGAGAATGTCTCATACGGTTTGGGGCTCTGCGCCGAATGCGGGTTGGTCTCGAACCTGCACGCGACCGGCGGCGGCAGACTGGTGGCCTTCTCCTGCTGCGATTCTCGTCGTGAGATCCTGATGCCGTGCGGGCGGTGTCGGCAGTTGCTGTTCGAATTCGGCGGCCCAGATCTGCTCGTCGATACCAACTCGGGACCGCGTCGACTGGCAGAGTTGCTGCCGGATGCATTCGGACCCGACAACCTCGACGAAGGACGCGTGAACAACCATGCCTGACGCCGTATCGATCATCAGCGCGAAGCGCGACGGCCGCGTTCTCGACGACGAACAGCTCGAGTGGGTGATCGCGGAGTTCACTCGCGGAACCGTCGCGCCGGAACAGATGTCGGCACTGGCGATGGCAATTCTGTTGCGCGGATTGTCCCGTCGGGAATTGAGCACGTGGACCGGCGCGATGATCGCATCGGGCACCCGCATGGATTTCTCGGCATTGCCGCTGCCCACCGTCGACAAGCATTCGACCGGCGGTGTCGGAGACAAGATCACGCTGCCGTTGGCCCCCCTGGTCGCCGCGTGCGGGGCAGCTGTTCCACAGCTGTCGGGTCGAGGCCTGGGGCATACCGGCGGCACGCTCGACAAGCTCGAGTCGATTCCCGGGTGGCGAGCCGACCTCAGCGGTGAGGAGATGCATCGCATCCTGGCCGATCCGGCGGTGGGAGCCGTCGTCTGCGCCGCCGGTGCCGATCTGGCTCCCGCCGACAAGAAGCTTTACGCCTTGCGCGACGTGACCGGAACCGTCGAGTCCATTCCGCTGATCGCCAGCTCGATCATGAGCAAGAAGATTGCCGAGGGCACCGGTGCCCTCGTATTGGATGTGAAGGTCGGCGCGGGCGCGTTCATGAAGAACGTCGACGATGCGCGCGAACTCGCCACCGCGATGGTCGAGCTCGGAACCGATGCGGGTGTGCGCACCATGGCGGTTCTGACGTCCATGGACATCCCGCTCGGGCTCACCGCAGGCAATGCGCTCGAAGTGCAGGAGTCTGTCGAGGTGCTCGCCGGAGGCGGCCCCGCCGACATCGTCGAGCTGACGATCACGCTGGCCCGGACCATGCTCGCCGCGGCCGGTATCGAGGGCATCGATCCGGCCGACAAGCTCGCCGACGGGTCCGCCATGGATCGGTGGAAGGCAATGATCGCCGCGCAGGGCGGGGATCCCGACGCGGCGCTGCCCGTCGCCCGGGAGAGCCAGGAATTCAAGGCAACCCAGGACGGCATCGTCACCGGCCTGGACGCGATGGGCGTCGGGCTCGCCGCATGGCGGCTGGGGGCAGGCCGCGAGCGTCAGGGTGAGCCGGTGCAGAGCGCAGCCGGTGTGCGGCTGCACGCCAAGCCGGGTGATCGGGTGCGGGCCGGGGATCGGCTCGCAACCCTGTACACCGACACTCCCGAACGGTTCGAGTACGCGCAGCAGGCACTCGACGGCAGCTGGGAAATAGGTGCCACGGCTGTCGAGCCGAGCCCTCTCGTCATCGACCGCATCGGCCAGTAGCAGTCTCGGTCAGATCAGGTTGCCCGCCTCGGTCAAGACGCTGCGCAGGATCTGTTCCATCTCGTCGAACTCCTTCTGACCACAGATGAGTGGCGGAGCCAGCTGCACTACCGGATCGCCGCGGTCGTCGGCGCGGCAGTACAGCCCTGCGTCGAACAGAGCTGTGGACAGGAACCCGCGGAGGATGCGTTCTGCTTCGGCGTCGTTGAACGTTTCCTTCGTGGCCTTGTCCTTGACCAGTTCGATGCCGTAGAAGAACCCTTCGCCGCGCACGTCTCCGACGATCGGCAGGTCGTGCAGCTTCTCGAGCGTCGAGCGAAACGCCGGTGCGTTGTCTGCGACGTGGGCATTGATGCCCTCGCGCTCGAAGATGTCGAGATTGGCCATGGCCACCGCTGCGGACACGGGATGGCCGCCGAAGGTGTACCCGTGCGCGAAGCTGGACGTGCCGTCGTCGAACGGCTCGAAGAGCTTGTCGGAGGCGATCATTGCGCCGATCGGGGAATAGCCCGAGGTCAATCCCTTGGCGCAGGTGATGATGTCCGGGACGTAGCCGAAGTCGTTGCACGCGAACATGGATCCGATCCGTCCGAACGCACAGATCACCTCGTCCGAGACCAGGAGGACGTCGTAGCGGTCGCAGATCTCGCGGACCCGCTCGAAGTATCCGGGAGCGGGAGGGAAGCACCCTCCGGCATTCTGGACCGGCTCGAGGAACACCGCGGCCACCGAATCGGGGCCTTCGAACTCGATGGCCTCGGCGATGCGATCTGCAGCCCAGATTCCGAACGCCTTCGGATCGGTGTCCAGGGGAGCCGGAGCGCGGTAGATGTTGGTGTTCGGCACCCGGAACGCACCCGGTGTCAGCGGCTCGAAAGGCTCTTTGAGCGCCGGAATTCCGGTGATCGCGAGCGCACCCTGCGGGGTGCCGTGATAAGCAATGGCCCGCGAGATCACCTTGTGCTTACCGGGCTTGCCGACCTTCTTGAAGTACTGCTTGGCCAGCTTCCATGCGCTCTCGACGGCCTCGCCGCCACCGGTGGTGAAGAAGACCCGGTTCAGGTCGCCGGGGGCGTACCCGGCGAGGCGTTCGGCCAGTTCGATGGCCGGTTCGGTGACGTACGACCACAGCGGGAAGAATGCCAATTCCTTTGCCTGCTTTGCCGCCGCCTCGGCCAGTTCCTCGCGGCCGTGACCGACCTGAACCACGAACAGGCCCGAGAGCCCGTCGATGTAACTCTTGCCGTTCGAGTCCCAAATGGTCGCGCCTTCGCCGCGGGTGATGATCGGGGGCGTGACCCCGGCACCGTGGCGGGTGAAGTGACCCCACAGGTGCTTGGCTGCGGAGGCGTCGAGTTCGGCTGTCGTTCGTGTCATCGGGTTCCCCAATTGTATTGCTGCTTGACGAGTTTGAGATAGACCAGGGTTTCGGTACTGGTGACACCGTCCAGGCTGCGGATCTGCTTGTTGAGAATCTGCAGGAGCTGTTCGTCGTCCTCGCACACCACTTCCACAACGACGTCGAACGACCCTGCGGTGAGGACGACATAGTCGATTGCGGCGATGGCCGACAGTTCCTCGGACAACGCGTAGCTGTCTCCGGTGCACTTGATGCCGATCATCGCCTGCCGCTTGAATCCGACCTGTACCGGATCGGTCACCGCGACGATCTGCATGACGCCGGAATCAGTCAGACGCTGAACACGTTGGCGAACAGCAGCTTCCGAGAGTCCTACGGCTTTGCCGATCGCGGCGTACGAGCGTCGCCCGTCCTCCTGGAGTTGTTCGATGATCGCCTTGGAGACGTCGTCGAGTGCGATGGGTGGCTGCTCGGGCATACGTCGATCTTGTCATTGTCGCGGTGGTGAACACAACCCTTCGACGATGAAATGCGTATTAATTGCCCATTCGGACGACAGAATCAGTTGTCGAGAGGCGAGAAACTGAGAGAATCAGTAGCTCGGGCGGTACTGTGCAGGTATGGCGAACATTCCTGGTTGTTGGATCGACGGGCGCGCGGTGGACGGTAGTGGTCAGCGATATGCCGTAGACGATCCCGCGACGGGGGCGGTGGTGGCCGAGGTCGGGCTGGCGACGGCCGATGACGTCGATTCGGCACTCGCACATGCTCGGTCGGCATTTCCGGAATGGTCCGGCGCAACGCCGGCGCAGCGCAGCGCGGTGCTGGCAGAGCTGGCTCGGCTGGTTGCGGCCGACGCCGATTCCTTTGCGACAGAGGAAGTGGCACAGACCGGCAAAGCGGTGCGGCTGGCACAGGAATTCGACGTTCCGGGCAGCATCGACAACATCGAGTTCTTCGCCGGAGCGGCGCGGAACCTCGATGGCAAGGCCGCAGCGGAGTACTCGGGTGAGCACACCTCCGTAATCCGTCGCGACGCCGTCGGAGTGGTCGGGTCGATCACTCCGTGGAACTATCCGCTGCAGATGGCGGTGTGGAAGGCGATTCCGGCTCTGGCGGCAGGGTGCGCCATCGTGCTCAAGCCCAGTGAACTCACCCCGCTGACCACGCTGCGTCTGGCGCGCTTGGCCACCGAGGCCGGAGTTCCCGATGGGGTGTTCAACGTCGTGACCGGAACCGGTGAAGACGCCGGAGTGGCACTGTCCTCGCACGTGGGCCTCGATCTGATGACCTTCACCGGCTCGACTCCTGTCGGCAGGCGCGTCATGGCGCAGGCCGCCGCCCACGGCACTCGGGTCCAACTGGAACTGGGCGGCAAGGCCCCGTTCGTGGTGTTCGACGACGCGGATCTCGAGGCCGCCATTCACGGCGCGGTCGCCGGATCGTTGATCAACGGTGGCCAGGACTGCACGGCGGCCACCCGCGCCATCGTCGCCGAGTCCCTCTACGACGACTTCGTTGCCGGAGTGGCAGAGTTGATGGGACGCGTCGTGATGGGAGACCCGACCGATCCGGCGACCGACATGGGTTCGCTGATCTCGAACGCCCATCGAGATCGTGTGGCGGCCATGGTGGATCGAGCTCGCGACGCGGGGGCCAGGATCGTCACCGGAGGCCGCGTGCCGGAGGGGCGAGGTGCGTTCTATCCGCCCACCCTGATTGCCGATGTCGGTGAGCAGGACGAGATCTATCGCGACGAGGTGTTCGGCCCGGTGCTCACGGTATCCAAGCATCACGGCGACGACGATGCGATCCGGCGCGCCAACGACACTGCGTTCGGACTCGCGGCTTCCGCGTGGACCCGAGACGTGTACCGCGCAGGACGAGCGACGCGCGAGATCGCCGCCGGCTGTGTGTGGATCAACGATCACATTCCGATCATCAGCGAGATGCCACACGGCGGTTTCGGGGCCTCGGGCTTCGGCAAGGACATGTCGAGCTATTCGCTCGACGAGTACCTCACCGTCAAGCACGTCATGACCGACATCACGGGTGTGGCCCGAAAGCCCTGGCATCGAACGGTCTTCGCCGACGTTCAGGAACAAGCCCGGTGAGCGGCGTGTGGGCCACCGAGCCCTCCGAACGCGGTGTAGCAATGGTGGCGGGTGCAACGCCGGAGTCCTATTGGCTCGACCGTCCCGAACGGCCCGCTCCGCGCAGTCGGCATACCGGCTCTGCAACAGCAGATCTGGTGATAGTCGGCGGCGGATTCACCGGCCTGTGGGCGGCGGTGCATGCGGCAGAAGAGAACCCGAACCGATCGATCGTGCTGCTCGAAGGCGACCGCATCGCCGAGGGTGCAACCGGTCGCAACGGCGGCTTCTGCGCGGCCAGCCTGACGCACGGACTGAGCAACGGGCTCGACCGGTTTGCCGACGAACTCCCCGAGTTGCTGCGGATGGGCACGGAGACGCTCGACGCGATCTGCGCGACTGCGGAGAAGTACGGAATCGACGCCGACATCGAACGCACCGGCGAGCTCGACATCGCCAATTTCGACTGGCAGGTGGACGACCTGCGCGACCTCGGTGACGAGGGCGCACGCCTGTCGCAGCCGATGGAATACCTCGACGCCACTGCAGTGAAATCCAGGATCACCTCACCGATGGCGCGAGGTGCACTGTTCGACCCCGACGTCGCGATGATCGACCCCGCCAAACTGGCCTGGGGCCTGGCCGACGCGGCCGAGTCGCTCGGCGTACACATTCACGAGAACACCAAGGCACTGTCGATCGACAAGTTTGGCAACGGTATTCGGGTGAAGACGGGCTACGGAACCATCGAGGCGGGCAAGGTTCTGTTGGCCACCTCGGCATCGAAGTCGTTGCGCCGCAAACTCCGCCACTGGATCGTGCCCGTGTGGGACTACGTCATCATGACCGAGCCTCTGAGTCCGTCTCAGCTCGCCGACATCGGCTGGTCCGGCCGCGAAGGATTGGCCGACTCCGGCAACCGATTCCACTACTTCCGGTTGACGGCGGACGATCGCATCCTGTTCGGCGGGTGGGACGCGCACTACTTCTACGGTAGCGACACCGACCCTCGCCGAACCCAGCGTCCCGAAGAGTTCGCATTGCTCGCCGAACACCTGCTGCAGATGTTCCCGGGCCTCGAAGGAATCCGCGCCACCCACGCCTGGGGCGGATCGATCGACACGTGCTCGCGGTTCAGTGCGTTCTGGGATCTCGGCATGAACGGACGGGTGGCCTCGGTGGCCGGGTTCACCGGCCTCGGCGTCGGCGCGTCGCACTTCGGGGCCCGCACCGCGCTCGATCTACTGGACGGCAAGGACACCGAACGAACACGGCTGAAGATGGTGCGCAGCATGCCGCTTCCGTTTCCGCCCGAGCCCCTCAAGTCCATCGGCATCAACATCACCCGTGCTGCATTCGCCCGAGCCGACCGGAACGGCGGAAAGCGCGGCCTGTGGCTCAAGGGTATGGACGCGCTGGGTCTGGGCTTCGACAGCTGACGGAGCGGCTTCGCCGCACGTGCACGGAAACTCGTTCTCTGCTACGAAGTTTCGCTCACATGCGGCGGAGCCGCTCTACTCGTGCGGAACGACAACCACCGGCACCGGGGCGGCCCGCAGTATCTTGGTCGCACTCGATCCGAGGAACACGCGCTTGGGGCTTGCCAATCCACTCGAGCCGAGAAACAGCACATCGCCCGGCTTCCAGTCGAGGTTGCCCATGGCCTCGTCCAACGAAGACCCGTCGGCGACGACCGACTGCAAGCCGTCGATACCGGGAAGAGTGCGGGCCGCGAGCTCGAGGTTCTCTTGCGCTGCCGCGACCTGTCGTCGACGCGTGTCCAGTGAGCTCTCGTCGCTGGGTGCTCCGGTCGGCTCGAGGGAGACCAGCGACACCAACCGGACCGGCACATGGGCCGCGCTGGCAAGGGTGATCGCGAACGGCAACGGATTCGAGGCCGATGCTCGGGTGGGGACCGCGACGGTGAGGTCGGTGATCGGAGCGTCGGAGAGCCGGTAGCCCCGCGGTGCGAGTGCCAGCGGTACCTCTGAGGCGTGCAGAAGCTGACCGGCAACCGACCCGATCGAATGCCGATTCAGCAGGCCGTCGCCTGCGCCGCCGACGACGATCATGTCGGCACCGGTCTGTACGGCGAAGTCGATGAGGGCCCGGGCGAAAGACTCGTGCGAGAGCACGTGGGTGGTCACCGCGATGCCCGACGGGACCTGGGCGGCGGCGTCGTCCAGCCACCCCTTCGCCTTGGCCTCCAGCACTTTTCGGTACGGGCCGCTGCCTTCCATGACCGGTTCGTCCACGGCCATGACCAGCACGATGTCGATGGAGGCGTCGAGGGCACGAGCGAGGGCGATGGCCAGGGCTACGCCGTCGTCGCCGCTGGGAGTGGCGAGGTAGCCGACGGTGATCTTCATGAGTTTCGGTCCTTCTCTTCTAGTAAGTGTCCGGAACCTTGACTTCGGTGGACGCGGTGAGTGTTTTGCCCTGGAAGAAGTCCTTGTTGCCCACGAAGCACAGCAGCATCAGCGGGATTCCGAGTACCAGCATTCCGACGCCGAGGACGAACACTCCGCCGATCGATCCGTAGACGGTGTAACCGTAGTCGGGCTTGATCATGTCGATGGCACTCTGGACGAACGCCCAGGTCATCGACAATCCGCC
This sequence comes from Rhodococcoides sp. S146-33, assembly GCF_059489205.1. Lineage (NCBI taxonomy): Bacteria > Bacillati > Actinomycetota > Actinomycetes > Mycobacteriales > Nocardiaceae > Rhodococcoides > Rhodococcoides sp. S146-33. The sequence goes on from NZ_JCAJWY010000002.1 coordinate 625,436, forward strand.
GAGCAGCGGAAAGATGCCGCGCATGAACAGGTTCCGGGCGGACGAGAACAGCGTTCGGCGGAAATACCACGTGCATGCGTACGCGGTGATGCCGTAGTAGAACGCGACCGCGAGCCCGAGCGAGGCCACCGAATCCTGCAGCGCATTGGCGCTGACGAAGGTGAGCACGAGGTAGAACAGCAGAGCCGCCGCGCCCATCACGAGTGTGCCGAAGCCGGGCGTCATGTACTTGGGCTGGACGCTGGCGAACCGCTTGGGAATGGCCTCGTACACGGCCATCGACAGGGTTCCTCGGGCCGTGGGCAGAATGGTTGTCTGAGTCGAGGACAGAGCCGAGATCGAGACGGTCAGCAATAGCAACGACGCCACGATCGAGCCCGCGACGGGATCTCCGAGGATGGTGAGCACGTCGTCGACGTTGTCCGGGTTGTTCAGGCCGATACCGGTATCGCCGAAGCCGGCGAAGGACTGCACGGCGTAGCCGACGAGAACGTACGTGGCGACGAGGATCAGCGTGGTGATCACCGCGGCGCGTCCCGGCGTCTTCTCGGAATCTTTCGTTTCCTCGCCGACGGCCAGGCAGGCGTCCCATCCCCAGTAGATGAAGATGCACAGAATGATTGCCTGGGCCGCGTCGGACATCGTCACCCCGGTGGGAACCAACCAACTCCACTGGGGCGTGATGGCCTGAGGTCCGGCGGTGCCGGTCCCCACCTTGACCAGTGCCGTCACCGACACCCCGATGAGTACACCGAACTGCACGACCAGCAGTACGTTCTGCATGCGTTCGCTGATCAGGATGCCGCGGAAACTGACGTAGGTCATCGAGGCGATGAAGAACGAACCGAGTGCCACCTTGGCGGCAGTGGACTCCGCCAAGTCCGAGAGGCCGAGGAACTCGAACAGATAGATGGCAGCGATCTCGGCCACGTTGGCGAGCACGATGATCGCCGAGACCGCCAGCCCCCATCCCGCCATCCAGCCGACCCACGGGCCGAACGCCTTGGTGCCCCACGTGAACGATGTTCCGCAGTCCGGGGTGTCGCGTCCCAATTCTCGGTAGGCGAAGGCCGTGAGCAGCATCGGGACGAACGCGATGAGGAACATCGACGGTGCTTTGTCGCCGACGGCCAGGACGACGTAGCCGAGGGTGGCGGCCAGGCTGTAAGCCGGCGCCACCGCCGACAGTCCGATGACGATGTTGCCGACCAACCCGAGAGCGCCGGTGTTGAGTCCTTTACCCGGAATGGTGTTCGGCGGTTCCGCAATCGACATAGGTCTCTCCGAGGTTCGAGTCGACCGAGGACGTCGGAAGGAGACCCGACAGAATCGGTCGCGTGTGTTGGATGAACACTACGATTTCCGTCGCCGATCCGCTGTGTATCGACGGAATTGTTTTCATCGGAGTAACAATGCAACGAAATAGGTCGCATAAGCAGCACGGTTCGCCGGAATCCGCGGACTCGCCGTGTGGCTCCGGCGGACGCGCGGACGCACGGGCTGCGCGCTACCGTCGACACATGAGCACCACGGAGAACACACAGTCTTCGATCGGTGGCAGTGCGCCACTCGATCTCGCGTCGATCAGGACAGCTCCGAAGGCATTGCTGCACGATCACCTCGATGGCGGACTTCGACCGCAGACCGTGCTGGAACTGGCCGACGAGTGCGGTTACGACGGACTTCCCGCCACCGACGGCGCAGCATTGGGCACCTGGTTCCGCGAATCCGCCGACAGCGGCTCGCTCGTGCGCTACCTCGAAACGTTCGCGCACACGGTCGCCGTGATGCAAACCCCCGAGGGCCTGTTTCGGGTGGCGCGCGAATGCGCCGAGGATCTCGCCGACGACGGCGTCGTGTATGCCGAGGTGCGCTTCGCCCCGGAGCAGCATCTCGAACGCGGACTGACCCTCGACGAGGTCGTCACCCACACACTCGCAGGTTTCGAGGCGGGAATCTCCGCAGCCAAGGTGCGAGGCAAGAACATCACGATCGGCACCCTGCTCACCGCGATGCGACATGCAGCCAGGTCGCGGGAGATCGCCGAGCTGACGGTTCGATTCCGCGATCGCGGTGTCGTCGGCTTCGACATCGCCGGTGCCGAAGCGGGCTTTCCTCCCAGCCGCCACCTCGACGCCTTCGAGTACATGCGAGCAAGTAACGCGCACTTCACCATTCATGCGGGTGAAGCGTTCGGGCTGCCGTCCATTCAGGAAGCAGTGGCGTTCTGCGGGACCGACCGGCTCGGGCATGGAGTGCGGATCACCGACGACATCACCCGCGAGGCCGACGGCTCGCCGACGCTCGGTTTGCTGGCCGCATACGTTCGTGACACCCGTATGCCGCTCGAACTGTGCCCGAGCTCCAACGTGCAGACCGGCGCGGTCGAGTCGTTGGCGACACACCCGTTCGATCTGCTTGCACGCCTGCGCTTTCGGGTCACCGTGAACACGGACAACCGGTTGATGAGCGACACCTCGATGAGTCGCGAGATGGTCAAGCTCGTCGAGACGTTCGGCTACGGGTGGAGCGATCTCGAGCGGTTCACCATCAACGCGATGAAGTCCGCGTTTCTACCGTTCGACGAGCGACTGGCGCTGATCGACGACGTGATCAAGCCCGGTTATGCGGTCCTGATCGGCTGACCTCCGTGCGAGGTCGCGCACTACTTCTTGCGGAGCCGACCCTCGAACTCGCGCTCGAGCGCGCGCCACGCTTCGGCCTCGACGGCGAACGGCGCGCTCGGAGCGAGCCGATCGGGGCTCGGTTCGAGTGTGTACGACACGTACCAGCCCAACGGCGTGGACGTGGCAAGCGCTTCCTCGACTGAGTCGTCGCCGGCGAACTCGGCTGCATCGGTGAACAATTCGACGGCCAGATCCAGTTGATCCGCGTCGACGGCAGTGGGGCCCTCGGCCAGATCGTCGGCCAGTCCGGGTAAGACGTACACGTTGTCGTCGGTGATCGAGATGTCGAGCGAGCCGTCGATCGCGGCGGTCTGAATGTCGGAGAACGTGCTGACCTGCGCCAGATCGTGATCGTGATCGTCGGCCAGGTACCGGGCGAGCGAGCGCTCGGAGCCGAAAACGCTGATCGCACCGCCGCGGCCGAGGAACACCGGTTTGTCGCCGAGGTAGCAACGCAGGGTGTACAGAGTGTCGTCCGAGGTGATGATCCGGATCGGATCGATGCCGACAGTGGTCCAGAACGTCTCCTCGGCGGCCGCCGCGGCGATCGGATCACGATCGACATCCTCGTCGTCGGAATCGTCGTCGTCGGAATCGGAGTCGATGTCGTCCGTGGCGTCATCGGCGTCGACGGCGTTCTCGGCCGCCGCTGTGATCTCTGCTTCCGCTACGGCAACGGCAGCGGAGTCGACGTCGGGCGAGGTGACGATGGAGTCGACTGCGTCCAGTACGTCGTCCCAGTGTTTGGCGACCGCAGCTCCGATGCGATCCCACAACTCGGCTCCCTCGCGACCGAGAAAGTTCTCGACGCCTCCGCCCACTGCGCCGACGAACGAATTTGAACCGAAAAAGCTTGTGACGGGACGCAATTCGCATACATCGCCGATGGAGGCGACGATGTCGAAGGTTGCCTGCAATTCGGCGAGGACGTCGGCTTCGGGGTCCGAGGCCACCAGCTCCGGTACCGCAACCAGATCGAAGCGATGCAGATCGTCGGGCTCGAGCTCGTACGCAGCCAGAGCGGAGACCACCGGCCACGACGGGTGGTCGGTGAGATCGTTGTCGTCGTCGGATCGGACGAACGCCGCAAGTTCAGCGACGGTCGAGAATCCGTACAGATCTTCCTCGTGTCCGAGGAATGCCTCCCATTCGTCGTCGCCTTCTCTCCACTCCGGTGCCCAGAGAGTCGAGAAGTCACCGGCGGTGAGACCGAGTTCGATCGGGATGATGTCTCCAGCCATGGCGCGAAGCCTATCTCAGGAGTCTGTGAACGATGCCTGCAGACTTTGCAGGATGTCCGCTCGCTGGTCGAGGGCTCCAGCGGCGGCCTCGGCGGCCACCGAAGTGATCGTCGAGGCGAGTGCGCGAGCGGTCACCGATCCGAGGTTCTCGGCGAGTTCGAGTTCGACCATGGCACCCGATCCATCGGCGACGACGGTCGCCAGGTTGTCGGCAGAGGTGACTCGAAACCTGATGCGGTCCAGCCGCTCGTGAGTCTCGCGCAGGGTATCCAGACTGTGCTGGGCTCTGCCGACCAGAGCGTCCAGTTCGGTGGTGTGCGCGTGGGTCATACCGGCCTCAGCCAACTCGCGGGCGCAACGTCGTCGGCGAGGTCCTCGTTCGCGGCGGCCGCGACTCGGGCGCTCGTGGGTAGTCCGAGGCGATCGAGAACCTCGGCAGGAACGCCGTCTTCGGCCAGCACGGTCCGGCGTCGGGCGCGAGCTGTGGCGCTCGCCCGTTCGCATTGCTGCAGAATTGTCGCTGCCAACACGGTTCCGCCGTAACGCATTTCGCGGTCATCGATGGCGACTGCGATCGGTAGCCCGTGTTCGGTGGAGCGCACCGTCACCGATCCAGATCTGGTGCCCGACACCGCGGTGAAGGTCGAGTCGGTTGTTGCCTGGCCCGTCATCAGGTCGCCTCTCATTCGGTCGGACGGTAGAAGCCGGCGTAAGTGCGGCCGCCGAGCCCACGACGGATGCTCCGGTGCCGGCATCGGTGAGGGCATACGAGACGGCCGATGCCGTGGCCGCGGACCCTATGCTGGCCACCGCTCCGGCCAAGCGCACGACGGCGTCCGTATGCGCAAGATGGGTACCGGCGGCGGCCCCCAGAAATTCTTGTCCGATCAGACCGAACACCGGTGCGAGCACGGCGGGCCCGCACGCAGCTGCGGCAGCACCCGCCGCGGCGATCTGTTGGGCCATGGTCGACGCCACCGCACTGTAGGCGAGGACTCCCTCGGTATCGACGACGAGTTCGGCCATCAGTGCCCCCTGAGAAAAGCAATCGATTCACGGCCGCCGAGTGCGACGCCCAACTTGTTCGACGCGGATGCCCGGCATTCGGTTCCCCTGACTTGCCGTTCGCGTCCGACCCCCGAAGTCCTATCCTGGACGGCATGGAAACACACGTGGTCGACCACCCACTGGCCGCAGCACTGCTCACCACGATGCGGGACGAGCGCAGCGACAATGCCACGTTCCGGACGGCTCTTCGCCAACTGACCCACATGCTGGTCTACGAGGCCACCCGAGACGCCGCCATCGACACCTTCGAGGTGCGCACCCCCGTCGCCGTGACCGAGGGCACCAGGCTGGCTCGCCCGCCGCTGCTCGTACCGGTTCTGCGTGCAGGTCTGGGCATGGTGGAGAAGGCCAGCAGTCTGATCCCGCAGTCCGGCGTCGGATTCGTCGGGATGGCCCGGGACGAACAGACGCATCAGCCCGTCCCGTACATGGAGTCCTTGCCCGACGACCTCTCGCAGACGCCGGTTTACGTGCTGGACCCCATGCTGGCCACCGGCGGTTCCATGGTGCACACCATCGAACTGCTCGTCGGTCGCGGTGCAGCGGAGGTGACGGCCATCTGCGTCGTGGCCGCTCCCGAAGGTGTTGCCGCGCTCGAAGCCTCGGGTCTGCCGGTGCGATTGGTGGCAGCGAGCATCGACGACGGCCTGAACGAGAATGCGTTCATCGTCCCCGGTCTCGGTGACGCGGGCGATCGTCAGTTCGGTCCGCGCTGACCGGCAGTCCCGCGGCGAGGTTGGTGCTGGGAGTCTCGTGGCCTTCGGACGCGTCCACCAGTCCGAGCCTGCGGTTGCTCGACGTCGATACAGAGCAGCTCGAGTTCCTCGAATTGGTCGGACGCAGACTCGGTTTTCGTGCGCTGGGTTCCTCGACCGATCGCTACTGCACCGGGCGAACGGCCTTCAGGGCAGACGGTCCACCGCGCTACGTTCCGTGCCCCGGTAGGAAGCGGGCTGTCGGGGCGAGTCAGTGCGAGGCGTGCGCCGGCAAGGACAGCTTCAGGTTCGTGCACACCGTGCATCGCAGCGGCTTCGTCTCGCGTGATCTGGAAAAGCATGTCATGCAGCCACATTGGCTCTATCTGGCCGCTTTTGCCAACGGAGCCTTCAAGATCGGCACGGCGGCCGACACACGCAAGTGGGGCCGGCTCGCCGAGCAGGGGGCTATCAGTGCGCGGTACGTCGCCCACGCCGACGACGGGAAAGCGGTTCGGGTGGCCGAGGATCTCGTGACCGAGTCGATGGGGCTTCGGCAAGCAGTGCGATCCACGGTGAAAGCGGCCTCGCTGTGTCTACCGATCGACGTCGGGAAGATCGACGCCGCCACCGCCCGCCGCGCAGCACAGGTCCGCGAGATGTTGTCCGGCGCGGGCATCGCTGGGTGCACTCCGATCGACGATCGGTGGACGCCGCCTGCTGGTCGTGAAGCGTTGAGCGAGAACGTCAGTCGCGTTGCCTACCCCGCGGATGTCGCGACCGGATCCCACGGACTCGCGATCAGGACATGCGTCGGGCAGGCGGTGATCGCGACCGTGGACAACGACACCTACGTCGCGGATCTGGCAGCACTCAAGGGCCGGCGAATAGAACTCGGGGCCTTCACGTCCGATTTGCCTGCCGTGCAGTCCGCCCTCTTCTGAGGGTTCGTCGACGCCTAGAGGTGCTGGGCGAAGTCGGTCAGTTCGGCGAGGATTTCGCCTGCTGCTGTCCGTGCTCTCGGCAGGTCCTCTGGGCCGTCGACCGGCTCGATCACTTCGAGGTAGGCCTTGAGCTTGGGTTCGGTACCGGACGGCCGCACGATCACCCGTAGCCCCGGTCCGCTGATTTCGACTGCGTCGGTGCGCAATTCGTCGTCGCGCTGGGCATAATCCTGAACGGCGACAGCGCGGCCGGCCAGTGTCGTCGGTGGTTCACTACGCAACCTGCGCATCATGTTCCCGATCTCGGCGAGGTCCTCGACCCGCCGCGAGACCTGCGCACCCAGGTGCACCCCGAACTCGACCGCGAGCTCGTCGAGTACGTCGAGCAGAGTGCGACGATCCTGCTTCAAGCCGGCGGCCAGATCTGCGAGCACCACCGCCGCCGAGATACCGTCCTTGTCGCGCACCACATTCGGATCGACGCAGTGCCCGATCGCCTCCTCGTAGGCGTACACGAGGCCGTCGCCGGCGCGGACCAACCACTTGAAACCGGTCAGCGTGCGGGCATAGCGGGCACCACGCGCCGGAGCGAGTGCAGAGAGCAGCTGCGACGAGACGATGGTGTTGGCCACCAACGGGTCGGCCGTCGAACCGCTCAGCACGTAGTTCGCGAGCAAGGCTCCCGTCTCGTCCCCGGTCAGCATTCGCCACCCGTCCGGCCCCGGAACTCCGACCGCACAGCGATCGGCATCGGGGTCGAGGGCGATCGCGATATCGGCGTCGATCTCGGCCGCAAGAGCGAGCACCGCATCGGCGGCACCCGGCTCCTCGGGGTTGGGGAACGTGACGGTAGGGAAAGCCGGGTCGGGCTCGAATTGCTCCTCGACCACCTGAACGTCGCGGAAACCTGCTCCACGCAGCGCGGCGGTGGCCAGCTCGCCGCCGACGCCGTGCAGTGCCGTGAGAGCGATGCGGAGATCTCGGCGAGTCGAACGGGGCAGTGCAACAACCGAATCGAGGTATCGCGCAGCGATGTCGCTACCACTGGGTTCGACGATCGAACGGGGAACGTCGACCGCGTCACCGGTGGCGGCGATCAGCGTCTCGATCTCCGCGTCACTCGGCGGGATCAGTTGCGAACCGCCGCGAAGGTACACCTTGTAGCCGTTGTCCGCCGCGGGGTTGTGCGACGCGGTGATCTGCACGCCGAGTTCGGCTTCGAGGGCCCGTACCGCGAAGGCGACGACGGGAGTCGGGAGCGGTCGAGGCAGCAACACCACCGAAAAGCCCTGAGCGGTCAGGGTTTCCGCGGCCGCGAAAGCGAACTGTTCGGAGCCGGTTCTGGCGTCGCGACCGACGACGACGGTAGAGCCGCCGAGGCCCTTCTCGATCAACCAGGCTGCGATACCGGCAGTGGTCTTCACCACCACCGCGACGTTCATGCCGTTCGGTCCCGCGCGTACCGGTCCTCGCAAGCCCGCCGTCCCGAACGTCAGGGGGCCGCTGAACCGATCGGCGAGTTCGGCATGGGACAGGCCGTCCAGTTCGTCGCGGGTAGCGGGGTCCGGATCGCCGGCGATCCAGCGCTGCACGCGTTCGGCGAGCTCCTCGGTCACAGTCGAGAGACCAATTCGTGCAGCAGGGCACCCATTCGGGCAGCGGAATCCTTACCGGCAGCGAGTACTTCGGTGTGGTTCAGGTGCTCGCCGGTCATTCCGGCCGCGAGATTGGTGACCAGTGAGATGCCGAGGACTCGAGCGCCCTTCGCCCGCGCGGCGATCGTCTCGTGCACCGTCGACATACCCACGAGGTCTGCGCCGAGAGTGCGTAGCATCCGGATCTCGGCGGGCGTCTCGTAGTGGGGGCCGGGTAGACCCGCGTAGACGCCGTCTTCGAGCGACGGATCGATCTGGGTTGCCAGAGCGCGAAGTTCGGGTGAGTACGCGTCGACCAGATCGACGAACTCGGCACCGACCAGAGGCGAGCGAGCTGTGAGGTTGAGGTGGTCGGAAATGAGGACGGGCTGCCCGACGCTCATGCCGTCGCGGATTCCGCCTGCGGCATTGGTCAGCACGACGGTGGTCGCGCCTGCGGCGATCGCCGTGCGCACGGGGTGCACGACGCGTCGCAGGTCGTGACCTTCGTAGGCATGGGTGCGCCCCTGCAGCAGCAGGGTGTGGGTGCCGCCGACGTCCACCGAGGTGATGGTGCCGGAGTGACCCGATGCCGACGGCGGCGCGAAACCGGGCAGGTCGGCCATACGCACGGTCGCGGTGGGGGAGCCGAAGACGTCGGCTGCTGCTTGCCAGCCGGAGCCGAGGACGATGGCCACGGAGTGGGTGTCGACTCCGGTCGCCGCGGCGAGAGCGTCGGCGGCGGTGCGTGCGGCCCCCTCGGGATCGGTCACGGGGTCGGTCTCATGTGCGTCGGTGGTTGCCACGATGAACAACAGTAGGAGATCGACGCGATGGATGTGCGACCGATGGAGGTTGCCACCAGCAAGTTACTCCCGAGTAGTATCCGCTGCATGCCTTATCTCGAACGCGACGGCGACGTCCATATCCTGTTCCTCGGTGCCCAGGACGGCGCGAACAACCCGGAGAATCGATTCCACCCGGACTGGATCGACGCCGTCCACGCGCTGCTCGACGAGGTCGAGGCGTCGACCGGTCCGGCGGCACTGGTCACCACGTCGGCGGGCAAGTTCTACACCAACGGTCTCGACACCGATTGGCTCTTCGCCAACCTGGACAAGATCACCTGGTATCTCGATCGCGTCCACACGCTCTACACCCGCTTGCTCGCCTTCCCGATGGCCACCGTCGCTGCTGTGCAAGGCCACGCGTTCGGAGCCGGCGCGATGCTCGCCACCTCGCACGACTTCCGCATCCAACGCGTCGATCGCGGCTTCTACTGCTTGCCCGAGGTCAACCTGAACATGCCGTTCACCGTGGGAATGTCCGCATTGATCAATTCCCGGCTTCCCAAGCAGACCGCCGTCGACGCCATGACGACCGGACGCCGTTACGGCGGTGCCGACGCGCTGGCCGCGGGAATCGTCGAGTCGACTGCTCCCGAGGAATCGCTCGTCTCCGACGCAGTTGCCAAGGCTTCGGCACTGACCAGCACCCGGGGCGCGAACCTGGCGGGGATCAAGAGCCGCATTCACGTGGACCTGCTGGCCGCGCTGAACACCGCAACCGACGACAGCAACTTCAGCTTCGGAAAGTAGGCGCCTCGTCTCTTTCTTCAACTCGGCACAGCCGTTCCGACTCTCGGCCACGCTAGTGACACACTGTCTCTCGTGATCGACGAATCGAACAGCGCTGCGGCGGGCGAGGCGATGGGGCGCGCCCTGGCGACCGTCACGGACGAACTGGTCGCGCTGTCGCACTCGATTCACGCGGAACCGGAGCTGGCGTTCGAGGAACATCGCAGCGTCGCCAAGATTCTCGATACGCTCCGAGCTCACGATTTCGAGGTCGAGACGGCCGTCGCAGGTCTGGACACCGCGTTCACTGCGTCGTTCGGCAGCGGTGATCTGGTGATCGGTATCTGTGCGGAGTACGACGCCCTGCCCGAGATCGGTCATGCGTGCGGACACAACATCATTGCGGCGTCCGCGGTGGGGGCGGCGCTGGCACTCGCTCCGGTAGCCGATGATCTGGGCATCACTGTCCGAGTGCTCGGCACCCCGGCCGAGGAGACCGGCGGCGGCAAGGTGCTGATGCTCGAGCGCGGAGTGTTCGACGGCATCGGTGCGGCTCTGATGGTCCACCCCGGGCCGTTCGACATCGTCGGGGCGACCTCGCTGGCACTGGCCGACGTCGCCGTGAAGTTCACCGGACGCGCCGCGCACGCGTCGGCAGCTCCCGAATGGGGAATCAACGCCGGCGATGCGGTGACCATCAGCCAGGTGGCACTCGGTCTGCTGCGTCAGCACCTGGCACCGGGTCAGCAATTCCACGGCATCGTCAGCGACGGCGGGGTGGCACCGAACATCGTTCCCGGCCATGCCGAGTTGTTGTACTACCTGCGGGCGAACACCACGGAGTCGCTCGAGACTCTGACGACGAAGGCGTTCGCGTGTTTCGAGGCCGGGGCCCTCGCCACCGGGTGCACGCACGAGATTCGTACGGTCTCACCGACATACGCTGCGTTGACGCCGGATTCGTGGCTGGTCACGGCTTTTCGTCAGGAGATCGAAGCGTTGGGCCGATCGCCGTTGGCTCCGGATTTGGAAGGATTTCGCCCGTTGGGCAGCACAGACATGGGAAACGTGACGAATGTTCTACCCGGAATTCATCCCGTTGTCGGACTCGACGCGGGTGGGGCGGTGACGCATCAGCCGGAGTTCGCCGCCGCATGTGTCACCGAGTCCGCCGACCGAGCACTGCGTGACGGTGCCCTCGGTCTGGCCAGGACTGCCGCGCGAGCTGCGGCCGATCCCGGTACTCGGGCCCGCCTGCTCGACGGCGTCATCGCCCGCTCGGCGGGGCAGTCATGAGTACCCGCGAAGACGCGATCGATCGGTGGATCCAGTCGCACACAGCAGATCTGTCTTTGTGGCGGCGGCACATTCACGCCAACCCGGAACTTGCTCGACGCGAGTTCGGCACAACGGCATTCGTGATCGAGCAACTCGAAGCAGCGGGTCTGTCGCCCAAGCCCCTCCCCGGCGGAACAGGGTTGATCTGCGACATCGGACCCGACGGGCCTCGTGTCGCGTTGCGGGCAGACATGGATGCCCTACCGCTGCAGGAGAACACCGGCGCGGCCTATTCGTCGACTGTGCCCGGGGTGTCGCACGCCTGTGGGCACGATGCACACACCACGGTGCTGCTCGCGACGGGTCTGGCGCTGGCCTCCCTGCCGGACCTGCAGTACGGCGTGCGCCTGATCTTTCAGCCCGCCGAGGAGGTCATGCCGGGCGGTGCGCTCGACGCAGTGGCCGCGGGAGCACTCGACGGAGTCACCAAGATCTTTGCGCTGCACTGTGATCCGCGGCTCGAGGTGGGGCAGGTCGGCGTGCGCCTCGGTGCGATCACCTCTGCGGCAGACACCGTCGAGCTGCGGCTGGATTCACCCGGCGGACACACGTCTCGCCCGCACCTGACCACCGATCTGATCTACGCATTGGGCACCGTCATCACCGGCCTGCCCGGAATGCTGAGCAGGCGCATCGATCCGCGGACGAGCACGGTCATGGTGTGGGGAGCGGTGGTCGCGGGCCAGGCCCCCAACGCCATTCCGCAGACCGGCATGCTGACCGGGACCGTCCGCACCGGCGACCACGAGACCTGGGCGTTGCTCGAACCGTTGGTCCGCGACATCGTCACCGGCTTGCTCGCACCCACCGGGGTGCAGTTCGAGTTGCACTACCGCCGCGGCGTACCACCGGTTGTCAACGATCCGGCGTCCACGCACACGTTCGAGAAGGCGATCGGCCGGGTCGGACCCGACGCGTTGGCCGACACTGCGCAGTCCGGTGGCGGCGAGGATTTCTCGTGGTACCTCGAAAGGGTGCCGGGGGCGATGGCTCGGCTGGGCGTCTGGCCCGGTACCGGGCCTCAACTCGACATCCATCAGCCGACGTTCGATCTCGACGAGCGAGCACTGGCCGTGGGCGTGAAGGTGATGACCGGAATCGCGCTGGATCCGAACTAGGGGCAGGGGCTGGATGGCTATCGAAGTGTTGCCGATCGGAATCGTTCGATCCGATCGCGCCGAGGTGGTGGACGACAACTGGGGATCGGTCGAGTCCGTCATCGAACTCGACGAGACCGTGCTCGACGTCGACGCGACTCTCGGTCTTGCCGAGTTCTCTCACCTCGAGGTCGTCTACGCCTTCCATCGGTGTGATCCCGGCGCGACGACCACCGGTGCGCGCCACCCTCGCGGTGATACGGCGCTTCCTCGGGTGGGAGTCCTGGCCCAACGGGTCAAGGACCGGCCCAATCATCTCGGGGTGTCGCGGTGCGAGATCGTCGGCGTAGATGGACTGTGCATCCGAGTTCGAGGTCTCGACGCGATCGACGGCTCACCTGTCCTCGACGTCAAACCGTTTCTGCATTCCATGGTTCCGGATCGGGCGGACGTGACCGAGCCGGCCTGGGTGGCGTCGGTGATGAAGAACTACTTCTGATCCGTCCTTCGCGCTACGAGGCTGTTCCGGGACCGACGTTGCGGCTGTTGCGGGTTCGTAGGTCTCGCACGTATTCGGCTGGGGCACCGGCAATTTCCGCTGCTTCCGCCATCACTCCGAGGTAGCGGGCCGACGGCAGGCCACCTTCGTACGCGTCGAGTACGTACATCCACGCCAGGACCGGCTCACGGCCGGTCTCGATGCGCAGTCTGATCTTGCGGTGAATGCCGAGTTCGGAGCCCTCCCAGCGATCGAGACTCTCCTCGTCCTCGTCGGACACGTCGTAGAGCACGACGAAGACCTGCGAGTCGGGATCTTCGACGATCGTGGCCAGTGCGCCTTCCCAGCCGATGTCGCCGCCGCCGAAGGTCAACCGCCATCCGTGCAGCCACCCGGTTCCCGACAGGGGCGAGTGTGGGCATCGCTGCAACATCTGCTCCGGATGCATGTTCGATCCGTAGGCGGCATAAATTGGCACGTCGGCCAGCCTAAACCGTATCGGTGCCGGTTGACGCGTCGTGGTCCTGTTTCGGTGAGTCGTCGCAGGTACGCCTGCTTCCGGGGTGACCGAAGCCAGCCCTACCGACGCGCCGGGGCTGCCTCTGCAATACCGTTGAGGGGACAAGGCGAGAGAATTTCGAGCACGCGAGAAGAGGATCAATGACCCGGATTGTGATCATCGGTGGTGGTCCGGCAGGGTACGAAGCAGCTTTGGTGGCCGCCCAGCACGGCGGACAGGTGACGCTTGTCGATTCCGACGGTATCGGCGGTGCCTGCGTTCTGTGGGATTGCGTGCCGTCGAAGACGTTCATTGCGTCGACCGGCATACGCACCGAGATGCGTCGTGCCAGCGATCTGGGCATTTCGCTCGATCCATCGCAGGCCGCCGTCGCGCTTCCGAAGATTCACGACCGAGTCAGAAGCCTTGCGCAGGCGCAATCGGCCGATATTGCCCACCGCGTCACCTCGGTCGGCGTCGAAATCCTGGCCGGCCGCGCCGAGATGATCGACAGCCACGTCGGTATGGCCTCGCATCAGATCAAAGCGGTACTGGCCGACGGCGAGGAGCGGATCCTGGACGCCGATGTCGTGCTCATCGCGACCGGTGCCCGGCCCCGCGTGGTCAAGGGAGCCGAGCCCGACGGCGAGCGAATTCTGAACTGGCGTCAGCTCTACGATCTCGAGGCCCTGCCCGAGCACCTGGTGGTCGTCGGATCCGGTGTGACCGGTGCCGAGTTCGTCTCGGCCTACACCGAGATGGGCGTCAAGGTCACCGCGGTCTCGAGCCGTGATCGCGTCCTTCCGCACGAGGACGAGGACGCTGCTCTGGTCCTCGAAGACGCGTTCAACGAACGCGGCGTCACTCTCGTCAAGCATGCCCGGGCCGATTCGGTCGTCCGGACCGAGAACGGCGTTCTCGTCACGCTGTCGGACGGACGCACCGTCGAGGGCAGCCACGCGCTGATGACCGTCGGATCGGTTCCCAACACCTCCGGTCTGGGACTCGAGAAGGTCGGCATCGAACTCGACCAGGGCGGCTACCTGCGGGTGGACCGCGTCTCTCGTACCGCGGTCGCGGGAATTTACGCAGCCGGTGACTGCACCGGGCTCCTCCCACTGGCATCGGTAGCAGCGATGCAGGGACGTATTGCGATGTACCACGCGCTGGGTCAGGCCGTCAGCCCGATCAAGCTGAAGACCGTGGCCTCGGCTGTGTTCACGCGACCCGAGATCGCCTCGGTCGGCGTCGCGCAGTCCAAGATCGACGCCGGTGATGTGCCGGCGCGCGTGGTGATGCTGCCGCTCACCACAAATCCGCGAGCGAAGATGAGCGGGCTCAAGCGCGGCTTCGTCAAGATCTTCTGCCGCCCGGCCACCGGCGTCGTCATCGGTGGCGTGGTGGTCGCCCCGAGCGCGTCGGAGCTGATTCTGCCCATCGCGATGGCGGTGCAGAACAATCTGTCGGTGAACGACCTGGCGAACACGTTCTCGGTGTACCCGTCGCTGTCCGGTTCGGTCATCGAGGCTGCGCGTCAGCTGATGGCGCACGACGATCTGGACTGATCTCACAATGTGAGAATTGCGTTTCATATTTCGGTAGCACATGAGACAGTCGAGGGAGCGGACACACCCGTCCGCTCTCTCCTCGACTCAGCGGATCCGCGGGCCGTTCCCTCGTTCCTGCTGCCCCGGAGTCTCTTTCATGTCTTCTACTCACTTTCCAGCCGGCTTGGCCCGACGCACCGCGTCGCTGTCCAGCTCGGCCATCCGTGATCTTCTTGCCCTCACCGCGCGCGACGACGTCATCAGCCTGGCGGGCGGTCTACCGGCCACGGATCTGATCCCGATCGACCGCATCGCGTCAGCTGCCGA
This sequence comes from Rhodococcoides sp. S146-33, assembly GCF_059489205.1. Taxonomy (NCBI): domain Bacteria; kingdom Bacillati; phylum Actinomycetota; class Actinomycetes; order Mycobacteriales; family Nocardiaceae; genus Rhodococcoides; species Rhodococcoides sp. S146-33. The sequence goes on from NZ_JCAJWY010000002.1 coordinate 640,589, forward strand.
AGCGGTGCTGCGGAGCCCCGATTCCGTCCAATACTGCGAGACCGCCGGTCATCGCACGCTGCGCAGTGTGATCGCGTCCCGAGAGAGCGCCGTGCGTGGGGGAGTGACGGTTCCGACGGACACCGTCGTCGTGACGCACGGATCGCAGCAGGCCCTGACCCTGCTCGCGCAGGCACTGATCGACCCGGGTGCCGTCGTCGTCGTCGACGAACCCGCGTATACCGGTGCGCTGCAGGTGTTCTCGATCGCCGAAGCGCGGATCGTGGCCATCCCCATCGACGCCGACGGAATGGACACCGCCGAACTGGAACGACGGTTGACGGCGGGCCTGCGCCCTGCCGTGGTCCACACGGTGGCGAACTTCCACAATCCTCGCGGGGTCACGATGAGTGAGCAGCGTCGGCGGCACCTCGCCGCGCTGGCCGATCACTACGGATTCTGGGTGATCGAGGACGACCCGTACGGCGAGATCTGGTTCGCCGCAACGGACCCAACGCAGGGTACGGGCGCTCCGCCACCGCCGATAGCCTGTTTCGGTGATCGAGTCATTCGGCTGTCCAGTGCATCGAAGATCCTGGCTCCTACTCTGCGCGTCGGCTGGTTCGTCGCACCGCCCGACGTGTGTGCAGCTGTGGAGCTCCTCAAGCAGGGTGCGGATCTGTGCGGTTCCTCGATGACGCAGCTGATGGCAGCGAACATGCTGGGCGACACTGCGTGGTTGGACACGCACTTGACGACACTGCGTCGCGAGTATGCCTGCCGTGCAATGGCATTGACCGGCGCGCTCGACGCCCAGTTCTCTGGGCTCACGGTCTCGAGCCCGACGGGCGGAATGTTCGCCTGGGCCACGTTCGAGGACGGGACCGACACGAGCGTGTTGCTCGAGGCCGCCCTGGAGCATGGAGTCGCTTTCGTTCCCGGTTCCGCGTTCGCGTCGGCCGAGCAATACGGACGTTCGCTTCGGTTGAGCTTCGCGGGATCGGCCCCGAAGGAGCTGGCGGATGCGGTTCGGCGACTGGGCAGCGCACACGCGGCCATTCGAGTGCCCTGAGCGTCGTCAGCAGGTTCTGCGCCTGGCGGACCTGGGACGGTAACCTGACATGCACGCAGTGTGCCGGGGTTTTTCGACGGATAGGGAGCGTCACAGTGAGCAACCGATCGAACACGAAGTTCCTCGGACCGACTCAGCGGGTGGAGGCGTGGGATCAGCTCGGAACCGAGCAGTTCGACGTCGTGGTCGTCGGCGGTGGCGTCGTCGGCTCCGGTGCGGCCCTCGACGCGGCGACGCGGGGACTGAAAGTAGCTCTGGTCGAGGCGCGAGATTACGCGTCGGGTACCTCGTCTCGGTCGTCGAAGATGTTCCACGGCGGTCTTCGCTACCTCGAGCAGCTCGAGTTCGGTCTCGTGCGCGAGGCGCTGCACGAGAGGGAACTGTCGCTGTCCACGCTTGCACCGCACCTGGTCAAGCCGTTGAAGTTCCTGTTTCCGCTCACCCATCGCCTGTGGGAGCGCCCGTACATCGCCGCGGGCATCTTTCTCTACGACCGAATGGGTGGGGCCAAATCGGTTCCGCAGCAGAAGCATCTGACGCGTTCCGGCGCATTGCGGATGTCGCCCGGCATCAAACGGAAGTCGCTGATCGGCGGAATTCGGTACTACGACACCGTCGTCGACGATGCCCGGCACACCATGACGGTCGCCAGAACGGCTGCTCACTACGGCGCGGTGGTTCGCACATCCACCCAGGTCGTCGGGTTCCTCCGTGAGGCAGATCGGGTGTCGGGTGTGCGAGTCCGAGATTCCGAGACCGGTGCCACCACCGAGGTGCGCGCACACGTGGTGATCAATGCCGCCGGAGTGTGGACCGACGAGATCCAAGCCCTGTCCAACATGCGCGGACGGTTCCGGGTAAGAGCCTCGAAGGGCGTGCACATCGTGGTGCCCCGCGATCGAATCGTCAGCGAGGCGGCGATCATTTTGCGCACCGACAAGTCCGTCCTCTTCATCATCCCGTGGGGTGCGCACTGGATCATCGGTACCACCGACACCGACTGGAATCTCGATCTTGCCCATCCGGCCGCGACCAAAGCCGACATCGACTACATCCTGGGTGAGGTCAACGGCGTGCTCGTCACCCCGCTCACCCACGAGGACATCGACGGTGTGTACGCGGGCCTGCGGCCGCTGCTGGCAGGCGAGAGCGACGAGACCTCCAAGCTCTCCCGCGAGCACGCGGTCGCTCGCGTGGCGCCGGGACTGATCGCCATCGCCGGCGGCAAGTACACGACCTACCGAGTGATGGCCGAGGACGCCGTCGATCTGGCCGCGGAGGACATCCCGGTCCGGGTGGCGTCATCGATCACCGAGAAGGTGCCCCTCGTCGGTGCCGACGGCTATTTCGCTCTGGTCAATCAGGCACCGCATCTGGGCGAGATGTACAACTTGCATCCGCATCGGGTGACGCATCTGCTCGATCGATACGGTTCGTTGATCGACGAGGTGCTGGCCATGGCCGACGGCAAACCCGAACTGCTGCAACCACTCACCGATGCACCGGCATACCTCCAGGTGGAGGTGGTGTACGCAGCTGCCGCGGAAGGCGCGTTGCATCTGGAGGACGTGCTGTCGCGTCGCACCCGAATTTCCATCGAGTACTCGCATCGGGGGATGAACTGCGCGGGTCAGGTGGCAGCGTTGATCGCACCCGTTCTGGGATGGGACGAGGCCATGGTCGATCGTGAAGTCGAGACCTACCGCGCCCGGGTGGAGGCCGAGATCGAATCGCAGCGCCAGCCCGACGACGAGTCGGCAGACGCGCTGCGGGTCGTCGCTCCGGAAGCCCGACAGGAAATCCTGGAACCGGTTCGCGGGTTCTGAGTCAGCGCGCTCGAACCAGTGTCTTCGGTGCGTGAGCCGCCGTCGCGCCGGAGACGGCCATGACCAGCAGGGTGAGAATCGCCAATGTCAACATGGGATCCATGGTGGTACGTGAAGCTGTGAGCAGGCTTGGTCTTCGCTGACAGAACACCGTCAGACGGGTCCGGGTTGGCAGTGCGGGCAGTGGTAGATCTGCCGCTCCTCGAGCGGGTTGTCACCGATCAGGCCGAATTCTATGGTGTTTCCACAGCGTCGACATGGCTTGTTCTCGCGCCCGTACACCCAGAAGTGTCGTCCCGGGCGCCGATCTCCGGTGGTGACACGTTGGTTCCGATCCTTGTTGGCCATGATCAATCGATAGGACAGGTCGATCGTCTTCTTCAGGTCGCCGGCGTCGCCGACCGGTGTACGTGGGTCGACTCCGCGCAGAAAACAGATCTCGTTTCGATAGACATTGCCGAGCCCGGCGATGTTGCGCTGATCGAGCAGCGCGAGCCCTATCGGCCGGGCCGGATCCGATTTCAGATTGGTCAGGGCGGCTTCTGGGTCCCAGTCCGTACCGAGCAGGTCGGGTCCGAGGTATCCGACGGCCTCCTCCTCGTCCTCGATGATGTCGAGCACTCCGAGTTCGAACCCGATGGCCTGCGCGTTCGCGGTGTTCAAGATGATGCGGGCCTGGAACGCCGGGCGACGCCACCTCGCACCGGGTGCATAGACGTGCCAGGTGCCCTCCATCTTCAGGTGCGAATGGATGGAGTAGCCGCCGACTCGAATCAGCAGATGCTTGCCGCGCGACGCGACAGAGTCGACCGTCTTGCCGGTGAAATCCACTGTGGCATAGCGTGGTACGCGCACATCGCAGGTGGTGAGTTGCTGGCCTTCCAGCGCCGCCCGCAGAGTGTTGGCCGCGCGCCAGACCGTATCGCCCTCGGGCATCGGTGTCGGTGTCCTCTCTGGTGTTCTTATCGGTCACGGATGATTCAGCGGCGCAAGCGAAGCCCACGTGGTGTTGCCGAGAAACCTGCTTCGGTCAGCGTCTTGGAGAAGTCCGTGCCGTGGATGTCGTGACCGTTGATCCTCTCGACCAGCAACTTGTCGACACCCCCGCGCCGGACGGTGGCTGCCAATGCGGTTGCTGCAGCGCCGATGTCCTCGGCATTTTCGCCGAACGTCAGCACCGACTTCCCGCCGCGTTCGACGAACATCGTCAATTCGCCTCGGACGAGAACGACCAATGCGCCGGCTTTGCGGCCCGGGCGATGCTTCGTCGTCTCGTCCGGCTTCTCTGTGCCACCGGCCTCGCCGCTGCCGGCTTTCGGCCAGGGCAGTGCGCCGCCGTAGGGGTTGGCCGGATCGCACGATGCGAGCACGACAGCGGTGGCGTTCTTCTTCGGTTCGTCGTAGCTGCGTAACCGGTCGACGACGTCGGAGGTGGAGAACTGAGCGCCACCGAGCGAATCGACGAAGTAGCCCCGCCGGCAGCGGCCGGAATCCTCGAATCCGGTCAGTACCTTGTACATCGTGGCGAATCCGCCGGGGACCCCTTCGTTCATCACCGAACCGCGGGTCACCACGCCGTAGCGCTCGAGCAGCACATCCGCGGTGGCGTGGGCGCGGACTGTGAGATCGGGTTCGAGTTCGGGCAATCGTGACCATCGACCGCCGGCCGTCGGTGGTCCCGTCCTGGTGGGCAGCGACGGCCGCTCGAACTGACGGTAGGAGCGCAGGCGTGGAGTTCGACGCGGTGCACGATGACTCGGAGCCGAGCGAGTGGCGGTGGAGTTCAACAGCGCTCGCAATGGCGCGAACGTGTCGTTGCTGAGCCGTCCGGCCCACACCAGCTCCCACAGCGCAGCCTGCAGAGCGGTGTCGTCAGTGCTACCGACGGTGTCGGAGAGCTGCCGGAAGAAGTACGCACCTCCGCCCGCGACTGCGTCCTGGATACGAATCTGCAATTCCGACAGATCGGATTCGGCGGCGGGCACCAAAGTCAGTGGCGCGGTGTCGGCCATGTGCAGGCTCACCCAGCCGTCCTTGGACGAGATTGCTCCGTGCCCCGCCCACAGAACTTCGCCGGTTGAGGTCAGCTCGTCGAGCATGGCGGGGGTGTAATCGGTCACTCGCGACGAGAGCACCAGCGATTCCCAGGCCGATGCCGGAACAGGAACGCCCGCAAGCTGTTCGATCACGGTTGCGACACCGTCGATTCCGCTCAGGCGTCGGCTGTCCACGTGCTGCCAGGCCGGCAGGAACCGGCCGAGCGTGGCAGTGGAGACGGGTTCGACTTCCTGCCGTGCCGCTGCGAGGGATCGACGCCGTAGTCTGCGAAGAACCTCGGCGTCGCACCACTCGCTTCCCGTGGCACCGGGACGGAATTCGCCTTCGACGACGCGTTTGTCGACGGCCAGCCTGCGCAGGACGTCGCGTACCACGGCGGTACCGACACCGAACCGCGCCGCAGCGTCGTCGAGGGTGAACGGTCCGTGGGTTCGGGCGTACCGGCTGATCAGGTCGACCAGCGGGTCGTCGACGGGTTCTATGAATGCGGCCGGGGTGCCGATGGGTAGTGGAACACCGAGTGCGTCGCGCAAGCGTGCCGCGTCCTCGATGGCCGCCCACCAGGTCTGTCCCGTGAACGAGACCTCCATCGCTCTCTTGGCATCGGCCAATTCGGTGAGCCACTGCGGGAATTCGTCGCCGTTGGTCCGCAGGCCGATTTCCTCGACGGTCAACGGGCCGAGCAGCCGCAGCAGATCCGCCACACCTTCGATGTCCTTGGCGTGTCTGTCCTCGGGCAGTCTCTGCAACTCGAGCTCGGTGGTGGTGATGACGGTGTCGTCCAGCAACTCTCGGAGCTCGACGCGGCCGAGCAACTCGGCCAGCAGTGCGGAGTCCAGTGACAGTGCAGCGGCCCGGCGCTCGGCGAGGGGGCTGTCGCCCTCGTACATGAAGGCGCCGACGTAGTTGAACAGCAGCGAATTGGCGAACGGTGACGGTGATGGTGTCTCGACGTCGACGATCCTGATCTGGCGCCGACCGATGCGGGCCAGGATGTCTTCGAGGGCGGGGAGGTCGTAGACGTCCTGCAGGCATTCGCGCACGGTTTCGAGCAGGATCGGGAACGTGGGGTACTTGCGAGCCACGTCGAGTAGCTGCGCCGAACGCTGCCGCTGTTGCCACAGCGGGGCTCGCTTACCCGGGTTGCGGCGGGGCAGAAGCAGTGCACGAGCGGCACATTCGCGAAATCTCGACGCGAACAATGCCGATCCGCCGACCTGCTCGGTGACGATGTCGGCAATCTCGTCGCGCTCGAACACGAACAGCTCTGCGCCGGGGGGCTGATCGTCGGTGTCGGGAAGTCGGACGATGATGCCGTCGTCGGAGGCCGTCGGTGCGGCGTCGATGCCGTAGCGCTCGATCAGCCTCGCGCCCACCGCGAGTGCCCACGGTGCGTGTACCTGTTGGCCGTAGGTGGAATGCAGTACCAGTCGCCAGTCGCCCAGTTCGTCACGGAACCGCTCGACGATCATCGTCTTGTCGGTGGGTAGCTGGCCGGTGGCCTCGAGTTGCTCGTCGAGCAATGCGATCAGGTTGTTCACCGCGTTGGCGTCGAGACCGTCGGTGCTCAGTCGCTCGGCCAGGTTGCTACGGTCGGTGGTGCTCCGCAGGAACTCGCCCAGTGCCTGTCCCAGTTCGGCCGGTCGACCGAGACCATCGCCGTGCCAGAACGGGAGCCTGCCCGGTTGGCCGTACGCCGGGCTGACCAACACTCGGTCGTGGGTGATCTCCTCGATGCGCCAGCTGGTGGCACCGAGCGCGAAGACATCGCCCACTCGTGATTCGTAGACCATCTCCTCGTCGAGTTCACCGACTCTGGACTGCTTTTCGCCGACCATGTAGACGGTGAACAATCCACGGTCGGGGATGGTTCCGCCTGAGGTGACCGCCAATCGCTGCGAACCGGGACGGCCGGTGAGGGTGTTTGCGTCGCGGTCCCACACGAGCCGTGGCCGTAGTTCCGCGAACTCGTCCGAGGGGTAGCGGCCCGAGAGCAGATCCAGGGTCGACTCGTAGGCGGATCTGGGCAGGGTGGCGAAACTGCCTGTGCGCCTAACGGAATCGAACCAGTCCTCGGCGTCGATGGGCTCGAGTGCGCACGCCGCGACGGTCTGTTGAGCCAGCACGTCGAGGGGGTTGGCGGGTACGAAAAGAGCCTCGATCTTGCCCGACGTCATGCGTTCGACGGTGACCGCACAGTGGATCAGGTCGGTGCGGTGTTTGGGGAACAGCACGCCCTTCGAGATCTCGCCGACCTGGTGCCCCGCGCGGCCGACGCGTTGGAGCCCGCTGGCCACCGACGGCGGTGCCTCGACCTGAACGACCAGATCGACTGCGCCCATGTCGATTCCGAGTTCGAGGCTGCTGGTGGCGACGACGCAGCGCAGCCTACCGGTCTTGAGGTCGTCCTCGATCAGCGCTCGTTGATCCTTGCTGACGCTGCCGTGGTGGGCCCGGGCCAACAACGGATCGGCACCGTGGTTCACGTCGTTGGGAGTACCGACCTGCGAGGGCGGCTTGTGCTGAGTGTCGACGCCGTCGCCGATCCGTTCGGCATACACCTCGTTCAGCCGCGCCGTGAGTCGCTCGGCGAGCCTTCGCGAGTTCGCGAATACGATGCACGAACTGTGCTCGAGGATGAGATCGACCATCTTCTCCTCGACGTGCGGCCAGATCGAGCCCTGCGCGGGGGGAGCAGCGGAGGTATCGGCGTTCGGATCGGTGACACCCAGTTCGGTCATGTCCTCGACGGGTACCTGGACCGTCAGGTCGAATGTTTTGGGGGCAGGCGGCGCGACGATCTCGATGGGAGCAGCACCGGCCAGGAACCGTCCGACCTCCTCGTGCGGGCGAACCGTCGCAGACAGGCCGATGCGTTGTGCGGGCTTGTCCAGCATGCCGTCGAGCCGTTCGAGCGACACCGCGAGGTGTGCGCCGCGCTTGGTGCCGGCCACGGCGTGTACCTCGTCGACGATCACGGTGTCGACCTCGGCGAGAATGTCTCGCGCTGCCGAGGTGAGCATGAGGAACAGCGACTCCGGGGTGGTGATGAGGATGTCCGGGGGAGTCTTGATCATGTTCCGACGGTCGGCCGCGCTGGTGTCACCGGAGCGCACGCCCACCGAGATGTCGGGTGGATCGAGGCCGAGTCGCTTGGCCGTCTGAGTGATACCGACCAGGGGTGCGCGCAGGTTGCGCTCGACATCGACCGCCAGCGCTTTGAGTGGCGAGATGTAGAGGACCTTTGTCTTGCGCTTGCTGTCCGCGCCCAGTTGCGCTAGTTCGTCCAGAGCCCACAGAAAAGCCGAGAGGGTCTTGCCCGATCCGGTCGGTGCGACGACGAGGGTGTGAGCGCCGCTCGAGATCGACGACCAGGCACCGAGCTGCGCGGAGGTGGGGGCCGGAAAAGCGCCGGTGAACCACTCACGAGTGGGCCGGGACAGCTTCTGCATCACCGACAGGTCTTCCGCGACGTCGGGGGTGCTGTGCCTGGCCATCTCATCATCATGCCCCGGGGCACCGACAGATAATCCCTTGCAGCTCGGAGGCGGTGTTGTTTCGTTCGATTCGGGTACCCCGACGGCATGACCGACGACCAAGAGATCATGCAGAAGATTTCCGCGAAACTCGACGCTCTGCTCGGCAGTAAGACCAACGGCCTGCAGAACGAGGTCCCCCCAGGGGCGAGCGTCCAGTCCGACGAGGACGACGCCGAGCAGGGGCCACTCGGTCGGGATTACCACCTGGCCAGCAAGTACGCGCAGGCGCTCGCGATCAACGAGCCGCAGGTGATCGACCGTGACGAGTTCGACCGGTTGGTTGCCGAATACGGCTGACCACACAAGACTCGTAGCGGTGGACCTGGCGAACCTCGCGGCGTCGGATCTACAGTCGATGGGGTGACCGAACGGAAGAAGCCAGGAGTCACGTTCGAGTCCTGGGTGGACAAGCAGATCCGACAGGCCCAGGACGAGGGTGCCTTCGACGGGCTCGAGGGGGCCGGTAAACCGATTCCGCTGGGCGATCCTCGGGACGAGCTGTGGTGGGTTCGCGGTTACCTGAAACGGGAGAATCTCCCGGCCGACGCGTTGTTGCCCACGGCGCTGCAACTTCGCAAGGAGATCGAGCGGCTGCCGGCCACGTTGATCGGCATCAGGCGCGAGGATTCGGTACGAGATGTACTGGACGAGTTGAATACTCGCATAGTCGACTGGATTCGGTTTCCGACGCCGCCGATTGTTCCGCTGGGACCGGTCGACGTCGATGCTTGGCTCGAAAAATGGCGAACCAACCGAGCCGAGGTCGACCGACTCGAGCGTGAGCACCGCTCGCAGTCGGTCGAACCAACGGCAGCCGCGACGCGTACCTCTGAAGGATCGTGGTGGACAAGAGTGCGTCGAACATTTACCTTGCGGCGCTGAGACCCGTTGTCGTAGTGGCCAGAGGCAGCGCTTCAGCGGCCGTCGAGACGAACGGAATACCGGCTGTTCCGTCGACCCGAACCTTCGACGGCAGCAACCCGTCGGAGTGCGTTGGTTCTTCCAACGTCGTCCAGCCGGTGGCCCGCTTGAGAATCCCGCCGATCAGAGTGTCCGACGCATGACGGGTTCCGCTACGTGCGGTGATCGGCGCGGTATCGAGCTCGACTCGCGCGAACCTCAAGGCCGCGTCAACGGCCTCGGTGGTCTGCGCCGCCGACGATCGGCCGCGTGGACCGGTGCTCAAGCCGTGGCCGGGTAGGTCGAGGACCACAACATCGACGCCTCCGGCAGCGATGTCAGCGGCCAACGGGGTGAGGTACCGCGCATGTAGTCCTGCGTCGGCGACCAGCACCACCGACTGCTCACACGCGGCTACCGCACGATGGATCTCGACGTGCACGCTTCCGTGACCGGTATCCAGCTGTCTATGTTCCACGTCCAGCGCGGCGACATCCGCTCGGTTCAGCGCGACAGCCTCCGATGCCGGGCGTAACGCTGCTTCACACGCCGTGTTGCGCGCCAGGGCGTCGCCACGTCGGAGCAGCGGCTTACCTTGCAGCAGAATCATCACCGCTGCACTCTCGTGGGCCGAGAGTGTCGGTGCCCAGCCGGTGGCTCGGCCGAGAGCCGAGGAATCGACGATGGGTTCGCCCGGTGTGACCCACTGACCGGAGAAGGGGGTGAGCCCCAGTCGGAACGCCACGTTCGCGACATGTGTTGCAGCTTTCTGCGGAACGTCGAACATCAACTGGCCCTGCATCGCTGCGAGTTCGCGCACACCGACCCAATCCACCGGACCCAGGTTGTACGGCCCGATGAGATCGGTCTTGGCCGCGCGGTGGAAGGCGTCGGCCATGTCGTCTTGATACAGGAATTGATACGACGCTCGATCCGCCTCCGGGAATGCACCGATCGGTCCGGTGAATTGGTCGATCCCGTCGTTGGCGAAGTCGGGTCCGATGATGTAGGTGCACCGCAACATGGAGATGGTCATCTCGCCGGGGTGCCGACGGAGCCACCACTCCGCGTAATGTTCGACCTCGGCCTTGTCGTAGAAGTAATAGCGATCGGGATCGCCTACGGGGTAGCTGTTCTCGGTGAGCGGCTCCGGAGCGATCTCCGCACCATATGCGTTGATGCTCGATGCGATCACCATTCTCGCGACGCCCGCTCGATACGCAGAATCGATGACGTTGCGTGAGCCGCGGAGGTTGATGTCGTGGGTCTCGGCCTTGTCCTTGAGCTCCTCGACCACGAACGCCAAATGCAGTACGACGTCGCATCCAGCGAACGTCTCGTCGAGGTCGGGAGAGCGAATGTCCGAGCGAAGCGAGGTGAACTTCGGATGCGTGATTCGGGCTGGGCGACGGGCTATTCCGATGACCGTGTCCACCTCGGGATCCTCGAACAGCCTCGGCAGTATCGCGGCCGCGAAGTCGCTGGTGGCTCCGGTGACCGCGATACGCAGACCGCGTGGCTCCTCGCTCATGCCGGCAATCCTGCGACCGCTTCCACTATCTGCTCGGTGGCGGTGGCCAATTGCTGTTCGGTGTGCGTGGCCATGACACACAGCCGAAGCAGGGCACCGGATTTTGGCACGGCTGGATGCAGTGCGGCGCTGGTGAAAATCCCTCGGTCGTACAACGTCTTCCACAAGCCCATGGCCACCAGATCGTCGCCCACGTGCAGTGCCACGATCGGTGAGGCCGTGTCACCGGTGAGGGTATTGGACCGTCCGGCCACATCGAGGCCTGCCGATTGCAGTCCGCCACGCAGGATTTCGGCGTTTTCGAGGACGCGTCGGGCACGGTCTTTGCCCTCCGCGCTGCGGATCAGGCGGACCGAAGCCAAGGCGGCACCCAGGGCGGCAGGCACACCGGAGGTCGTGAACAGGAAAGCGCGCGCCTTGATCCGAAGAGTGTCGATGAGATCACTCGAACCGGTGACGAAGCCGCCGGTGGAACTGGGGCTCTTGGAGAGCGACGCCATCGCAATGTCGACATCGTCGTTGATCTCGAACAGTTCGGCAGCGCCGGTGAGCTCGGGACCGTAGATGCCGAGGCTGTGAGCTTCGTCGACCATCAATGCCGCGTGATAGCGCAGGCAGAGATCCGATACAGCATCGAGCGGGGCGAGATCACCCTCCATGGAGTAGAGGCCGTCGACGATCACCAGAACGGCACCGTCGTCGACGACGGGCAGCTGCAGTTTCGCTTCCAGGTCGGCCATGTCGTTGTGCTTGAACTTGACCACTGTCGCGCCGGACAGAGCGCTGCCGTCGCGAATCGACGCATGCGCTGCCGAGTCGACGATGATCGTGTCGCCGGGTCCGACAATCGCGCTGATCGTCCCGAGATTTGTTTGATAGCCAGTGGTGAAGACCAAGGCATCCTCGGTCCCGTGCCACTGCGCGATCTCGTGCTCGAGTTCGACGTGCAGGTCCAGGGTGCCATTGAGCAATCGACTACCGGTCACGGCGCTACCGAACGTGTCCAATGCATGTTGGGCACCCTCGACGACCTTGGGGTGGTCGGCGATGCCGAGGTAATTGTTCGACCCGAGCATGATCTTGTCCTTGCCCTCGACCCGTACTACGGGCGCAACGGCGGACTCCATCTTTCGGAAATACGGGACGACATCTGCTTCCCGTACGGCGCGAAGAAGGTCGACTCGTTCGTCCCCGCCGAGCCGTTTGATCAGTCTGTTGACAACCATCGTGGACCAGAACTCCTCACAGAGTTGATTGTGGTTTGTCGCGAATTCATGAGTTGATTCGGAGCGAGCTGCACAGTCGATTGGTATTCGGCGGAAGAATATTCAATGCTTCAAAATGGGCTCTCGTAACGGAAATTGGTTGGTAAAAGCCTCCGGAAAAATAATCTGGGTATCTTTCCGCCCGTGAAATTTTACGATATCTTTAGTTTAACTTCCCAGGTCACAGGGTATTGTCGACGGTCAGCGCGAATTCACCTGCTCCACCGCTGTGTTTGTGGTTCTTCGGCCGATTTGTCGCGATCATGTGATGGTACAAATTGTCGAACCGCATTCAATTAGTGGCACACAATCGATTAGTGACACAAGGAGAAGAACTGTGACTGGATTAATGGTGCGCGAAAGAGAAACCCTCGAGAAGTACATGCCGGGTTTGATGCACTATCTGGACACAACCCCGCTGGACAAGCTCGAGTCCCGGGAATCGGACGCGATCGACAAGTTCCGAGAGTTCGGTGGTACCGGTTTGGTGGTCCCGGGCGAACTAGGCGGTCTCGGCGCTCCCGCCATCGACGCGGTCCGGGCGCAGCGGGCGATCGGGTCTCGCTCGCCCTCTCTCGGCGCGGGAACCACGATGCACCATCTGTCGCTCGCATCCCTGACCGAGTTCGCTCGCGATGCGACCGAGGACGACCGCGCCCTGATCAAGGGATTGGTCGAACAGAAGGCGATCGTCGCTTCCGGATTCTCCGAGGGTGTCACCGGAGGAAGTGTGTTCATTCCGACGATGACAGCCGTCAAGAAGGGCGACAACTACATCGTCAACGGAAGCAAGAAGCCGTGCAGTCTGGCCCGTTCGATGGACTTGCTCACCTGCAGTGTCGAGATCGACTCGGGTGACCGCGCCGTCGCGCTGATTCCGGCCAGCCTCCCGGGTATGAGTGTCAAGCCGTTCTGGACCACCGACATTCTGGCCGGCGCGCAAAGCGAAGAAGTGTTGCTCGAAGACGTCGAAGTGCCCGCAAGCCTGGTGCTGCCGAACAAGGACGACGATCCCGATGGCGTGCACGAGATGACCGGTTACCTCTGGTTCGGAATGCTGATCTCTGCCAACTACATCGGTGCAGCGACGTCTCTGCTCGAGCGGATGATCGAGCAGAACAAGGGCGACTACGAGGGCTACGTTCGGGCGGCAGCCGAACTCGAGGTATCCATGGCGGCTATCGAGAACGTCGCCCGCGCTTTCGACGAAGGTGAACGCGGACAGGACATTTCGGTGAAACTGTTGTTCAATCGCTTCGCGATACGTGACGCACTCGTCCGTAGTAGTTCGGCTGCCATCGAATCGCTCGGCGGAATCGGCTTCATCAAGTCACCCGAGATAGCGTACGTGGCTTCGGCATTGCACGCCTTCGCATTTCATCCGCCATCACGACGATCCATTTCGGAGACCCTGGCTCGCTTCCACGCGGGTGAGGATTTCGCCTTCGTCAAGTAGCGGTCAGTCTTCGGTGCGTTCTTCCTCGTTCAGTTTGTCCTCGCCCCGGTTGCGGAAGAACTTGAACCCGGGGATGCCGATCACTGCGCGTCGGACATCTTTGGTGACTCCGAGCAACTCGTGGATCTCGGGCGACACGGTGTCGAGGGTGGCAAGGATGGGGAGCAGAGCTTCCATGTGATCGAGAAGGCCGGGCAATTGATCGACCATGGCGATGGCGGCGTCGACCTCTTCGTCGGACAGGTTGTCGATGAACCTGCGCGCCATGGGCTCGGCCTGCTTGGCGATCGGATCGAACATTTCGATCAGCTCGAGCGCAGTGTGTGAGGCGACCGATGCCGACGCGACGACCTCGTCCGCGGCACCGGTCGTTCTCTGCACATTGGCAACAACCGCGTCGGCCGAGTCGATCAACCCGTCGATGCGTGTCATCAATGTCTCTATGTGGTTCATCAGTGCTTCGATTCGGCCGGGCAGGGTAAGCGCGAATTCGGTTGTGGTGAGCATCCAGCTCACACCGACCCGCGCCACCGCGACTCCGCGCCGGAGCACCGTTTCGGTACCGAGTGGATCGGGGAGCACCACACCTGCCAACACCAGAGCCATAGGAGCGACAATGCCACACCGACACCACGCCCCGAGTGCCGTTAGCCTCGTAGCATGAGAGCTCTTGTCACCGGTGCCAGCGGATACATCGGGTCGCGGCTGGTGGCAGCTCTGCTGGCAGACGACACCGATGTCGTCGTCGGGTCACGTACCCCGAGCAATCTGCGCACTTTCGACTATTACGACTCCGTCACCGCTGTATCGCTCGATGTCACCGACCAGCAGTCGTGTGCGGATGCGTTCGCAGAATCCGGGCCCATCGACATTGCGTACTACCTGGTGCACGCCATCGGTGAGTCCGACTATCGTGCGCAGGATCGGCGGTCCGCCGAACAGTTCGCCGCAGCTGCGGCCCGGGCGGGTGTGCAGCGGATCGTGTATCTGGGTGGTTTCGTACCCGACGACGACCACCTCTCCGAGCATCTCGCCAGTCGTGCTGACGTGGGAGAAGCGCTGACGGTGGACGGCGTCGAGTTGGTCTGGCTCCGTGCGGCCATCGTCATGGGGGCCGGTTCGACGTCCTACGAGATGTTGCGTTACCTCGCCGACCGCTTGCCGGTACTGCCGCTGCCGAGCTGGCTCGCCGAGCCCGTGCAGCCGATCGCCGTCGACGACGTATTGCACTATCTGGTGGCGTCCGCGGACGCCGAGACGGTGCCGGCGGGCTCGTACGACATCGGCGGGCCGGACGTGGTGCCGTATCGCGATCTGGTGTTCGCGTACGTCGAAGCTGCCGGTCTTCAGCGGATCGGGGTGCCGGTGCCGTTCGTACCGACCTCGCTCGCAGGCAAAGTGATAGGCCTGATCATTCCGGTTCCGGGTGGGCTCGCCGAGGATCTGGTGGGGTCGTTGCACAACACGATGACGACGTCGGAGAGCCGGATACGTGACCTCGTTCCCGACCCTCCACGGGGTTTGACCACCATCGCAGACGCCATGGCCCGTAGTGTGCGAGGCATGGTCGGTGAGCCTCCCGGTGTGTGCGCGCTGAAGGATCCGCTTCGGCTGGCGAACACGGACGCGGCGTGGAGCGGCGGCGACGCCTTGGGAGTCCGGCGCCGCGGTGTGGCAGCGTCCTCGGACCGTACCTGGGGCTTGATCGAAGCCCTCGGCGGGCGGCGACTGCTGTCCTCGAAGCCCGTCGCGGCAGCGGTGCGAACCAACCTGGACGTGGTGGCCGGTGTGAACCGACGCGTGACGTCGGCCGTGCGTCGCTTGACCGATACCGAGGAGGCGTGATGGGAACGTGGTCCACGACCGCACTCAACGTGATGAAGTCCGCTCTGGTCGATCCCGTCGAGCGAGACCACCGACAGTCCGACGCAGCGTTCCGTAAGCGGCGCATCGTCGTGTTGATCACATTGGTGATCGGTGCCACGGTGCTCTACTTCTCGCTCAAGGTCGAGCCGGGCGATCCGGTGTTCTACGCGCTGACGCTGCTGCTGGCGGCGGTGTGGACGGTGGGCGGATTTCTGTCGGGCCCATTGCATCTCGGGCGTATTCAGGTCGGGGGATCGATCAGGCGGCCGATTGTCACGCCCATCCTCATCGGTCTCGCCGTAGGCGGGGTGTTCATGCTCGGCGGTCTCGTGGTGCGTCAGATTCCGCCGCTGGCCGACTTCACCGAGAACGTGCTCGCGCACGCCAGGGTGGGCTCGCTGGTGCTGATCGTCTTCATCGCGCTGCTCAACGGCGTCGCGGAGGAGATTTTCTTCCGCGGAGCGTTGTACGCGGCGATCGGCGTCAAGAACCCGGTGATCATCTCGACCGTCGTGTACGCGATCGCCACTCTCGCGTCCGGCAATCCGATGCTCGGGTTCGCCGCTGTGCTGCTGGGATACGTAATGGGCCTTCAGCGGCGTGCATCGGGTGGAATCCTGGCACCGATCCTCACGCACGTCAGTTGGTCGGCCGTCATGGTCCTCGCACTGCCCCCACTGTTCGTGTGATCGCCGATGTTCGACGGGAAAGAGGCGTGAACACCGATTCGGTCGGCAGAAACGGTCCTGCGTGCTGATTCCTTCCGGAACTGGGCTAGATTGCGCAGGTGAGTGAAAATCTCGATCGCGTCGATCGTCTGATCATCGACGAGCTGGTGTCCGACGGCCGCGCTACGTTGGCGACGCTGGCGGAAAAGGCGTCCTTGTCCGTGTCGGCCGTCCAATCCAGAGTCCGACGGCTCGAGTCGCGGCGCGTGATTCGTGGCTACACCGCCCAAGTGGATCCCGAAGCTCTGGGTCGGCCGTTGTCGGCCTTCGTGGCCATCACTCCCATCGATCCGGCCCAACCCGATGACGCTCCCGCCAGGCTGAAGCACCTCTCGGCCATCGAATCATGCCATTCGGTTGCAGGCGAGGAAAGCTACGTGCTGTTGGTGCGGGTCGAGTCACCCCGTGCACTCGAGCGGCTACTGCAGGAAATCAGGGCCACCGCCAACGTGCAGACACGCAGCACCATCATTCTGCAGACGTTCTACGATCGCTGACGGCCCGCCACACGCGGTCCGAGGACATTGGTAGGTCGTACAGCCTCGCCCCCACGGCATCACGGATGGCGTTTGCCAGCGCAGGAGCGACCGGGTTGTACGGAGACTCGCTCATCGACTTCGCACCGAAAGGGCCCAACCGGTCGTAGGTGTCGGCGAACAGAACTTCGGTCCGCGGAATGTCCGCGAACTGCGGAACGTGATAGCTCCGGATGGTATCGGTGGTGACCAGACCGGCACCGTCGGTGCGGATTTCCTCGTACAGGGCGCTGCCGATGGCCTGCGCAACGCCGCCTTCCACCTGACCGCGGCACTGCTGGGGGTTCATCACAGTTCCGGCATCCGCGCTCTGCACCGAGTGCAGAATCCGCACGGTGCCGGTCTCCTCGTCCACCGCCACCCGGAAGGCCTGGACGTTGAAGGCCAGCGATCGCGGTAGCCCGCCGCTGTTGCCCTCGGTGACCAGCGATCCGCCCGCCGTCGCCAGGATGTCGTCGAGGGTGACGAACCGATCGCCGCACCGCACGCCTTCGGGACCCAGGATGCAGTCCGAGTTACGTTGTCCGGCAACGGTTGCCGCGATATCGACGATCCGCGCAGACAGGGCGCGTACTGCCGCGTACAGAGCCTTGCCCGCAACCACGGTGCCGGCCGAACCGAAGGCTCCGGTGTCGTAGGTGGTGGAATCGGTGTCGGACTGATCGACCTCGATGCGATCGACCGAGGTGCCCAACTCGCTCGCTGCGATCTGGGTGTGCACGGTAGTGGTGCCGTTCCCGAATTCTGCTGTCCCGACGCGTATCTCGTACCGACCCTCGGGCAGCAGTGCTACGGAAGTCTCGGCGCGATGACCGCGTGGTGGAATGGTTGCGATCATCGCCACCGCCATTCCTTCGCCGACTTTCCATCCTGTCGGGGCATGCTCACCGTTGCCGCGTCGCAGAGCTGCCTGGGCCAGGTCGATGCACTGATCGAGGCCGTAACTTCCGAACTGCAGGTCGTCTTCCTCTAAATGCGCGGCGACGATGTCGTCGCCGGGGACGATCACGTTGCGCCGGCGAAACTCGAACGGATCGACGTCGATCTCTCTCGCAAGGTCGTCCATTGCCGATTCGATCGCGAACATCACCTGTCCCAGTCCGTAGCCACGGAACGCTCCGGACGGAATGTTGTTGGTGTAGACGGTTTTCGCATCGACTCGCTTGTTGGCGCACCGGTAGATCGCGACGGACTCGCCGCACCCGTGGAACATCACTCCGGCACTGTGATTGCCGTAGGCCCCGGCATCGGTGAGAACGTCGATCGACAACGCGGTCAACGTGCCGTCGGCACTCGCGGCAGCGGTGACGTCGACCCGGAACGGGTGCCGACACGGGGACACCGTGAACTCGTCGGTCCGGGTGAACTCGAATTGCACGGGTCGACCGGTGCGGAGCACTGCCAGCGCCACGACGTCCTCGGTCAGCAACTCCTGCTTACCGCCGAAGCCGCCGCCGACACGTGCGGTGAACACCCGCACCCGCTCGCGTGGAAGGCCGAAGATCTGGCAGATCTCGTCACGTACCAGGAACGGAACCTGAGTGCTGGTGCGCAGATTCAGCTTCCCCGTCTCGTCCAGCCACCCGATGGTGCCGTGGGTCTCCAGGTGCACGTGTTGAACCCGCTGCGTCGTCCACCGTCCGGTGACCACCGCCGCTGCGTCTCGGACCGCTGCGTCGACGTCTCCGGTGCTGCCGTGCAACTCTGCCACCAGGTTTCGTGACGGATCCGCAATTCGAGCGGCGGCATCCTTGTCGCCGTGGATCTTCGGCGCGTCGGGTTCGAGCGCGGATTCGGGATCGAACACTGCGGGTAGCACGTCGTACTCGACATCGAGGGCGCGGCACCCTTCCTCCGCGGCAGCGACCGAATCTGCGACCACGATCGCGACCCGCTGGCCGATGAACCGTACGACGGTGTCGAGCACGTGGGTGTCGTCGGGATCGTCGACGCGGCGATCGTGGCGTGCAGTCGAAAATGCAGTCGGGGGGCTGTCTTTCGCGGTGAGGACCAGCACAACCCCGGGCACCCGCTCCGCGGCAGTGACGTCGACGGTGACGATGCGCGCGTGCGGGTGCGGACTGCCGAGCACCGTGGCATGCAGTAGTCCCGGAGGTGCGTGATCGAGGGTGTAGGGCTCGGTTCCGGTGACGATCCGGGCACTGGCGGGTGCAGCGACGGACCGCCCGCAGGCCGGTCCGTCGACGGCTTTCTCGGTGTTCACCACACCACCTACTGCGTCGGCTATGGCCCGGTACCCGGTGCAGCGGCACAGATTCCCTTTGAGCCGCTCGGGGAGTTCGTCCATATCGTTCTCGGTCAGGGTCGATGCAGTGACGACCATTCCTGCTGTGCAGAACCCACACTGGAAACCGGCGGCCTCGACGAAGCGACTCTGCATGGGATGCAGGTCTTCCGGAGTCCCGAGCCCGGAAACGGTGGTCACGGACCTGTTGGCGGCACGGAATGCGGGGAAAATACAGGAATGCACCGGTTCACCGTCGACGAGCACCGAACATGCTCCGCAATCGCCCGCGTCGCAGCCTTTCTTCACTTCGAAGTGTTCGTGTTCGCGCAGCATGGTTCGCAGGCACTGGCCCGGCCGCGGATCGACGTCGGTCGGTACACCGTTGATGTCGACGATCATGACAACTCCTCGCGAATCTGCTGGGCTGCAGTACAACTGATGTGTCGACGCCAGTCCGGCGCACCGTGGGGGTCGTCGTACCAATGCTCGGGACCGATTGCCGCGGCAATCGTGTCGTCGAGCTCGGCGGCCGTCGGCAGAGCGGGAAAGCGAAGTACGAACGGGCGGACGGTCGATGCGCTGACCGTCAGCACGAACTCGCCGCCGGCGTCGACCCGCCCGATGACCACCGCGGCCGATCGGCCGAGTGGCGACAGCGCGAGCGTGCGTATCGCGGTCCTCGCCTCGAGTGCACGCCGTGGAATCTCTATGCTGCGCAACACGTCCCCAGGGCGAAGGGCGTTGGTGTGCGGTCCGGTGATCAGCTCGTCGATAGCGATGTCGTAGTCGTGTTCGGGACCGTCTGCCGACCACACCTGCCCGATGCCGTCGAGGGCTGCGGTCACCGAGATCATCGCGCCGGCGGGCAGGGCCAACGCGATGTTGCCACCGACGGTGGCGGTCTTCCAGATCTTGAACGAGGCCAACAGTGCTGCGGCGCAGCGAGGAAACAGTGCGGCCGCAGGCCAGGGCGAATCGAATCGTGCCAGCGTCTCGATCGTGCACGTGGCGGCGATCTCGAGCCCGGCCTCGGTGACCGTCAACGGCTCCCAGCCCAAGGCGGTGATGTCGACGAGGGTACTCAGATGATCCTGCTTCTCCGAGAACAACCAGGTACCACCTGCGAGTACTGCGGTGTCCGCGCGTCCCGGCGGCAGGTCCGACCGGGAGTCGGGAAGCAGAATGCTGTCGACAGTGCCGAGATCCATGGTCTTCGTTCACCTCATCCTCGCCGGGAGCGTCCACCGCGCCGGCAGGTCCACCACCCGATGTGTCACCTCGAACTGTAGTGAGTTTCTGTTACCGATCCGCGGTGGTCCGGCGATCCGTCCGAAACTCGGCGGAAACAACACGCACCTAGGGTTGCCTCGAACGAGCGCAGCAATGCCGAGCCGGGGGAGGGCAACAGTGCAGGTCAAGGACTTGCTCGACGCCTCAGGGCTCTGCATTCGATTACTCACCTCCGACCCCGATGCGCTGGCACGTACGTTGCGGTGGACGTACACCACCGATCTGCCGGATCCGTCGCGCTACATCGCCGGCGGTGAACTGGTCATCACCGGCCTCGTATGGCGTCGAACGCCGGCCGACAGCGAGGTGTTCGTCCGAGCTGTCGCAGAATCCGGGGCCTCGGCGCTGGCGGCGGGGGAGGGTTTGCTCGGCCATATTCCAGCAGATCTGATCGACGCCTGCGAGCGGCACGGACTTCCTCTGCTCGCTGTGCCGGACAATGTCTCGTTCGGCGAGGTCACCGAGTTTCTCGTCGGGCGAGTCACCGGTGATCGAATTGCCTCGCTCAACAACTCCCTCGTTCGGCACCGCCAACTGCTCACCGCGGTCGCGGACGGTAGGGCCCTCGACGAGCTGGCCCTGCACACCTCGAGGGAAACGGGCATGGCATGCCTGATCTTCACCGCTACCGGACGCCGGTTGGTAGCCGAAGTCGTCGCGTTCTCCGATGCCGACGTCGACACCTTGACACACGCCGCGCTGTCCTCCGAAAGGCTGCCCACGACAACGACTCTCAGTGATGGCGAGCCGTACAGCATTTTCGGGATCGGCCCGTCGCTCGCGCAGAGAACCACGCGGTGGTTCCTCGCGGTGGCGGGAGACATGGACACGTTCCTTCCCGCGATCTCGGACGCGTTCGGTCAGCTGGCAGCCATCGCCGCCCTCGATCGCGCTCGACGTGAGGAAGGACGGCTGGTCCGGCGCGAAATAGCAGACCAGGCCGTGGCATTGCTCGAAGCCGACAGCAGCAGGCCCGAGGCGCTGACTCGGCTGCGTCAGGCAGCCGTCGATCCAGATCGTTCGCTGGTCGTCATCAGGATCGTGCACAGCGGCAAGGTCGATCTGCGCGAGGTGTTGCGGACGGTGCTCAGTGACACTCTGACCTCTTTCGGTGGCGGCTGCGTCGGTGCCAGCACACACGGCGACATCGTCGGGATCGTGAACACCGAAGATCCCCACATCGCGCATACCCTCCGAACCCGATTGTCCCGCCTGGGTTCCGGTATCGGTCGCAGCCGCCTGCTCGTGGGCGTCAGCTCGGAGGCCACCGGACTGACCATCGACGGCGCGCTGCGTTCGGCCCGGCACGCCCTCGACATGAGCAGGCAGGGGACCGGCCCCGTCACGGTGACCACGGGTGCGCAGCTGACGTCGGCAGTGTCGATGCTGTCGGCACTGCCCGACGACGTGCGTCGATCTTTCGTCGAGCATGTTCTGGCTCCCCTGCTCGAGTACGACCGGCGCGCCGACGCCGGTCTGATCGACACACTTCGTGAGTTTCTTGCCACCGGCGGATCCTGGAACCGAACCGCCGACTCGTTGCACGTGCACCTCAACACCGTCCGGTATCGAATCAAGCGTGTCGAGGAACTGCTCGGCCGCGACCTGGGCTCCACCGAGGACAGACTGGACGTCTACCTCGCTCTGCAATCCATCCCTCGGTCGTCGGCCACGGGGGCGGCATAGGATCGAGGAATGACAGGCTTCACCGGAATCCCTTTCGCTGCGCTGGACTTCTACGAGGACCTCGAGGCCGACAACAGCAAGCTCTGGTGGAACGAGCACAAAACGGTCTACGAGAACGCGGTCAAGGGGCCGATGACGGCGTTGCTCGCGACACTGGAACCGGAGTTCGGTACTGCCAAGGTCTTCCGCCCCTACCGTGACGTTCGCTTCTCCAAGGACAAGACCCCGTACAAGACTCATCAGGGCGGATTTGTCGCTCGCGGTGACAGTCTGGGCTACTACGTCCAGATCGACCCCGCCGGATTGTTCGTCGCCGGAGGCTTCTACAACTCCTCGACCGACGGTGTTGCCCGCTATCGCCGCACCGTCGACGACGACGTGCGCGGAGCCGAGCTCGAGCGGATATTGGCGACGTTGACCAAGGCCGGATACGAGATCGGGGGAGACAAACTCAAGACCAAGCCGCGGGGATACGAGCTCGATCACCCGCGCATCGACCTTCTGCGCCACAAGTCACTCACCGCGGGTAAGCATTTCGGCTCACCCGAGTGGCTGAAGACACCGAAAGCCGCGACGAAGGTGCGCGACGCCTGGCGGGCGCTCACCCCGTTGGTGGAGTGGACCGCGGCGCTGCACACGTGAGCGCAGCGCTCTATCCAACGACAGAGTAAGTCCGCCAGGCACTTCCGGCGTCCGGGGCATCCTCACGCTCGACGGTTGCCTGAATCAGACCGTACGGCCGATCGTCCGCGTTGAACACCTCGAGGTTGTTCTCGATACCGAACTTGCCCAGGTCGTAGACGAAGTGGTGCTTGTTCGGGGCCGACATCGAGATCTCGGCGATGAACGGATACTTCTCCAGCACCGCCTCGCCCATGGCGTACAACGTCTGCTGCAGCGCCAAGGACTGCAGATTGGCGAACCGTTCGATCATGGCGGCCTTCACCCCGGCGTACACCTCGTCCCACTCGACATCGGTTGTCGTGTAACGCCATTGGGCGGTCAGTGACGTCGCCATCACACGGTCGGTGGTGGGCTCGAGTATCGTCAGGTCGTCCTCGAGGAAGCCGTGGAACTCCGAACCCGTCGACTTCAGGATCACCATTTCCTTGAAGCCGCTGATCACCCACGTCCGCTGGGCATCACCCTTGCCTTCGACGGTCACTGCCGACGTGCGGATCTCCTCACCCTTGCGTGTCCACGTGTGATCGTGCTCGACGCCGTCGATCACCGCTCGAGCCCAGGCGTACTCCTCGAGCTCGATGCGGGCACCGTCGACGGGCTCGACGTCGTCGACGTAGTGGCGAGCCAAATCGAGGCCGTAACTCTCCAGGTGCAGTAGGCCTTTGGTCTTGGCGTACGCGTACGCGGTCTGCTTCTGGGTGTCGGTAGGCAGCACGTTGGATTGATCACCCACCAGATGTGCGGGGGAGAAGTTACCGCGCAGCGCGCTCGACACGTTGATGTCGTGAATTTCGTGCCGCGGCGAGTCTCGATAGATCCGCACCACGCGGTTCTCCGCCTTGCCGTACTGATTGGATCCGAGGACGATCTTGCCGGTCAGGTCGGTCATGTCAGCTCCCGCGATAGGTCGAATAAGCGAAGGGGGACAACAGCAGAGGCACGTGATAGTGCGCATCGGGATCGGCGACGGTGAACGAGATGGACACCTCGGGGTAGAAAGTAGGTGTCGCTGTCGCCTCGAAGTAGTCACCCGTGTCGAACGAGAGACGGTAGACGCCCGGATCGATCGGCCCGGGTACAACTTCACCGATGCGTCCGTCCCCGTCCGTGGTAGCGGTGGAGATCTCACCCTTCTCGGGGTGGAACAACCGCACCCGCATTCCGACCGCCGGGGTCCCCGAGGTGGCGTCGAGCACGTGCGTCGACAACCCGGTCACTGCTCCGGACCCAGCATGCGGCCGAGGCGAATTCGATTGATCTTGGCCAGTTCCACGCGGAGCACCCGTCTCTCGGTTTCGGCATCGTTGTCGAGCCTCTCCTCGAGGATAGCGAGCAGGTCCTCCGCGGACCTGCCGGTGGCACACACCAGATAGACATGGCCGAACTTGTCCTCGTACGCACGGTTTCCCGCCGCCAATTTCTCGAGCACCGCGGTGCCGGCGGTCGTGACCGCCGCCTGCTCCCGCTTCGACGACGGATTGTCGGCCTTGCCACCGATTCGAGGATGGCCGTCGAGCGCATGATCGATCTCGGCTTCGGGTAGCTCGGCGAGCACTCGATCGGCTCTGTCCAACAGTAGATCTCGATTGTCGAACGGGCGGCCCTGGGCCACTCGACGGGCCCAGATCGACGACGCACAACACTCGTAGAGCGCGTGCATCGCTTGTCGATCGCTGAGCCGATTGAACCCGTCGAGCCCTATCCATTCGTGTAGCAACGTGCGCTCACTATCTGAAGTCGTTGATGCGACCGAACCGCGCGGCCGCGATCGGGTTGGCATCTGCCACCAGATCGTCGAAACGGTAGTTCGCGATCTTGGCAATCTCGATCATGGCAAACGACCGCTCTGCCGACGGCGCATTCTCGACGCGCGACCAACCATTGGCCAGGACTCGATCGTAGCGCTCGGTCTCCCGCGCGCAGATCACCAGCGGGAAGCCGAAGTGCTCGCGGTATTCGGCGGCGAGTTGCACGATGTTGTCGTGCTCGTCCTCCTCCAAGTTGGACAAGCCGACGTGGTCCGCTGCGTTGAGGGTGCCGGTGGCGTCCTCGCTGCCGAGATCGGGGTAGCTGTTGATCAGCTCGATCTGTTCCTCGGTGGTGCCGGCCAACAGTGCTTCCTGGAACGCCTCGCGCAGACCGTGCGCATCGGCGAAGGGCCGCTGCTGGTAAGCACGCTCGACAACCCACGGTGTGCCCTGCACCAAGCCTCCGAACGTGGCAGCGAAGTCCTCGGATGACATCTCGTTGACCTGGTCGAGGGTGATGCCCTTCCCTGGACCACCGGCGACGGCCTGTCCGCGATTTCCGATATGGAAGAACAACACGTTGAGCACGATTGCCGAGACAGCGCCAAGAACGATGCCACTGCCGAACAGCATTGCGAGCCAGTCCGGTACGCCTTCCGAGACGGTGGGCTGGATGGTGACGAGCATCGCCAGTCCGAGACTGGTAGCAACGATGATCAGGTTGCGGTGATCGGTGAAGTCCACCTTCGAGAGCGTCTGGATTCCGACCACAGCGACGGTCGCGAACAGCGCGAGCGCGGCTCCGCCGAGCACCGGCGGCGGGATGGATGCCACGACTGCTGCCGTTTTGGGGAGCAAGCCGAGCAGAATCATGATGCCACCGGCGGTGGCTACCACCCATCGGCTGCGAACGCCGGTCAGCCGGACCAGACCGACGTTTTCCGAAAATGCCGTGTACGGGAACGAGTTGAACGTGCCGCCGATGACGGTAGCAACGCCGTCTGCGCGCAGGGTCGCGGCGATGTCGTCCTTCTTGATGCGTTTGCCGACGATCTCACCGGTGGCATACACGCTGCCGGTGGTTTCGACCGCGATGATGAGCATGACGACGATCATCGAAATGATTGCGATGACACTGAATTTGGGAACACCGAACAGGAAGGGTTGAGTGAAACCGACCCATGATGCTTCCGAGGTGCCGTCGAAGTTCATGTCTCCCAGCACGAATGCGACGGCGCTGCCGATGACCAGGCCGAGGAGCACGGCAATGGTGGCCATGAATCCTTTGAAGAACCGTTGGATCAAGACGATGATCAGCAGAGTGCCGATCGCGTACGCCATCCACCGCCCGTTGGTCGGGTCCTGTTCGTGCGTAGCGGGATTGGTCACCGCATCGTTGACGGCCACCGGCAGCAAGGCGACACCGATGATCGTGATGACGGTGCCGGTCACCACCGGCGGGAAGAAACGCAAGAGCTTGCTGAAGTACGGTGCCATGAAGAACGTGACGAGTCCGGCCACGATGACGGCGCCGTAGACGTACAGCAACCCCTCGGTGCCGCCGCCGTTCGCCATCGCGATTGCGATCACCGGAGAGACACCGGCGAACGTCACGCCCTGCAGCAGCGGCAGGCGGACACCGATCTTCCAGAATCCGACCGACTGAATGATCGACGCGATGCCGCAGGTGAACAGATCGGCATTGATCAGATGAATCAGTTGTTCGTTGGTCAGTCCGATCGCGCTGCCGATGATGATCGGTACCAAGACCGCGCCTGCGTAGAACGCGACGACATGTTGGAACCCGTAGGCGGCAAGTTTCGGAACGGGGAGCACTTCGTCGACGGGATGGACACGTTTGCGTGTGGTGGGCTTGACGGACATGGGTGGGCACCTCGCGGAAGCAACAGGGCAGGATTCCTGCGACGCTGCAGGAGAAGTGCACTAAGAATCGGTCATCGCGCCTATCCTCGCTAGTCGAGCGCGCACAAACTTCGGGGCGTACTCGACGTGGCCGTTGTACGAACATCCAACACCGGCCCAGCGACGGAAGGAGCCAGGGTGTCCGACTCTGCCGCAGGAGTGCTTCTGGCTGCCGGTGCCGGAACGCGGTACGGCTCGCCGAAAGTACTCGCTCACGACGGGCTGTGGCTTCGCACAGCAGTACAGGCATTGCGCGACGGCGGCTGTGACCGCGTGATCGTGGTGCTGGGCGCGGCCGATGCCGATGTCCCCGACGGCGCGATCGCCGTGCTTGCACCCCAGTGGGAACAAGGAATGAGCGCGTCGTTCGAGGCCGGTCTGACCGCGGCGTCGGATGCGGACTACGCGGTGGTGCATGTGGTCGATACGCCGGACGTGGGAGCCGAGGTGGTTGGGGCCGTTCTCGATGCTGCGCGGGAAACCGGTCTCGCCAGGGCCGTGTTCGACGGCCGCCCCGGCCATCCCGTCGTGTTGGCGCGGCGTCATTTCGAGGCCGCTGCGGCGTCGGCGTCGGGCGATGTCGGTGCCCGGGGCTTTTTGAAAGGCCGCGACGACGTGAGTGCCGTCGAGTGCTCGCAGTGGGCAACGGGAATCGATCACGATTATCGGTAGTTGCCCTACTTTCTGAAGCCGGCCGCGATCGCCTCGATCATGCCGTCGAACTGATGACCACCCGTCGGGAACTCGACCACTTTCGCCGATGGGAGAGCCGTCGAGTTCAGCGCCAGGTGGGAAAAGGGAACCACCTCGTCGTCCCGGCAGTGGAGGAGCGTCAGGTCGGTCTCCGGCTCCTGGGTGGTGAACGCGTAGTCGGCGACGTCCCAGCCACGCGGAGTCCAGTCCGGCATCGCCAGTAGAGCAGCCCGGACGGGCCGATCCCGGCCACGTTCTGCCAGGACCCTGACGAGGATCGATGCACCGAAGGAATGCGCAATCACCGAATCCTCCGGTCCGAGCCGGTCCAGGTGCTGCCGAATCGGATCGGCCCAGTCCTCGAAACCCATGGCGGTGTCGGACAGCTCCGGCATACGAAGGTCGAGACGCAGAGCACCGGCCAACCCGTGCGCGAGCCCCGCGTCGTCGACGAATCCGCCGGCACCATGAACGAACAGAAGTCGACCGACCATGCTGGGGTCCTTTCCTCGGCAATGCTGTCATGGAAGAAGACCGAATCGGGGCGGTGAAGTCACCGGTAGTCGCACAATTCTGTCGTGCGCGTTTTGCGTAGCCACAGCTACGCAAAACGCGCACGAGGGTTGACCGGGTTTCAGGGTTCGTGGAACCATCGGCGGCAGCGTCGCGTGTCGATGACGGACTGCGTCAGGCATGGAGGCGTCGTACTGCCCAGGAGGCAGCGCATGTCCATCTCTTTCGATCACACCATCATTGCCGCGAAGAACAGTTCGGCATCGGCCGAATTCTTCCGCACCCTGTTCGGCTTACCAGAGGCTCCGTCATGGGGGCCGTTCGTGAACGTGCAACTCACCGACGGCACACTGATTCAGTTCGCCGAACCGCCGATGGACGACATTCAGTTCCAGCACTACGCTTTTCGAGTCAGCGAGGACCTGTTCGACGATGCATACGCCCGGCTGGTCGACAACGATGTCGAAACATTGGGCAGACCCCCGAATGACCGAACCAGGAACGGTCAATACCGGACACGGCGGCCGCGGAGTGTATTTCCGTGATCCCACCGGCCACTTCTTCGAGATGCTGACACACTCGTACCTGACCCCGCAGGGTGTACCGGTACCCTAGCGATTGTGGCCGAGCAGCAGCATGTTTCGATGACGAGAACTGCCTACGACACTGTTGCGGAGAGCTACGCAGACCTCGTTCGTGGTGAGCTCGACGGCAAGCATCTCGAGCTGGGTCTCTTGGCGACGTTTGCCGACCGAGTGCGGGGCGGCGAGGTTCTCGAGGTCGGTTGCGGTTCCGGCCGCATCACCGAGCACCTACACGGTCTGGGTGTAGACGTCGCTGGAATCGACTTGTCGACCAACATGATCGACGTTGCTCGACGCGAATTGCCACATCTGAGATTTCGTGTCGAGTCGATGGAGTCACTGTCGGCGTCAGACGGCTCGGTTGCAGGGATTGTTGCGTGGTACTCGATCATTCACACTCCTCCAGCGGAGCTGCCTGCGATATTTGCAGAACTGAACCGAGTGATGGCAGCGGATGCTCTGCTTCTGCTGGCATTTCAATCCGGCGACGAGCGAGTGCGGCTCGAACATGTTTACGGACATACAGTCTCGTACGACGCCTATCGACTGGACCCCGACGCCATTGCACAGATGGTGGTCGACGCCGAGTTCGAGATCGAGGTTCGAATACACCGGGCCCCGGTGGGAAACGAGCCGACACCGCAGGCATATCTGATGGCGCGCAAGCGAACAGCGTGACTGCCTCGGATTACGGCCGATGTCCTGCCGGCCACCTCTCGGATGGGTAGTCTTTGCCCGATGTGTGCATACCGTCCGCGTGTTCTCTTCGTCACCGACCTGGCTTATCTGTCGAAGGGCCGACGCTACTGCGACGAAGACATCTTCCTCTCGTCGCAGCTCCGCGAGTGGGTCGACATTGCGCTGTGTCACCCGCTCGACGCGCGGGCGCTGATGGACGTGTTCGACGTAGTCGTTGTCCGAAACTCGGGGCCCGTGCTGGGGTACCAGGATGCGTTCGACGCGTTCGCTCGCCACGCACGCGAGAACGGCACGAAAGTTTTCACGCAGCTCACCGGCAAAGGTGACCAGAAAGGCAAGCAGTACCTGGTCGATCTCTGTGCAGACGGTTTTCCGGTCATCCCTACCGTCGACAATCCGCGGGATGTCTCGCGCTTGCCCGAGGTGGATACCTATGTGGTGAAACCGAAATGGGGCGCCGACTCGATCGGTATGCGAAACATCGGGCGCGCCGAACTGACGGACGTGGAGCCGAACACTCTGATTCAGCCGCGAATCGATTTTGTGTACGAGGTGTCGTTCTACTTCATCGGCCGCACTCTGCAATATGCCTTGTACGCTCCGGATCCCGGCCGACGTTGGGAGTTGGAGCCGTACTCGACTTCTGCTGAGGACGAAGAGTTCGCGCAACGATTCGTCGACTGGAACGACATCGACCACGGAATCACGAGGGTCGACGCGTGCCGCACCGTCGATGGGGCTCTGCTCTTGGTCGAGCTCGAAGACCTGAACCCGTACCTCTCACTCGACCGGTTGCCCGAGTCGGCGCGTCGAGAGTTCGTGAACCACATGGCAGAGGCGATCGTAGCCCTGAGCGCCCAACCGTAGGGGGCGAACTCAGTCGGGTACAGCACGCGCGACGCCGCATCGGTGCTGACGATTGGATAGCGTCGAGTCCGTGATTCTCGAACCGAACGATGCAGTGTCCCATCGGCCTTCGAGGATCGTCGTTGCGGGGACGTCCGGCTCCGGCAAAACCACGCTGTCTGCCCGTCTCGGATCGATTCTGGGAATCGAACACATCGAGATCGACAGTCTCTATCACGGGCCGAATTGGACGCCGCGGGCGACTTTCGAGTCCGACGTGGAGGAGTTCATTGCGCGCCCGTCGTGGGTTACCGAGTGGCAGTACCAAGCTGTGCGGGATCGCCTCGCCGATCGTGCGGATCTGATGTTGTGGCTCGACCTACCGCGGCGAACGGTGATGCGGCAGATCGTGATTCGAACGTTGCGTCGACGATTCGGCAGGCGCGAACTGTGGAACGGTAACGTCGAGCCGCCGCTGCATCGAATCTTCTTCGACCGTGACCACATCATTCGATGGGCATGGCGTACGTACCCCCGGACCCCGGAGAGAGTGCATCACCTCAACGTTCGGCGTCCGGAGTCGATAATCGTACGCTTCGAGTCACACAGGGAAGTGGACGCCTGGATTGCGCATCGCCTCCGTCCGGCCGCGCCGAGCTGAAGCAGCCGAACGTCAACAGTGCAGTTGTGTGGCGAGGGACTCGATCGAGTCGACGCTGTAGGTCCAGTCCGACTCTGCCACCAGGTCGGCAGTCTGTCCCGGTCCGTGTTCGAGTGGACGGGCTACGAACGCCGTCGCGAACCCGCAGTCGGCTGCCGCGACGAGATCGCTGTTGTGCGCGGCCACCATCATGCAGTCACGCGGCTCGAGACCCAGAATATCGGCGGTACGCAGGTAGGCGTCCGGGGTGGGCTTGTACGCCCGAACCGGTTCTGCGCCGAGGATTGCATCCCACGGCAGTCCGGCGTTCTTTGCCATGTCGAGCAGCAGGGAGATGTTGCCGTTCGAGAGCGGGGCGATGATGAATTCGGTACGAAGCCGGGTGAGCCCGGGGACCGAATCCGGCCAGGGATCCAATCGGTGCCACGCCTGATTCAGCTCGGCAATGCTGTCGTCGGACAGCCGAATGTCGAACTCGGACAAGATGACTCGAAGCGATTCGAGATGCAGTACGTCGAGCCGGGTGAATGGCCTGCGGCCGGATCGGACCTCTTCCATCGCCGGCTGATACAGGCTGCGCCAGCGGTCTGCAAAGGAATAGCTGTCGACTTGCGGCCCGCACCGAGTTCGTACCTCGCGAGCGATAGTGGTGCGCCAGTCGACGACGGTGCCGAAAACGTCGAACAGAAGCGCCTTCAACGGTTCTTCTTCTTTTTCTTCGGACTCTTCGAGTGACCGCCCGCGGACAGCAATGCACCGGCCAGAGGAATGAGAAGGAAGAACAGCCACTTCTGGTCGAAGTCGGTAAGGAAGAACAACGCCAGCGAACCGAAGATCACGATCGGCATGACCACTGCACGCCAATCCAGGCCAGCACTGGTATCGGCCGAAGCAGGCGTACGCGGCGTCGTCGACGTAGCGGGGAGATCGACGAATACCGTGTCGAGCTCCCCGCGCGTCGTGGCGGAAGCGATAGTGGCACTGCGCTCGTCGAACTCGGGGACCGTGAGGCGACCCTCGCTGAAGTGCAGGCTCAGCGCGTTCAGCGCCTTTTCGCGATCAGCGGTACCGATACGAATTTCCGGAAGCTCGGACATCGCTACAGGGTAACGCTATCCAAGGCCCGGATTCGAGCCGAAATTTGCATCGCTACCGATATGTCGTTATTTGATTTCGGTGAGGACGGTGCCTTGGGTGATGGCGTCGCCTGCGGTGACGGACAGGCCGGTGACGGTGCCGGCTTTGTGGGCGGTGACGGGGTTTTCCATCTTCATCGCTTCGAGGACGGCGATGAGGTCTCCGGCTTCGACGGTTTGTCCTTCTTCGACGGCGACTTTGACCACGGTGCCTTGCATCGGGGCGGTGACCGCGTCACCGGACGCCGCCCCTGCTCCGGCACCGCCACGGGTGCGGGCTTTCGGCTTGCGCCGCACCGCACCGGCAGGTCCACCGTTGCCGCCGCCTCCGTTGCCGCCGAGGGACAGTTCCCCGGGCAGGGACACCTCGACGCGGCGGCCTCCGACCTCGACGACCACCGATTGGCGCGGCAGCATCTCCTCGTCGTCGATCGGTTGTCCGGCGGTGAACGGGGGAACCTGGTTGTCCCATTCGGTTTCGATCCACCGAGTGTGCACATCGAACGAGTCGCCGTCGCCGACGAACGCCGGATCGGAGACCACCGCAGCGTGGAACGGGATCACCGTCGCCAACCCTTCGACGGTGAATTCGGCCAACGCCCGACGCGAGCGGGCGAGGGCTTGTTCGCGGGTGGCTCCGGTGACGATGAGCTTGGCGAGCATCGAATCGAACTGGCCACCGATCACCGAGCCGGATTCGACACCCGAATCCACGCGCACTCCCGGACCGGACGGGGCGGTGAAGGTGGTGACCGGTCCGGGGGCGGGCAGGAACCCACGTCCGGCGTCTTCACCGTTGATCCGGAACTCGAACGAATGCCCCCGCGGGGTCGGGTCTTCGGTGATGGACAGTTCCTCGCCGTTGGCGATCGCGAATTGTTGCAGGACGAGGTCGATGCCGGAGGTTTCCTCGGTGACCGGGTGCTCGACCTGCAGACGAGTGTTCACTTCCAAGAACGAGACGAGGCCGTCCTGGCCGACGAGGTATTCCACCGTCCCGGCGCCGTAGTAGCCCGCTTCGAGGCAGATGGCTTTGGCGGAGGCGTGGATTTCTTTGCGTTGGGCGTCGGTGAGGAACGGGGCGGGGGCCTCT
This sequence comes from Rhodococcoides sp. S146-33, assembly GCF_059489205.1. NCBI lineage: Bacteria > Bacillati > Actinomycetota > Actinomycetes > Mycobacteriales > Nocardiaceae > Rhodococcoides > Rhodococcoides sp. S146-33. Next base: position 673,149 of record NZ_JCAJWY010000002.1, read on the forward strand.
TCGACGAGTTTCTGGAAGCGGCGTTGCAGGGAGCAGTCGCGGGTGCCGGCGACGATGACGTTGCCGTGCTGGTCGGCGATGACCTGGGCTTCGACGTGGCGGGGCTTGTCGAGGTAGCGTTCGACGAAGCATTCCCCGCGCCCGAATGCGGCGACGGCTTCGCGGGTGGCGGAGTCGAACAGTTCGGGGATTTCCTCGCGGGTGCGGGCCACTTTCATGCCGCGTCCGCCGCCACCGAAGGCGGCTTTGATCGCAATGGGGAGGCCGTGTTCGTCGACGAACGCCAAAATCTCGTCGGCGTCCTTGACCGGTTCGGAGGTGCCGGGGACCGAGGGTGCTTTGGCGCGGGCGGCGATGTGGCGGGCGGTGACTTTGTCGCCGAGGTCGCGGATCGATTGTGGGGAGGGTCCGATCCAGATCAGGCCTGCGTCGATGACGGCTTGGGCGAAGTCGGCGTTCTCGGAGAGAAATCCGTAGCCGGGGTGGATGGCGTCGGCTCCGGACTTGGCGGCGGCATCCAAAATTTTGTCGATCACCAAATAAGATTCCGCCGACGACTGCCCGCCGAGTGCGAATGCTTCGTCGGCGAGGCGGACGAAGGGGGCATCGGCGTCGGGTTCGGCGTAGACAGCGACACTGGCCAACCCGGCATCAGCAGCCGCCCGGATCACCCGCACCGCGATCTCACCACGATTGGCAACAAGAACCTTGGTGATCTGAGCACTGGCATGGCTGGGCACTGAGCCTCCTACGAATGAGTCTTATCGTTGCGAACGTCAGGTCGGAGTCTAAGCACCGGCTCGGGCATCGCTGTAATCGGACTGCACCGCCACGCCGAGGGGACACAGGCTACTGGCTGGTAGGGATTCGACCACCGTCGATCCGACCGTCACGGAACGACTCCGTGGCGGTGCCGGAGATCTGAGCGGTCCCGGTGTCCGCGACTTCGGTGAGCAGCCTGCGCAAGGCGCCGATGTACTCGTGTACCCGTGCCGTCGCCTGTTCGGTATTCGGGTACCGAGCGGCGATGTTGATTCCCTGCGGAGTGCGGTTGATCCACACGTACACGTCGTGTTGATATTGCTTGCTGCGCAGCGCACGTGCATTCCAGTCCGGCCAGTGCTCGGCCGCAGGCGCGAACCGAACGTCCATGAACGACACGACGAAACGTGGGCGAGCCGAGTAGCCGAGAGTGGCGAACACCCGATCGAGAGGAACGCGGGCGATCGGTTTGGTTTTCTTCACCTCCGCCGAGGCGGCCGAGATCACCGATCCGAACGAATCTTTGCCGTCGATGTCGAAGGAGATGGGGCACAATCCGACGAACCATCCCAGCGCGGATGCCCACTGAGGTTCGTCGCGGGTGTGCACCGGAGTCACCGTGCGGAAGCGAGTGCCGCCGCCCAGCTCGGTACCGGTGATAGCCAGGACCGCGAGCAGTCCCGCGAACAGGCTGTGCCCGGTCTTGCGGCAGGCCGTCGAGAAAGCGTCGGCCTGGTCGGGGTCGAGAACCCACGCGGACAGACCTCCCTGCGGCACATCTTCCGGGCTCGGATCGCCGATGTCGAGGGGGAACGCAGGCAGTTCACCGTCGCCGTCGACGAGGAAGTCCCGCCACATCCTCACCGCATCGTGGGAGTGCTCGAGTTCGGCATGGCGCTCGCGTTCGGAGGACCCGAAATCGAGGTAGCTGCCGGCCTCGAACAGGGCGGCAGCCGGACCACCCAGTTCCTCTGCGTACAGGGCTGCGATCTCGTGCGCGACGAGAACGGTGGAGAGACCGTCGATGATCGAGTGATCGGCTGCGAAGAACACGGTGATCGGCCGTGTGTCGTCGAGCGGTTCGAGAGTGACGAAGGCGTACGCGGGCCAGATGAGCGGTGAGGTGAACTCGTCGAACAGATATTGCAGATGCTCGAAGACCTCACTCGACTGGCTGCACCGCTCCTGCTCCACCTGCCAGATGTCGATGGCACCCTCCGCGGCGGTGACCCGCGACATCTCGCCCGTCGTCTCGTCGATCGACGCGCTCGATCGCATGGCTTCGTGCCGGTCGATCCAGTTGAGAACCGCTTGCCGAAATGCCGGCTTGTTCAGCGGGCCTGCGACCTCGAAGGCAGCACCGAGCCACGATTCTCGGCCACGACGTGGACTGCTCAGACTCGTACGAAGGTGCGCCTCGTGGACGTAGGACGTCGGTCGAGTGTCCGGACGCCACCCTGCGGCCTCAGGAGTGCGGGCCTGCGGGCCGACACTGGGTATCCACTCGGTGAGCGTGCCTGCGGGAACCGCGTAGTCCGCTAACTCCGTGAACTCCATGTCGGCAGCAACCAGCCTTCGTTCGACCACATCGGGGGTGAGGGTGAATAGAGCATCGACGCTCGTGCGAAGAGTCTACCGATCACGCAATGTATCGATCAAGACGACAGCGGCGTGCGCTGTCAGCGCAAGTGCCGCTTGATGCGAGCCAACATCGCCGACATCCCGCGCAGTCGCAACGGGCTGACCGCGTCACTCAGTCCGAGAGCCGAATAGAAGTCGTCCGGTACATCGAGAATCTGCTGCGCGCTCAGACCGTCGAGCCCCTGAGCGAGGATCGAGGCGAAGCCGCGGGTGGTCGGGGCCTCGGGCGGGGCGCTGAAGTAGAGACGAATCTGCGTCCGGTCACCGGCATCGACCGACAGAAACAGCGGCGACTGGCACTCCGGCACCGGCTCCATCGCATCCTGCGCCAGGTGCTCCGGCAGCGGAGGGAGTTCGCGACTGAACTCCAGCAGCAGCTGCAGTTTGTCCTGTCCCTCCACTGCGGCGAAGTCCTCGACAATCTCGGCGAGCGATTCCGGAAGCGCGCTCATCGAGTGGCCGGTGCCGATCCGGGCTCCTCGCCCTTGGCGATCGGGACTCGAACGGCGTTGCCCCATTCGGTCCACGAGCCGTCGTAGTTGCGAACCGAGTCGTAACCCAGCAGATGGGTCAGAACGAACCAGGTGTGGCTCGACCTCTCACCGATGCGGCAGTACGCGATCACATCGTCGGTTGCGGAGGTACCGGCGTAGATCTCGTCCAACTCCTTGCGGGAGCGGAAGCGTCCGTCCGGTGCGGCCGCCTTGGCCCAGGGAATGCTGACGGCAGTGGGAATGTGCCCGCCGCGCAATGCGCCTTCCTCCGGATAATCCGGCATGTGGGTGCGTTCGCCGGTGTACTCGGCGGGGGAGCGCACGTCGATCAGCGGCACCGTACCGAGAGAGCCGAGCACGTCGGACGCGAATGCGCGAATGGGCGCATCGTTACGTTCGATCACGGGGTAGTCCGTTGCCGGGTACTCGGGTACGTCGAGAGTGGTGTCGCGATTTTCGGACAACCAGGCGTCACGGCCACCGTCGAGCAGGCGCACGTCCTGATGGCCGAACAACGTGAACACCCACAGCGCGTAGGCAGCCCACCAGTTGCTCTTGTCGCCGTAGACAACGATGGTGTCGTCTCGTGAAATGCCCTTGCGGCTCATCAGTTTCGCGAACTGCTCGCCGTCGATGTAGTCGCGGGTCACCGGGTCGTTGAGGTCCAGATGCCAGTCGATCTTGACCGCACCGGGAATGTGGCCGACGTCGTAGAGCAACACGTCCTCATCGGATTCGACGACGCGAAGGCCCGGGGTACCGAGATGGGCGGAGAGCCATTCGTTCGATACGAGTCGATCCGGATGCGCATAGTCGGCGTACGTTGCATTGGAATCGGTTGGTACAGGCACGTATCGGCTCCTACGGAAGATATTCGTCTGGCGGCCCGCCCGGGGGTGAGCGGTCTGCACCATCGATCCTATGCGGTATCGCCGCCGACATGCGCGAGTGGAGTCTGCGCACCGGAGTTGAGTCAGGTCGTCAGCGCACCGACGCCCGCGTTCGCCGTGGACGCACGCAGCAGAGCGACGAGTTCGTCGACGAACGCGCTCATCACCGACCGCGCCACCGCGGTATCGGGGAAACGTGATCGCAATGCCAAGCCCGACCGTGTGCGGGAGATCCAGAACTGGGCATCGTCGGACACGGTGGCGTTGCTGATGTGATGAGCGTTGGACTCGTCGAACCGTTCGTGTCCCTCTACTTTGGTGTAGTCGATGTACGACACCATGAACACGTCCTGCCGCGACAGCGTGAATGCGTCGCCGAGGTCGGCCAGAACCTGCGGGATCGGAACGGTGCTGAGCGGGAGAGCGGAGCGAAACGCGCTGTGGGCGGCACGGATGGTGTCGGGTAGGTCGGCTCCGACGGGCACGGTCATCGGGGCGTTGGTGGTGAACCACCCGAGTGCACGCGAGAACTGCGGACGGTGTCGGGTGTGCAGTGGAAACAGGAAGGGCACGTGATCCGGCCCGCCGATGCCGGCAACGGCCTGCGCGATGGCGGCGACGACTCCCGCGAACATCCCGGCACCGGATCGAGCGCAGAGGTGCTCGAAGTGAAGGGTCTGCGAGGCGTCGAGCAGTGTGTCGACCGTCGTGGCCTGCACAGCTGTGTCACCCTCCGCGACCCCGAGATCGAACGGGAACCTCGGCGTGGTGCCGCCGCAGTCGAGGAGAAAGTTCGACCACTGAACCATTCGTTCGTCCGCGGGGTGCACGAGGGGCTCGGTGGCTTCGATGCGGCAGTACTCGACGAAACCACCGACCGGAGGTAAATCGACCTCCGGGTTCGAGGGGCAACGGCGGTGGGCGTCGTACAGCGCGCGGATCTCGTCCACGACGACTGCGATCGACATGGCGTCGACGTTGGCGTGGTCGAACGCGCACAACACCGTCGAGGTGTCCGGTCGGTCGATTCCGAAACAGGTGTACGACGGGAATCGCCTTGTATCGCAGTGCAGTTCGAGTGAGGTCCGGAGATGGTCTCGTAGCGTGGATGTCGAGGAGAAGGCGGATCGATCGGATTGTGTCATCTCGATCGATCCTGGCCCGTAGAGCACCCGCTGGACACCTGTTGTCGTGGACACGAACGAGCTTCGCAGCGTGTCGTGGCGGTCGACAAGGTACTCGAACGCCCACCCGAGTGCTTCGACGTCGAGGCTGCCCGGCACATCGAAGGCTCCGGCGATCCATACCCGTTCGGCCTCACCGAGGTCGCCCAGGTGAAACCGCTGGTTGAACGACGGTGGAATCGACGACGGCTCCGGATTGCCGACGACGCGTGCGGAGAACTCGACCAGGGCACCTGCGCGCGGGGCGTACTCAGTGATCGAGGTGACCTGCACCGGCCGGCTCCTGAACGAGATGGTCGAGCGAGAGCACGTAATCGCCCTCGCGTGCAATGGTTTCGAGCACGTGCGCCAAATGTGTGTGGTAGCGCTCCACCGATGCGGCAGCAGTATCGGTATCCGGCGTCTGCGCTACCAGGTACAGGTGCTCACCGTCTCGATTGATCCACATCGATGCGTTCGATGTGGAGCCTTCTCCGGTGAAATGCTTCGCTCGCGTGTCCGCATCCCGTCCGACCCCAGGAAACCAGCGAAAGTCGATGTAGGAGAGCATGTTCGGGCTGACGGCGAGCTCACTGCCCAATGTCCCGTCCGCAGCGAGTGCACCCAGCACCGCGTGCACGGGTGCCTCCGCGATCTGCTTGGCGCGTTCGAACCCCGCGTGAGCCAGTGGTGCGACATCGGAGAATTTTGCGTTGCCCGCCACCTCGAACGCGACCGGCGCGAAATTGACGAACCAACCCTGAGACTGTCCGTAATCGCCGTGATGGCGGGTGCTCAGCACGGTGATCCCGAAATACTCTGCGGTGCCTGCGAGCTCGAAATCGGTGATCCCGACGGCGGCGAATATGCCGCTGCTCATCCTGCCCCCAGCGGCTTTGCATGCGGCGTCGAACGCGGCCGTCGAGGCTGCGTCCAACAGGTGGCGTTCGACGATACGGACCGGGGCCCGTTCTCCTGGCTCGAGTCCCAGATCGAGCGGGAACCGCGGCATGGATCCGTCGTGCCGAGCGAAGATGTCTCGCCACGCGGCGATCTCTGGGGAGTCGGGCCGGTAGGTTGCGGCTCGCGCTCGTTCGTCCGCGGCGTAGGCGAGGTGGCTGCCTGCCTCTGCCGGCTTCGGTGCCGTGTCGCCGATCTCGAGCGCATACAGATCGGCGAGTTCGCTGATGACCAACGCCTGCGAACCGCCATCTGTGAACGCGTGGTCCGCACCGTAGTACAACGTGAAGCTCTCCGGCCTCGACACGACGCCGAGGACGAATCCAGGCCAGATATCTGCGGTCGCCTCGGTCGAGAAGCGATGCCGCACATAGCGTTGGAACTCATCGTCGTCCGTCGACTCGCCGGCGTCCAGCACTTCGAATTCGGCGACCTCGGGTTCTGCGAGATGGCGTACGACCCCGGTGTTCTCCACCGCGAACCAGCATCGAAGACCCTCGTGTCGCAGAACGTAGGTTGCGAGAGCTCGGCTCATCGCATCCGTGTCCACGTCGCCGTCGATCTCGGTGGCCACCCCGGTGTACGCGGTATGAACATCACCGTGCTGCCGCGCCGTCCACGCCGCCTTCAGATGGTCTTCCTGCAGGAACGAGGGCGGAGTCGAATCGACCGGTGCCACTGCGGCTCTCGCCCGGGCAGCCGGTGTCGGATGCCACTCGAGCAGACGGCCCGGGGCAGGATTCCAGCTGCCCATTGCGGTGATGATCATCGTTGCTTCATCCTTTGCGATACGAGCCGCGGACCGGTCGAGTGTCTCACTCTGCGGCGACGGTCACCGACTGCGAGACCGACGTGAGCACCGTATCGGTACCGGCGTCGGATTCGATCACCGCGGTCAACACGGCCACGAATTCGGTGATGAAGCGATGGACGTTGGTGGACGCGACATCCGAGCTGGGGAAGCGCGCCGAGATGTTCAGCCCTTCGAGCGTCCGGTTGACCCAGAAGTAGACCTCGTCGTCCGCGTGGCAGTTGCTCCGCAATGCGCGACCCTTGCGCGCCTGCCACTGGGCAGCATCCGGGAGAAATCTCAGGTCGATGTACGAGACGACGAATCGGGGGATCTCCGTCGACTCCATAATCTGGGCGATTCTGGAATACGGCATGCGCGCGAGCCCTTTGTTCGCCGAGCCCGCCGACGCCGCGGCCGCGAGAGCCTCACCGAAGGTGCGCGCGCCGTCGAGTTGGATCTCCATGGGCAGGATCCCGACGTACCACCCGACCGAGGCCGCCCACTTCTGTTCGTCTCTCGTGTGCATCGGCATCACGGTGCGCAGCGACGTACGACCGGACAGGCGCGCGTTCGTCACCGCCAGGGCCGCGAGTATCCCTGCCTGCATGTTGTACCCGGCCGCGCGGCACGCGGCGTTCACTGCGTCCGACTGATCCGCGGTGAGCAGCCACGAGGAGATACTGCTCTGAGCGGCAGGACCGTCGGTCGTGGATGCACGTTCGGCCGCCACGGGAAGCGGGAAGCCCGGAAAGCGTCCGTTCTCCACGGCCAGGAAGTCCTGCCACGTGCGGACGGCACCGTGGTCGCTGGTCAGGGTGTCGCCCAGCTCGCGCTCGGAGTGACTGAAGTCCACATAACTGCCCACCTCGGGCAATTCCGGATCGGTGCCCTCCAGGGCCTGCGCGTACAACCGATCGATTTCGTTGATGGCGTATATCTGACTGTAGGCATCCATTACCGAGTGGTCGGCAGCGAATGCGAGCAGAAACGACTCGCCCGGACCGTTCGAGAGGGCACGCGAGGCATCGTCGGGCTCGATGGTCGCGAGCACGAAGTGCGGCCAGGCCGTAGGCGACACGGTCTCGCCGAACCAGGAGTGCAGATGGCTGAACACCTGTGTTTCGGTTCGTGGTTCGGTGTGCGCGTGATCGACGACCTGCACGGCGTCCGTCGGCGCTGTGTAGCGTTGCCACGTACCGGATTCCGCATCGCGACTGACCTTGGTCCGGAAGGCTTCGTGGCGTCCCATGTATGCGTGGATGGTCGAGCGCACGGCCTCGACGTCGTAGCGGCGATGAATCTCGAACACGGTCCCGATCCACGATCCCGGCGCGCTGCGCTCGCAATGATCCTGATGGGTGAACGACAGCCCGCGGGAGTCCGATGCCCAACGGTCGTCGTCGACGCGCGGAACCCACTCGGTGAGCCGTCCAGCGGGAAGTGGGTAGTCGGCGAGTTCGGTGTATTCCATGTGAGTCCTCTTCCATCCCGGGCCCGGCCAGCGGTGTTCGGCGTCAGTTCGGTATCGGTAAGTGTTTGATTACGGTCGAGCCGTGTCTGTAAAGCGGAGGTGTCGTGGCCGCGTATTCGACTCGTCGTTTATCCGATTGCTGCTTTCCTCATTGAAAGAACAACGTTTTTGCCGTCGACCCGAAGTGATTCCGAAAGACACGATAGGGGCTGTCCGAAACTATTTCGCGGCGCATAGAAGTAATACTTCTCACTGCCGAAGCTCTTGACCACAGATCTTCGTTCACACAAGGTCGTCGTACTCGGTTGTCGTATCCTACGACTAATTCACTGCATTTGCACTCCGCCTTGATGATGGGTCACAATAACCGCGCGATCGGTATTGAATTCCGGGGGGATAGGCGACCCGCGCCACCTCGGATCGCGAACATGGCGCGAGACACAGCCAGGAGATTGTCGACGCATCTATTGCCGATTGCGAATGCATTTCCCGGGCGAATTCTCACCGCTACTTCGATGCGTGGATGTAGTAGGTTCGGCGCGTGACTCGAATTGGATTTGCCGATCACCTGTTCTTGCGAATGCATCATGGCATCGGATATCCCGTCTATAACCAGTTCTTATGGTGGTTCGACGAATCGATCCAGCGGGAAGACCTGGAAAAGCTACGCGACAACCTGTCCGACGGTTTGCTTGCGCGTCGCGTCAGCGGCCCGTCGGTGCCGACAGCCCGTGAACGTTGGGTGAACTCCTCGGTGTCTCATCCACTCGATTTTCACCCCGAGTCCATCGAGTCCTCGGAGGTGTTGGCGTGGGCCGACGACTGCCTGGGTTCGGATATCGACCCCGAGACGGGCCTCGGGTGGCGGCTGGCGGCCGCGCCGTTGGCGAAGGGTGGGACGGTTCTGTCGTTGACTGCCTCGCACATGGTCGCCGACGGCGGCGCTCTGGTCGCCGCGTTCCGGCTTGCGAATTCCCGGTCCGCGGACGCACCGGCCGAGCAGCCGCGGCTGACGCCGGCCGAGCACGGACCGGCCGCAATCGTCGCGGACGTGAAAGATGCGGTCGAGCAGCTTCGATCCGCCGCCGGCTGGCTGCTGAACTCTGCCGTAGCAGCCCTGCCGATCCCGACCCGATCCGTGCCGACGCCCGCATCCCCGCGAGCGACCCCTACGCGCTCCGAGGTCGCGACCGACCCGACAGTCGACTCGGAGTGGACATCGCCTCACATGGTTGCCGAGGTGGACGCAGTCACGTGGAATGCGGTGGCCCAAAAATGGGGCGGCACGTCGAACTCGCTGTTCGTCGCGGTTCTGACGGCTGCGTCCGCGAACGCCGGACGCGCCTCGATCGGAGACACCGTGCAGTGGTCGCTGCCCGTCAGCGATCGCACCGACACCGATATCCGTTCCAACGCAACCAAGATCGTCAAGATCGACGTTCCTGTCACCGAGTCCACCGCTCTCGACCTGGCGCAGATCCGTTCGATCAGCAAAGCGGCATTCACTGCGTTCGCCGCGACGCAGGCGGCCGGTCACGCGCCCGCCGGAATCTCTCAGGCACTCGTTCAAATGCTGCCCGACGCCGTGGTTGCGCGCGTTCCGCAGCCTCGGGACGGTGCCGAAGGGTTGGCGTCCAACCTGGGTGTGTTGCCCGACGACTTCAGTACGGTGGCAGGTGTCCGAGCTCGTGCGGTGTCCGGCAGAGCGACTTTCTTCGGGGCCGACGCGGAGTTCGCTCGATCTCTGGACGGCGGACTCACGGCCTGGGTGTGCGAAACGGATGCCGCCGTCACCCTGACCGTCCACGCCATGGACCCCGATCGATTCCCCGACTACCGAGCGCTGAGTGACCACGTGGCCGCTGCGTTGACTCGATGGGGACTGTCGGCGCACTTCTGGTGAGTGCGTCAGCGGTCGCGCGCGGCGTCCTCGGCGATGTCTGCTGCGGCCGTGACGGCTGCGTCGGTCGGTACCACGGTATGTGCCAGCTCTCGTGCTGCACTTCTGGCCGCATCGGTCGTGATGTCGGTAATTCCTTGTAGCAGAACGGATTCGGACAAGGCCGAGAACTTCGTGCTCGATCCGGCCCCTATTCGGCGAAGCGCAGCTCCCCAGAACGGCTGGTCGGCGCTGAACCAGCACACGAGCGTCGGAAGGCCTGCGCGCGCGCTGGCGGCCGTCGTACCGGCACCGCCGTGGTGGACAGCGGCAAGGCACCGCGGGAACACGCTCGCATGATCGACCGATTCGACGATCATGATGTTCTGATTCATCTGAGCTGCAGTTGATTCAGCACCGGTGAGATCGCTCCAACCGGCACAGATGAGGGCCCGTAGGCCCAGCTGTGTCGTTACGTTGTCGATCATGCGCAACAGCGCTGCTGGGTCGGGAACCGGCATGCTGCCGAAGCCGAAGTAGACCGGCGCGGGACCCGCGTGCAGCCATTGCGCGAGTGCGGGATCGGCTTCCAGTCGCCCGGTGCTCAGCCCGAGAAACCCGACGAACGGACGCAGCGGTCCCCACTGCTCGGCCAGCCCGGGAAAGAGCGCCGACTCGTAGGCCTGTATTTCGACGCCGCCGTACCGCTCGGATCGTCTGGGTAACGAATCACGAGTGGGTGCCAACCCCAGGGCTTTTCTCTGGATATTTTCGCGAGTCTTCATCGACTTCCAACGCAGTGCCTCGGCCAGCGCCCACGTCGATCGGTTGACAATGGCCGGCAGTGTGGCCCCTGGAATCACCGGGACGACACCGTTTCGTCGGAGCGGGCAATAGTGCAGCGCCACAAAGGCATTGCCGGTTGCCTCGGCCATGTTGAACGCCATCTCCTGCCCCAGTGAGCCGGTGACGATCGCGTCGCTGCCCTCCGACATCTGCGCGAGTTGGGCCGTCATCTGGTCCCAACCGTGATTGGCCAATTCCGCCAGCGCCGTCATTCGAGTCCGCGGGTTCGCCGACTTGATCCGCACCCGGATGAGCTCCGACTCCAACAGGCGGTGGGTGTCCGGGCCGAACGAGACCACGTGCACACGTTCGTGATCAGCTGTGTTCGAGCGGGCGAAGTCCACAAGATTAGGGGGTGCGCCGAACACCACATCGTGCCCGCGACGAGCAAGCTCCACACCGAGCGCCACGCCGGGTGTCACGTCACCGCGGCTCCCGTTGAAGGGCATCACGAACTTCATACGGTCCTTCGCAGCACGTCGACTTCGGATCGAAGACAACTTATCAGTACCGTCTGCCTCGGTTCGATACGGAAAACTTATGGCGGGAAACACAATTGCGCCCCACCTGCGTGCGTACGCCCACAGCGATAGGCTCTCGTGGTGGAAAGACTGACGTACGACGACGACCTCTTCCTCCGCATGGAGTGCGTTCTCGGGGTACCCGTGGTCAATCAGATCGTCTGGCGATTCGATCGGCCGGTCTCGGTCCACGCACTCGACGCGATGTGGCATCTGCTCGCCGCGGGCCCTATCGATCGATCCGTTCGGCGGGTGCGAGTCCCCGGAGCACGTGACAGTTGGACCGCGGCCCGCAGACCGGCCGATCCCGTCGTCGTCGACGCTCCGATTGCGCGCGCAGCAGTCGACCGCTGGATCGAGGACGAGGCCGCTGTGCGATTGGACCCGATCCAGGGGCCTGCGTGGCGGTTGTCCGCCACAGCGGTCGAAGACGGCGGCACGATCGTGTCCTTGGTGGGTTCGCACGTCGTCGGCGACGGAGGAGCTCTGACCTCGGCCGCCGCCTCCGCGCTGGCCGGACGCGCGGTTCCCGACGATTTCGAGAGAGTGGGACTCGACCACTCCGACTCCGTGTCGGCTCGCTCGGGTGCCGACATCGTCGACGGTGTCGGTCGGATCGGTGCGGCGCTCACGGGTGCGGCCCGAGCTGTCGGCGGTGCCGCGGTGGATGCGGTGCGAGCATGCACCACGGGCTCCGGCTCGGTATCCATCGACGCGAAGGCGGACCGCCCGCGCGTGATGGTGGCACCGGCGGAGGGTGCGTGGGTACCGAGCACCGTCGTCGTCGATTGCATGTCTGCGGACTGGACTGCGGCCGCAGCGAGCAAAGGCGGCAGCTCCAACAGCCTGCTGGTTGCTGTCGTACTCGGCATCCTGACTCGCAGTGGACGAATCGGCACGGACGAGAAGGTTCGGGTCGCGCTCCCGGTCAGCACCAGGAGAGTGGGAGATCGGCGAGCCAATGCGACATCCGGCGTCTCGATCCACGTAGATGCGGGAGCGGCGTACCGCGACGATCTGCGTGCAATACGAGCAGCGAGCAAACAGGCATTCCGAGCCCAGGCGGACCGGACCGTCACGACGACCTTCGAGCTACTCAAACCCTTGATGCAACTGCTGCCCGACGCGATCGTGGCCAAACTTGCCGCATCCGGATCGGCACCGCTGTGCTTGTGTTCGAACCTCGGCAACCGAGGTGTCGCGCTGCGCTCCATCGGGGGTGTCGACGCCACCTCAGTGGCTATGAGGTCGATCACACAGAACACCGATGTGACCCTGCTGCGGCGGACCGGCGGCGGCGTCAGCGCGTGGTGGAACGAATCGGGCGATCGTGCGACCTTGTGCGTGACCGGGCTCGATCCGGACAGATTCCCCAGCAAGGAACACCTGCGCGGGCTCGTCGAGGCGGAGTACGACAGTTGGGCTCTGACGCCCGAATTCTGGTGACCTCGAGACACCTCACAAATGTGGGTGCAGACGGATTTTCGCCCGGATCCCCGGTGCCGCTATGCTTGCCGACTGTTCGAGTGTTCGGTCAGGTGTGAGAAAAGGAGCGATCCATGGCAGTGGTCGTGTTGTTCGGGTCCGAGACCGGTACGGCCGAAGATGTCGCCGACAAGATTGCGGACGTTCTGAGCGATCATGACGCCGAGGTACGCGACATGCTCGAGTACGAGGTGTCCGATATAGACACGGACGACGTCCACGTGATCATCTGCTCCACCTACGGCGACGGCGAACTCCCCACCGGTGCAGAGCCCTTCTTCGATGCACTGGTCGAAGATGCCCCTGACCTCGCGGGGCTCCAGTTCGCAGTGTTCGGACTGGGCGACCGGGTCTACGAGGACACCTTCAACCGCGGCGGCGAGATCATTGCAGAGAAGCTCACCGAGCTCGGTGGCAAGCAGATCGGCAGCCATGCTCGGCACGACAGCTCGTCCAACATCAAGCCGAAGACCATGGCCGAGGAGTGGGCTCGCGAACTGATCGACCTGCTGCCCTGACCCAGGCGCGGCTACGACGAGGCTCGACCCCACAGCTCGGCCAAGGACGTCCCCACTCGGGTTAACAGGGTTCGTACCAGCGGTAGGCCTATGCCGATCACGGAGGACGGGTCGCCCTCGACGCGGTCCACGAACCAGCCTCCGAGCCCGTCCAGGGTGAAGGCCCCGGCGACCAGAAGCGGCTCACCGGAGGCAAGGTAGGCCTCGAGGTCCACCGCCGACGGTGTCGCGAAATGCACGACGGTCGAACTGTGCGCTGCGGCCTGCGCCACAACCTCGCCGGCCGTCACTCGAAGAACTGCATGGCCGGTCAGCAATTCACCGCTGTTCCCCGCCATCGACTGCCATCGTTCCCGCGCCACCTCGACCGATTGCGGCTTGCCGTGGAGCTCGCCGCCGATCGACAGCATCGAATCGCAGCCCACGATCACAAGGTCGTGCGATGAGTCCGTGAATGTCTCGGCCACAGCGGCCGCCTTGGCTCTGGCCAACTCCGTCACCACTGTTTCCGGAGACGCCGACGGCCCGAGGGCCTCGGTGAGCGCGTCTTCGTCCACACCCGATACCTGGACGATCGGCTCGACGCCGGCTCCGCGCAGCACCGACAAGCGGGCCGGGGAAGCAGACGCCAGGACCAGACGTACAGGACGCCGCTCGGCCTCCGGAAGTGGCACAGTCACCGCGAGTAGCGGCCCGAGGCTGCGTACGAGTACGCCGACTGGGGCGCGAAGCGGCGATGAAGCAGCTCCGGCGAACCCCACAGCTCCGCGGGCCGGGAATCGCCCACCGATGCGGGTCCACCCTGCGCAGCGGTCAACACTGCCACCAGCGCGGCAAGGTCCTCGTCGCTCGGGTTGCCCTTCACCACGCGAACGTGCGGAGACGCGGCGGATGTCCCGTCCTCCGCTGCCACGACCTCTGCGCTCATAGCGTCATGATTCGCTTCGTAGCTCGCTGCGTCATGATTCGCTTCGCCGCTCATAGTGGGATGTTTCCGTGCTTCTTGGGTGGGAGGGTGACTTGTTTGCGTTCGAGCAGTCGGAGCGCGGTCACGATCTGCCCACGAGTGTGACTGGGCGGGATGACGGCATCGAGGTACCCGCGTTCGGCCGCGACATACGGGTTGACGAGGGTGTCCTCGTACTCCTGCTGCAACGTCAAGCGCAACGCATCGACATCCTCACCGTTCTTCGCGGCCTCGAGCAACTGCTTGCGATAGACGAACCCGACCGCACCCGAAGCCCCCATCACCGCGATCTGCGCCGTCGGCCACGCCAAATTCACATCGGCACCCATGTGCTTGGACCCCATCACGTCGTACGCCCCGCCATACGCTTTACGGGTGATGACGGTGATCTTCCCGACCGTCGCCTCCCCGTAGGCATACAACAACTTCGCACCCCGCCGAATGATCCCGTTGAACTCCTGCCCCGTCCCGGGCAGGAACCCCGGCACATCCACCAACGTGATGATCGGAACGTTGAAACAATCACACGTACGCACGAACCGCGCCGCCTTCTCCGAGGCATCGATATCCAACGTCCCCGCGAACTGGGTGGGCTGGTTGGCCACGATCCCCACCGACCGGCCGTCGACCCGCCCGAACCCGACGATGATGTTGCGGGCCCGCCCCTCCTGCACTTCCAGGAATTCGTCGTCGTCGAGGATCCGGCGAATCACCTCGTGCATGTCGTACGGAGTGTTCGGCGAATCCGGAATCAACGTATCGAGCTCGAGATCCTCCGCCGTCAGACAATCCTCGATCGCCCCGACAACCGGGTCCGAGGGCACCGTCCGCGGCGCGTCGGCACGATTGTTCGACGGTAGGTACGACAGGAGGTCTCGTACGTATTCGAGGGCGTCGTGCTCCCCGGACGCGACGTAATGCGCGACCCCGGACTTCTCCATGTGGGTGTGCGCGCCACCGAGTTCTTCCATGGTGACGTTCTCCCCGGTGACGGTCTTGATGACATCGGGGCCGGTGACGAACATCTGGGACGTGCCGTCGACCATGACCACGAAATCGGTCAGGGCGGGCGAATACACGTGCCCACCGGCGGCGGGGCCCATGATCAGCGAGATCTGCGGGATCACCCCGGACGCGCGGACGTTGCGGTGGAAGATCTCCCCGTACAACCCGAGCGAGACCACCCCTTCCTGGATGCGGGCCCCGGCACCTTCGTTGATCCCCACCAGGGGACGTCCGGTCTTGACCGCCAAATCCATGACCTTGACGATCTTCTCGCCGTAGATCTCCCCGAGGGAGCCACCGAAGACGGTCGCGTCCTGGGAGAACACGCACACATCACGGCCGTCGACCGTGCCGTAGCCGGTGACGACACCATCGCCGAGGGGGCGGTTGTCTCCCAACCCGAAGTTCTGGGACCGGTGCCGCGCCAACGCATCGAGTTCGACGAACGAGCCCTCGTCGAGCAGGGCGGTGATCCGCTCGCGCGCAGTCAACTTGCCCTTCGCGTGGACCCGCTCCACCGCCGCCTCACCCGAGGGATGCTCCGCACCCGCGAGACGTTTACGAAGATCGGCCAATTTACCCGCAGTGGTATGGATATCGGGTGTTTCGGCCGACCCGGGTGCAGTGGAATCCTGGACGCTGGTCATGGGGCAACACTTTAACTGCGGGTGTGATCTGCGACCCGACCGAGGGTGGTTCGCCGACGATGTCCGTCGTTGCCGAGCCCATATGCTGGTGCTCATGTGGACAAACCTCGATCGCCCACCCCTCGACGTCCGCGCACTTCGTCGGGCACTGGTGGACGGACCGCAGGCGTCATGGTCACGTCTGGACGTCGTGGCCGAAACCGGTTCGACCAATGCCGACCTGGTGGCCGGGGCAGCGAACTACGCCGACCGGACCGCACTGATCGCCGAGCACCAGGACAACGGGCGCGGTCGGCACTCGAGATCGTTCTCCGGCGCGCCCCGGTCGCAGATCCTCTTGTCGATGCTGCTGAAGTTCCCGGGGATCGATCCCGCGGTACTCGGATGGCTGCCGTTGATGACCGGAATCGCGCTGGTAGACGCGTTGCGGACCGTCGGCGAAGTGGATGCGCGACTGAAGTGGCCCAACGACGTCCTCATCGAAGGCAAGAAGGTCTCGGGCATCCTTGCCGAGGTTGCTGCGCACGGACCGTCCCCGACGGTGGTCATCGGGCTCGGAGTCAACGTGTCGATGACCGCGGACGAGTTGCCGGTGTCCACGGCCACGTCGCTCGCTCTCCAGAACGCAGCGGTTCTGGATCGCGACACCTTGGTGCGCGCGATTCTGCGCGGGGTGGCCGCAGAAGTGGACTCGTGGCGTGACTCGAACTGGACGACCGATGTGCTCGCACACCGGTACCGGGATCGGTGCGGCACCATCGGTCAACGCGTTCGGGTCGATCTTCCCGGCGGCGAGGAGAAGTTCGGCACTGCCGTCGACGTCGACGAGCACGGCAGAATGGTCATCGAGTTGGAGCACCCCGGCGCAGGTCGGCTGGCGGTCGCGGCCGGTGACGTCACTCATCTCAGGCCCGTCACGTGAGACCATCTCAGCTCGACGGATGCAGTAGCGAGTAGTCAGGAGTGCACGTGGGGTATCCACAAGATGCGTTGGCAGACGAGGAAGAGCTCCTGCTCCATCATCACCCGCACTGGAAGATGCTGATCCTCCCGTCGATCACGTTCGTACTCGTCACAGGCGTCGCCGGTGTGGCGCTGGGCGTCGCGAGTGCGCGGCTCCAATCGACCGCCGCGAACATCGCCATGATCGCGGCAGCGGTGGTGTGGGCGGCGATAGTCGGGTGGCGTTGCTTGGTACCGCTGATCAGTTGGAAGTGCACCCACTTCATCGTCACCGACCGGCGTGTGTTGATTCGCCAGGGCGTGTTGACTCACTCCGGCATCGATATTCCGATGAGTCGAATCAGCAACGTGCAGTTCCGCCACGGCCTGCTCGATCGGATGCTGGGCACCGGAACACTCATCATTGCCTCGGCGTCGGACGATCCACTCGAGTTCGACGACATTCCGCACGTCCAACGTGTCCATTCCCTGCTCTACCAGCAGGTATTCGACTCGATGGAGTATCGCCGCGAGTCCGTGCACGGTCGAGAGGCTGCATTCGAGCCGATGGTCGACGATGTGCAGGCAGAATCCAAGCCCGGATGGCGCGTCGGGAAACGCAGGTAACACAGGCTGTTCTCACTTTCGATCCGTAGGGTGACCGATGTGACCGACGTGCTGCTTGCCGAAGACGACGAAGCTATCGCTGCGCCCCTGTCCCGTGCTCTCGGGCGGGAGGGGTACACGGTGACCGTCGAACAGACCGGCCCTGCCACCCTCCAACGCGCCTTGGACGGAAAATTCGATCTGCTGATCCTCGACCTGGGGCTACCGGGCATGGACGGACTCGAGGTGTGCCGGCAGGTGCGAGCCAACCGATCCGAGCTCGCCGTACTCATGCTCACTGCGCGAACCGACGAGGTCGATTTTGTCGTCGGCCTCGATGCAGGCGCAGACGATTACGTGGGCAAGCCCTTCCGGCTCGCCGAGCTCATGGCGCGTGTGCGTGCCCTACTCCGCCGCCGAGGAGCGGGGGAGGACTCGCCGATCGAGGTCGGAGCCATTCGCCTCGAGCCGGCGGCCCGCCGCGTCCTCGTCGGTGGCACCGAGATCTCGCTCGCGAACAAAGAGTACGAACTGCTGAAGGTCCTGCTCGATCACGCGGGCCAAGTGGTCTCCCGCGATGTGATTCTGCGCGAGGTGTGGGGCGATGCCGAGCTGCGCGGATCCAAGACTCTCGATATGCACATGTCCTGGTTGCGTCGCAAGATCGGCGACGAGGGACCCGTTGCCGAGCGGCGTATCGCGACGGTGCGCGGCGTCGGATTCCGCATCAACAGCGACTAGTCGTCCATGCGGCGTCGAATTCTGGTCTCGATTCTTGCTGTCGTCGTGATGACGGCACTGTTGCTCGGCTTACCCCTGATGTACACGGCGTGGTTGTGGGTCGAGGATTTCACCCGTAACGACCTGCAGGCCCGTCTCGACCGGATGGCGAACGAGATCATCTCGCAGGAGGGCTCAGCAGGTCTGATCGAAGGCCAACTCGACATCGGTTCGCTGCGGTTGGCGATCCCCCAGGGGGGACGGCTGGTGGTCATCTACCCGACCCCCGAGGATGCCGCGTCGCGAGCAGACATCGGTCAGGCCTTCGTGGATCGGCCACTCGTGGAGTCGTTGTCGATGGGTACCTCGGGTTCGCTGCGACTCGAAGTGCCGTCCGACGACATGCGTTCCCTTCAACGCCAGGCGCTCGGAGCGGTGACTCTCGTTGTACTCGCGTCCGCGATGGCAGGCACGGTCGTCGCGGTTCTGACGGCCAAGCGATTGGCCGATCCGCTGCAGGACGTAGCCCGGCGCGCCGCTCGACTTGCCGAGGGTGACTTCCGGCCGGACCCACGACGGCACGGGATTGCCGAGCTCGACCGAGTCTCGGAAGTACTCGACTCTGCCACCGTCGAGATCGCCGGCCGTCTGCAGCGTGAACACACGCTGGTCGCCGACGTCTCTCACCAGCTTCGCAGCCGCTTGACGGCGGTCCGGCTACGGCTGGACGAAATCTCCACGTACCCGGATCCGGCGGTGGTGGACGAGGCAAACGAGGCGATGGACCAGGTCGATCGGTTGACGCTCGCCATCGATGAGCTCGTTCGGTCCTCCCGCAGTGACGGTGCGGCCGGCGCACACGAAGTCTCGGTCATCGAGGAACTGACCGGCACCGTCGTCGAATGGCAGCGCAATTTCGAGGACGCTGGCCGCAACCTGGAGCTCAAGGGCGATATGGACCTCAAGGCGTCGGTGACGGGATCACGCCTGCGAGAAGCGGTGTCGGTGTTGGTCGACAATTCCCTGGTGCACGGCGACGGAACCTGCACAGTCGCGGTGAGGGCAGTCTCGGCGGTCGAAAGCACCGATCGACGGCGAGAACGACTGGTCTGCGTGGAGGTGTCCGACGAGGGGCCGGGCGTGAGCAACGAACTCGCGCCACACATCTTCGATCGCGGATTTTCTGGTGCCGGATCCACCGGTGTCGGGCTGGCGTTGGCCCGGGCTCTGATCGAAGCGGACGGCGGGAGGCTGGAATTGCAACGTCGTCGACCAGCGCTGTTCTCGGTGTTCATACCTGCGTGGCGTGAACCGTCGCCTGCGGTCGCGCGCCGAGAACCGCGTTGAGACCGGTCAGGGCTGGTCGAGTGCGTCTGCAGCGCCGGTAGGGTCATCGTTGCGTTCGGCGTCGATCTCGAGGATCG
Organism: Rhodococcoides sp. S146-33; assembly: GCF_059489205.1. Lineage (NCBI taxonomy): Bacteria > Bacillati > Actinomycetota > Actinomycetes > Mycobacteriales > Nocardiaceae > Rhodococcoides > Rhodococcoides sp. S146-33. Next base: position 692,883 of record NZ_JCAJWY010000002.1, read on the forward strand.
TGCGCGCATTCTCCTCGGGAAATGCGAAACGCCTCAGCGCCCAGAACCGGAACGCCATCTGGAGAAGATTGCCGATGATGTAGTTCAGGACGAAGTCGATGATGACGACCATAGTCAGGGACTCGCTGGTGTCGCGGATGTCGAAGATATTGTTCGCGATCCACAGGGGACCGGCAGCAATGAGCACACCGACTCCGCTGATGCCGAAGAAGAGCAGGGCCTCGTGGTGTCTCTCGCGTCCGCCGCGGTGTTTGAAGGCCCATTCGCGGTTGAGGAAGTAACTCAGCATGGTCGCGAGCACGCCCGAGATGATCTTGGCAATCACCGGCTTCTGCTCGAGCACCGTCAGACTCAGCGAGTAGAAGATCACGAGGTCGAAGACCATCGTCGTGCCACCCACGATGGCGAATTTGATCAGCTCGCTGTGCCGAATCGCAAGGTCCCTGATGGGCTTGGGTAAGCGTCGAAGCACGCTGTCGATCGTCGGCACAACGGTGAAGTCTACGAAACGTACGACCGATCCGACGAACCGACGCTCTGATCATCAGGGTTTCCACAGGTCCCCGCCGAGTCGGCAGTCTCGTGTGCGGCTGCCGGTTCGGACCGAAGGCGCACGACATGACACCATGGTGAGCCGTGACAGGTACCGAACCTCGCCCCACAGCTGCGCGCCCGTCGTCGACCGGAATGCCAGTGGTCACGATGATCGGCGGCGGTCAGCTCGCACGAATGACCCATCAATCCGCCATCGAGCTCGGGCAGACGCTTCGGGTTCTGGCCGCGGGCTCGGACGAGCCCGCGGCGCAGGTCAGTCCCGATGTCGTATTCGGGCATCACGACGACCTCGAGGCGCTGCGCACCGCGGCGACCGGTTCCAATGCGCTCACGTTCGACCACGAGCACGTGCCGACCGAGCACCTCGAGACTCTCGTGGCCGAAGGCGTCAACGTACAGCCGCCACCGAGCGCGCTGATCTTCGCGCAGGACAAACTGAGGATGCGGCGCAAGCTGGCAGAACTGGGCGCGCCCGGCCCCGCCTACGCGGAGGTCGCGTGGGCGCAGGACGCCATCGCGTTCGGGGACGAGCACGGGTGGCCGGTGGTCCTCAAGGCCGTCCGCGGCGGATACGACGGGCGCGGTGTCTGGATGCCCGCAGACGCCGAGGAAGCAGAGGCGATCGTCACCGCTCAGCTCGACCTGGGTGTACCGCTCATGGTGGAGGAGAAGGTCGCCATGCGCCGCGAGTTGTCGGCCATGGTCGCGCGATCGCCGTTCGGCCAGGGTGCCGCGTGGCCCGTCGTGCAGACCGTGCAGCGCAACGGCCAGTGCGCCGTCGTGCTGGCACCTGCTCCCGATCTGGACGAGGACGTCGCCACCTTCGCCGGCCGGCTCGCACTCGACATCGCAGGTGCGCTCGGTGTCGTAGGAGATCTGGCGGTCGAGCTGTTCGAGACCACCTCGGGCAAGCTGCTGGTCAACGAGCTCGCCATGAGGCCGCACAATTCCGGACACTGGACCATGGACGGGTGCCGTACCTCGCAGTTCGAGCAGCATCTACGTGCGGTGCTGGACTATCCGCTCGGAAACACCGACCCACTTGCTCCGCTGACGGTGATGGCCAACATTCTGGGCGCGCCGGAGGCACCCGAGATGACGATGGACGAACGGCTGCATCACCTGTTCGCCCGCATGCCCGATGCGAAGGTGCACCTGTACGGGAAGGGTGAGCGCAAGGACCGCAAGATCGGCCACGTCAATATTTTGGGCTCGTCGTCCGGTTCCCTCACCGATCCCGCATACGTGGCCGCGGTGCGTGAGCGGGCCGAACGTGCCGCGCACTGGATGTCGCACGCCGAATGGACCGACGGATGGGATCCACACGATGACTGACAACTCCACTATCGCTGAGGCCGGGCCTGCACATGAGGGTCGTTCCGCAGGCTCCACTCCTGCCGTAGGCCTGATCATGGGCAGCGATTCCGACTGGCCGACGATGGAGGCCGCTGCAGAAGCCTTGGCCGAGTTCGGTATTCGGTTCGAGGTCGGTGTCGTCTCGGCCCACCGAACCCCGCAGCGGATGCTCGACTATGCCCGCGAGGCCGCTGGTCGTGGCATCAGGGTGATCATCGCCGGTGCCGGGGGAGCGGCGCACCTGCCCGGCATGGTGGCGTCGGCGACGCCACTGCCGGTCATCGGGGTGCCGGTACCGCTGAAGTATCTCGACGGTATGGATTCGCTGCTCTCGATAGTGCAGATGCCTGCGGGCGTTCCCGTGGCCACGGTGTCCATCGGCGGTGCCCGCAACGCGGGGCTGCTCGCTGTACGGATTCTGGGTGCGTCCGATCCCGCGCTGCAAGAACGAATGTCCGCGTTCCAGGCGTCACTCGAGGCCATGGTGTTGGAGAAGGACAAAGCTCTCCGCACCACGTTGTTGGGATGAGTGCGGCTGTGTCTCGGCACGAGCTGATTCGGCGAGCCGGACGGGGCCGGTGGCAGTCGATGCTGGTGACACGGCTGGCGTTGGTCTACGCGCGTGTATGGCGCGGAACCGCGCACTTCGACGACGAGTTCTCGATTTTCGTCTGCACCGGCCTGCGCGGCGGGTTCGGTCGTGGCGGAACGACATTCGGTGGTGCCTACCTGACGAAAGGCAACACCGGCCGTCGGGTGTTGCGGCACGAGGCCGTGCATGCGGATCAGTGGGCGCGTTTCGGGTTGACGTTCCCGTTTCGATACCTCGCCGAGGAAACGCGGCATCGTGGGGCCGCGAACAAGTACGAAATCCAGGCGGGTCTCGCAGACGGCGGTTACCGGCAGCCCGGGTGAGTACTGCGCTCGCGCGGTGAGGGCCTGAAAATCAGGTCAGGGTTGCGGTGACCTTCTCGGTTTCCGTGCGTCGCTCGGACTTCTCCTCGTCCGCATTGGTCACCTGAACCAGCGAGGCTCCCGCGACGAGCACCGACACCAAACCCTCGATGATCTCGTCGGGGGTGTTCCAGGACGCAGTCGACAGCACCCGATCGGCGGCTGTCCACGAATGCGTGTCGGCGGCCGCGCGGGCGGCAGTGAGCACCTCGTCCACCGAACGACCGTCCAGTGCCGCTGCCCCGCCGTCCGAGATCCGGAACTGATCTCCGTGCACCCGCACCGAGGTTGCGTAATCGGTCATTCCGATCGGCAGGTCGGGTACAGCCTTACCGAACGCGTCGAGTGAGAAGGCCAACACCTCGTCGACATCCGGGGCCTCGGCAAGGCGATCTGCCGCCACCATGGCCAGGTCTGCGGAATCGTCGGTGCCGAGCACCACCTCGCCGCCGGCCCACCATGTACCCAGCAGTACCGCTGCCGTCTGCCAGTGTGCGGGCAACAGCACGCTCACCTTGCCGCCGACCTCGAAGGCGAACTCGTCGCGCAGCAGGTTGGCGGTCTTGGCGGCCCAATTCGCGAGTGTCACCGCCGAGACCTCCACCCGCTCGCCGGTCGCATCGTCGTAGAACGTGATGCGCGGACCGGCCGGGTCAGCGGCGAGAATCGGGTCGAGCAGGGTCTGAGTCAGATTCGAGGCCACACCACGCACCCTAGATGACGACTCTGCGCGCCTTCTCACGCGCCGTGAACAGCCGCCGCCGAAGTCGAAGACCGTGTCAGTTGACGCACATCGGGCCGGTGGAGCCGGCGTCGATCGGAGCCGCCGGCTCCTCGGGAACGGCCGTACCGGATTCGGGTGCAATGGTTTCGGCTGTGGCCGCCTGCCCGGAACCGGGGCCTGCGTAGTCGTCGGCGAGCACCACGCGAACGGTGTCCGACCCCAGAGTGTCGTCCGCGGTGATCTGCAGTCCGCCCAGCGCGGCCGACACGGCGCGCGCGGCGTCACTGTCGACGTCGGCGGACTGGATGCGGCTCGCCGAGATGGACGAGCCCTCGTAGTTTCCGATGGTCCCGCCGAGGTAACCCAACGCCGCCAGGGAACCGGCGACGCCGTTGGCGAGTCCTTCGATACCGCTGTCGTTCGCGACGTCCACGGTCACCGTCGACGGATCGACCGCCGGGGCCTCGGCATTTTCGGCATTGGCCTCCGCCGAATTGCCGTCGCCGAGCAAACTCGCGACGTACTTCTTCACCGCGGCAGGATCGACCTGGACGATCGATTCGCCGTAGTCGGTCGTGGCGTTGATGTCGACAGCGGGAATGGTCTCGAACTTGACCTTGCCACCGGCGAGATCCTGGAGTCGAGTAGCGAATTGCAATATGTCCCAGTCGGAATCGAGCGTCACCGAACGCTGTACCGCGGTGCTGAGTTGACCCAGTTTGCTGGGATTGCTCAGGGTCTTGGCGCTCAACACACTCCGCACGAGCGAGGCCATGAACACCTGCTGGCGCACGATACGGTCGAGGTCTCCGCGGGGAAGATCGTGCCGCTGTCGCACGAAGCTCAGAGCCTGTGATCCGGCCAGCTTCTGTACCCCGGCCGGGAAGTTCGCACCCGAGAGTGGTTCTTGCACAGGGTTGTTGAGGCACACCTCGACACCGCCCACGGCATCGGTCAACAGAACGAAGCCGAGCAAGCCCACCTCGGCGTAGTGATCGACGGTGATGCCGGTCAAGTTGGCGACGGAATCGATCAGAGCCTCGCGCCCGGCCTCGGTGGCCTGGGACTCCGCATCGGCGTCGGCGACACCCTGCTCCACCAATTCGAGTCTCTTGTTCTCCTTGGTCGCGCCGTACGCGGCGTTGATCTTCGACATCCCGATGCCCGGTACCTCCACGTACGAATCGCGTGGGATGGAAATGGCCGTGGCCGACGATCCGTCGTTCGGGACGCGGATCAATACGATCGTGTCGGTGTTCGATGCCACCTCTTCACCGGCGTTGAGGGACGCGAGCTCATCTGGCGACAACGCGTTGCCGTGGGCGTCGGTGCGGCTGTCGGTGCCGACCATCAGGATGTCGACTGCCCCGTCTGCCGCGCCGCCGAGACCGAGGCCACTCGCAGTGGCGATGTTCGATCGAAGACTGTCGACACTGCGCCACGCGAAACCTGTCACCAGCAGAACGAGTACCGACAGGACTGCTGTCGCGACGTGCGTGGCGGGCCAACGGCGTCCGCCGACGCGGGTAGGGGCGCCGCCCTCGGGTTGTGCTTGCCCGACGGGGCCGCGGGGATCACGCTGCCTCGTCCGGTGCGTTCCGGCCGTCGATTCGCCGCGGCTTCGCTCGCGGGATCGGCGCTGACCGCGCTGTTCTTCGTCGGGGTATCGACGCGCGGCACGTGCTTCGAGATCCTCGGAGCGGTGGGCACCGCGTGCATCGGAACCGTCGGGTCGCCGGTGAGTGCGCCGCCGCGGCGGGGGAGTGCGCTCACCTCCGGGCGTGCCTGAATCTCGTGGCACCGTTCACGACCCTCTCGTTCCGGCCGACTTCGACAGCCGACTGCTTCGTTCTCCCCCCGCCGTTCGAAGGTTACTTGTCGGCGGTCGCTGCCTCGCCCAACCGAACCCGGCGTGCCACACTTGGCAACCGTGAATGCGATCCTGGTAACCGGTGCACACGGCCAGTTGGGCCGAAGGGTGGTGGCTCTCGCCGCCGAGCGGGGCAGCGGTGCGAAGGTTCTCGCGTATTCGTCCGCCGACCTGGACATCACCGACTCCGCTGCGGTCGCTGCCGTGGTGACCGCGGGAGCAACGGTGATCAACTGCGCTGCTTACACCGCGGTCGACGCCGCCGAAGCCGATGAGGCCAGGGCCATGGCCGTGAACGCGGACGGCCCCCGAAATCTCGCACGCGCCTGCGGGCGTGTCGGTGCCCGGTTGATCCACGTCTCCACCGACTATGTGTTCGACGGCACAGCGACCGAACCGTACGAGGTCGACGCGAAGCCCGCGCCGCAGTCGGCGTATGGACGCACCAAATTGGCCGGCGAGCTCGCCGTGCGCGACGAGTTGCCCGAGGCCGTCGTCGTGCGGACCGCGTGGGTGTACGACAACACGGGTAAGAATTTCGTGACCACGATGCAGCGGCTCGAAGGTGAGCGCGACACCCTGGCGGTGGTGAACGACCAGATCGGGTCGCCCACGTTCGCCCTCGACCTGGCGTCGGGCCTGCTCGAGATCGAAGCCGACCCGTCCGTGGCCGGACGGACCCTGCACTACACCAACGCGGGCCAGGCCAGCTGGTTCGACCTCGCGCGCGCGGTGTTCACTCACATCGGTGCCGATGCAGAGCGAGTGCAGCCGTGTTCGAGCGCCGAATACGTCGTGCCCGCACCCCGGCCGGCCTATTCGGTACTCTCGCCGGCCGCCTGGATCGACGCAGGCCTCACGCCGGCCCGCCCGTGGTCGGCTGCACTGACGGCTGCCTTGACGTAGTCGAGGTGAGGGATTCCGTCACTCTCGGGCTAGTCTTGCCCGCGTGAGTTCCGAGCTGGCCGTAGTGACGGTGACCTATTCGCCCGGCGAATACCTGGACCAATTTCTGACTTCTCTGCGTGAGGCCACGACCCGCCCTTATCGGGTGATCATGGCCGACAACGGCTCTGTCGACGGCACCCCCGAGGCGGCCGAGGCAGCTTTCGACGAGGCCGAGTTGCTGCGCACCGGTGCGAACATCGGTTACGGAGCAGCGGTCAACCGCGCGGTGGCCGCCGTCGACCCGGCTGTCGAGTTCGTCGTCGTGGCCAACCCCGACGTCCGCTGGCATCCCGGTTCGCTCGACGGACTCCTCGACGCAGCCGCCCGGTGGCCGCGCGCAGGTTCTCTCGGTCCGCTCATCCGCGAGCCCGACGGCACTCGTTACCCGTCGGCTCGGTCGGTACCCGATCTGACGTCGGGCGCGGGACACGCGATACTGGGCAAGCTCTGGCCGAAGAACCCGTGGACTCAGCGGTATCGCCAGGAGAACGAGACGGTGACCGAGCGCCCCGTGGGGTGGCTGTCGGGATCGTGCCTGCTGCTGCGGCGGTCGGCGTTCGATTCGATCGACGGATTCGACTCGCGCTACTTCATGTACATGGAGGACGTGGATCTCGGTGACCGGCTCGGCAGAGCGGGTTGGCACAACGTCTACGTTCCCGGTGTCGAGGTCACCCATTCGAAAGGCCATGCAGCAGGACGGCATCCGGAGGTGATGTTGCCCGCACATCACACCAGCGCGTACCGCTTCCAGGCCGACAGACACGCGCGGACGTGGCAGGCTCCCTTACGATTGGCTCTGCGCGGTGGTCTCGGTCTTCGCTCGAAGATCGTTGTGAACTCGGCGCTTCGGGCCCGCGCAGTGGACGGACGACTCACGGACGAGAGAACAGAGGCTGGACATGTCGGATAGTTCCCCATCGGTCGCCGCACGTACCGATGCAGTCATTCTGGTCGGCGGCAAGGGAACTCGGCTCAGGCCCCTGACGCTCTCGGCACCCAAGCCGATGCTTCCGACCGCCGGACTGCCGTTCCTGACCCATCTCCTGGCCCGCATCAAGGCCGCGGGAATCGAGCACGTCGTGCTCGGAACGTCGTTCAAAGCCGAGGTGTTCGAGCAGCATTTCGGAGACGGATCCTCGCTCGGCATCGACCTCGAATACGTCTTCGAGACCGAACCGCTCGGCACCGGCGGAGGCATCAGAAACGTCCTTCCGCGACTTCGCGCCGAGAACGTCATGGTCTTCAACGGGGACGTGCTGGGAGGCACCGATCTGACAGCAGTTCTCGATACGCACCGCACCACCGACGCCGATGTCACCTTGCATCTGGTTCGCGTCGGCGACCCGCGCGCGTTCGGTTGTGTGCCCACCGACGAATCCGGCCGCGTGACAGCGTTTCTCGAGAAGACGCAAGATCCGCCGACCGACCAGATCAACGCCGGTTGCTACGTTTTCAAGCGCGAGATCATCGAGTCGATCCCGGCCGGCCGGCCGGTGTCGGTGGAGCGAGAGGTGTTTCCTGCCTTGCTCGCCGAGGACAAGAAGGTCTACGGACACGTCGACAGCGCGTACTGGCGTGACATGGGTACGCCGGAAGATTTCGTCAAGGGCTCGGCCGATCTGGTCCGCGGCATCGCGCCGTCGCCCGCGCTGCACGGAGATCGTGGTGAGTCCCTGGTTCACCCGAGCGCAGGAGTGGCACCGGGCGCACTGTTGATCGGCGGAACCGTCGTCGGCCGCGGGGCCGAGATCGGAGCGGGAGCTCGCCTGGACGGTGCCGTCGTGTTCGACGGTGCGGTCGTCGAAGCGGGGGCCGTCGTCGAGCGATCCATTCTCGGTTTCGGTTCTCGCATCGGACCCCGCGCCCTCGTGCGTGACGCGGTCATCGGCGACGGTGCGGACATCGGCGCTCGCTGTGAGCTGCTCCGCGGGGCGCGCGTGTGGCCCGGAGTCAAGCTGCCCGACGGCGGAGTGCGCTTCTCCACCGACGTCTGACCCGTTCTGCTCGTCGCTAGCGGCGGCGAGCAGCGAGGGCGACGAGACGGTCGATCGTCTCGTGCTCGGCGTTGTCCGGCAGAGCGTCGACCGGCCACCATCGAAGATCCGTCGACTCCTCGCTGCGCACCGCCCGGGCACCGTCCGGGGCGCGGACCAGGAACCTCAGGTCGAGGTGCCGGGTGGCCTTACCCAGCGAGCACGTGATCGGGTGCGTGTGGGCCGAGAGCAGTACCGGATCGATGACCAGGTCGTCGATCCCGGATTCCTCGGTGGCCTCACGCAGGGCGGCGTCGACCACCGTGTGGTCCGTCGGTTCGCAGTGGCCGCCCAGCTGAATCCACCGGCCGACCTTCGGATGAAGGGTCAGCAGCACATGGGTCCCCGATTCGTTCAGTACCAGCGAGGACGCCGTGAAGTGGCCGGCTTCGTTGGCGCGCAGACATGCATCGAGGTTGCTGTGCAGGAACGCCAGCATGGTGTGGCGGAGCGATTCGTCGTTCGAATCCGACGGTGCCCAGCGGTCGAGTGACGCTCGGACCGAATTCCACAGAGTCGAATGAGGCGGCGTCGACGCTGACACGTCAGAGCTCCAGCAACGACGACCCGGGGAGCACCGGATCTCGAACCGTCGACGGCTCGCTGGGGTGCCCTATTGCAATGGCTCCCATGGCTTTCCAATCTGCACGCAGTCCGAGTTCGGCGCGCACGGTATCGGCGGCGAAAATGGTCGAGCCGATCCAGCAGCTGCCCAGTTCGCGGACCGCCAGAGCGACCAGCAGACCCTGGACGGCGGCACCGACCGCCACGGTGAACATCGTGTCCTCCGCGGCTCGACGCCTCTCGTCGGGGTACGAATGCGCGCCGTCGGGCACACAGAACGGAACGATGATTTCCGGTGCGTCGAACAGAATGTCGCCGCGGCTCAGTCGCGCAGCGATCCGGTCCTCGCCGAGGCCGTCGGCGGTCAGGTCGGCGCGCCACTGCTCGCGCATCGTCTCGAGGAGCCGACGCCGCAGCGCCGGGGTTCTGACCCACACGAATCTCACCGGTCGGGTGTGGTGCGGGGCAGGGGCGGTGAGGGCGTCGGCGACCGATGCGCGAACGAGTTCGGGATCGACCGAGTCCGAGGAGAACGAGCGCACCGACCGTCTCAGCAGCAGAGCCTCCTTGCGGCCGCGATCGAGCGCTTCGGCGGTGCCGAGCCAGAACAGGTCGTCTTCGCCGCCGCGCAGGAGAGCGGCCGCAGTGGAACCGTCGTCGACCGGTGCCAAGCCGCGTACGACAGCGATCGGGACACCGCCCAGCTTGCCCTTCACCAGATCGCCTGCGGCCGCGAGCTCGTCTGCGATCGCAACCTCGGTCACCACGAGCTCGTTGCCCTGACCGTCTTCGGCCCCGGCGTAGGCGTGCAGAACCGGCAGGCCCGCAGCGCCGATGGCGGCGTCGGTCTGGCCGATTCGCCACGCCCGCCCCATGGTGTCCGTGACCACCACGGCCACCGTCACTCCCAGTAGGTCGCCGAGAGCCGCGCGCAGGGCTGCGGCACTGGCATCGGGGTCCTCGGGCAGCAAGGCCAGTTCGCCGCCGTCGACGTTGGAGCCGTCGATGCCCGACGCGGCCTGCACGATGCCCAGCCGATTTTCGGTGATGAGGGTTCGGCCCTTGCGCGCGACGATGCGCACCGCTTCCTGCTCCACCAGCAGCCTGCGGGCAGCGTCTCGCTCGTCCGCGTCGCGCGGAGCCTGCACCAACCGACCCTCGACCTTGGAGACGATCTTGCTGGTGACGATCAAGATGTCGCCGTCGCGCAACCATGGCGCTCGCTCGGCGATTGCCGACGCCAGGTCGTCACCCGGTCTGAATTCCGGGAGCCCGGTGATCGGCAGCATTTCGATCGAACCGCCCGGTGCATGATCGCTCGGTACCGGAGACATCGAACCGCTCTCGCCCGGATCGATCACAGGTCGAGTCCGGCCGCGAGCAGCGCGGTACGCGCCATCACCGCGGTGGTCTCGGGGTCGGTCATCAGCAACGGGACCGACTGCACGTCCACGCCGTCGACAACCGCGGAGTCGGTGGTGTGTACCAGCCACGCATCGAGAATTCCTGTCCCGCTTCGGCTTCCGTAGTGACGGCCGACCGCCTCTGCCGTGGTGTCGACACCGATGACGGACAGACACTCGTCGGCCATGCCGCGTAACGGCTTACCGTCGACGACGGGGGAGAGGCCGACCACCTTGGCCGCTGTGGTCCGGAGCGCCCCACGAATACCCGGCACCGCAAGGATCGCGCCGACACTCACCACTGGATTGGACGGTGCCAGGACGACCGCGTCGGCTTCGGTGATTGCGTCCACCACTCCTGGTGCCGGAGTTGCCTGTTCGGCACCGATGTTGGCAAAACTGTGGGTCGGAATCTGAGCTCGGTAACGAACCCACCACTCCTGGAAGTGAATTGCGCGTTGCTGTTCACCGCTCGGGTCGTCGGGATCGGTGACGACGACGTGGGTCTCCGACCGATCGTCGGTGACGGGCAGCAACCGGACGCCCGGTTGCCACCGGTTGCACAGAGCTTCGGTGACGGCCGACAAGGGAAAACCGGTGCGCAGCATGCGACTGCGAATCAGGTGGGTGGCGATGTCACGGTCTCCGAGTCCGAACCAGTCGGGATCGGCACCGTAGGCCGCGAGCTCGTCGCGAGCGTTCCAGGTCTCGGCGATACGGCCCCATCCGCGTTCGGTGTCGATTCCAGCACCGAGGGTGTACATGCACGTGTCGAGATCCGGGCAGATGCGGAGGCCGTGCATCCACACGTCGTCGCCTACATTGACCACCGCAGTTATCTCGTGCTCGGGGTTGTCGCCGAACAAGGATTTGAGACCCTGAAGGAACCGCGCGCCGCCGACGCCACCGACCAGAACAGTAACTTTCACAACGCACGAGCCTAGTGGGGTTGCAGCAGTGCCGGGCGAGCGCCCACCCGGTGCTGAGCCCGACGAGCGGACTGTGTGCAGGTGCCATAACAGACGCGACACGCACGGGACGGGCTCCGATTCGGGGAGACAGCCGATTTCGGGCATGGGATGGTATTGGATTTGCGCGATCGGCTTGACCGCGACACACCTGTGCGTGTCTAATCACAGGTATGTCATTCAGTGTTCGCAGCACGAGTTCGATTGCAGCGAACCTGGTTTCGAACACTCGTTCCCTTCCTGCTCGTCCTCGCGTGGACGTCGAGTAGAGGTCGAGAGTTGGACGAGCGCATGTGCGCTCGGACTCGCCAGTTCGACCGAATACCTGCGCGGGGCAAGGTATCCGAGCACACGAAGACCGAAAGTATCTGCGCTACCACAGGTGAGGAGGCGGAAGCGATGTATGACGAGCACGTGACACGTGATCAGCGGGGCGGACCCACTGCACACCTCAGCGCAGTCGACGACGCGCCGCAGACCGAGTCCGTCGACGGGGCAGATTCGAGCGTCACGTCCGACGCGGGTTCTGCGTACGTGGCGCGAACGATCGAGACGCACATCGAGACCGACACCGATATCGACAATGATGTCGAATCCGATGCCGACCTGATGCCGTTCGTTGCCGAGTCGGTTCCGCCGGCCAAGCCGTTCCTCAGTCTCGTTGCAGGTTTCGACGAGATGTTCGAGGAGATCGAGGATCAGTGGCAGGAGCGCGCACTGTGCGCGCAAACCGATCCAGAGGCCTTCTTCCCGGAGAAGGGTGGCTCGACCCGCGAGGCGAAGCGAATCTGTCTCGGCTGCGAGGTCAAGGACGAATGCCTCGAGTACGCACTCGCCAACGACGAGCGGTTCGGAATCTGGGGTGGGCTGTCGGAGCGGGAACGGCGTCGACTCAAGCGCGGTATCGGCTGAGCCCTGCGCAGTCATTCGGTTGTCCTCGGCCCGTAGTCATTCCGGGGCGCTGTTCGGATCCACCTCGTCCGGATCGATCCCGAGATACGTTGCTACTTGCTCCACCAGAACCTCGAACAACAGGTCTTCCAAATCTTCGGGGTGTTTTGCGCGACGTTCGAGCGGTCGCCGGAACAACACCACCCTGGCGCGTGTCGTCTCTCCGCGCTTGTCTATCCCGGCCGGCACCAACCGCGACAGCGGCACCGGACCTTCGGCCACGACTTCGGGTGGCCATGTCACGGACTCCGGGTCCAGCGCTCTGATCTTGGGCACGTCGTCGACGGCGATGTCCAGCTTCGAGAGCTTGTCGTGCCACCGATGATCGATTCGCGCGAACGCGTCGAGCACCAGTCGGTCGAACTTCTCCGCCCGTGAACGTCTGGCCGGCATGTCCTCGGGCATAACCGGTCCGCGGATGCCGCGGCCGTGCCGTGCCACGGACCGAGAGGTGATCCTGCGCGCGGAGGGGAATCGAGGCATGGGGGGAGGTTATCGCGCGCGTCCGGTGTGTCGGTCGTTCGGTCGGTTGCACCTACCGGATAGTCTGCACTCGTGAGATCACTGCGTGGCTGCTGCAGGCCTGGTTGCAACCGTTCTGCTGTCGCAACGCTCACATATGTCTACTCCGATTCCACCGCGGTCGTCGGGCCGCTGGCCACCGTGGACGAGCCTCATTCGTGGGATCTGTGCGAGATACACGCGTCGACGACCACCGCGCCGAAGGGCTGGGAGCTCGTACGGTACGAGGGCGGCTACTCGACGTCGACACCCGACGAGGACGACCTGACGGCACTGGCCGAGGCGGTGCGTGAGGCCGGCCGCGGCGATCGCGTCCGCTCCGAGGACCGTGAGATCGATCGGTCCGCGTCTCGTCCGTCCGACGGTGAACGTCGATCCGCCCCGGCCGTCCGGACCGGCAGGCGCGGCCACCTTCGAGTTCTTCCCGATCCCACGTCCTGAGCCACCGCGCGCACCGGTGTGGTGTAGCGACGTCCGACTGGCCGGTCCGACTGGCGTCTGGCAAGGTTTTCCAGCAGAACCGAAACGGTCGGTGCCGTTCTGCCGATACTGGTGCGGACGCACCGTCACACGCTCGACGACGCCGGTGTGCGGCGTCGCAAGAACGATAACCAGGAGAATCTTCGTGGCCCGAACCGCAGAGTCCGTCAACGCCGTCATCAAGGCCTACGACGTCCGTGGCGTCGTCGGTGAGCAGATCGACGAGGCGTTCGTGCGAGACGTCGGAGCCGCGTTCGCACGTCTCGTGCGCGACGAGGCTGGGGCCGCAAAGTCGGTCGTGATCGGCCACGACATGCGTGATTCGTCGCCCGCACTGTCCCGGGCCTTCGCCGATGGTGTCACCGCCCAGGGTCTCGACGTGGTGCACATCGGCCTGGCGTCCACCGATCAGCTGTACTTCGCCTCGGGCCTGCTCGAATGCCCGGGGGCGATGTTCACCGCCAGTCACAATCCGGCGAAGTACAACGGGATCAAGCTGTGCCGCGCAGGCGCGAAGCCGGTGGGGCAGGACACCGGTCTGGCCACCGTCAAGGCCGAACTGGTGGACGGGGTACCCGAGTTCGACGGCCCGGCCGGAACGGTGACCTCGCGCGACGTCCTCGACGAGTACGCGCAGTTCTTGCGAGACCTGGTCGATCTGTCGGGAATTCGCTCCATGAAGATCGCTGTGGACGCGGGCAACGGTATGGGCGGGCACACCGTCCCAGCAGTGTTCGGCCCGTTGCCGGTGACGATCGAGCCGTTGTTCTTCGAGCTGGACGGCAGCTTCCCCAACCACGAGGCCAATCCGCTCGATCCGGCGAATCTGGTGGATCTGCAGCGTTTCGTCGTCGAGACCGGCTCCGCTATCGGGCTCGCGTTCGACGGCGACGCCGATCGCTGCTTCGTCGTCGACGAGAAGGGCGACCCGGTGTCGCCCTCCGCCGTCACCTGCTTGGTGGCCGAGCGCGAACTGGCCAAGGAGCCGGGCGCGGTCATCATCCACAACCTCATCACCTCCCGTTCTGTGCCGGAGTTGGTCACCGAGCGCGGTGGCACGCCGGTACGAACCCGTGTGGGCCACTCCTTCATCAAGCAGCAGATGGCCGATACCGGAGCCATCTTCGGGGGAGAGCACTCAGCGCACTACTACTTCCGCGACTTCTGGGGTGCCGACTCCGGCATGCTCGCCGCGTTGCATGTGCTCGCTGCTTTCGGTGCACAGGACCGCCCACTGTCGGAGATGATGGCAGCCTACGAGACCTACAGCGCATCGGGCGAGATCAACTCGACCGTCGACGACGCGGCAGGTCGCACCGAGGCCGTTCTCGCGGCGTTCGCCGATCGAACCGCGAACATCGACCGACTCGACGGCGTGACGGTCGATCTCGCCGACGGTTCCTGGTTCAATCTGAGGGCCTCGAACACCGAACCGCTGCTTCGACTGAACGTGGAAGCTCGCACCGGTGCAGGTGTGGATGCACTTTCGACCGAGATATTGGGCATCGTTCGCGCTGGACTGGAATAGTGGTTACCAAGGGTTCATGAGTGGGTAAGCGTTCGTTTCCGGTCGGTGACGAAGGGGAGGTGTCGCAGCCATGACAGCAGTGTCGTCTCTGGTCGATCTCGACGATGCCGATGCTCTCATCGCGGCCGATCGCGAGGGTGCGTTGCGCAGTGCTGCTCTGGCGGGCGCGCAGGTTCGTGCCATCGCCACGGCGGTGGAGGAAGCGGTGCTCGCTCGGTTGGCCGATCTGCGCCCCAGAAGTGTGGTCATCGTGACCGGTGACGGTCGCAGCAGCCGGGCGGCGTCACTTCTCGTCGCAGCGCTGGGTGACCGACTCGGTGTGCCGCTCGTCCGAAGTACCGGAACTCCGCCGTGGATCGGCCCGCTCGATGTGGTCGTGGTGGCCGGCGACGACGCCGGCGATCCGCGCCTTGCCGAGTCCGTGGATGCCGCAGCCCGTCGCGGCGCGGAAGTGGTGGTGGTGGCACCCGAGGAAGGGCCGCTGCGTGCCGTCCGAGGGGCCAGGGTCATGTGGCTGCCGCCGCGCATTGCGGTCCGCGACCACAACGCCCTGATGCGCTATCTCGCCGCATTCGTCGCCGTTCTCGGTGCGGTCGCCGGTGGATCGTGGAAAACGTTGCTGCCCAATCTGTCTCGTCTGGCCGACCTGCTCGATGCCGAGGCGGTTCGAAACAGTCCGTCCAACGAGGTGTTCCACAACCCGGCCAAGGCCCTCGCCAGCGGGATGAACGGGCGGCGGGTGGTGCTGTCCGGCAGTAGCGCAGCAGCCGTCGAGGTGGCTCGGCACGGCAGTGAGGTGCTGTTGCGTGTGGCGGGTGTGCTCGTCGGTGCCGGCGAACTGGGTGATGTCATCGCGGCGTCCGTTCGGGCATCGACTGTCGAATCCTCTGGCACCGCAACGGCATTCGATTCGTTCTTTCACGACGAACAGCTCGACGGCCCGCCGCCCACTCTGCCGATGCGTGTCATCGTCGTCGCGTCCGAGATCGAACGGGCCATGACCGAACGACGATTGGCCGGTGTGGCCGAATCGGAACTGTTGCTCGCCGAGTCGAGTGAGGCGCTGTTCGGCGGGACGAGGCCGGGATCCGATCTCGACATCACCGTCGCGTCTGCCGGTCCGGTTACACTTTCGGTGCTCGACACCATGTCCGTGTTGGCGACGCGGTTGGACACGACTGCCGCGTATCTGTTGTTGATGGGCGGTAGCTAGTGCAGCTCTTGCGAGGTGCGGTTCGGTCTTATGCATGGGGATCGCGAACCGCTCTGGCCCGAATTCAGGGTCGCCCGGTTCCGTCCGATCATCCCGAGGCCGAGATCTGGCTCGGTGCGCACCCGGCCGATTCGGCGCAGGTGCTGCACGAGGGTGGTAGCACCCCACTGCTCACGTTGATCGACGGGGATCCGGCGACGCAACTGGGAGGCTCGGCTCAGGAGTACGAGGCCCGACTGCCGTACCTGTTGAAACTGCTTGCCGCAGAAGAGCCTCTGTCGTTGCAAGCCCACCCCAGCAGTGCACAGGCACGTGAAGGCTTCGCGCGCGAGAATGCGGCCGGTGTCCCCATCGATTCTCCGGTGCGGAACTATCGGGATGCCAATCACAAGCCGGAACTGATCGTGGCGCTCACCGAGTTCGAGGCGCTGGCCGGCTTTCGGAGCCCCACCGAGACCGTCGAACTGCTCGACGCGTTGGCCGTCGCCGCGCTCGGCGGGTACCGCACATTGCTTGCCGCACAACCCGACGCGTCCGGACTCCGTACGGTGTTCACTTCCTGGATCACGCTTCCCGGGCAGGCGCTGGACGATATTCTGCCGGCCGTTGCTCAGGGATGCATCGATTACCTCTCAGGTCCTGCGCGTACCGACGGCGGCCGATTCGCGGCCGAGGCCAGAACCCTGCTCGAGCTCGGCGAGTCCTATCCCGGTGACGCCGGTGTGCTTGCAGCGTTGCTGCTGAACCGGGTGACCTTGGCTCCCGGTCAGGGCCTGTACCTGGACGCCGGAAACTTGCACGCATACCTGCGCGGAACCGGAGTCGAAATCATGGCCAATTCCGACAACGTGTTGCGCGGGGGACTGACTCCCAAGCACGTCGACGTCCCGGAACTCCTGCGTGTACTGGACTTCGAGCCGGCCGATATCTCGCCCATCACTCCCGGCGAGGGCGATCGGCCCACCTACCTGTACCGCACGCCCGCACCGGAATTCGCGCTGAGCCGGACGGCGGTGTCCCCGGGGGAGACGGTCGAAATACCCGGATCCGGTCCCCGAATCCTGCTGTGTACCGACGGAACCGTCGTGGCGAGTGCCGGTGGACGCTCGCCCGGTTTGACGGTGTCGCAGGGCAGCTCGGCGTGGATACCGGCTGCGGATCGATTCGTCACCGTGACTGCCGATTCGGACGCGGCCGAGGTGTTCGTGGCTTCCGTCGGCCGCCAGTAGATCCCTTCCGGCCGGCCGCACCCGTGCTGAGGTCTTTTCGAAGAGCGGAAGTGCGCAATCGGCGTGCCCGAAGGCAATAGTCTGATGTCACAGTGAACTCTGCGACGGGTGTGATCCGTGGGCAGAGGCGAATACGCGTTACGGAGGCCCGATGAGCAGAGCAGACCGGCCGGCCAAGACTCCGCGCACGACGGGGTGGTTCCGGACCAAATCGATCGAGCAGTCGATCGAGGACACCGACGAGCCGGACACCAAACTTCGGAAAGAACTCGGTTCCTGGGACCTCACAGTGTTCGGAGTCGCCGTTGCTGTCGGTGCGGGCATCTTCACCCTGACCGCACGCACCGCCGGAAACGTAGCGGGACCGGCGGTCTCGGTGGCGTTCGTGCTCGCCGCAATCGCCTGCGGGCTGGCGGCTCTGTGTTACGCGGAGTTCGCCTCGACAGTTCCCGTGGCCGGTAGCGCGTACACGTTCTCCTACGCCGCCTTCGGTGAGTTCATCGCGTGGATCATCGGCTGGGATCTGATCCTCGAGTTCGGCCTCGCGGCTGCCGTCGTGGCCAAGGCGTGGTCGTTGTACCTGGGAGATCTGCTCGGGACGGCCGCACCGGTACTCCAGATCGGTTCGCTGAACTTCGACTGGGGCGCACTGCTCATCGTGGTGGTGCTGACGGTGCTGATCGCATCGGGCACCAAGTTGTCGTCGCGGGTCTCGCTCGTGATCACTGCGATCAAGGTGATCGTCGTTCTGTTCGTCGTCGTCCTCGGTGCCTTCTACATCAAGGTCTCCAATTACGACCCGTACATTCCTCCGTCGCAGCCCGGCACCACCGGTGAGGGCCTCCATCAGTCCTTGTTCTCGTTCGTCACCGGTGCGGGCGGTAGCACCTTCGGCTGGTACGGACTTCTGGCCGCGGCGTCGCTGGTGTTCTTCGCGTTCATCGGCTTCGACGTGGTCGCGACGACGGCGGAGGAGACCAAGGAACCGCAGAAGGCACTGCCGCGCGGCATCCTGGGTTCCCTCGCGATCGTGACCGTGCTCTACGTTGCAGTCACCCTGGTGCTGACCGGAATGGTGAAGTACACCGATTTGGCCGGTGACAGTTCGACGCTGGCCACGGCGTTCGAGCTGAACGGTCTGACCTGGGCCAAGAACATCATCTCGTTCGGCGCGCTTGCCGGTCTCACCACAGTGGTGATGGTGTTGATGCTGGGCCAGACACGAGTGCTGTTCGCGATGTCTCGGGACGGATTGGTGCCGCGCGGATTGGCCCACACCGGAAAGAAGGGTACGCCGGTTCGGACGACGATTCTGGTGGGCGTCATCGTCGGACTGCTCGCGGCCTTCGTTCCGCTGGGCACGCTCGAGGAGATGGTGAACATCGGAACCCTGTTCGCGTTCGTGCTCGTGTCGGCGGGTGTTCTGGTGCTGCGCAAGACTCGACCGGACCTCGAACGCGGCTTCCGGGTGCCGTGGGTTCCGCTGGTACCGATCCTCGCTGTCCTTGCATGCCTGTGGTTGATGCTGAATCTGTCGGTCGAGACCTGGCTGCGTTTCCTGGTCTGGATGGCCGCGGGTGTCGTGATCTACGTTCTGTACGGCAGGCGTCATTCGGTGATGGGTCTGCGGGAAGCCGACAAGGGGAACAAGGGAAAGTAACCGGGTGCCGTCTCCGGTGCTCGTCCTGGAATGCACGGGCCGAAATCGGTCAGCGTCACATCGGACCTCGAGAATGTTATACCCTCGAAAACAGACTTGGAGGACTTCTACAGTTCGATGAGAGGGTGTTGACACAGTGAATGCGAACGGCCGAATCACTTCCACGAAGGATTCGGGTGTCGCTTTCGGGGGGCGGGATTCGAAGGTCGGCGGACGGTCGGTTCGCTGGCAGGACAGCAAACGCTATTTGTGGATGCTGGGGCTCTTGGCCCCCGCATCGGCGCTGCTGCCGTCACAGTTGGTCTACTGGACGGGCATGGGCATCTTCTGGTGGAGCGGCGTCCTGGTGTTCTTCATGATCATTCCGGTGATCGACGTGATCGCCGGCGAAGACGGGCACAACCCGGACGAGTCGGCGAGCGAGAAGCTTCAGAACGATCGCTACTACCGCTGGTGTACTTACCTTTTCCTACCCATTCAGTTCGTCGGGCTGATCGTCGCATGTTGGATGTGGGCGTACGGAAACCTGACGGTGGTGGACAAGATCGGACTCGCCGTGACGGTGGGGCTGGTCGCCGGAACGGGGATCAATGCCGCTCACGAGCTGGGTCATCGGATCGAGCAGCACGAGCGGTGGCTGGCCAAGATCGCCCTTTCTCAGACGCTCTATGGGCACTTCTTCGTGGAACACAACCGCGGCCATCACGTTCGGGTCGCGACCCCGGACGATCCCGCAAGCGCGCGACTCGGCGAGAGCGTGTGGACCTTCGTGCCGCGCAGCACGGTGTTGGGGCTCGTCTCTGCGTGGAAACTCGAAGCGCAGCGTCTACGGCGCAAGGGTCGCTCGGTCGCGAGCCCGACCAACGCGCTGCTGCACACCTGGTTGCTGAGCGCAGTGCTGTTCGGGACGTTGCTGGTCGTGTTCGGTCCCGCCATTGCGCCCTATCTCCTGCTGCAGGCCGTCGTCGGATTCGTGTTGCTCGAGATGGTGAATTACGTGGAGCACTACGCCTTGCTCCGCGAAACGAACGACCGAGGCAGATACGTTCGATGCTCGCCCCGACACAGCTGGAACAGCGACAGAATCTGCACCAACATATTTCTGTACCACTTGCAACGACACAGTGACCACCACGCCAACCCGGGTAAGCGCTACCAGACCCTGCTCTCGTGCGACGAAGCCCCGCAGCTTCCGGCCGGATACGCGTCGATGGTGATACTCGCCGCAATTCCGCCGCTGTGGCGTCGAGTGATGGACCCACGGGTACTCGCGCACTACCAAGGCGATGTCTCCCGTGCCAACATCCTTCCCCGAAAGCGTGCCCGAATTCTGGCGCGAGCCGGACGAAACGGATAGTGCACACGGTCGGTGCGGACTCGTCCCCCTGGGCAGTCGGTACTTCCGCCGCGCCGACCCGATAGCCTGGTGGACAGACACTCAGTCAACAGGAGAGGCAAGATGACGACCTCAGTTACGTCAGGATCGGCACTCACCGTGGAACACCGCGGTGGAATCGACTTCAAGGTCGCAGACCTGTCGCTCGCAGAATTCGGCCGCAAGGAGATCAGGCTGGCCGAGCACGAGATGCCCGGTCTGATCGCGCTGCGTCGCGAATACGCGGACGTGCAGCCGCTCAAGGGAGCGCGGGTTTCGGGATCGCTGCACATGACGGTGCAGACCGCCGTTCTGATCGAGACCCTGGTGGCACTCGGGGCCGAGGTCCGTTGGGCGTCGTGCAACATCTTCTCCACCCAGGATCACGCGGCTGCGGCCGTGGTGGTCGGACCGTACGGGACCGTCGAGGATCCGAAGGGTGTACCGGTGTTCGCTTGGAAGGGTGAAAGCCTCGAAGAGTACTGGTGGGCCGCCGAGCAAATGCTCACCTGGCCCGACCAGCCGGCCAACATGATCCTCGACGACGGCGGCGACGCCACGATGCTGGTGTTGCGCGGCGCGCAGTTCGAGAAGGCGGGCGTGGTTCCGCCGACCGACGACGATCACGATTCGGACGAGTACAAGGTGTTCCTCGGCCTCCTCCGTCGTTCGCTCGAAGCGTCGACGACCAAGTGGACCGAGGTGGCCGCGTCCGTGCAGGGCGTCACCGAGGAGACCACGACCGGTGTGCTCCGGCTCTACCAGTTCGCCGCTGCGGGAGAACTCACGTTCCCGGCTATCAACGTCAACGACTCGGTGACCAAGAGCAAGTTCGACAACAAGTACGGCACCCGGCACTCGCTGATCGACGGCATCAACCGGGGAACCGACGTCCTCATCGGCGGCAAGGCCGTTCTGGTCTGTGGCTACGGCGACGTGGGCAAGGGCTGTGCAGAAGCACTCAAGGGCCAGGGTGCACGGGTGACCGTCACCGAGGCCGACCCGATCAACGCGTTGCAGGCTCTCATGGACGGCTTCGACGTGCGCACGGTCGAAGAGTTCATCGAGCAGGCCGACATCGTGATCACCTCGACGGGCAACCTGTCGATCATCACGTTCGAGCACATGCGCAAGATGAAGCATCAGGCAATCCTGGGCAACATCGGCCACTTCGACAACGAGATCGACATGGCCGGGCTGGAGAAGGCCCCCGATGTCACGCGCATCAACATCAAGCCGCAGGTCGACGAGTACCAGTTCAAGGACGGGCACTCCATCATCGTGCTGTCCGAGGGCCGGTTGCTGAACCTCGGCAACGCCACGGGTCATCCGTCGTTCGTCATGAGCAACAGCTTCTCCAACCAGGTCATTGCTCAGATCGAACTGTGGACCAAGCCGGACGAGTACGACAACGAGGTCTACCGCCTGCCCAAGCACTTGGACGAGAAGGTCGCGCGTATTCACGTCGAAGCACTCGGCGGCTCGATCACCAAGCTCACCAAGGAGCAGGCCGAGTACATCGGCGTCGACGTCGAGGGCCCGTACAAGCCCGAGCACTACCGCTACTGACCTGCGGTGGGGCGGCTTTTTGTCATCGAAGGAGTCGACGGTGCGGGCAAGAACACGCTCGCCCGTCGGCTCGTTTCGTCATGGGAACGCGACGGCCTCGACGTCGCGCGGATCGGATTTCCCAGGTATGGCAGGTCGGTACACGCCGATCTTGCGGCGGAGGCGCTGCACGGTGAGCACGGCGACACCGCTGCCAGTGTGCACGCGATGGCTCTGCTGTTCGCGCTCGATCGCCGGGGTGCGGTCGACGAGGTCCGAAAGCTGCTCTTGCACAACGACGTAGTTCTTCTCGATCGGTACGTGGCGTCCAACGCCGCGTACACGGCTGCTCGGTTGGAACAGACCGCAGACGGCGGGGCCGTCGAATGGATCAGGGCGCTCGAATTCGAACGCTTCGCAGTTCCGATTCCGGACATTCAGATTCTGCTCGACGTACCCGTGGCGCTCGCCGCCGAGCGGGCCGCGGCACGGGAGAGTGCGGACGTCACCAGAACCCGGGACGCATACGAACGGGACGGCTCGCTGCAGAGCCGAACCTCGGACGTGTACGCCGCTCTCGCGGCGGCGAACTGGGTGTCGCCGTGGGAGGTCGTGACCGCCGACGTCGATCCCGATCGACTCGCCGCCGAGTTGTCCAATCAGCCATCAGGCGAGCCGAGAGTGACACGATAGAGCCATGAAGCCTCGGATTCTGGTTGTGGACGACGATTCGGCTCTGGCGGAGATGCTCACCATCGTGCTGCGTGGTGAAGGATTCGAGCCCTTCGTGGTCGGCGACGGCACCCAAGCGTTGGCGGCCGTGCGCGAGAACCGGCCGGATCTGGTGTTGCTGGACCTGATGCTTCCCGGGATGAACGGCATCGACGTATGCCGCGTACTACGGGCCGATTCCGGCGTTCCGATCGTGATGCTGACGGCCAAGACCGACACCGTCGATGTTGTGCTCGGCCTCGAATCCGGTGCAGACGACTACATCATGAAGCCCTTCAAGCCCAAGGAATTGGTCGCACGGGTTCGCGCTCGCCTGCGCAGGACCGAGGACGAACCTGCCGAATTGCTGTCCATCGCAGACATCGTGATCGACGTGCCCGCGCACAAGGTCAGCCGCGGCGATGAACTGGTGTCGCTGACACCACTCGAATTCGATCTGCTGGTGGCGCTGGCCCGTAAGCCACGCCAGGTGTTCACCCGAGAGGTGCTGCTCGAACAGGTCTGGGGTTACCGCCACGCGGCCGACACTCGGCTGGTCAACGTGCACGTGCAGCGGCTACGCGCCAAGGTCGAGAAGGATCCGGAAAACCCCGAGGTGGTGTTGACCGTGAGGGGGGTCGGGTACAAGGCCGGACCGCCGTGATCGGTTTCTCCCACTCTCGGCGACGAATCAACGGCAAGTTCTCTCCTCTGCTGCGGTGGTTTCGTTCGCTGAGTACGTCGCTCGGTCATGCCTGGCGACGGTCCTTGCAGCTTCGCGTCGTCGTGTCGACGTTGACGTTGTCCCTGGTGGTCATCCTCATCCTCGGGGTGGTGTTGACCTCTCAGATCACCGATCGGTTACTCGAGGCCAAGTTGTCTGCGGCCACCGAGGAACTCGACAGATCCCGAACCACCGTCGAGGGCAACCTCGCGGGTGCCGACGATTCGAGTGGGCTCGCGACGCGCCTCGAACGAGCCCGGGCAGCACTGACGAATCAGGACCTGGATGCGGCATCGACCACCGGGTCGGCGGGATCGTTCGATCCGGTGTTGATCGTGGAGGGTGACGCCACGCGGGCCGAGGCGTCGGTCGGGCCGGTGGATCAGATCCCGAACAGCTTGCGCGACTTCGTCAAGAAGGGCCTCATCAGCTCGCAGTACGCCACCGTGACCGACAGTGACGGCGGGTATTCCGGATCGGCGCTCATCATGGGATCGCCCACCGGATCCGATATCTCGGCGCTACAGCTCTACCTGATCTTCCCGCTCGCCAGTGAGGACCGGACGCTGTCGTTGGTACGCGGCACATTGTTCATCGGAGCAGTGGTGCTCCTGGTTCTGCTCGCTGCGATCGCAATGCTCGTCGCACGGCAGGTGGTGTTGCCCATTCGATCCGCCTCGCGCATCGCAGTGCGGTTCGCCGACGGCAGGCTCAAGGAGCGCATGCCGGTTCGCGGTGAGGACGACATGGCCAGGCTCGCGATGTCCTTCAACGAGATGGCCGAGAGCCTGTCCAAACAGATCACCCAGCTCGAGGAATTCGGTAACCTGCAGCGCCGGTTCACCTCCGACGTCAGCCACGAACTGCGGACCCCGCTCACTACGGTGCGGATGGCGGCCGATCTCATCCACGACGCCAGTGACGACCTCGAACCGGCACTCAAGAGATCGTCGGAGCTGCTGGTCAACGAGCTGGATCGCTTCGAGACCTTGCTCGGCGACCTGCTCGAGATCAGTCGACACGACGCGGGTGTGGCCGAACTGGCTGCCGAACAGCTCGATCTTCGGATGTGTGCGCGTGCAGCGGTGTCCACCGTTCGTCACCTGGCGCGCGAAACCGGCACCGAAGTGATCGTCGACATGCCCGAGACCGCGGTCGTCGCCGAGGTGGACCCAAGGCGAGTCGAGCGGATTCTGCGGAACCTGTTGGCCAACGCCCTCGATCACGGCGAAGGCAAGCCGGTTCTGCTGCGCCTGCGGTCGGATGCCGACGCGGCGGCATTCGTGGTGCGCGACCAGGGAATCGGTCTGCGCCCCGGGGAGGAGAAGCTGGTGTTCAACCGGTTCTGGCGTTCGGATCCCTCGCGTGTCCGTCGCTCCGGCGGCACCGGATTGGGGCTGGCGATCAGCGTCGAGGACGCCCGCTTGCACGACGGTAAGCTCGAGGCGTGGGGTGCAGTGGGAGAAGGCGCATGCTTCCGACTCACACTGCCGCTCGTGCGCGGGCACAAGGTGATCGGATCTCCGTTGCCCCTCAAGCCCAGCACCAAGAAGTACGCGCAGGGGCAGCCGATTCCGGCGATCACCGCCCCGAAGTCGTCCGCGCAGAAGACGTCGGCACCGGAGTCGGTGACGTGATTCGGTCGGCTCGTCGCGGCATCCGGGTATTGGCAATCTGCGCACTTGCGATCACGCTCGCCGGGGGATGCGCCAGCCTGCCCGAGTCCTCCAGCCCCCAGGCCATCGGAACACTCACCGACGGTGCCGTGCCGACGAGTGCCCCGGCCCCCGAGCCCGGACGCGAACCGGATCGTTTGCTGGACGACTTCTTCGAGGCCAGCGCTGTGTCCGCCAACAGGCATCAGGCAGCGCGGCAATTTCTCACCGAGGAGGCGTCGAGCACCTGGGACGACGGGGCGCGAACCGTCGTCGCGGACCGGATCGACACCCTGTCCGGCCCACGTACCGCCGATGCCGCACAGTTCACGATTCGTTCGACGACGGCCGGGATGCTCGCCTCGGGCGGGGAGTATCAGGCAGGTTCGGACACCTTCGACGTTGCGATCGAGATGACGCGGGTGGACGGTCAATGGCGCATCTCCAAGCTTCCGCCCGGTGTCGTCATCGACCGGTCCGCATTTCTGAACACCTATCAGCAGCGCTCGCTCTACTTCGTCGATCCTCTCGGCGGTGTCCTGGTGCCCGATGTGCGCTGGACGAGCGGATCGCAGGACCAGCTGGCCAATCAACTCGTACAGCTGCTCATCGACGGTCCCAAGTCGGCTCTGTCGGCGGCAGTGAGCAACGAACTGTCCGACGACGTGAGCATTCGCGGGCCCATCACCAAGGCCGACGGTCAGACCTCTCAGGTGGGGGTGGGGCTCGGCGGTATCAAGATCGACTTCGGCGGCCTTCAGAACAAGAGTGACCGCGATCGCGAACTCCTTGCTGCTCAAGTGATCTGGACTTTGGCGTCGGCCGAGGTGGCCGGCCCGTACGTGCTCCTCGCCGACGGTCAACCGATAGATACGACCAAACCCGACGGGTGGACGACCGCGGGCGTCGACTCTTTCGATCCACTCGGCGGCACCGACGCCGGCATCGGTCTGCACGCACTGGCGTCCGGCGGGTTGCTGAGAGTGGACGAGGCCGAGACCACGCCCGCCCCCGGGTACTTCGGACAGGCCCGCAATCTGCGCTCGGTGGCGTTGTCCAACGACGGCACCCTCGTGGCAGGAGTCGCCGACACCGGGCGACCCGCACCGGCCCCGTCGAGCACTCTCATGGTGGGCAGCTACGACGGTGGCGCGTTTCCGGTGGCCGAAGGGCAGTCGATCACGCGACCCACGTGGGGATCCGACGACAATGCGGCCTGGGCGGTGATCGACGGCACCAATGTCATCCGAGCCGCTCGTGATCCCTCCACCGGTCAGGTCTCGGTGATCCCCGTCGACGCCACCGCCGTAGCGGCCTTGGGGACCCGAATCACCGAACTGCGACTGGCCCGCGACGGTGTACGAGCCGCGGTCATCGTCGACGGCGTCGTGTACGTGGCGACCGTGGTGCGTGATCCCACGGGCGTGTACTCGTTGACCTCACCCCGCGCGGTGGCCATCGGACTCGGCAGTGACGCCACCAGTTTGGACTGGTCCACCGGAGACACCATCGTGATCGCGAGAGTCGCCACGGACACACCGGTCGTGCAGGTGACCGTCGACGGATCCAGGATGGACGCCCTACCGTCGCGCAACCTGACCACACCTGTGCTGGCGGTCGATGCGTCGCCGGAAACGGAGTACGTGGCCGACGCGCGTGCGGTTTTTGCGCTCAACAACGCCGATCCGGTCGGCGACCGTTACTGGCGTGAGGTGACCGGCCTGGCCGGCGTGAAAGCAGTGCCGATCTTGCCCGGCTGATGTCGCGAGTCGGGTGTCGGTGGGTGCGGGCAGACTCGTCACTCATGCGCACACTCCTCGATCTGGTCCTCCCGCTCGAGTGCGCCGGTTGCGGAATGCCGGGTGAGGACTGGTGTCGAGTGTGTCGTGAAGCGCTGTCCGTCCCACCCATCCCCGTTCGTCCACGTGTCGATCCAGGTGTGCCGTGTTGGGCTCTCGGCACGTACACCGGGCCGCGTAGAAGCGCCGTCATCGCGGTCAAGGAACGGGGGCGTCGGTCGGTGGCACGGCCACTGGGACGTGCGTTGGCAGCGGCCGTCGGACATCTGCGCGAGGCGGGAGAAATCGATCCCCCGGAGCTCGGCTCACTGATTCTGGTCTGCGCACCGTCTCGGGCCCGTGCTGCCCGGGCGCGCGGAGGTGACCCTGTCCTGCGATGCGCTCGGATCGTCGCCGAAGAACTGGCACCGGAGCGAGTTCTCGTGCCCGAGCTGCTACGAATGTCCGGCGGAGCCCGAGATTCGGTCGGGTTGTCGGCCGGACAACGTCAGCACAACGTGGCGGGTCGGATCGAGGCCGTCGGGGTCCGTCGTCCACGGTTTCGTGGAGGTTCGTCGCAGGCAGCGGCTTTCACTGTCCTCCTGATGGACGACGTCGTGACCACCGGTGCCACCCTGGCCGAATCGGCAAGAGTACTAGGTGATTTCGGCGTACCCATCGCCGGCGCACTCGTCGTGGCGAGTGCTTGATCACTCCCGAGAAGGACACGCCGACAACCAATTCGCGGTGAACGGTGGCACACGAGTCGATGACCGACTAACGTCGCGGACACGCACCCACTGGACAAGATGCGAGGTGATGCCCCGGATTCTGATGCCGGAAGGTTCCCCATTCGGCATGCACACTTGCCACGTCCAACAGTGGGCGTGGCCGATATCGGGAGGTACGCGTGACGACCCCTTCACAAGCCTCGGTTTTCTTCGACGAGAAGCCTTCGGAAGAATCCGCCAAGAGCAACGCGGACGTTGTGGTCAAAGGCCGCAACGTCGAGATACCGGATCATTTCCGGATATACGTCTCCGAAAAACTGGCTCGCCTCGAGCGTTTCGACCCCTCCATCTACTTGTTCGATGTCGAATTGCAGCACGAACGAAATCGCCGTCAGGCCAAAGCATGTCAACGCGTGGAGATCACCGCGAAGGGCAAGGGCCCGGTTGTTCGTGCGGAAGCGTGCGCCGACAGTTTTTATGCCGCACTCGAAGCGGTGACGTCGAAACTCGAGAGCAGACTCCGGCGAACCAAAGACCGTAGGAAGGTTCACTACGGAGAGAAACGGCCCGTCTCCGTCGCCGAGGCCACCGCCGAACTCGCCGAGGACGACACGCTGGCACTCGACCCCGAGACGAAGCTCGACTCCTTCGAGGACGATCAGAGCGGCCCCGGGCACATCGTGCGCACCAAGATCCACTCGGCCGCCCCCATGAGCGTCGACGATGCACTGTACGAGATGGAACTCGTCGGCCACGATTTCTTCCTGTTCCACGACAGCGCTACCGACCGACCGTCGGTGGTCTATCGACGGCACGCCTTCGATTACGGCTTGATCAGACTGACCTGACCCGCCCGATCGCGGCGGCCGAGTTCGTTCGCCGTCCGTGAAATCTCGTCACCGCTGCAGGCTCGATGCCGGAGGACATGATCCCCACGTCGAGCCTGCAGTGCTGTGTCGCGGCCGTGTCGGTGTTGTCCGGATGGCCGGCCCGGGATGTCCGACGACCGACACTCGGTTTGCCGCGCCCGCAGTGCCACCGCCTACCATGGACGCGTTCGGGTCACCCGCCGCGCGGATGCCATGGTGGTGGACCCGTGAGCTCGTACAGTGATGCAGTGTTGTTCGCAACGCAGCGTTGCTCGTGTTGCAGTTGTTCGTGTCAGTACCCGTGAACCGAGGATCGAGGACGAGAAAGCCCGTGCCGTCGCTGTCGTTTTCCAAGCTGCTCCGTGTTGGTGAAGGTCGCATGGTCAAGCGGCTCAAGAACATCGCTGACCACGTCTCGACCCTGTCTCCCGACGTCGAGAGCCTTTCCGATGACGAGCTGCGCGGCAAGACCGCGGAGTTCAGGAAGAGGTACTCCGAAGGGGAAAGCCTGGACCAGCTGCTACCCGAGGCCTTCTCCGTTGCGCGTGAGGCGTCGTGGCGTGTTCTCTCGCAGAAGCACTTCGATGTGCAGGTCATGGGCGGTGCCGCGCTGCACTTCGGCAACATCGCCGAGATGAAGACCGGTGAGGGCAAGACACTGACCTGTGTTCTCCCTGCTTACCTCAATGCCATCTCGGGTGACGGTGTGCACGTGGTGACGGTCAACGACTACCTGGCCAAGCGTGACTCCGAGTGGATGGGCCGCGTCCATCGCTTCCTCGGTCTGTCGGTCGACGTGATCCTCTCCGGTATGACGCCGGTGGAACGCCGCGCCGCGTACGCCGCCGACATCACCTACGGCACCAACAACGAGTTCGGGTTCGACTACCTGCGCGACAACATGACGCACTCGCTCGACGACCTCGTGCAGCGTGGGCACAACTTCGCCGTGGTGGACGAGGTCGACTCGATCCTCATCGACGAAGCGCGAACGCCGCTGATCATCTCGGGCCCGGCCGACGCGTCGAGCAAGTGGTACGGCGAGTTCGCCCGAATCGCGCCGATGTTGAAGGTGGACACCCACTACGAGGTCGACATCCGCAAGCGCACCATCGGTGTGCACGAGGCAGGCGTCGAACTGGTCGAGGACCAGCTCGGTATCGACAACCTGTACGAGGCGGCCAACTCGCCCCTGGTGAACTACCTGAACAACGCGATCAAGGCCAAAGAGCTCTACACCAAGGACAAGGACTACATCGTCCGCGACGGCGAGGTCATCATCGTCGACGAGTTCACCGGCCGCATCCTGGTGGGACGCCGCTACAACGAAGGTATGCATCAGGCGATCGAGGCCAAGGAGAAGGTGGAGATCAAGGCCGAGAACCAGACTCTGGCCACGATCACACTGCAGAACTACTTCCGCCTCTACGACAAGCTCTCGGGCATGACCGGTACGGCCGAGACGGAGGCCGCCGAGCTCCATCAGATCTACGGATTGGGCGTCATTCCGATTCCGACGAACCGCCCGATGGTTCGCGTGGACAACGGTGACCTGATCTACAAGACCGAAGAGGCCAAGTTCGACGCCGTCGTCGACGACGTGGTCGAGCGGCACGAGAAGGGTCAGCCGGTGCTGATCGGTACCACGAGCGTCGAGCGCTCGGAGTACCTGTCGAAGCAGTTCACCAAGCGGGGCGTGGCCCACAACGTGTTGAACGCGAAGTTCCACGAGCAGGAAGCGACGATCATTGCCGAGGCGGGTCGTCACGGCGCGGTGACGGTCGCGACCAACATGGCCGGCCGCGGTACCGACGTCGTGCTCGGCGGCAATCCGGACATCCTCGCGGACCTGAAGCTGCGTAAGCAGGGCTTGGATCCGGTAGAGACACCCGAAGAGTACGAGGCTGCGTGGGAGCCTGCTCTCGAGGAGGTCAAGGCGCAGGTCAAGGCCGACGCGGATACAGTTCGCGAGGCGGGTGGCCTGTACGTTCTCGGAACCGAGCGCCACGACTCACGCCGTATCGACAACCAGCTTCGAGGACGCTCCGGTCGTCAGGGTGATCCGGGCGAATCGCGGTTCTACCTTTCGCTCGGCGACGAGTTGATGCGCCGATTCAACGGCGGCGCACTGGAGTCGATCATGACTCGGCTCAACCTGCCCGACGATGTGCCGATCGAAGCCAAGATGGTGTCCAAGGCCATCAAGAGTGCTCAGACTCAGGTCGAGCAACAGAACTTCGAGATCCGCAAGAACGTCCTCAAGTACGACGAGGTGATGAACCAGCAGCGCACCGTCATCTACGAGGAGCGACGACGCATCCTCGAGGGTGCCGACATGGAGGGTCAGGTCGAGGGCATGATCACCGACGTGATCACCGCCTATGTGGACGGGGCCACCGCGGATGGCTACGTGGAGGACTGGGATCTCGAGCAGCTCTGGACCGCGCTCAAGACCCTGTACCCGGTGGGGGTCGACCACAAGGTCCTGTCCGGGGAGAACGAGGACGGCGAGAAGGGTGACCTCAGCCGCGACGAACTTCGCGAGGCACTGCTCGAGGACGCACGCTCGGCTTACGCCGCACGCGAGGCCGAAATCGACGGCATCGCAGGCGAGAACGGAATGCGCGAACTCGAGCGGCGGGTGCTGCTGTCCGTGCTCGACCGCAAGTGGCGTGAGCACCTCTACGAGATGGATTACCTCAAAGAAGGCATCGGCCTGCGTGCGATGGCGCAGCGCGATCCGCTGGTCGAGTACCAGCGCGAGGGTTACGACATGTTCCAGGGCATGCTCGACGGGCTGAAAGAGGAGTCGGTCGGCTTCCTGTTCAACCTGCAGGTCGAGGCGACGCCTGCACCTGCAGGCCCTGCGGCCTCGGCAGGTCTCGCCGTGGCTCCGGGGCTTGCCTCTCCGGTGGGCTCCGGCCGCCCGGCACCGACGCCCGCCGTAGCACCAGCCCCGACGGCTCCGGTACCCGTTGCTCCGGCACCCAGTGCTCCGGCCCCTGCAGTGCCCTCGGCTCTGCGAGCGAAGGGTCTCGACGAGCAGGAAGAGCAGAGATTGACCTTCTCCGGTCCGGCCGAGGGTGGCGGCACCGATGTCCGCCGATCGGGTGCGTCGGCCGGCGGCAGCGATTCCACCGCCGATGGAACCCGCCGCGAGCGTCGCGAAGCGGCGAGGGCGCAGAGCAAGGCCCCGAAGAAGACGGCTCGCTCGAAGCGCAAGAAGTAGGGGATTTCGCCTCGCCTCACCTCGAGGCGATCTCTCAACCCACTCGCAACGACGTGACCGTCCACCCGGGACGGCGTGGATCGACGGCCAGCTCTATCCGGCCGGCGAAGGCGAACATTCGCGGGCCACGGGTGTACGAGCCGAATACTTCCGCGGAGACATCGGACTGGTACACGACGTGCACCCGGTGTACCGCTGCGAACCCGAGCCGTCGCCCCGGCGGCGGATTGCGAACGATGGTGCGCACCAGGTCGATCATCGGGGTGCTGAACAGCCCCGAGAGTTGATCTGCGCTTCGGCGGCGGTCGATCACTTCGATCAGCATGCGCATCGCGCGGTCCGCCGACGACTTCGCGTCGGCGGGCACGACCGGCCGACCTGCCGGGTCGGCGCGTCGTCGAGAGCGGTTGCTGCGCACCGATGTTCGGTGTACTACCGGCTTCGGCTCGGCGGCGGCCGCCGGATCCCACGTGTGGACGGCCGCCGACGACAGCGGCGGCTCGAAGGGAGCGGCACGCGAAAGGAAGCAGTGCGGCTCGGCAGGTAGCCGATGACTCGTCCCGGGAATGCTGGGGGTGTCCGGCGGTTCGTTCGTTTCCATGACGCTCACACCGACATTGACGGTCCCCGAAGGCGTTCGGTTCCCCGACGAAGCAGGTCTGCCCCCGCGACACGAGTACTCGACCGACCCCGCGACCGGCGGTCGTCCGCCCCGTACTCTAGGTTCGAGCCACACCGCGCGCTCGACCTACTCGAACGGGTGCGAACTCCACGCAAGGACGGAGACTGGAACACGCGATGGCGACCAGACTGACAGCGCAGGATGCGTCGTTCTACTTTCTCGAGGCCAGCAGCAGTCCCATGCACCTCGGCTCGCTCGCGATCTTTCGGACCCCCCGCAGCGGGTTCAGTTACGACCGTCTGCTGTCGCTGGTCGAACAGCGATTGGCGCTGGTTCCCCGGTATCGGCAGAAGGTCCGCGAAGTCGCATTCGGTCTGGCCAGGCCGGTATGGGTCGACGACACGGATTTCGACATCACTTACCACATCCGACGCTCGGCGCTTCCGAAACCGGGTTCGGACGATCAGTTGCACGATCTGATCGCACGGTTGACCTCGCGACCCCTCGACCGCACTCGGCCGCTGTGGGAGATGTACCTCGTCGAGGGACTGTCGAAGAACCGTTTTGCGATCTTCACCAAGTCTCATTCGGCGCTCGTCGACGGCGAACACGCACTCGACATCGGTCAGGTCATCCTCGACGCGAGCAAGAATCCACCGCCGGTTGCGGAGGAGCTGTGGATGCCCGCTCGCGAGCCCAAGGACTCGGCGCTCGTCATCGACGCGCTGACCGAGCTGGTCGTGCGGCCGGGGGAGAGTCTCGAGGCGCTGCGCGGCGCAGTGAACGGTATGGCCGGTGTCGCGGGTGACGCGGTGCGTGCTGCTGGGAAGGTTGCAGCCTTGCTGCGCACCGCAACCCAGAGCGCTCCGTCGAGTCCGCTCAACGCTCCGATTTCGCGCAACCGCAGATTCGCGGTAGCCAAGACCGAGCTGTCGGATTATCGCAAGATTCACAATCGTTTCGGTTGCTCGATCAACGACGTGGTGCTCGCGGTCGTCACCGGCGCGTTGCGAAACTGGTTGCTGTCGCGCGGCGAACCCGTGACCGCGTCGTCGACTGTGAGGGCCATGGTGCCGATGTCGGTGTACGTCTCGGCGGATCGGGTCGGTTTCGGCGATGTGGGCGACAGGCCCACCGAGCCGACCGAGGAGGATCGCAGCGAGATCTCCTCTTTCCTCGTGGACCTGCCCGTGGGTGAGTCGAACGCGGTGGTCCGGCTCTCGCACATCGCACACGCCACCGAGGCGCACGCCAATCAGAGTCGCGGCGTCACTGCACAGACACTGATGCGTATCACCGGATTTGCGCCTGCGAGCCTGCACGCCATGGGCGCGCGGGCAGGCAGTCGACTGTCTCAGCGGGTGTTCAATTTGATCGTCACCAATGCTCCAGGACCGCAGTTTCCCCTCTACGTCGGCGGCGCACGCATGCTCGAGATGTATCCGGTCTCGCCCTTGTTCGAGAACCAGGCGATGAGCATCGGCTTGACGTCGTACGACGGTTTCGTGTTCTTCGGGCTCAATGCCGATCGAGGTGCCATGCCCGACGTGGATGTGATGACGGCATTGCTACACGAGGCGCTGGAAGAATTGGTCGACGCGAGTAACGAATCGAGAGTGTGAGGTCTTCTGCCATGCGTGTCTACGTTCCAGCGACGCTGGAGTTCCTGAGAGTGTTGTCTGCGGACGGTGTGTTCAGCCCGGTCTCGCGGACGGCGTTCGCGGTGACGCCGACTCTGCGTGAGGCATACTCCTCCGGCGACGACGAGGAGTTGGCCGAAGTGGCGATGGGGGAGGCTGCGCGGGCTTCGCTGCGCTTGATCGCAGCGGCCGTCGACGACGAAGCCGACACCGGCACGGTCGCCGAGGGAGTGGTGTATCGGCGAGCAGTGATCGCGGCCGACGTGGACGACCCCACCCTGCGGCCCGATCTCGATGATGCCGTCGTCCGGTTGAAAGAACCCCTCCGGATGGATCAGGTCGCGTCGGTCCACGTCGATCTCGAAGGTGCCGAATCGGCAGTCGCCAAGGCTGCGGCGGCCGTGGATGCTGCCGACATGGGTGACGCCGACGCGGAGTTCGTGCTCGGGGACGCCGAGGATCACACGCTGGCGTGGTACGCCCCGCAGGAGTTGTCGTTTCTCCTCGAACTGCTGTGATTACGCTGTGATCGTCCCCGCACCATTGCGGCGAAGGTGAACCCGACCGCGAACCTACGGTAGCGTAACCTCGATGGCCGGATGCGGCGCGGAGTCTCGATCGAGGGGATGGAACACCCGATGGATCTGAAGAAATGGCTGGAAGCTCCTACGGCCGGCGTCTCGTCGCCCAGGCGTCCCAGATTGAACATGGTGCGTGGTGCTTTCACCCGCATCACCACTCCCTTGCTGCCCGACGACTACCTGCATCTGGCGAACCCGCTGTGGTCGGCGCGTGAGTTGCGAGGCCGCATCGTGCGAGTGGAGCAAGAGACGGCAACTGCGGTGACACTGGTGATCAGGCCTGGTTGGGGATTCAATTTCGACTATCAGCCGGGCCAGTACATCGGAATCGGCCTGCATCTCGGTGGGCGGTGGCATTGGCGGTCGTATTCGTTGACCTCGCCGCCGAACTGGGAAGACAAGCTGATTTCCATCACGGTCAAGGCGATGCCCGAGGGCTTCTTGTCCTCGCACCTCGTGGGCGGCGTGCCGCAGGGGACGATCGTTCGCCTGGCGGCGCCGAAAGGAAATTTCGCGCTGCCGGTTCCACCGCCGAACAAGATCCTCTTCGTCACTGCGGGCAGCGGCATCACTCCGATCATCTCGATGCTGCGGGCGCTCGATCGACACGGGGACATGCCCGACACGGTGCACATCCACTCGGCTCCCACCGAGGACGAGGTCATGTTCGCCGCCGAGCTCTCCGCGTTGGAGAAGTCGCACCCCAACTTCACATCCCATGTGCAGTTGACGCGATCCGACGGCAAATTCGCGCTCGCCTCGCTCGACGAGCTGTACCCGGATTGGCGGACGCGTGATACCTGGGCCTGTGGCCCCGCGGCGCTCCTCGAAGAGATCGAGAAGACGTGGAAGCGCGAGGGCATCGAGGACAGGCTTCACCTCGAGAGGTTCGAGATCTCCAGGGCCGACACTTCGGGTGCGGGCGGCACCGTGACGTTCTCCAAGTCGGACAAGAACGTTGCGGTCGACGGGGCCACTAGCCTTCTCGAAGCGGGGGAGAGTCTCGGAGTTCAGATGCCGTTCGGCTGCCGGATGGGCATCTGCCAGACGTGTGTGGTCCCGTTGACCGCAGGGCACGTCATCGACCTTCGTTCCGGCAAGGAGCACAGCGAGGGTGATCGTGTGCAAACGTGCATTTCCGCTGCTGCGGGCGACTGCACATTGGAACTGTAGGTCTGTTTCTCGCACACCGACTTCTCAGGCTGTTCGGTTACGCTTACGTAGGTTGCCCATGACGAACCACGATATTTCGGGCACTGCACTCAACTGTTGGAGGACCCGGTGGCCATCACCGATATCAAAGAATTCGCGCACCTGAGCGAAGAAGACATGGAAGCCTTCGGGCGCGAGCTGGACGCTATCCGCCGCGACGTCGAGGACAGCCGCGGTGAACGCGACGCCGCGTACATTCGCCGTACGATCCGGCTGCAGCGACTACTGGAACTCGGTGGGCGCGCAGTGTTGCTCGGTAGCAAATATCGACCGGCCTGGCTTGCCGGCACCGCGATGCTCAGCGTCGCGAAGATCATCGAGAACATGGAACTCGGCCACAACGTCATGCACGGCCAGTGGGACTGGATGAACGACCCGGAGATTCATTCCGTGTCGTGGGAGTGGGACCAGACCGGGCCGTCCGAGCAGTGGAAACGAGCGCACAACTACTCGCACCACACGTACACCAACATCGTCGGAATGGACGACGACATCGGCTTCGGCATCCTGCGCATGACCCGGGACGAGCCGTGGAAGCCGATCAACCTGATTCAACCGCTCGCGAACATCGTGCTGGCCACCACGTTCGAGTGGGGTATCGCGCTGCACGATTACGACGCTCAGAAGGAGTTGGACGGTGTCGACGAACAGGGTCTGTTCAAGTCACCGGCGAGCCGCGCGTTCGCGCGCAAGATTGCCAAGCAGGTCGGTAAGGACTTCGTTCTGTTCCCGGCGTTGACGGGTCCGGCGTGGAAGTCGACGCTGACTGCCAACGCCACGGCCAACTTGATCCGGAACCTCTGGGCGTACGCGGTGATCTTCTGCGGACATTTTCCGGACGGTGCCGAGAAATTCACGATCGGCCAGTTCGAGACCGAGACGCGCCCCGAGTGGTACCTGCGTCAGATGCTGGGCAGTGCGAACTTCGAGGCCGGTCCGGTCATGGCCTTCATGAGCGGCAACCTCTGCTACCAGATCGAGCACCACATGTTCCCGGACCTGCCGAGCAACCGTTACTCGGAGATCTCCGAGAAGGTGCACGCCTTGTGCGAGAAGTACGATCTGCCGTACACGACCGGCTCGCTGGGCAAGCAGTACCTGCTGGCGCTGCGGACAATCCACAAGCTGTCGCTTCCCGATTCGTGGTTGCGTGCCACGTCCGACAACGCTCCCGAGACGTCGTCCGAGCGGCGATGGCGGGTGGGAGATTCACCGGCCGTTCATGCACTACGAATCGATCCGCTGACCGGCCAGCGTCGAGGCCTACGTTCGGCGATGCAGGAAGCGCGGGTGAGCTTGCGCAACGCCAAGAAGGAAGCCAAGCGTCAAGCGAAGGCGCTTCGACGTTCTGGCGACCGCACATCGTTGTGAATCGTCACACAGATTTCCGCCGCTAACCTACGGGACCGTAAGTTACGTTACGGTAGGTGATGAAATTGCACATGGCCTGATACGCGAGCTGTGTGTTCACGACTGCCAGGAGGTTGTTTCCCATGGCGATTACGGACGTCAAAGAGTACGCGCATCTGACCGATGCCGACATCGAGTCGTTGGGCCACGAGCTCGACGCCATCCGGCGTGACATCGAAGCGTCCCGCGGTGAGCGCGACGCTCGGTATGTCAAGAACACCATTCGCTTGCAACGATCCCTCGACATCGGTGGCCGGGCCGTGCTCTTCGCCAGCCGCCGGCGCCCCGCATGGCTCGTCGGCACCGCCATGCTCGGGGTCGCGAAGATCATCGAGAACATGGAACTCGGCCACAACGTCATGCACGGCCAGTGGGACTGGATGAACGACCCCGAGATCCACTCCACCTCGTGGGAGTGGGACAACACGGGTCCGTCGGCGCACTGGAAGCAGACGCACAACTACATTCACCACAAGTACACCAACGTGTTGGGAATGGACGACGACGTCGGCTACGGCCTGCTCCGCGTCACCCGAGATCAGCGTTGGAAGCCGTTCAACCTCGGTAACCCCGTCTACAACCTGCTGCTGCAGCTGTTCTTCGAGTACGGCGTGGCCCTGCAGCACCTCGAACTGGGCAAGGTCGCCAAGGGACGGGTGCCTCGCGAGGAGTTCGAGCAGAAGCGACGCGAAGTGCTCGAGAAAGTCGGCAAGCAGATCGGCAAGGACTACGTCCTGCACCCCTTGCTCACCGGTCCGGCATGGAAGAGCACGTTGACGGCGAACATCGTCGCCAACATGATGCGCAACGTGTGGACCAACACGGTCATCTTCTGTGGTCATTTCCCGGACGGGGCGGAGAAGTTCACCAAGTCCGACATGGAAGGCGAGACACAGGGGCAGTGGTACCTGCGTCAGATGCTCGGCAGTGCCAACTTCAATGCCGGCCCCGTCATGGAGTTCATGAGCGGTAACCTGTGCTACCAGATCGAGCACCACCTGTTCCCCGACCTTCCCAGCAATAGACTGCGGGAAATCAAGGTTCGGGTTCTCGAGCTCGCCGAGAAGTACGACCTGCCTTACACGACCGGTTCCATCGTGCACCAGTACTTCTTGTCGTGGCGCACCATCGCCAAGCTCTCGCTGCCCAACAAGTACTTGAAGGCAACGAGCGACGACGCTCCCGAGACCGCGTCGGAGCGTAAGTGGGCCGACGCTCCCGCCGGCCTGTTCGCCGTCGATCCCGAGACGGGAAAGCGTCGCGGTCTCCGAACGGCGATCGCAGAAACCAAGAAGCGCAAGGGAATTCGCAAGCTGGTCGGCAAGGCAGCCTGACCGCCACCGATTCACGAGTGAAGCCTGGTAGAGACCCGTGGGTGTCTACCAGGCTTCGTTCGTTCGAACGGCTTCGAGGAGTAGGCGCACGGCAGCGACGCGTCGTGCCGCATCACCGGTGAGGGAGTCGAGGGCACATTCGGGATCGGCCGGCGGGCCGAGGTGGGTGCACCCACGCGGGCAGTCTTCGATGGTGTCGGCCAGATCGGAGAACGCGGCGACGACGTTCTCGGGGGAGATGTGCGCCAGTCCGAACGATCTGATGCCCGGTGTGTCGACCACCCAGCCGCCGCCCGGCAGCGGTAGCGCCACCGACTGCGTCGAGGTGTGACGGCCCTTCCCGACACCTGAGACCACTCCCGTAGCCCGATAGGCATCGGGCACCAATCTGTTGACGAGTGTGGACTTTCCGACGCCCGAGTGGCCGATCAGGGCGGTCACCTGGTTCGTCAGCATCGCGGTCAAGTCGGTGAGGTCCTCGGACTGACCTGCCAACACCACGGGGACATCGAGATCGGCGAATGCCGCGGTGAATTCCCCGGGGGCGGCCAAGTCGCTCTTCGTCAGGCACAGCACGGGTTCGAGGCCACCGACGTAGGCGGCAACCAGCGCTCGCTCGACGAAACCGGTGCGCGGCGGCGGGTCTGCGAGTGCCGCGACAATGAGCAACCTGTCTGCATTGGCCACGACGACGCGCTCGAACGGGTCGGTGTCGTCGGCGGTACGCCGCAGGACCGTGCGGCGTTCGGCCACGCGCACGATCCGGGCCAGGGTGTCGACCTTGCCCGACAGATCTCCGACGATGCCGACCTCGTCGCCCACCACGATCGGGGTTCGGCCCAGCTCGCGGGCGCGCATGGTCACCACGGGCCGGTTCGGGTCGCCGCCGAGTACGCAGCCCCATCGGCCGCGGTCGACCGATACGACCATTCCCGCTTCGGCGTCGTTGTGTTCCGGCCGAGTCTTGGTGCGTGGGCGAGAACTCTTGCCGGGTCGAATACGGACGTCGGATTCGTCGTAACGACGGGCGGTCAGGAGCCGACCTCGCTCGGTGTGGTGGTGGACAGCATTGCGTCCCAGAGCTTCTCGAAGCCCGGAAGGGTCTTGGCTGTGGTGCCGATGTCGTCGACCTCGACGCCGGGGACGCGTAATCCGACGATGGCACCGGCCGTTGCCATTCGGTGATCGGCATAGGCGCGCCAGCTGCCGCCGTGCAGCGGAGCCGGATCGATCCGGATGCCGTCGTCGGTTTCCACCGCGCGCCCACCGAGCCGGACGATTTCGGTGGTGAGCGCCGCAAGTCGGTCGGTCTCGTGGCCACGAAGATGTGCGATGCCACGAAGAATCGACGGTCCCTCGGCGAGGGCGGCGAGCGCCGCGACCGTCGGTGTCAGCTCGCCGACATCATGGAGATCGAAGTCTATGCCGCGCAACGTGTCCGGACCCTCCACCGTGAGGGAGCCGGCAGTCAGATCGACGCGAGCCCCCATCAGTGCGAGTATCTCCCGGATCGCGTCACCGGGCTGGGTGGTCGACTCCGGCCAATTCGGAACGCGCACTCTGCCTCTCGTGACCGCTGCAGCGGCCAGGAACGGGGTGGCATTGGACAGATCGGGCTCGATGGCCCACTCGATCGGTGTGATCGGACCCGGGTACACCCGCCAGGTGTTCGCATCGCCGCCGGATTCGGGAGTGTCGACGCGAACTCCGGCTCGCCTCAACATCTCTACGGTCATGTCTATGTGCGGCATGGACGGAACGGGCTTGCCGGTGTGGTGGATTTCGATGCCCTCGTCGAAGGCTGCCGCCGAGAGCATCAGGCCGGAGACGAACTGCGAGGAGCCGGAGGCGTCGATCTCCACGGATCCGCCGCGCAGCGAGCCCGTACCGCGCATCGTGAACGGAAGCGCGCTGCCTCCGATCTCGGCACCCACGGCGCGCAACGCGTCGAGGATCGTGTCGAGAGGGCGAATGCGTGCCTGCTCATCGCCGTCGAAGGACACTTCGCCGTCGGCGAGTGCGGCGAGTGGCGGAACGAAGCGCATGACGGTACCTGCCAGCCCGCACTCCACCGATCCGCCGTGCAGCGGTGCCGGAGTGACTCGCAGTGTCGTTTCGTCGTTGTCTGCGGCAACGATCTCGATCCCGAGAGTCCGCAGAGCGTCGATCATGAGGTCGGTGTCGCGGCTGCGAAGGGCACCGGTGATCGTCGACGCGCCGGATGCGAGGGAGGCGATGATCAGTGCGCGATTGGTGATGGATTTCGATCCCGGCAGGGTGACTGTCGCATCGACGGGTGCGGCCGCGACGGGTGCTGTCCAATTGCTCACGCGTCCATCTTCGCTCATTCGCGATCAGCGCGCGGCGATGGGCGCGGTTGTGGCGCGGGTGAGTCGGACGAGGTCGGCCGGGGCGAGTTCGATTTCCAAGCCGCGGCGTCCCGCGCTGCACAGAATCGTCTCGAATGTCAGAGCGGAGTCGTCGATGGCTGTGGGGAGGGGCTTGCGTTGGCCGAGAGGTGAAATTCCGCCGAAGACGTAGCCGGAGGAGCGCTCGGCGGCAGCCCGTTCTGCCATGGCGATCTTTCTGGTGGACAGTGCTGTTGCTGCGGACTTGAGCGAGAGCATCGTCGTGACGGGAACGACCGCGACGGCGAGCGACCGGTCCGACCGTTCGACGATCAGGGTCTTGAAGACTTGTTCCGGTCGCACTCCGAGTCGCTCGACGAGTACCTGCGCCGCCTCCTGGCCGAAGGATTGCGCACTGGGATCGTGGTCGTACGAATGCACGATGTGCGCCACCTTTCGTGCGGTGAGCAGCGCGAGAGCGGGGGTCGACGCAGCCATCCGCCGAACTCTAGTTCCGGCGCGGGAACACGGCGGCGGCGACCTGTGTTGTGTAACCACAGATACGGATGCAGGCGGAAGGAATGACGAATGGCAGTGCTGACCGCGGGACGTCCCCTCGCATTGAAGGGGGTGATCTCTTCGCAGAAGTCGACTTCGGGCGCGGTAGCCTG
This sequence comes from Rhodococcoides sp. S146-33, assembly GCF_059489205.1. Classification (NCBI taxonomy): domain Bacteria; kingdom Bacillati; phylum Actinomycetota; class Actinomycetes; order Mycobacteriales; family Nocardiaceae; genus Rhodococcoides; species Rhodococcoides sp. S146-33. Next base: position 734,282 of record NZ_JCAJWY010000002.1, read on the forward strand.
GGCGGCGGAAGCTATCGAAGGGATCAGCGTGACAGAAGCCAGCAATCCCGTCGCTCCAGTGGACGACGAGAAGGCGATCGCGGAGCAGAGGGCAGCCGAGACCGAAGCGCAGTTGACCGAGCGCTTCGAGCGCGACGCGCTGCCGATGCTCGATCAGCTGTACGGCGCGGCGTTGCGGATGACGCGTAACCCTGCCGATGCCGAGGACTTGGTTCAGGAAACGTTCGTGAAGGCCTACTCGGCTTTCCGCTCGTTCCGCGAGGGTACGAACCTGAAGGCCTGGCTGTACCGGATCCTCACCAACACCTACATCAACTCCTACCGCAAGAAGCAGCGCCAGCCCGCTCAGTACCCCACCGACGAGATCAGCGACTGGCAGCTTGCTGCGACCGCCGAGCACACGTCGATAGGGCTGCGTTCTGCGGAGGTGGAGGCGCTGGACGCGTTGCCGGACGACGACATCAAAGCGGCGTTGCAGTCTCTTCCCGAAGAGTTTCGGATGGCCGTCTACTACGCAGACGTGGAAGGTTTTCCGTACAAGGAGATTGCCGAGATCATGGGAACTCCCATCGGAACCGTCATGTCGCGTCTGCATCGCGGGCGCAAGCAACTTCGAGGACTGTTGGCCGACGTGGCGCGCGAGCGTGGTTTCAACCGTGGCGGCGCAGTCGACCGGCACGAGCAGGAGGTAGTCCAGTGACCCGCACCGGCAACACCGACGGAGACGAGCAGTTCGAGCGACTCGATTGCTCTGCGGTCATCGCGGACGTGTGGATCATGCTCGACAACGAGTGCGACGAGGCCAGCCGGACGCGCCTGCAGAAGCACATCGACGAGTGTGGTTCGTGCTTCGAGGCCTACGGAATCGAGGAAAAGGTCAAGCGGCTGATCTCTCGCAAGTGTGGAGGGGACCAAGCACCGGCCGGTCTGCGCGAACGGCTGAGCGTCGAGATCCGCCGGACCGTGCTCACTCGCCAGAGCGACTCCGAATAAGCGAAGAACGAGTCAGCGAACCCCAGACCCGCAAACCGACGAGGGGCCGAGAAGCATCCGCTTCTCGGCCCCTCGTGGCGTGTGGCAAACCGTCAGCTGTTCGGACGTTTGCCGTGGTTGGCCTTGTTGCCCTTACGAGCACGCTTCTTACGTCCACGCTTTCCCATGATGGGCTCCTCTCGTTTGTTCACTACAGTCTCCCACGTGTGATTGGCTTACTGTGACGGGCCTGGTCTCCGGTAGGTGTCCAGCGCAGTTCGTGGTGACGTGAGAGAGGGGTTCGCCGATGTCCGAGGACGTTCGCGCGGAAATGGTGTCCACGGTGTTTCAGGTGGTCGTGACCCGAGGCGACGCGGTCCAGGTGGGTGACACCCTGGTGATCCTGGAGTCGATGAAGATGGAAATTCCGGTGCTGGCCGAGACCGCGGGCACCGTCACCTCCGTGGACGTGGCCGTCGGCGACGTCATCCAACAGGGCGACCTCATCGCCGTCGTGTCCTGAGCCACGGCCCACCGATATCTCGTGTCGACCCTCAGTGACCTGTTGGCCGAACACACCGACCTCCCTGGCGTCGCGGTAGACCACCTGCAACGTGTCGTGGGGGAGTGGCAGCTGCTGGCCGATCTCTCGTTCGCGGACGTGTTGCTGTGGGTCGGTACCGACGACGTGTCCAGCGGAACCGCCGACGTGCTGTGTGTTGCCCAGTGTCGGCCGACCACTGCGCCGACGGTGTTCACCCACGACATCGTGGGCACTACCATCTCCGAGTCCGAGCACCCGGATGTGATGGTCGCTCTGCAACAGCGGGAGATCGTCCAGGGAGGCGTCCTGACGCGAACCGAGAGCATTCCGGTGCGCTGCGGCGAGCACGTGATCGCGGTGCTCACGCGAGACACCAACCCGGCGCAGCTCCGACCGCCCAGTGCGCTCGAGGTGGCCTACCGTGAATGCGCCGACGATCTGTGTCTCATGATCAGCGAAGGAACGTTCCCCACACCTGAGGAGCGCACCGATGTGAACTCGTCTCCCCGGGCAGGCGACGGCTTCATTCGCGTGGACACCGAGGGCCGGGTGGACTACGCGAGCCCCAATGCGCTCTCGGCCTATCACCGGATGGGACTGACGACGGAACTGTCCGGCCGAGATCTCGCGTCGGTCACGAGATCGCTGGTCACCGACCCGTTCGACTCGCAAGAGGTTGCCGACCACATCCGGTCGTCTCTCGGTGGCAATGTGGGCCATCGTATGGAGGTCGACGCCCGCGGTGCCACCGTTCTCGTACGTACTCTCGCGCTTCAGCCCCGTGGGCGGTCGGCAGGTGCTGCAGTGCTCGTTCGTGATGTCACCGAGGTGAAGCGACGCGATCGGGCCCTGCTCAGCAAGGACGCGACCATTCGAGAGATCCATCATCGAGTGAAGAACAATCTGCAGACCGTTGCGGCCCTGCTCCGGCTGCAGTCTCGGCGACTGGAGAACGAGGAGGCACGCACCGCGCTGGCAGAGTCGGTTCGTCGGGTGACGTCCATCGCGCTGGTACACGAAATGTTGTCGATGTCGGTGGACGAGGAGGTCGACCTCGACGAGATAGTCGACCGATTGGTGCCGATAATGCTCGATATCGCGACGGTCAATCCGCGGGTCCGAGTGATGCGCGAAGGCAAGCTCGGAGTCTTTTCGGCAGAACGAGCAACACCGCTGGTGATGGTGCTGACCGAACTGGTGCAGAACGCAATGGAGCACGGTTTCGACGCCGGATCTGCCGGAGTGGTGAGAATCAGCGCCGATCGCTCCGCAAAATGGCTGGACGTGGTCATCCACGACGACGGGCGTGGGTTACCGAGCGGGTTCTCGCTGGAGCGCTCGGACGGCCTGGGCTTGCAGATCGTCCGCACCCTGGTGTCGGTGGAGCTGAACGGATCGCTCGGCCTTCATCCCGCGGCCGGCGGAGGAACGGACGCGATGCTCAGGGTTCCACTGGGCCGACGCGTTCCCAGACCTTGATGGGAATGTTCGATGAACAGTACGTAACGTCGTCAGGACACCCGGGACACAGAAAAGCCCGGTACTCGCTCACGCGAGTACCGGGCTTTTCTGTGTTGTCGTGTTGTACGTCCTAGACGGAGCTGCGTGCGCGCGTACGTGCGTTGCGTCGCTTGAGTGCACGGCGCTCGTCTTCACTCATTGCGCCCCATACTCCTGCGTCCTGGCCGGATTCGAGTGCCCAGGACAGGCATTCAGCGGTGACGGGGCACCGAGTACAGACGACTTTGGCATCGGCGATCTGCGCGAGCGCCGGGCCACTGTTTCCCACCGGGAAAAATAGTTCCGGATCTTCATCGCGACAAATTGCCTTGTGGCGCCAGTCCATCCTCTGCTCCTTACCGGGCGCCGAAGCGCCGTTTCGTTTCTCTTCTGTTCACGAGTGGGTAACCAATGTTTCCGCACTGTTGCTTGTGAATGCTTTCACGAACTCAGGCGAAGTCAAGGGATACGCGCGTGTCCGTGGTCAAGCTCACTCTGTTAGGCTCGCTTTAGCCTTCTGCGCTCCTTTGTACCCCGACTCGAGACTTTTCGCTCGTAATTGCGAAGGAAAGTGCTCAAAACTGCTGCTCGCGCCCTGGTGGCGGCGGCATTCAGGTGTTCGGAGCCACGACTTCCAAGGCGTCCGGGGTGGAGAAGAACTCTGCTTCGGTGCGTTCGCCCAGGTAGTCGCCATCCATCTGCAGGCCTACCGGCGCGGTCGAGGATATGCGAACACTCGGAACGTCGTCGATTCGAATGAGCTTGCGCGACTTGGGTTCTGCGCCCTTTGCCAACAGCTGACGTGATACCCGAAGCGTCGGGAAAAGGGCTGTGGAGCGCATGCCGAACACGCCGAGACCCGACTCGAAACTCGTGCCGGGATTGGTGTGCACCGGGCGCTGGTTCAGATACGTCCACGGGCTCGAGTTGGACACGAACGCATAGTGCACATCGTCGAACGGATCCTCTCCGGGAACCTGCACCGTCAACTGAGCCGGACGCCGCTTGTGCTTGAAGAATTCCTGCACCGCAGACCGGACGTACCTGGTGGCCGACACCGGCTTGCCGTCCTTGCGACCGGCATCGATCGCCCGACATACATCGGCATCCAAACCCATACCCGCATTGAATGTGAACCACCGATTGTCGCAGTGACCCAACCCGATCCTCCGGCGCGCACGGGCGTCGAGCAGGCCGATCAGCTGATTCGTCGCCGCCACCGGATCCGCCTCGATACCCAGAGAACGAGCGAACACGTTGGCACTGCCGCCGGGAACGACGGCGATCGGCGGAATGGCACCGATCGTCACCGCCTGCATCGACGTCGGTAACGGCACACCCAGCAATCCGTTGATCACCTCGTTGACAGTCCCGTCGCCACCGTGCACGATCACCAGGCCCATCCCGTCCTCACGGGCACCCCGGGCCAGCTCGGACGCGTGGTCACGATGAGTAGTCTGCGCCACCGTCACCCGCACCCGACTCGACAACGCATGGGCCAGCAGATCCCGAGCCGCAGCCGTCGTGGAAGTCGCATTGGGGTTGACGATCAGCAGCGCACGCACGAGGGCCAACACTATCGGGGCCGTTCCGCAGGCTCCACTCCCGCCTCGAGTGGGTCGTTCCGCACGCTCCACTGCGGGGTTGAGTGGGTCGTTCCGCAGGCTCCACTCCCGCCTCGAGTGGGTCGTTCCGCAGGCTCCACTCCCGTGTTGCCTAGGCTGGTCGCGTGCCCACATCGACACCCGAGAACATCGTTCCGCCGGCCACCTTCCGATCCGCTGGGGTCCTCGTCGCGGCGCAGGGCGCGGCGTCGTTGATTGCCGCGTTCGTTCTACTGGTTCGGGCGATCTCCGGCGAAGGAGACAACGCTGTTGCCAACGGCTACGGCACCGCCGGGTGGTTCGGCGTACTGGGTATGGGAGTCGGGGCTGCCGGCGTCGCACTCATTCTCGGCAAACGCTGGGGCAGAGCCGTTGCCACCGTCGTGCAGTTGCTGTTGCTGCCGGTCGTCTGGTCGCTGTTGACCGGATCGAGCCAGACCGTCTACGGCGTCGTTCTCGGCATTGTCGTGATCGGTGTGCTCGTTCTGCTGTTCAGCGCACCCTCGTCGCGGTGGATGGCGGCCGAATACAGCGACGTCGACGACGAACTCGGCTGAATCCGACCCGTCACCGCGCCGTCGCGGCCAACTCGGCCAAGGCCTCCTCGGTCAACCGGAACGTGGTCCACTCGTCCTGCGGCTGCGCACCCAACGATCGGTAGAAGCCGATCGACGGGGTGTTCCAGTTCAGAACCGACCAGGTCAGCCTCGTGTAATCGTGGGCTACGCACTCGGCAGCCAACGCGGCGAGCAACCCTTTTCCGAAGCCTCCTCCGCGCGCGGCCGGCTGTACGTAGAGGTCCTCCAGGTAGATGCCGTTGACGCCGTCCCACGTGGAGAAGTTCAGGAACCAGAGTGCGCACCCCACGACGACCCCCTCCTGGTCGGCGACGTGCGCGAACACCGACGGCTGGGCACCGAACAGCGCACGACGAAGGTGCTCTTCACGGACGGTGCACAGAGACGACGACTTCTCGTACGCAGCGAGTTCGTGCACCAAACCGGTGATGGCGGGAACATCGGCCTCGGTGGCCCGGCGGATCATCGACGGTCCTCTTTCCGAACGGACGCTGCGGTCAGAATCGAGGGGTGCACGTTGTGTGCGACCAGCTGGCGGAAAGAATGCTCGAATCCGAGAAGCGAATACGCGGCGGGCGAGAGCGCAAACCGCTTGCCTTCGGTGATCGAAGCCTCGGTCCAGCCGGCGATGAGTGCCCGGGAGAAGTGGCCGTGACCGACCAACACGACGTCACGATCGGACAGCAGCGGTAGGACGACCGAGAGCACCAGCTCCACTCGCACGGCGATGTCGCCGATCGACTCTCCGCCAGGACACGGATGCGTCCACACCGTCCAATGCGGCACCGTCTCGTGGATCTCCGCCGATGTGATGCCCTCGTAGTCGCCGTAGTCCCACTCGGACAACGCATCCCACGTTCGGTCGATGTGCAGGCCGGCGAGATCGGCGGTCCTGCGGGCGCGCTCCCGCGGACTCGAGATCACCAGAGGATCTTTCAGGTTCAACAAATGCAGCAGTGAGCCGGCGTCGACAGCCTGTTGCTCGCCGACGCTCGTGAGCGGGACGTCCGTGTTGCCGGTGTGTTTACCGGCCAGGGCCCATTCGGTCTCCCCGTGCCGGAGAAGAACAACTCTGCCGGCCTCGACACCGCCGTGTGTGGTCATGAACACGATCATGCCTGTAGCCGTGATGTGGCCTTTGTCATAGGCACCCTGAATATGTGTCCGAAAATTCCATTGAGCACAGACCTACCGGCCGGTTACTCTCACTTCAATCTTTGCCGCCGTGCGCCTCAGCCAGCTCCGAAACTCTACGCGCGGCCTCGGCATGCCTCGTAGCGTTCGATCACCGATCTGGAGAACAATGACCGACCTGAGCAAGCCCGCGGCGACCGACGCTCCGCAGAAGCTCGACGGAGCGCTGCTGAAAATTGCCGGCGTCGTGGTGCTCGGCGCGATCATGTCCATCCTCGACGTCACCGTCGTCAGCGTCGCTCTCCGCACATTCACCGACGTCTTCGACACGACGTACGCCAACGCCGCGTGGACCATGACGGGCTACACGCTCGCGCTGGCGACCGTCATACCCCTGACCGGCTGGGCCGCCGATCGCTTCGGAACGAAACGCCTCTACATCACCGCGCTCGTGCTGTTCGTGCTCGGTTCGGTGCTGTGCAGCTTTGCCTGGGACATCACCTCGCTCATCGTGTTCCGAGTGTTGCAAGGTCTCGGAGGCGGCATGCTGATGCCGCTGGGCATGACGATCATGACCCGCGCTGCCGGTCCCGAGCGCATCGGCCGAGTGATGGCCGTGCTGGGTGTTCCCATGCTCATCGGGCCCATCGCCGGCCCCATTCTCGGCGGCTGGCTGATCGAGGCAGCGAGCTGGCACTGGATCTTCCTGATCAACCTGCCGATCGGCATCGTTGCGCTGATTGCCGCGGTGGCCATCTTCCCCAAGGACAACCCGACTCCGTCCGAATCCTTCGACTTCCGCGGCATGCTGATGCTCTCGCCCGGTCTGGCACTGTTTCTCTACGGCGCGTCCTCGGTCGTCGAGACGGAAACCGTCCTCGCTGTGAAAGTGCTGGCTCCGGTCCTCGTCGGCCTGGTGTTGATCGTCCTGTTCGTCTTCCATGCACTCCGGGTGGAGCACCCGTTGATCGATTTGCGACTGTTCAGGAACCGATCGCTGTCCGTAGCCGTGATCACCACGACGCTGTTCATGGTGGCCTTCATGGGCGCGGGCCTGCTGTTCCCCAGTTACTTCCTGCTGCGCGGCGAATCGACTCTGTCGGCTGGGCTCCTGCTCGCCCCGCAGGGCATCGGCGCGATGATCGCGATGCCGATCGCGGGGGTGATCGCCGACAGAACCGGTCCCGGCAGAATCGTGCTCGCGGGCATGGTGCTCATCACCGCGGGCATGGCGGTGTTCACACAGGTAGGCACCAGTACGTCCTACACACTGCTGATCGGCGCTCTGTTCGTCATGGGACTCGGACTCGGTTCGACGATGATGCCGATCATGACGGCGGCTCTGCAGACATTGACCAACGACACCGTCGCTCGCGGCTCCACCTTGATGAACATCGTTCAGCAGGCCGCCGGCTCGATCGGTACGGCTCTGATGTCGGTGGTGCTGACAGCTCAACAGAAGCCCGCACTGACCGCCACCGACCAGGTCGAAGCGTTCGACATCTCGGCCAGAGCCTTCGGTACCACCTTCATGGTTGCCCTGGTTCTCATCGTTGCCACGTTCGTTCCCGCGTTCTTTCTGCCCCGAACCAAGCACGTGAGCGAGGGGGCGGCGGCACCGATCGTCGTGCACTGACGCGCCCGAGATGTCGAACTCTCGCTGATCCGCGGAATGTACGCAAGGATCGAAGCCGTGACGACAATTCTCGCGGTAGCGAATCAGAAGGGCGGCGTGGCCAAGACCACCACGGTGGCCTCGCTCGCAGCAGCGCTCCACGCGCTCGACCGACGTGTCCTGGTGGTCGACCTCGACCCGCAGGGCTGTTTGACGTTCTCTCTGGGGCACAACCCCGACAAGCTCGAATCCTCGGTACACGAGGTTTTGACCGGGGACGCCAAGGTGGAGGATGTGCTGATCGAAACGGCGGAGGGAATCGTCCTGTTGCCGGCCACGATCGATCTCGCCGGTGCCGAGGCGCTGCTGCTGATGCGGGCGGGTCGCGAATTTGCACTGAAGCGTGCGCTCGCTCCCATACTCGACGACTTCGATGTCGTCGTCATCGATTGCCCGCCGTCACTGGGGGTGCTGACTCTCAACGGCCTCACCGCCGCGCAGTCGGTGTTGGTACCTCTGCAGTGCGAAACACTCGCCCATCGGGGAGTGGGTCAGCTGTTGCGAACGGTGTCCGAGGTTCAGCAGATCACCAACCCCGACCTGACGTTGCTCGGTGCGCTCCCCACGTTGTTCGATGCTCGAACCACCCACAGCAGGGACGTACTCGGTGATGTCTCCGACCGATACTCGCTCCCGGTCCTCGCGCCGCCGATCCCGCGGACCGTTCGCTTCGCCGAGGCCAGTGCGTCGGGCGCGACCGTACTGTCGGGACGAAAGAACAAGGGCGCGCAGGCATATCGAGAACTGGCCGAGAACCTCCTGGCGCACTGGAACGACGGAGCCGAGCTGAAGACCTACGATCCAGCCTCGTAGCACCGGTAGTACGACGGCCTGATCAGCCCAGCGCGACCAGGTCGTCGCCGCGCTGCTCGACGATCACATCGCCGATCACCGACGTCTGCACCGGACCGACGTAATCGCCCCGGTCGACGGGTATGTCGTCGATCGACACGCCGGTGGCGAGATCGACCACCGCGATACCGTCGGGTACGGGGACGATGAGTCGGCCGGCCATGACGGTGCCGCTTCCGAGGGCTCCGGGGATGGACCACACGGGGGACAAGCCGGTGGAATCGAGCGCCTGCACCCCGGCACCGGTGAACCAGGTGAACACCGAGCCTGCCTTCGTCGCGGGCAGATTCGGTGACTCCTGCTCGGGGGACACAGACGAAGCCAGGTCGAATTCGGATATCCGCGACGCCGAGTTGTCGTACAGTCCCACTCGATCGGGTGCGCCGTTCTCGGCTGGAAGGTACAGTGCCACAACGCTTTCGGTGACGGCAATGATATGTCCGGCAGTAGGAGAATCGGGCCCGGGAACGAGCTCGGGCACCACCGTCGACCCGTACTCCTCGGGTTCACTCGCGTCCTTGGGAGCAGGGTTGACGAGAGACAAGCGCGCAGCAGCTTCGCCCGGGCATTGCTCCAGCACGGCGGTCCGCGAGTTCGTCGACGCCGAGGACAGCAGCGTGCACCCGGTTCTCGGCTGACTGCCCGGATTGACCGGGGCGTTCACGCGGCCGTATTCGAGGGTGCGCACCATGTCCGATCTCCACAGCTCCATGCGGGTGTTGCCCCTCGACGTCACGTAGGTGCCGTCGGACGACAGGCGAACCGCATCGTCGGCATCGGACGTGCGCTGCGCCTTGCGCTGTCCTGTGGATCCGTCGAGTTCGGTCACCTGGGAGCAACCGCGGTCGTCACGGTAGACCGCGACTGCGGTGTTCCATGCTGCGACCACCGAGCACAGCGGGAGATCGCGCGTGTACGACCAGGACTGTTCACCCGACCGCGGATCGCGGCCGAGGACGGAGCCGCCGTCGGCAGTCACCACCGTGGATCCTGCGACTACGGGAGCCGGGGTACGCGTCGAGTCCGTTGCTGCGCTCGGCGCACGCCACAGCTCGGTCAGCGCGGTGGGTACCGATGCGGCCGGTTCGAGCAGAGGTAGCGGCTCCGCTGCCGACACCGACGTGGTACCGCGGGCGTCGCCGGTCAACCAGGCAACGCTCGCGGCCACGACCACCACCACTGCAATGACGGCGGCGACGACGAGGTCGTTTCTTGTCCGACGTTCTGGAGCCAACACGAAGGAAGACTATTCCGAAGCGCCCGCAGTCGACGGTCCGGCATCGGCCGAGGATCCGCTGGAGCGACGGCGCCTGCGGCGGCGTGGGGCAGTCTTGGTGGCCGTGTCTGCGGATGCCGCATCGGCCGTATCGGCTTGTCCGACAACCGAAGTGGCGGCAGAGTCGGAATCGTTCGACGCCGAGGCGGAGCCTGTGGTGTTGTCGCCGCCCTGCCCTGCGCGAGTGCGACGGCGACTGCGTGAGCGGCGGGGCTTGGTCGCCGACGACGCGTCGGTGGCAGGCGCTCCCGCAGCGGTCTCGCCGTCTTCCTCCACCTTCTCCGGGGCACGCGAGGGGGCTGTGCGTACGGTGCCGGTGGCGTCGGTGGCGATACCGAGGTCGGTGAACAGGTGCGGTGAGCTCGAGTACGTCTCGACCGGATCAGGCATACCGAGACCGAGCGCCTTGTCGATCAGCTGCCAGCGGGGGATGTCGTCCCAGTCGACCAGGGTGACTGCGATGCCGGTGCGTCCAGCACGGCCGGTGCGACCGATGCGGTGCACGTAGGTCTTCTCGTCCTCGGGGCACTGGTAGTTGATGACGTGGGTGACGTCGTCGATGTCGATTCCGCGCGCTGCGACATCGGTGGCGACGAGGACGTCGATCTTCCCGGTGCGGAACGCCTTGAGAGCCTTCTCGCGTTGGACCTGACCGAGGTCACCGTGAACGGCACCGACCGAGTAGCCGCGCTCGGCAAGCTCGTCGGCGACCTTCTGGGCGGTGCGTTTGGTGCGAGTGAACACCATCGTCGCGCCGCGACCCTCGGCCTTAAGGACCTTGGCGACCATCTCGACCTTGTCCAGTGCGTGCGCCCGGTAGACGTGCTGAGCGGTGCGGTCGTGGACGGCGGACGACTCCGCTTCCTCGGCCCTGATGTGCGTCGGCTGCGTCAGGAACGTGCGAGCCAGCGTGATGATCGGGCCGGGCATCGTGGCGGAGAACAGCATCGTCTGACGCTTGTCGGGGACCATGCCCAGGATGCGTTCGATGTCGGGCAGGAACCCGAGGTCGAGCATCTCGTCGGCTTCGTCGAGAACCAGCACGCCGACCTTGCCGAGGATCAGGTGATTCTGCTTGGCGAGATCGAGCAGACGACCGGGAGTTCCGACGACGACGTCGACCCCGTTCTGCAGCGCGCTGATCTGAGCCTCGTACGGGCGGCCACCGTAGATGGAGAGCACCTTGACGGGGCCGTTGGCACCGCTGAGGTACTTCGAGGCGTTCTCGAGGTCGGAGCTGACCTGGACACACAGTTCACGGGTCGGCACGATGATCAGGGCACGCGGGGTGCCGTCGAGCGGTGAGGTGCCGGAGTTCTCGGTGGCGAGCCGGTGCAGCAGTGGAACACCGAAGCCGAACGTCTTGCCCATACCGGTACGTGCTTGACCGATGAGGTCGTCGCCCGCGATGGCGAGCGGCAGCGTCAGCTCCTGGATGGCGAAGGTGCGCTCGATTCCTATCTCGGACAGAGCCCGAACGATGGCTGCGTCGACGTTCAGCTCCGCGAACGTCGGAGGTATGTGGGTGTCGTCCAACTGGGCCGACAACGTAGTGTCGCCGGTCTCGGATTCTTGGTCGATGACTATCTTGCTCAGGGGACTGGCCTTCCTCGTGTTCGAACGCGCGCACAAGGAAGGGCACAGGCCTATTGCCGGCCGAAGTCGATGCCCTCAATCCGATGTGATGTCGCCGTCAGCCTCAGCGCGGCCACGGACTGCGATGTCCGCTGCGGCGAAGCTGTCGAGGCGACCCGGATCAGGTGCGCGCACATTATCGATGACCATCGCGTGTTCTTCGGTCCGTTCCATCGGTCCGCGAGCGACGATCGAGCACCATGGTAGCTTGCCGAGCCGAATTCACCATCGTCGGCCGGTCACGGCAGGTACGACGCGCGCCGCGGCGGGGCGTCGCGCACGGGACTACGATTGCCACCCATGGGAGCCCACTCGCCGGAGTCGTCGTCGTCCATAGATGCATCCACCACGCTCGTCGAGCCGGCCGAGCCGGCCATCGCGCACGATCACCCGGGAGTTCCGGACTTGTTCGCGGTCCTCGCCTACGGCGAGATCTCGGCCTTCTATCGGCTGGCCGAGGATGCGCGAATGGCGCCGTCGATGGAGGGGCGCGTGGCCCTGGCCAGCATGGCGGCGGCGGAGATGAGCCACTTCGAGACGCTGGAGCGAGCGTTGTCCGTTCGGGGTCTCGACGTCTATGCCTCGATGGCTCCGTTCGTGCGTGCTCTGGACGAGTACCACGCATCGACCACTCCGTCGACTTGGTTGGAGTCCCTGGTCAAGGCCTACGTGGGCGACGGGATCGCAGCGGACTTCTACCGGCAGATCGCGCACAGCCTCGATCCCGACGTCGCGGAGATCGTGCGAGACGTACTGGCCGAGACCGGACATTCGGAGTTCGTCGTCCACGAAGTGTCCGAGCGGGTTCGTGCGAGCTCGCAGGACAAGGCGCGGCTGATGCTGTGGGGCCGCCGTCTGCTCGGCGAAGCCATCACCCAGGCGCAGTTCGTGCTCGCACAGCGCGAGTCGTTGACCGATCTCGTCATCACCGCCTCGGGCGACCTCAACGGGGTGGTCGCGTTGTTCGATCGGATGCAGGAACAGCACTCGGAGCGGATGTCCTCGCTCGGCCTGGACTGACGCGTCCGGTGCCGTGTTCGCTGACAGCACAGGGCGTCGGTCGGCTGGGCCGATCTCGCTGCACTAGCCTGGCGTGAGCAGAGTTGTCGAGAGTTCGGAGGTTGACCGTGGAGGTCAAGATCGGTGTTTCGGAGAGTTCCCGTGAGCTCGTCGTGAACAGCACGCAGTCCCCGGCCGAGGTCGAAGCGCTCGTATCGACCGCCTTCGCCGGTAAGGACGGAGTGCTGTCGTTGGAGGACGAGAAGGGACGCAAGTACTTGATCCAGGCCGCCAAGGTGTCGTACGTCGAGATCGGCCCGTCCGATGCTCGAAAGGTCGGATTCGCGACCTCCTGAGACCGCCGGGATATACACACGCCCCTCACTCGACGTCGAGTGAGGGGCGTGTGGTGTAAGCGAACAGAAATTTCTACGGGGCTTGCAACGGCACGTGGGACAGACCGCCCCAGGCCAGCGACACGGTGGTGTCGACCGCGTCTTCCTTCGATATGGGCCGGTCGGCTTCCAGCCAGTATCGGGCGGTGAACTGGCTCGCTCCGACCAGACCGACGGCGAGCACCCTGGCCCGGTACGGATCGAGTCCGGAGTCGTGAGCGACAAGATCGAAGACGGCGTCGACGCACGCTTCGGTTGCCTGTTCGACGCGTGAGTTGACCTGAGGATCGCCCATCAGATCGGACTCGAACACCAGGCGGAAGCCCTGAGTGTCGGTGTCCACGAAGTCGTAGAACGCCAGCACCGCGGCGCGTACGCGCTGTCGGTTGTCGGTGGTCGAGCGAAGAGCCTGGCGAACGCCCGCGATCAATGTGTCGACGTAGCTCTGCAGTACCGCCAGGTAGAGCTCGAGCTTTCCGGGGAAGTGCTGATACAGGACCGGTTTGCTGACACCCGCGCACTCGGCGATCTCGTCCATTCCGGACGCGTGATATCCGCGGGTCACGAATATTTCGCTCGCAGCGGCGAGCAGCTGCGCCCGACGGGCATCGCGCGGCAGCCGTGCGCTGCGTCGATTGCCGGTAGTGGCCGGCCGGTCCGAGGACCTCCGGTCGTCGAGATCTGTCATCAGTTCCGTTCCCATCCGCGTCGCCTACTGCGCTCGTCTTGGTTCGACAGCGAGCGATCCGTCGTGAACTTCCGGCGGGTGGCCATCGGTTCGGATCACTCGTAGCGCAGATCACGGGCAACGATACGCGTGGCGTCTCGCACGGTCGGGATCCTGGGGGACCGGACGCGAATTGCGTCGAAGCCGGATCGCGTCCGACGGTTTGTTTGTAGGATGTTTCCGTACCGAGAACCCGATAGTTCCGGTCTCGTTGTCGGCGTGCCGAACGGCGAGCGGTGAGGATTGTGAGATCGTGATCGAGTGACTGACCGAGGCGGGCCGCGTATCCGCGGTGGGGTGCAGTCGGGCGGCGTCGACGACCAGTACGACGACCGGTTGGACGATATTCCACGCACGGTGGGTAGCCGCGGATCTCATCAACCACTGCGCGCGCAGTGGGATCCGACGCAGCGTGAAGTAAAGCAACGCACTCCTCGACCCGACCGCGACGTTCGCAAACAGAGCAAGATCGGAAAGTTCGCTTCGACCTACGGCTGGCGGGCATACGCGGTACCCATCCTGATCGTGGTCACCGCGCTCGTGGTCTTCGACGCGGTGCGCACCGGCGATCCGGTCACCGGCAACGTTGCGCAGTCCACCAATGCAGATCCCGGATTCGGCACTCTGAGCTCCGATACGACGTCGGGGACCGGAGTTATCGGTGTCCCGCCACAGGCGGACGGCAATTTCGCGTCGTCGATCTCCTCGGGTGAACTACCGGACGGCGGCCCCTTCGCGGTCCAAGGTGCCGGAACGTGGCACACCGTGGCCGGTTCCACCGAACAGGTGGGCCAGGGGACCGAGCGGGTGTTCACGTACACGGTCGAGGTGGAGGACGGTGTCGACACGGTCGGATTCGGCGGCGACGAGTCGTTCGGCCGTCTGGTGGACCAGACGCTCGCCAATCCCAAGAGTTGGACGAACGACCCGCGATTCGCGTTTCGGCGAATCGATCAGGGTGACCCCGATTTCAGGATCTCTCTGACGTCGCAGATGTCGATCCGGCAGGCGTGCGGTTACGACATTCAACTCGAGGTCTCCTGCTACAACCCGGGCATCGAACGAGTCGTTCTGAACGAGCCGAGATGGGTTCGCGGAGCGATCTCGTTCCAAGGCGACATCGGCTCGTACCGCCAGTATCAGATCAACCACGAGGTTGGTCACGCAATCGGCTACCAGCAGCATCAGCCGTGCGAGGCCGACGGTGGCCTGGCGCCGGTGATGATGCAACAGACCTTCGGCACGTCCAACGACGACATCGCGCGCTTGGATCCGGAAGGCGTCGTACCCATGGACGGCAAGACATGTCGATTCAATCCGTGGCCGTACCCGCGATCGTGATCGGCTGGGTTTCGGCGTAGCCGGGGATTAGATTCGAACACGGCGATCGGGATCACCGGCCGTCGTGTCGATTCGAGGAGCGTCGCTGCACGTGGTCCACCTACCTCCGCTGGTCGAACCCGCGGGCGAACTGACGCCCGAGGACGTCGCGCGATACAGCCGTCATCTGATTATTCCCAGCGTGGGGATGGATGGTCAGAAGCGCCTGCGCAACGCCCGTGTACTCGTCATCGGTGCCGGGGGACTGGGTTCACCTGCATTGCTCTACTTGGCAGCCGCTGGTGTCGGGACTCTGGGAATCGTCGAATTCGACGAGGTCGAACTGTCCAATTTGCAACGACAGATCATCCACGGCCGATCCGACGTGGGTCGTTCGAAAGCCGACAGTGCCATGGACTCGATACTCGAGCTCAACGACGGCGTCGAGGTGACGCTGCACCGTGTTCGGCTCGACTCGTCCAACGCGGTCGAGCTGTTCGCGCACTACGACCTCGTGCTCGATGGAACCGACAACTTCGCTACTCGATACCTCGTGAACGACGCGGCCGCACTGGTGGGCATCCCGTACGTGTGGGGTTCGATCTATCGGTTCGAAGGCCAGGTGTCGGTGTTCTGGGATGCAGCGCCTGGGGGAGTCGGCATCAACTATCGCGACCTGTACCCCGAGGCTCCGCCGCCGGGAATGGTGCCGTCGTGTGCAGAAGGTGGCGTACTGGGAGTGCTGTGCGCTTCGATCGGTTCGATCATGGTGACCGAGGCCATCAAGTTGATCACCGGAATCGGCGAGACGCTGTTGGGTCGATTGATGATCTACGACGCACTGGCGATGAGCTACAGAACGGTGCGGTTGACCCGCGATCTGCATCGAACTCCGATTACCGAGTTGATCGACTACGAGGCATTCTGCGGAGTTGTCTCGGCTGCCGAATCCGCCGGCGAGGAAGTCACTCCGGTGCAGCTCCGGGCGATGATGGAGTCCGGGCGCGAGGTAGCTCTCATCGACGTGCGTGAACCGGTCGAGTGGGACATCGTTCGCATCGACGGCGCACGCCTGATTCCCAAGGATCGAATCCTCTCCGGTGCGGCCATGGCCGAGCTGCCGCAGCACGTGCCGATCGTGCTCTACTGCAAAACCGGTATCAGGTCCGCGGAGGTGCTCGATGCAGTGGTCGGTGCCGGTTTTTCCGACGCGTCCCATCTGCGAGGCGGAATAGTGGAGTGGGCCAAGCAAATCGACCCCGGTTTGCCTATCTACTGAGGCGGTGCGCGTGTGCGCGTCGTCCGCAGTGGCGCAGCGATCGGCGGTAGCGTGGCGAGCGTGAGCTCTGTCGAACCTCCTCAGCACGTGATCTCTACGTTCGGGCTGCGCGATGTCGAGCCGGCACCCCTCGGAGCGGACTGGGACGGAGGGTGGCGTTTGGGTGATGTCGTGCTGTCTCCGGTAGCAGACCACGCCCGCGCAGCCTGGTCGGCCAAGGTGCGTGAGACGTTGACGGTCGACGGAGTTCGTCTCGCTCGCCCTGTTCGGTCCACCGACGGTCGGTACGTCGTGTCTGGCTGGCGTGCAGACACGTTCGTCGCCGGCGAACCCGAGCCCCGGCACGACGAGGTGGTCTCGTTGTCGTTGCGTCTGCACTCGGCGACGGCGCAACTCGAGCGCCCTCGCTTCTTGGTTCAGCCACCCGTTGCGCCGTGGGCGGATGTGGACGTGTTCGTTGCAGCCGACAGAGCCGCGTGGGAAGCCGTCCCGCTCCGGTCGGCGCGCGGTGCAGGCGCACCCGAGCCGTCCTCCAGTGACGGCAAAAGCAGTCTCGAATTGGTCAAACAACTTGCGACACTGCGCAAACCCGTCGAGTCGCCGGATCAACTGGTACACGGTGACCTGTTCGGAACGGTGCTGTTCTCGGGCAGCGACGCACCCGGAATAAGCGACATCACCCCGTATTGGCGGCCGGCACCGTGGGCTGCCGGCGTGGCGGTGGTGGATGCGCTGTCTTGGGGGGACGCCGACGACGGCCTGGTGGGTCGCTGGGACGATCTACCCGAGTGGCCACAGATGTTGCTGCGCGCGTTGATGTTTCGTCTCGCCGTTCACGCGCTTCATCCGCGTTCGACGTCGGAGGCCTTTCCTGGTCTGGCTCGAACAGCGGACCTGGTGCGCCTCATTCTGTGAATTCCGCTGCGCCGGCCGGTTGTTCGGACAGTTCGTGGAACAGTGATCGGGCGGCATCCGTCGCTCGAGCGGCGTCACCGTCGATGACTGCCTCGACCAGCGCGGTGTGCTCGGCCACGTAGTCGTCGTCGTGGTCGAGGAAATGATCCGTCATCGCCTCGTGGATGACCGGAAGCAGCGAGTCGTAGAACTCCAGATAGATGGCGTTGTGGCTTGCTGCGACGATGGCGCGATGCAGCTGCGCGTCGATCCGGACGGCGTCCGCGAGAGGGGCCTCGTCCGACCACGCCGCGTTGCGATCCTCGAGCGCGCCCAGCATGACTCGTATATCTTCGTGGTCGCGTCGATCCGCGGCGAGCGCGGCCGCAGTGACTTCGAGTGTCTCGCGGAGTTCGGTGACGTCACGGTGCCGGGCATCGGAGAAGTACTTACCCAGGGTGCCGCCGAGGTCCGAGCAGGTCATGACGAACGTGCCCGAACCCTGCCTTCGCTCGACCATGCCGGCGTGTACGAGAGCCTGGACCGCTTCGCGAACGGTGTTTCGGCCGGTGCCGGTGATTTCGCAGAGTTCCGGCTCGGTGGGGATGCGGGTGCCCACCGGCCATCTCTGCGACGTGATCTCGTCGCGCAACTGAGCGGTGACCTGGGTGATCAGGCTCGATCGCTGGACCTGCCGCACGTGGGCTCCTCGGGCTGTGAATGTTTTGCCGTCGATAGTAATGCTTTGCACCCGATGATCCGGTCATCCTATGATTACGTGGTGAGTGCGCTTACCGTATCCGAGACCACCCCGACCGGCATTTCGCTCGTTCGCGGCCGCATATTGGTATTCGCCGCCATCGTCCTTTCCGCCCTGACGCTGCGCGCTGCGGTGACGTCGATCAGTCCGCTGTTCGGCAGGATCGGAACCGACCTCCACTTCGGATCCTCGGTGATCGGCGTCGTCGGTATGTTGCCGCCGGCGATGTTCGCCGTGTTCGGATTGGCGACGCCGTTTCTCGCCAAGCGCACAGGCCTCGAGCGAGCTGCGCTGCTGGCCATGGCACTCACCACCCTCGGTATGGCCACTCGGGCGTTTGCACCGAACACCGTCTCGTTGCTCGTGCTGTCCGCGATCGCCCTCGCGGGCATGGGGATCGGGAATGTCGTCATCCCGCCTCTGGTGAAGCGGTACTTCTCGGATCGACTCGCGTTGGTCAGCACCATCTACATCTGTGTCATGCAGGTCAGCACCATGGTTCCGCCTCTGCTGGCTGTGCCTGTGGCCGACGCTCATGGTTGGCGCGTGTCCATCGGCGTCTGGGCTGTCGTCGGACTGGCCGCGGCGTTGCCGTGGCTCGGAGTGGTGGTGGCCCGACGCGGCCGCGACGCAGACGACGTGTCGGGCGAGGCCGGATCGGCGGCGGTCCATGTCGAACCGGCCGGTCGAATCCACCGGTCCCCGCTGGCGTGGGGGATGGTGATGATGTTTGCGATGACGTCGCTGATCACGTACTCGATGCTCACCTGGCTGCCGACACTGCTGATCGACTCGGGAATCGGTGAAGGGTTGGCCGGCGCTTCGGTCGCCGCTTTCGGCGCGATGGGCTTGGTCACGTCGTTGGCTACTCCGACTCTCTGCGCGAAGATGCGCAATCCGTTCGGCCTCGTTGTCGTCGCCGCGGTCTGCTATTTCGGCGGCTTCTCCGGTCTGCACTGGTCGCCTGCGGCCGGAACCGTGCTGTGGGTGTGCCTGATAGGGCTCGGCACGATGACTTTTCCGATGTCGCTGACGCTGATCAACCTCAGAACCCGTTCTGCGGTGGGTTCGTCCTCGTTGTCGGGGTTCACCCAGGGGCTGGGTTATGTGGTGTCCTCGACCGGACCGATCCTGTTCGGTGTGTTGCACACCGCATCCGGTGGATGGGGTCTGCCGTTGGCTCTGCTGACCGGATGTGTGGCTGTTCTCCTGGTCGGAGGATTCTTGTGCTGTCGACCGAGAATGCTCGAAGACACCTGGTGACCCGTCCCGGCCGTTGATGCTTCATCTCACGTTCGTCCGCAACCGCGCGTGAGACCAAGTTAATCAGCGAGTCACCGCAGGCAGCGCCGCGGCAACATGGCTTTTCTATGTTCGGTCCACACACCGATCAGGAGGCCACCCGTGACCAGCCTTTCTCGTAGCGCTTCGGCAGACGCCGACTCAGCGACCACCGCGTCCGTTCCCCCCGGAACCGTTCCGGTTTCCGTGAACCATCACATTGCGCACTGGAATTCCGAGGACGTCGAGGCCTGGGAGGCCGGTGGCAAGCAGATTGCCAAGCGCAACCTGATCTGGTCGGTCATCGCCGAGCACGTCGGGTTCTCGATCTGGTCCATCTGGTCGGTGATGGTGCTGTTCATGCCGCTGTCGGTCTACGGTATCGACGCGGCAGGAAAATTCTTCCTCGTGGCCGTCCCCACGCTCGTCGGTGCCATCCTGCGGATTCCGTACACCTTCGCCACCGCCAAGTTCGGTGGGCGTAACTGGACCATCTTCAGCGCCTTGGTGCTGTTGATCCCCACCGTGTTGACGATGTACTTCATGCTCAATCCGGCGTCCTACACCACGTACATCATCGTCGCGGCGTTCGCCGGCCTCGGCGGCGGCAACTTCGCATCCTCCATGACGAACATCAATGCGTTCTATCCCCAGCGCGAAAAGGGATGGGCGCTCGGACTCAACGCGGGCGGCGGCAACATCGGTGTCCCCGTCATCCAGCTCATCGGCTTGTTGGTCATCGCTACCATCGGCAACACCGCACCCGAGATCGTCTGTGCCGTGTACCTCGTGTTCATCGCGATCGCCGCCGTCGGTGCCGCGTTGTACATGGACAACCTCGACAACCAGAAGACCAACGGCCGCTCCATGATCGACGTGCTGAAGTTCTCCGACGCGTGGTGGATCGCGTTCCTCTACATCGGAACCTTCGGGTCGTTCATCGGCTTCAGTTTCGCGTTCGGTCAGGTGTTGCAGATCAACTTCCTCGCCGGACTCACCGACGGGGCACCGGCAACCCCTGCGCTGCAGGCGCAGGCTTCGCTGCAGGCCGCTCAGATCGCCTTTCTCGGTCCATTGCTGGGATCGCTGTCGCGGCCGTTCGGCGGCAAGCTGGCAGACAAGATCGGCGGCGGCAAGATCACCCTGTACACGTTCGTGGCCATGACCTTCTCCACCGGCATCCTGGTTGCGGCCAGCACGTGGGACGACTCGACGCCCGGCGCGGCCAGCGGCACTGTCATGGTGCTCTTCGTCATCGGGTTCATCGCGCTCTTCTTGCTCTCGGGCTTGGGCAACGGGTCGGTCTACAAGATGATCCCCGCCATCTTCGCCGCGAAATCGGTTCAGCTTCAGGGCATGACGGTCGACGAGCAGCAGCACTGGTCGCGCAAGATGTCCGGAGCCCTCATCGGCATCGCCGGTGCGATCGGAGCTCTCGGCGGCGTCGGAATCAACCTGGTTCTGCGGGCGTCGTATTCGGGCACCGCGAAGTCCGCGACCACCGCGTTCTGGGTGTTTCTCGGCTTCTACATCGTGTGCGCGATCGTCACCTGGGCGATCTACCTGCGCAAAACCAACTCTGCCGACGCCGACGCACCGGTAGCCGTCTGACGCCCCATTGCAGGCGCACTCGAAACCTCTGCACGGCAACGAATATCGGAAGGACCCGCAATGAAGAGCGCGGTAGTGGTAGGTCACGGAATGGTCGGACACCGATTCGTCGAGGCGTTGCGTGCGCGCGACGATGCGGCCGAGTGGAAGGTGACGGTG
The DNA here is from genome assembly GCF_059489205.1 of Rhodococcoides sp. S146-33. Taxonomy (NCBI): domain Bacteria; kingdom Bacillati; phylum Actinomycetota; class Actinomycetes; order Mycobacteriales; family Nocardiaceae; genus Rhodococcoides; species Rhodococcoides sp. S146-33. The sequence continues at coordinate 755,477 of NZ_JCAJWY010000002.1, forward strand.
CTCTGCGAGGAGGCCCTTGCCGCGTACGACCGAGTTGGTCTGTCGTCCTACGTCGGTGCCTGGGACCACAAGGAACTGGCGTTGGCGGGCAACGACTATCCCGGCGACACACTCGTCGAGATGCGTACCGGAGTGCGGGCAGATCGCATCGACCGTGACCACCGCACCGTCGTCACTTCCGCGGGGGACACGGTCGAGTACGACGCGCTCGTGCTCGCCACGGGGTCGTATCCATTCGTGCCACCGATCCCCGGGCACGACCTCCCGGCCTGCTTCGTCTACCGCACCCTCGACGACCTGGACAAGATTCGAGCGCGGGCAGACGCCGCAGGACCGGGTGCCGTGGGAGTCGTCGTCGGCGGCGGATTGCTCGGTCTCGAAGCCGCGAATGCGCTGCAGAAGATGGGCATGACCCCGCACGTGATCGAGTTCGCTCCTCGGTTGATGCCGCTGCAGGTGGACGAGGGCGGAGGCGCGCTGCTGGCTCGTCTCGTCACCGAACTCGGATTGAACGTTCATGTGGGAGTGGGCACGTCGTCGATCTCCGAGAACGACAGCGCCGGTCTGACGGTCGAACTGAGCGACGGCAGCACTATCGACGCCGCGCTGTTGGTCTTCTCCGCCGGTGTGCGTCCCCAGGATCGGCTGGCCCGCGAGAGTGGTCTCGAGGTCGGCGAGCGCGGCGGCATCATGGTCGACATCGGTTGCACTACATCCGATCCCGCCGTCTACGCGATCGGGGAGTGTGCCGCAGTCGAGGGCCGATGCTACGGTCTCGTTGCCCCTGGTTACTCGACGGCAGAGGTGGTGGCCGACCGATTGCTCGGTGGCGCAGCGCAATTCCCCGGTGCCGACATGTCGACCAAACTCAAGCTCATGGGCGTCGACGTTGCGAGCTTCGGCGACGCGATGGCTGCCACACCGGGTGCGCTCGAAGTGGTGTTCAGCGATGCGCCCAAGGGCACGTACGCCAAGCTCGTCGTGACCGACGACGCGAAGACCCTTCTCGGCGGCATCCTCGTCGGCGATGCTTCCGCGTACTCGCTGCTGCGTCCGCTCGTCGGACGTGAACTGCCCGGCGACCCGGGAGCCCTGATCTCACCGGCAGCCGAACAGGTCGGGATCGGTGCACTGCCTGACGACGCCGAGATCTGCTCCTGCAACGGCGTGAGCAAGGGCGCCATCTGCTCGGCGATCGCCGACGGGGCCTGCGATCTGGCGGCCGTGAAGAACTGCACCACCGCGGGCACCACGTGTGGCGGATGCCTGCCCTCGATCAAGTCACTGCTCGCGGCGTCGGGAGTCGTGCTCTCGAAGTCGTTGTGCGAGCACTTCTCTCAGTCCAGGGCCGAGCTGTTCGAGATCGTTCGGGCCACGAATACCCGCACCTTCTCGTCGCTGATCGCCAAGTACGGCAAGGGAACCGGCTGTGACATCTGCAAGCCCGTCGTCGCGTCGATCCTCGCATCGACGTCCTCCGATCACATTCTGGACGGCGAGCAGGCCTCGCTGCAGGACACCAACGATCACTTCCTGGCCAACATCCAGAAGAACGGCACGTACTCGGTGGTGCCGCGGATGCCCGGCGGTGAGTGCACGCCCGAGCAGCTCATCGTCATCGGCGAGGTCGCTCGTGATTTCGGGCTGTACACCAAGGTGACGGGCGGGCAGCGCATCGATATGTTCGGTGCCCGCGTCGAGCAGCTGCCTGCGATCTGGAAGCGCCTCGTCGATGCAGGCATGGAATCGGGTCAGGCATACGGGAAGTCGCTGCGCACGGTGAAGAGCTGTGTCGGCTCCAGCTGGTGCCGGTACGGGGTGCAGGATTCGGTGGGGATGGCCGTCGACCTCGAGAACCGCTATCGAGGGCTGAGGTCCCCGCACAAGATCAAGTTCGGGGTCTCGGGCTGCGCACGAGAATGCGCCGAGGCCCGTGGCAAGGACGTCGGCATCATCGCGACGGAGGGTGGTTGGAACCTCTATGTCGGCGGAAACGGTGGACAGTCACCCAAGCACGCTCAGTTGCTCGCCTCCAACCTCGACGACGCCACACTGGTCAGCTTCATCGACCGCTACCTGATGTTCTACGTCCGCACCGCAGATCGACTGCAGCGGACCGCGCCGTGGCTCGAGTCGCTCGACGGGGGACTCGATCATCTCAGAGCCGTCGTGGTCGACGACAGCCTCGGCATCGGTGCCGAGCTCGAAGCCGACATGGAGCGACACGTCGCCGGCTACAAGGACGAGTGGGCAGGCGTGCTCGAGGACGACGAGAAGCTCGGTCGATTCGTCTCGTTCGTCAATGCCCCGAGCGAGGCCGATCCGACCATCGCGTTCGACGAGTCCGGAGTCCGCAAGGTCCCGGTGTTGATGGGAATGCCGCGCGTCGGGGCGTAGGCCGCCGAACGAGGTCCTGACAACCGGCAGGTCACAAAACTGAGCGCATGTGCACAGGTGAGTAATCGCGACTTAACGGGCCAGAAACACAGACAACGTGGAATAGCTGACCAGGAGGTACGCCATGACTGTCATCGACTCACGTACAGCGGTACCGAACGACATTGCTCGTAGTTGGACCCCGGCCTGCACACTGGACGCACTGATTCCGGGTCGCGGGGTAGCGGTGCTCCTGCGCGGCGGCACCCAAGCGGCGCTGTTTCTGCTCGACGACGGACGACTGTTCGCGGTGGGCAACATCGATCCGTACGGGCGCGCAGCGGTGATGTCGCGCGGACTCGTGGGAGACCGCGGGGGCGAGCCCACGGTCGCATCGCCGTTGCTCAAGCAGGTCTTCTCCTTGGTCGACGGGCGCTGCCTCGACGATACGGCGGTCGGTCTCGGATCCTTCGAGGTCTCGTGCGTCGAGGGTGTCGTGCTGGTCCGCGGCGGCTCTACGTGAGCGAAATCGCCGGGGCAGGAACGCCCCTGGCCGGGTTCACCGTCGGGATCACGGCATCGCGTCGGGCCGAGGAGTTCGCAACTCTGCTCGAGCGGCGGGGAGCAACCGTGATGCATGCCCCCGCGATCCGCATCATCCCGCTCGCGGACGATGCCGAGCTGGAACGCGTGACCGCCGCGATCATCGCGCATCCGCCCGAAATTACCGTTGCCACAACGGGAATTGGATTCCGGGGCTGGATCGAGGCCGCCGACGGATGGGGGCGGGCAGAAGAACTCGGATCGGCGCTGGGGGCGTCCCGGCTGCTGGCCCGCGGCCCCAAGGCCACCGGTGCGATCAGGGCCGCCGATCTCCGTGAGGAATGGTCGCCCGCCTCCGAATCCTCCGCGGAGGTGCTCGAGCACTTACTTGCCGAAGGGGTCGAGGGCAAACGTATTGCCGTGCAGCTGCACGGCGCGACAACCGAGTGGGAGCCGATCCCGGACTTCTGCGAGGTACTGCGCTGTGCCGGAGCCGAAGTGGTTCCGGTACCGGTGTATCGATGGACGGCCCCCGACGAGCAGGGCCCGATGGACCGCATGATCGAAGCCGTCGTTGTCGGCGATCTCGACGCTGTCAGCTTCACCTCGGCACCCGCGGTGGCGTCGATGCTCATGCGCGCCGACGAGAACGGGGTCCTCGAACCCCTGCTGCAGTCGATGCGCACGCGGGTACTTCCGGTCTGCGTGGGGCCGGTGACGGCGGCACCCCTCGAACAGCTGAACGTGACCACGACGCAGCCGGCGAGGGCGCGTTTGGGCGCACTGGCGCGGCATATCGCGGAGGAATTGCCGAGGCGGACCGGTCGTCTTCACGCAGGCGGACACGTGGTGAGCGTGCGCGGCCGGTGCGTGGTGGTCGACGGTGAAGTGCGACCGGTGTCGCCGGCCGGAATGGCGTTGATGAAGACGCTGGCTCGCAATCCTGGACGTGTCGTCTCCCGGGAGGATCTGCTTGCGTCCTTGCCCGGTGGCGGAGGTGACACCCACGCGGTGGAAACAGCGATGACCAGACTCCGGTCCTCTCTGGGCGCGCCGAAGGCGATCCAGACCGTCGTCAAGCGTGGGTATCGGATCGCACTCGATCACATCGAGACCGAAACCGACTGCGATTCCGACGAGCCCGCCGTGCACGCGCGTGTGGCCGTCGTCGAAGGAGGGAAGTACTGATGACCCCGACTCTGGTTTTGGTAGCACACGGCACCCGAAACCCCCGTGGTGTCGAGATGATCGCCGCACTTGCCGATGCAGTGTCGACGCAGATCGGTGCCACTCGTGTGGCATTCGTCGACGTGCTCGGGCCATCCCCGGCCGAGGTGCTGCGCGATACCCCCGGATCGGCGGTCGCGGTGCCGGCATTTTTGGCATCGGGCTACCACGTCCACACCGACGTACCTCGAGAAATTGCGGAGAGCGCCCATGCCTCGGTCGCGGTCACCCGTGCTCTGGGGCCGGACCCTGTACTCGCGGAGGTCATGCTCGATCGACTGCGCGACTCCGGTTGGCGCACAGGCGATTCGATCGTGCTCGCCGCTGCAGGGTCGTCCGACCCCCGAGCGCTGGCAGAACACGTTCGAGCCGCGGCGATGCTGGCCGACGTCGCTCGGGTGCCGGTACGCATCGGATACGTGGCCACCGCTGTGCCCACGGTGGCCGAGGCGGTCTCGGCTCTGCGCGACGAGGGGCACTCTCGAATCTTCGTCGCGTCGTATCTGTTGGCGCGGGGGCTGTTTCACAACCGTCTGGCCGACGCAGGTGCAGACGGCGTCGGTGAGCCGCTGGGAGTCCATCCGGCAATCGTCGATCTGGTGGTGGACCGCTATTTCGAGGGTGTTCGGTCACTCACCGCGGCAGCGGAAGAATGGTCACCGGCTCGTCGGCGGTGATCTCAGCGGGAACCAGTGCGAGCGCATCCCGTCCGACCAAGTGGCCCAGGTGTGCAGTGCGTACCTCGGTATCGGCCCGCCAGCGCGTGCCGTCGACGGTGACAGGGACGAGGCGTGGGACGGCGAATCGAACGTCTGCGGCGTTGGACAACTGACCGATCCGTTGTGGGCGGACCGTTCTGCGGGTGAGCGCGTCCACGATCGCGGGTGCCGTCAGCAGTGTGGTCGCAACGGCTGCAAGCGGGTTGCCGGGTAGGCCGAGCACCACCGTCCCGTCCGGCAGTGCCGCGGTGATCTGCGAACCGCCGGGTCGAACACGCATCCGGCCGACGATGGCTTCCGCGTCGAGTGCTGCCAGCGTCGAGCGCAGTTGATCGGCGGCCCCGCCACCAGTGGCTCCGACCACGATGACGACCTCCAGATCCTGTGTGCGAGTCAGGACGTCTCGAAACTCCGCCGCCGAGTCGTCGAGCAGTGTCACCTCGACGACCGCGATGCCGCAGTGCGCCAGATACTCCGGCAACACCGAGCCGAGAACATCTCGGGTCTCGCCTGGAGCCAGTGGACCGCTCGATCGAATCTCGTTGCCGCTGATTACTATTCGACCACGAACCGGACCGCGCACCGTGACGTCCAACACTTCCGCGCTGGCGGCGAGAGACCGTACCGCCGCATCGATCGGAGTTCCGGCCGCGACGAGTTCGGTGCCCGGCAGCCAGTCCTCGCCGCGTCGACGTGTGTCGTCGGATTCGCCTGTGTTCGACAGTCGACGTACCGACCCGTCCGGATCGCGGGTCACGTGCTCGTCGCGCACCACCGTCGTCGCCCCGGGCGGCAGCGCAGCACCGGTCGCGATGCGCACCGCCGTACCGTCGACGAGTCCGGTGATATCGGTACTTCCGGCGTAAGCGATCTCGGGCCGCAGAGTCCATGGCTCGGAGCCGCAGACGGCGTAACCGTCCATCGCGGAGATGTCGACTGCCGGTAACGCGGTCTGGGACACGAGGGGTTCCGCAAGGACGGTTCCAACACTGTGCTGCAAGGAAATTCGAGCGGTCGGCAGGGGACGGAGGCTGCTTCGGATGCGCTCCATCGCCTCGGCGACCTCGAGCGTCTGCGACGGCTGCGCGGCGAGTCGAGCGGCCCGCAGCTCGGCAGGAGTGTCGCAGTCCTCGATACCGGGTAGCGCGATGACCTGATGATCGACCGGAACGATCCGGCGCATCGGTACACCTTCGGCCGAATCGAGCTGTGCCACAGCGGATCGCAGCGTTGCTTGCTGCCATACTCCCAACAAGAATTGCGTGCGGCCCGCACTGTCGCGAGCGAATACCGCATCTGCTTCGGAGTGTGCGATGGACTCGATCAGGGACCCCAGTGCGGCGGAGTCGAGAAATGGAATGTCCGACGCGACAACGGCCACCAGATCTGCGGTGTGCTCTGATGGGGCGTTGTCATCGAGGGATCGTAGTCCTGCGGCGAGAGCAGCAACAGGTCCACCGCCGGCAGGAGACTCGCGAGTCTGGACGACGTGATCCGCCACACCGTCACGTGGTGGACCCACCAGAACCGTTCTACGGCAGTTCGATACGGCGTCCACGGCGATGTCGACCAGGCGACGACCGCCGACGGTCAGAGCCGGCTTGTCGACTTCTTTCGACGCAGGTGAGAGCTCGGGATCGACCATCCTCGAACCGCGACCGCCGGCGAGGACGATCGCATCGCAGACCGGTTGCGTCATGTTTCGAGAGCTCTCATGTCGGCAGAGGCACGTTCTGTAGCCGAACCTGCCCACGCGCAATCGTCTTTCCGCTGTCGGAGGCAGTAATCGTGACCAGCCACAATTGCTGAACACGGCCCTGCTGCAGCGGTTCTGCGACAACGTCGACGCGTCCGCCTTTGCTCGCGCGCAGGAAGTCGGTGCCGTTGTGCACGCCGACGGCGAACTCACCACGATCCTTGACCGCTTCACTGGCACCGATACTGGCGGCGCTCTCGACGGCGGTCGTGTAGACCCCGCCGTGTACTACGCCCCACGGGGTGAAGTGCTCGTCCGTCAAGTCGATGTGACCCGACACCCGGGTGCCCGAGACCTCGTCGACGACCAGTCCGGCAGAGGCGACGAAGGTGCTCGCCTTCGACAGGGCGAACTTCGACGTGGGACGTGGATCGAACTGCCCGAGCCCGTCTCTGATGTTCATCCTCCGAGGTTAGTGGTCGAGTCGAGGGGCGATGGGAGCGCCCCGAAGTCGAATCGAATCGACTTCAGCGGGACTCTGCCGTCGTGGACTGCCACTCCCTCGCTGCGCAGCGTCTCGAGCTGCCGGGTGGCCAGGTGCGGAGCGGGCCTGCCACTGGCTCCGAGGACGCGATGCCACGGTAGGTCGGCGGAGTCCGTTCGCATGATCCATCCCACGATGCGTGGGCTCGACAGGTCTGCAGCTGCCGCGATGTCTCCGTACGTGGCGACGTATCCCGGCGGAATGGACGCGACCAATGCGCGAACTCGCTCGACCTGGTCTTCGGTGATCGGTGCCATCTAGAGCACGGATCGCACCAGCTCGGCCACTTCGACCGGCTTGGCCTGGCCGACCATGTGATCACAGTCCAGTTCGACGGTGCGCAGGTTCTCACCGAGCTTCTCTCGCAGTGCAGCGAGGAATTCGTTTGTGACATAGGGAGGTTCGACACGCATGGCCCGAACCACGATAGTCGGGACGCTCTCGGCGGGAACCACGATCGGTCGAGCCAGCTCGCCCCACGTCGCAACGATCGCCGGGATCGACATTCGCCACGCCACCTTGCCGCCGTCGGCCGGAACCAGGTGGTCGGCAACCTCGCGGTCGAGCAACTCGGTGGGCACGTCCGCCCATGCTCCGTGGATCTTCTCCGACCGCGCCTCGTCGGCGTCGGTGTAATCGGGGGACTTGGCGGTTGCCTCGGCCACGTCGAGCAGCTCGTCCGGCGGCAGAGCGATCGCGGGATCGAGCAGAATCAGCGCCCGCACCGCATCCGGGAACCTCTGTGCGAGGTGGACGGCCAACGCGCCGCCGTACGAATGTCCGAGCACTACGACCGGACCCCGCGCGTGGGCGTCGAGTACTGCTTTCAGGGCCGTGACCTGGGCGTCGATGTCCCAGGGCGGCGTGGCCGGGGAATGGCCGTGGCCGATCAGATCGGGAGCCAGAATTCGGGCTTCGGGCAGGTGATTGTCGGCGAGATCCCACCAGCGGGCACCGTGGCCGGTCACACCGTGAACGGCGAGGATTTCGGGACCGTCTGCGGGTCCGAACGTATGCAGATTCAACTCGGGCACGTCGACCACTATGCCGCATGGAGTGCCGCCGCGGATTCTGCCGGTCCACTGCAGGGGCCTCGATGCTGAGGCGAAGGTTGTCGGTGGTCCGTGATTGCATCTGTACCCATGAGCACGGACGGCAGACACGGCGCGACGGTCACCCTCGTCCGGGCACCCAAGGTGGATCTTCCCGCCCGCACGTGGGCCGGCGCGGCCGCTCGGCTGTTGTCGTCCCGACCGAATTCGGCGTCGGAGGCGGCGCAGGGTGCGCCCCGGTGGAATCCGTGGCAGATACTCGGTGGACCCGGAACGGGAAAGACATCGCTCGTCGCCGACTACGCGGTCTCGCGCATCGTCTCCGGGGATCCGGAATCGGTTCTGGTGCTAACCCAGTCCAAACGGGCGGCCACCGCGGTGCGTGAGGTGATCACCTCCGGCCTCTTCAGTGGAGACCACGCGCTGAGAGCGACACGCGAACCGTTGGTACGTACTGTGCACTCCTATGCCTTCGCGGTGCTCAGGCTGCAAGCGTCTCTCTACGGCAACCCGCCACCGCGGCTGCTGACCGGAGCCGAGCAGGACGCCGTGGTGCGCGAGATGCTGAGGGGCGACCTCGAGGACGGTGCCGCCGAGTGGCCGGAGCGGTTGCGTCCGGCACTCGGCACCTCAGGGTTCGTGACCGCTGTGCGAGACATGATGCTCAGGTCCGCCGAACGCGGAATCGGGCCGGAAGACCTCGTCAAACTCGGTCGCAAGCACAGCAAACCCGAGTGGATTGCCGTCGGACGATTCGCCGCTCGGTACGAGCAGGCCATGTTGCTGCGCGGGGCAGTGGGCGTCGAAGCTGCGGGAGCCACGGCACCCGGTCTGGATGCCGCAGAGCTAATCGGTGCCGCTCTGATGGCCTTCGCCACCGATCCGGATCTTCTGCGCAGTGAACGTGCCCGCATCCGCCACCTCGTCGTCGACGACGCGCAACACCTCGATCCTCAAGCGGCACAATTGGTTCGGCTGATCGGTACCGATACCGAATCGACCGTCGTCGCGGGGGATCCCGATCAATCCGTGTTCACGTTTCGTGGTGCCGATCCCACATTCGTGGCCGACCTGGTCGAGGTCGATTCGCCACGGCGAGTAGTGCTGACGCGCAATCACCGATCCGTGTCGGAGGTTGCCGAGTTGACCGACATCGTGGCAGGGCGATTGCCCGGGCTCGGCCGGCACCGGTGTCCCGAACCGGTGGCCGTTGCCCGATTCGGGAACCCTTCGGGACGAGTGCATGTTGCGTCCTCGCCGGCCAAAGAAGCCGCGATCATCGCCGACGCCATGCGACGGGCCCACCTGATCGACGGGGTGCCGTGGTCCGAGATGGCCATCGTCGTGCGGTCGGTGCCGAGGACCGTCGCACCGCTGCGCCGGGCGCTGCACGCAGCGGGTGTTCCGATGGTCACGCCCACCTCGGAGCTTCCGCTGCATCGCCAGCACGGGGCGGTGGGTCTACTGCTGGTACTCCGTGCGATTTCCGATCCGACGTTCGACGGTGAAGACGCACTGGCATTGCTGTCCGGGCCGATCGGCGGAGCCGATCCGGTCGGTCTTCGTCGATTGCGTAGGGGCATGAGAAGACTCGAGCTCGCATCGGGCGGTGAACGCGACTCCGCCGAACTTCTCAGGGGCGTTCTCACCGACGATTCCCGCGGAAAGAACGAGGGGTTCGGCGGACTGTCGGATGTGGAGTCAGCGCCGCTGCGCAAAGCACTCGGCGTAATCCGGAAGGCCAGGGCGGTTGCCCGGACGGGCCGCGGTGTCGAGGACGTGTTGTGGGCAGCGTGGCAGGCGACGGGTCTCGAACGTCGGTGGGCCGGCGCGTCGGCGTGGGGTGGCTCGGCCGGTGCCCAGGCAGACCGTGACCTCGATGCTGTGGTTGCTTTGTTCGATGCGGCGGCAGCCTATGTCGACAGGCTGCCGCGCGCGCAGATCGGTGGATTTCTCGATTACATTGCGCAGCAGGAGATTCCCACGCTGAGCTCCCATCGACCCACGGTTCGGGCCGATGCCGTCACCCTGCTCAGTGCGCATTCGGCTGCGGGTCGGGAATGGGAGCTCGTTGCGGTGGCCGGGGTTCAGGAAGGCCTGTGGCCGGGCCTTCGAGCGCGCGGAAGCCTGCTCGGGACCGACACGCTGATCGACCTCGTGTCCGGGAAGTTCGACGCCGGAGCAGCACTCGACGGGCGGCTGTCGAAATCGGCACCCCTGCTCGCCGAGGAGCGCACGCTGTTTCTGGTCGCGTGCAGTCGAGCTCGATCGACTCTGCTCGTCACTGCCGTCGATTCCAGTACCGGCGATGCCGACCTCGTTCGTTCTCGCTTCGTCGACGAACTGCGCGGGGTGGACGTCGACGGCGAGTCCCTCCTTCCGCTCGAAGCGCCCGAGTCCGCACATCGGGTGTTGGCGCTGCCGATGCTGGTTGCCGAGCTGCGCAGTGTCGTGTGCGATCCAGTCGTTGCCGAACACGATCCGGACAAGCGAGCCCGGGCTGCTCGCCATCTGGCAACTCTCGCGGACGCCGGTGTCCGAGGCGCGCATCCGGACGAGTGGTTCGGGGTGGCAGGGCTCAGCAATGCCGAGCCCTTGTGGCAGCTCGGGGACGGTCCGGTGCCGTTGTCTCCGTCCACAGTGGAGCAGCTCACCACGTGCCCGCTGCGGTGGATGCTCGAACGGCACGGCGGCAACGACGGTGCCAACACCCATGCGGTCACCGGAACCCTCGTGCACACCCTGGTGCAGGCGGTGGCCGGTCGTATGCCACCCGAGCAGCTTCGCCGCGCGCTCGAAACAGCATGGGATGCTGTGGATCTGGGGTCGCAGTGGTACTCACGACACGAGCTCGATCGAACCGGAGCGATGCTCGAGACGTTCGAGAATTGGCTACAGGGCAGTCGCGGTGAGCTCACCGAGGCCGGCGTCGAAGTGCGGGTCGAGGGAATTCTGGACGCCCGGTCGGAGGACGAGCCGGCGGTGGCGTTGCGCGGACGAATCGACCGACTCGAACACGACCCGGACGGTCGGCCGGTGATCATCGACGTCAAGACGGCGAAGACCGTCATGTCGAAGGAGGACGCACGAAACCACCACCAGCTGGCCACCTATCAGGTTGCTGCTGCAGCCGGTGCGATCGAGGGCGAGCCCGCGGGCGAACCCGGCGGAGCCCGGCTGGTGTTCGTTGCCAAACCGCACAACAAGGACGGGGCGACTCAGCGCGTACAGGAAGTTCCGACACCGGAGAGACTCGAGGAGTGGCGGGACACCGTGCACCAGGCCGCATCGGCAACACAGGGGCCGACATTCGAAGCGCGCGTGAACGATGGCTGCAGGCACTGCCCGGTCAAGTCCAGCTGCCCGGCACACGAGACGGGACGGCAGGTGACCGAGCAGTGACGACACCGACAAAGAAGCGGACCGGTTCGGTGCGGGTGTCGCCGGTCGAGCTCGCCCGGGCACTGGGACAGAAGCATCCGCCGACCGACGAGCAGGCTGCGGTGATCGCGGCCCCGCCCGGCCCCATGCTCGTGGTGGCAGGAGCGGGGGCGGGCAAGACCGAGACGATGGCCGCCCGTGTGGTGTGGATGGTGGCCAACGGTTTCGTCGACCCGGACCAGGTGCTCGGCCTGACCTTCACGCGAAAGGCCGCGCAGCAGTTGACGTCTCGGATCAGGGCGCGGCTGGCTCGGCTGGCCGGATCCGATCTGGTGCGCGCACTCGATCCCAGTCTGGCACTGCGTGAACGGATTCTCGGTGCCGAGCCCGAAGTGAGCACGTATCACTCCTACGCAGGCCGACTGCTCACCGAGCACGGCTTGCTGCTGCCGATCGAACCGTCCGCGACACTGCTCTCGGAAACCGAACTGTGGCAGCTGGCGCACCGCGTCGTCAGCACGTGGGACGGCGACCTGGACACCGACCGAAACCCCACGTCGGTGACCGAGGCGGTACTGGCGCTCTCGGGCCAGTTGGCCGAGCATCTCGTCGATCCCGATGAGCTGCGCCACGCACACGTGGAGTTGGAGAAACTGGTACACACGCTCGGGCCTGGCCCGCGACAACGCGGCGGCCCGACCAAAGAGCTGTTGAACATCCTCGACGCGCAGCATCAACGAATCGGGTTGTTGCCGTTGGTGGAACGGCTGGGCCAGACTCTGCGCCGGGAGGGCGCACTGGATTTCGGCTCGCAGATGTCGATGGCGGCGCGGGTCGCGGCCGAGCATGCCGAGGTAGGAACAGCCGAACGGCAACGTTTTCGGTTGGTGCTGCTCGACGAATACCAGGACACCGGGCATGCCCAACGCGTCCTGCTGTCGTCGCTCTTCGGATCCGGCGGCGACCCCACCTTGGCGTTGACGGCGGTCGGCGATCCGATGCAATCGATCTACGGCTGGCGCGGTGCCTCGGCCGCGAACCTGCCACGGTTCGCCACCGACTTTCCGCAGGCCGACGGTGGCCCCGCCCCTCGACTGGAACTACTCACGAGCTGGCGAAATCCGCCCGAGGCGCTGACTCTCGCGAACCTGATCACCGATCCGCTACGCCGCGTCGGTGTTCCGGTGCCGACTCTGCGGGCCCGTCCGGGAGCTGTTCCCGGGGACGTCCGAATTGCCGTCACCGATACCGTTCTCGACGAACGCGAGTGGATTGCCGACCGGATCGCGGGGGAGTACCGCTCGGCCCTGGAGCAGGATCGGCCACCGCCCACCGCGGCAGTTCTGGTGCGACGCAACGCCGATGCCGAACCGATCGCAGAGGTACTGCGCAGCCGCGGATTGCCGGTGGAGGTCGTCGGTCTCGGCGGCTTGCTGCATGTTCCCGAGGTGGCCGACATCATTGCGATGCTGCGACTGGTCGCCGACCCGACTGCAGGCAGTTCCGCTGTGCGCATCCTCACCGGTTCTCGATGGCAGATCGGGCCGACGGATCTGCGGGCCCTCTCCCAGCGCGCCCGAGAACTCGAGATCCGCAGCGGCTACGGCACCACGGGTCGGGTCGACGACTCCGAGACGTTGGATGCCGCGCTCGGCAGCGCACTGCCCGGCGAGCAGTCCGAGCAAGCGGGGCTGGCAGACGCCATAGCCGACCCGGGTCCGGCGGAGCGGTACTCGGAGGTCGGCCACCGGCGGATCGTCGCCCTTGCGGGTGAACTGCACCTCCTGCGCGACCGGATAGGGCAACCGCTGACGGAATTGGTCGGCGACATAGAGCGGGTCATGAACATCGGTGTCGAAGCGCAAGCCCGAACACCGATCGGTATCGACGGGGCAGTCGGCCGCGAACATCTGGATGCATTCGCCCACGTGGTGGCCGATTACGCAGACAATCCCACCGCCACAGTGACCGGATTCCTGTCGTTCCTCGCTGCCGCGGAGACGGTCGAGGACGGCCTCGCGCCCGGCGAGGTCGACGTCGCCCCACACCGAGTTCAGGTGCTCACCGTCCACTCCGCGAAGGGCCTCGAATGGGAGGTCGTGGCCGTGCCGCACGTGGCGAAGGGCGTGTTCCCGTCGTCGAACGCGTCCTCGACCTGGCTCGGTGCCATGGCCGAACTACCGCCGTCGCTGCGCGGTGATCGCGCGCTGGACGGTGAGGGCTCCGAGGGCGTTCCGGTTCTCGAGCTCGACCAGCTGTACAACCGGAAGGACCTGGAGGATGCGGTAAAGAACCACAAGGACGCGCTCGCCCGGCGTCGGCTCGCCGAGGACCGGCGACTGTTCTACGTTGCTCTGACCAGAACCGAACGGGTGCTGTTGGTGTCCGCGCACCACTGGGACCAAACGTCGACGAAGTCGCGTGGGCCGTCGGAGTTTCTCGACGAACTGCACAGGCAGGTCAGCGAATCCGACGACGCCGCAGCTGTGATCGAGCAGTGGGCCCCGGCTCCGGAGGACGGAGTGGAGAACCCACTCGGAGCGGTACCGCACACGGCGTCCTGGCCGCGAGACCCGCTCGGACCCAGACGTGATGCGGTCGAGAGCGGCGCGCAGGAGGTGCTACGAGCACTGTCGGATGGTCCGGCAGCGCAGCTCGATTCGACTGACAGCACTGACGACCCGAACTTGGACGACCCGGAGAACTGGGCTGCCGACGTCCGGACCCTGCTGGCCGAGCGGGCAGCGAGGTCGGTTTCAGGAGTCGACGTGGCCCTACCGGGCAACCTGTCGGTGACCCAGTTGGTGGACCTGGCCGCGGATCCCGATGGCCTGGCGTCGCGACTTCGTAGGCCGTTGCCTTTTCCTCCGAATCCGTTGGCGCGCAGAGGAACTGCATTTCACGCCTGGGTCGAGCGGCGGTTCGGCGCAACTCGATTGCTCGACCTCGACGAGTTGCCGGGCTCGGCCGATACCGGTGCGTCGGCCGACGTCGACCTGGAGACGTTGCAGCAGGCGTTCCTGGACTCGGAATGGTCGTTGCGCAGCCCCGTGGAGGTCGAGGTTCCGTTCGAGACGTCCGTGGCGGGCACGGTGCTGCGCGGCCGAATCGACGCCGTGTTCGCAGACCCCGACGGCGGCTGGACCGTCGTCGACTGGAAGACCGGTGCAGAGCCGACGGCGTCGGAACAGCAGGCAGTGGCGATGCAACTCGCGGCCTACCGATTGGCGTGGGCCGAGCTGATGTCGATCGGGCAGGCAGAACCGGTGTCGCTGGACCGCGTCCGCGCGGCGTTCCACTATGTCCGCAGCGGTCACACCATCTCGCCCGAGAACCTCCCGGACGCAACAGCTTTGGCCGAACTTCTCGAGGGTCCGGCCGTGTCGACGCCGATCGACGCTACGGCGCGTTCCGGCGAGCCTTGAGAGCCTCGGTGACCAACGGGATCTGCAACGGGAGGCGGGCGATCATGGCTGCTTTGAGCGCCGGTGACGTCTTGGAGCTCTGCACGTACTTCCACGCGAGGTTGATGTTGGCGGGAAAGACCGCAACGAACAGGGCGGCCGCCAGCGCGCCTCCCACGCGGCGCGTCGACGGAGCAGCCAAGGTCGCGGCCACCGCGAGCTCGGCGACGCCCGAGACCTGGGTGTACGTGCGAGCCGAACCCGGCAGTGCCGTCGGAACCTGCGCGTCGAAGAACGTCGGCGTGACGAAATGAAGGATGCCGGCTCCGGTGAGCAGTCCGGCGAGGCGCAGTGCGGCTGCCTGACTCGATCGCTGTGTCATGCACTTACCGTGCCACATCCCGAGTCGTCGGCACGGATCCGTCGCGCGGGGTTACGCTGCGTGCCGTGAATGATCTCGACTTCTGCGCACACTTCGGCGGGCGACGTGGCAGGTAGGTTGCGTGCGCGCCTGAGCGACAGTGGCGCGCTGACCGACAAGCCCGACTTCGCGCTCGTGGGAGTGCTCCGAGTCCCGGAGCTCGAATCGAGCCCGTGGAGCGCGATCTACAAACGCGTACTGATGGCGCTGGGCATTCTGTTTCTCGCAGCGTTCGTGGTGTACCTCGACCGCGACGGTTACAGCGACAACCAGAACGGCGAACTGTCCTTTCTGGACGCGTTCTATTACGCCACGGTGTCGCTGTCCACGACGGGATACGGTGACATCGCACCGATGAGCCCGTCGGCGCGGCTCACCAACATTCTTGTCATCACACCACTTCGGGTTCTGTTCCTCATTCTGCTGGTCGGAACGACGCTGTCGGTTCTCACCGAGCGGTCCAGACAAGCATTCAAAATTCAGCGATGGAGACGCAGCGTGCGCAATCACACCGTGGTCATCGGTTTCGGCACCAAGGGCCGGACCGCAGTCGACGCGATGCTCGGAGACGGTGTACCGGCCTCCGACATCGTTGTGGTCGACACCGATCAGACGGTGCTCGATGCCGCGTCGGCCCTGGGCCTGGTCACCGTCCACGGTTCGGCGACCAAGTCGGACGTGCTCAGACTCACCGGAGCCCAGCACGCGTCGGCCATCATCGTCGCGACCAACCGAGACGACACCGCTGTACTGGTGACTCTGACCGCTCGTGAGATCGCTCCCAAGGCCAAGATCGTCGCGGCCATCAGAGAAGCGGAGAACACCCACCTGCTGCGTCAGTCCGGTGCCGATTCCGTGGTCGTGTCCTCGGAGACCGCGGGTCGGTTGCTCGGCATCGCGACCTCCACACCGTCCGTGGTGGAGATGATCGAGGACTTGTTGACGCCGGAGGCAGGCTTCGCGATCGCTGAGCGCGAAGTCGAGCGCGACGAGGTGGGCGGCTCTCCACGGCATCTCACCGACATCGTGCTCGGAGTCGTGCGGGGCGGCAAACTGTTCCGGGTCGGCACTCCGGAAGTCGATGCCGTCGAGGCGTCCGATCGCCTCCTGTACATCCGTCGTGTGGGTGAGTAACGAAGTCCGAGTAGGGTTCCGAGCGTGCCGAAATTCCACCTCGCTCACCCACCTCGCCTCTCTCGGTCACCCCTGAACAGGGCCGAGGAACTACGCCGAGACACCGCCGCGCTTGCAGCCGGCTGGTCGACCGGCCGACTACTGAATGTCGACGGCAGAGGCAGATTCGGCGTGGACGAGGACGGTTTGATCCTCACCCCCGCCGTGGATGTTGCGCCGGAGCCCACGGCCGATGCGGTCTTTCTCGGGATCCACGGGGACCGGTACCTATGGACCAGGCGGGTGGAGATCGTGGACGGCACGCTCGGGGATCTGCGTACCGACGGTGATCGCTTGGACAGCACTGCACTGTCGATGGTGACCGGCGCGTTGGCGATCCTCAATTGGCATGCGAGCGCACAGTTCAGCTCACTCGACGGCGCGCCGTCGGTGCCGTCGAATGCGGGGTGGTCTCGCACCAGTACGTCCACCGGTCACGAGGAATTTCCCCGTACCGATCCCGCAGTCATCTGCCTGGTCCACGACGGCGTCGACAGGGTGTTGCTGGCTCGTGCACCGGCCTGGCCCGAGCGGCGGTTCTCGGTTCTTGCGGGCTTCGTCGAGGCCGGCGAATCGCTCGAAACGTGTGTGGCACGGGAGATCAAGGAAGAAGTCGGCCTCGACGTCTCCGACATCGACTACCTGGGCAGCCAGCCGTGGCCGTTCCCGCGTTCGGTGATGATCGGGTTCTCGGCCGTCGCCGACCCGGAGCAGCCCTTGCTTTTCCAGGACGGCGAGATTGCCGAAGCCCACTGGTTCGATCGAGCCGAGGTGGTCGCGGCGCTGGAACTGGGCGACTGGGGATCGGAGTCGAGCTCCCGATTGCTACTTCCCGGTTCCATCTCGATCGCGCGCGGAATGCTCGAAGCGTGGGCGGCCACGGCCTGACGTCGGATCAGAGCGACAGCGCGCGCTTGACCTCGGCGAGACCGGGATTGGTTGCGGTCGAGCCGTCGGCGAAGAGGACGGTCGGCACCACATGGTTACCGTTGTTCACGCTTCCGACGAACTCGGCCGCTTCGGGGTTCTGCTCGATGTCGATCTCGGCGTATGTGATTCCCGCCTCGTCGAGCTGAGTCTTGAGTCGGCGGCAGTATCCGCACCACGTCGTGGAGTAGACGGTGAGTGCGGCTGGGGTCTGCTGAGTGTTCTCGGTAGTGGTCACGTCAAGAGTCAACAGGAGCACCGACGCCGTTGTTCCGGCAGGCTCGGGCCCGGGCGGAACTGTCGGTGCGCACTGACACAATGGTCCACATGGCTGACGACGCGATGACCACCGGACTGGATCCGGAGCAATCCGCGGCGGTATTGGCTCCACGTGGCCCGGTCTGCGTTCTCGCCGGTGCCGGCACGGGCAAGACGCGCACGATCACTCGACGCATAGCGCACTTGGTCTCGGCGGGGCATGTCTCCTCGGGGCAGGTGCTCGCGGTGACGTTCACCGCTCGCGCTGCGGGCGAGATGCGAGGTCGCCTCCGTGAGCTCGGGGTCGGGGGAGAGGGGCCTCCCGTGCAGGCCCGGACGTTCCACGCCGCGGCGATGCGGCAACTCAAGTACTTCTGGCCGCAGGTCGTCGGAGACACCGGCTGGCAGCTGCTCGATCGCAAGTTCACCGTTGTTTCCCAGGCGGCGAATCGCGCCGGAGTGTCGACCTCGACCGACGCGATCCGTGATCTGGCAGGTGAGATCGAGTGGGCCAAAGGCTCGTTGATCGCGCCCGAGGATTACCCGCGTATCGCGGCGAGCAATCGCCGCGACGTCCCGATGGATGCCGCCAAGGTCGCTGCCGTGTACGCCGGGTACGAGGAGCTGAAATCTCGAGGCGGGGACGGCATGTTGCTCGATTTCGACGACCTCCTCCTGCACACGGCCGCAGCTCTGGAAGAGCACTCGTCGGTGGCCGACGAGTTCCGCGAGCGGTATCGCTGCTTCGTCGTCGACGAATACCAGGACGTGACACCGCTGCAACAACGGGTGCTCGACGCCTGGGTGGGCGATCGTGACGATCTCACCGTCGTCGGGGATGCGAACCAGACCATATATTCGTTCACCGGCGCGTCCCCCCGCTATCTGCTCGACTTCTCTCGCAAGTATCCCGAGGCCACGGTGGTTCGGCTCGAACGTGATTACCGGTCGACGCCGGAGGTGGTGTCGCTGGCGAATCGTGTCATCGGTGCCGCTCGCGGACGTATTGCCGGCACCCGGTTGCAATTGATCGGTCAGCGGGAGAAAGGGCCCGAGCCGGAATTCTTCGAGTACGACGACGAACCGGCGGAGGCCGACGGAGTGGCGCGCGCGGTCAAGAGGCTGATCGCGAAGGGGGTCGAGCCGGCCGAGATCGCGATTCTGTACCGCATCAACGCTCAGTCGGAGGCGCACGAGCAGGCGTTGACCGAGATGAAGATTCCGTATCAGGTGCGCGGCGGCGAGGGCTTCTTCACCAGACCGGAAGTGCGGCAGGGAGTCAACGCGCTGCGGCAGGCAGCCGGTTGTGACGATCTCCCCGACGTCGCACAGTCCGGCGACGGCCTGACGGCTCTGGTGCGGGCCGTGCTTGCCCCGCTCGGCCTGACGGCGGCCGAGCCGACCGGTGCACAGGCCCGCGAGAAGTGGGCGTCGTTGGGTGGTCTGGTGCAGCTCACCGAGGAACTTCTCGTTCACGAGCCGGACCTGACCCTCGAGAAGTTGCTGGGGGAGCTGGCTGCGCGTGCCGAGGCGCGGCATCCTCCGACGGTGCAGGGTGTGACGCTGGCCTCCTTGCACGCGGCGAAGGGCTTGGAGTGGGACGCAGTGTTCATCGTCGGTCTCGCCGACGGAACTCTGCCGATCTCGCACGCCATCGGCAACGACCCCAGCGCCAACAACGAGGCCGCGATCGAGGAGGAGCGCAGACTGCTCTACGTCGGTGTCACGCGCGCCCGAGTCCACCTGCATCTGTCCTGGGCGCTCGCCCGCAACGAGGGTGGGCGCAAGTCGCGCCGGCGGTCGAGGTTTCTCATCGGTCTCGTGCCCGAGGATTCGCCCGCCTCGCGTATCGCGGCACCCGCTGCCAAGAAATCAGGACCCAAGTGCCGGTTGTGTGGGAAGCCGTTGATCGGTACGTCCGCCACCATGCTCGGTCGATGCGAAAGCTGTCCGTCGAACGTCGACATCGCCCTGTTGGACGCCCTGAAGTCATGGCGACTGGACAAATCCCGTGAATTGAAGGTGCCGGCGTACGTGGTGTTCAGCGACAACACGCTCACTGCCATCGCCGAGCAGCAGCCGCAGGACGAGCGAGGACTTGTCGCCATCCCCGGAATCGGTGCCAAGAAGTTGGAGCGGTTCGGCGAGGACGTACTCGCCGTCGTGCGTGAAACGGACAGTTGACCGGGCGGGTAGAAATAGCCGAAAACTGCTGGTCAAAAATAACTTGTGCAGATATCGGCGGGGGGCTTAGTCTGTTTCTCGTGTCGCGGGAGACCGCGCACTGCCCAATCCGCCTTCGAGACCAGAACAGGAGCTGAAGAGAAATGATCAACATTTTCGACGCCACCGTTGCCGATGCAACCGTCGCACTCAGCCCTGTCCTCGATACCGCGCCCATCGGCACTCCCGCTGCAGGCGCAGCCGCTGACTCGGTTGATCCGACGTGGATCCGCTCCTCCGCTTTCGGCCCGATGCACCAGACCGCTTCGGCGGCCTACGGGTCGCATTCCGCCCAGGTCGCCCTGGCACCAGGAGCGAAAGCCGTTGCTCAGGCAGCCCGCCGTCACCGCGCACCACGTGCGTCCGTGCTCGACAGCAGATACCGACTTCACTGTCGGTAAACGCTTCGACAAGCCCCACCAGGCCACGGACCCGCACTCGCGGACCGTGGCCTTTCTCGTTCAGGTAGTTCCTCTACCCGTACGTGAGGCCGACATGGTTCGCATCATCCCTCGAACCGACAACGACGCCGCACGAAAAGTAGAGGAGACCGACGTGTCAACCGCCACGATCCGGACGACATGCCGACCGGAGTCCGAAAGTGCCTACGCTGCACAGTGTTCCACTGGAATAGGCTCGACCGAACTGGCCCAACTGCAGCTGTCCGTACCCTGCCGAGCGGCGAACCCCGACATGTGGTTCGCCGACACCCCTGCCGAGCTCGAGCAGGCGAAGGCGCTGTGCGCTCAGTGCCCCATCAGGCGTACCTGCCTGGATGCGGCATTGGACCGTGCCGAGCCCTGGGGTGTGTGGGGCGGAGAGATCCTCGATCAAGGAGTGGTCATCGCCCGGAAACGTCCTCGCGGACGACCACGCAAGAACGCAGCATGATCTCCGGAACGGATACCCGGCTTCACCGCATCGTTCAGTCGGTGAAGCCGGGTAACCACTCGGTGAGGATTGCCATGTACGGCGCGTAGGCGTCGAGCTGGGCGCAGATTCCTACCAGTCCACCGAGAACGCGGAAGATCATCACGTATTCGGCGGGCATGTTCAGTGCTCGAACAGTGCGAAACTGAGCACTGTTGAAATCCGCGGCAGTACCTGCAGCCTTCTGCAACCACGCGCGGGTGAAGTGGAACGACTCGGTGTGGATCGGGTCGGTGAAGGGGCGTAGGTAGTCCGCAATTTCCTTCTCTGTCACCGTTCGGCCGGGCACCACGAAGCCGCTTTCGGTGAACAACACCACCAGTTCCTCGAACCTCTCGTCCCGCGCGAGCGACACCATCCGGCCCAGAACGGGTGGCAGACCGTCGGGCATCGGAGCGCACGCACCGAAATCGATGACGCCCATGCGCCCGTCGTCGAGCATCATGAAGTTGCCTGGATGTGGGTCGGCGTGCAACAACTTCGCCCGAGCGGGTGAGACGAACGCGAACAGGGCCAGGAGCTCGCCTGCCCGGTTACGTTCCTCGGCCGTACCGCTGGCTATGACGTCGGCCAACGGTCGACCCGTCATCCATTCGCTGACAACGACTTTGGGCGCACTGGCAACAATCTTGGGAATTGCGAATTGCGGATCGCCCGCGAACTCCTTGCTGAACGCCCGCTGATTCGAGGCCTCGATACGGTAGTCGAGCTCGTCCTCGGTGCGGGCCGTGAGCTCTTCGAGCACCGGCTTGACGTCGGTCCCCGCGAGCACGGTGCTGAACAGGTTCGCGAAACGCGACAGAGTCTTGAGGTCGGAGCGCAATGCAGCGTCGGCACCGGGATACTGAATCTTCACTGCGACGTCGCGTCCGTCCGACCACGTGGCCCGGTGCACCTGGCCGATGCTCGCCGAGGCGATAGCTGTGTCGTCGAAATCGAGAAAGCGTGATCGCCACGCTGTTCCGAGTTGTTGATCCAGCACTGTGTGGACCGTCTTCGCCGGCATGGGCGGGCCCTGCGCCTGGAGCTTGGTGAGGGCTTCCCGGTACGGCTCGGAATACTCCTCGGGAACTGCGGCTTCCATCACCGAGAGCATCTGCCCCAGCTTCATGGCACCGCCCTTGAGCTCGCCGAGAACGGAGAAGAGCTGTTCCGCAGCTTTCGCGGCCATGTCCGCATCGATCTCGTCGCGATTTCCGCCGGCGAGCTTCTTGCCGAAGCCCATGGCAGCACGCCCCGCCATTCCCAGTGGGATGCTGGCCAGTTTTGCAGTACGAGTCGATCCACGGCGCGGTATGTCAGACACGACTCCATCATGGCTGAACCTTCCGACAATTGCTCGGACCCGCGTATTACGACCTGTATCGACCGAGGTGATCGCCTCGATCAATGCCAGCAATCACAGTGCGGGTGCTTGCGCCACAGTCTTTTGTGCACCGTGGCTGCACGCGCTGCGAGATTCAACTCCATGGTGCAGTCGGCGGTTTCGGGCATCGACCCGTCGGAGCGACCGATGAGCGGCTCGAGCTGGGCGAATGCAAATGCCGCCGTGGCCAGCACCGTCGCGCTGCTGGCATGACCGACGGTACCGAGCAGCTGAGCCGACAGGTGTGGCCATTCGGGGTCGAGGTCGCAGCGAGTCAGATCTGCGCACCGCAGGCAACTCGTTCGGCCTGGCAGGACGAAGGGGCCGACCACACCCTTCCCGTCCCGCAGCCGCACCTGCAGATGTGGGATGCGTAGACGGACCAGATCGGTCACCAATCGCGGCTCGGCGACCAGATCGTCGGCGAGTACGACGATGTCGTAGGTCCACGCATTCACGGTGGACTGTGGGTAGCGAGTAGGCGTCAGGCTCGACCGGCTGACCGCTGCGCTGGTTCGACTCAGGCCCGACGCCAACGCGTCCGACAGCGGTCCACGCCCCATGAGGTGGACGGTGCGCACCGTCCCGGGCGCGTCCGGCGTCACGTGCTGCGACACGGCGGGCATGTTCGTTCCGTGCATCAGCAACCCGGATTCCTCCAACTCGCCGAGCATCGCCGACGTTCGGTTGGCGGAGAGCCCCAATGTCATTGCGTGACAGACGATATGAGGTCTCGACCGGCCGGCGGCGAGGAGCCGAAGGACTTCGAGTATCGAACCCGGCTCGGCCCCGGGAGGCGGAGTGACGACAACGCTGGTCTCGGGGCTCCAGCCCAGTTGAACGGTGCCGTCCCGTCGAGGCAGTATCGCCACCGCGGGATCGAGTCGAACGGTCGGTGTGATCATGAATCACACTCTGACAGCGATCACTTCCGCGAACTCCCGCCCGGGGCACGTTATCCACAGGGGTGCAGTGCCTCCGAGCAGGCGTTCGACGGAGAAGCGGAACTCGAGCGAAAACTGCCCGGTCAGCTTGTGGATGAACCCTTTTCGGGATCGTCGTCGCTGCTGTCGTCGCTTTTGTTCTGGTCGTCCTTGCCCGCGGCCTGTTCGGCTTCTGCGCGTTCTTTGGCCTCCATCGCCTCGAGCTGGGCGATCGGGTCGTCGAAGTTCGACGTTCCACCACCGACTACGCGGTCGATGAACGATGCAGGGTTGTCCAGGTCCGACGAGTCGGGCAGCAGGTCTGGATGCGCCCACACTCCGTCGCGTCCCTCGATGTCGGCTGCGGCGAGGAGCTGGCGCCATAGGTCTGCTGCCTCGCGGACCTTTCGTGGACGCAGTTCGAGGCCGACCAACGTGGCGAAGGTCTGCTCGGCCGGGCCGCCGGAGGCCCGACGGCGGCGGATGGTCTCGCCGAGTGCCACAGCCCCCGGCAGTCGGTCGCCCAGCGCAGCTGCGACCACGGTCTCGACCCATCCTTCGACCAGGGCCAGGAGTGTTTCCAGACGCTCGAGAGCATGCTTCTGCTCCGGCGTCGTCTGCGGCTCGAAGGCACCCTGCTGCAGAATTGCTTCGATCTTCGACGGATCGGTCAGCGCGGACGGGTCGAGGCCCGCCGCTGCCTCCTCGATTGCCGAGAAGTCCATTCGGATCCCGCGCGCATACTCCTCGACTGTGGCCAGAACCCGCTGCCGCAGCCATGGAATATGGCTGTAGAGCCGCTGGTGCGCGGCTTCCCTCGCCGCGAGAAACACCAAGACCTCGCGCTCGGGTTGCTCGAGTCCCTCACTGAACGACGCGATGGCCGACGGCAGCAACGCCGCTGTGCCCGACGGTCCGAGCGGTAGGCCGATGTCGGTGGAGGTGAGTACCTCCTTGGAGAGCTGACCGAGTGCCTGGCCGAGCTGCGAGCCGAAGGCCATTCCGCCCATCTGCGTCAGCATGCCCATCATGGGTCCGGCCATCTGCTGGGCCTCGGCGGGAAGACCGGATGTCCACATCCCCGAAATTTGCTCGGCGACGGGATCGCACAGTCGCTTCCAGGTCTCGATCGTGTTGTCCAGCCAGTCGACCGGTGTCCATGCAGCCGTCTTGGTAGCACCGGCAGGCAGGGTCGTCGCCCCGTCGAGCCACAGCTCGGCCAGGTGTGCGGCATCCGTGATGGCTTCTCGCTCGCCTGCCGATACCGGGCTGAAGTCACCCATCTGCTGACGGGCCAGCTGTTTGGCCAAGTCGTAGTTGACCGGTCCGGAACCGGTCCCGCCGGCAGTGCCCATGCCACTGAGCATCTGACCGAACTGGGTGAGCATCTGGCCCAGCTGGGCAGGGTCGAACCCCTCCGCACCGAAGCCGAAACCGGCGGGGTTGCCCGAACCGTCCGGATCCTTCTTCTTGTCCGGATCGTCGTCGGAAGCACCGAAACCAAAATTGCTCATGTCTCAACGGTACAAGCCATGTGCACGCGGAGCGCGGAAGATCGTCACGCTGACGGCGAACAGATCACGCTCGTCGCTGCGTGTGACAGGCTCCGGCAGGGGCGGTATCGGCGGCCCGGCGCGTTCGGATCTAGTGTCTACCGAGTGAACCGAAGGATCGCCACTCTTGTCGCTGCGCTGGTACCGGTGGTGGTGCTGGGCGTCACCGGATCGGTCGTCACCGTTCCGTTCGCCGCTCTCGGCCCCGGCCCCACGTACAACACCCTCGGCGATGTCGACGGAGTGCCCGTGGTGCAGATCGACGGAACCGAAGTCGATCCGACGGCGGGGAATCTGAACATGACGACTGTTGCCGTCCGGGATCAGCTCAATCTGTTCGAGGCCATCGGTTTCTGGGCGAGCGGCCGTCAAGGCCTCGTTCCGCGCGAGGAGGTCTATCCGCCGGACAAGTCCAAGGAAGAAGTGCAGGAGGGCAACCAAGCGGATTTCGAGGAGTCCGAATCCAGCGCCGAACTTGCCGCTCTGCACCACCTGGATCTGCCGGTGTCGTTGGCTGTGGCGAGCGTGGCCGAGGATGGGCCCGCCGCCGGGGTGCTGAACGTGGGGGACACGCTCGTCTCGGTCGGCGGCAGCCCGGTAGCCACCGCGTCGGCAGTGCGTGAGGCCGTCAGCGCCCGAGCGCCGGGCGATTCGCTGGACATCGAGTACGTGCGAGACGGTACGACGCAGACGAGTGCGGTGGTTCTGGGCGGGCGGCCCGACGACGCATCCAAGGGCTACCTCGGCGTCACTCCCGAAGAGCAGCCCGACGTCCCGTTCGAGGTGAAGTTCAACCTCGCGGACGTGGGCGGGCCCTCGGCCGGGTTGATGTTCAGCCTCGCCGTGGTGGACAAGCTCAGCCCTGGTGAATTGAGCAACGGGGAGTTCGTCGCAGGTACCGGAACCATCGATGGCGAGGGCACGGTCGGCCCCATCGGCGGCATTCCGTACAAACTGATCGCTGCCCGGGAAGCGGGAGCCACCACGTTCCTGGTTCCGGATGCGAACTGCGGTGAGGCACTGCAGAACGTCCCCGACGGACTCCGCCTGGTGCGTGTCGAATCGTTGGACAGTGCTGTCCAGTCTCTGCAGGCGATCGGCTCAGGTGCCGACGCGCCGTCCTGCAGCTGATCCGTCTCTCGGGGTGGACGCCGCCGCTAGTCGTCTTCGACGGTGTCGAACGTGGCGTAGAGCCCATGAACGACGTTGGGTGCCAGGTTTTCTGCGATGCGAAGATCGATCGGCGCGAAGGGGTCGGCGTCCTCGTCGGGGTGTAATTGCAGCAGCGTCAGGGATGGGCCGTCCTTGACGACCGCGACGATCAACCGTGCATCCCGCTTCTCGGGATGGTTCTCGGCGGCCGAGCGCGCCGCCCGGTCTGCTGCGTCCGGATCGGCGAGTAACGGCATCAAGGCATCGTCGAGGGTCGATTCGGCGGCCGGAGGAAGTACGACGATCTCTTGCACCAGAGCGCATCCGACGACACCCTCGGGCCACGTCGAGGTGGCAAGGAATTCGTCGAGGGCGGGAGAGCCGCCCGTGATGTCCTCCGGGAGCGAGTGTTGCTGAATCGGAGTCAGGGCAGCGCCGTCGGCCAGATCGTCCAGCAGACCGGGTTCGGCTGCTGCCAGAGTTGCTGTGGGTACCAAGGCGAACATCTGGGGGGCCTGGTGCCATCCGCCTGCGTCGACGAAATCCGCCACTTCGCGCGCGCACCGGGCCAAAGCGTCCGACACATCCTGTCCACCGGACTCGGGGTCGAACTCGTCACCGAAATCGTCTCGGCCGGGCAGTCCGTCACTGTCGTTGCTCACGGCACTATCCTCGCATCCGGATCGTTCTACGGATGCCGACCCTCCTGACCTGCGGTCGACAGCGGCCGCGGTACGGGCGTCGCGGCCGTAGGATCAACGTACGTACAGTAGGGCGAAACGGACATGCGGTGCACGGAATGTGCACCGCCTCGGTTATCTGCGGCGCCGTCGGCGTCGCCTGAAGTTGGAGTGTGGCTCGTGGGCATGAGGCCCCCCACCGGTATGCCGTCGTTGTCGCGGCGAAGCCGGATCTTGCTCGTACTGGCCTTGGTAGCGGCAGGTCTGCTGCTCATCGGTCCCCGTCTGATCGACATGTACACCAACTGGCTGTGGTTCGGCGAAGTCGACTTCCGTGGCGTGTACACCACTACTCTGCTGACGCGATTGGTGATATTCCTCGTCGTCGCTCTGGTCGTCGGACTCATCGTGTTCGCGGCATTGTTGTTGGCATACCGCAACCGTCCGGTGTTCGTGCCGGTGGCCGGTCCCAACGATCCGATCGCGCGGTACCGCACGACGGTGATGAGCCGGTTGCGCCTGTTCGGTATCGGAATTCCGGTGGTGTTCGGCTTCCTGTCCGGCATGATCGCCCAGACCAATTGGGTGACCGTGCAGCTCTTCCTGCACGGCGGGGACTTCGGTCAGACCGACCCGCAGTTCGGACTGGACGTCGGGTTCTACTCGTTCGACCTGCCGTTCTATCGATTCATTCTGAACTGGTTGTTCGTTGCCATCGTGGTGGCCTTCTTCGCGAACCTGGTGACGCAGTACGTGTTCGGCGGAGTCCGGCTCGCCGGACGCGAAGGTGCACTGACCCGCTCGGCGCGAATTCAACTCGCTGTCATCGCCGGCAGCTTCGTTCTGCTCAAGGCCGTCGCGTACTGGTTCGACCGGTACACGTTGTTGTCGAGCGGTCGCAAGGAGCCGACCTTCACCGGTGCCGGATTCACCGACATCAACGCCGTGTTGCCGGCGAAACTCATCCTCTTGGCCATCGCAGTGATCTGCGCGATCGCATTCTTCTCCGCAATCTTCCTGCGCGACCTCAGGATTCCGGCGTTGGCCACGGCGCTGCTGGTGCTCTCGTCCATCCTGATCGGTGCAGTCTGGCCGTTGGTGATGGAGCAGTTCTCGGTGCGTCCGAACGCGGCCGACAAGGAGAGCACGTACATCGAGCGCAACATCGCGGCCACCCGGTCCGCCTACGGGTTGACCGATGACGTGGTCACTTACCGGGACTACTCCGGTGAAGCGGCCCTGAGCCCCGGTGAGGTGGCGTCGGAATCGGCGACGATGTCCAACATCCGTCTCCTCGATCCGAACATCCTTGCACCCACCTTCACCCAGCAGCGTCAGATCCGTAACTTCTACGGATTCCCCGACACGCTGGCTGTGGACCGTTACCCGGATGCCGACGGCAACCTACGCGATTACGTTGTTGCCGCGCGCGAGATCTCACCGCAGACGCTCGACGCGAACCAGCGTGACTGGATCAACCGCCATACGGTGTTCACTCACGGAAACGGCTTCGTGGCAGCACCCGCCAACTCCGTCGACGAAGCCGTCGCCGACGAATCCAGCGGTGGGCGGGGCGGCTACCCGAATTATCAGGTGAACTGGATCGAGAACGATTCCGAGGGCACGATTCGCAAGGACGGCCCCGGCGACCTCGATCAGCCGCGTATCTACTTCGGACCGGTCATCGCCAACTCCGACGCCGACTACTCGATCGTCGGTTCCACCGGCGAGCCCCGCGAGTACGACACGGACAGCAAGAGTTACACCTACGACGGTGCAGCGGGCGTGGACGTCGGGAACTTCTTCAACCGGTTGGTGTTCGCGAGCAAGTATGCCGAGCGCAACATCCTGTTCTCGAGCGTGATCGGCGATCAATCCAAGATTCTGTTCAACCGGGATCCTCGAGACCGCGTCCAGAAGGTCGCTCCCTGGCTCACCACCGACGGCTCGACCTACCCGGCGATCGTCGAGGGCAAGCTGGTCTGGATCATCGACGGATACACCACGTTGGACAACTTCCCGTACGCCCAGCGGATGTCACTCGAAGACGCCACTGCCGACAGCATCGAGTCGACCACGACGCGTGCGCTGCCGAGCCAGGAAGTGTCGTACATCCGAAACTCGGTCAAGGCCACTGTCGATGCCTACGACGGCACCGTCAAGCTCTACGAGCAGGACGAGAGCGATCCGGTGCTCAAGGCGTGGGAGGGCGTGTTCCCCGGGACCGTCATCCCGAAGGACCAGGTGTCGCCCGAATTGCGCGACCACTTCCGCTACCCGGAGGACCTGTTCAAGGTCCAGCGTGAGCTGCTCACCAAGTACCACGTCAACGATCCGCGAGAGTTCTTCACCAACAACGCCTTCTGGGAAGTTCCGACCGACCCGACGGCGGAGAACACCTCGGCCAAGCAGCCTCCGTACTACGTGGTCGCGTCCGATATCTCCAAGGAGGAGAACCAGGCGTCGTTCCAGCTGACCAGTGCATTGGTCGGTTACCGTCGAGAAGTGCTCGGCGCGTACGTCAGTGCGGATTCGGATCCGGACAACTACGGCAAGATCACCGTGCTGAGGTTGCCGACGGATACGTCCACCCAGGGTCCGAATCAGGTGCAGAACCAGATGACGACAACGACGGACGTCTCCGAGAGCTTGGGCATCGTCCGTCGTGAGAACACCGTCGAGTTCGGCAACCTGCTGACCCTGCCGGTCGGCAACGGTGGGTTGATCTATGTGGAGCCCGTATACGCCTCGCGCACCAACGAGGCGTCGGCGTACCCGCAGTTGATTCGAGTGCTGGTCTCGTACGAGGGTCGAGTCGGCTATGCCGCTACCCTGCCCGAAGCCATCGAGCAGGTGTTCGGAGCAGGTGCCGGACGGACCGTCACCGCACCCGGTGAGACCGACGGCACCACCCAGCCGGGTGCCGTACCGGAGACGGCGCCGTCCGACGGCGGTACTCCGTCGACAACTCCGGCACCGGCCACCGGTTCCTCGACGACTCGGGATGCGGCCGTCTCCGGTTTGAATTCCGCTCTCGCCGCGGTGCGCACCGCGCAGCAGAGTGGAAGCCTGTCGGACCTCGGCACTGCACTCGAGAATCTGCAGACCGCCGTCGACGCATACAACCGCGCAGGTAGCTGATCTCCCGCTGACATGAGCGAAAGAGCCGCCTCACCGTTTCGGTGAGGCGGCTCTTTCGTTGTGCAGCTGCAGCTCGTGTGAACTGCTCGGGATCAGCGTCCGATGGGAGCGAGCACGGGGGCGTTCGCAGCAACGAGGTGCTGGAACTGAGTGCTCAGGCCGTACTGGTCGGCCAGCTTGGATGCCGCGTCGAATGCGCCCTGTGCAGCCTGTGTGACGGCTGCAGCTTCCGGTGCGACGGCCGGTGCGGGTGCCGGAGCCGGTGCTGCCTTGGGAGCCGGTGCCGGCGCGGCCTCGGGCTCAGGAGTCGAGGTGCCGGTGGTCAGCTGCTGACCGCAGACGGGCCATGCGCCCGGTCCCTGGCTCTGCAGGGTGTTCTCCGCGACGCGGATCTGCTCGGCCTTGGAGGCGTTGGCCGGCGATCCGGAACCGCCGTTGGCCGTCCAGGTGCTCTGCGAGAACTGCAGGCCACCGTAGTAGCCGTTTCCGGTGTTGATGCTCCAGTTGCCACCGCTCTCGCACTGTGCGACACCGTCCCAGTTGTGGGGGGCTGCGCTGGCGGTTCCGGCAGAAAGGCCGAGGGGGATTGCTACGGCGGCACCTGCGATGGCGGCCAATCCGAGTGCACGCTTGCCGAAATTGTTCTGTGTGGTCATGCGGGGTGAATCCTCTCCGCGCTCGACTGGCGCGACTGGCCTGCAATCGTTTCGCCGGTGTGATGGCGAGAATGACCAGGCACTTCGTATCGTCGCGGCTCTGCCCCCGTACGTCTTGGGGACCACACCCGCGGGGCAGAGCAAAGGGAGCGGCGGGGTGGTGCAGGCCCAGCGGTTTAGGGCCGTCCGTGAAGGTAGTCGAGGATTCACTCAACGTCACGGAGCGATTTTGGGACGACCTGTGACCACCTGGTGGGAAGGGTGGGGGTCTTTTGCCAGCTCAGTTGGGCTCGTAGCGCTAATGTTTCCCCTTCGTAACCCGACTGTTATGTGAGGTGAAACACGCACGAAAAGAGACGCGGAGCACTATTTTTCACGCGCTTCGCCGTGATAAACGCGGGGAAGGAATGCCTCGAGTGCATGCGTTCGGCGGGCGGGGAGGCGCGCGATTGTCACGTGATTTGCATTGGCCGTACGCGCGGGAGTAACTTCGTAGATGCATCGCGGGGTGGAGCAGCTCGGTAGCTCGCTGGGCTCATAACCCAGAGGTCGCAGGTTCAAATCCTGTCCCCGCTACCACTACGGAAAAGGTCCGAGGCTATCGTCTCGGACCTTTTTCGTGTTCTTATCGGGGCATGATTCTCCCGGCCGTCAGAGACCCACGGTTGATCACGGTGCACCGCGGTGGCTTGTTGTCCGACGACGACCATCGAAGCCTGGCGCTGTGGGCCGCCGAGTGTGCGGAACACGTGCTGGGCTTGTTCGAGGCGGCGGAGCCTTCCGATTCGCGGCCGCGTGAGGCAGTCGAGGGCATTCGGGCGTGGATACGCGGTGAACTGGCGATGATGGCGACCCGCGCCCTGGGCGGCCACAGTATGGGTGCGGCACGGCCCCTGAGCGGCGCTGCACGCTTTGCTGCCTACGCCGCCGGCCAAGCCGCGTGTGTGGCACACGTACCCGAACACGACCTCGGAGCGGCTGCCTACGCGATCAAGGCGGTCCAGGCCGCCGCACCTAGCGGCAGGGAGACAGGTGCCGGGCGAGGGGAACTCCGATGGCAGCGGAATCGACTACCGGACAGCGTGCGTGAGTTGGTGCTGGAAGACCAGAAGAAGAGAAACAGTATCTGCTGGTCCGTGTTCGACGACTGATCAACCGAACGTGGTTGCGGATCTCGGCTATTCCTCGAGGATTCAGTCCGAAACCTGCTCGTGCCCATCGTCACTGGTGGCCGTTTCGGTGTCTTCGGACTCGTCGGCGGTGAGGTCGACCGTGTCGACACCCTCGAGCGCCGTCAGTTCTTGCTCTGCCTCTGCGATGAGGCCCTTCGCGTTCTCTTCGATCTTCTTGACCCACTCGGCCATGACTGTCACACCCTTCGCTCGATCGTGTACCACCGGTCTACCAGACTTCGTGCCCCTACGATCCATCGTGTGCACACTCGAACCTCACGCCTCGATCTCGACGTGCCGGTCGCTGCCGATCTCGATGCGCTGTACGCGATATGCAGCGATCCGCAGTCGTGGACCCACTTTCCCAGCCTGCGGCACACCGATCCCGGCGCGACCGAACGAATGTTGCTGGGCCGGTTGGAGCAGTGGCGGCGGGATGGATTGGCCACGTGGATCATTCGTCAGCGCGGCAGCCGCACGATCAGTGGCTACGGTGGGTGCTCGAAGCGGCAGAACAACTTCTGGAATCTGGGCTACCGACTTCATCCGGACGTGCACGGCAAGGGATACGCCACCGAGATGTGCGAGGCCGCCATCGAGAGCGCACACCGAACCGAGCCCGAATTGCCGATCGTGGCGTACCTCCTCGAACACAACGTCGCGTCGGCCCGAGTGGCCCAGCGCGTGGGGCTGGAGTTGATCACCCGTGGGCCCGACGTCGGTAATCCCGACGCCGACGCAGTTCGCTTGGTGTACGCCGATCGGCCGTTGAGCTCGATTCAGATGAACTCGGTTCTGTCTTCTTGAGCGATACCGTTCACGTCGGCCAACCTGCGCAGTAGCAATCGCTTCTCGGGTGCGGTGCGTGCACGATCCAGAGCCTGTCGATACTGCTCTGCTGCCTCGTCGAGCCGGCCGATTCGGTGCAGCAGATCCGCTTTCGCCATCGGGTACGGGTGGTAACGACGCAGCGTCGGCTCGTCGGCAAGCAGATTCAGCTCGTGCAGGCCCGCCGCGGGACCGTCGCGCATGCCTATGGCAACCGCTCGATTCAAGGCGACGATCGAATTCGGGCCCTGATTCATCAATACGTCGTACAGAGCAACGATCTGGTGCCAGTCCGTACTGTCCGTATTCGGCGACTCGTCGTGCAGCGCCGCGATGGCTGCCTGCACCGCATAGGGCCCGCTCGGTCCGCTACGGAGAGCGTCCACCACGAGTTCCGTACCTTCGGTGACGAACTCGGCGTTCCACAATCGCCGGTCCTGGTCGGCAAGCAGCACGATGTCGCCCTGCGCGTCGATCCGCGCTCGGCGTCTGGCGTCGGTCAACAACATCAATGCCAGTAGGCCGGTCACCTCGGACTCTGTCGGCAGGGCAGCGTGCAGCAGCCGTCCCATACCGATTGCTTCGGTGGTGAGGTCGATACGGCCCACTCGATCGCCCGATGTCGCCGAGTACCCCTCGGTGAAGATCGAATAGACGACTTCGAGCACCATCGGCACTCTGCCGCCCAACTCGTCCTGGCCCGGAACGCGGAAAGGTATGTGTGCGACGCGAATCTTGTTCTTGGCTCGCACTATTCGTTGCGCTGCCGTGGCAGGAGGGATAAGCAGAGCGCGGGCCACCTCGGCCGTGGTGAGACCGGCCAGGCATCGAAGAGTCAAAGCGAGGCGGTCGCCGGCAGCAAGTGCCGGATGCGCGCAGGTGAAGAACAATTGGAGTCGGTCGTCGGGTAGATCGTCATCGAGTGAGTTTTCCGGGAATGGTTCGCTCCGATCCGAATCGGCCTGCAGTACCCCGATCTTCGCGGCGAGCCTCTGGTCGCGTCGCAGACGATCGACCGCTTTACGGCGGGCAGTGGTGAGCAACCAGGCGCCGGGCTTGGCCGGTATGCCATCGACCGGCCAATGCTTCATGGCCGCCTCGATGGCATCCGACGTCACCTCTTCGGCAAGATCGAGATCGCGATAGCGCTGCACCAACGACGCGAGCAGCATCGAGCGTTCGGCTCGGAAGACCGATTCGACCGCGCGAGGGATCTCGAGTTCACTCACCGAACGATCCCGTACGTCAGAATTCGGCGAGCGGACGAACGATCACGGTGCCGCCGTCCTTCGATCCTGGGCATCGCGTCGCCCATTCGAGCGCGGCATCGAGGTCGGGAACGTCGATGACGTCGTAGCCGCCCAGTACTTCGTGTGATTCGGCGTACGGCCCGTCGGTGACGGTGCGTTCTCCGGTGGCGGCGTCGACACGCACCGCGGTGGCAGTGGTGAGGTCGGCCATCGCATGACCGGAGACGTAGACGCCTGCTTCCTTCATTTCCTTCTCGTAGGTCATCCAGTCCTCCACGCTGCTGCAACCCGGCGCTGCTCCGGGTGCGGTGTTTGCGTTGATCAAGAGGATGTATTTCATGGTGCGCTCCTGGGTTCGTTACCTCGGTGTCGCGGCGCGAGTCGCCGTACACGAAGACGACGCTCGAGAAGACACGATATCGACACCGGCGTCCACAATTTTCGGTGTGCACGAAAAAGCGGCACCGGACCGTGGGTCCGATGCCGCTCTTTCGTTCACTGCGTGGCTCGACGAGCCGAGTGGATCACTTCAGTTCTGCGGAAGTCTTTCCGAGCACTCGTCGGGCAACGATGAGCTGCTGGATCTGCTGGGTGCCCTCGAAGATGTCGAGAATCTTGGAGTCCCGGCTCCACTTCTCGAGAAGCGGGCGTTCGGAGTAGCCGTAGGTGCCGGCCAATTCCACTGCCTTGAGCGTGATGTCGACCGCCGAGCGACCGGCCTTGGCCTTGGACATCGAGGCCTGAAGAGAGTTGGGCTCCTTGTTGTCGGCCATCCACGCTGCGCGCAGTGCGAGCAGATGTGCTGCCTCCCAGTCTGCTTCGAGTCGCAGGAACTCTGCGGCGGCCGCGTGCTGGTTGTAGGCAGGCGTCTCGTAGGAGATCTCGACCCCGGCGTCGACCAGGATGGACCGCAACTCCTCGAGCGCCGCGCGTGCGACGCCGATTGCCATACCCGCGACCAGAGGACGCGTGTTGTCGAACGTCTGCATGACGCCGGCAAAACCCTTTTCGACGTTCACCTCGGCGGTGCCGAGGAGGTTGTCCTTCGGGATCCGGCAGTCTTCGAGCAGCAGTGCTGCGGTATCGGACGCCTTGATGCCCAGCTTGTGCTCGAGGCGTGCGACCGACAGACCCGGAGCGTCACGCGGTACGACGAACGACTTGATGGCCGCTCGGCCGAGTGACTTGTCGACCGTCGCCCAGACGACGATGTGTGAGGATCGTTCGCCGGCGGTGACGTAGATCTTCTCGCCGTTGAGCACCCACTCGTCACCGTCGAGCACCGCGGTGGTGGTGACGGCTGCGGAGTCCGAGCCGAAGCCGGGCTCGGTGATGGCCATCGAAGCCCACACCTTGCCGAAGCGCTCGAGCTGCTCGTCGGTGGACACTGCGGCGATCGCCGAGTTTCCGAGTCCCTGGTAGGGGATCGACAGGGTGAGGCCGACGTCGCCCCAGCACGTCTCGATCACGTTCACCAGAGCAGACATGTTGCCGCCGTTGGAGTTCGCGGTCTTGCTGGGCTTGGGAGCGGACTCGCTGTCCTTCTCGCGGCCACCGGCAGCGCCGCCGATTTCGCCACCGGCGTCGGACATGCCTTCGACCATCGACGCCATCGTGTCGAGTTCCACCGGGTACTCGTGCTCGGCGAGGTCGTATTTGCGGGAAATCGGGCGGAAGATCTCGGCAGCGACCTGGTGAGCCTGATTCGCCTGCGCCCGAAGCTTCTTGGGAAGTTCAAGATTGATCATCGTGTGTGTCCTTGGGTGAGTGCCATGGAATTCGGGGCGACGAGCTAGATGAGAACGATGCCCTCGGCGACGCCGACGGACCGCAGATCGCGGTACCAACGCTCGACCGGGTGCTCCTTGGTGAAGCCGTGACCGCCGAGCAGCTGCACGCCGTCGGAACCGATCTGCATCCCCTTCTCGGAAGCGAGCCGGCGAGCCAGCGCAGACTCACGAGTGAACGACAGTCCCTGCTCGGCGCGAGATGCACCACGCAGCGTGACCAACCGCATGCCGTCGAGCTCGATGGCGATGTTGGCGACCATGAAGGCCACGGCCTGACGGTTGCTGATCGGCTCACCGAAGGCAACACGGTCGTTGACGTAGGGAACGACGTAATCGAGCACTGCCTGGCTGGTACCGACGGCCAGCGATGCCCAGCCGAGGCGAGCAAGGCCGATCGCGGCGCTGTACTCGGCGGCCCGCTGATCTGCATCACCGTCACCGAGCAAGGCCGATTCGGGCACTGCGACGTCAGTCAGGATCAGCCGGCCGAGGCCTGCTGCGCGCAGGCCCATGCTCGGGTCTGCCTCGACGACAAGGCCTTTGGAGTCGGACTCGACGATGAAGAATGCGGGGTGACCTTCCAATTCCGCGGCAATGACGAACAGCTCGGAGCTTCCGGCAGCGGGCACGAGGCTCTTGACGCCGTTGAGCTTGTAGCCACTGGGGGAGCGGACGGCCTTCGTCTGCAACGCGTAGGGGTCGAACAATGCGCGTGGCTCGTTGACGACCACGGCGGCATTGGGCACTTTTTCGCCCACAAATGCCGGCAGGTAGGTCTTCTGCTGGGCGTCCGTTCCCCACTGGGTGAGTGCGACGGCTACACCACTGGGAGCCAGAATCGGCAGAGCCAAGCCCATGTCGCCATGAGCAAGAGCTTCGGCGACGAGCGAGTTCGTGACGGCTCCGCGCTCGGTGGCGGCACCGTCGAGTTCCTCGGGGACATTGATCAGCGTGATGCCGAGCTCGGCGGAACGACGCACCAGATCCTCCGGTGAGGAGGCGTTGTGATCTGCGTCGAACGCGGCCGGCCGGAGGATTTCCTCGGCGAACTCCTTGACCGTCTCGACGATCATGCGCTGTTCGTCGTCGGGGGTCAGGTCGAAGTAGCTCAGGTTCTTGGTGGCACCGTCGTCGAGGCGCTTGGGCTTGCCGCCGCCGGTGACCTTGGCGAACGTACGATTCGCCGCGCCGAGTGTCTTGAACCCGGTTTTGGTGCTCTCGTACGTCACCCGGTCGATCGTTTGGCGGAGGTTGTACTTCTCGACCAGTTCCGATCCGGTAAGGGCGGTCAGAACGCGCATGGCGGTTCCGATCGCATCTCTCTTGAACGGGTTGAGGCCAACCGCAGAAGTATCGCGGGGCACCTTCGGGCGCTTCGCGTCGACCACACTGTCTTGCTTGCTCATGATCACCAGTTCCTCGGCGTCGGTCACGGACTCCACAGATCTTACTCCCGAGTAAGTTAGCTGTCTACTGTCGAGTAAGTACCGGTGGCGCACGACACCCCGGCAGTAGTTCGTATCCTGCGTCGTACCGGTGTGACAGGCTGTTTCCGTGCATCCGACAGCTCAGATCTTCGCGGCCCTCGCCGCAGCCCTCCACGTCGCCATCTTCGTCATGGAAAGCGTGCTCTGGTCCAAGCCGGCCGTATGGGCAAAGTTCGGTGTCGCGAGCCAGAACGACGCCGACATCACCAAGCCGATGGCCTTCAACCAGGGCTTCTACAACCTGTTTCTCGCCATCGGCATCGTGGTCGGCCTCATCGTGGGCGGCTCGGCCGGCGACGCCATCGTCTACTTTGCGTGCGCGAGCATCGTCGGCGCAGCGCTGGTGCTGGCCACCGGCGGGGCAAAGTACTTCCGGCCTGCATTCGTGCAGGGAATCACTCCGTTGATAGCCCTGGTGCTGGCTGCGGTTCTCTGAGCCGGTTTCAGGTGCTCGGAAACAGGTGGCCGAGAACCTCGTTGTGCAGCAGGCCGTTGGTGGCCCCCGCGCTGCCCCCGTGCGGCCCCGCGGTGCCGTCGAGTGCGCTGAAGGTGCCGCCGGCCTCGCGAACGAGAATGTCGAGTGCCGCCAGATCCCACAGTGACACCTCGGGTTCCACTGCGATATCGACAGCCCCCTCGGCGACCAGGCAGTAGGAGAAGAAGTCCCCGTAGCCGCGCACCCGCCAGACGGCATCGGTGAGGTCGAGGAATTTGTCTCGGATACCGAGATCGGACCAGCCGGAGAGACTGGAGAAGCTCAGACTCGACGACGCCAACGAGTCGACCCGCGAAACCGTGATCCGGCGCGCGGTATCCCTGTCCGATGTAGTCCATGCCCCCTGCTCGTGTGCGGCCCACCAGCGTCGGTTCAACGCCGGGGCGCTGACGACGCCGACCTGCGGTACACCGTCCTCCAGAAGAGCGATCAGCGTTGCCCACACGGGTACACCGCGCACGAAGTTCTTGGTGCCGTCGATGGGATCCACCACCCACTGTCGGCCGCTGAAGGTCGCGGTGCCGCCGAACTCCTCACCCAGCAACGCATCGTTCGGACGCTCTGAGCCGAGCTCGGCTCGGATCATCGTCTCCACCGCAAGATCGGCGTCACTCACCGGTGTGAGGTCCGGCTTGGAGTCCACCGAAAGATCCAAGGCCAGAAATCGCCGACGGGTGATTATGTCGGCCTCGTCGGCGAGCCGGAGGGCAAGGGCAAGATCGGCGGAGTAGTCGGTCACCGGGTAAGACTAACGACGGGTACCGGTGACCGTGCCCGGTGTTGCTCGGGGGCGGTCGGGCGAGGGTTCGGGTGCCGGTAACCTTGACTCTCGTGCATCCCGACGTTTCTGCAGACCTGGCCGAGCTCGACACCACTCTGTCCACTGTCGAGTCGGTTCTCGACGTCGAGGAGTTGCGGCGACGCATCGACGAGCTGGAACACCAGGCAGCGTCACCTGACCTGTGGAACGACCAGGAGCACGCTCAGCAGGTGACCAGCCAGCTGTCCCACGCGCAGGCCGAACTGCGCCGCGTCGAGGAACTTCGGCAGCGTCTCGAAGACATGCCTGTTCTGTACGAGCTCGCCGAGGGTGAAGAAGGTGAGGCGGCCGCGTCGGCCACCGCCGATGCCGACGCCGAGCGCGCATCCCTGCGTGAGGACATCGCAGCCATGGAAGTGCGAACCCTGCTGTCCGGGGAGTACGACGCCCGTGACGCCCTGGTCAACATCCGCTCCGGCGCAGGCGGAATCGACGCCGCCGACTGGGCGGAGATGCTGATGCGTATGTACATCCGCTGGGCCGAGAAGCACGGCTACGGGGTCGAGGTCTACGACACGTCCTACGCGGAAGAGGCCGGCATCAAGAGCGCCACGTTCGCGGTCAAGGCTCCGTACACGTACGGCACGCTGTCGGTCGAGCAAGGCACTCACCGTCTCGTCCGCATCAGCCCGTTCGACAACCAGGGCCGACGGCAGACCTCCTTCGCCGAGGTGGAGGTTCTCCCGGTCGTCGAGACCACCGACCACATCGAGATCCCCGAGAACGACATTCGAGTGGACGTCTACCGCTCGTCCGGGCCCGGCGGGCAGTCGGTCAACACCACTGACTCCGCCGTCCGGTTGACGCACATTCCGACCGGCATCGTGGTGACCTGCCAGAACGAGAAATCTCAGCTGCAGAACAAGGTCTCCGCCATGCGAGTGCTGCAGGCCAAGCTGCTCGAGGTCAAGCGTAAGGAAGAGCGCGCCGAGATGGACGCGCTCAAGGGTGACGGCGGCAGCTCCTGGGGTAACCAGATGCGCTCGTACGTGCTGCACCCGTACCAGATGGTCAAAGATTTGCGTACCGAGTACGAGGTGAACAATCCGTCTACTGTTCTCGACGGGGACATCGACGGATTCCTGGAGTCGGGCATCCGTTGGCGAATGCGAGGGGAGCAGTAACCGATGACGGCCTGGTTGAACGTGACGCCCGAGGTCAAGCTCAACGGCCTCGGAATCGTGCTCTACATCCTCGGTGGGTTGCTGGCCGCGCGGTTCGTCACCTGGACCGGATCTCGAATCACTGCCCGTATCGATCAGAACTATCAGCACAGTGATGCACTCGTGCGGTCCGAGGCCGCCAAGCACCGGCATGCCCTTGCCCAGGTCATCACCTGGGTGCTGGTCACGCTCATCTACATCCTCGTCACCATCGAAGTGTTGCGTCGCTTCGGTTTCGGCGTCGGAGGTCTCGTGGCCCCTGCAACGGTCATCGGTGCCGCCCTCGGCTTCGGTGCCCAGCGCGTGGTTCAAGACATTCTTGCCGGCTTCTTCATCATCACCGAACGTCAGTACGGATTCGGCGACGTCGTGCAGATCGCCGTCAACGGCTCTGCTGAAGACGCCGAGGGCACCGTCGAGGACGTGACGCTCCGCGTGACTCGGGTGCGTAGCGTCGACGGCGAGGTCATCACGGTCCCGAACGGGCAGATCGTCAAGGCGATCAATCTGTCGAAGGATTGGGCGCGCGCCGTCGTCGACGTCCCGGTCCCCAGCACCGCAGATCTCACCCAGGTGAACGCGTTGCTCCGCGCAGTCGGCCGTGACGCATTCGCCGACACGCGCTTGCGTCCGCTCCTGCTCGACGAACCGACCGTGATGGGCGTGGAGAGCATCGAGGTGGGGCAGGTCAACGTGCGCTTGGTCGCGCGGACGCTGCCGGGCAAGCAGTTCCAAGTGGGGCGGGAGCTTCGAGTGAGAGTGGCCGCCGCCCTGCAGCCCGAGGGCATCAACGTGGCCCCCGACGTCAGTACGGCCGGAGTTGCACCGGAATCGTCGGGACGAGATCGGACGGAAGATCAGTGAGCACACCCGACACCGGAACCGAACGCTCGCAACGAAACTGGCGACAGTGGCGCATTCCCAACAAGATCTACGGCCGCGTCCGCACGTCGACCGTGGCCTTCGGTATCTGCTTCGTGCTCACCGGCCTGCTGTACGGCCAAGTCAGTGCCGATATCGCCGAGAGGGACAAGCAATCCATCGAGGGCCCGATCGCCGTCGATCCGTCCGAGCTCACCCCGTACACCGAGCCGCAGACCACTCGGCCGAGAAATTCGACGACGTCGGTCGCCCCCACTCCTACGGCCACCGCCGATGCGGAGCCGACAGGAAGCGTCGAACAGACCGGTGAGCAGGCGTCGACCACGACCGCACCGTCGACCACCACCGCGCCTTTCGGCGTCCCGATCCCGCCGGCTCTACAGTCGCTGATACCCACCCAGCCTGCGCCGACATCGTCGCGCTGACGCGCTCTTTACCGTCTCTCGGGACTCGCCGC
This sequence comes from Rhodococcoides sp. S146-33, assembly GCF_059489205.1. Taxonomy (NCBI): domain Bacteria; kingdom Bacillati; phylum Actinomycetota; class Actinomycetes; order Mycobacteriales; family Nocardiaceae; genus Rhodococcoides; species Rhodococcoides sp. S146-33. Next base: position 796,167 of record NZ_JCAJWY010000002.1, read on the forward strand.
GGTGCCTGCACGGGTCCGACGGTTACCGGCGGGTAAGGACTACACTGGCGACCCGTGATCAGCACCTCGAATGTGTCGAAGTCCTACAAGACCTCCACCAGGCCCGCCCTGGACAAAGTGACGGTCTCGATCGACAAGGGCGAGTTCGTGTTTCTGATCGGCCCGTCCGGGTCGGGCAAGTCGACGTTCATGCGGCTACTCCTCAAGGAGGAGACGCCCACCTCCGGTGACATTCATGTTGCCGATTTCCATGTGAACCGATTGGCGGCCCGTCGCGTCCCACGATTGCGGCAGAGCATGGGCTGCGTCTTCCAGGACTTCCGTCTTCTGCAGCAGAAGACCGTGGTGGAGAACGTTGCCTTCGCGCTCGAGGTGATCGGCAAGCCACGTTCGATGATCAAGCGCACCGTCCCCGAGGTGCTGGACCTGGTGGGACTCGGCGGTAAGTCCGATCGTCTGCCGAACGAGCTGTCCGGTGGCGAGCAGCAGCGTGTGGCGATCGCTCGGGCGTTCGTCAATCGCCCACTGGTTCTGCTCGCGGACGAGCCGACCGGAAACCTGGACCCGGATACGAGCCAGGACATCATGCTGCTGCTCGAGCGCATCAACCGAACCGGAACGACGGTTCTGATGGCGACCCACGACAATCACATCGTCGATTCGATGCGCCGCCGCGTCGTCGAACTGGACAACGGACGAGTCGTTCGCGACGAGGCTCGCGGGGTCTACGGCGTCGGGCGCTGACACCGGCCCACGGACAAGACCGCACAGACTTCTCGACCGAACGAATCGAAGGGCTCGGATTCCGCGATGCGCGCAAGTTTCATCTTCAGCGAGGTCCTCACCGGACTGCGCCGCAACATCACCATGACGATCGCCATGATCCTGACGACCGCCATCTCGCTCGGCCTGTTCGGCGGCGGATTGCTGGTAGTGCAGATGGCAGGGAAGACCCAGCAGATCTTCCTGGACAGAGTCGAAGTGCAGATCTTTCTCACCGACGACATCTCTGCCACCGATGCGGATTGCGCGCAGGACACCTGCGCCACGTTGCGCTCGGACCTCGAGAGCACACCATCGGTGGTCTCGGTGCAGTACCTCAACCGCGAGGACGCGGTCAAGGACGCAACCGAGCGAGTGTTCAAGGATCAGCCCGAACTGGCCGAGCTCGTCAGTGCCGACAGCTTTCCCGCGTCGTTCAAGGTTCGCCTGAGTGACCCCGAGCGGTTCGGGGTGATCAACGACAACTTCGAGAATCGACCCGGCGTGCAGAGCGTGCTCAATCAGCGCGACCTGGTCGAGCGACTGTTCAGTGTGCTCAACGGTGTGCGCAACGCCGCCTTCGCGATCGCCACGGTGCAGGCGATCGCCGCAATCCTGTTGATCGCCAACATGGTTCAGATCGCCGCGTTCACCAGGCGGACCGAGGTCGGCATCATGCGGTTGGTCGGTGCCACCCGTTGGTACACCCAGCTGCCGTTCCTGCTCGAGGCGGTGGTTGCGGCCCTGATCGGATCTGCGCTGGCGATCGCAGGCCTGTTCACAGCAAAGAACATGTTCATCGATGACGTGCTCTCGGACGTGTATCAGGCCAACATTCTGGCCCGGATTTCGAACAGTGACGTTCTGCTCGTCTCACCGTTCCTGGCGCTGGTGGGAGTCGGCATGGCAGCGGTGACGGCCTACATCACGCTGCGTCTGTACGTGCGCGAATAAATTCGCTTGCCGTTCGGTTCTATGCTGGAGCGGTTGCCCGTGGAACCGATCCATCCGGCGAACGCTCGAGAAAGGGCCCTGCAGTGAGAGAGAAGGGCCGCAAGGCCATCGCGACCAATCGCAAGGCGCGGCACAACTACTCCATACTCGACGTCCTCGAGGCCGGAGTCGCCCTCGTCGGGACCGAGGTCAAGAGTCTGCGTGACGGCAAGGCCTCGCTGGTCGACGCCTTCGCGACCGTCGACGACGGTGAGATCTGGCTACGCGGACTGCACATCGCCGAATACACGCTCGGTAGCTGGACCAACCATGCGCCGCGGCGAAACCGCAAACTGCTCCTTCACCGTCGTGAGATCGACCGCCTGGCAAGCAAGGTCAAAGAGGGAAACCTGACGCTGGTGCCGTTGTCGATGTATTTCTCCGACGGCAAGGTCAAGGTCGAGCTGGCGTTGGCCAAGGGTAAGCAGGATTACGACAAGAGACAGTCGTTGGCCAAGCGCACCGCCGAACGCGAGGTCACTCGTGAGCTGGGGCGTCGTGTGAAGGGCATGCGCTGACCGCTGTTCTGCTCGCTCTGGTAGCTGCCGTCGGCTATGGGGTGAGCGATTTCGTCGGTGGTGTCGCATCCCGCCGGGTAGCGGCATTGCGCGTGGTCATCGTCTCGTACCCACTGTCGCTTGTGATCGTTCTGCTCGTAGCACCGTTCGTCGGCGGCACGATCGAACTGTCGGCGATGCTGTGGGGGCTGGCCTCGGGTGTAGCAGGCGGCGTTGCAGTGTGGTGGTTCTACCTTGCGCTCGCGGCCGGGCCGATGGCCGTGGTCTCGCCGGTCACCGCCGTCCTGGTCGCCGGTATCCCGGTGCTGGTCGGGCTGTCGATGGGCGAGCGTCCCGGCATCATCGCGTTCGTCGGTATCGCCGTCGCCCTGGTGGCCGTGGTGCTTGTCAGCAAAGAATCCCCGGACGAGGTGACCGGTGAAGTCGCAGGCGGTCGGGAGATGAAGTTCACCCGAACCGTGGCCTGGTTGACGGTCGGTTCGGGTGTGACCTTCGCTTTTGCGTTCATTTTTCTGCATCGGATCGGCGACGGAAGCGGACTGTGGCCGCTCGCGGCGTCGCGTGCGTCGGCAACCGCGGTGGTCTGGGTCGTAGCTCTGGCGTCCGGGCACTTCTCGCCCCCGCACGGCAGCGTGCTCAAACTTGCGGCATTCGTCAGCGTCCTCGACGTGGTCGCCAACGCCGCCTTGATCTACGCCTATCAAGACGGTCTTCTCTCGTTGGTGAGCGTCATCGCCTCGCTGTATCCGGCGGCGACGGTCCTGCTGGCCATGGTGATGCTCGGTGAACGAGTCGGCACTCTGCAGAAGATCGGAATGGCGTTGGCGCTCGGCGCGATCGCGATGATTGCCCTCGCTGGTTGAACTGGCCCGGTCGGGGGTAATGACCTCGTTTATGACAGCTTCCGATTCGTCGTCCGACATCCCCGTGGCTCAGGACGACGGACTGCCTCCTCGCGTTCTCGTGACCGGTGCCACGGGCTACCTGGGCGGTCGTCTGGCCCCGCGCCTGCTCGACGAGGGCTACCGGGTCCGCGTGCTGGCGCGCACCCCCAGCAAGCTCGACAACGTGCCGTGGGCGGCGGACGTCGAGATCGTCAAGGGCGATCTGAGCGACCGAGAGTCGCTGAAGGAGGCGTTGACCGGAGTCGACGTCATGTACTACTTGGTGCACTCGATGGGAACGGCGGGACATTCCGATTTCGCCGACACCGAACGCGACAGCGCCGAGAACGTCGCAGCCGTTGCTGCCGAGTGCGGCGTCGGGCGCATTGTCTACCTGGGCGGCTTGCATCCGCCCACCGGGGAACTGTCACCACACCTGAAGTCACGCGCCGAGGTAGGTCGCATTCTGATCGAGTCGGGCGTTCCCACCGTAGTGCTGCAGGCCGGTGTGGTGATCGGATCGGGTTCGGCATCGTTCGAGATGATTCGCCACCTGACCAACCGGCTTCCGGTGATGACAACTCCGCGGTGGGTGCACAATCGCATCCAGCCCATTGCTGTGCGCGACGTGCTGCACTATTTGATCGGGGCCGCGAGCGCGCCGATCGCCGAATCCAGGACCTTCGATATCGGTGGGCCGGACGTGATGCAGTACGGCGAGATGATGAACATCTACGCCGACGTCGCCGGACTGAGGGAGCGCCGCATCATCGTGCTTCCGGTCTTGACTCCACGGCTGGCCGGCCACTGGATCGGGCTGGTGACGCCCATTCCGCGTGGGCTGGCGATGCCACTCATCGAATCGCTGCAGTACGACGCGGTCGGTCACGAGATGGACATCGACGCCGTCGTGCCGCGCCCGGAGAACGGACTGACGGGCTACCGCGATTCGGTTCGATTGGCGCTGCGCAAAATCGACGACGGCGAGGTCGAGACGAGGTGGACCGATGCCACCGGTACCGCGGCACCGTCGGATCCACTGCCTTCGGACCCTGATTGGGCCGGGGAAGTGGTGTACACCGACACTCGGGTTGCCAGGAGTGCGGCCAAGTCGAGCGCTATCAGACCGGCTCTGGAACGCCTGGCCGACTCCGACGTGCTCACCGGTTGGCATCGTGACGCCACCGGACCCGACGCCTCGGCGTCGGGCACCGAACACACCACGCGGCTCAAGTCCTCGACCCGGCTTCCCGGCGAGGCGTGGCTGGACCTGACGGTCGGCGGAACGGCGAAGCAGCCCACGATCGAGCAGCGTTTGGTGTTCTTCCCACGCGGACTGGCCGGGCGAGCGGTGTGGTATGCCTCTCTGCCGGCGCGACTGGTGATGGCGCGTCGTATGTTGCGGACGGTAGTGCAACGCGTGGACGCCGATGCGGCCTCGAATTCTGCGGATCGCCGGGTCGGCCGTTAATGGAATGAATGTGGCCGGGCGAGGCGTTACACTGAACAGCCCGGGCACGGTGTTCGGGAACATACGGGGCTGAACGGTTTCGACTTTGTATGTTGAGTCAGGGGAAGCGTGTCGGTGCAGGCGAGAGACCACCGTAAGCGTCATCGCAACCTTATAAGCGCCGATTCCAATCAGCGCGACTACGCACTCGCTGCCTAAGTAGCGACTGCGTGTCTGTCAGTCCGGGCTTGCCCTCGGTCCGGGTACTGGCATCAGCTAGAGGGCTTACCGATTCATCCGGCCGCGGGATGATGAGGAACATCAAACAGTGGCTGGGATCGTCATCCTGACTTGTTCGCGAGATCGGGAGATCCAAGTAGAGACATAGCGGACTGCACACGGAGAAGCCCTGGCAATGCAGCAGAGGACCCGGGTTCGATTCCCGGCAGCTCCACCGCAGAAGACCGGTCCGAGAGAGACTCTCTCGGCCCGGTCTTCTTTGCTTTGTCGGACAGGTCACATGTGCCCCTCCGAACCGATCCCACCCGAATCGGCCTCGGTGCCGAATAACCGGCATGAGCAACGAGCCGACTCCAGTACTGCGCACCGGCAGGCGGGTGTCCGCCCCTGCATTGGTCGTGTTGGTCCTCGGCGGCGGCAAAGACGTCAGCCGGGCGCGCAGTCGACCGTGGCACCTGGCCGGTCTGCGAATGTGGCCCTTCACCTGGATGCTTCGGCGTGTGGGACGCGCACACGACATTTCGGTGCAGCAGTTGCAGTACCGGTTCCGCGGCTGGAACGCCCCCGAACGGTCTCCGGTCGAGGACGCCCGGTGGGCGTTGAACCGAATCCGCGCCGAGCATCCTGACGTTCACGTGGTGGTCGTCGGCCATTCTATGGGCGGCCGCACCGCAGCTGCCCTGATCGACGACCCTTCCATCGTGGGTGTCGTCGCTTTGGCCCCGTGGTGGCCGGAGGGGGCGGAGGCCGATGCGTCCGGGCCGGGTAAAAAGCTGCTCGTGATGCACGGAACTGCAGACAAGTGGACCGATCCGAGAACCTCGCGCCGGGCGACCGAACGTGCGTCGGAGCGCGGGGCGTCCGCTCGCTACCTTTCCGTTCCGGGTGGGCATTTCATGCTCCGCAATCCGCGGCTGTGGTCGAGGGCGACGCGTGACTTCGTTCTCGGTATCGCCGCCGATGTGCAGGTCGACTGCATGGGCACCCAGTCGTGACGCGCCGTCGGGTTGCGGTTGTCGGGAGCGGTGTCGCCGGACTGACGGCCGCATACGCCCTGTCGAAGAATTCGTCGGTGACGTTGTACGAGGCGGACTCCCGCCTCGGGGGCCACGCGGACACGCATTACGTGGACGGCCCGGACGGTCCGGTAGGAGTCGACACCGGGTTCATCGTGCACAACGACCGCACGTATCCGACGCTGCTTCGACTGTTCGACGAGCTCGATGTGCCTACTCAGGATTCGGACATGAGCATGTCCGTGCGCTGCGACGGGTGCGGGCTGGAGTATTCGGGTGGCCAGGGCATGCGCGGAATCCTCGCGCAACGTACGGCGGTGTTCAAGCCACGATTTGTGTCGATGTTGCTCGATGTCAAGCGGTTTCACCGGCTGGCGACCGAATTGCTCGACCGGGACGACTCCGCGGATTCCGACATCACCCTCGGACGTTTTCTCGCCCAACACTCGTTCTCGGCATATTTCGGATCCCACTTCATGACGCCGTTGGTGTCGGCGGTGTGGTCGTGTGATCCGGACACTGCTCTCGCTTACCCAGCTCGCTATCTGTTCTCCTTTCTTCAGCACCACGGAATGCTCACCGTCACAGGGTCTCCCACCTGGCGTACGGTCACGGGCGGGTCGATCGAATACGTTCGGCGGGTGTCGTCGCGTATCGACGAGGTGCTGGTCGATACCCCGGTGCGCGCGGTCTACAGGTCGCACGACTCCGTGCAGATCCGGGACGGTCACGACGATCTGCGCACGTTCGACGCCGCCGTCGTCGCGGTTCATCCCGGTGCAGCGCTGAAGATGCTCGCAGAACCGACTGCGCTCGAACACAGCGTTCTCGGAGCGATGCCGTACTCGACCAATCACACTCAATTGCACACCGACTCATCGGTGCTACCACGAAACGTCAGGGCTCGGGCCTCGTGGAACTACCACCTCCCGTCCTGTGCCGCCAGGCCCGACCGAGTTCTGGTGAGCTACGACCTGACGAGGTTGCAGCGATTGGACGACACGCATCGAAGAATGTTGGTCACCCTCGGTGGAGCGGATCGCATCGACCCGAACACGGTGCTCGACGACATGACCTACGAGCACCCGCAGTACACCCCCGAATCCGTGGCAGCGCAGCGACGGCTTCCCGAATTGGACACCGATACGGTGGCGTTCGCCGGGGCGTACCACGGCTGGGGATTTCACGAGGACGGTGCGTTGTCCGGAGCACTCGCTGCACGACGGGTCGGTGCCACGTGGCTCTGACGTCCGTTCTGCCGGCCACTCGCGCACACGGAGCGGCCCTCTATGTCACGCGGATCGATCACGTGCGGCGCGCGCCTATTCGAAACACGTTCTCGTACAAGAGTTACAGCTGGTTCGTCGACCTCGACGCATTGCCCGAACTCCCGCGGATACTGCGGCCGCTGGCCTCGTTCGATCCCCGTGATCACCTCGGAGACCCCGACTCGACCATCCGCCGGAACGTCGACGCGTTCCTGGCGGAGAACGGTATCGATCTGGGCGGCGGACGAATCACGATGCTGGCCAGCGCGCGGGTATTGGGGCACACGTTCAACCCACTGAGTGTCTACTGGTGTCACGACCCGGTCGGAGACCTCCGCTGCGTGGTGGCCGAGGTGCACAACACCTACGGAGAGCGATACCGGTATCTCCTGCATACCGATCGTCGCGGCGCGGCCCGGACCTCCAAGAAGTTCTACGTCTCGCCGTTCAACGACGTCGACGGTGAATACTCCATGCAGCTACCCGAGCCGGACTCCGCACTCCGCCTGTCGATCGTGCTCGAACGTCCCGGTCAACCTCCGTTCGTGGCGACCGTCGACGGCCGTCGGCGCGAGGTGACGACGCGGTCGATTCTTCGCACCGCACTCGAGATCCCGATTGCGCCGCTGCGAGTGGTTGCACAGATCCGCTGGCAAGGCATTCGGCTCTGGGCGCGGGGCCTGAAGATCGTGCAGAAACCTACCCCTCCGGGGGAACGAGTATCCCAGAAGGAAGAGGCCCACAGATGACGACTGTGTCGAGATCCAATTCTGTGTCGAATCCGTACGGTGGTGCCGCCACGGGTCCGCGCCCGTCGGTCGATCCGCGCGTCTGGCCCCAGATCGCGCATGTTCCCGGCGGCATGAAGGTTGCTGCCGCCGCGCCCGTCGCCAATGTCCTGTTCCGTCGTGCGGTCGCGGGACTACAGGTCCGGGTCGCGATGCCCGACGGCGAAGTGATCGGAGCCGGGTCGGACGACGCACCGTTGATGACCGTCTATCGGCCACACGACTTCGCGGCACGGGTCGGCGACAGTGGACTCATCGGATTCGGTGAGGCGTACATGGCCGGAGACTGGGATGCCGAGGACCTCACTGCCGTGCTCGAGGTCTTCGCCCGGCGGATGGCGTCGCTGATTCCCAAGTCCCTGCAGCGACTCCGAGGGCTCTATATCCCGAAACCGCCGCGGAGCGAGCGCAATACGACGAAGAACACGCGATCCAACATTTCACGGCACTACGATTTGTCCAACGACCTCTTCGAGCTCTTCCTCGACGACACGATGACCTACTCGAGCGCGTTGTTCGCCGGATCGGGAAGCGACAACGACAGTGAGGAGCTCGCCGACGCCCAGCGTCGCAAGATCGACCGGCTACTCGACCGCGCGGGCGTCGGAGATGGAAGCAGGGTTCTCGAGATCGGCACCGGATGGGGCGAGCTGGCTATCCGAGCGGCCGCTCGCGGTGCGACGGTACGGTCGGTCACGTTGTCGACCGAACAGCAGGAACTCGCGCGCAAGCGTTGCGCCGCTGCGGGTTACGGAGATCGGATTCAGATCGATCTGCTCGACTATCGTCTGGTCGACGGCGAGTACGACGCGATCGTGTCGGTCGAGATGATCGAGGCCGTCGGTCATCAGTACTGGGGAACGTACTTCGAGACGATCGACTCGTTGCTCGCGCCGGGTGGGCGAGTTGCCCTCCAGGCCATCACGATGCCGCACGACCGCATGCTGGCCACCCGAAACACCTACACCTGGGTACACAAGTACATCTTTCCCGGCGGGTTCCTCCCGTCGGTGCGGGCCATCGAGGAAGTGACCGAGCAGCACACCTCGCTTCGGGTTCGCGAGCGTCTGTCCATGGGCGACCACTACGCGCGCACCTTGGCGCTGTGGGACAGCCGCTTCCGCGAATATCGAAGCGAGGCAGAGGATCTCGGTTTCGACGAGGTGTTCGCGCGTATGTGGCACTTCTACCTGTGCTACTCGGAGGCCGGATTTCGATCCGGGTACCTCGATGTTCAGCAGATCGTGCTCGACCGAAGGGACAATCGATGACCACCTCGACACTTTCCGTGGACCGGACCGATCGCAGCGTCGGTGTCGCGCATCGGATTGCCGAATTGATAGAGCCCTTGGTGGGTGGTCCACTTCCCGTTCGGCTGGAGGCGTGGGACGGATCCGTCGCAGGCGATGCCTCGGCACCGAGAGTGCTGTTGCGGAGTCCGAGCGCCCTTCGTCGATTGCTGTGGAGCCCCGGCGAACTCGGTGCTGCGCAGGCGTACGTAACCGGGGAGTTGGACGTCGACGGCGACCTTGCCGCGGCTCTCGATCACGTGTGGGGTGTGGTGCGTGAGCGCCGACTCTCGGCGGTCCGACCGGGGCCGGCGTCCCTACTGCGATTGGCGAGACTGGCGAAGGATCTCGGAGTGTTCGGCCGCCCACTCCCGCCGCCCGTGTCGCAGGCCTCGGTGAAGGGGCGGCTGCACTCGGTGCTCCGCGACCGCGCTGCGATCAGCCACCATTACGACCTGTCCAACGATTTCTACGAACTGGTCCTCGATTCGCACATGGCGTACTCGTCCGCGTACTGGACCTCGAATTCGCCGGACTACACCCTCGATGACGCCCAGCGCGACAAACTCGATCTCGTGTGTCGCAAGATCGGTCTCGACAAGCGCACCGGACAGCGCTTTCTGGACGTCGGCTGCGGCTGGGGGTCCTTGAGCCTGCATGCAGCTCAGGAATACGGAGCGAAGGTCGTCGGCGTGACGATCTCCCGCGAACAGAAAGCGTTCATCGACAAGCGAATTGCCGATCGGGGACTGCAGGACAACGTCGAGATCAGAATCCAGGACTACCGGGAGATTCCGGACGGCCCGTTCGACGCGGTGGCGTCGATCGAGATGGGTGAGCATGTGGGGGAGGCCAACTACCCGACCTACACCGCCGCGCTGCACGCCAACGTCAAGCCGGGGGGACGCGTGCTGATCCAGCAGATGTCGCGGAGAGAAGGCGACAACCCCGGCGGCGGAGCATTCATCGAATCCTTCATCGCGCCGGACATGTACATGCGCCCGGTCGGGCGGACAGTTGCCATGATCGAGGAGGCGGGGCTCGAGGTTCGGGACGTGCATGCGCTCCGGGAGCATTACGTGCGGACCGTCGACGTCTGGACCGAGCGCTTCGAGGCGCGCTTCGACGAGGTGGTGGCAATGGTCGGTGAAGAGGTCGCCCGGGTGTGGCGGTTGTACCTGATCGGCGGCGGAATGGCCTTCCGGGACAACCGGATGGGCGTCGACCAGATTCTTGCGGTCCGGTCGGAGAACGGATCGTCCGAGATGGAACCGGTTCGACCGGTCTGGGTACCCGCGCGGTGAACTGGTCCGATTTCCTGACCGTATCGCTCGCGAGCCTCGGCGGCACCGCCGTCCTCATGGTCGTCACCGCCCTCATCGGTGCGCGTATCGGACGGCACAACGTCGTGGACGTGACGTGGGGCGGCGGCTTCGTTCTGATCGCGCTGATCTCGGCTGCGACCGGCACCGGTGAAACATGGCGTCGATTGCTGCTGCTGGTGCTCGTCGGTGTGTGGGGACTTCGGCTCGCACTGCACGTCTTTCAGCGCTCACGTGGACACGGTGAGGATCCGCGCTACACCGAACTGCTGTCCAAGGCCACCGGAAACGAAACCCTGTATGCCCTGCGCAAGATCTATCTGACGCAGGCGGCCGCCTTGTGGTTCGTGTCCCTGCCGTTGCAGGTGTCCGCTGTCGCACACGGATCGGTCGTACCCGTGGTCGTGCTCGGGGTGCTCGTCTGGATTCTCGGATGGACGTTCGAGGCAGTGGGTGATGCGCAATTGAAGGCCTTCAAGGCCGACGCGTCGAACAAGGGCAAGATCATGGATCGTGGTCTGTGGTCCTGGACGCGGCACCCCAACTACTTCGGAGACTCGGCGGTGTGGTGGGGACTGTTCCTCGTGTCGGCGTCGGCGTGGCCCGGGGTGTTCACGATTCTGTCGCCCATCGCGATGACGTACTTCCTGGTGTTCGCCACCGGCGCACGGTTGCTCGAGCGCAGCATGGAAAAGCGTCCGGGATATCGCGAATACCAGCAGCGGACCAGCTACTTCCTCCCTCGGCCGCCGAAAGGACCCAGCAAGTAGCTCGCGGGCGGGGTAGCGGCGTTAGGGTTGTCGAGGAGCTCGATCCATCGATCGAGTTCGGTTCGACCACAACGAGGAGGCGCATCGTGGCGCACGAGAGAGCTGGAACCACTGCATTGCCGGAGGATCTGGTGGATCTTTCGCAACTCGTGACGGCGTACTACTCGCGGGTTCCCGACGTGTCGGAGCCGAGCCAGCAGGTGGTGTTCGGTACGTCGGGGCATCGTGGGTCGAGCCTGGATTCGGCGTTCAACGAGGCGCATATCGTGGCGACCACCCAGGCGATCGTGGAGTACCGCGCTGCGCAGGGCATCACCGGGCCGTTGTTCATCGGCAGGGACACCCATGCGTTGTCGGAACCGGCGTGGACGACTGCGCTGGAAGTGTTGGCGGCCAACGATGTAGACGTATTGGTCGACTCGGGGGATCGATACACCCCCACTCCCGCCGTCAGTCATGCCATTCTGCGATACAACGAGTCCGGCCCGGCCGCGAAGGCCGACGGAATAGTGGTGACCCCGTCGCACAACCCGCCCCGGGACGGCGGCTTCAAATACAACCCTCCGCACGGTGGACCCGCCGACAGTGATGCCACGTCGGTCATTGCCGCTCGCGCGAACGAGCTACTGCGCGAGGGTATTTCGGGCATCAAGCGGGTGACTCTCGCTCAGGCGTTCGCGGGGAGCGTGTCGCGGTACGACTTCCTCGGTACCTACGTGGACGATCTGCCGAACGTGCTCGACCTCGATGCCATTCGGGCAGCCGGGGTGCGCATCGGTGCCGATCCGTTGGGCGGCGCAAGCGTCGACTACTGGGACGCCATTGCCGAGCGTCACAACCTGGATCTGACCGTCGTCAATCCGTTGGTGGACGGCACGTTCCGATTCATGACGCTCGACACGGACGGCAAGATCAGGATGGATTGCTCGTCGCCCAATGCGATGGCGTCGCTCATCGCTGCTCGAGACCGATTCGACATCTCGACGGGCAACGATGCCGACTCCGATCGGCACGGCATCGTCACTCCCGACGGTGGCCTGATGAATCCCAATCACTACCTCGCCGTGGCCATCGACTACTTGTTCACTCATCGGCCAGGTTGGTCACCGACGGCGGCGGTGGGCAAAACACTGGTGAGCTCGTCGATGATCGACAGGGTCGTCGCCGGACTCGGCCGTCGGCTGCTGGAGGTGCCCGTCGGATTCAAATGGTTCGTACCCGGCCTACTCACCGGTGAACTCGGGTTCGGCGGTGAGGAGAGCGCCGGCGCGTCGTTCCTTCGGCACGACGGCCGAGTGTGGACCACCGACAAGGACGGAATCACGTTGGCGCTGTTGGCGTCGGAGATCACCGCTGTCACCGGATCGACGCCGTCTCAGCGCTATGCCGAATTCACTGCGAAGTTCGGCGATCCGTCGTATGCCCGCGTCGATGCACCGGCCACCCGGGAGCAGAAAGCGGTTCTCGCCAAGCTCTCGCCGGACCAGATCACCGCCACCGAGCTGGCCGGCGAACCGATCACGGCGACGCTGACCGAGGCTCCGGGCAACGGGGCTGCCCTCGGTGGCCTGAAGGTGACGACGGAGAGCGCCTGGTTCGCTGCGCGCCCGTCCGGAACCGAGGACGTGTACAAGATCTACGCGGAGTCGTTCCAGGGCGCAGACCATCTCGCCCAGGTGCAGGCTGCAGCACGTGAACTGGTGTCGTCCGCACTCGAGAGCTCGTGACCGACTCACCTTCACCCGACCACGACAGTTCCGCTCGCGAGCCGGCGTTCCAACCCGGAGGCAAGCTTCCCCCGGAGATCTGGGTTCTGGTGTCGGCGGCGTTCGTCATCGCGCTCGGATTCGGGATCGTCGCGCCCGCTCTGCCACAGTTCGCGCGGGAATTCGGCGTCGGATACACGGCGGCGTCGGCGGTCATCAGTGCGTTCGCTCTCATGCGGTTGCTGTTCGCCCCTGCCAGTGGCGCTCTGGTGCAGCGGCTCGGCGAGCGACCCGTGTACTTGATCGGACTGCTGATCGTTGCGGTGTCCACCGGTGCGTGCGCTCTGGCCCAGACGTATTGGCAGCTACTGCTCTTTCGCGGACTCGGCGGCATCGGTTCGACGATGTTCTCGGTGTCGGCACTGGGATTGCTGATCAGGATCAGTCCTCCGACCAGTCGTGGCCGCATCTCCGGCCTGTATGCGACCGCTTTCCTGCTGGGAACCATCGGCGGTCCGCTCGTCGGCGGCGCGCTCGTGGGATTCGGTCTGCGGGTGCCGTTCGTCATCTACGCAGTGGCTCTCGTGATCGCCGCTGCCGTCGTGTATTTCACCCTGGGTAATTCCGACCTCGTCAAACGGGAGAAGGGCTCGGCACCACCCACGATGTCGTTGCTCGCCGCGCTGCGGATCCCGTCGTATCAGGCGGCGCTGGCGTCGAATTTTGCCAACGGTTGGGCAGTGTTCGGTGTTCGGGTGGCGCTGGTGCCGTTGTTCGTCGTCGAGGCGATGCAGCGATCCGAGGTGTTCGTCGGTGTCGCTCTGACCGTGTTCGCAGTGGGAAATGCGTTGGTTCTCACCAGCGCAGGTCGCCTGTCCGATGTGCGCGGACGCAAGCCCTTCATGGTGGGTGGGTTGGCGGTGTGCGGCCTGGGCACCGTCGTGATGGGCTATGTGCACGATCCGGTGTTGTTCCTGGTGGTGTCGTTGATCGCCGGCATCGGATCAGGTCTGATGAGTCCTGCCCAGCAGGCATCGGTCGCTGACGTGATCGGTTCGAAGGCGCGCGGGGGACCCGTGTTGGCGGCCTTCCAGATGGCGTCCGACGTGGGTGCGGTGATCGGCCCGATCGTCGCCGGAATGATCGTGGAGCGGGTCTCGTTCGGTCCGGCGTTCGCCGTGACGGGTGCGCTGCTTCTGGTAGCCGGACTCTGGTGGTCTCGCGTACCCGACACCCTCGAGCGCGAGCGCACCTGACACGCACATCCGTAGTATTCGGTCTGTGAGCCAGAAGAAGACATCGAGCACGAAACATACGCCACAGGCGACGTCCAACACGATGACCTACGTATTGGGCGGTATCGCATTCTTGGTGGTGGTGATAGTCGTCGTGGTCGCGATCATGTGGCAGAGCGGAAGCGATGCCCCACGTAACGACGGTTACGGATCCGTCAAGAATCCCGAGGTCGAATTGTCGTTGCCAGGTGACGGTGTGGTGCAGCTGGCGCGTCCGGGAGCACAGCGTGTCGTCGATGTCTTCGAGGATCCGATGTGCCCCTTCTGCGGTGATCTAGAAGTGAAGCACGGCCAGGAGTTGGCTCAGAAAATCGACGACGGCATCGTCGCGGTGAAATACCACCTGGTCAATTTCCTCGATGCGCAATCGGCCTCGGGTGACTATTCGACGCGGGCCGTGGCCGCGTCGCACTGCGTGGCGGCGACGGAGAACGCTCGGGTCTACTCCGCTTTTCACAGCGGATTGTTCGACCCCGAATTCCGCCCGGAAGAAGGTGCAGACTCGGACAGAACCGATGCAGAACTGGCGGACCTCGCTCGTTCCTCGGGTGCGAGTGACCTGGCGGTCGAATGCATCGTCAGTGGTGCACAACGAGATGCCGCGGTGGCGGATGCGAACACAGGACGCGACGCGCTTGCGGCATCGGGAGCGCGGGGGACACCGGGTGTGTTGGTCGACGGACAGGTGGTCGACGCGCTGGGAGACTCGGAATGGTTGGCCACGATCAACTGATCCAGCGCCGTGGGTGCGGCCGGTGGTCGAGTTCTCGGTACCGGCCGGACCAGGTGATTTGTTGCTGTTGCGACCGATGGTGTAACTTCGTTCGAGCAACCGCATGAGCGGTTGCACGCAGTAACTCGGGGCTATGGCGCAGCTGGTAGCGCACCACACTGGCAGTGTGGGGGTCAGGGGTTCGAGTCCCCTTAGCTCCACCGAGATAGTCTGTTCCGAACAAGAAAAAGCGCCGCTCTCGAGCGGCGCTTTTCTCGTTCCGTTGCTGTACGTCAGCGGTGACTCAGTGGGCCGCGTCGAAGGCCTGCTCGACCTCGGCGGGGATTCTGCCCCGCGCGGAGATATTGTGGCCGTTCGCCTTCGCCCATTCTCTGATGGCTTTGGTTTGATTGGCATCGCGCTTGGCGCCGGCTGCAGAGGTAGTCGACTTCTTGGTCCGCTTTCCACCGACCTTGGTGGAGTGTTCGATGTAATAGTCGAGCTTGCGGTGAAATTCCTTGGCGTTCTTGTCGCTCAGGTCGATTTCGTAGGTGACTCCGTTGACCGAATAGGTTATGTGTTCGCCACCGGATTCGATCGGTTTTTCGTCGATGTCGTCGACTAATTGCACATAGACTTTTCTGGCCATGCTGAAGCTCTCCAATGGTGCAGGGGATGATGCGGGGATGTCCAGATCGAACTGAACCGACTATACGGCCGAGCAATGTGTTTATCCATGCAGGCCTGGGAATTGTTACTCGATTCGCAGAATTGCCGGGAATCGGATCCGGCGGTCGTCGAAACGTAAGGGTGTGCGCGAGTGCATTGTTCCGGCGCGATGTCGCTGCTTATCGAAATCGACGACCGACCGGCCGGAGCGCAGACAATTTTCCATCCTCGGGTCGGTTCACGGTGGTCGAAGTGGGGAGACGGCGCGCGGTTGCTCGAAGCCGCCCGTGCGTCTGCAACAGATCGATTACGGAACGCATTCTTTTCACTAACGAAAGATCATTCGCGGCGCGTCGAGCACAACATCTGGTTCACTCGAGGCGCAAGTGTCTGCTGTTTCGCGTGTGTCCCGTGTTGTCGGCGACCCACTGCGATCAGCGCAACCGAAGGGCCGAGAGGGGAGTAGCGCCACCTGTCACTCCGGTGCGCTCGACAGCATATGAAATCTGCACAAATCACCATGTCGGCAACAACAGCGCTGATGTGCGCGGGAATCCTCGGTGCGGGCCTGATCGGCGCTGCTCCAGCAACAGCTGCTCCGTCCGCCACGACTCCGTCGACGACTGGTAGCGAATTGTCGGGCAAGACGGTTTTTCTCGACCCGGGCCACCAGGGCACCGCACATTCGCAGAACCTGCAGCGCCAGGTGGACGACGGCCGAGGCGGGACGAAGAATTGCCAGACCACAGGAATGACCACCGTGGACGGCGTCCCCGAACACACGATCAACTGGAAGGTCAGCGAACTCGTTCGGTCCAGTCTGGAGAGCTTGGGTGCAACGGTGAAGACCAGCCGCGCCGACGACTCCGGGTGGGGCGGATGCGTCGACGACAGAGCGCGTGCGGCGAGCGAGTCCGGAGCCGACGTCGCCGTGAGTATTCATGCCGACTCCACGAGCACGGCGACCGATGCCGATAAACACGGATTCCACCTGATCGTGCCTACGTTGCCGATTCCAAACGCAGCGGCCGACGCGGCCCAGTCCGAAGGAGGACGGTCGGCGTCGACGCTGATGCGCGACTCGTACGTTCGGGCCGGGTTCGAGCCGGCCAACTACGCAGGCGTGGACGAGGGAATTCAGGAGCGCTCGGATGTGGCCGGGCCGGCACTGACCACCGTCCCGTTGGTATTCGTCGAAATGGGCAACGGATCCAACCCCGACGACGCAGCCCTTCTCGAAGGTGCAGACGGTCAGTTGAAGCATGCGATCGCAATCTCGACCGGAATAATCGACTACCTGCTCGGTGCCGAGACTGCGTCCGCGCCAGCCGCGGCGACTACGACCACCCCGACGACGACGGCTGCCGCCCCTGCGGCGAAGACGACCGACACTGCTGCGCCCAGCGAGTCCTCGGCTACCGGAACGAGGAGCATCGGAGCGCCGACGGCAGGCCGCAGTGCGCTCTCGCGATTGCTCGACAGCGTCTCTCCGTACGTCCAGACGTTCGGAGTGGACGGATTGAAAGGGCTCGCCACCCCGGAGAACGTCAGCAGTGTGTCCACCTTCGCGCAGGGCCTGCTGAAACAGATTCTTGCTGCCCGGTAGTCTCGGACGCCGTGACGCGTCGAAAAATACCGGTGGTGATAGTCGCGGGCTTCCTCGGCGCGGGCAAGACGACTCTGCTCAATCACCTGCTGCGCAACGATGCCGGAATCCGAATCGGCGTCGTGGTCAACGATTTCGGAGCGATCAACGTCGACTCCATGCTCGTCGCAGGGCAGGTCGACTCGATGGTCTCCCTCGGCAATGGATGCATCTGTTGCGCGGTGGACATCAGCGACATGGATGCGATGTTCGACGCCCTCGCGCAGCGCCGTTCGGAGATCGACGTCATCGTGGTGGAAGCCAGTGGCCTCGCCGAACCCCGCAATCTGATCCGAATGGTCCGAGGTAGCGAGAACGAATTCATCGTCTACGGCGGCCTCGTAGCAGTTGTCGACGCGGTGGAATTTCCACAGACTCGCGTCTTGCATCCCGAGATCGACCAGCATCTGCAGTTGGCCGATCTGGTGGTGTTGAACAAGTCGGACGCGGTCTCGGAGTCCGGCCGCTCCGCAGTCGTGTCCACCGTGCGGTCCATCGTGGGGGACGTCCCCGTCGTCCCCATCGCGTTCGGTCGAGTGGACCCGCTGCTGCTGTTCGACCGTCGGGACGACCTGTCGGTCGAGTCGACGATCCCCGTTCAGTTGTCGTTCGACGAGCTCCTACGTGAAAACCACAGTGACCACGACCACGAGCACCACCTGCACGCCCAGTATTCTCATACCGAGTTCGTCAGCCCCGATCCCATCGACCCACGACGACTGATCGAGTTTCTGGAGAATCCCACCGGAAATCTCTACCGCATCAAAGGGTTCGTGCACTTCGCCGTGCCGGGCTATCCGCAGAAGTTCATCGTGCACACCGTCGGCCGACACATTCGGTTCGAGGCGACCTCGTGGGCGCGGGGTGAGACCGAACAGACGTCATTGGTGCTGATCGGTACAGACCTCGATGCAGAGGCCATAGAGAAACGACTGCGAGCATGTGTGCGGGAGCAATCCGAGCACTGCGATGCGTCGTCGATGCTCCCCGTACACAGATACCTCGACGCTGGGTAGAACTCCTACAGTCCGACCCATTCGGTGCGTCCGCCCTCGAATCCCTGCCGTTTCCAGATCGGGACCTCGGCCTTGATGCGTTCGACCAATCGTGCGCAGGCCTCGAAGGCCTCGGCGCGATGGGCGGATCCGACGGCTGCCACCAGTGCGAGGTCTCCGACGCGCAAGTCTCCGACGCGATGTACCGCAGCGACCTCGAGGCCGGTCTCGGCGGAGACCTCGGAGCAGCATCGGTTCAAGAAGCGTTCCGCGTCGGGATGCGCACGGTATTCGAGTGTTTCCACCGCCTGGCCGCCATCGTGGTCGCGGACTATCCCGCTGAACAGAACTACGGCACCGTGGTGTGAATCCTGTACGGCTGCTTCCACTTCGGCGGTGCTCAACGGTTCACTGGAAATGCGTGCGACGAGTTCACTCATCGTGGGGTCCTCCTCCGGCGATCTGTGCCAAGACATGGTCGAGTAGTGGATCGAGAACTGCGAGACCGTCCTTGACGCCGCCCGGCGAGCCCGGCAGATTGACCGTCAGCGTGCGGCCGATCAGTCCCGAAACCCCTCGGCTGAGGACCGCGTGCGGCGTTGCGGACGTCCCGCGGGTACGGATGGCGTCGGCGATCCCCGGCATGTCGATGTCGAGGAGAGCGGCAGTTGCCTCGGGAGTCGCATCGGTGGGCGATACGCCGGTGCCTCCGGTGCTGACGATCAACGACGGTTCGCCGCGCAACGCGTCCTGCAGGCCGGCCGCTATGTCGGCGTCGGCGTACACCAGCGGGCCACGAACGGTGAAGCCTCGATCGTTCAACCAGGACGCGATGGTGGGGCCGGTGGTGTCCGGTCGAGTTCCCTTCGCGCCGCCGGTGGAGGCCACCAGCACCACTGCGGACCGCGTGGTGTCGAGCGTCGGGGCAGCGTCGGCGGCGGGAGTGACCGGTACCCCGTCTCGCTGCCAATGACCATGCTTACCACCGCTTTTGGTGATCAATCGGACGCCGTTCATCGTGGCACCCGGGTCGACGGCCTTGACCATGTCGTGCAGCGTGAGACCAGCGACCGCCACCGCGGTCAAGGCCTCCATCTCCACCCCGGTGCGTCCGGTGGTGCGCGCCGTGGCCTCGACCGTGATCGACGAGTCGGTGAAACCGAACGAGATCTTCACCGACGAGAGCGCGAGCTGATGGCACAGCGGGATCAGTTCCGACGTCCGCTTCGCTGCCGAGATTCCCGCGATACGGGCAGTGGCAAGTACATCGGCCTTGGGCATGTCGTCCGCGCGCACGAGCGCGATGACCTCGGCAGTGGTGACGAACTCACCGGCGGCGACGGCCGTGCGCGAAGTCTCCTTCTTGTGCGCCACATCGACCATGCGTGCGCGGCCCTGATCGTCGAGATGAGACAGGTGGGGTCGGGGGGCGTCGGTGGTCACAGTGGCCATACCTCCACGTCGGATCCTGCGGCGAGTTCGGTTGTGTCGGGGTCGATGTCGATCAGAACGTCGGCCCAGGCCAATGCAGCGACCAGATGGGACCCCGGGCCTGCCACGAGCTCCACTCGGCCGTCGTCCCGCACCCGGCCACGGAGAAGCTGTCGGCGGCCCGGCCGCGAGACGATCGATTCGTGCAAGATCGCGGTGCTCGGGAGTATCGGAGAAAGACCGGCTGCTCGCCGAACTATGTTGCGCGCGAACATGATGTACGAGACAACGGTGCTGACGGGGTTGCCGGGAAAGCTGAGCACCGGGGTGCCGTCGAACAGTGTCATGCCCTGCGGTCCGCCCGGCTGCATACGGACCGACCCGAAGGTGCCGCCGAG
Source organism: Rhodococcoides sp. S146-33 (assembly GCF_059489205.1). NCBI lineage: Bacteria > Bacillati > Actinomycetota > Actinomycetes > Mycobacteriales > Nocardiaceae > Rhodococcoides > Rhodococcoides sp. S146-33. The sequence continues at coordinate 816,318 of NZ_JCAJWY010000002.1, forward strand.
TGGACCGAGAACGTCCTTGACCACCTCGAAGTCGCCCATCGAGACGCCGCCGGACGTGATGATCAGTTCCGCCGATCCTCTTGCTTCGTCGAGAACCTCGCGAAATCGTGTCGGATCGTCGGAGCTTCGCGCGACGGCAACCACTTCCGCGCCGCTGGCCTGTAGGTGGGCCGCAAGGGTGATGCCGTTCGAGTCGTAGATCTGACCGGGAGTGAGAGTCGATCCGGCCTCGACCAGTTCGGCACCGGTGGTCACGACGGCCACGCGAGGACGCGAGCGCACGGCGACCTCGGCGAAACCGACAGCCGCGAGAACCGAGATGTGCCGGGGTTCGAGTACTCGACCGGCCTCGACGAGAACTGTTCCGACGCGCACGTCGCTTCCCTGTTCACGAACGAATTCGCCTGCGCCGCGGCCGCGTTCGATAGTCACCGAACCTTCCGACGATATCGTCGTGTCCTCGACGGGGACGATGGCGTCGGCCCCGTCGGGAATGGGTGCGCCGGTCATTATCTTTGCCGCGCTACCTGTAGCGAGAACGGCCGATTCCGTGGGGCCTGCAGCGATGATGGTCGAGACCTTCAGCGTCACCGGGGTCGTGGCGACGGAACGCGAATCGACTGCGTAGCCGTCCATCTGCGAATTTCGGAAGAGCGGTAGATCGACCGGCGACCGCACGTCCTCGAACGAGACTCGCCCCAGTGCCTTGGCCAGGGGGATTTGCTGCGCAGTTCTGGTGCCCAGTGCCGCGAGAAGAGTCTCGACCGCGGCGGCATGCTGCTCCACGGATACGGCGCTCACTGCGCTGGTCCGGTGATCGCGCGCTTGTGCTCAGCAGTCATGGGTGCCAATCCTAAGCACGCCGACAATGCCGGCGAGTGTGGGCTGCGGCATACTGGGTAGACACGTCTGAGACAGGCGTGCTCGAGATCGACGAAGGTGAGGTAAGAGGTGACGGTGGACAGTGTCACCTCGCTGGGCATTCCGGTGTTCGGCGGTGCTGCTCCGACAGATCGGTCGTCGCAGGCGAATTTCGTGTCGGATCGGCCGGACGTACCCCACCTGATCGACCGCTTCGGCCGAGTCGCCCGCGACTTGCGTATCTCCATCACCGAGAAGTGCTCGTTGCGGTGCACCTACTGCATGCCGGAGGAAGGGCTTCCGGCCATTCCTGCCGCGAACCTGCTCACGCCGGCCGAGATCGCGCGAGTGGTGTCGGTGTCCGTGCGGCTGCTGGGTATTCGCGACGTGCGGTTCACCGGCGGCGAGCCACTCATGCGCCGCGACCTCGACGAGATTCTGCGGCTGTGCTCCGATGTTGCGGCAGGTGTTCCGCTGTCGATGACCACCAACGCAGTGGGTTTGGAGCATCGGGCCGGGGCACTGGCCGATGCCGGGTTGACCCGGGTCAACGTGTCCCTGGATTCGGTCGACCGCGAGGATTTCGCGCGGCTGACCCGACGCGACCGACTGCCGTCGGTGCTGGCCGGCATCCGAGCGGCGAAGCGAGCGGGCATCGGTCCGGTGAAGGTCAACGCCGTTCTGATGCGCGACACCCTGTCCGGTGCAGTCGATCTATTGCGCTGGTGTCTCGAAGAGGGCGTGGCGCTCCGCTTCATCGAGCAGATGCCGCTCGATGCCGACCACGAGTGGGCTCGCGCGAACATGATCGATGCCCAGACATTGCTCGACGAGCTGTCGACCGAGTTCGAGCTGCGTGAAGTCGGACGCGCCGATCCGTCGGCACCGGCCGAGGAGTGGAGCGTCGACGGTACCGACGCGACCGTCGGAATCATCGCCTCGGTGACGCGCTCGTTCTGCGGGGATTGCGACCGCACGAGAGTGACCGCCGAAGGAACCATTCGGTCATGCCTGTTCAGCGACGACGAAACCGATCTACGCGGGGCGCTGCGAGGCGGTGCCACCGACGACGAGTTGGCCGCCGTGTGGCGTGGGGCGATGTGGAACAAATGGGCCGGACACGGTATCGACGCCGAAGGCTTCGTTCCACCCACCCGCAGCATGGGAGCGATCGGTGGTTGACGTGCAGTCGATCGAGGACACCATGCCCTCGACCGAGGTCGAAGTGCGGTACTTCGCCGCCGCCGTCGACGCGTCGGGGTGCGACTCGGAGTACGTCACCGTGCCCGCCGGAGCCACACTCGCCGACGTGCGAGACGTGATCCGGTCGAAGCACGGCGCGAAGATGGACCCGATCCTGCGCGTGTCCGCTTATCTCGTCGGGGACGACCTCACGCGCGATCTGGGGCGTGAGGTCGGCAGCAGAGTCGATGTGTTGCCGCCGTTCGCAGGCGGCTGATCGTCGCGTTCGGCTTTGCGTCCGCTCGCCCGGCTCAGTGGGAGCTCTTCCACCAATCGTCGAACGGCGTGACCGGCACCGCTCGCTTGTGGCGCGTCGCCATGAACATCTTCTCCAGCTTGTCGGCGACGTCGTCGGAGACGTCTTTGCCCTCGAGATAGTCGTCGATCTGTTCGTACGTCACGCCGAGTGCCTCCTCGTCCGGCAGTGCGGGGCGATCGTCCTCGAGGTCTGCGGTGGGGACTTTGCGCCACGTGCTCTCCGGTGCACCGAGTTCACGGAGCAGTGCGGCACCCTGACGCTTGCTCAGGCCGGTGAGTGGAGTCAGGTCGACACCACCGTCGCCGAATTTGGTGAAGAACCCGGTGACGGCCTCGGCAGCGTGGTCGGTGCCGACCACGACGTAGCCGAGTTCTCCGGCGATGGCGTATTGCGCGACCATGCGCTGGCGAGCTTTGATGTTGCCGCGAACGAAATCACGGACCTCGGCGGTTCCCAGGGCCTCTGCTGTGGCGGCCGCCGACGCGTCGGCAGCGGCCTTGATGTTGACCGTCACGGTTCGATCGGGGTCGATGAACCGTAGCGCGATCGACGCGTCGTCCTCGTCGGCTTGCACACCGTAGGGGAGCCGTACGGCGACGAACTCGGCCTCGTGGCCGTCGGCTCGCAGCTCCGTCACGGCTTGCTGGGCGAGCTTGCCGGTGAGTGTGCTGTCCTGTCCGCCACTGATACCGAGCACGAAGCCCGTTGCCGGGGTCGACGAGAGGTAGTCCTTGAGAAAATCCACCCTCCGGCGAACTTCCGTGACCGGATCGATGGTCGATTGCACTGCCAGCTCACGCGTGATGCTCGTGCGCACTTCCGAGTTGATGAATCCCATCAGCTCATACTAATGACGTCGGCAGGTCTGTGGCCGCGCGCACACGCCGTGCGTAGGGTCGGTCTTCGTGAGTGGATCCTCCGATACGTTCGTCAAACGAAACCCGCAGGCTCATCCCGACTTCTTCGCCGCCGAGGCACATGGGCTCCACTGGCTCGGTGAGGCGGGCGCGCCCGTCGCCCGAGTCCTCGGGTACGGGCCGACACACATCGAACTCGAGCGCTTGATCGCGGCGCATCCGACGGCGCCCGCGGCCAGAAGATTCGGTCGAGCGTTGGCGTACATGCACGGCGGTGGAGCAGCCGGCTTCGGCGCGCCGCCCGTCGGCTCCGACGGTGCACCCTTTCCCGGCCAACTGTTCATCGGGGCTCGTGCCATGAGCAATGCGGTGCACCGGACGTGGGGTGAGTTCTACGCAGCCGAACGGGTACTGCCCTTTCTACGAATCGCCGTCGATGCGGGCACCGTGACGCCGACCGAGGCTGCCACCGTCGAATCGGCGTGCCGCCGCGTTGCGGACGGCGATTTCGACGACACGGAGCCGCCCAGCCGAATTCACGGAGATCTGTGGAGCGGCAACGTGTTCTGGACCGAGGCAGGCGTGGTGCTGATCGACCCGGCAGCGCACGGCGGGCACCGTGAGACGGACCTGGCGATGTTGGCGCTCTTCGGGTGCCCCCTGTTGGAGGACATCGTCGACGGGTACGAGACGGTACATCCGCTGGGAGCCGGGTGGCGAGACCGCATTGCACTGCACCAACTGCACCCACTCGCGGTCCACGCAGCGGGGCACGGTCGCTCCTACGGTGTGGCGTTGCACACCGCGGCCACGGCAGTCGAGAAAATCTGAGTCGGGCGAGCTATCGAGCGCGAGTTGCTCTGCGTACCAGGTCTTCCCAGCCGTCGGCCAACCGGGCCATCGGCATTCCGAGATCGCGGTACTGGTGTAGTACCAGGGTGGCTTCGAGTGGTGTGAGCAGCCAGTGCGTCAGCAGTGGGAGATCCCCGTCGACGCCGGCCGCGCGGAGCAGCGACAGGACGTGGGTGAAGTTGACCATGTGTGCGGGGGCCGAGTATCGCGCGTCGGCCGACGTCTCGGCAGCCCGCAACACCTCGCCTTGAACATTGACGAACTCGAGACGAGCCCGGCCGAAAGCAACGAGACGGTCGATCGGATCGGCTCCGGGACCGAGTGGTGGATCGCCGAACATGAACGAGCGCTGCAACTTCTGCTCGGTGTGATCGAGAAGCGCTCGCATCAGCCCGGCGCGGTTGCCGAAACGGCGGAACACGGTGCCTTTGCCCACTCCGGCCTTGGTCGCCACCGCATCCATGGTGATGGCGTCGGCTCCGATGGTTGCCACCAGATCCGCTGCGGCGTCGAGCAACAGTCGACGGTTGCGTGCTGCGTCGCACCGTTCGGAGTCCTCACCCGCAATGGGGAGCATGGGTCCGGTCACGAATGTCAGCGTACCCTGTCGGGAACATAAGTGGACCATGGTCCGTTTGAATGGTATGAATTGACGTGACGACCACGTCATCCGAACTTTCGAAGGAAGATCTCATGTCAGACGCTCACGTACTCGTTCTCGTCGGAAGCCTGCGCGCCGAATCGGTGAACAAGCAGATTGCCGAGACTGCTGTCACCGTGGCACCCGCCGGCGCAGAGATCGTGGTCTACGACGGACTCGGAGATGTCCCCTTCTACAACGAGGATATCGACGTCGAGGGTTCCGTACCGGCTGCGGCGCTCGCTCTGCGAGCTGCTGCCGAGAAGGCCTCGGCCTTGCTGCTGGTCACGCCCGAATACAACGGCACCATTCCTGCTGTGCTGAAGAACGCCATCGATTGGCTCTCGCGCCCCTACGGTGCCGGTGCGATGGTGGGCAAGCCGGTCGTCGTCATCAGCGCATCGCCCAGCGGTAACGGTGCCAAGTGGGCACATGAGGACACGAGCAAGGCCGTGCGTATCGCCGGTGGTTCGGTGCTCGAGGACGTCCAGCTCTCCATCGGCAGCACCATGGACAAGTTCGGCTCGGCTCACCCGAGCGAGAATGCCGAGGTATCCGGAGAGATCGGACACGTGGTGGCCGAGTTGGTCAAGGCATCGAACGAACTCGTGAGCGCCTGACCGCTTGATGGTTTCGATAGTCGTTTTCATGTAGGGTGAGCTCATGAAGGTGAGAAACTCTCTGAAATCGCTCAAGAACAAGCCCGGTGCTCAGGTGGTCCGCCGCCACGGGGTGGTGTTCGTGATCAACAAGAAAGAGCCCCGGTTCAAGGCGCGTCAACGCTGACTGTCGCGCACGCGCTGACAACGGCCCCTCGGATTCGAATCCGAGGGGCCGTTCTCGTGCGCGGGAGGAACGGTTGTCCTAGGGGCTCGTCGCTGCCGATGCAGAAATGGGTGGTGACCGATAACACAACCCGAATGTGACCTGCGACACGCCGTAATGACGCGTCGATCCTCTCCCGGCAAGGCCGTGACCAGCGAATACCAAGCATGTTGTTCGCAACATCTCGTGTTGTAGTCAGATGTCGGACACTAGGTGTAGTGTTTGTCCGACCGAGAGGCCACAACTCGAAGAGCCAGCGAAAGCAGGTTCGAGCAGGTCGAAGTCGCCCTGAGCGGGAGATGTTCTCGGTGCCACACGCAGAGCACATCGGTCGCCGTCGGTGCACCCGATGGCGACAACGGAAAGAGGGACACCATGAGCATCACCGTTTACACCAAGCCCGCCTGCGTTCAGTGCAATGCCACCTACCGCGCCCTCGACAAAGCGGGTATCGAGTACTCGGTCATCGACATCTCGCAGGACCCCGAGGCGCGTGACTACGTCATGGCTCTGGGCTACCTGCAGGCTCCCGTCGTCGTCGCCGGTGACGATCACTGGTCCGGCTTCCGTCCGGATCGCATCAAGACCCTCGCAGCGAACGCTGCTTGAACAGAACGAGGAAGTGAGTGAGCGGTGAGTTCGCAACCGCAGTCGTCCCACTCACTGGTGTATTTCTCCAGCGCATCCGAGAACACGCATCGTTTCGTCTCGAAGCTGGATATCCCCGCAACGCGCATTCCGCTTCGTGATCCCGACGGTACGTTCCGAGTCCATGCCCCTTATGTTCTCGTCGTTCCGACCTATGGGGGAGGGACCACCTATGCCGGGCGTGACACCAATTACGTACCCAAGCGTGTGATCAAGTTTCTCAACGACGAGCACAACCGATCGTTGATTCGAGCGGTCATCGCTGCCGGAAATACCAATTTCGGTGATTCGTTCTGCTTTGCCGGAGATGTCATTTCGCAGAAATGTGCGGTTCCGTATCTGTACCGATTCGAGTTGATGGGCACCCCCGAGGACGTAGTGCGAGTCCGCGAGGGACTGGAGGACTTCTGGGAACGTGAAGTTCGCCGCGCGGCCCACACGCACTAGAGCATTACCCACCACATACCAGTAGGAGCATCGCAGTGGCACCGACCATCACCGACGCAGCACCCGCGCCCGCAACGATTCGCGGCGACGGCGACATGGATTACCACGCGCTCAACGCGATGCTCAATCTCTACGGCCCCAACGGCGAGATCCAGTTCGAGAAGGACCGCGAGGCTGCCAATCAGTACTTCCTGCAGCACGTCAACCAGAACACGGTGTTCTTCCACGATCTGGACGAGAAGCTGGACTACCTGGTCGAGGAGAACTATTACGAGCCCGAGGTTCTCGATCAGTACTCGCGTGAGTTCGTCAAGTTCCTCATCAATCACGCGTACTCGAAGAAGTTTCGGTTCCCCACGTTCCTCGGTGCGTTCAAGTACTACACCTCGTACACGCTCAAGACGTTCGACGGCAAGCGCTACCTCGAGCGCTTCGAGGACCGCGTGTGCATGGTCGCGCTCACGCTCGCAGCCGGTGACGAAGCCCTGGCCACCGATCTCGTGGACGAGATCATCGCCGGCCGATTCCAGCCCGCGACGCCCACCTTCCTCAACTCGGGCAAGAAGCAGCGCGGCGAGCCCGTCTCGTGCTTCCTGCTCCGTATCGAAGACAACATGGAGTCGATCGGTCGATCCATCAACTCGGCATTGCAGCTGTCCAAGCGTGGCGGCGGAGTTGCGTTGCTGCTGAGCAACATTCGCGAAGCGGGTGCGCCGATCAAGCGCATCGAGAACCAGTCGTCCGGTGTCATCCCCATCATGAAGCTGCTCGAGGACTCGTTCTCGTACGCCAACCAGCTCGGGGCACGTCAGGGCGCGGGCGCGGTGTACCTGCACGCGCATCACCCCGACGTCTACAAGTTCCTCGACACCAAGCGTGAGAACGCGGACGAGAAGATCCGAATCAAGACGCTGTCCCTCGGAATCGTCATCCCGGACATCACGTTCGAGCTGGCGAAGAAGAACGAGGACATGTACCTGTTCTCGCCGTACGACGTGGAGCGCATCTACGGAGTGCCGTTCGCCGACATCGACGTCTCGGAGAAGTACTACGAGATGGTCGACGACAAGCGAATTCGTAAGACGAAGATCAAGTCGCGTGAGTTCTTCCAGACTCTCGCCGAGCTGCAATTCGAGTCCGGCTACCCGTACATCATGTACGAGGACACCGTCAATCGCGCGAACCCGGTCAAGGGCAAGATCACCCACTCCAACCTGTGCTCGGAGATTCTCCAGGTCTCGACGCCCTCGACGTTCAACGACGACCTCTCCTACAGTCATGTCGGCAAGGACATCTCGTGCAACCTGGGCTCGCTGAACATCGCGAAGACCATGGATTCACCCGACTTCGGTAAGACCATCGCCGTGGCAATCCGCGGTCTGACCGCGGTCTCGGACCAGACCCACATCTTCTCCGTGCCGTCGATCGAGCAGGGCAACAACGACTCTCACGCGATCGGCCTGGGGCAGATGAATCTGCACGGCTACCTCGCCCGCGAGCGCATCCACTACGGGTCGACCGAGGGAATCGATTTCACCAACATCTACTTCTACACGGTGCTGTTCCACGCCATTCAGGCGTCGAACCAGCTGGCGAAGGCGCGCGGCCAGTACTTCAAGGGCTTCCCGGATTCCAAGTATGCGTCGGGGGAGTTCTTCGACAAGTACACCGATCAGGCCTGGGAGCCTGCTACGCCGAAGGTCGCGAAACTGTTCGCCGATTCCGGCGTTGCCATTCCGACTCAGGCCGAGTGGACTGCGTTGAAGGCGTCCGTTCAGGAGTACGGAATTTACAACCAGAACCTGCAGGCCGTTCCGCCGACCGGATCCATCTCGTACATCAACAACTCCACCTCGTCGATTCACCCGGTGGCGTCGAAGATCGAGATTCGCAAGGAAGGCAAGATCGGCCGCGTCTACTACCCGGCACCGTATCTCGACAACGACAACCTGGACTACTACCAGGACGCGTACGAGATCGGGTACGAGAAGATCATCGACACCTATGCTGCCGCAACACAACACGTCGATCAGGGCCTGTCGTTGACGCTGTTCTTCAAGGACACTGCCACCACTCGCGATATCAACCGCGCGCAGATCTACGCATGGCGTAAGGGCATCAAGACGCTGTACTACATCCGTCTGCGTCAGATGGCCCTCGAAGGCACTGAGGTCGAGGGTTGCGTCTCCTGCATGCTGTAGGGCTTTGCCCTCGTGCGCGTTTTGCGTAGCTGGAGCTACGCAAAACGCGCACGAACAGAAGTGTCGTACCTGCTGGGCATGATGACCGTCCATGGAACATGGTCGGGGGGACGGTCGAGAACTACAGGTTCTGATCGACACGCAGTGGGGGCTGTTCACACAGTCGCAGGTCACGGAGTTGGGATACAGCCGAAATCGCGTTCGCGCACTGGTGGACAGTGGAGCGTGGATCGCCGTTCTCAGAGGTGTCTACTCGATCTTCACCGGGCCGTTGACGCGGGAGCGGACCCTGATGGCAGCGCTTCTCTACGGAGGTGGACACGCAATGCTCAGCCACCGATCCGCTGCCGAAGAGTGGGGATTGCGACGGACCGATCCCGATTCTGCCGTCCACGTCACTGTGCCGTATAGAAAGTCTGCCTGCAATCAGCGCACGACGCTGCGCTCCGTGCCCAGGGTCGGAACGAGGCTGGTGGCGGGCATCGGACTATCGCTGCATCCCGGAGTGGTCGTGCACAGATCTCGTGCGCACCGGTACATCGGCGTACCAGGGGACATGCCGCGAACGACTTTGGTGGACACTGCCCTCGATCTGGCGGTATCGGAACCTACGCCGAGGCTGGCCTTCCACAGCTTGGTGTCGTCGGTGACTCAGCGAAGAATTCGATTGACGGACGTTCGGGAGCAGATTGCCGTACGCAGGCCGTACCGGTATCTGACAGCGCTGAGCGAAGCCGTTGAATTGCTCGCGAACGGCGTTCAGTCCGTTCTCGAACTCGAATATGCGATCAACGTCGAAGAGGCTCACGGGCTCCCGGCTGCCGAACGGCAGAGCGCGATACAGGTCGACGGTCGGACACTCTACGAGGACGTCCTGTACCGAGTGGGATCTCGCACGTTGACGGTCCGCCTGGACGGTCGTCGGTTCCATTCGATGCAGGAGGTCGCATTCCGTGATCGGCGACGTGACAATGCGGCCGAACTCGAGGGGCGTGCGCGACTGGTTTTCGGGTACGACGAGGTCAGCAGCGATCCGTGCGGCGTTGCAGAAGACGTTGTGCGGGTTCTTCGGCGTGAGGGCTGGGAGGGCGAACTCACGTCGTGCGCGTTGTGCGCCCCTCCAGGTACGCAAAACGCGCACGACACAGATCTTGTGTTAGCTATTGATGTCGGACACAACGGGTAGTGTTCGTGTCAGCGACTTTTCACGTAGCACCGTCCGCAATTCTCGCTCATCGACCTGTAGGTAGGCACCCATGGTAAAGCTCATCGATCGTGTCACCGCGATCAACTGGAATCGGGTCCAGGACGACAAGGACTCCGAAGTCTGGGAGCGTCTCACCAGTAATTTCTGGCTGCCCGAGAAGGTGCCGGTGTCCAACGACATCCCGTCGTGGGCAACACTGACCGCCGTCGAGAAGCAGCTGACGATGCGCGTGTTCACCGGACTGACGTTGCTCGACACCATCCAGGGCACCGTCGGTGCCGTCAGCCTCATTCCCGACGCGATCACTCCCCACGAGGAGGCGGTGTACACCAACATCGCGTTCATGGAGTCGGTGCACGCGAAGAGCTACAGCTCCATCTTCTCCACCCTCAGCTCCACCCGCGACATCGACGATGCATTCCGCTGGTCCGAGGAGAACGTCAACCTCCAGCGCAAAGCCGAGATCGTACTGAACTTCTATCACGGTGACGACCCGCTCAAGCGCAAGGTGGCGTCGACTCTGCTCGAGTCGTTCCTCTTCTACTCAGGCTTCTACCTGCCGATGTACTGGTCCTCGCGGGCCAAGCTGACCAACACTGCGGACCTGATCAGGCTGATCATTCGCGACGAGGCCGTGCACGGGTACTACATCGGATACAAGTACCAGAAGGGTCTCGAGAAGGTCAGCGAGGAGCGGCGCGAGGAACTCAAGAACTACACGTTCGAGTTGCTGTTCGAGTTGTACGACAACGAGGTCGAGTACACCCAGGACCTCTACGACGAGATCGGTCTGACCGAGGACGTCAAGAAGTTCCTGCGCTACAACGCCAACAAGGCATTGAACAATCTCGGCTACGAGGGTCTGTTCCCCAAGGACGAGACGGACGTGAACCCGGCCATTCTGTCCGCACTGTCACCGAACGCCGACGAGAACCACGACTTCTTCTCGGGCTCGGGATCTTCGTACGTCATCGGAAAGGCAGTCAACACCGAAGACGAGGACTGGGACTTCTAGAGGCCCCTTCGCGCGCCGCGCCGCTCACTCTTTCGGTGGGCGGCCCGGCGCGCGAATGTCTTTGGCTTCCTTGGGCATTCGGCCCTGGTCGCTCAATGCTCGACGCAGTAGGAACTCGATCTGAGCGTTGGTGCTCCGGAGATCGTCGGAGGCCCAGCGGGCGAGGGCGTCGTGCACCGCTGGGTCCAGCCGAAGCAATATTTTCTTACGCTCGACGGTCATGGCTCACTGGTACAGCGATCCGGTATTGACGACAGGTTGCGTGTCGCGGTCGCTGCACAGCACGACGAGCAGATTCGACACCATGGTCGCCTTTCTCTCCTCGTCGAGTTCGACCACGTGCTTCTCCTCGAGCTTCGACAACGCCATCTCCACCATGCCGACCGCGCCTTCGACGATCTGCTGACGCGCCGCAATGACCGCTCCCGCCTGCTGGCGCCGCAGCATTGCTTGTGCGATCTCCGGGGCATAAGCAAGACGGTTGATTCGGGTCTCGATCACCTCCACACCTGCCGACCGCACCCGCGCGTGCACCTCCTCCGACATCGCAGCGGTGATTTCGTCAGCGTTCTCTCGCAACGACATTCGGCCTTCGGCGTCGTACGGGTAGCTGCCGGCGATATGACGGACGGCCGATTCGGTCTGGACGGCGACGAACTCCTCGTAGTCATCGACCTGGAAGGATGCCAGAGCGGTATCGGCAACCTGCCAGACGACGATGGCAGAGATCTCGATCGGATTGCCGTCGGCGTCGTTGACCTTGGATTGACCGGTCTCGTGGTTGCGAATTCGCGTCGAGATGGCCCTGCGGTACGTCAACGGATTCGTCCAGCGCAGCCCCGGTGTACGCAGCGTCCCGCTGTACGAACTGCCGAGCAGCTGCAGAACGCGAGCTTGATTGGGTTCAACCAGAGTCAATCCCATGAGTGCCGGCAGCGAGAGCACGAACAGCACGACTCCGCCGGCTGTGAGCCCCACCGTGGAGAAGACGAGTCCGAGAGCGAACGCGGCGATTCCGCCGAGAAACAGCGCGAGACCGACGCCGAGCATCGACCAGCCGGGCAGATCCCAGCCGGTGCGCTCGGCGATGGTCGTGGTCGGTGTTCCCGTCGGCTTCTCGGCGACGGTAGCGGGTGCGGACATGAGAACCTCCCTCTCGATGTTGATACTAAAGTGATATCACATTACGAATCGAAAGGGTGACTGTTCGGCGGAGCTGTGCATTCGGTCCGGGTGGGGGAGTCAGCGTCGGAACCATGCCGACGGGTCGTCGGCGATGGCTTTCTCGATCCGCAATCGTGAAGTGGCCGTGAGTTTTTCGGGTAACTCGTCGAGCGCGAACCAGGCTACGTCGAGATTCTCGTCGTCGGCGACATGAGGGGTGCCCGCGATGTAGCGGGCAAGGAAAGTGATGTCCAGATACTGTGCGACATCGCCGTTGGGGTACGTGATCGGCTCCGTCACGTCGACGCTCGTCAACCGCACGATCGTGGCCTCGATGCCGGTCTCCTCGCGGATCTCTCGCAGCGCGGCCGGTGCCGGTTCTTCGCCCGGCTCGAGGATTCCGGAGACCACGGCCCAGGTGTTGTTGTCCGCTCGCAGAGTCAGCAGCACTCGGCGGTCGTCGCTCACGACGACCGCGCTGACACCGGACAACCAGAGCGGGGACGTACCGACGACGCTGCGGAGAGCTTGCACGAATTCCGGAATCGGCATCGCGTCAGGACACGTAGGCGTTCAGGGAAGCGGAGAGATCGGCCAGGATGGCACGCGCCGCGACAACTCCACTGCCGGACCAGACCGTGTCGTTCACGGCGAACACTCGCCCGTCGGTGACCGAGCCGAGTGCGTGCCATGCGTCGCTGTCCATCACCTCGCGACCGAAGGACTCGCCTTCGGTACCCGCGAATCGCACGTACACAATGTCGCCCTCGACTGGATCCAGATCATCCGACGCAACAGTGAAATCGGTATCGCGCTGACTTTGCGGCCGCGCAACACCCACCTCGGCGAGCACCTGTCCGGCGAAGGAGTTCGGACCGTCCACCTCGATCGTGTCCGCACCGAACCGGATGACCGACGCCTGCGTCTGCGTGGAATCGATCTCGCGACCGACCCGCTCGGCATCCGCAGAGAACGACGCGAGCTGCTCGAAACCGGCCTGCCCTCGGCCCAACGCTGCCGCGGACTGCAGAAAGGTGTCCTTCCAGCCCTGCCCGGTCTCGGTGAACACGGTCGGCGCGATGGCATTCAGGGAGTCGTAGCTTTCGGCACCGAGAGAATCGGCACCGAGGATGAGATCGGGGTCGAGGGCGGCAATCGCCCCGATATCGGGGGCTCCGACCGGGCCGACGGACGGAACGGACGACAAGCCTGTGCCGAGGTACAACGGTTGGTCTCCGTCTCCACGGAAATCCGGGTCGATCGTCGCCGCGCCGACGACGCGTTCCCAGATTCCGACCGCGCAGCTGGCGTCGAGTCCCGCGGCGTCGAGAACGACGATGCGTTGTGGGTCGGCAGGAATGGCGCTGATGCCCTCGGCGTGCCCAACGGGGCGGACATCGCCCTCGACTCCGGTTCGGTCCAGCGGGGCCAGTGCCGGGCACAGTCCCACGGTGTCCCGGTTGTTCCCGACCACACCTGCTCCGGCGATGTTCGTCGTTGTGCGAACGATGGTCGACGCGTCGTCCTGTGTCTCGGAATCGGAGCAGCCGACCACACTCACAGCCGCGGCAAGGAACGCCGCAACGACGGCGCCGGTCCTGCGCGATGCACACGAACGGGGGACTCGCAGGTGGAGTGGCAACGCGGGACTTCCTTCGACGGGTCGGGTGGTCTCACACAGTATCGGAAGACCGTTCTCGTAGAACACTCGAACGGGCACCGCCGAGGCCACTGAATCGACAGCGCGCGCGCTGCGCCCGGTGCCGCGGAAAGGCCCACAGCGCAGGCAGATCGCCCGATTCGAGCGGTGTCGAACGAGCCCAATACGACACACGGTAGGACCGGTTCGGCAAGTGTCGGTCCGACGGTCTACGATTCGAGTAGCGCACGACTAGATGACGTCGCCTCGTGATTCGGGGTCGGACGCGCAATCAGGAGGATCTGTGACTGCCCTAGCGCCTAGGCCCGCTCCCGCGGTGGATGCTGCTCGGCCGTTCCCGCCGAGGATGGGACCGAAGGGGTCGTTCCTGCACAAAGCGGTGACGACGACCGATCCCAAGGTCTTGGGAATCATGTACATCGCGACGTCGTTCGCGTTCTTCCTCGTCGGTGGACTGATGGCGCTGTTGATGCGCGCCGAGTTGGCCGTGCCAGGACTGCAGTTCCTGTCGAACGAGCAGTACAACCAGCTGTTCACCATGCACGGCACGATCATGCTGCTGCTGTACGCAACACCCATCGTGTTCGGGTTCGCCAACTACATCCTCCCGCTGCAGATCGGCGCACCCGATGTCGCCTTCCCGCGGTTGAACGCGTTCTCGTACTGGCTGTACCTGTTCGGTGCCCTGATCACCACAGCAGGGTTCATCACCCCCGGTGGCGCAGCCGACTTCGGATGGACCGCGTACACCCCACTCACCTCCGCTCTGCATTCCCCGGGCGTCGGTGCCGACCTGTGGATCATGGGTCTGGCTGTGGCCGGTCTCGGCACCATCCTCGGTGGCGTCAACATGATCACCACGGTGATCTGCCTGCGTGCCCCCGGCATGACGATGTTCCGGATGCCGATCTTCACCTGGAACATCCTGGTGACGTCAATTTTGATCCTGCTCGCCTTCCCGCTGCTGACGGCGGCGCTGCTCGGGCTGGCGGCCGACCGCCACCTGGGTGCGCACCTGTTCGACCCGGCAACCGGTGGAGTGCTCCTGTGGCAGCACCTGTTCTGGTTCTTCGGGCACCCCGAGGTGTACATCATCGCGCTGCCGTTCTTCGGAATCGTCTCCGAGGTGTTCCCGGTGTTCTCCCGCAAGCCGATCTTCGGCTACTCGGGACTGATCTACGCGACCATTGCCATCGCCGCGCTGTCGATCGCGGTGTGGGCGCACCACATGTACGCCACCGGCGCGGTGCTGCTTCCGTTCTTCTCGTTCATGACGTTCCTGATCGCGGTGCCGACGGGCGTCAAGATCTTCAACTGGGTCGGCACGATGTGGCGTGGCCAGGTGACCTTGGAGACCCCGATGTTGTTCTCCATCGGCTTCTTGATCACGTTCGTGTTCGGCGGATTGACCGGCGTTCTGTTGGCCTCGCCGCCGATCGACTTCCAGGTCACCGACAGCTACTTCGTGGTGGCGCACTTCCACTACGTGGTGTTCGGCACCGTGGTGTTCGCGACGTACGCCGGCATCTACTTCTGGTTCCCCAAGATGACGGGCCGGATGATGGACGAGGCCCTCGGCAAGTGGCACTTCTGGCTGACGTTCTTCGGCTTCCACGCCACGTTCCTCGTCCAGCACTGGCTCGGAAACGAGGGAATGCCGCGTCGCTACGCCGACTACCTGCCGTCCGACGGATTCACCGAGCTGAACGTCATCTCCACCATCGGTGCATTCATCCTCGGTGCCTCGACCTTGCCGTTCGTCTGGAACGTCTTCAAGTCCTACCGCTATGGCGAGGTCGTCACGGTCGACGATCCATGGGGCTACGGCAACTCACTGGAATGGGCCACCTCGTGCCCGCCGCCGCGACACAACTTCACCGAGCTGCCTCGCATCCGGTCGGAGCGTCCCGCGTTCGAGCTGCACTACCCGCACATGGTCGAGAGGATGCGCTCGGAAGCGCACGTCGGGCCGGGCGCACATGGCGGTAAGACCACGGCCGTCATGGAGCAGGCCCGCCGGGCACCGCTCGCCACCAGCGATCACGAAGGGTCCGGAGACCCCGACCCCAGGTAGTCACAGCACAGCGAGAGCCCCTCCCGGCTACCGGGTGGGGCTCTTCGCTTGCGACAATCTCGTGGCGCGTTCGGGTCGGCCCGCTCGCCGCGAGGTGACACGAAGACGTATCCGGCCGTTGGCCGAATGTGAAAGGGAGATCCGGTGAAGTCGAACGACACCGCAGTGCTGGTGACGGTGACGGGACCCGACAAGCCGGGCGTCACCTCGGTGCTCTTCGCGGCATTGTCTCGGCACGAGGTGAGCCTTCTCGACGTGGAGCAGGTGGTCATTCGCGGCAGGCTGACCCTCGGTGTCCTGTTGACTTGTCCGCGCGATCCCGAAGCGCTGCAGGAAGAGCTCGAAGACGCCATGGCCACGGTCGGGGTGCATGTGGACGTCGAGATCGGCGCTGCGCAGAGCGGTGGTCGGAGCCTGGGCACACATGTCGTCGTCGTTCTCGGTCGACCCGTGACAGCGCGGGCGTTCAGCACCATCTCGCGCGAGTTGGCCCGTCAGGGCGCGAATATCGACTCCATCCGCGGAGTTGCCGACTACCCCGTGACGGGCCTCGAACTGCAGGTGACTGCAACCGACACGTCACCGACTGCCGATGTCGCACTCCGTACCGGTCTCGCGGCGATCGCAGCGGGAATCGGTGTGGACGTCGCTGTCGAGAGGGCAGGCATCGCGCGTCGCTCGAAGCGGCTCATCGTGTTCGACGTCGACTCCACGCTGGTACAGGGCGAGGTCATCGAGATGTTGGCTGCGCGTGCCGGACGCGAGGAGGAAGTGAGAGCTGTCACCGAAGCGGCGATGCGCGGCGAGATCGACTTCACGGAGTCCCTCGAACAGCGGGTCGCCGTACTGGCAGGTCTCGACGAATCGGTCATCGACGAGGTGGGCGAAAGTCTGGAGCTGACGGCGGGCGCACGAACCACCATTCGAACCCTGCGACGACTCGGGTTCGCGTGTGGAGTCGTATCCGGAGGTTTCCGGCAGGTCATCGAAGGTCTGGCCCACGAACTCGAACTGGATTACGTCAAGGCGAACACGCTCGAGATCATCGACGGCAAGCTCACCGGCCGCGTGATCGGTGAAGTGGTCGACCGAGCGGCGAAGGCGACCGCATTGCGCGAATTCGCCGCGCAATCGGGAGTACCGATGGAGCAGACGGTGGCGGTCGGCGACGGAGCCAACGACATCGACATGCTCACTGCGGCCGGCCTCGGCGTCGCCTTCAACGCCAAGCCTGCCCTTCGCGAAATTGCCGACACCGCCATCTCGCATCCGTACCTGGATGCGGTGCTGTTCATTCTCGGCGTCACGCGCCACGAGATCGAAGCTGCGGATGCAGTCGACGGGGGAGTCCGTCGCGTCCCGATCCCATGATCGGCGAGCACCCGGCCGGCAGTCCCGAGATCGGATATCCCGAGGTCGGCGATGTGACACCTGAGCTGACCGGCGAGAACGACGCCGAAGAGTTCCTGGCGGAGAACACGTTCGACTCGCGTCATGCCGAGCTCGCCCGTGGGTACGGAGGAGCCGAGGATCCGGCAGACCCGGCGGACGTTCTGGCCATGCCGTTGGTTCTGCACATTCCGAAGACGGATCCGCCGTTGCGCAGCGAGTTGCTCGAGGCAGCCGCCCGGGCGACGGTAGCGCTGTGCCTCGACCCGCGTGTGGGTCCCGGTGCCTCCTGGCACGATGCCTTCGCCGAATGGACGTCGGCTCGAATTCGCAAGGTTGCCCGTCGGGCACGGGGTGCGCAATGGGCGGCCGCACAGGACGTCCCGGGAGTCACGGTCGTCGTGGGCGGCGCATCGGCACGAGCATTCGTTCCCGGTCGCGTCGGCGACCTCGATCCACGGATAAAACGGCTGCAGATCGGTGGTACCGATGTTCCACCAGACGAGGCATCCGAGCCAGGGGCGGGTCCGGTGCTGTGGGTCGATGCGTCGTTGTCCATGACGGTGGGGAAGGCTGCCGCTCAGGTGGGGCATGCCTCGATGTTGCTTGCCGGAGCGATGAGCGTGGAGGAGTGCCGAGACTGGGCGTCGGCGGGCTACCCGTGCTCCGTTCGTCCAGCGGATCGACAGCAGTGGGCACGCGCGCAGGACGAGGTTCGCGATGGGCGTGCCGTCGCGGTGCGAGATGCGGGCTTCACCGAAGTGGCACCGGGCTCCACGACAGTGATCGCGGTTCGCTGACGCCCGTGTCCCGAGTGGGGGGTCCACTGTCGTAGAACTGGCTATGCAGAACATATCCAGTAGTACGGAGACTGGGAGTATGTTCACCTCACCACGTCGCGCAGTCGCCGGTCGTCGTCTCCCGTCCCGGTTGGTTGCTCTCTACGTCGGGTTGTGGCTGTACGGGGCGTCCATGTCCTCGATGATCGCCGGTGGCCTCGGTGTCAATCCCTGGGACGTGTTCCACCAGGGCCTCGAACGCCACGTCTCGCTCAGCTTCGGGACCATCACCGCGCTCACCGGAGTGGCCGTGCTGCTGATGTGGATTCCGCTGCGACAGCGTCCGGGTCTGGGGACCGTGAGCAACGTCGTGGTGATCGCAGTGGCCGTGGATGCGACGTCGGCGCTGTTGCCGCATCTCGACGGTCTCGTGATTCGATCGCTGGCCATGGTGTCGGGGATCGTGCTGAACGCCTTTGCCACAGCCCTGTACATCGGTGCCGGAATGGGCCCTGGCCCACGCGACGGTCTGATGACCGGTCTGGTGGCGAGAACCGGGTGGTCGATCCGGCTCACCCGCACCGGAATCGAGTTGACCGTCGTGCTCACCGGTTGGCTGCTCGGCGGCACGCTGGGGCTCGGAACGGTGCTCTACGCCCTCGGAGTCGGTCCACTCGTGCAGCTTTTCATGACCTACCTGCCCGCGCTACGGAACACCAGCACCGTGGAGCCGGTCACCGATATCGTCGAACCTGCCTCCAGCGCAGCAGTATCCGGCGGTACTCCGTCCGGGTACGACGAATCGAGTACCGGGACGAACCGAGACGTCGACCAACTCGGGCAGGCCAATTTTATCTCGGCGGGTCCGCCCGAGTGCAGGATCAAGAGCGAACTCGCATCGTCGACCTGCCCGCCGTCCGAGGCGTAGGACCGGACGTCGGAACCGTCGACCCACGCTGCGATCGTGCGTACCGAGTCGTCGTTCCACCGATCCGTGTCGAATTCCCTACCGGCAGAGTCGAACCACACCAGGTCAGGTCGGCCGGTCGGCGTTGCACGGCCGGTGAAGAATTCCTGCTGTCGCAGCGTCGGAGCACTCGCTCGGACGCGCAGCAATCGGCCGACGAATCGAATCATGTTCTGATCGGCGCTGTTCCAATCGATTGCCCACGCGTCTTCGATCGGTGCGTCCTCGGGAACGCAGTACGCGTTGTTGTTGCCGAACTGCGTGTGGCCCAGTTCGTCGCCGGCGAGGAGCATCGGCGTACCGGTCGAGAGAGTCAACGTGGCCAGCAGGGCGCGCACGTGGCGACCACGGGCGTCGAGTACGGATGGATCGTCGGTCTCGCCCTCGACACCGTGGTTGACAGAGGAGTTGTTGTCGGTGCCGTCTCGGTTTTCTTCCCCGTTGGCTCCGTTGTGCTTTCGTTCGTAGGACACCAGGTCGCGGGCGGTGAATCCGTCGTGTGCAGTGACGAAGTTGATCGACGCCCACGGCAATCGGCGGCTACCCGCGAACAGATCCTCGGAACCGGCCAGGCGAGATGCCAGTTCACGAACGCCGTGGTGGCCTGCCCAGAAGCCTCGAACCGTGTCGCGGTAGCGATCGTTCCATTCGGACCACGCCATGCCGAAGTTTCCGACCTGGTAACCGGCACCGGTGGCGTCCCACGGCTCGGCAATCAGCTTGACCTGGGCCAGCAGGGGATCGACGGCTATCGCGGTCAGCAGCGGTGCGCGGGGGTCGAATCGCCAACCACCGGGCCGCCCGAGCGTGCTGGCAAGGTCGAACCGGAATCCGTCGACGCCCATCTCGTCCACCCAGTAGCGCAGACTGTCGCACACCATGCGTATGACCGCGGGCGATGCCGAGTCGAGGGTGTTGCCGCAGCCGGTCAGGTCGACGTCCGATCCGCGGCCGTCGAGCAAGTAGTAGCCGGGAGCGTCGAGGCCGCGCCAACTGATGGACGGCCCGTCGACCGAGGACTCGCACGTGTGGTTGTAGACGACGTCGAGGATCACCTCGATCCCTGCGCCGTGCATCGCGTCGACCATGGTGCGAAACTCGTCGACCTCGTTGCCGGTAACAGCAGCGAACCGGGGGTCCGGTGCGAAGTACGACCCCGTCGAGTAGCCCCAGTGGTTCCGCATTCCGCGGGCACGCACACCGGGCTCGGTGAAGGTGGTGTGGACCGGTAGCAATTCGATCGACGTGATGCCGATACGCGCGAGATGTTCGAGTACCGCGGGTTGGGCGAGTCCCAGGTAGGTGCCGCGAAGATGTTGAGGGACAGCAGGATTGCGGGCAGTGAAGGATCCCACGTGCAGCTCGTAGAGAACGGTGCGGTCCCAGGGCACGAACGGGCGCGCCGGTCGATCGGAGCGCGCGAGAGATGCGCGAACCACGGCGAGAGGGAGGTGCCCGAGCGAATCGCGAGTGCTGGGCAACCCGAACGGATCGTCGTCGTAGGCCAACAGAGCCGACGGGTCCCCGAATTCTCCACTGATCTGGCGCGCGGACGGGTCCAGCAGAATTTTCGCACCGTTGAATCGACGTCCCGCGTGTGGATCCCACCGGCCGTACGCGCGGAAGCCGTATCGGTCACCGGGTCGAACGCCAGGAACGAAGCCGTGCCGAACGCCGAACGTGCTGCTCGTCAGTTCCAGCCGTCGTTCGCCGCCATCCGGGTCGATCAGGCAGACCTCGATGCCATCGGCCTCGGGCGCGTGGACTGCAAATTGAGTACCAGTCGACATCGGGGTGGCCCCGAGAGGGAACGGTGATCCAGGTGGATTGGAGCCGGTTTCCGGGTCCGCTGTTCGATGGGCACCGGCGGGCAGATCGTGAGTGGGCGACACGCGTGCACATCCTGCCGTGAATGCAGGGTCGATGTGCGGGAAGATAGGCGTCGTGTCCGAACCAGATCCCGACCTGCTCGTAGATTTCACCGACGTCGTCGTCCGCCGTGGTGGTGTGACCTTGGTGGGGCCCGTCACCTGGAAGGTGGAACTGGACGAACGGTGGGTCGTCCTCGGGCCGAACGGTGCCGGAAAGACATCGTTGCTGCGCATTGCAGCGGCCGAAATCCATCCGACATCGGGTGTGGCCCACGTGCTGGGCGAGGTCATGGGCAAAGCCGACGTCTCCGAACTCCGGCCCCGGATCGGGTTGTCGTCGTCCTCGCTGGCCCACCGCATTCCGGCCGACGAGCTCGTGTCCGATCTGGTGGTCTCAGCGGGATACTCCGTGCTGGGGCGCTGGCGCGAGAAGTACGACGCAGTCGATACCGAACGCGCTGTGGAGATGCTGGAAAGTCTCGGTGCGGAGCACCTCGCCACCCGCACCTACGGCACCCTCTCGGAAGGCGAGCGCAAGCGGGTTCTGATCGCGCGTGCGCTGATGACCGACCCCGAACTGCTGCTGCTCGACGAGCCCGCGGCGGGCCTCGACCTGGGCGGCCGCGAAGAACTGGTGGCTCGACTTGCCGACATCGCCGCCGACCCTGATTCTCCTGCCACCGTGCTGATCACCCATCACGTCGAGGAAATCCCCCCGGGTTTCAGTCACGCATTGCTGCTCAAGGAAGGCGGTGTGGTGGCCCAAGGGCTGGTGGACGATGTCATCACCGCCGAGAACCTGACCGAGGCGTTCAGCCAGTCGATCTCGCTCGACCGTGTCGACGGTCGCTACTTCGCCCGCCGCACCCGTGCTGCCGGCGCGCACCGACGCTAGCGCTGGACCGGACCGATCTCACTGGGCTGCTCAGCGGTACGTTGCCTTTCATGAGCTCGAACAGTGCTGCCGATCACGTACCCGCACGTGACGCCTCGACAGTCATCCTGATCCGTGACGGACGCGTCCGTTCCGAGATAGAGGTATTTCTTCTCGAACGGGTAGGCGGAATGGCCTTCGCGGGCGGAATGACGGTATTTCCCGGCGGCGGTGTGGACCCGTCGGACGCTGCCGCTGACGTGGGGTGGGCAGGCCCACCGCCCTCCTGGTGGGCCGAACGCCTCGGAACCGACGAGGGCAAAGCACAAGCGTTGGTGTGCGCTGCGGCGCGCGAGACGTTCGAGGAGTGCGGAGTACTGCTGGCCGGGTCGGCATCGGATTCCATCGTGGCCGACACTGCGCCGTTCGCCGCCGAGCGAGGTCGACTCGAACGTCGCGAGCTCTCGTTCGCCGAATTCCTCACCGCCCACGATCTGGTGCTGCGCTCGGACCTGCTCAGGCCGTGGTCTCATTGGATTACACCGGTGGGCGAAGCGCGACGGTACGACACTCGGTTCTTCGTCGCGGTGCTCCCGGAAGGCCAGAAGGCGGACGGGGAAACCAGCGAAGCAGCGTCGGTCAGTTGGCGTTCGACCGGTGATGCCTTGGCTGATTGGCGACAGGGAAACACCATCCTGCTCCCACCGACGTGGAGCCAGTTGGACGCACTGTCTCGGTTCGACACCGTCGCCGATGTCGTCGAACACGAACGAGACATCATCCCGGTCCTCCCTGTTCTCACCCGCGAGGATGGCGCGGTCCGGGTGGTCTTCGACGGGGAAGACGCGTACTACGCCGGAGCGCGACATCCTTGGGCAGATCGCTGAACCGTCGCCGGGTAGCCTTTCCGCCCATGGCTGAGTTCGTGAATCTGGAAGTATCCGACGGCATCGGCACCATCCGCTTGGACCGACCGCCGATGAATGCCCTCGATCGTCAGATGCAGGAAGAGATTCGCCAGGCGGCGCGAGAAGCCACTGTGAACACCGACGTCAAGGCGGTCGTCGTCTACGGCGGCGAGAAGGTATTCGCGGCCGGTGCCGACATCAAAGAGATGGTGGCGATGTCGGCGGCGGAAATGGCGGAGATCGCTGGGGACCTGCAGGCCGCTCTCGGCTCGCTGAGTACCATTCCCAAGCCGGTGGTCGCCGCGGTCACCGGATACGCGCTGGGCGGTGGACTCGAGGTCGCTCTCGGTGCCGATCGTCGCATTGCCGGAGACAACGCCAAGTTCGGTGTCCCCGAAGTGCTCCTCGGTGTCATTCCCGGCGGCGGCGGCACTCAACGACTCGCGCGGCTGATCGGCCCGAGTCGAGCCAAGGACATGGTCTTCACCGGCCGGTTCGTCGGAGCGGAGGAGGCCCTGCGGATCGGTTTGGTGGACGAGGTGGTGGCCCCCGACGAGGTGTACAACGCTGCGCGGGCGTGGGCCGAGCAGTTCACCACGGGAGCATCGCGGGCGCTCGCTGCCGCAAAAGCCTCGATCGATCAGGGGCTCGATGTCGATCTCACCAGCGGCCTTCGTATCGAGGCCCAGCAGTTCGCGGCCCTGTTCGCCACCGACGATCGCACGATCGGGATGAAGTCCTTCGTGGCAGACGGCCCGGGCAAAGCGACCTTCACGGGCCGGTGACCCGGCCCGCGGAAACCGACGGAGTTGTTTCACAGCTACTGGATAGTAGGCTCGCCTGATGACTGCAAGCCCCCACGATCCTGCCCCGAACCCGCACGCCACTGCCGAGCAGGTCGAGGCAGCACGATCGGACACCAAACTGGCGCAGGTGCTCTACCACGACTGGGAAGCCGAGACCTACGACGACAAGTGGTCGATCTCCTACGACGAGCGCTGCATCGACTACGCCCGCGGAAGGTTCGATCAGGCTGTCTCCGGGGATGCCGACGCGCAGGCCGCTCTGCCGTACGGCCGCGCCTTGGAATTGGGCTGTGGAACCGGTTTCTTCCTGCTCAATCTGATGCAGGCGGGTATTGCGAACAAGGGCTCGGTCACCGACCTGTCTCCGGGAATGGTGAAGGTTGCTTTGCGTAACGCCGGGCACCTCGGTCTCGACGTGGACGGCCGA
This sequence comes from Rhodococcoides sp. S146-33, assembly GCF_059489205.1. Classification (NCBI taxonomy): domain Bacteria; kingdom Bacillati; phylum Actinomycetota; class Actinomycetes; order Mycobacteriales; family Nocardiaceae; genus Rhodococcoides; species Rhodococcoides sp. S146-33. The sequence goes on from NZ_JCAJWY010000002.1 coordinate 840,291, forward strand.
GTTGCCGACGCCGAGACCATTCCGTACGACGACAACACGTTCGATCTGGTGGTCGGACACGCAGTGCTGCATCACATCCCAGACGTCGAGCAGTCCCTGCGCGAGGTGTTGCGCGTGCTCAAGCCCGGCGGGCGATTCGTCTTCGCGGGCGAACCCACCACCGTCGGCAACTTCTACGCTCGCTGGCTCGGACGGATCACCTGGGAAACGACCACTCGCGTGACGAAGCTGCCGTTCCTGGCGAGTTGGCGCAAGCCGCAGGAAGAGCTCGACGAGTCTTCGCGAGCCGCTGCGCTCGAGGCCGTCGTCGACCTGCACACATTCGATCCCACCGATCTGGAAAGCATCGCGTTGTCGGCCGGTGCCGAGCGCGTGCAGGCCAACACCGAGGAGTTCGCCGCTGCCTTGCTCGGGTGGCCGGTGCGGACGTTCGAGGCGGCGGTCCCCGCGGGGAAGCTGGGCTGGAACTGGGCGAAGTTCGCTTTCGGCGGTTGGAAGACGCTGAGCTGGGTCGACGAGAACGTGCTGCAGCACGTGGTGCCGCGCGGGCTGTTCTACAACGTGATGATCACCGGCACCAAGCCCGCCCCTCGCGCTTGATCGGCTCGGGCCGCCGCACACCCCGCTTTCGAGTCCGCTAGTGGGCTACGACTTCACCGGCACCGACCTCGACTTCCTGGGAAGCGAGGCCGGTGCCGGAGCTCTTGCTGTGGTCGACGGTCTCGACCTGATTGCTCGAACTTCGGTGCGCGACACAGCTTTCGTGCGCACACGGTTCCCCGATCACGCGAGCGCCCTGATCGAAACCGTCACGGTCCGTCGCAAGGCCCGAGTGAAATTGTTCGGCTCCGATCATTGGCTGGTGACCGACGACGCCGTCCAGCAAGCCACTCCGACGCTCGTGGCGCGCAGGCGTGCCGCGCGGCTGGCCGGCCGTCGAGTACACGATGTGACGTGCTCCATCGGCAGTGAACTGGCGGTGCTGGCCGGGTCGGCCGAGTTGGCGGTGGGGAGTGATCTGGATCCGATCCGGCTTCGGATGGCCGCACACAACGTCCCGGGTGCAACCCTGCTGCAGGCCGACGCACTGACACCGACGACGCGGGGGACCGTCGTCGTTGCTGATCCCGGCCGACGAGCGGGCGGGCGGCGACGCCATGATCCGGCAGCGCTGCAACCTCCGTTACCGGATTTGTTCGACGCCTATCGTGGCCGAGATCTGGTGGTCAAATGTGCTCCCGGTCTCGATTTCGATACCCTCGAATGGCCCGGCGAGATCGAGGTGGTCTCGCTCGACGGGGGAGTGCGCGAAGCGTGCCTCTGGTCGGAAGGGCTCAGCGAGAGGGGCATTCGGCGTCGAGCGGCAGTTCTTCGATCCGACGGCAGTGCACTGGACATCACCGATTCCGAATCCGACGACATTCCGGTTCGGCCGCCGGGGCGATACATCGTCGACCCCGACGGGGCGGTGGTCAGGGCCGGCCTGGTTCGTCACTACGGTGCCAGATTCGGTCTGTGGCAACTCGATCCGAGAATCGCGTACCTGACCGGCGATACGGTACCGGCCGGGGTACGCGGCTTCCGGGTTCTGGAGCAGTCGAAATTTTCCGAGAAAGTGCTTCGGCAGCAACTGAATCGGATGGACTGCGGCTCGGTCGAGATTCTCGTGCGCGGGGTCGACGTGGATCCGGCAATATTGCGACCCAAGCTCAAGCTTCGTGGAACCGTCGCGCTCTCGGTGGTGATCACGCGCATCGATCGGTCCGCGGTGTCTTTCGTCTGCGCTCCCGGCGCGATCGATCAGCCGGTGTAGGTGAAGATCTCACCCAGGTAGCTGGCGGTGACCACCTGTCCGTCCGGCCCGATCGACGTACCGACGGTGGAGCCGACGACGTCGGGAACAGGCTGCGAGTCCACTGACTCGCCGGTTGCGGAGTCGAAGGTGATCAGCGCCAGTCCGTCGCCGTCGCGGACGACGGTGTGGCCGCGGCCGTCTGCGGACTGTGCTGCTGCTCCGGCCTGTTCGATATCGTCGCGCACCCACTTCCGCTCGACGGAATCACCGTTGTCACGCAATCCGATCAAGGTGCCGTCGCCCCCCGCAGGGACGATCGTGCCGTCCGAGGCGATCGACGGGGAGGCGCCGACGCCGATTCCGGTGCCCTCGGTCCACTTCTGCCGGCCGTCGGCGGTGTCGAATGCGGTCAATCGGCCGTCGACGTCGGCCACGTAGACCGTCGACCCGTCCTCGGACAACACCGGAGACGACGCGACTCCTGCGGGCAACAGGTCCGAGGACCATCGTTCGGTCAGCCCGGGGGAGCCGTCTCGGTCGTACTGCAGTGAGACGAGTTGCGGCGCAATCGAACCCGGACGCCACAGGGTGAGGTAGATCGCTCCGGTTGCCGCGTCGACCGCTGGTGCGGCGGGGACGAGGCATTCCGGCCCTCCTGCACTGCACTCGTCGAGCCCGGTGTCGACCGGCTGAAAATCGGAGTTCGGATCGGTGAGAAAGTTCGGCGTGGGAACGAGGTCGAGGATGGGCACTCGAAGCTGCCCGTTCTGTGTGTCCAGAACGCTGATCTGACCCATCTGGGTCACCGAGAGCAGGCTCCCGTCTCCGAGGAACTGAGCGGACTTCGGCACCCCGTACGCCGGTGTCCGCCAACGAAGTTGCCCATGGTCGTTGTACGAGTTCATGCCGCCGTCGTCACCGATGTACACGTTGATCGCGGAGTCGACGGTAGGCGTTGCGGTCACGACCGAAGGCCCGACGCGGTTGCACCAACGCTTGCGAGCGGAGTCGATCTCGAAGGAGAAGAGGTTGCACCCGGACTCGGTGGCGGCCGTGACGAACATCTGACCCGTCGAGCCGATGGACACCGGAGAGCTCACGGTGCCGCCGGTGGGCCGGGTCCAGTCCAACGTGAGAGGCGAATCCACCGATACTGCGGTCGATCCACTGTTGTGCGCGTTCGCGTGCGCTGCAGGCCACGAATCGGGTGAGAGCGGTTCGATGGCGGTGGTGTCGGAACTGCAGCCGCTCAGGGTCACCAGCACAATCGCAGCAGCGAACGCAGTGACCTTTCTGCCGGTCCTGCCGTGGGCACTGCCGCCGTGCATCGATCGCTCCCCATCAGTTCTTTCGTGCCCGACGCGGTGCCGGGGCGTCCTGTTCTCCTGCGCCGACGAGCAACAGTCGACAGGCAACACTAGCCCGCCGACGGGTGCCGGCAGAGGGCGGGCGAACGAGAAACTAGGGTGATCGTCCATGACGAGTATGTGGAACGCGCCGCTGCGGACACGCTGGCGCGGGTCGAGACGACGCGACACCGAGCAGGCGCGTTTCCTCACGCGTGCGTCCCTCGATTGGGTGCTCGCGAACAAGGCGTACACACCCTGGTATCTCGTGCGGTACTACCGATTGGCGAAGTTCAAGCTGGCCAATCCGCACGTCATTCTCAAGGGGATGGTGTTCCTCGGCAAGAACGTCGAGATCCACTCCACCCCCGAGCTCTCGCGTCTCGAGATCGGGCGTTGGGTACACATCGGCGACGGTAATGCGATTCGTTGTCACGAGGGTTCGCTGCGGATCGGTGACAAGGTGGTGTTCGGCAAGGACAACGTCGTCAACACCTACCTCGATATCGAGATCGGTGCTTCGACGCTGGTGGCCGACTGGTGCTACATCTGCGATTTCGATCATCGAATGGACGATGTGAACATGCCCATCAAGGATCAGGGAATCGTCAAGGGACCGGTGCGAATAGGGCCGGACACCTGGATCGCCGCCAAGGTGACCATTCTGCGCGAGACCAGGATCGGCCGGGGCTGCGTGCTCGGTGCCCATGCCGTGGTCAAGGGCGAGATCCCCGATTACAGCATCGCCGTCGGTGCCCCGGCAAAAGTCGTCCGCAACCGGAAGGACGCGTGGGAAGCCGGTGCGGCAGACCGCGCGAAATACGTTGCTGCGCTGGAGGACATTGCGCGCAAGAAGGCCCTCGGGCAGGCCGAGGCCGCGCGGGAGAGCTGACACCGAGGTGAGCGGAACTTCGTAGCCCTCTACGAAGTTTCGTGCACGTCGGGTGGCTCAGGTACGGCCGGGGAGGGCGCGTTCGACGATATGCGGACGGCCCAGCGGGTGGCGAACTTTGCGCTTGGCTTCCAGGTAGACCCGGGCTGTCGATTCGGCAACGTGTTTCCAGTCGAAGTCCACGGTGAGGCGTTCTCTGGCCGCTACCGCCCGTTCCTGCGCGGCGTCGGCGTTGTCGAGCACCTTCCGCACGGCCGCGGCCAGCCCGGCGACGTCCGCCGGCGCGAACGACAGGCCGGTGACACCGTCGACGATTGCTTCGCCGAGTCCGCCCGCGGTGGACGCGACCAGCGGTGTGCCAGCGGCGGCGGCCTCGAGGGCGATGATGCCGAACGGTTCGTATCGACTGGGCAGGACGATGGCGTCGGCTCCGTGCAGCCAACCGAGCAATTCGGTGTGGTCCAGGTTGCCCAGAAACGACACTGCGCGGCTCACCCGGTGCGTGCGCGCCAGCCCGGCCAACCACGCGAACTGCGTTCCCTCACCGGCGATGTGCAGGGTGGTACCCGGGTGGCTCCGCCGGATACGAGGGAGCGCGGCGATGGCGTCCTGGATGCCCTTCTCGTATTCCAGCCGACCCACGTAGAGCAGCTTCGCGGGCTCGGATCGGGGCTCCCGTCTGCGAAAGCTCCACGTGGAACCGTCGATTCCGTTGTGAATGACCGAAACCGCCGACTCGGTCACACCGAACAACGCGGTCACCTCGTCTTTCATCGACGCCGAGCAGGTGATGACCGCATCCGAGTCGTTCGCCAGCCACCATTCGACGGAATGCACCTGACGGTTCACCCGACCGGAGATCCAGCCGCTGTGACGTCCGGCCTCGGTGGCGTGGATGGTCGAGACGAGAGGTACGTCGTAGAACTCGGCCAGGGCGATGGCGGGGTGCGCGACGAGCCAGTCGTGGGCGTGGACGACGTCGGGCTGCCAGCCCTCGCCGAGTCCGGGTTTCGCCAGCGCAACACCGGCCCGGACCATCGCGTGTCCCATCGCGAGGGTCCATGCGAGCATGTCTTCTCCGAAGACGAAGTGAGCCGGGTCCTCCGCGACGGCAACCACGAGCACGCCGTCCTCGATGTGATGCGAGGTCGGGTGGGTTGCAGCGTCGGTTCCGGTGGGTCGACGCGACAGGACGACGACCTCGTGCCCGCAGCGGACCAGTTGGGTCGCCAGGTGATGAACGTGCCGACCGAGTCCGCCGACCACCACCGGAGGGTATTCCCACGACACCATCAGGATCTTCATCGTTGCCCCCCTGCAGATCCGAGCTCGCTGCCACGGTGCGCACCGGGTAGGCGGCGCGCGTCCAACGCGGGGAACAACCCGTCCGCGCGGTTCCACTGCTCCGCCAGTTCGGTCGCCCGGGTTGCCGACCCGCCGACGGCCGCAGCAGCGATCTCGCGCAGAGCGTGCGCGTGGACGTGCGCACGTTCCCGCGCATAACCGGCGGCGGAGTCCTTGCTGACCATGAAAGCCCAGTCGCTGGCCACGGCCATCAGTGTCTCACGCAGTATCTGATCGCTGACCCGATTGCGCAGTTCGGGCCCACCGTTTCGGCGTTGGTCCTCGCGGGCGGCATCGACGGCGTCGAGTGCGGTTCGCGAGACCTCGGAGTTCAGCTTCACCAGGTCGGCGACATCGTTTCCTGCCCACACCCGCCAGTCCTTGCCCGATCCCCACGACGAATCCTGCAGCTCCAGCGGTGCACCGACGTACCCCTGCTCGCGCGCATCGTTCAGCGTTCCGACGGTGATTCCGGCGGCCGGGAGTGCGCGCATGAGCTTGTCCAACCACTGAGGACCCTCGTGCCACCAGTGACCGAACAGCTCGGTGTCGAATGCAGCCACGACCAGAGCGTCTCGGCCGATCCGGTCGGATTCCGAGACCAGGCGTCGGCGAACCACCTCCACGAAGTCTACGACGTGGCGATCCACGGTTGCCGCAGCCCGTTCGGGGTCGTAGGGGGCCTTGTCGTTCGAGGCGACCGTGCGGCCGGTGACTCGGGCAGGTTTGAGTCCTGTGTCGTGATCGTAGGTGTGAAAATCCCGATAGGCACCGTGGCCCGGATAACCCGATTTCGGGGACCAGACGCGATAGCTGACCGGAAGATCTCGACCGAACGCGACGACGTCGGAACCCCATACGGGCCTGCCGAGAGAGGTGTCACCGCGCATCGCGGGGCCGTCGACCATGAAGTGCGAGACCCCGGCCGCCGCGTATTCGGATTCCATCCCGGGGGTGAAGCCGCATTCCGGTGCCCAGATGCCCGACGGAGCGGTACCCCAGCGTGTGCGGGCGTCCAACAGGCCCTCTCGGAGAGAGAATTCACGCAGACGCGGATGAAGCAGCGGTTGGAACGGGTGCGCGAGCGGGCCGCCCAGCAGCTCCACCGTCCCGGCGTCGAGCAGCGGCCGAAGCACTGCCGATCCGCCGTGCCGCCAGCGTGTCTCGAACTGTTCGAGGGCAGCTGCGGCACCTCGGTGTTCGCGAACGGACAGTTCTCGATCGCGGGCCTCGTGGGCGCGCAATTGCCAATTCCCGAGCCAATGATGCATACCCGACAGGCAGTGTGGATCGTCGAGCTGGGCCGCGAGGACCGGAGTGACTCCCAGCGACAGCACGTCGGTGTGGCCGTCGTCGGCCAAGCGTTCCAGAGCTGCGGTCAGCGGGAGGTAGCAGTCGGCCCAGGATTGATACAGCCATTCCTCGCCGACGGGCCACCTGCCGTGATTGGCCAACCAGGGAAGGTGGGAGTGCAGCACCAGAGAGAACATGCCCGGCACGGTGGTGCCGGATGTCACCCGATCACCGCACTCGAACTCTTCCGAGCGACGGCCACGAGGTCGAGGCTCTCGTCGATGCGGTCGGCGGCGATCTCGAAGTCGTCGATCGTGATCGCCGCGACGTCCTCGGCAAGCTCGGTCGGCCACGGCTCGCCTGCCAGAGCCCGTTCGATCTGTGCGTCGATGAAGGAGCCACCGTGTTTGGCATCGAGGGCGGCCAATGTGCTGCCGTGACGGACACCGGTGAGTCGGTCCACCTCGAGGCGGGCGTCGACGAGAAGTTCGGTCAGCTCGGCGGCGTCGAGTTCGCGGGTGTGGAACGGGTTGAGCGGTGTGTCGCGGCCCGGCGAGAACGTGATCCGGTTGGGTGTGCTGATCAAGAGCGTGCCGCCGGGCTTGAGAACACGATGCACTTCGGCGAGGAACGCGCCCTGGTCCCAGAGATGCTCGATCACCTGGAAGTTGACCACGACGTCGACGCTGGAATCGGCGAACGGAAGGCGGTCGAGGTTGCCCCGCAACATGCTCACCCGGGGGTAGCGCGCACGCACGTGCGAGGCTGCAGAGGCGTCGTAGTCGAGACCGATGACTTGTGTTGCAACATCGGCAATCATGTTGGCTCCGTAGCCTTCTCCCGATCCTGCCTCGAGTACGGTGCAGTCGCGACACTGCTCGACCAGGGCTCGGTAGACCACCTCGTGTCGGCGGAACCAATAGTTCTCCTCGGCGATACCCGGCACTGTTCGCTCGCCGGTGAGTGGGAGTGGATCCGGTACCGGTGCCTGAGCCGAAGAATCGTTCACCGACGGAAGGTTAGTGGAGGCGTGGGAGAGGTAAGCCAACGTGGTCTCCGTAACAGTCGGAGCGCAGATGTATGGTCGGACGGACGGGAAGGTAAGTTACCCATGAGTAACTACGGTGAGGTAACCTCGTCTCAGGCCGTAGAACTGCACCACCAGAACTGCACGAACCGTTAGAACACTCACGATCAGCAGAACATGACCAGGAGGTCGACGCAGACCCATGACGAACATCGTTGTTTTGATCAAGCAGGTTCCAGACACGTGGTCCGAGCGCAAGCTCACCGACGGTGACTACACCCTCGATCGCGAGGCCGCCGACGCCGTCCTCGACGAGATCAACGAGCGGGCCGTCGAAGAGGCGCTGCTCATCAAGGAAGCTCAGGGAGGTGAGGTCAAGGTTCTGTCCGCAGGACCCGATCGCGCCACCGATGCAATTCGCAAGGCTCTGTCGATGGGTGCCGACAGCGCAGTGCACCTCAACGACCCGAGCCTGCACGGCTCCGACGCCATCCAGACCGGGTACGCCCTGGCTGCGGCGCTGGGCAACGTCGCATTCGAGAACGACGAACCGGCCGATCTCATCATCGCCGGCAACGAGGCCACCGACGGACGGACCGGCGCTGTCCCCGCGATCATTGCCGAATACCTGCAGATCCCGGCGCTGACGCAGATGCGCAAGCTCACCGTCGCCGACGGCAAGGTCTCCGGCGAGCGCGAGACAGACGAGGGCATCTTCGGCCTCGAAGCCACGTTGCCCGCCATCGTGAGCGTCACCGAGAAGATCAACGAGCCACGGTTCCCGTCCTTCAAGGGCATCATGGCCGCCAAGAAGAAGACGGTGCAGACCATCACGCTGGCCGACATCGGTGTCGAAGACGGCATCGTGGGTGTCGACAATGCCGGCACGACGGTGACCTCGTCGACCCCCAAGCCTCCCAAGACTGCCGGCGAGCGGCTCACCGACGAGGGCGACGGCGGCGACAAGATCGCCACCTACCTCGTAGGCCAGAAGATCATCTGATCCCGCCCCACCGAGCAATCGAAGACAAACGAGGAGCAAGTCATGGCAGAAGTACTCGTGCTCGTGGAGCACGTCGAGGGAACACTGAAGAAGGTCAGCTCCGAGCTGATCACCGCCGCACGCGCACTGGGTGAACCGTCCGCGGTCGTCACCGGCCCGGTCGGCACCACCGACAAGGTCGCCGACGCCCTGGCCGAAGCCGGTGCCGAGAAGATCTACGCCGCCGAGTCCGACGACGTGGACGGTTTCCTTGTCACGCCGAAGGTCGACGTCCTGTCGTCCCTCGCCGAGTCGGTCTCGCCTGCGGCGATCATCACCGCGGCGACGATCGAGGGCAAGGAAGTTGCCGGCCGCCTCGCCGCCCGTCTGGGCTCGGGCTACCACAACGACGTCGTCGCGATCAACGGCGACGGCAGTGCCGTCTACTCCATCTTCGGTGGTGCGTTCACCGTCGAGGCCAAGGCCAACGGCGACGTCCCGGTCCTCTCGCTGCGTCCCGGCGCAGTCGAGGCCGAGCCGAAGGCCGGAGCAGGAACTCGCGAAACCGTCGAGGTGCCGGCGCAGGAAGACGGCACCGTGAAGGTCACCTCGCGTGACCCGATCGTGGGCGGCGACCGTCCGGAGCTCACCGAGGCAACTGTCGTCGTCTCCGGTGGACGTGGCGTCGGCAGTGCCGACAAGTTCTCGGTTGTCGAGCAGCTCGCCGATTCGCTCGGTGCCGCAGTGGGTGCCTCGCGTGCCGCCGTGGACTCCGGTTACTACCCGGGCCAGTTCCAGGTGGGCCAGACGGGTAAGACCGTCTCCCCGCAGCTGTACGTTGCGCTGGGCATTTCCGGAGCCATCCAGCACCGCGCCGGAATGCAGACCTCGAAGACCATCGTCGCAGTGAACAAGGACGAAGAGGCTCCCATCTTCGAGATCGCCGACTACGGCATCGTCGGCGACCTGTTCAACGTCGCGCCGCAGCTGACCGACGCAGTCAAGAAGCACAAGGGATAGCGACCCGTCGCTGCTCCACGAGAAGGCCCTCACCGCGTCGACGGTGGGGGCCTTCTCCGGTGAGGCGGGCAACCTTGTTCATGCAAACTCTTCCGACACGTTCCCCCGTCGACGCCCGGTAGTCTTCCTGGCTCGTTAGACACACCTCATGACCACTTCCGTCATGAGCTCGACTGCATCGATCGTCCCGGCCACCGACCGCTACTCACTCGTGTTGTCCACCGACCCGGAGCACCGGCTCGCGGCGCAGCGTCTGCGCCACGACGTGTTCGCGTCCGAGCCGGGATTTGCTGTCCCCACCGACCCCGACGGCCTCGACGCCGATCGGTTCGACGAATTCTGTGATCACCTTCTCGTCCGCGACCAGTGGACCGACACGTTCGTCGGCTGTTACCGCATGTTGCCGCCACCGGCTGCGGTGGCTGCGGGCGGCTATTACACGGCAACCGAATTCGACATCTCCGCACTCGATCCGGTCGGTATGAACATCGTCGAAATGGGAAGAGCTGCAGTGCATCCCGACCACAGATCCGGGTCGGTCCTCGGCCTGATGTGGGCGGGAATCCTGCATTACCTCGACGTGACGGGGTACGAGTGGGTGATGGGGTGCGTATCGGTTCCCATGCAGTCGGCCCCGGGTGAACCGGTCGGTGCCAACGTTCGCAATGTCCGAGACCGCCTGTTGGACAAGCATGCAACGGCGCCCGATCGGCGGGTTCGGCCCTACGCTCCGGTCGTCGTCGACGGAGTCGACCTTGTCGATATCGCACCCGCGAAGCGAACGTCCATGCCGCCGTTGATGAACGGATACCTCCGACTCGGGGCCTCCATCTGCGGTGAGCCGGCGCACGACCCCGACTTCGGGGTGGCGGATTTCGTCGCGTTGCTCGGGCTGCACGAGGCCAATACCCGCTACCTCGATCGGTTGCGCTCGGCCGCAACGACATTCGAGTCGGGTGTTCGATGACGCAACCGGTTGTGCACGCTCACGCGTGGATGCCGTCGTCGCCGTGCAGCGACGGCTGTCTACCCAAGAATCCGCCGACGGTGGGACGGATCGTTCTTGCCCTCCGGATCGTGCTGGCATTGATTGCGTTCGGAGTGCTGCCGGTGCTGGTCGTCCTCGGCGTGCCCTTTCCCGGGGTTCGCCGTTCGCTGACCCGGATCGGTGCTCGCACCCTGCTGTTCGCCATCGGTATCGACCTGACCGTGCTCGATGCTCGCTCCGATCGGGAAAGATCCAGAACTGCCGCCGGTGCACTGCACGTTGCGGGACACATCTCCTGGACCGACGTCGTGGTGCTCACCGCGGTACAGCCGTCGACCTTCGTCGCGCGTGCCGACCTGGTGGACTGGCCGCTGCTCGGCCACCTCGCGCGGGCCATGAAGGTGCTCCCCATCGATCGCGCTCGGCTGCGAGAGCTGCCCGGCGTCGTCGACCAGGTGGCCGAGCGGGTTCGAGCAGGCGGATCGGTCGTCGTGTTCCCCGAGGCCACCACCTGGTGTGGGCGGGCCTACGGCTCGCTGCGGCCGGCGTTGATGCAGGCGGCCATCGATTCCGAAACCTGGGTGCAGCCGATCCGGTTGCGGTACCTCGACGGGACCGGAGAGCAGACCACGGCGACCTGCTTCGTCGGCGACGAGACCATCGGCGCGTCCATCGGCCGGATCTTTCGACTCGGAGGACTGCGGGCGGAAGTGGAGTTCACGGCACCCGAGGCACCCGGCAGCGACCGGCGCGACCTCGCTCGCCGCTGTGAGGTGGCGATTCGTCGCGACGCCGGAGTGGAGCCCGCGGGACGACCCCGGAAGGACGTGTACGACCCCACGGTGCACGAGGTGATGGCAGAAGCCGAGCGCAGCCCGAGTGCCCCGGCGGTTGCGGCAGCCTGACCGAGGCGTCGACCGACGTGAGTGCGGACCCGCCTCGCGCAGGTAGGTCCGCACTCCGGGCAGCGGGTATCGTCTAGCCTGTTATGCCTTCTGTGCGCAGTACGACTGCTACCGTCCCGTCTCGGCCACCGGTGTACCTCGATCACGCAGCAACGACCCCGATGTTGCCGAGCGCGATCGAGGCGATGAACTCTGTGTTCACCACGGTCGGCAATGCGTCGTCTCTGCACACGTCCGGCCGATCGGCCCGCCGGCGAGTGGAGGAGTCCCGCGAATCGATAGCCGCAGACCTCGGCGCACGCCCGTCCGAAGTGATCTTCACCTCCGGGGGCACCGAAAGTGACAACCTCGCCGTCAAGGGAATCTTCGCAGCTCGTCGAGACTCCGACGCCGCGCTGACAAGAATCATCGCCAGCTCCGTCGAACATCACGCGGTGCTCGACGCGGTGGAGTGGCTCGTTGCGCACGAGGGTGCGAGTGTCACGTGGCTCCCGGTGGATGCCGACGGCCGAGTGACTCCGGACGTACTGCGCGCCGAACTCGCCCTGCACGCAGACGAGACCGCCCTCGTGACCGTGATGTGGGCCAACAACGAAATCGGTACCATCATGCCGATCACCGAGTTGGCCGGCGTCGCTGCCGAGTACGGCGTCCCGATGCACAGCGACGCGATTCAGGCCGTGCCGCATCTGCCCGTCAGTTTCGCGGACAGCGGCCTGTCTGCGCTGAGCATCGCCGCACACAAGTTCGGCGGACCCCAGGGCGTCGGCGCTCTGCTGCTGGGTCGTCAGGTTGCGTGCGTTCCCTTGTTCCACGGCGGTGGCCACGAGCGAGACGTACGTTCTGGCACTCCGGACACCGCGGGCGTCGTCGCGATGGCAGCTGCGCTGAGGTCGACCACACAGAATGCGTCTCGTCACCGTGCCGAGCTGAGTGCATTGCGTGATCGGCTGATCGCAGGAATTCGAGACATCGTTCCGGACGTCATCCTCAATGGTCCCGAGGGTGACGACCGGCTGGCGGGAAACGTCCATTTCACATTTCCCGGCTGTGAGGGCGATTCGCTGTTGATGCTGCTCGACGCAGCGGGAATAGAATGCTCGACGGGCTCCGCGTGTACTGCGGGCGTGGCCAGTGCCAGTCATGTGCTGATCGCGCTCGGCCTCGATCCCGGCGTCGCTCGTGGATCGCTGCGGTTCTCCCTTGGGGCCGGATCGTCCGATACAGACATCACCACCGTGCTTGCGGCCCTGCCGCAGGTCGTCGAACGTGCTCGTGCCGCCGGATTGGCCGGCGTCGGAGCTCGAGGAGGAAATCGCTGATGCGTGTTCTGGCTGCTATGAGCGGGGGAGTCGACTCGGCGGTGGCCGCGGCTCGTGCCGTGGACGAAGGCCACGATGTCGTCGGCGTGCACCTGGCACTGTCTACCGCTCCCGGTGCGCTTCGCACCGGTTCGCGCGGCTGCTGCTCGAAAGAGGACGCCGGTGACGCTCGTCGGGCCGCCGACGTGCTCGGAATACCCTTCTACGTCTGGGACTTCGCCGATCGCTTCAAAGAAGACGTCATCGACGACTTCGTGGCATCGTATGCAGCGGGCGAAACTCCCAACCCGTGCCTCCGGTGCAACGAGAAGATCAAGTTCTCCGCGCTGGCAGACCGCGCTCTTGCGCTGGGCTTCGACGCCGTGGCCACCGGACATTATGCCCAGCTACACGACGGAGTGCTACGCCGAGCCGTGGACGCGGACAAGGACCAGTCCTACGTCTTGGCCGTGCTGAACCAGGGCCAACTTTCGCGTGCGATGTTCCCTATCGGCGACACTCCGAAGTCCGAGATTCGCGAGGAGGCAGCCGAGCGCGGGCTGGCCGTCGCGGACAAGCCGGACAGCCATGACATCTGCTTCATCCCCTCGGGGGACACCCGCTCCTTCCTCGGCGCGCACATCGGAGTGCGCCCGGGCAAGGTCGTCGACTCCGACACCGGAGTCGAATTGGCCGACCACGACGGTGTGCACGGTTTCACCATCGGACAACGCAAAGGGCTCGGAGTCGAAGGGCCTGCCGCCGACGGCCGTCCGCGCTATGTCACTTCGATCGAGCCCGACAGCGGTACCGTCATGGTCGGTTCCGCTCAGAAGCTCGATGTCTGGGCCATCAGCGGAGACCGAGCGGTGTGGACCGAAGGCGTTGCACCGACCGGTCCTATCGAGTGCATCGTCCAGGTTCGCGCGCACGGCGGGCTGACCGAGGCCGTCGCCGAGGCGGTGGGCGACGGGGTGGAGATCCAGTTGCGTGCTCCACTCACCGGAGTGGCCAAGGGGCAGGCAGCGGTGTTGTACCGCAAGGACATTCACGGAGACATTGTCATCGGTAGCTCGACCATCTCGGGCACGCGATCCGAGCGCGAGTGACCGAGAGCACTTTCGCAGGGCTCGCCACCGGCATCGGTTCCTGGCCGGGCACCGACATTCGTGAAGCTGCCGCCATCGTTCTCGGTGAGTTCGACGAGTTACCGCACATCGTCGAACTGCCCGCACGCGGACTCGGTGCCGACACGATAGGGCGCACCGGAGCCATCATGGTCGACGTGGAACTCGACGTACGTACGTCCGGATACCGAGTCGTACCGCGTCCGATGCTTGCCGGTCGTCGGGCAAACGATTTTCTGGCCGAGGACCTCGATGTGCTCGAGGAACTGTGGGAGGTCTCGGGGCTTCGGGGCAGCGGCCGCACGATCAAGGTCCAGGCCGCGGGACCGTTCACGATGGCAGCTCAGGTCGAACTTCGGCACGGGCATCGGGCGTTGACCGACCGCGGTGCCGTCCGGCACTTCACCGAAGCCCTCGGTGAGGGACTGCGGCTGCACTGCGCGGAAGTGGCGCGTCGGCTCGGCGTCGACGTCGTGGTTCAGCTCGACGAACCCAGCCTCGCAGCCGTTCTGGCCGGGAGCCTGACGGGAATCACCGGGCTCGATACAGTGCGTCCGGTCCCCGAACCGGACGCACTCGAACTGCTCGACGTCCTCATGGAGACCGTTGCACTCCCAGTTGTGGTGCACTGCTGCGATTCCGACGTCCCCTTCGATCTGCTTCGCCGTTCACGAGCCGCTGCGGTCGCCGTGGATGCGGCCGGACTGCGCCGCACCGACTTCGACGGGATCGGCGAGTTGCTTCAAACAGGAAAGACGCTGATGCTCGGCTTGATTCCAGCGCAAGACCCCGAGCGGCCCAGGGGTTGGCGGGAACTGGCGGAGCCGGGCGTGACCTTGATCGATCGCCTCGGGTTCGATCGTTCGGTGCTCGCCTCCCAGATCTCGGTGACGCCCAGTTGCGGTCTGGCCGGCAGCACGCCGGAGTGGGCCCGTCGCGCAACAGGACTCGCCCGCGACGTGGCCGCGGCATTCGCCGACTCTCCCGATTCGTTGTGAGATAACACAGTCGCTTCGGGTGACCGTGCACAGACTCCATGGCCTCGAGCCCCACGAGTATTGGGACGTCGAACAGGTGTGACACTATTCACAGGGCCGTCGGGGGTCTATCGAATCGGTGGGAGTTCGGAACATGGCATCAGGCGGTCGCGACTTCGATGAGGTCGCCTCCATCCGACGTTCCGGCAGGCACCGCCGAGGTGTGCTGGCCAAACTCGCAGCCGCGACCTCCGACTGGTACCGAGCGCCGCACGATTTCGAGTGGATTCTGAACCACAGATCCACCCGCCCGCTGACCGGAATCATTCGCGCAGTTTTCGGCACGGCAACGATGATGTACGCGCTGACGTCGATCCTGATGCTCTTCAGTGACCTGGGGCCGCGCGGAACGACTGCGATCGGCTGGGTCGCGCTGGTGCTCGCGATCCAGGTCGCCGTCGCCGCTCGGTGTGTGCTCGGGCCGATCCCGGGAAAGAAGTGGTTCATCGGCTTTCTCGCCTTCGGCGACATCCTCACGACCTCGGTGTTGATTCTGTACGACCCCATCGCCTCACTCATCGGAACAGTGCTGTTCGCCATCACGGGCGCACTGTGCACCTATTTCCTGAGTCCGCGCCTGCTGGTGGCGCACCTGGTGTGGACCGCAACGTTCATCGTCGGATTCGGCATTCGCACCTTCGTGACGGTGATGCACGACGGTATGGGCTACATCGACGGGCCCGCTGTCGCGACCGCCACGGTGGTGTTGCTCCTGGCAACCGTAGGCGTGCCGGTGTTCGCTCAGGTTGCGTGGACCACGCTGTCCAACGATGCCAAGCGTTCCGTCCTCGATCCACTGACCGGGGTGTACAACCGTCGAGGCATCGACAGCGAACTGTTGGATCTGTGGCAGCAGGCCCAGAAGCGAGAACTGTCGATGGCATTCCTGGTCGTCGACATCGACAAGTTCAAATCCGTCAACGACCGATTCGGGCACAGCCGCGGCGACGACGTGATCGTTCGAGTCGCCGACCGACTGCGCCGCTTGGTTCGGCACCAGGGTGGAGTGCTCGCCCGAACCGGTGGCGAAGAATTTCTCGTCGCGCTGGCCGGTGACGCGCGGGCAATGGTCGATCTCGGCTTCGACATCGTTCGGGTGCTGTGCGACGCCCGTGACGACATCCCCGTCACCGTCAGTGTCGGAATGGCATTGCTGCGCGACGACTCGGCTTTGTGGGACGTGGGAACATCGGTGGTCGGGAGAGCGGCGCGTACTGCGGACGCCGCGATGTACCGATCCAAGCAGTCCGGCGGCAACAGTCTGGTGATCGACGAGATCTGAGTTCGCACTGTGCCCGTGGCTCGGTGCGCCGGCGTGCTCGCCCGAGGCCTCTGCGATGATCGTCGGATGGATCGACTATCGGATGCTCAACGACGCGGACTGCCTGCCGGAGTGCTGCTGTCTGTGATGGCTTCCGTGCTCGGCGGCATCTACTCCGACTCCTTCGTGACAGGTTTCGCACTGACTGCCGGTATCTGCGCGGTGGCGCTCGTGGCCGCGACGCTGTTGCTGGGACTGATGGGTCGCTGATCGCAGGGTGTCGGCCGCTGGGTCACTGTCGGTGGGGTCGGATAATCTTCGAGACGTGCCCGAGCCGACCGAATTACCCGCAGGAACCGACGACAGCGCAGGGACAGTCGGTGTAGAACTCGATGCCGCATCCTCTGCCGATCGCGAGCGATGGCAGACGCTGGCCGAGGAAGTGCGCGGCCACCAATTCCGCTACTACGTTCGGGATTCGCCCATCGTGTCCGACGGCGAATTCGATGCTCTGCTGCGTGAGCTCAACGACCTGGAAGAGGCACACCCGGATCTACGGACCGCGGACTCGCCGACCCAACTCGTCGGAGGCGGCTTCGCGACGGAATTCACCGCCGTGGACCACCTGGAACGAATGCTGAGCCTGGACAACGTGTTCGACCACGACGAGCTCCGTGCCTGGGCAAAACGAGTCGAGACCGAAGCGGGGCCGGACCTGCACTACCTGTGCGAGGTCAAGATCGACGGCGTCGCACTGAATCTGGTCTACGAGAACGGAACTCTCGTTCGTGGTGCCACCCGCGGCGACGGACGCACCGGCGAGGACGTGACCCTCAACGCACGCACCATCGACGACATCCCGGACACCTTGACGGGCAGTGCGGAGTACCCGGTGCCGGAGGTGCTCGAAGTGCGTGGGGAGGTCTTCTTCCGCCTCGAGGATTTCCAGGCTCTCAACGCCTCCCTCGTGGAGGAGGGCAAGCCCCCGTTCGCCAATCCGCGAAACTCCGCCGCAGGGTCGCTGCGACAGAAGAACCCTGCCGTGACCTCCAAGCGGCGGCTGGGAATGATCTGCCACGGGTTCGGGCGCATGGTGGGCTTCACCCCGGATTCGCAGTGGCACGCCTACCAGGCACTCGAAGCGTGGGGCTTGCCGATCTCCACGCACACCACCCGGGTGCGGGGGATCGAGGAGGTCCTCGAGAAGGTTGTCTACTGGGACCAGCACCGCCACGACGTCGAACACGAGATCGACGGTCTGGTGGTCAAGATCGACGAGATGTCGCTGCATCGGCGTCTGGGAACTACCTCCAGGGCACCGAGGTGGGCGATCGCCTACAAGTACCCACCCGAGGAGGTCACCACGACTCTGCTCGACATTCGGGTCAGCGTGGGCAGGACGGGCCGAGTGACCCCGTTCGCGTACATGACTCCGGTTCTCGTCGCCGGTTCGACGGTGTCGTTGGCAACTCTGCACAACGCCTCCGAGGTCAAGCGTAAGGGCGTGTTGATCGGCGACACGGTGACCATTCGCAAGGCCGGCGAGGTCATTCCGGAGGTGCTCGGACCTGTCGTCGACGCCAGGACCGGTGACGAGACCGAGTTCGTCATGCCCACCGAATGCCCGGAGTGCTCGACGCCACTGGCCCCGGCCAAGGAGGGGGACGCAGACCTCCGGTGCCCCAACTCGCAGTTCTGCCCGGCGCAACGGCGCGAGCGGGTGTTCTTCGTGGCCGAGCGGCAGCGATTCGATATCGAAGGACTGGGGTACGAGGCGGCATCGGACCTGTTGACCACCGGTGCGATCGAGGACGAGGGCGATCTGTTCTCGCTCACCGAAACGGACCTGATGAAGACGGCGATCTTCCGTACCAAATCGGGGGCGCTCTCGGCCACCGGTCGCAAGCTGCTCGACAACTTGGCCGTAGCGAAGAACCAGCCACTCTGGCGCGTCCTGGTCAGCCTGTCCATCCGGCACGTGGGGCCGTCGGCTGCCCGTGCATTGGCCGGAGAGTTCGGCAGTCTCGAACGCATCGAGGCGGCATCGGTCGAGGAACTGTCTGCGGTCGATGGAGTGGGCGGCACCATCGCAGCCGCTGTGTCGGAATGGTTCGACGTCGACTGGCATCGAGCCATCGTCGACAAATGGCGGGCCGCCGGTGTGCGGATGGAAGACGAGCGCGATGCCTCCATAGAGCGAAATCTCGAAGGGCTGTCGATCGTCGTCACCGGCTCGCTGACCTCGTATTCACGTGACGAGGCAAAAGAGGCGATCCTGCTCCGAGGCGGGAAGGCGGCGGGCTCGGTGTCGAAGAAGACTGCGTTCGTCGTCGTCGGCGAGTCCCCGGGTTCCAAGCACGACAAGGCGATCGAACTCGGTGTACCGGTACTGGGCGAGGCGGGATTCACTCGGTTGTTGACCGAAGGGCCCCAGGCGGTGGCACCAGCGCACACCGAATCTACATCGGACGACTGACCCGAAGCGGCAGCGTCAGTTCAGCACGGTGGCCACGATGCCCGCGAGGTAACCGAGCCGGGCCACCTCCGACGGTCGAAACTCCGGGCCACCCGGCCTTCCCAGCATGAGGACGGTGCCCGTGTTTCCCAGCGGAGCAACGGCGATCTGGGTGTCCATGTCGCGCCACACCTGCGGAACCCAGTCTGCATCTGCGTCCAGCGCAGCGGGGGCCGCCAGGGGGAACCACGGCAGCTCGGCGGCGTGGGTCTCGGGTGCTCCGGAGCTACCCACCAGGCGGAAGGGGCCGTGCGCGTTGGTGGCCACCACAGTGCTCCACCCGACCCGCAGAACCCGTGGGGCACCGTCGACCAAGACCTGCAATCGGTCGTCCGATGCAGCGGCGACGCGATCGATCAATTCGAGCTCTCGGTGGGTGTCGAGGACTCCGGTGTACGGCCGGATGGAATCGACGCGGACATCGTCGAGGTTTTCGGCGGCGGTGATCAGCGTGTCGGGAAGCGAACCGGGCGCGACCTCGACCACCAGATCGTCCACCGCGTATCCGTCACCGCGTTCGATGACGTCGAGGGAGAGAATGTCTGCGCCGACCGAACCCAGCGCGACGGCCAACGATCCGAGACTGCCCGGCCGGTCCGGTAGTTGAACGCGGAGCAGGTAGGACATGTCACGCTCCCTTTCGACTTCTGGCGTACTGCGGCCACCCAGCGTCATCGTTGCTGACGGGTGGAGGGAACTTGTGCACCCCGGCGCGAGCAATCCTTGCATCTTCGACCTGTGCGGCACGTCCCGCAACGCGGGCAGTGACAATTCTGACACCCGGAGCGCCGACGAGGAGTGCGTGCAGCCTGCGCGACGTGCCGCACTAGGCTGGACTGCGTTCGCGGACCCGTTCGGTTCGCTCTGCACAACCATGGGGTCGTTTCGTCCGGCTCCACTCCTACAGTGTGAAAGGGGTCCACGCGGTGCCTGACATCTCCCGCGACGAGGTCGCTCACCTCGCCCGGCTGTCGCGCTTGGCTCTCAGCGACGCCGAACTCGACGAGTTCGCCGGTCAGCTGGATTCGATTCTTCATCACGTCAAAGCCGTGGCGGAGGTGGCTACGGACGATGTTCCGCCGACGGCCAACCCCAGCGAGATCGTCAACGTGACGCGTCCCGACACGATCGTTCCCGGGCTGACGCCGGAACAGTCGCTCGCCGGCGCACCGAATGCGGAAGAGAGCCGGTTCGCGGTGCCGCAGATTCTGGGAGAGAGCGAATGACCGACCTGACGAAGCTGGACGCGTCCGAGCTCGCCGGCCGCATCCACGCGCGCGAGATCAGTGCAGTCGAGGTGACCCAGGCACATCTCGACCGGATTTCGGAGGTCGACGCAGACCTGCACGCGTTCCTGCACGTGGCATCGGCCGAGGCACTTTCCGCGGCGACCGACGTCGACGCAGGACTGTCTGCTGGTCGTGCGCCCGCGTCCGCGCTGGCGGGGGTCCCACTGGCACTCAAGGACGTGTTCACCACGACCGACATGCCCACCACGGCCGGCTCGAAGATTCTCGACGGCTGGATTTCGCCGTACGACGCGACGCTGACCTCGAAGCTGCGCGCAGCGGGTATCCCGGTGCTGGGCAAGACCAACATGGACGAGTTCGCGATGGGCTCGTCGACCGAGAACTCCGCGTACGGGCCGACCAAGAACCCGTGGGACACGACCAGGATCCCCGGCGGATCGGGGGGTGGCAGCGCGGCGGCGCTCGCGTCGTTCCAGGCACCGTTGGCCATCGGCACCGACACCGGCGGATCGATCCGCCAGCCGGCCGCACTGACCGGCACCGTCGGAACCAAGCCGACCTACGGCAGCGTCTCGCGCTACGGTCTGATCGCCTGCGCATCCTCTCTCGACCAGGGTGGTCCGTGCGGGCGTACGGTGCTCGACACCGCGCTGCTGCACGAGGTCATCGCCGGATACGATCCGCGGGACTCCACGTCCGTCGATACGGCAGTGCGGCCCGTGGTTGCAGCTGCCCGGGAGGGCGCTCGCGGCGACCTGTCGGGCGTACGCGTCGGGGTCGTCAAGGAATTGCATTCCGACAGCTACCAGCCCGGTGTGATCTCGTCCTTCGATGCCGCGGTGACCACGCTCACCGAACTCGGTGCCGAGGTCGTCGAGGTCTCGTGCCCCAATTTCGTTCACGCGTTGGCCGCGTACTACTTGATTCTGCCGTCCGAGGTGTCGTCCAACCTGGCTCGATTCGACGGTATGCGATACGGCTTGCGGGCCGGTGACGACGGCAAGCACAGCGCCGAGCAGGTCATGGCCATCACGCGCGCCGAAGGTTTCGGTCCGGAAGTCAAGCGCCGCATCATGATCGGGACGTACGCGCTCTCGGCCGGGTACTACGACGCTTACTACGGTTCGGCTCTGAAGGTGCGCACGCTCATCGCACGCGACTTCGATGCCGCCTACGAGAAGGTCGACGTGCTGGTCTCGCCGACAACCCCGACAACGGCATTCCCGTTGGGCGAGAAGGTGGACGATCCGATGGCGATGTACCTCAACGACCTGTGCACGCTGCCGACGAACCTCGCGGGTCACTGCGCAATGTCGGTGCCGTCGGGTCTCGCGTCCGAAGACGGTCTGCCCGTCGGACTTCAGATCATGGCTCCAGCGTTCGCGGACGAGCGGCTCTATCGCGTCGGTGCCGCCTACGAGGCCGCTCGCGGCGATCTGAGGTAATTCGCGGTGCTGCATCGGTGGGCTGCAGACCTGGCTCATCTACCTCTGCTGTCCGGTGCGGTGCCGACAGTCGCATTGACTGTGGCGGCGGTACTGTCACTGGCCACGATGTGTGCCGTCGTCGTACGGGTTCGGCGCGGCTCACGGCTGGGGCCGGTGTTCGGATCACTGAGCGCCCTCGGCATGCTGGCAGCGGTATTGGTTGCAGCGGCCGTACTCACCAATCTGACCGTCACCCGGTACCCCACGGTGGCGCTCGCACTGGGGCGTCAACCTGTCGTCCCGGTCGAGGGCCACGCCAGACTGGTCGATCTCGAGGTGCCCGGCACGGTGTCGCACTTCGATGCGCGGCCCGCGAAGATCTACCTTCCGGCCTCGTACGACGCAGGTGCAGACGACCTGCCGGTGCTGGTGCTGCTCACCGGCCAACCCGGTCACGTCGTCGACTGGATCGAGGGTGGCCGCTTGGTGCAGACGATGGACGCTTTCGCGGCCCGTCACGAGGGCGCTGCCCCCATCGTCGTCGTCGCCGATGGTCTCGGTGACACCGAGGCCAATCCGATGTGTATGGATTCGAACCTCGGAAATGCGGCGACCTACCTTTCCGTCGATGTGCCGCACTGGGTTCGGTCGAATTTCCGGGTGTCCTCGGATCCACGAGAATGGGCGGTCGGTGGATACTCCTACGGAGGAACCTGCGCCCTGCAGCTAGCAGTGACTGCACCGTCGGTGTATCCGACGTTTCTGGATATCTCCGGTGAGGACGAGCAACGCCGCGGCACGAGAAACGAATCGGTTGCCGCAGCATTCGGAGCGGACACCCCGGAGAACGAGGCTCGATTCGAACGAGCGACGCCACTGAACATACTGTCCCACAACAGCTTTCCTGATTCTGCCGGTGCCTTCGTCGCAGGTTCCGACGACGAAGAATTCAGACCGCAGACCGAGAGGGCCTTCGAGGCAGCCGTGGCTGCCGGTCTCGACGCTCATTACAGCGAGCTGCCCGGCGGACACTCGATGCAGGTATGGGCTCCGGCCCTGGAGCAGGAGATGGACTGGCTCGGACAACGATGGGGGCTGCTCGACTGACTCCGAAGTCACCGACACCGTGACATGAGGCCGGCCGTCACCGGCACCGCTGCATGCTGGTGCCCTGGTCGATTCCGTATCGGTGGCCGTGGCCGGCGTCCACGTCGAGAGCCGCTGCGAGATCGACGGACGTCTGGACGAAGCTGACGATCGGTAGCCACATCGGCGTCGGCGCATCGTGATGGGTTGCCGTTGGATCGGGTGCCGACCACAGCAGATCTGCAGACCATCGGACGACGGGGTCCGACGAGTTGGCGAGCACCGTTGCGCCGTCGGTGTTCACGGCTCCAGCAGGTGGGCCCGCCCACACGGCTCCGCAGATGACCGGATCCGTCCGGCGAAGGGACAAGTAGGTGTCGCTGCCCGCCACCGCCCCCAGGCTTTGGCCGTACACGACGATCTGCGGCGGTGTCGATTGGGTGGCCGCCCGGGCAGCGACCGCGCGTGTCACGGCCTCGGCCGAGCTGCGCGCCTCGTTCTCGGCGAACAAGAACGTCGCCCAGCTCGGCTTGTCGGAGTACTGCACTGCCACGGTCGCGACGTCCCCGCCGAATCGGGCTTCGGCACCCGTGACCGCATTCTCGTCCACCCATCCCGATCCGGTCGGTATCGCGACGACCACCACGCTGCGATCGAAAGCGCCGCGCGTTCCATGTCTGCGACGGCCAACGCTGCGCGTCGATCGAGCGTGGGTGCCGAGTCGAGGCCGACGTAGGTGCGCACGGTGTCGGCAGCGATGCCGCCGGAGACGAACTTTCTGCCCTCTCGACCCAGCGTGCCCCACGGAACGAGCGAGTCGGGGCCACCTGATCTCGTCGTCGTATTCGGTGCGGTGACCGAATCGTCCAACGCCGAGTTCGATGCCGAGAAAGATTTGGACATGGCCGACCAGAGCGCGGGCGCGGCGACAAGGTAGAACAGCATGCCGACGACCGCGATCAGAACGGTCGATCGCACACCGCCGAGTGCAGTGCACATTCTCCGAGTGGCAAGACCTGTTCCCCACAGGCTGAGAGCGACGCATGCTGCTCCACCGACGACGTCGACGGCGTAGTGCCAGTCCACTGTCCGGGTGCCCATCGCGGCTCGTAACTGGTTCTGCCACAGAATATTCGAGTACACCGCACCCATCGAGATCAGTGTTCCGATCCCCGCTGTCCACGCCCGCGCGCCGACTCGAGCGGGTCGGCGCGTGCCGAGAGCGCGCCCGCACGCCCAGACGAGGGCGAGCGCGATCGCCATCGATACGCCGATCAGCAATGCTTGGGTGGCGGCTGGGCGGGGGAGTAGAGCAGGAGCCGACGACATCGAGACCGCAGCTGTGAGTGCACTCGAGGTCTCGATTCGTGGTAGCCGGA
Source organism: Rhodococcoides sp. S146-33 (assembly GCF_059489205.1). Taxonomy (NCBI): domain Bacteria; kingdom Bacillati; phylum Actinomycetota; class Actinomycetes; order Mycobacteriales; family Nocardiaceae; genus Rhodococcoides; species Rhodococcoides sp. S146-33. Next base: position 864,266 of record NZ_JCAJWY010000002.1, read on the forward strand.
TGCCCGTCGAGAGTGGCGTAGCAACAGACGTTCCCGAAGAGCCGAGTTGCCCGGAGTATCTGGTGATCGAGGCGATCATGCGAGTTCGCCGAACCCCGGTACGGATGCTCGTGTACGCAGGTATCGGCTCGTCAGGAGAACCGAGAGTGCCATCAGGACAAGCGCTGCGCCGCCCAGCGCGATCGGCAGTGCGGGTTCGGCCACCGGTGCGCCGAACGACTGCCGCCACGAGTTCATGTCCACGGCGGCCGCGGCCACCGTTGCGGCGGCGTCGCAGGCCCGTCGGGATCCATCATCGGTTCGGTGGATGCAGGATGCATGCAGACGGCTCGCCAGCTGCCTGTCGATTGCGCGACGCCAGCCCGGATCCACGGTCTTGCCTGTCGAGGCGGCATACCGAAGGAGGTCGTATCCCAGATCGTGTGCTTGGCAGGAGGATTCGAATTCCGGAGGCAGCGGTACGGGCGAAGAACAGTCCCCGTGGGGATTGCCGGCCATGGCGTCGAGCACCCTCGGTCGGTAGCCCATCACCGATGCGAAGTCGGCGGGGATCGCTCGGGTCGCGGCGTCTGCCGACTCGGCGACGAGCGCGTGCACCGCTACGGCGACGGTCGAAGTTGTGTCGGGTGCCGACGGCGGGGGCGTCGCGGCACCGGTGGTCGCCATCACCGTGGCGGTCGCGGCGACGCGTATCGCGATGCGAGAAGTGTTCCTGTTCATGGCTTTCGACGCTACGAAGCGAGATGCCCGACGAGCATCGCACCGAGGTCTCGTTCGGGAGCCACGGTCGGTCTCGGTGTGCGGCCGGTTCGATACCGCAGGTGTGCGCGGAACTGATACTCAGGTATGACGCCTTCGTCGGCCCGTACTGCCTAGGCTCGGTCCGTGCGCAAGAACAGATCAGGAATTTCGAAGCCCGAAGCGGCGAGGCCTCGGGTACCGACTCGGATTGCCGGTGTCCGTTCGGTGGACGCGCTGATCGTTGTCGTCGGCGCGGTGCTGTATTCGATCGCATGGCCGACACTGCCGGTCACCCATCAGGTCTCGGGGCCGTTGATGCCCATCGTCGGTGCACTCGCAGCCTTTCCGTTCGTGCTGATTCGAGTCAATCCCGCGTTGGGGTGGGCGGTGTCGGCGCTGTCGGCTCTGGTCGTTCCCTTGGCGTTCGACCGAGCTCCCGGTTACGACTATCCGTGGCAGGTCGTGCACATTCTCGTCTTGTTGGTGCTGTTGTTCGCCGTGGCGCTGCGGTCGCCGCCGGCGGTGCTACTGCTGGCGTGGTCGGCCAGCATGCTGCTCTTCTTCGCGTACATGCCGGGCTCGGACGGAGTCGGTTGGTCCGTCGGTCTGACGGCGGTCGTCGTCTTCGGTCTCTTGATCCGCTGGCTTGTCCTCTCCCGCAAGCAACTTGCCCAGCAGGAGGAGGTCAGCGAACTCGAGCGCACCAGGCGCACGGTTCTCGAGGAGAAGGCGAAGATCGCTCGCGATTTGCACGACGTCGTCGCACATCACATGTCCATGGTGGTCGTGCAGGCACAGAGTGCGCCGTACCGACTCGACGACGTATCCGAGGCTGCCGCGTCGGAATTCGCATCGATCGGTGCCACGGCGCGCGAAGCACTCAACGAGATCCGGGGCATGCTCGGGGTACTCCGCAGTGAGGTACAGCAGTGGCAGGACGCACCGGCACCGAATGCAAGCGATCTCGAACGCACGCTCCGCGCGAGCCGTAAGGCCGGAATGGACGTGCGCTGGAACATCACCGGACCGGTCGAATCCATCTCCGAGACAACAGGGTTGGCTCTCTACAGAATTCTGCAGGAGTCGTTGTCCAATGCTGCGCGCCATGCCCCCGAGGCTGCGGTGGCCGTCGACGTCACGGTCACACGGAGCAGCGTTGTCATGACCGTGGTCAACGCGCCGTCGCCGGACATCGGTGTCGGACTTGTCGCGGGGGCGGATACCGGCGGGCACGGGATAGCGGGCATGCGAGATCGAGCACGGGCGGCACACGGGTGGCTGCACGCTGCCGCACTACCGGACGGCGGATTCGAGGTCGCGGTGCATGTGCCCCACGGGCTGCCGACTTCGACGGCACGGTTGGCCACGGACGATCTGGCCTAGGCTGACGAACGTGGTGACAACGGTCTTCATCGCCGACGACCAAGCGATGGTGCGGCAGGGGTTCGGCGCCCTTCTCGGCGCGCAGGCCGACATCTCGGTGATCGGGGACGCGGACAACGGCAGGACGGCGGTCAGCGAGGTGACTCGCCTGTTGCCCGACGTGGTGTTGATGGACGTGCGGATGCCGGAGATGAACGGTCTCGATGCCGCGCGGGCAATCCTCTCTGCCTCCTTGCCGTCGCCGGTACGAATCCTGATGCTCACCACATTCGACATCGACGACTATGTCTACGAGGCGCTGGCGCTCGGCGCGAGCGGCTTTCTGCTCAAGGATGCGCCGGCCGAGGAATTGATTCGAGGTGTGCGCGTCGTTGCCGCAGGCGAGGCCCTGCTGGCACCGTCGGTGACCAGACGGCTCATCGCGGACGTCACCGCGCGCCGCGGGGCGCGCCGTCGTCCGTCACCGCGTCTTAGCGATCTCACTCCGCGCGAACGCGAGGTGCTCGAACTCATTGCCACCGGCATGTCCAATTCCGAGATCGCGGGCTCGCTGTTCCTGGCCGAACAGACCGTCAAAACCCATGTGGGCAAGGTCCTGGGCAAGCTCGGGCTACGCGATCGCGCGCAGGCCGTGGTGCTGGCCTACGAGACGGGCGTCGTGACGCCGAAGTGAGCGGCGGACGGTACCGACGCGCGCAGCACACCACGTCCCATTAGGCTGACGACCGTCATCGGGTCCACTTCACGGGCCCGTAAGCAGAGAGGCGAAAATCGATGCGCATCGGAGTTCTGACCGGAGGCGGCGATTGCCCAGGGCTCAATGCGGTGATCCGCGCAGTGGTTCGTACCGCTGACGCGCGGTACGGCTCCACGGTCGTCGGCTTCCAGGACGGGTGGCGCGGCCTTCTCGAAGATCGCCGCGTGCAATTGCGCAACGACGACCGCAACGACCGGTTGCTCACCAAAGGTGGCACGATGCTCGGCACCGCGCGCACCAACCCGGATGTGTTGCGGGCCGGACTCGATCGGGTCAAGCAGACCCTCGAAGACAACGGCATCGACGTGTTGATTCCGATCGGTGGAGAAGGAACCCTGACCGCTGCCGCGTGGTTGTCCGAAGAGGGAGTGCCGGTGGTCGGGGTGCCCAAGACCATCGACAACGACATCGATTGCACCGACGTCACGTTCGGCTTCGACACGGCCCTGACAATTGCCACCGACGCGATCGACCGTTTGCACAGCACCGCCGAATCCCATCAGCGGGTGATGCTCGTCGAGGTGATGGGTCGGCACGCGGGGTGGATTGCGCTGCACGCCGGATTGGCGTCGGGCTCGCACATGACGCTCATTCCGGAGCAGCCGTTCGACGTCGAGGAAGTGTGCACTTTGGTGCGCAAGCGTTTTCAGCGTGGAGATTCACACTTCATCTGCGTCGTCGCCGAGGGAGCCAAGCCGATGGAGGGCTCGATGGAGCTACTCGACGGTGGCATCGACGAGTTCGGCCACGTTCGATTCACCGGAGTCGCCCATCAGCTCGGTGTCGAGATCGAACGTCGCATCAACAAGGAAGTTCGCACCACGGTGCTCGGCCACGTGCAGCGCGGCGGAACCCCGACCCCCTACGACCGTGTGCTCGCGACGCGATTCGGCGTCAATGCGACCGACGCGGCGCACGCGGGTGACTTCGGCAAGATGGTCTCGTTGCGGGGCACCGAGATCGGACTGGTATCCCTGGCCGAGGCGACCACACAGCTCAAGCGGGTACCGCAGACCCGATACGACGACGCCGCCGCCTTCTTCGGCTGAACCGGTGCACGTGGTTAACCGTGCGTCGTGTGCAATGCATAAACTACGGACCATGACTGCTGCAACCGTCGATCTGATCGATTACGACGAAGTGCTCGCCGCGTTCGACCCCGTGTTGGGCATGGAGGTCCACGTGGAGTTGGGTACGGAGACCAAGATGTTCTGCGGTTGCCCCACCGCGTTCGGTGCCGAGCCCAACACCCAGGTGTGCCCGGTGTGTCTGAGCCTTCCCGGCGCGCTACCGGTGGTCAACGCCGCTGCCGTGGAGTCTGCGATCCGTATCGGGTTGGCGCTCAATTGCTCGATCACTCCGTGGGGACGGTTCGCTCGGAAGAACTACTTCTACCCGGATCAGCCGAAGAACTATCAGATCTCGCAGTACGACGAGCCCATTGCCACCGAGGGCTACCTCGATGTTCTGCTCGACGACGGCAGTACGTTCCGCGTCGAGATCGAGCGCGCACACATGGAAGAGGACACCGGTAAGTCGACACACGTCGGCGGAGCGACCGGACGTATCGAGGGAGCGTCGCATTCGCTGCTCGATTACAACCGCGCCGGTGTGCCGTTGGTGGAGATCGTGACGAAGACGATCACGGGGACCGGAGCGCGCGCGCCCGAGGTAGCGCGTGCCTACGTCACCGCACTTCGAGATCTGCTGAAGTCGCTGAACGTGTCCGACGTGCGGATGGATCAGGGTTCGCTGCGTTGTGATGCCAACGTGTCTTTGATGAGGAAGACCGCCACCGAATTCGGCACCCGTACCGAGACGAAGAACGTCAACTCGCTCAAGAGCGTCGAGGTTGCCGTTCGGTACGAGATGCGCCGTCAGGCAGCGGTTCTCGAATCCGGCGGAGAGGTGACGCAGGAGACGCGGCATTTCCAGGAATCCGACGGCACCACCACCAAGGGCCGCAAGAAGGAAACGGCAGAGGACTACCGGTACTTCCCGGAGCCCGATCTGGCACCCGTCGCTCCCGACGCGGACTGGATCGAGCAGCTCCGCGGGACCCTGCCCGAGCTTCCGTGGCTGCGACGCGGCCGGATCCAGAAGGACTGGGGCGTCTCCGACGAGGAAATGCGCGACCTGGTGAATTCGGGTGCGCTGGAGCTCGTTGCGGCCACGGTGGACGCGGGGGCATCGCCGCAGGCTGCGCGGTCCTGGTGGGTGTCGTACCTCTCGCAGCAAGCCAATGTGACCGGAGTCGAGCTGGCAGATCTGGCGATCACGCCGGCTCAGGTGGCGGAAGTGGCCGCGTTGGTCTCCGACGGCAAGCTCAACAACAACGGTGCTCGTCAGGTGGTGGACGGGGTCCTCGCAGGCGAGGGTGAGCCGGCTCAGGTGATGTCCGACCGTAACCTGGTGTTGGAGAAGGACGACACGAAGCTCCAAGCCGCCGTCGACGAGGCGCTCGCTGCCAATCCTGGTGTGGTGGAGAAGATCCGCAGCGGCAAGGTTCAAGCTGCCGGTGCCATCGTGGGTGCGGTTATGAAGGCGACACGCGGTCAAGCCGACGCGGCCCGCGTCAAGGAGCTCGTCCTGGAGGCCTGCGGCCAGTCCTGACCGTCGATATCGACTGTGGCCGAGTGCAATTCGCGCTCGGCCACAGCTGTTTCTCGATCAGTCGATACCGCCGCCGCCGCCACCTGGGAAGGGCACCTTGACGACGCGGTCGTCGGTAGGGCCGGGCTCCGCGCCGTTCTTGTTCACCGTTCCGACCAGAATCTGACCGTCGGCGGAGCTCGTGGCCCCGTTCAACTGCCCGTACCGGTCCTGGATCAGGAGTGTCGGTTCGGCCGACACGGCTCCTGTGTTCGCGTCGGTGGTCAGCGCCGCAACAGCTTTCGCCGTCGTGAGGGCTACGGCCACACCGCCCTCGCCTGCCGCGCATCCGGCTACGCCGGGGCGGTCCGGCCACGTCCATACCGGGGAGAACACCGCGCCGAGTTTGTCTATGCGTTGCAGGCGGTCTTCGATCGCGGTGCGGTCGGTGACGTAGATGTTTCCGGCGCCGTCGGTGCACACATCGCCCGCCGTGCCGATTCCACTCAGTGCGATCTGCGGACGCGGGGGACTGGACGTCGGTGACAACGACGTGACGCGTAACAGCTTGCCGGACAGAGAATCCGGGTTCTGGGCTGCCGCCGGGTCACCGTTGTCGCCGGTGAGGACGAGCAGCTCTGTCGGGGTATAGAAGTCGATCGACCCACGATTGCCCGTCGCGCCGCGAGGAATTCCGGTCAAGATGTCCTTGGGGACGTCGCCGGGAGCGAGTCGAACCACCCTGGTGTCCGAGGTCGTGGTGACGAGCGCATAGAGCAGCTTGTCCTCGGCGTACGTCGGAGAGAGTGCGAGATCGAGTAGTCCTCCGTCCCCGGTGCCGTCGACGGCTATCCGGGCCACCTCGACCGGTGTGCGGCCGGCCGCGACCTCCATGATGCGACCGGTTCGGCGCTCGGCAACCAGCGCACTCTGGCCGTCGGGCAATGCCACGAGGCCGCCGGTGGTGTCCAGACATGTCGCGATCACCGACGGGTCCGGATCGACGCAGGGACCCGACGGCGGGGGCGGAGCACTCGGATCCGACGACGGCGGTGCCTCGCTGGGGGTCGTCGGTTTCAGCTCGGCAGCACCGACCTCGGGCGCAGGGGTGAACGGCGACGAGTTCGAGTCGTCGAAGCGGGCGCACCCGGCGAGCATGGCGGCCGTCATGGACAGTGCGACGACAGCGGCAGTGGCACTTCGAGGTGACGCTCCGACCGGCTTCATCCTTCGAACGGTACGTCAGCATCGGCGCGGACTCGCCACGCGGCCATGAGAGAAATCGGCGCATATCGGCTCTACTGTGGACAGGTGACCGACACACCGCGCGACCCCAACCGGCCGGACCAGTCGTACGAACCGGCCGAGAGCCCGTACGACAACCCCACTGAACAGATCCCACCCTCGCGCTCTGCGTCCGGCACATCCGCCTCGGACCGAGCCGATACCTCCGGCGCATCGACCACTGCGTTCGGTGCCCAGCGTTCGGATCGATTGCCTCGAACGGACGACGAGCTCGACTTCCCGTACTCGTCGACGTCCGACGCGCGTTCGTCCGACGCACGTTCATCCGATCCCAGGTCGACCGATGCGCAACCGACCGAGAAGATCCAGGCCTTCCGGCCGTCGGCCTACGCGGATTCGCCCACCACCGGTGCGTCGGCCGACAACTCGTCCTCGAGTGCGTACTCCGATGACTCCACCGCGTACCTCGGCACCACCGCAGGCGCGGCGCCGGCGGCAGCCGTAGCCCCGGAGCCCGAGATCCGTACCGAGACCGTCGAGGTTCCCGCACGTCGCGGCAGCACCGACCTCGGCCTGTTCGTCCTTCGCGTCACCATCGGCGCGGTATTCCTCGGTCACGGCCTGCAGAAATTGGTCGGCCTGTGGAATGGGCCGGGACTCGACGGATTCCAGAACTTGCTCGAGAGCTCGGGCTTTCGCTACTCGGAGATTCTCGCGATCGCGGCTGCTGCCGGAGAGACCCTCGGCGGCGCGTTGTTGATTCTGGGTCTGGCAACGCCCCTTGCGGGCGCGGCGGTGCTGGCGACCATCATCAATGCGTGGTGCTTCAAGCAGGTGGCAGAGCCCGGATTGCAGTTCTCCGGTAGCAGCGGCGTCGAGTACGAGACGGTTCTCGGTTTCGCCGCGGCCGCAATCATTCTGACGGGCCCGGGAAAGATCGCGTTCGACGGTCGCCGCGGGTGGGCCACGCGGCCGCGGATCGGATCGCTGCTGGCGCTCGTTGTCGGCATCGCCGCCGGAGTCTGCATCTGGATTTTCCTCAACGGGGCCAACCCCGTCGTTCGCTGATCTCTCGACATCGATCGAACCCATGTACGTGGCACCTCGTGGTGCCACGTACATGGGTTTTCCTGTTCATCAGGGCACGTAGCGAACGGCTCCCTTGTCGGCCGAGGTAGCCAACGCTGCATATGCGCGTAAGGCGGTGGTGACCGTGCGCCGGCGGTCCACCGGCTGCCACGGACGCTCGGACGCGAGCATCTTCGCTCGGCGGGTCTCGAGCGTCTCGTCGTCGACGAGGATTTCGAGAGTGCGAGTGGCGACGTCGATTCGAACCTGGTCACCGTTCTCGACGAGCCCGATGACTCCGCCGGCGGCGGCCTCGGGCGAGATGTGTCCGATGGACAGGCCCGAGGTTCCGCCGGAGAAGCGGCCGTCGGTGATCAGCGCGCAGACCTTACCGAGACCGGCACCCTTGAGAAACGCCGTCGGATGCAGCATTTCCTGCATGCCGGGGCCGCCCTTCGGGCCCTCGTAGCGAACGACCAGCACGTCGCCGGGTTGGATCTTCTTCTGCAGGATTGCCGAGACGGCTTCCTCCTGCGATTCGACGACCAGGGCCGGGCCCTGGAACGCGAACAGATCCTCGTCGATGCCAGCGGTCTTGAGGATGGCACCGTCGACGGCGATGTTGCCGCGCAGCACCACCAGGCCCCCTTCGACCGTGTATGCATGCTCCAGATCTCGGATGCAGCCGCCGGCGGCGTCGGTGTCGAGAGACGACCAGCGATTGCCCGTCGAGAACGGCTCTACCGTCCGGACGCCACCGGGTGCAGCATGGAACAGCTCGAGTGCTTCGTCGGACGCCTTTCCTGATCGGATGTCCCAGGTGTCGAGCCATTCGTCGAAGCTCTTCGTGTGCACGGTCGAGACGTCGGTTTCGAGAAGGTTCGCGCGGCGCAGTTCGCCGAGGAGAGCCGGGATTCCGCCGGCGCGGTGCACGTCTTCCATGTGGTAATCGGAATTGGGCGAGACCTTCGCCAGGCACGGGACCTTGCGGCTGATGGCGTCGATGGTCTCGAGGTCGAAGTCGACCTCACCTTCCTGTGCGGCAGCGAGGGTGTGCAGCACCGTGTTGGTCGATCCGCCCATCGCCACATCGAGGGCCATGGCATTGCGAAACGCGGCCGGCGTGGCGATGTTGCGCGGAAGAACGGACTCGTCCTCGTCGCGGTAGTACTTCAATGCGGCGTCGACGATGGTGGTGCCGGCTCGCGTGAACAGGGCGCGGCGGGCCTGATGGGTAGCCAGTGTCGATCCGTTTCCGGGCAGTGCGAGTCCGAGAGCCTCGGTGAGACAGTTCATGGAGTTCGCGGTGAACATTCCCGAGCAGGATCCGCAAGTTGGACACGCGCTGCGCTCGACCTCGTCGAGGCCTTCCTCGGACACAGCGTCGTTCGCGCTGGCGGAGATCGCGGTGATCAGGTCGGTGGGTGCCTGTGCAACGCCGCCGACGACGACGGCCTTACCCGCCTCCATCGGTCCGCCGGAGACGAAGACCGCCGGGATGTTCAGGCGCATCGCGGCGTTGAGCATGCCGGGGGTGATCTTGTCGCAATTGGAGATGCACACCAGGGCGTCGGCGGTGTGGGCGTTGGCCATGTACTCGACGGAATCGGCGATGATCTCGCGGCTGGGTAGCGAGTACAGCATGCCGCCGTGTCCCATGGCGATGCCGTCGTCGACGGCGATCGTGTGGAATTCACGGGGGACGCCGCCGGCTGCGCGAACGGCGTCGGCGACGATCTCGCCGACGTTCTTCAGGTGCACGTGGCCCGGAACGAATTGGGTGTACGAGTTCGCGATGGCGACGATGGGTTTACCGAAATCCGAATCGGTCATTCCGGTGGCGCGCCACAGCGAGCGTGCGCCCGCGGCATTGCGTCCGACAGTGGTGACCCGTGAGCGTAGCGGCGGCATATGCGTAGTCCTCGTTCGTTGCAGCGGTTTCTCGCATCGAAGAGGCTACTCGCCGTCTACTACTCCTCCTTCGACGCCTGGTCGCCGTCGTCCTCGGCGTCCGCTCTGGCCTTCTCTTCGGCCGCAGCGGCCGCGGCGTACGGATCGGTGATGCGGCCGCCGCTGGCAGCCGCGAGTTGGGGGAGGAGGTCGAACCGCACCAGCGGCAGCGACTTCTCGCTCTTGTCGGTCAGGACCACCCGCGCCCAGCGGCGATCCGGGAAATGCAGACCCGTCACCGATTCCCACTCGATGACGTCGGAGCCGACGAACCGTCGCGCCGTGATCGCGTCCGGAGTGACGACGGTGCGCACTCGGAGGACCCACACGAACGCAACGATCGGCAGGATCAGGAGCCAGCCCAGAGCCGCAGGCCAGCTGAACGCCGGCAGTGCTGTGCCGAACAGCAGCAGCCCCACGCCGAGCAGTGCAAGGCGCGGCATGCGAATGACCTGCGTGGTCGACGGTTGCTGACCCTCGGCACCGTTCGGTGGCTCGGAGGCAGTGTGGGATGATGGCAGAGGTGGTTCGGACTGCTGCGGAGACGACACCCATTCATCTTCGCATTGCATCTACGCGATCTCACATAATGGGATTGCGTCGTGACGAGTTTGACTCTTCCCTGTGCGCGCGCCTACCGTCGAGCGCGTGAAGCGGAATTGGATACTCGTAATCGGCCGGCGCGTCAACGCCTGAGCCGGTTGTTCAAACTCGCATCGACGCGCCACCCTCGTACAGCACTCGCTGACGGGGGTTTTTTCTTGCCCAGAGATCGCCCAGCACTTTCACATTCCTGAGGAAGCAATCAGTGAGCGCACCAACCGCACGCCCGGGGCCCACGACTCGTAAGTCGGGGCCGGCCGCAAGCCCGTCGACCACCAGCCCGTCCGCAGAAGCGGCGACCAACGGGTCGCGACGTCACGTCGCGCCCGAGAAGGTCAGCGGCGCACAGTCTGTCGTACGCGCCCTCGAAGAACTCGACGTCGACACTGTATTCGGCATTCCCGGCGGCGCGGTTCTTCCCGTCTACGACCCGCTCTTCGACTCCGTCAAGGTGCGCCACGTGCTGGTGCGTCACGAACAGGGCGCGGGCCACGCGGCAACCGGCTACGCCCAGGCGACCGGCAGGGTCGGGGTCTGCATGGCCACGTCCGGCCCGGGTGCGACCAACCTCGTCACCCCGCTCGCCGATGCCCAGATGGACTCGGTGCCCATTGTCGCGATCACCGGTCAGGTCGCGCGCAGTCTCATCGGCACGGACGGCTTCCAGGAAGCCGACATCTCGGGTATCACGATGCCCATCACCAAGCACAACTTCCTGATCACCGACGGCGCGGACATTCCGCGCATCATGGCCGAGGCGTTCTACATCGCTGCCTCCGGCCGACCCGGTGCAGTGCTCGTCGACATCCCGAAGGACGTGCTGCAGGCGCAGACCACGTTCTCGTGGCCACCGGAGATGCGTCTGCCCGGGTACCGCCCGGTCACCAAGCCGCACGGCAAGCAGGTTCGAGAAGCCGCTCGCTACATTGCCGACGCCAAGCAGCCGGTGCTGTACGTCGGCGGCGGCGTCATCAAGGCCAACGCTTCTGCGGAACTCCTCGAGCTCGCCGAACTGACCGGTATTCCGGTTGTCACCACACTGATGGCGCGCGGGGCCTTCCCCGATACCCACCAGCTCAACTTGGGTATGCCGGGCATGCACGGCACCGTGGCCGCGGTGGCCGCACTGCAGCGCAGCGATCTGCTCATCACGCTCGGGGCCCGGTTCGACGACCGTGTCACCGGTCAGCTCTCGTCCTTCGCGCCGGACGCCAAGGTCATCCACGCCGACATCGACCCGGCCGAGATCGGTAAGAACCGGTACGCGGACGTGCCGATCGTGGGCGACTGCGGCGAGGTCATCACCGAGCTGATCGAGGCTCTGCGGGCCGATCGCGCGACCGGAACGACGCTCGATCTCGAACAGTGGTGGGTCTACCTCGACGGCATCCGCAAGACGTACCCGTTGAGCTACGACCGTCCGTCCGACGGTTCCATGTCTCCCGAGTTCGTCATCTCCTCGGTCGGCAAGTTCGCCGGTCCCGACGCGATCTACTGCGCCGGTGTCGGTCAGCACCAGATGTGGGCTGCCCAGTTCATCAACTACGAGAAGCCGCGTACGTGGCTCAACTCGGGTGGCCTCGGCACGATGGGGTACGCGGTTCCCGCCGCCATGGGTGCCAAGATGGGCCTGCCCGACGCCGAGGTGTGGGCCATCGACGGTGACGGTTGCTTCCAGATGACCAACCAGGAGCTTGCAACCTGCGCGGTGGAGGGCATCCCGATCAAGGTCGCGCTCATCAACAACGGCAACCTCGGCATGGTCCGGCAGTGGCAGACCCTGTTCTACGAGGAGCGCTACTCCAACACCAACCTCGGCACACACGGTGCCGTCCGTATCCCCGATTTCGTCAAGCTCGCCGAGGCACTGGGTTGCGTCGGTTTGCGGTGCGAGCGGGAAGAGGACGTCGACGCCGTGATCGCCCAGGCCCGCGCGATCAACGATCGTCCGGTCGTCATCGACTTCATCGTCGGTGCCGATGCCCAGGTGTGGCCGATGGTGGCAGCTGGAACAGGCAACGACGAGATCATGGCCGCCCGCGGAATTCGTCCGTTGTTCGACGAGGACGAGACCGTGGGCAGTGAGCCCGGAATCGACGACGCCATGGAACGCGAGCAGGCGCCCCACCCGATGAACAACGACGTGAAAGGCACCGACCTGTGAGCACGAGCCATACCCTCAGCGTTCTCGTCGAGGACAAGCCAGGTGTGCTGGCCCGCGTCGCTGCACTGTTCTCGCGTCGCGGCTTCAACATCTCCTCGCTCGCCGTCGGCGGAACCGAGATTCCCGATATCTCACGCATGACCATCGTCGTGACCGTCGACGAATTCCCGCTCGAGCAGGTGACCAAGCAGCTCAACAAGCTCATCAACGTCATCAAGATCGTCGAGCAGGACGACGATTCCTCAGTGGCACGTGAGTTGGTGCTGATCAAGGTCCGAGCCGACGCCAGCGTCCGCAGCGAGGTCATCGAAACGGTGAACCTGTTCCGCGCCAAGGTGATCGATGTGTCGCCCGAGGCGGTCACGGTCGAAGCGACGGGCACCCGCTCGAAGCTCGATGCATTGTTGAAGATGTTGGATCCCTATGGAATTCGAGAAATAGTTCAGTCGGGAGTCGTTGCCGTCGGACGTGGACCGAAATCGATCACTGCGTCGCGGTAGCGGCCCAGTGACGAACACGCGTAAAACCCAAGAGGAAAGGTAACAACCAGTGGCAGTCGAGATGTTCTACGACGACGATGCTGATCTGTCGATCATCCAGGGCCGCAAGGTCGCTGTGATCGGATACGGAAGCCAGGGCCACGCGCACTCGCTGAGCCTGCGCGACTCCGGCGTCGATGTTCGCATCGGCCTGGCGGCGGGCTCGAAGTCCCGCGCCAAGGCGGAGGAGCAGGGCCTGAAGGTCGGCACTCCCGCCGAGGTATCCGAGTGGGCCGACGTGATCATGGTGCTCGCACCCGATACCGCGCAGGCCAAGATCTTCTCCGAGGAGATCGAGCCCAACCTGAAGGACGGCGACGCGCTGTTCTTCGGCCACGGACTCAACATCCACTTCGACCTGATCAAGGCTCCGGAGTTCGTCACCGTCGGCATGGTCGCACCCAAGGGACCCGGCCACCTCGTGCGTCGCCAGTTCGTCGACGGCAAGGGCGTTCCCGCACTCATCGCCATCGATCAGGACCCGAAGGGCGAGGGCCAGGCGCTCGCACTGTCGTGGGCCAAGGGCATCGGCGGAACCCGCGCAGGCGTCATCAAGACCACGTTCAAGGAAGAGACCGAGACCGACCTCTTCGGTGAGCAGGCCGTGCTGTGCGGTGGCACCGAGGAGCTCGTCAAGACCGGCTTCGAGGTCATGGTCGAGGCCGGCTATGCCCCCGAGATGGCGTACTTCGAGGTTCTGCACGAGCTCAAGCTCATCGTCGACCTCATGTACGAGGGCGGCATCGCTCGCATGAACTACTCGGTGTCCGACACCGCGGAGTTCGGCGGCTACCTCTCGGGACCTCGCGTCATCGACGCCGGAACCAAGGAGCGCATGAAGGCAATTCTGGCCGACATCCAGTCGGGTGAGTTCACGCGTCGCCTGGTCGCCAACGTCGAGAACGGCAACACCGAGCTCGAAGGCCTGCGCAAGGAAAACGCCGAGCACCCCATCGAGGTCACCGGCAAGAAGCTGCGCGACCTGATGAGCTGGGTCGATCGTCCGATCACCGAAACGGCATGATTCTCGTCGAATCGCGTTCGTACGCATACTGATCGAAGGGCACCGCTACATCAGGTGGCGGTGCCCTTCGGTGCGTGCTCGACGGTGGCGTCGCAGGCCGACGTCGCCGGCCACTAAACTGTTTCTGCTGCACCAGCTCCGAATTTTTACCGTCAACAGTCTCGAACCGACTTAGGGAGTTCTTCACGTGAGCCAGCCAGGCCGTCCTGTCGTTCTGATCGCCGACAAACTTGCGCAGTCCACCGTCGAGGCACTGGGTGACGGCGTCGAGGTCCGTTGGGTCGACGGCCCGGATCGTCCCGCACTGCTCGCTGCGGTTCCGGAGGCCGACGCGATCCTCGTGCGCTCCGCGACCACGGTCGACGCCGAGGTGCTCGCTGCCGGGACCAACCTCAAGATCGTCGCTCGCGCCGGCGTCGGCCTGGACAACGTCGACGTACCCGCAGCCACCGAGCGCGGCGTCCTCGTCGTCAACGCACCGACCTCCAACATCCACACCGCTGCCGAGCATGCAGTCACGTTGCTCCTGTCTGCCGCGCGCCAGATTCCCGCTGCCGACGCCACCCTGCGTCAGCACGAGTGGAAGCGCAGCAAGTTCAACGGTGTCGAGATCTTCGGCAAGACCGTCGGTGTCGTGGGCCTGGGCCGCATCGGTCAGCTGTTCGCGCAGCGTCTCGCCGCATTCGAAACGCACATCATCGCCTACGACCCCTACGTGTCCGCGGCCCGCGCGGCTCAGCTCGGTATCGAACTGGTGAGCTTGGACGAACTGCTCGAGCGCGCAGACATGTTCTCGGTTCACCTGCCGAAGACGCCCGAGACCAAGGGCATCATCGGCAAGGAAGCCCTCGCCAAGACCAAGCCGGGTGTCATCGTCGTCAACGCCGCTCGCGGTGGTCTGGTGGACGAGCAGGCGCTGGCCGACGCCATCACCAGCGGGCACGTCTTCGCCGCCGGCATCGACGTCTACGCCTCCGAGCCGTGCACCGACAGCCCGTTGTTCGAGCTTCCTCAGGTCGTCGTCACTCCGCACCTCGGCGCGTCGACCACCGAGGCCCAGGACCGGGCGGGCACCGATGTGGCCAAGTCCGTGTTGCTCGCTCTCGCCGGTGAATTCGTGCCCGACGCGGTCAACGTCAAGGGTGGAGCCGTCGGCGAAGAGGTTTCGCCGTGGCTCGAGATCGTGCGCAAGCAGGGCGTTCTGCTGGGTGCGCTGTCCGCCGAGCTGCCCACGTCGCTCTCGGTCGATGTACGCGGTGAGCTCGCCGCCGAGGACGTCGAGATCCTGAAGCTGTCTGCGTTGCGTGGCCTGTTCTCCGCCGTCATCGAGGACTCGGTCACGTTCGTCAACGCGCCCTCGCTCGCCGAGGAGCGCGGCGTCACCGCCGAGGTCACCACGGCGTCCGAAAGTGAGAACCACCGCAGCGTCGTCGACGTTCGGGCCGTGTACGGCGACGGCTCGGTACTCAATGTTGCGGGCACGCTCACCGGAACCAAGCAGGTCGAGAAGATCGTCAACATCAACGGTCGCAACTTCGATCTCCGCGCCGAGGGCAAGAACCTCATCGTCAACTACGCAGATCAGCCCGGCAGTCTCGGCCGGATCGGAACGCTGCTCGGCGATGCCGGGATCGACATTCAGGCCGCTGCACTCAGCCAGGACTCCGAGGGTGACGGCGCAACGATTCTGTTGCGCGTCGACAAGGACGTTCCGACCGAGCTCAGTGCGAGCATCGCGACCGCGGTGGGTGCGTCCACCATCGAGCTGGTCGACCTGTCCTGATCGCTCTCAGTCGATCGGACACAAATCGAACGAACACACGAGGAGTGAGATGAAGCTGGCCGTCATCGCCGGGGACGGAATCGGACCCGAGGTCGTCACCGAGGCGCTTGCCGTGCTCGACGTGGTCGCGCCCGGTACCGAGAAGACCGAGTACGACCTCGGTGCGCGTCGCTACAACGCCACCGGCGAGCTGCTGCCGGACTCGGTGTTGGCGGAACTGCGTGAGCACGACGCAATCTTGCTGGGAGCCATCGGTGATCCGTCGGTACCCAGCGGTGTGCTCGAACGCGGACTGTTGCTGCGCGCTCGGTTCGCGCTCGATCACCACATCAATCTGCGTCCGGCCAAGCTGTATCCCGGAGTTGTCGGTCCTCTGGCCGGCGACAAGGAGATCGATGTCGTCGTCGTGCGCGAGGGCACCGAGGGTCCGTACACCGGAAACGGTGGTGCGCTGCGAGTCGGTACACCGCACGAGGTCGCTACCGAGGTCAGCGTCAACACTCGCTACGGCGTGGAGCGGGTGGTGCGCAACGGTTTCGAGCGAGCACTCGCTCGGAAGAAGCATCTGACGCTGCTGCACAAGACCAATGTGCTGACCTTCGCAGGCAGCCTGTGGGCTCGCACCGTCGAGGAGGTCGCCTCGGAGTTCCCGGACGTCGAGGTCGCGTATCAGCACATCGACGCCGCGATGATCCACCTCGTCACCGATCCCGGTCGGTTCGATGTCATCGTCACCGACAACCTGTTCGGTGACATCGTGACCGACCTCTCGGCCGCAGTGACCGGCGGAATCGGTTTGGCCGCAAGCGGAAACATCGATGCGACCGGCACCAACCCGAGCATGTTCGAGCCGGTGCACGGCAGTGCGCCCGACATCGCGGGACAGCAGAAGGCCGATCCGACCGCTGCCATCCTGTCGGTGTCACTGCTACTCGATCATCTCGGCGATGCGGCGGGAGCCGCGCGAGTGGAAGCCGCTGTCGCAGCAGATCTCGCGCAGCGGGGAACCGCCGCGGCGTCGACGAAAGAAATCGGCGCACGAATCGCCGCTCGCCTGTAGCCAGACCACGACGAAATGCCACGGTAGGCCGACTGCCCACCGTGGCATTTCTGTTTCTCGGATATCCCGCCGGGCTGAATCAGCTTGTGCTGTCGGCTTTCTCGTCGGTGATGTCGCGACGTGGATCGTCGGGGACGATCGGCACGGAGAGCGCCGGGAAAATTGCCGACACCAGGAATGCGACGGGAAAGCTGATCGCGGCAAGTGCCCCGAACACCGGCGGCACGGCCGACGCGAACACGTACTGGCTCGTGTTCTGCACGCCGAGGGCGCGTCCGCTCCAATACGGTCCTGATATCTCTGCGACCGCGGTGAAGGCAAGACCGTTCGGGGCAACGGTGGCGACGGACGCGACCACCAGGAGGACGATCGCGGCAGGGGAGTCGAACCAGTCGGCGATGCCCAGACCCAGCATGCTGACGGCGGCAGTCACCGCGACCCACCGTAGGGGCCGCATGCGGCTATGGACCCGATCGGAGAGCGCGCCGACGCTCATCCGGCCCAGTGCGCCGAGAATCTGCGTCACCGTGACGAGGACGCCTGCCGCTGCTGCCGTCCATCCTCGGTCGGTCATCAGCCAGACGAGCGCGTACGTCCAGACCACGTACTGCGGGACCACCAGCAGTATCGACGTAGCGTGAATGCGCCACAGTTGCCTGCTGCCGCGGTACGGATTGTCGAGCAAACCCTGTTCCGCCGCATCGATGCGGTTCGGTCGCGGGGGGTCGACCACGGCAAGACACAGCAGAGCGGCTGCTGCGCACACGGCAGCAGGTACGAGCAGTGCCGCTCCGACGCCGTGGTCTCTGGCTATGGGTGGGATGGTCAATGCCGCAACGGCCACGCCCAGTGGCACCGACATCTGCCGGATACCCATCGCCAATCCTCGGCGATGCGGCGGAAACCATCCGACCACAACTCGTCCGCTCGCGCTGTTCGCACTGGCGGCTGCCATGCCGCCGATCAGCAGAAGAACGGCCAGCACGGGAATAGAGGTGCTGATCACTGCAGCGAGACTCGCGGCGGCCGTGAGGCCGAGCCCGATCACCAGGACGAGACGTTCGCCGATCCGGTCGACGAGGACGCCCCATGCGATGAGGGTCAACATGATGCCGACGGTAGGCATCGCAACGACGAATCCTGCCGTGGCCAGGCCGAGTCCTCGGTCGTCGTGCAGCGACGGTATGAGAAATGCAGCGCCGTTGATGAAGACGGCACCTGCAGTCTGCGCGAGCATTCCGAGTACGAGCATGAACCAGCGCCGTGTTTCGCCGATGCCGGCCAGTTGCTCGGTGGTGTTCATTCGGTCCTTTCCGCTTACTGCCCGTCTCACGATGTGGACATTATGTCTTGAGATATGGAACTACTCGAGGACATTACACCGGCGAAAGATCGACGGATCGGACGGCGTCGATGCGCGGGGAACGACGGTCGATAGACTTCTGGCATGCGTCTCGGTCGAATTGCAAGTCCTGATGGTGTGGCATTCGTGAGTATCGAAGGTGAGGGGGATGCCCGGACGGCTAAGGAAATTGCCGAACATCCCTTCGGCACACCGACGTTCACGGGTCGGTCGTGGCCGCTGGCCGATGTACGCCTGCTCGCGCCGATCCTGGCGAGCAAGGTCATCGCCATCGGCAAGAACTACGCCGCGCACGCGGCCGAGATGGGCGGCGAAGCACCGAAGGATCCCGTCATCTTCATCAAGCCGAATACGTCCATCGTCGGACCGGGTGCGGCCATCGTGCTGCCACCGTCGTCCGACGAGGTGCACTACGAGGGTGAACTGGCCATCGTGATCGGGCGTCCGTGCAAGGACGTTCCCGCGTCGAAGGCGTACGAGGTCGTTCTCGGATATACCGTCGCCAACGACGTCTCGGCCCGTGACCACCAGAAGAACGACGGGCAGTGGACTCGTGCCAAGGGCCACGACACCTTCTGCCCACTGGGGCCGTGGATCGAGACCTCGCTCGATCCCTCCGATTTGGAGATCAAGACCGAGGTGGACGGCGTTGTGAAACAACAGAGCCGTACTTCGCTTCTGCTGCATGATATTCCGAAGATCATCGAGTGGGTGTCCGCAGTCATGACGCTGCTCCCCGGCGACGTCATCCTCACCGGAACCCCCGAAGGTGTCGGACCCATCGTCGATGGTGACAGCGTATCGATCACCGTCGAGGGAATCGGTACCCTGACCAACCCCGTCGCAGCGAAGAAGTAGGGCACCGATGACCACTCCAGCAGACGTCCGCGTTCGGTTCTGCCCGTCTCCCACCGGTACCCCGCACGTCGGACTGATCCGAACAGCACTGTTCAACTGGGCGTTCGCCAGGCATCACGGTGGAGCCTTCGTCTTTCGCATCGAGGACACCGATGCTGCACGCGACTCCGAGGAGTCCTACGCCGCCCTGCTCGACGCGTTGCGCTGGCTCGGCCTCGACTGGGACGAGGGCCCCGAGGTGGGCGGCCCGTACGAGCCCTACCGTCAATCCCTGCGCCGAGAGCAGCACACGGCCGTCGTTCGGCAGCTGCTCGACGCCGGGGAAGCCTACGAATCGTTCTCCACGCCCGAGGAAGTCGAAGCTCGTCACAAGGCCGCCGGGCGCGACCCCAAACTCGGTTACGACAACTTCGACCGCGATCTGACTCCGGAGCAGCGCCAGGGCTTCCTGGACGAGGGCCGTGGAGCCGTCGTACGGCTGCGTATGCCCGACCACGATCTGACCTGGAACGACCTCGTACGCGGGGAGACCACGTTCAAGGCCGGGACGGTGCCGGACTTCGCGTTGACCCGAGGCAACGGAGTTCCGCTGTACACGTTGGTCAATCCCGTCGACGACGCCCTGATGAAGATCACCCACGTGCTGCGCGGCGAGGATCTGCTGTCGTCGACCCCTCGTCAGCTCGCCCTCTACGAGGCGCTGATTCGGATAGGTGTGGCCGATCGGACCCCGGCGTTCGGGCATCTCCCGTTCGTGATGGGCCAAGGCAACAAGAAGCTCTCCAAGCGTGATCCCGAAGCCGACCTGTTCATCCATCGCGATCGGGGATTCATCCCCGAGGGGTTGCTCAACTACCTTGCTCTTCTCGGGTGGGGCATCTCGGACGACCACGATGTCTTCTCGCTCGACGAGATGGTGGCGGCGTTCGAGATTTCCTCGGTCAATTCCAACCCGGCGCGCTTCGATCAGAAGAAGGCCGACGCGATCAACGCCGAGCACATCCGAATGCTGCCGGCCGACGATTTCGCGGCTCGGTTGCGTCAGTATCTGGTTGCGCGAGGACATCTCGTCGAACCGATCGACGAGAAGGTGTTCGCGGTAGCTGCGGACCTCATTCAGACTCGCATCGTCGTGCTGTCGGACGCGTGGGGACTGCTGAAGTTCTTGTTCGTCGACGAGACGGACTTCGAGATCGATCCCGCTGCTGCGGCCAAGAACCTCGGACCCGATGCTGCACCCGTTCTCGACGCCGCCATCGAGGCGTTGACGGCGTTGGCGACGTGGACCACGGCCGACGTGGAGGCCACTCTGAAGGAAGCGTTGATCGAGAAGCTCGAACTCAAGCCGCGCAAGGCCTTTGCTCCGGTTCGGGTGGGAGTGACCGGCTCCCACATCAGCCCACCGCTCTACGAGTCCATGGAACTGCTCGGCCGCGAGAGGACTCTCGCTCGACTGGCTGCTGCACGCGCTCGTATCGCGTGACGGCAGTTCGTCGGGGGCCGACACGATCGGTCGGAGATCTCCACACATGAGTGTCGCCGATCGACTGGACCGACTGCAGCGCAGGCGTCCGGCTCTCGGATATCCCATTGCTGTGGTGTACAAATTCGTCGACGATCAGGGCGGATATCTTGCCGCCCTGATCACCTACTACGCCTTTGTCTCGCTGTTTCCGGCGCTCCTGTTGTTCTCCACGGTTCTGGGCATCGTGTTGGTCGGTAGCCCGGAACTACAGCAGCAGATCCTCGACTCGGCGCTGGGACAGATTCCGGTGATCGGTGACGAACTCGGTCAGCCGGATCGAATCAGCGGCGGTGTCGTGGGCTTGGTCGTCGGTGGACTCGGATCCCTCTACGGCGGGCTCGGTGTGTCGGTGGCACTGCAGAACGCGACCAACACCGCGTGGTCCGTGCCCAAGAACGTGCGCCCCGACCCGATCCGCGCCCGCGTGCGCGGGTTGGGCCTGCTCGGTACTGTCGGAATCGCGACCCTGACGATCACGGCTGTCAATGTGCTCAGTGCAGCAGGATATTTCGGTCCCGAGGCCGGCCCGATCGTGTTCACCGTGGCCACCCTCCTGTACGTCGCGGTGTTCGTCGTTGCCTTCCGCTTGGCGACCGCCAGGCCATTGTCGGTCCGAGAAGTCCTGCCGGGTGCCATCGCGGCGGGCATCATCTGGCAACTGCTGCAGAGCTTCGGCAGCGTCTACGTGAAGTACGTGGTGAGCAATGCGACCGTCACCAACGGTGTGTTCGCCGTGGTACTCGGCCTGCTCGCCTTTCTGTATGTCACCTCGCTGTCCGTGGTGATGTGCATCGAAATCAACGTCGTTCGCGTCGATCGACTGTTCCCGCGAGCCCTGCTGGCACCCTTCACCGACGACGTGGAACTGACCGAGGGTGACAAGCTCACCTACACCGGACAGGCAGAAGCGCAGCGCAGCACCGCATTCGAGGAAATCGACGTCACGTTCGAGGACCCACCGAGTGTTCAGTCGGACTCCGACTCCGACTCCGAATCGGAAGCCGAAACACCGTAGAAGCGATCGATTCTCGTCTCCATCGGAAACCGCACGTCGGTGTCGCCGAACATCAATCGAGTGGCCGACAATGCAGCCGCGGCAACGGCTTCCGACACCCGGTCTGCATCGGCCTTCGGGCAGTGCACCACCACCTCGTCGTGCTGAAAGAACACCAGCTCGCCGGTGCCGGCTCCGATCTCGTCGCGCAACCGTCCGCGCAGATCCGCCAACAGACACAAGGCCCACTCCGCAGCGGTCGCCTGCACCACGAAGTTACGGGTGAACCGTCCGCGCGCGTGCGCGTCGCCGTTGGACCACCACTGCGCTGAGGGTGGTGGGCAGGCTCGCCCCAACCACGAGCGGACGACCTCACCCCGTTCGCCGGCGCGGGCGGCCTCTTCGACGAGTCCCACCGCACCGGGGAACCTGGCCCGCAGTCGTGTCAGCAGACCGCGAGCCTCACCCGACGTCGCGCCGTACAGAACTCCGAGAACAGCGACCTTGGCTTTGCCACGATCACCTTCGAACGATTCCGCGGCCACGGGTGCGTACAGATCGGCGGTGCCGGCAGCGGCAACCATGCGTGGGTCACCGGACATCGCCGCGAGAATGCGGGGTTCGAGTTGTCCGGCATCGGCGGCCACGAACGTATGTCCGGGATCGGCGATCACGCTGGCTCGCAACGGTTTCGGAATCTGGAGTCCGCCTCCGCCGCGGCTCGCCCACCGGCCCGAAACCACAGCACCGGGAACGTAGACCGGCCGGAACCGATCGCCTCGCACCCACGAGTCGAGCCAAGCCCACCCATTCGTGCTGTGCAATTTCGAGAGATCACGATGGCGCAACAGCAGGGGGACGGCGGGGTGATCGATCTCGCGGATGACGTGCGCGCGCGTGGAAGTCAGCTCGACGCCGGATCGGGCGAACGCGGCCACCACTTCCACCGGAGACGAAGGATTGACGCGTCGGCCGAACGCCGACGAGATCTCGCCTTCCAGCCCCACCAGAGCCGGGGGAAGCGATCCATCGACCGGGCGGGCGCCGAGCATCGACTCGAGATGACGCCGATGCGCCGCTGCCGAGAACGGCAATCCGTCGTGGGTCATCTCCGCGGCGGCCAGACCCCCGGCCGATTCCGCCGCCGCCAGCAGTTGCAGTGCGCGGTCGGCCCCGATGTCGTCGAATTGACGCCGGTACTCGGTGACCACCGCTGCCGGGTCGGACTCTGGATCCGCGTCGAACAGTCCGGGTCGCAGGTCTGCGGGTACGGACGGAGTGACTGCGGAGCCGGTTCGCATCGCCAGAATCGCACCGACGAGTGCGAGGTCGTGGCAACGGCTGACTCGTACCCCTCGTTCGAGGAGACGAGGATAGATCCGACCGGTGTCCTCCCATACCCATCTCGGGCGTTCGGACGCCTCGATATCGGCCACCGCTGCAGCCGGATCCTCCACCACGATGGGCGCGCGGCGGACCGAACAGTCGTCGTCGAGATACGTCAGTACCGCCTGCTCGCCGCGAGGAACGAGCACGACTTTCATCGGGCTGTGTGGCGTGTGTGAGCGGTCACGGAGACCCAGTCTGCTGCACGTGCGAGCCGAGGGTCAGGGCAGGCTCGTGCTTCGGCGACAGAGGCCGGTCGAGCGAGGGCAGCGCGCGACCGCGGCGCAGTTTTGGATGCTCTGAGCAGCCGATTTGGAGAATGGGTATGCACCTTTGATAGTCTCTATCCCGGCTCGAAACGCAGTGCACACCGATCGCGGTGAGCAGTTCGATTCAAGTCCATTGGGGTATGGTGTAATTGGCAACACAGCGGTTTCTGGTACCGCCATTCTAGGTTCGAGTCCTGGTACCCCAGCGAGCAGGTAGGGGCGATTTTGTCGCCGGTGCCGAGACAGTTAAGCTGATTCGGCACTCACAAGCTCGAAACAATGCAGGTGAAGTTCCTGGCCCCGTCGTCTAGCGGCCTAGGACGCCGCCCTCTCAAGGCGGTAGCGCGGGTTCGAATCCCGTCGGGGCTACAACCGACAACACCCTCTCGATCTTCGGATCGAGAGGGTGTTGTCGTTTCGGGCCGAGCGTCTCACACGCTCTTGCGGCGGAACATCTTCTGATGGTCGGCCGGTCCGTGGGCGTTGTTGACTTTCGGTCCACCGTCTTTGTGCTCGACGGAATTGTGGGCCTTGCTGTTCTTCTGCTCCAGGACCTCGCGGAACTTCTTCTTCAGTTCTTCACTGCCGGATTCGGGCATGGGGTGACTCCTCGCAGTCGACGACCGGCCGGTGAGGCCGTTCGAGACGAACGTACTCCTTTCTCGCCGCGCGTTCAGCCGGTTTTCGGGCGTCCGACCGGGGTCGGGGAGCATCGATCAGAGACGCTTGTGCAACGCGTCGGCTGCTGCGAGAAGATCCGCGGCCCAGCGCGCACCGGGCTTGCGTCCGATTCGGTCGATGGGTCCGGACACCGAGATCGCCGCCACCACAGTGTCGTTGCCGTCGCGAACCGGTGCCGCCACGCTTGCGACGCCTGGTTCGCGCTCGCCCGCGCTCTGCGCCCAGCCGCGGCGCCGTACCTCGATGAGTACGCGCTCGCCGAATTCTGCATCGGGCAGAACGGTTCTTTGGGTGTGCGAATCTGCCCACGCCAGAAGGACTTTGGCTCCGGAACCGGCCGTCATCGGCAATCGTGCGCCGACAAGCACTGTGTCGCGAAGACCTGTCGGGGGTTCCATGGACGCCACACAGACGCGCACCGTGCCCTCCCGTCGATAGATCTGCACACTTTCACCGGTGATTTCGCGCAGACGTGGGAGCACGGAAGCTGCTGCGTCGAGCAGTGCGTCGGACGCGCTCGCAGCGAGTTCTCCTAGGCCCGGCCCGGTGTGCCACAGGCCGTCGGCATCTCGTACGAGCAATCGGTGGGTCTCCAGTCCGACTGCGAGGCGGTGAGCGGTGGCGCGGGGTAGGTCCGTGCGCGCGCACAGATCACCGAGATTGCAGGGCTTCTCGGCCACTGCATGCAGCACCGCCATCGCCTTGTCGAGTACACCGATGCCACTCGCTTTGTCGACGAGGCCGCCCAGGCTATGCTGTCCCATAGAACGATATTAGCCTCCCGAATGCTGAGATTGCACAATTGTGAGATCTCTTGCGCGCCGAGAGGCATGATGTCGAGACGAGACGCACGGTGAACCAGCGACGTTCGCCGACGCGACGACAGAAAGACGAGGTCGACGACACCGATGTCCGAAACACCGAAGACTTTGGCCGAGAAGGTATGGGACCAGCACGTCGTGGTCCGAGGCGGAGGAGAAGGCGGCGCGCGTGAGCCGGACCTGATCTACATCGACCTTCACCTCGTGCACGAGGTGACCAGTCCTCAGGCGTTCGACGGTCTGCGATTGGCCGGCCGTGAGCTACGCCGCCCCGATCTGACGATCGCGACCGAGGATCACAATGTCCCCACGGCCGACATCTTCGCCCCCATCGCAGATCTCGTCTCGCGTACTCAGGTGGACACCCTTCGCCGAAACTGCGAGGAATTCGGAGTCCGGCTGTATCCGATGGGCGATCTCGATCAGGGCATCGTGCACATCATCGGGCCCCAGCTGGGTCTGACTCAGCCCGGGATGACCGTCGTGTGCGGAGACAGCCACACGTCGACGCACGGTGCCTTCGGCTCGATTGCGATGGGCATCGGCACCAGCGAGGTAGAGCACGTGATGGCAACGCAGACACTCTCTCTGCGTCCGTTCAAGACGATGGCGATCACCGTCGACGGCGAGCTCGCACCCGGCGTGACGAGCAAGGACCTGATCCTTGCTGTCATTGCCCAGATCGGTACCGGCGGTGGGCAGGGGTACGTCCTCGAGTACCGCGGTGAGGCTATCCGGAAGCTGTCGATGGAAGCGCGAATGACCATCTGCAACATGTCGATCGAAGCCGGGGCGAGGGCAGGCATGATCGCACCCGACGACATCACGTACGAATACCTGAAGGGGCGTCCGCACGCTCCGCAGGGAGCCGACTGGGACGCAGCAGTGGCGTCGTGGAACGAGCTGGCTACAGATCCGGATGCAGTGTTCGACAACGAGGTCCACATCGATGCCGATACGTTGACGCCGTTCGTCACCTGGGGCACGAATCCGGGTCAGGGTGCGCCGCTGGGAAGTACGGTGCCGGATCCGGAGGCGATGACCGACGAGGGTGAGCGGTTGTCGGCACAGAAGGCCCTGCAGTACATGGGTCTCGAGGCCGGCACACCGATCCGTGAGATCGCCGTCGACACCGTGTTCGTCGGTTCCTGCACCAACGGTCGGATCGAGGATCTGCGCGCCGTCGCGTCCGTTCTAGAGGGACACCGAGTTGCCGAGGGAGTGCGAATGTTGGTGGTGCCCGGCTCCATGCGGGTGCGAGCGCAGGCGGAGGAGGAAGGCCTCGGCGACATCTTCACTGCGGCAGGAGCCGAATGGCGTCAGGCCGGATGTTCGATGTGCCTCGGGATGAACCCGGACCAATTGGTGGCGGGTGAACGATCGGCATCGACCTCGAACCGTAATTTCGAGGGCAGGCAGGGCAAAGGCGGTCGTACTCATCTCGTCTCGCCACTGGTTGCAGCTGCGACCGCAATCCGCGGAACCCTTTCCTCTCCGGCGGATCTCGCGTAGAACGCGTCCCGCTCGGATCGATCGAACCCATTAGGAGAACATTCGATGGAAGCTTTCACCCGGCACACCGGTATCGGAGTTCCGCTCCGGCGCTCCAATGTCGACACCGATCAGATAATCCCCGCGGTCTATCTCAAGCGGGTGACGCGCACCGGATTCGAAGACGGGTTGTTCGCCGCATGGCGCTCGGACCCGAACTTCATCCTGAACCTGGAGCCGTACAACCGTGGCTCGGTACTCGTGGCCGGACCCGATTTCGGTACGGGATCGTCACGCGAACATGCCGTCTGGGCGCTGTCGGACTTCGGTTTCCGGGTTGTGATCGCGTCCCGGTTCGCCGACATCTTCCGTGGAAACTCGGGCAAAGCCGGGCTGCTGGCGGCCGAAGTGGAGCAGTCGGACGTCGAATTGCTGTGGAAAGCCTTAGAAGAACAGCCCGGTCTCGAACTAATTGTCGACCTCGTCGACAAGACCGTGACGGCTGGAACTTTGGTGGTGCGCTTCGCGATTGACGACTACACCCGGTGGCGTCTGCTGGAGGGTCTGGACGACATCGGATTGACATTACGCCAGGTAGAGGCCATTACGGAGTATGAAAAGTCAAGGCCTTCATACAAACCCCTGACCCTTCCAGCGCGGATCGAGACCCCGACCGAAAGCTGACCGGGTGGGGGTCCGACACGCTATGCGGCCCTGAATCATTCCGCGACGCCGAAATGAAAATTGGCGTGGCGCATAGACTCTTGACGACTTGGGGTTTACCGTTGTAGTAGTCGGTCCGACGATGGGCCACCATATAGCGGAGGAAATTCCATGAACAAGGCAGAGCTGATCGACGCCCTGACCGAGAAGTTGGGGTCTGACAGGCGGAGCGCCACAGAGGCTGTCGAGAACATCGTCGACACCATCGTGCGTGCAGTGCACCGCGGCGAAAGTGTCACGATCACAGGCTTCGGCGTGTTCGAGCAGCGTCGTCGCGCAGCCCGTGTTGCGCGCAACCCCCGCACCGGCGAGACCGTTCGCGTCAAGCCGACCAACGTTCCGGCATTCCGTCCGGGTGCACAGTTCAAGGCAGTCATCGCGGGCGGACAGAAGTTGCCTGCCACCGGGCCCGCCGTCAAGCGTGGTTCGGCAGCTGCTCCGGCCAAGAAGACTGCGGCTGCGAAGAAGACTGCTGCCAAGAAGGCAGCCGTGAAGACGACTGCCCGCAAGGCAACCACCGCTGCAGCCAAGAAGGCGGCACCGGCCAAGACTGCAGCCAAGAAGGCAGCTCCCGCGAAGACTGCAGCCAAGAAGGCAGCTCCCGCGAAGACCACGGCGCGTAAGACAGTTGCAAAGAAGGCTCCGGCCAAGACAACTGCTCGCAAGGCCGCAACGACGGCTGCGCCCGCCAAGAAGGCTCCGGCCAAGACGGCAGCCAAGAAGACCGTAGCCAAGAAGGCCCCGGCAAAGAAGGCTCCGGCCAAGAAGGCCCCCGCAAAGCGCGCAGCGAAGAAGTAGAGCCTGAAGGCTTCACATCTCGAACGAACGACAGCTGAGCCCCCGACTCGACATTCGAGTCGGGGGCTCAGCTGTCGTTCGGGTGCGTCCCTCAGACGCCGGTGACGAGGGTGGGCAGGGGGCTGGCGATGTGGTCGGCTGCAACGAGTCTGCCGTCGTGGCGAGAGAGCACCCAGACGCTGCCTTTGCGATTCCTGTTGGCCGGCAACGTAATTCCGTCTTTCTCGGCCCACCAGCGCATGAGGTCGGGGATCACCTTGCCCTGGCTGCACACCACGGGCGTGCCGGGCAGGTCGGCAATGTCGCGAGCGCGATGGCGCCCCTTGCGCGGGTCATCGGCGTATCCCTCCTCGGACAGCAGGTGCTCCGGGGTGATCTCCGTTCCCAACGATTCTGCGAACGGAGCCACCGTCTGAACGCACCGGGCACGGTCGGCCGAATACACCGCGTCGGCCCCGAATGCTCGAAGCAACGAGACCAGTGACTCGGACTGTCGTCGTCCGGTCTTGTCGAGCGGGCGATCGACGTCGTTGCCCTTGTACCGCGAACGCGAACCGGCGCTGCCGTGACGGACCAACAGGACCGTCGAGGTGTCGGCAGGTTTGGCCACGAACCGGCGAAGAATCTTGTGGTCCATGGGATACGAGAGTTCGCGACCGATATCCGCGGGTGCTATCCAGCGCACCTCGTCCACCTCCGCGTTGGGGACGAACTCGCCACCGGTTGCCTCCGCCGCCCAGTAGAGGACCTTCTTCATCCGGCGGTGGCCGGGGATCGGGTACGTGACGTAGGACAGCGACCGCCCCAGCCGCGAGTCGAATCCGGTCTCCTCCTTGACTTCTCGGACTGCCGCGTCGACAGCGGTCTCACCGGGATCGAGCTTTCCCTTGGGGAACGACCAGTCGTCGTACTTCGGCCTGTGGACCAACGCGATCTCGACGGCACCGTCGCTGTGCGGTGATCGTCGCCACAGAACGGAGCCGGCCGCAAAGATGTTGGCACGAGGGGAGCCATCGGACGTTCCCATCAGGACGCCTGATTCCTCCGGCTACGCATCAACTCCACCTGATGCTCACGGACTGTCTCACCCTGCGCCGGCGAGGCGACCCAACCGCCGTCCGGTCCCAACTCCCAGCAGCGAGTGGTGGGGTCGAGGGCGGAATCGAAGATATCACCGAGCTGGTTCGCCAGTCGCGAATCCTTGACCTGAGCCATTACCTCGACTCGGCGATCGAGGTTGCGGTGCATCATGTCCGCGCTGCCGATCCAGAACTCGTCGGCACCCTGGAAATGCAGAACTCGCGAGTGTTCGAGGAATCTGCCCAGGATGGAGCGAACCTCGATGTTCTCCGACAGTCCCGGAACGCCCGGCTTGAGCGCGCAGATACCGCGCACCACCACCTTGACCGGAACGCCCGCGATGGACGCGCGGTACAGCGCATCGATGACCTGCTCGTCGACCAACGCGTTCGCCTTGAGGCGAATCCCCGCCGCACGCCCCGCCTTGAGGTGTTCGACCTCGGCCTCGATGCGCTCGACGATGCCGCGGCGCACTCCGTACGGTGCCACGAGAAGGTTGCGGTACTTGGACTTTCGTGAGTAACCGGTGAGCGAGTTGAACAGGTCGGTGAGGTCGGCACCGATTTCCGGGGACGACGTGAACAGACCGACATCCTCGTAGATGCGTGCCGTCTTGGGGTTGTAGTTGCCGGTTCCGATGTGGCAGTACCGGCGAATCACCGACCCTTCGCGGCGTACCACGAGACAGGTCTTGCAGTGCGTCTTGAGGCCGACGAGGCCGTACACCACGTGTACGCCTGCCTTTTCCAGTTTGCGCGCCCACTCGATGTTGGCCTGCTCGTCGAAACGTGCCTTGATTTCGACCAGTGCAACCACCTGTTTGCCGGCACCTGCTGCATCGACGAGCGCATTGACGATCGGGGAATCTCCCGACGTGCGATACAGCGTCTGCTTGATGGCGAGCACCTGCGGGTCGGCCGCCGCTTGCTCGATGAAGCGTTGAACGCTGGTGGAGAACGAATTGTACGGATGATGCACCAGGACATCGCCGTCGCGCAGCGTCGAGAAGACACTCTTGGGGGTCTCGCGCTCGCCGAACGCAGCGTGGGTCGCCGGAACGAAGGGTGCGTCCTTCAGATTGGGACGGTCGACGCTGTAGACCTGCCACAGGCACGACAGGTCGAGCAGTCCGGGTACCTGGATGACGTCACCGGGATCGACATCGAGTTCACGGAGCAGCAATTCGAGCATGTGCTCGGTCATGTCGTCGGCGATCTCGAGACGAACCGGTGAGCCGAAACGCCTGCGGGCCAGCTCGCGCTCGAGCGCCTGCAGCAGATCCTCGTCCCGGTCTTCCTCGACCTCGAAATCTGCGTTGCGCGTGATGCGGAAGGCGTGCGACTCGACGACCTGCATGCCGGGGAAGAGTACGTCGAGGTGCGCCGAGATCAACTCCTCCATCGACAGAAAGGCGTCGATGCGGTGCGAGCCTTCGCCGCGCTTGACCCGCACGAAGCGATCGACGTTGTCGGGAACCTTCACGCGCGCGAAATGCTCACCCGTTGTGGAGTAATCCTTCACCGTCACAGCGAGATTGAGACTCAGGCCACTGATGTAAGGGAACGGGTGCGCGGGGTCGACGGCCAGTGGCGTGAGTACTGGAAAGACCTGTTCGGTGAAGTACTCCGAGAGTCGGACGCGTTCGTCGCTGTCCAGATCCGACCACCGGATGATCGCGATGCCCTCGGCGGTGAGCTCCGGCAGGATCGAATCCAGCAGCACTCGCGCATGTTTGAGCGCCAGCTCCTGGGTGCGTTCGCCGATCACCGCGAGCTGCTCGCGCGGAGTCATACCGTCGGCCGATCGAACGGATAGACCGGTTTCGTCGCGACGTTTGAGACCGGCCACTCGAACCATGTAGAACTCGTCGAGGTTCGACGCGTAGATCGCGAGAAATTTCGCCCGTTCCAAGAGAGGGAGCGACGAGTCCTCTGCCAGAGCGAGAACACGTGAATTGAAGTCGAGCCAACTCAATTCCCGATTCAGATAGCGATTTTCGGGAAGCACAGTGGCGATGTCGACCGACTGCGGTGTGGCGGCCGGTAGCGCGGAGGGGATACTCGGCATCGTGGCTGCGATCGGAGCGCTCCATACCGCCTCCGAATCGGTACCCGACTCGTTCTCCGTCGACGGATCTTCGTTGGCCGGCTGCGTGTCGTCTGTGCTCACCGGACGATCATCCCTCATACCCGACGTGCGTGAAACACCGAAGGGCGAAACTCGGTCACGCAGTTGTCGCCGCTGCGTCGTCACTCCATCCGAGCGAACGCAGGACGGCAGCCGTTGCCGGTCCGACCCCGAGCCGGTGTGCACTGCGGACGTCCATCGCTGTGTCGACGTCGAGCCGTAGTCCCGGCCAGATGCCGTCGAGTTTCTGGGCGCCGGACTCGGCGTGGCGTCGGGCGGAGTCCACCCCGAACAGAGGTGCGAGCTCACCGGGGGAGTCCTTGAGGATCAGCGCGGCGGTACCGGTGCCGTGATGATCGACCACCAGTGCTCGGCCTCCGCGGCGCGCAAGAGCGTATGCCTGAGCGAGTTCGGATGGTCGCATGGACGGTAGATCGGCTTGCAGCGCGATGATGTCGACGCGGGAGGCGTCGTCGTACCCGCGTCCGTGACCGACGACCTCGTCGCGCCGCAACACGGCCGCTGCGGATTCGAAGGCGTGATTGAGGCGTGCGTCCGGTGGCAGTGCGGGATCGCCGAGCGGTTCGTCGAACACTCGCGCGCCGATTCTGCGGGCGGTCTCTGCTACGAGGGGATCGGGGGTGACCACCGTCACCGAGCCCACCACCGAAACGGCGGCTGCGGCGGCCACGGTGTCGCTGAGCATCGCGAGCACCAACCGTGTTCGCTCGGGACCCGAGAAGTCCGCCGACAACCGCGACTTCGCCGTCGCGAGATCCTTCACCGCGATGAGGACTGCGACGGCGCGGCGGGCAGGGTCGGACGATGCGGCCACTCGGTCGCCGTCGTCGGATCGTGTTGCACCCATGGTGCTCGATCCTGCCAGCGTCGCGGATCTGTGCCGACTCCGACCGCCCGAGCCGGTGTGCGCGTTAGGGTGATGCGCGCGAAGCACAAGGGCATCGGCACGCAGGTGAGGGGTTGGCGGCATGAGCAGAGCAGCGGTGATGGGTTCGGGTTCGTGGGGAACCGCGTTCGCCAAAGTATTGGCCGATGCCGGGACCGACGTCACGATGTGGGCCCGCCGTGAAGAGCTCGCGGCGTCGATCACCGACGACCACGAGAACAAGGACTACCTCCCGGGTATCGAACTACCCTCGTCGATTCGCGCAACCAGCGATCCCGCTCAGGCTCTCGACGGAGCCGACATCGTGGTGTTGGCTGTGCCGTCGCAGAGTCTGCGGGCGAACCTGGGGGAGTGGACCGGCTCGATCCCGCCGCACGCGACGCTGCTGTCCTTGGCCAAGGGAATCGAGACCGGCACGCTCATGCGCATGAGCCAGGTGATCGCTCAGGTCACCGGAGCAGATCCGAGTCGGGTGGCGTGTCTGTCCGGGCCCAACCTTGCGCGTCCGATCGCCGAGGGACAGCCCGCCGCGACCGTCATCGCCTGCTCGGACTCCCAGCGCGCCCTCGAGATCCAGAAGTCCTGTGCCACCGGTTACTTCCGGCCGTACACGAACTCGGATGTCATCGGTGCCGAGATCGGTGGAGCCTGCAAGAACGTCATCGCTCTCGCGTGTGGGATGGCCAGTGGCGTCGGATACGGCGAGAACACCCTCGCGTCGATCATGACCAGGGGGCTGGCCGAGATCATCCGTCTCGGCGTAGCACTCGGTGCCACGCCGTCGACATTGTCCGGTCTGGCCGGGGTGGGCGACCTCGTCGCCACGTGTTCTTCGCCTCTCTCACGCAACCGCACCTTCGGTGAGCGCCTCGGTTCCGGTGGCTCCCTCGAAAGCGCGCAGGAAGCAGCGCACGGACAGGTTGCCGAAGGTGTGAAGTCCTGCACCTCGGTGCGCGCACTCGCCGAAAGCTACGACGTGGAGATGCCGTTGACCGATGCGGTGCACCGGGTGTGTCACGGCGGCATGTCCGTTCCGGACGCGGTCGGTCACCTGTTGGGACGACGTATCAAGCCCGAGTGAGGCAGTGTTCGCGGCCTCGTCACCGACAGGGCGAATCCGCGCCGAGCAGGCAGCGACGGTACGGTTTCTCATCGTGAGTACTCCCCGCATCAAAGTCGCCGTCGTCTTCGGTGGCCGCAGCAGCGAGCACGCGGTGTCCTGTGTATCGGCAGGCAGCGTGCTGCAGAATCTCGATCCGTCCACGTACGAGGTGGTCCCCGTGGGCATCACTCCGGACGGTGCCTGGGTGCTCGGCTCCGCCGATCCCGGTGCACTGGCGATTCACGACCGCGTACTGCCGACCGTGGACAAGGCAGGTGCCGCACTGACCCTCAGTACCGACCCCGGCCACGCCGGGGCGCTCATCGCCCTCGGTGAGGGAGAGGGAGCGACGATTTTCACCTCTGTCGACGTGGTGTTCCCGGTACTGCACGGGCCGTACGGTGAGGACGGAACACTGCAGGGCCTGCTCGAGCTGGCGGGCGTCCCGTACGTGGGGCCAGGGGTGTTGGCCAGCGCGGCCGGTATGGACAAGGAATTCACCAAGAAGTTGCTCGGTGCAGAGGGGCTTCCGATCGGTCGCCAGGTGGTACTTCGCCGTGGCGTCGACGACATCACCGCTGGCGAGCGAGACCGAATAGGGTTGCCCGCGTTCGTGAAACCGGCCAGAGGCGGATCGTCGATCGGTATCTCCCGTATCACCGAGTGGGATCAACTGGACGCCGCGATAGCCGTCGCGCGTGAACACGACCCCAAAGTGATCGTCGAAGGAATGATCCACGGCCGTGAGGTCGAGTGCGGGGTCCTCGAATTCCCGGACGGCACGGTGCGCGCGAGCGCTGTTGCCGAGATCCGTATCCCGGACGCGGATGTCGACGACCACGCTTTCTATGATTTCGACACCAAATATCTCGACGACGTGAGCGAATTCGATATCCCGGCTGCACTCGACGATGCGACCAGCGACCGCATTCGCGAACTCGCCGTTGCCGCTTTTCGGGCGCTGGACTGTCAGGGACTGGCGCGTGTGGACTTCTTCGTCACCGAAGACGGGCCCGTCATCAACGAGATCAACACGATGCCCGGATTCACCTCCATCTCGATGTACCCCAAGATGTGGGCGGAATCCGGTGTCGATTATCCGACGCTGATCACCACTCTGATCGACACCGCACTCGCCCGCGGCACGGGCTTGCGTTAGCTCCTTCCGCTATTGCAAGGGAGCCGGATCGAGTGCTTGCTGGGGTAGTGCATTCGACACCGCCGTCGATGCATCCTGCAACGGTGTCGGACCGGAATCGCCCGGAATCGTCAGGGCGATGTAGACACCGCGATCGACGACGAACCATGTGCTGGCATCGATTCCGTCGTCTTCCCCGGATACCTCGAACCATTGGACACCGTTTATCACCTGCAGCGGTGCGGCCACATCGAAACCGATCGGACGGGGTAGCCCGCAGCGCAACACGACCGGCTCGGCGTTCTCCTCGGCCGAGACCCACGCGCGAACCCCGGCCGGCGCAGGGTCGGCCAACTCGGCTGCGGTGTAGTCGCCCAGATCCGCGGGCAGGGCGTCGAGTAACGACGTGCATTGCGCACTCGTGGCGTCGGGGGAGTCGACCGGGCCCAACGCGACCGGATCCTGGACCGGCGAACGGTTCACCGCGATAGCGGCGACCAGAACTCCGACCACCAGCGCAACCGGCAACGCGATCGCGGTCGCGATCACGGCGGGGTGTCGTTGTTCGCGAGTGCCGTCGGTGTCGTTCTTGTCGTTCTTGGCGTCGTGGGCGTCGTTGCCGGCGTCGGTCGAGTTCACTGGCTATCCGACCGCCGAGGTCGGCTGTGGTGCGACGGGACAGGTGAGAGTACGAGTGATGGCGTCCACCTTCTGGATGCGGGAGACGATCTCGGCGACCTCGGCGTCGGATGCACCGTCGGCGCGCACGATGACGTCGTAGGGCCCGACGACAGCCTCGGCGGAGACCACTCCGTCGACGGCCTCGATCTGCTGCGCGACGGCCCTCGCCCGGCCCACCTCGGTCTGAACGAGGACGAATGCTTGCACCATCGGTGTTCCCTTTCGCTGCCGGACTTCTCGACTGTAAATTGGGTCGACTACGTTCTCAGTGCACACAACCTGCAGCGTCGGTGCTGTCCCGGCCGCCTCTGAAAGGTACCGCAGGCGGGCCATGCGCTCCGCGCGAGTCCGTCGCGCACCCACCGCGTTCTCGAGGAGGATCATCATCGACGACCCCGGCACCGAGTCGGACATGGACGACGAACGGACCGTCGCGCAGCTCGGCGAATTCGAGATCATCTCTCGCGCCGTCGCAGACCGCGTGCAACCTCCGTCGACGATCGTCGGGCCCGGTGACGACGCCGCCGTCGTCGCCGCGCCCGACGGAAGAATTGCGGCATCGACCGATATGTTGGTGCACGGCAGGCATTTTCGGCTGGACTGGTCCACTCCTGTGCAGATCGGCCGCAAGGCGATCGCGCAGAACGGCGCGGACATCGCCGCGATGGGTGCCCGGTGCTCGGGCTTTCTCGTCTCTCTCGGATGTCCGGCCGACACGCCGGTGCGGGTGACCGACGGTCTCAACGAGGGCATGTGGCTCGAGGCGGTGGCCGCGGGATCGGCGATCGTGGGTGGTGATGTGGTTCAGTCACCGGAGCTGGTGATATCGGTCACCGCATTCGGTGATCTACAGGGCAGGGCGCCGGTGTTGCGATCGGGCGCGCGTGTCGGTGACCTGATCGCCTACGCGGGGCGGCTCGGCTGGTCGGCAGCCGGATTGGCTCTACTGCGTGCGGACACGGACAGAACGGGCCACGACGCCGTGCTCGATGCACACCGGGTTCCCGTGCCGCCCTACCTCTCCGGGGTGGGGGCGGCCGAGGCCGGTGCGACGTCGCTCACCGACGTCTCCGATGGATTGCTGTCCGACCTGGGGCACATAGCCGATGCTTCGGACGTCGGAATGGATGTCGATTCCGGTCGGTTGGATGTTCCCTCCGAATTGCGTTCGGCAGCAACCGCACTGGGAGTCGACCCGCTGGATTGGGTACTCACCGGCGGTGAAGATCATGCTCTGGTCGGCACATTCGGCGATCACAGCGCCGTGCCGGCGGATTGGACGGTGATCGGGCGTGTCGAGCACCTCGGTGACGACCGAGCGAGTCGAGTGACCGTCGACGGCCGCGTCCATTCGGGTAGATCGGGGTGGACGAGCTTCGAGGGGGAGTGAACGCGGCCGACGTCCGATGGAGTCGGCTAAGTTGCTGAGATGGCTATCTACGCACTCGGTGATCGTGAACCCGACATTCATCCCGACGCCTACGTCCACCCGGACGCGGTCGTCATCGGGGCGGTGACCCTGGCGGCCGGATCCTCGGTGTGGCCCACCGCTGTTCTGCGGGCCGATTACGGCACCATCTCCATCGGTGCGGGGACCAACGTGCAGGACGGCACCGTGGTGCACTGCACACCGATCGACGCGACGGTGATCGGATCCGGATGCGTGCTCGGGCACAACGCACACGTCGAGGGCGCGACCATCGGAGACAACTGCCTCATCGCCTCGGGCTCGGTGGTGTTGAACGGGTCCAAGATCGGAGCAGGCTCGATCGTCGGCGCAGGAGCGGTGGTGCCGTTCAAGTTCGTCGTCCCCGAACGTTCCATGGCGCTGGGCGTTCCCGCGAAGATCCGGGAGGGCTACCAGGTCCCCGAGGGACACGTCGACATCAACGTGCAGATGTACTCGGCCAACGCCGCGTACTACCGCGACGCGCTGCGCCGGATCGACCGATGACGCCCCGGCCGCTCGCCGAGAGCGTCGAATCGGGGTGGGCGGACGCCCTTGCTCCTGTCGAGTCGAATGTTGCTGCGATGGGCGACTTTCTACGCCGAGAGCTTGCCGCCGGTCGGCACTACCTGCCTGCGGGTGAGAACGTTCTGCGCGCATTTAGCTACCCGTTCGACCGAGTGCGGGTCCTTATCGTCGGTCAGGATCCGTATCCGACACCGGGACATGCAGTGGGACTGAGCTTTTCCGTTGCACCGGAAGTGAAGCCCGTGCCGCGCAGTTTGAGTAACATCTTCAAGGAGTACTCCGACGACCTGGGGTTACCCACGCCGAGCAATGGTGATCTCACACCCTGGTCGGACCGTGGCGTGATGTTGCTCAACCGAGTGCTCACCGTCGAACCAGGGCAGGCCGCATCGCACCGAAAGAAGGGGTGGGAAGCGGTCACGGAACAGGCGATTCGGGCTCTCGTCGCCCGAGCCGAGAATTCCGACGCGCCGGGTCTGGTCGCAATCCTGTGGGGACGCGACGCGGCGACTCTGAAGCCGATGCTCGGATCTGTTCCCTACATCGAATCTGCGCATCCTTCACCCCTGTCCGCGTCGCGAGGGTTCTTCGGATCCAAGCCTTTCAGCCGTGTGAACGAGTTGTTGGTCGAAGGCGGGGACGAACCGATCGACTGGACATTGCCCTGATCGGACGCTGCCCTGATCGGACGCTGCCGTGATCGGATCAGGAGAAATCCGGACGACGCTTCTCCACGAACGCGTCGACGCCTTCTCGTCCGGCCGGTGACGATGCCGCCGCCGAGATCGACGCGGCTTCTGCATCCAACTGCTGTGCCAGACTTGAGGATTCGGAGGCCTGCAGTAGTGATTTGATGCCCCGGTATGCCGACGTCGGCCCGACGGCAAGGGTACGTGCGAGGCGCTCGGCCTCGTTGTCGACGATGTCGTCACCCACCAGTCGGCTGAGAATCCCGAGACGGACTGCCTCCTCTCCGTTGATGATCGAGTCGTTCAGCAAGATGTCCATCGCGCGGCCCGAACCGACGATGCGGGGGAGTGTCCAGGACATTCCCCCGTCCGGAGTGAAGCCGATCGAGGGATACGCGGGTCGGAGCTTGGTGGACGGTCCGCCGATGGCGATATCCGTCAGACACACCAGGCTCATGCCCGCCCCTGCCGCCCATCCGTGTACCCCGGCGACGATCGGCACGGTCACGGCGTCGAGTTCACGAACGAACGCATGAAATGCGTCTGCGACGGAACCGACGAAGGCGCTGCGATCGGCCGCACCGGCGAAATCGCGCACGTTGCCACCGGCGCAGAAATTGGGCCCACGACCGATCAGCAGGACGCTTCCGATCGCAGTCGAGCCGGCGTTGACGGAGCGGAGGGTCGACGTGCCCTCCTCGATGCCCTGGAGATCGAGCGAGGCACCGCCGGCCTCGGTGGCGACGACGATGCGCAGCACGCCGTCTTCGATGCTGACCTTGCTTGAAATGTCGGTATCCGTAGTGCTCACCCAGGGAACCCTATAGGACGTCCGACTATCAGTCGCGCACATGACTGTGCCCCGCCTCCGAATACGGGGGCGGGGCACAGATCTCGCACGCAGTCGAGGCCGTGGAGGAAAACGAAGAGCGAGGCTCGAATCAGCCCCGGACCACCTTGCCTGCCTTCAAGCAGGAGGTGCACACGTTCATGCGCTTGGAGTTACCAGGCGCAACCTGAGCGTGAACGGTCTGGATATTCGGGTTCCAACGACGGTTGGTCCGTCGGTGCGAGTGCGAGACCGACTTACCGAAGCCGGGCCCCTTGGCGCATACGTCGCAGACGGCAGCCATAGTCGCGAACTCCTTGATAGATGTTGATCGATACATGTGGTCGAAGACATCGAAACGAACTACGAGCAGATGCAAGGATTGCAATGCGTGAAGATCGCCTCGAGGCAACCCTGCAAGAATAGCGGCGCAGCACGCAAACACCAAACTGCCACCGCAGACGCTGCTGTGGGCTCACCGACGTTCCTGCCCGACTAAGCTTCGGGCACTGTCCGCGACCGGAGTACGGACAGGGTAGCGATGCAACGTGGGGGAGGCTGCTCGACGTGGTCGACGTTCTCGATTCGATCGACGCCGCGGCCCTGCGACGGTGGGCCTACCGGTGCGTCGACTCGCTCACTGCTCGGTGCGACGAGATCAATGCGCTCAATGTGTTTCCGATCCCCGACTCGGACACCGGGACCAACCTGATGTTCACCTTCCGGGCTGCGGTGGAGTCGATGCGAGAGGCTGGACCGGCCGCGGACACCCGCGCTGTCGGGCGTGCACTGGCCGTCGGCGCGGTAGCGGGTGCCCGTGGTAACTCGGGGGTGATCGTCTCCCAATTGCTGCGCGCGGTTGCCGAAGCCGCAGCCGACGGCCCGTTGGACACCGTCTCGATCCAGGCGATGCTGCGACGCGCGCAGGTGCTGGTCTCGGATGCGGTCAGTGTTCCCGTCGAGGGCACGATGCTCACCGTGCTCGCTGCGGCCGACCGCGATGCCGCGGCGCACGACGCCAATGTCGGCCTCTCGACGCTGGTGATCGACATTGCCGAGGCCACTGCTCGCGCGCTCGACAGCACGACCGACCAACTCGTCGAACTTCGCGAGGCCGGGGTCGTGGATGCTGGAGCGCTCGGGCTGTCGGTCGTTTTCGATGCGCTGGTCGAAGTGGTGACCGGCCGAATCCCGCCGCGCAGGCGTTACCGCCGCCCGCGAGATCGTGAACGAATACCGGTGGGCGACGGGTCGAGCGCGTCCACCGACTGTGCCGGAACAGCCGGGCCGACGATGGTGTCCACACACGGCCGGCCGTTGGGGTACGAGGTGGTCTACGTCGTCCACGGAATCGACGACGCGCAGGCGACCGAACTCCGCGCGGGGCTGTCCGATCTCGGCGACTCGGTAGTGGTGGCCGGTGACGGATCAGGGGCCTGGTCTGCGCACGTCCACACTGCGGATCCCGGTGCTGCCGTCGAATGCGGCATCGGCACCGGAAGCGTTCGCGGGGTGCGCATCTCGTGCTTCGGATTTGCCGAGTCTGGTGCTGAGGTCGGCGTCGATGCACGCCGCGGACCTGCACTGTCGGTCGGACGAGATATTTTGGCGCTGGTGGCCGGTGACGGTGCCGCGGATCTCTACGTTCAGGAAGGCGCGACGGTGGTGCGGTGCGACGAGCCGATCGACTCCTCGGTCCTGCTGCGGGCGATCGTCGCAGCCAAGCATCGCGAGGTCCTGGTGATACCGAACGGGGCGTTGTCCGCACAGGAACTGGTTGCCGTCGGTGCCGCAGCCCGAGCCGACGGCAAGGACGTGATGATGCTGCCCTGCTCGGCGATGGTTCAGGGATTGGCTGCGCTCGCGGTGCACGATGCCGCGAGGGCTGCGGTCGACGATGCGTTCACGATGTCCGAGGCGGCCGCGGGAACCAGGTGGGGTTCACTACGCATCGCGCAGGAACGGTCGCTCACCTGGGTCGGTATGTGCGAGCCGGGCGACAGCATCGGTCTGGCAGGGCAGGAGGTGGTGATCGTCGCCGCGCATCCGCTCGACGCGGGGTGCCGGCTCATCGATCAGCTTCTGGCCACCGGCGGAGAGATGGTGACGGTGCTCGTCGGGGATCGGGCTTCGGAGGACTTCGGTGCTCGGTTGGCCGAGTACGTCGCGGGTGCGCATCCAGGGGTCGACGTGGTGGTCTACGCAGGTGGGCAGCCCGGAGATCTCGTGCAACTCGGAGTGGAATAGGGAATTTCGGATATGGCAACGCTGGTGGATCGGCTCGATGACGTACTCGGAGCAGCGGCGGCGACCCCGCTCGCAGACACCTTCGGTATTCATACCGTCGAGGATCTGTTGCGGCACTACCCACATCGCTACATGACGCACGGTTCCGAGCTCGGCGAGAGCGAGCCCCCCGAGGGCGAGCACATCACCATCGTCGCCACGGTCGAGTCGGCGACGCTGCGCTCGATGAAGAACCGCAACGGCCAATTCCTCGCAGTCACGCTTGCCGCCGACGGCCAGCGGATCGAGGCCACCTTCTTCAGCCCGCACAAGCTCAAACACGTGGTTGTACCGGGTCGGCGGGGAATGTTCTCCGGCAAGGTGAAGTACTTCGGCAAACGGTGGAATCTCACCCACCCCAGCTACGTCATCCTGGGCGGAGACGACAACGACGGAGCCGTCGTGCCCGCGGGTCGCATCGTCGGGGGTGGAACTCTGGCCGGTCTGGCCCGCGGTGCGGTCGACTCCTCGGGGTCCGTCGACATGTCGGTGTTCGATCGGGCGTTCGTTCCCATCTATGCGGCCACCAAGGACGTCGAGAGTTGGACGTTCATGCGGTGCGTCCGGCAGGTTCTCGACCAACTCGACGACGTGACCGATCCGCTGCCCGAAGCGGTGCGACGAGAACGTGGACTCGTCGACATCGACACCGCACTGCGGTCGGTGCATTTCCCCGACACTGCGCAGGACAAGGACTCCGCCCGCGAGCGGCTCAAGTTCGACGAGGCTCTCGCCGTACAGCTCGTCCTCGCGGACCGTCGGCGAGACGCATCCACCCGCGTGGCCGCGCGATGCCCGCCGATCACCGACGGCATCGCCGTCGAGTTCGATCGCCGGCTGCCATTCGAATTGACGGCAGGTCAGCGCGACGTCGCAGCCGAGATCGCCAACGATCTGTCGGCACCACAGCCGATGTCGAGGCTGCTGCAGGGCGAGGTCGGCTCGGGCAAGACCATCGTCGCGTTGCGGGCGATGCTGCAGGTGATCGATGCCGGTCATCAGTGTGCGCTGCTGGCACCCACCGAGGTGCTCGCCTCTCAGCATGCGCGGTCGATCAGGTCGATGCTCGGCAGTCTTGCCGCCGGTGGTGAGCTCGGATCGCACGAGCTCGCGACCAAGGTCGCTCTGCTGACCGGTTCGATGTCCACTGCGGCCAAGCGGTCCGCACTGCTCGACGCCGTGACCGGAGACGCCGGGATCGTGATCGGTACGCACGCCCTCATCGAGGATCGTGTGGAATTTCTCGATCTCGCGATGGTCGTCGTGGACGAACAACACCGATTCGGCGTCGAACAGCGAGATGCGTTGCGGGCCAAGGCTCGCGGCAACACCAGTCCGCACTTGCTCGTGATGACGGCAACACCGATTCCGCGCACCATCGCGATGTCGACGCTCGGCGACCTCGAAACGTCGGTACTGACGGAGCTTCCGCGCGGCCGGTCACCGATCATCAGCAACGTAGTACCTGCCAGAGCCAAGCCCACGTGGGTGGATCGAGCGTGGCAACGCATCCGTGAGGAAGTCGCTGCTGGACGTCAGGCATACGTGGTCTGCTCGAGGATCGGCGACGGCGACGACGCCGAGACGGGAAAGAAGAAGACGGCCTCGAAGTCCGACGACGGTCCCGAGACCACGGCCGCGGTGGACATGTACGACACCCTCCGGGCCGGCCCCATGCACGATCTCCGGGTCGGGTTGCTGCACGGGCGGCTCTCCGGTGACGACAAGGACATAACCATGTCCGAATTCAACGCCGGCGAGATCGACGTCCTCGTGTGTACGACGGTGGTCGAAGTGGGTGTCGACGTTCCCAATGCGACGGTCATGGTGATCATGGATGCCGACCGCTTCGGAGTCAGTCAGCTGCACCAGTTGCGTGGTCGCATCGGTCGAGGCGGGCACCAGGGTCTGTGCATCATGATCAGCTACCTCAGCCCCATGGGCGGTTCGTTTGCTCGGCTCGAGGCGGTGGCCGCGACCAACGACGGCTTCGAGCTGGCAAAGTTGGACCTCGCCACCCGGCGAGAGGGCGATGTACTCGGGGCCGCACAGTCCGGCACGGTCAGCGGACTTCGGCTGCTGTCGTTCATCGACGACGAGGACATCATCGCCGACGCGCAGGACTGCGCGCGGACGTTGTTCGCACGAGACCCGTCGTTGGCCAACGATCCTGGCATCGCGTCGATGATGCGGTCGGCTTGGCGATCCGACCGGGTCGACTACCTCCAGAAGTCCTGACCCACCTCGAAACCTCCACTGCACCGTTTCAGTCGACATAATCGAAGAATTCGTCCCGGATGGTGAGATCAGTACGCCTCGGAGGCCCATGCTGCCGGGTAAGTTGAGCCAATGTTCTCCAAAGTTTTGGTTGCCAACCGCGGCGAGATCGCCATCCGTGCCTTCCGTGCTTCCTACGAACTCGGTGCCTCCACCGTTGCGGTGTTCCCGTTCGAGGACCGAAACTCGGTGCACCGGACGAAAGCCGACGAGGCATATCAGATCGGGGAGAAGGGTCATCCGGTACGGGCGTACCTCTCGGTCGACGAGATCGTCGCCGCTGCCCAGCGGAGCGGTGCCGATGCGGTGTATCCCGGGTACGGATTCCTCTCCGAGAACCCGGATCTGGCCGCAGCATGTGCCGAGGCCGGCATCACCTTCGTCGGTCCTTCCGCCGATGTACTCGAACTGACCGGCAACAAGGCACGCGCCATCGCGGCAGCGAAGGCCGCAGGACTTCCGGTTCTGGCGTCGTCGGAACCCTCGTCCGACATCGACGAGCTCGTTGCGGCGTCGGAGTCGATGACGTTCCCCCTGTTCGTCAAGGCAGTGGCGGGTGGCGGTGGCCGAGGGATGC
Source organism: Rhodococcoides sp. S146-33 (assembly GCF_059489205.1). Lineage (NCBI taxonomy): Bacteria > Bacillati > Actinomycetota > Actinomycetes > Mycobacteriales > Nocardiaceae > Rhodococcoides > Rhodococcoides sp. S146-33. Next base: position 907,752 of record NZ_JCAJWY010000002.1, read on the forward strand.
GCCGCGTGGCCGAACCGGAGCAGTTACGTGAATCCATCGAAGCGGCTGCGCGCGAGGCGGAGTCGGCTTTCGGAGATGCGACGGTGTTCCTCGAGCAAGCCGTGATCGATCCGCGGCACATCGAGGTCCAGATACTTGCCGACGGCCAGGGCAATGTGGTGCACCTGTTCGAGCGTGACTGCAGCGTGCAGCGTCGGCACCAGAAGGTCATCGAATTGGCACCGGCACCGAACCTGCCTCCGGAACTACGGGAGAGGATCTGCGCAGACGCCGTTGCCTTCGCCAAGCAGATCAACTACTCCTGCGCCGGTACCGTAGAGTTTCTGCTCGATACTCGCGGCAATCACGTCTTCATCGAGATGAATCCGCGAATTCAGGTGGAGCACACCGTCACCGAAGAGGTGACCGATGTGGACCTGGTGCAGTCGCAGTTGCGGATCGCCTCGGGGGAGACGCTCGCAGACCTCGGTCTGCAGCAGGAGAACATCGTGTTGCGCGGTGCGGCGTTGCAGTGCCGTATCACCACCGAGGATCCAGCGAACGGCTTTCGCCCCGACGTCGGCCGCATCACCGCCTACCGCACTCCCGGCGGTGCCGGGGTTCGCCTCGACGGCGGGACCACGCTGGGTGCGGAGGTCGGCGCGTACTTCGATTCCATGCTCGTCAAGCTCACGTGCCGTGGCCGTGATTTCGACACCGCCGTGGCACGGGCTCGACGTGCAGTGGCAGAGTTCAGGATTCGCGGCGTCGCGACGAACATCCCGTTCCTGCAAGCGGTTCTGGTCGACCCCGACTTCACCGCAGGCCGGGTCACCACCTCGTTCATCGAGGAACGGCCGGAACTGCTGACCTCGCGCTCCTCGGGTGACCGTGGCACCAAGATTCTCACTTACCTGGCCGACGTGACGGTCAACAAGCCGCATGGTGAGCGTCCGTCCCCGGTGTACCCACACGACAAACTCCCTGCGGTCGACTTCTCCGCGCCGATTCCCGACGGCTCGCGTCAGCGGTTGCTCGCCCTCGGGCCCGAGGGTTTTGCTCGAGATCTGCGCAACCAGAAGGCACTCGGCGTCACCGACACCACCTTCCGTGACGCGCATCAATCCTTGTTGGCCACCCGGGTGCGCACGAGTGGTTTGCTCGGCGTGGCCCCGTACGTGGCGCGTACGACGCCGCAGTTGCTCTCCATCGAGGCGTGGGGCGGAGCGACATACGATGTGGCGCTGCGGTTCCTGCACGAGGATCCGTGGGAACGACTTGCAAGTCTGCGAGAAGCCGTCCCCAACATTGCAATTCAGATGCTGCTGCGTGGCAGGAACACCGTCGGCTACACGCCGTACCCGGAGAAGGTGACGCGCAGTTTCGTCGCCGAGGCCACCGACACCGGAATCGACATCTTCCGCATCTTCGACGCTCTCAACAATGTCGATCAGATGCGGCCCGCAATCGATGCGGTGCGCGAAACCGGAACTGCGCTGGCCGAAGTGGCGCTGAGCTACACCGGGGACCTGTCCAACCCGAACGAAGACCTGTACACGCTCGACTACTACTTGAAGTTGGCCGAGCAGATCGTGGAGGCGGGAGCGCACGTACTCGCCATCAAGGACATGGCTGGACTGCTGCGCGCGCCCGCAGCCAAGACGTTGGTGACGGCGCTACGGTCGAATTTCGATCTGCCCGTGCATGTGCACACGCACGACACACCCGGTGGTCAGTTGGCCACGTACTTGGCCGCGTGGGAGGCCGGTGCCGATGCCGTCGACGGTGCCAGCGCAGCGATGGCCGGAACCACCAGTCAGCCCGCGTTGTCGGCGATCGTCGCGGCGGCGGCCCACACCGATCGGGACACCAGGCTGGATCTGCAGGCCGTCTGCGATCTCGAGCCCTACTGGGAGGCCGTGCGAAAGGTGTACGCGCCCTTCGAGTCCGGACTGCCGGCACCGACCGGGCGCGTCTACACCCACGAGATCCCAGGCGGGCAACTCTCCAATTTGCGGCAGCAGGCCATTTCGCTCGGACTCGGTGATCGTTTCGAGACCGTCGAGGCCAATTACGCAGCAGCAGACCGGATGTTGGGCCGTTTGACCAAGGTGACGCCGAGCTCGAAGGTCGTCGGTGATCTGGCCTTGGCTCTGGTCGGTGCGGGAGCTTCGGCCGAAGAGTTCGCCGAAGATCCGAGTCGATACGACATCCCCGATTCGGTGATCGGATTCCTTCGTGGCGATCTGGGAACTCCTGCAGGTGGCTGGCCCGAGCCGTTGCGCACCAAGGCTCTCGAAGGCCGAGGTGCGGGCAAGCCGGTGACGCCCCTGACCGACGAGGACGAGAAGAATCTCGACGGCACGTCGGCGCAACGCCGTACGACTCTCAACCGCCTGCTCTTTCCCGGGCCGACGGCGGAACTCGAGGCACATCGCGAGAAGTACGGCGATACGACCCGGTTGTCGGCCAACCAGTTCTTCTACGGGCTGCGTCAAGGCGAAGAACATCGCGTCACCTTGGAGAAGGGAGTCGAACTGCTCATCGGGCTCGAAGCCATCTCCGATCCCGACGAGCGCGGCATGCGCACCGTCATGTGCATTCTCAACGGTCAGCTGCGACCGGTGTCGGTGCGCGATCGGTCCATCTCGAGCGAGGTGCCGACGGTCGAGAAGGCGGACCGCTCGAACTCCGGTCACATCCCGGCGCCGTTCGCCGGCGTCGTGACTCTGTCCGTCGAAGAGGGGCAGAAGATTTCGGCCGGTGACACCATCGCCACCATCGAGGCGATGAAGATGGAGGCGGCGATCACCGCTCCTCGCGGTGGCACGGTGACCCGGTTGGCGATCTCGGGCGTTCAGCAGGTCGAAGGTGGCGATCTGCTCGTCGTCGTCGGTGGGGGGTCGACGGGCGAAGAGGCCGGGAGCGAATGACGCGGATCGTGGCGGGTGTGGCAGGGGGCCGACGGCTCGCGGTCCCGGGCCAAGGCACCCGCCCGACTTCCGAGCGGGTGCGTGAGGCTCTGTTCAGCTCGCTGGAGAGCCGGATGGACCTCGACGGTGCAGCGGTTCTCGATCTGTTCGCCGGCTCGGGGGCGCTCGGGCTCGAAGCGCTCTCGCGTGGTGCATCGTCGGCAGTGTTGGTCGAGTCCGATGCGCGAGCGGCAGCGGTGGTGCGCCGGAACATCGATTCGGTCGGGCTGCCCGGAGCGTCGGTCAAGTGCGCACCGGTGGCCTCGGTATTGGCGGGGTCACCGGACGCGGAATACGACCTGGTGCTCGCCGACCCGCCGTATGCGGTCACCGACAGCGCGGTGACGGGTCTGCTGGACAGGCTCGTCACCGGGGGATGGCTGGCATCCGATGCCGTGGTCGTACTCGAGCGATCCTCGCGGTCGCCCGAGACCGAGTGGCCGGTGGGTCTGGTAGCGGAGAAGTCGAAGAAGTACGGCGAGAGTCGAATCGAGATCGCAGCGCGCTCGTAGCGATCGAATCCGGGCTCGGCTGATAAGTTCGCGGCATGACTGGCGCACTGTGTCCTGGATCCTTCGACCCGGTGACCAACGGTCATCTGGACATCTTCGAACGAGCGGCGGCCGCCTTCGACGAGGTCGTGGTCACCGTCATGGTGAACAAGAGCAAGAAGGGCATGTTCACCGTCGACGAGCGAATCGAGATGCTCAAGGTCGCGACGGAGCATCTGCCCAACGTCAGGATCGGATCCTGGTACGGTCTACTGGTCGATTACGCACGGCAAGAAGGCTTTTCGGCGATAGTGAAAGGTCTGCGCAGCTCGGTCGATTTCGACTACGAGTTGCAGATGGCGCAGATGAATCGCACCCTCACCGGGGTGGACACGCTGTTCCTGCCGGCGAATCCCGCGCACAGCTTTCTGTCCAGTTCGCTGATCAAGGAAGTCGCGACCTTCGGAGGGGACGTCACCGGGATGCTCCCATCTTTCGTTCAGGACCGATTGACCGCTCGCATCGCCGAGCGGGCAGCAGACTAGTTCCAGAAGCGACACACCGGGCGGGTATAGCGCAGACACGCACATCGGCAGGCAGACTGAGCAGCGCAGCACTGTGCGTCTCGGTCGCTCCGCGGTCGGCACGTGCAGTGGCAGATTCGACGATTGGGGTAACCGGTGTACCGCGTATTCGAGGCGCTCGACGAGCTCGTCGCCATTGTCGAGGAGGCGCGCGGCGTTCCGATGACCGCCGGATGCGTCGTTCCGCGCGGCGATGTCCTGGAACTGCTCGACGATGTTCGTGACGCCATCCCCGGCGAGCTCGACGACGCGCAGGACGTTCTGGACCATCGCGACAAGCTGGTGGGCGATGCCCGGGCCACGGCGGAGAAGACGGTCGGAACCGCCAACGCCGAAGCCCAGGACACCGTCGAGAACGCGCGGGATTCTGCCGATCGCATCCTCGCCGATGCCAAGGCGCACGCAGACCGCATGGTGTCCGAGGCGTCGGCGCATGCCGAGCAACTCGTGGCCGATGCCGAAGCAGAAGCAGAGCGGACGGTACTCGAGGGCCAGCGTGAGTACGAGGAACTGACCGTTCGAGCCCGCACCGAAGCCGACCGAATGATCGAGTCCGGCGCGATGTCGTACGAGCGATCGGTTGCCGACGGCACCGCCGAACAGAATCGGTTGGTGTCTCAGACCGAGGTGGTGCAGGCCGCGCACGCCGAGTCGGCGCGAGTGATCGACAGCGCTCACGCGGAGTCCGATCGAATGCGCAGTGAGTGCGACGTCTACGTCGACACCAAACTCGCGGAGTTCGAGGAGTTCCTCAGCGGCACCATTCGTTCCGTCGGCCGCGGTCGTCAGCAACTTCGAACCGGTTCCGGTGTCCCGGAATACGGCAGCGAGCCGTACGGCGAACCCTCGTACGGAAGCCAGGAAGGCCGTCGCAGCCGACACTGAGGGCGATGATTTGCCCTCGTATGCACGCATGCGTATCGTTGTGGGGTTGCTTACCGACGGTAGGCATATCGACAGTAAGGAAGAACAGCCGTGCCCCCGCCCAAGAGAACGACCCGTCCTGAACTGGACGACGGATTCGTTCTGGACATCCTCAACCTAGGTCGTCGACCCGGGTCGACGAAGACCATCGAGCGGACGGTTCCGGCTCCTTCCCGAATCGGCCTCGATGCAATCGCCATCGAAGCCGGAGTCCCGGTCTCGCTCGACCTGCAACTGCAGGCGGTATCGGAGGGCGTTCTCGTCACCGGTTCCGTACGAGCTGCCACTGCCGGCGAGTGCACGCGGTGCCTCGATCCGGTCAGCGGCAACGTCGACGTCTACCTGACCGAGCTGTTCGCTTACCCGAACAGCATCACCGAGGAGACCACGGATGCGGACGAGATTCACCGCATCGTCGACGACCTGATAGACCTCGAACCCGTCATCGTCGACGCGGTCGGTCTGGAGCTTCCACTCCACCCCGTCTGCAGTGACGAGTGCGAGGGATTGTGCCCAGAATGCGGCGTTCGCCTGGCGATTGCTGAATCCGGCCACAGTCACGATACAATTGATCCTCGCTGGGCTGGACTTGCAGCCAAATTTGGCGTGGATCCAGAACCGAGCACAGAACTTGTGAACAACGAAGCCGAGGAGAAGTAAGTGGCTGTCCCGAAGCGCAAAATGTCGCGTTCCAACACGAGGTCGCGTCGTGCACAGTGGAAAACCACTGCGCCCACCCTCGTGACGTGCCCCAACCGTGGTTGCGGCGAGAAGACCTTGCCCCACATCGCGTGCCCTTCGTGCGGTACCTACAAGGGCCGCCAGGTCGTCGCAGCGGTCTGATTCCCGCTCCTGTGACCAACGAAGTAGTGGATCGACACAACAACGATTCGCAGAAGAATAGTTCTACTGCCGTCAGCGGCGGGGACGACCGAGAGTCGCTCCTCGCCGCTATCGGTGTTTCTGTGTCGGAACCGCTGTTGACTCTGGCTCTGACGCATCGATCGTTCGCCTACGAGCACGGTGGTCTTCCCACCAACGAGCGCCTCGAGTTCCTGGGCGATTCGGTGCTCGGACTGGCGGTGACGGAGCACCTCTATGCGGTGCATCCCACCAAGTCCGAGGGCCAGCTGGCCAAAATTCGGGCGAGTGTGGTGAACATGCATGCCTTGGCGGAAGTAGCGCGCGGTCTCGGTGACGGCGGTCTGGGTCGGCATCTGCTGCTCGGCAAGGGCGAGGAGCAGACCGGCGGACGCGACAAGCCGAGCATCCTGGCCGATGGCATGGAGTCGATGCTGGGTGCTATTCACCTGCAGCACGGCATCGACGTAGCCCGCACCGTCGTTCTGACGCTGTTCGCCGGCCTCCTGGACCGCGCCCCCAAGCTCGGTGCAGGCCTGGACTGGAAGACGAGCCTGCAGGAACTGACTGCAGAACTTGCCCTCGGCGTTCCCGCGTACGAGATCGCGTCCACCGGACCCGATCACGACAAAGAATTCACTGCCACCGTGTTGATCGGCGGACTTCCCCGGGGCGTCGGAGTCGGCCGCTCGAAGAAGGAAGCCGAGCAGAAAGCCGCCAGTTTGGCGTGGAATACGCTGTCGGGCAACGACATTGCTGTCGTCGACGCGTCCTCGACCGACCCTTCCTGATGCCTGAACTACCCGAGGTCGAAGTCGTCAGGCTCGGTCTCGAATCGCATGTGGTGGGCAAGACCATCGACGCGGTGGAGGTACTGCACCCCCGTGCCGTGCGTCGACACGACCTCGGTGGTCTCGATCTGATCGGTCAATTGCGTGGTCAGCGCATCTCCTCGGCCCGGCGCCGTGGGAAGTACCTGTGGCTGGTGATGGAGCCCGGCGACTTCGCCACCGTCGTGCACTTGGGTATGAGTGGACAGATGCTGGTGCAACCACCGTCCGCGCCGGACGAGAAGCATCTGCGGATTCGGGCACGACTCGACGACGGCACCGATCTTCGGTTCGTCGACCAGCGAACATTCGGCGGCTGGGCTCTTGCCCCGATCGTGACGGTGAACGGCACACCGGTACCCGAACCGGTGGCGCACATCGCGCGAGACCCGATCGACCCGCTGTTCGATGCAGAATCCGTGGTGAACGTGTTGCGCGGCAAGCACACCGAGATCAAGCGAGCTCTCCTCGATCAGACCGTGCTGTCGGGAGTGGGCAACATCTACGCGGACGAGGCTCTGTGGCGGGCCAAAATTCACGGCAACCGCATCGCAGAAACATTGACTCGGCCTGCTCTACGTCGACTGCTGACCGCCGTGCACGCGGTGATGGGGGAGGCTCTGGCGCAGGGTGGTACCTCGTTCGATGCGTTGTACGTCAACGTCAACGGACAGTCCGGCTACTTCGACAGGTCGCTCGATGCCTACGGACAGGAAGGTCTACCCTGCTCCCGCTGCGGGGCACCGATCAGGCGTGAAAAGTTCATGAATCGCTCCTCTTTCAGCTGCCCCACCTGCCAGCCGCGACCCCGACACATCCGGAACTGACAGCGAACAGGCCATTCCGCAGGATCTGCACCACCGCCTAGTATTTCCGTCATGGCAGAACAGAGCACGCCGACCAACCTCTGGGTCGAGCGCACAGGCACCCGTCGCTACACCGGCCGCAGCTCGCGCGGAGCCGAGGTACTCATCGGTTCCGAGTCGGTCGAGGGTGTCTTCACCCCCGGTGAGCTGCTCAAGATCGCGCTCGCAGCATGCACCGGTATGAGTTCGGACGTCCCCCTGTCGCGTCGGCTGGGGGACGACTACTCCGCCACCGTCGAGGTGTCCGGTGCAGCAGATCGTGAGAACGAGCTGTATCCGGAACTCGACGAGATCCTCCGCGTCGACCTCAGCGCGATGGACCCCGACGCGCAGCAGCGACTGCTCACCGTCGTCGAGCGGGCTATCGACAAGGTCTGCACGGTGGGGCGAACCCTGAAGGCCGGTACGACGATCAACCTGGACATCGACGTGGACGCCTGATGAAGGCGGGGGCAGCGGCCGTCGTGGCGGGCCTTGTTCTCGCAGCCACGGTTACCTTGTCTCCCACCGCGGAGGCGTCGAGCACCTGCACTCCGTGGTCGGTGAGCACGGTGGCATCGGGATTCGGGCTGCTCGAGAATCTGGAGTTCGACGGCAACGGCCTCATGATCGTCTCGGAGACCTCTCCTCTCGGACCGGGTGCTTTACGAACCGTCGCGCCGAACGGAGACCGGGGCACTCTCGTGTCGGGCGTCGAGTCGCCCGGTGGACTCGTACGAGACGGAGACACTCTGTTCTTTACGACCGGAAACAGTGCTCTCGCAGGGCTTCTCGATACCCGAACAGGCACCGTCGACACCGTCGATCTCGGTACGGGGATTCGGTCGACGTATGCGTCGGGCCTGGCGATGCCCAACGGGCTGGCGCGATCGGAGTCGGGTGATCTGTTCACCACCCGCAATCTGGGCAGCAGCTCCGGCCTGACGCGCATTGCTGTCGACCGTTCGGTGTCGACCGTACGTACCGACCTGGGATCGGCCAACGGCATCGGTGTCGGCAACGGAAGAATGTACGTGGCCACCACATTCGACCTCGAGACCACGGTGACAGTGCTCGACGAGCAGGACCCGTCCGGTCCCTCCTCACGCATTCGCGTCGACGGAATCGGACCGCTCACGATGTCGGACGATCTGACCGTGGCGGACGACGGAACGGTCTATCTCGCACAGAATCTCGCGGGCCGGGTCGTCCGTGTCGATCCTGAGACCGGATCGTCCTGCGTCATCGCGACGGGGGTGCCGCTCACGTCATCGGTTGCTTTCGGAGGAGTCGGATTCGATTCGGAGGCGTTGTACGCCACGAGTTTCGACGGAACCGTCCGAAAGATGAGTCCGGTATGACGGACGAACGGCTGACGGCATGGGTGCACGGCTTGGTTCAGGGGGTCGGGTTTCGTTGGTGGACTCGCTCGCGGGCTCTGGAACTCGGATTGGTCGGGCACGCGACCAACCACTCGGACGGGCGGGTGCTGGTGATAGCAGAGGGTCCGCGTCCGCGCCTCGACGCACTCCTGGACATGCTCCGCGGCGGCGGCACCCCGGGCACTGTCACCTTGGTCGTCGAGAGTTGGGAGAGCGCCCGCGGTGGCCTCACTGGCTTCGTGGAACGGTGACCCGCTGCCGCCCGCGGACGGCTCGACACAAATCGCTGCGTACTACCGGTAAAGTACGGACGCTATGTATCTCAAGAGTCTGACGCTCAAGGGCTTCAAGTCCTTTGCTTCGGCGACGACTCTCCGTTTCGAGCCGGGAATCACCTGTGTGGTCGGCCCCAACGGCTCCGGCAAATCCAACGTTGTGGACGCTTTGACCTGGGTGATGGGTGAACAGGGTGCCAAGGCGTTGCGCGGCGGAAAGATGGAAGACGTCATCTTTGCGGGCACGTCCGGCCGCGCACCCCTCGGCCGCGCCGAGGTGACTCTGACCATCGACAACTCCGACGGTGCGCTGCCGATCGACTACTCCGAGGTCTCGATCACCCGACGCATGTTCCGTGACGGTGCCGGTGAATACGAGATCAACGGGAGTTCGTGCCGGTTGATGGACGTCCAGGAGTTACTCAGCGACTCCGGTATCGGCCGGGAGATGCACGTGATCGTCGGTCAGGGTCGGTTGGCGGCGATTCTGGAATCGCGTCCCGAGGACCGGCGGGCCTTCATCGAGGAAGCCGCCGGGGTGCTCAAGCACCGCAAGCGCAAGGAAAAGGCGGTTCGCAAGCTCGACGCGATGCAGGCCAATCTCGCGCGATTGACCGACCTGACAACCGAGTTACGCCGTCAGCTCAAGCCACTGGGCAGGCAGGCCGAGGTTGCGCGCCGCGCACAGACCGTGCAGGCAGACTTGCGTGACGCTCGACTGCGGTTGGTGGCCGACGACCTGGTGGCCAGACGGGAAGAATTCGCCAACCAGACCCAGGACGAGGAAGCGGCTCGCGAGCAGTATGCGATGGTGCAGGACGCCCTCGAAGCCGGAACGGTGGCGCTGGCGGAACACGAGCAGGCGGTGGCGAGGCTGACTCCGAGCGCCGAAGCAGCCGGGCAGACGTGGTTTCGTCTCTCCGCGCTGGCCGAACGAGTGAACGCGACGGTACGCATCGCGCACGAACGTGCTCGGCATCTGGATACCGTCCAGAGCACCGGTCGCGGCCAGGATCCGGACGAACTCGAAGCACAGGCCGAGCGCGTCGCCGAGGAGGAAATGGAACTCGTCGAGGCCGTCGAGATGGCGCGGGAAACTCTGGAAGCGGCCCGCGAGCAGCTCGCTGAGCGCGAATCCGCTGCCGCAGCCGCCGAGCGTGCTCACCTGGCCGCCGTCCGCGCGGTTGCCGACCGCCGTGAGGGATTCGCGCGCCTGTCCGGTCGAGTGGACACCTTCAGAACCAAGGTCGAGTCCATCGACGCCGAAGTAGCGCGGCTCTCTGTGGCCATCGACGAGGCCAGGGAGCGCGGCGAGTCGGCTCAACGTGAGTTCGAGAGCGTCCAGGATCAGATCGGCACTCTCGACGCGAGCGAACTCAGCCTCGATACCCACTACGAACGAGCGGTCGCCGCATTACGCCATGCCGACGCCCGGGTATCTGAATTGCAAGCGGAAGAGCGCATCGCGGGCAAGAGGGTGGCATCGTTCGAGGCCAGGATCGAGGCGCTCACCATGGGCCTCGAACGCAAGGACGGTGCCGGGTGGCTGGTGGAGAACCAGCAGGACGGTCTGTCCGGTCTGCTCGCCGGCCATCTCACGGTCGAGCCGGGTTACGAGATCGCGGTGGCCGTCGCCATGGGTCCGGCGGCCGATGCCGCGCACGCCGAATCGTTCGATGCTGCGCGCGCTGCCGTGTTGGCGCTACGCGCTGCGGACGGTGGTCGCGCTTCTATCGCGCACGGTAATACTGTTGCAGCACAACCGATTCGACGGCCAGCATTGCCGAACGGTGCTCGGTGGGCACTCGATCTGATCGAGTATCCGGATCGGTTGGCCGGGGCGATGGTGGCATTGCTCGACGGTGTGGCGGTTGTCGACTCGCTCGACGCGGCGCACCGGCTCGTCTCGGATTCGAGTGATTTGCGTGCCGTGACCACGGACGGCGACGTGGTCGAGCCGGGTTGGGTCACCGGTGGATCGGATCGTCGACCCAGCACCCTGGAGGTGCAATCGGCGATCGACACGTCGAGGGTGGAGCTGACGGCGGCCGTGCGCCGGGCCGAGGAGCTCGATGCCGCACTCTCCGGTGCTTTGGCGGAGCAGCGCGACCGGCGTGAATCCGCCGAGCAGGCGCTTGCGGCCCTGAACGAATCCGATGCTGCGATGGCCGCTGTCTACGAGCAGTTGGGCCGCCTGGGGCAGCTGGCGCGTTCGGCGCACGCAGAATCTGCGCGATTGACGACGCAACGTAGTTCCGCCGAAGCGAGCCGCGAAGAAGCGATCCAGCGCCTGGCCGAGCTCGAGGACAGTTTGCGGACGGCAGAGGACGAACAGAACGGTTTCGCGGGAGACGGCGAGAGCGGCGACGCGGCGACCACCATGGAACGCGAGATGGCAGCTGCGGCGCTGACCGAGGTGCGGGCGGTGGAGGTCGAGGCGCGGCTGAACGTACGAACCGCTGAGGAGCGCGCGCAGTCGGTGCGGGGCCGAGCCGATTCGCTGCGCCGGGCGGCACGAGCCGAACGCGAGGCCAGGGCGCGAGCCGAACGCGAGGGCGCAGCCCGGCGGCACGCCGCCGCGGTGGCTGCTGCCGTCGGCGAATCGGGTGAGGACCTCGCCGCTCGATTGGCCTCCGTGGTGGCTGCGGCGGCCCGAAGGCGCGACGAGCTTTCCGCCGAACGAGCAACGCGCACAGTCGAACTCGACAAGGTCAAGGAGCAGGTCCGGGCTCTGCAGGGACAGCTCGCTTCGATCACCGACGCCGTTCACCGGGACGAGGTCGCCCGTGCGCAGGCCGCACTGCGTATCGAACAACTCGAAACCACGATTCTCGAACAACACGGGATCGGCCTCGACGATCTGGTAGCCGAGTACGGCCCCGATGCGACGCTGCCTCCGACCGAACTCGAGATGGCAGAGTACGAGGCCGCCAAGGAACGCGGTGAGCAGGTGGTGGCCCCCGCGCCGATGCCGTTCGATCGCGCAACCCAGGAGCAGCGGGCCAAACGAGCCGAACGCGATCTCGCGACACTCGGCAAGGTAAACCCGTTGGCACTCGAAGAGTTCGCAGCCCTCGAGGAGCGCTACAACTTCTTGTCGACCCAACTCGAGGACGTCAAGTCTGCGCGAAAGGACTTGCTCGGCGTGGTCGCCGACGTCGACGATCGCATTCTGCAGGTCTTCACCGAGGCCTGGCTGGACGTCGAACGAGAATTCACCGGCGTGTTCGCCAAACTCTTTCCCGGCGGCGAAGGGCGGCTGATTCTGACCGACCCGTCGGACATGCTCACCACCGGCATCGAGGTCGAGGCGCGTCCGCCGGGCAAGAAGGTCAAGCGATTGTCGTTGCTCTCGGGCGGCGAGAAGTCGCTGACAGCGGTGGCCATGTTGGTGGCCATCTTCCGCGCCCGGCCGTCGCCGTTCTACGTCATGGACGAAGTCGAGGCCGCGCTGGACGACACCAACCTGCGTCGGCTGATCGGGTTGTTCGAGCAGCTCCGCGAGAAGTCACAGTTGATCGTCATCACGCACCAGAAGCCGACGATGGAAGTGGCCGACGCGTTGTACGGCGTGAGCATGCGCGGTGACGGCATCACCACGGTCATCTCGCAGCGACTGAACCGAGAACGCGTCGCGGTGGACGTAGCCGAGCCGGAGACAGCACCCGTGGTCGAACCGGACGCGGTCTCGTAGGACCGTCCCGCCTACTGCTTCGGGTAAAGCTGCTCCGAGTAGGACGGCCCGTAATATTCGCGCAGCTCCTCGACGGTCTCGGGGGCCTGCGGAATCAACGCCTTGGTCAGGGATGCAACATCGGGAATGGACTCCGCGTTCCACGTTTCCGGCTGCCACAACTTGGATCGCATGAACGCCTTGGCGCAGTGGTGAAACACCTGCTCGATGTCGACAACGAGGCACATGATCGGTCGGTGGCCCTTGACCGTCAGCTCGTCGAAGAACGGTGCGTCCGTCACCAGTGACGCGCGACCGGCGATGCGCAGAGTGTCACCTCGCCCCGGCACGAAGAAGTTCAGTCCGACGAACGGGTTCTCGAGAATGTTCCGGTACCCGTCCATCCGACGATTGCCGGGTCGTTCGGCCAGTGCGATCGTGCCGTCGTCGATGACGTGGACCAGGCTGCCGGGCGGATCGCCCTTGGGAGACACGTCGCATCGGCCACTCGCGTCCGAGGTACCCATCAGGCAGAAAGGCGACGCAGCGAGCCATTGCACGTCCAGCGGGTGCAATGTGCTGCGGTCCTTGTTCGCGGCACGAAAACTCGGCTGCCCGAACATCGCTGTCAATGTGTCGCCGTCGCGCACCGTCGTCCACTCCATGGCGGAGATGCTATCGACACGGCTCGGGTGAGGGACAGTGCTTTTCTCGGACGGAGCACCACCGGTGACGAACGGCCGTGAACGCCTGACAGGATGGGGTACGTGAGTAACCAAGCGTGGATCATCGTCGCGGCGATCGCCGCTGTCCTACTGGTCGTTCTCGTCGTCGGGCTGGTGCTCTCCCGTCGACGGAGAGTGTCGCTCAAGTCGGACGAGGCCGCGCGGATCGAGGACGCGGCCACCAAGGACAGATCCGGTGGCTACACGGCGGGTAGTGGTTTCTCGTTCAGCCAGGGCACGGCGACCGCCGAGCCGGTCCCGCCTGCCCCGAAGCCGGTCCCGCCTGCCCCGAAGCCCGTCCAGCCGGCTCCAGAGCCCGTCGAGCCGACGCCGGTGGTACCCACTCCCACTCGGGACGAGCCGGAGGTGGTCGACCCCGAGGTGCCGGTCGTCGAACCACAGGTGCCCGTTGTCGAACCCGCCGAGCCCGAGGTGCCGGAACCCGCACCGGATGCCGAAGCTCCTGCTCCTCGAATGGACACCATCGATCCCACGGAGGGTCGGCTGGATAGGCTCCGCGGTCGCCTCGCGCGCTCTCAGTCCGCTGTGGGCAAGAGCTTGCTCGGATTGCTCGGCGGCGGTGACCTGGACGAGGACTCGTGGGAAGAGGTCGAGGACACCCTGCTGATCGCCGATATCGGCTCGGCGACGACCGCCGAGATCATGCGCACCCTGCGCGAGCAGATGGCGGCGCGCAGCATTCGCACCGAAGCCGACGCCAGGGCTCTGCTTCGCGAAATTCTCGTTGCGCAACTTCATCCCGAGTTCGACCGGTCGATTCGGGCGCTTCCGCACGACGGCGCACCTGCCGTGCTGCTGGTGGTGGGCGTCAACGGCACCGGCAAGACCACGACCACAGGAAAACTCGCTCGTGTTCTGGTCGCCGATGGGCGGCGAGTGCTCCTCGGTGCCGCCGACACGTTCCGCGCGGCTGCCGCAGACCAGTTGCAGACCTGGGCCGAGCGGGTCGGGGCCGAGGTGGTGCGCGGCAAGGAGGCCGCCGATCCGGCTGCTGTTGCATTCGACGCAGTGAGCAAGGGAATCGAGAACGGTGTCGACGTGGTGCTGGTCGACACGGCAGGACGCCTACACACCAAATCGGGTCTGATGGACGAGCTGAGCAAGGTCAAGCGCGTCATCGAGAAGAGAGCCCACGTCGACGACGTTCTGCTCGTTCTCGATGCGACCGTGGGCCAGAACGGGCTCACGCAGGCTCGTGTCTTCGCGGAGATCGTCGACATCACCGGCGTCGTGCTGACCAAGCTCGATGGAACCGCGAAGGGTGGCATCGTTTTTCAGGTGCAGCGTGAACTCGGGGTGCCCGTCAAGCTCGTCGGTCTCGGTGAGGGTGCCGACGATTTGGCTCCGTTCGAGCCGGGAGCGTTCGTCGACGCACTGCTCGGCTGATCGCGCGCTCGGGGTTGCCCGCGAACCGGGTAAAAAGCACAAACGCCAGCACGAAACCTTTTTGCAACAGAATTCGGTCATGCGTTCACATGTCCGAAACACCCGAGTGTCACGGATGAAACTTCGTGAAACCAGTCTTCTTGCGTAACGGCGCGCCAACCGGTGTGCAGGAGAATGGAGGGTGTACGTGAGTCCCGAGGATATGTTGGCCAACTCCGGCAACGCCGCGTGGATGCTGATCGCAGCATCGCTGGTACTGCTGATGACGCCGGGCTTGGCGTTCTTCTACGGCGGTATGTCGCAGTCGAAGTCCGTGTTGAACATGATGATGATGTCGTTCGGGGCAATGGCCGTCGTCTCGATCATCTATTTCCTGTGGGGATGGTCGATGTCCTACGGGACCCAGGACATCGGCGGAGTCTTCGCCAACCCGTTCGAGTTCTTCGGGCTCAAGGATTCGATCACCGATGCGGACGGTAGTTACATCGTCGGTGCGTGGGGCTACGCCAACATCATCGATGTGGCCTTCCAGGTCACCTTCGCGATCATCACGGTTGCACTGATCAGCGGCTCGATCGCGGGCCGCGTCAAGTACGGAACCTGGCTCGCCTTCGCAGGTATCTGGGTCACCCTCGCGTACTTCCCGCTGGCCCACATGGTCTGGGGCGGCGGACTGCTCTCCGGATCCGAGAAGGGTCTGGCGGCAAAGATCTTCGGTACCACCGACGACGGTGAGGGCGGACTGGTTGCGAACGTCGCCCCGATCGACTTCGCCGGCGGCACGGTCGTGCACATCAACGCTGGTATCGCAGGCCTGATTCTCGCGATCATCATCGGCAAGCGCGCGGGCTTCGGCAAGGTTGCCTACCGCCCGCACAACCTGCCGTTCGTGATGCTCGGTGCAGCACTGCTGTGGTTCGGTTGGTTCGGATTCAACGCCGGCTCGGCCTTCGCAGCCGACGGCATCGCCGGTTTGGCCTGGGTCAACACGACGGCGGCCACCGCAGCGGCCATCGCAGGCTGGCTCATCACCGAGCGTATTCGTGACGGGCACGCCACCAGCCTCGGCGCTGCCTCGGGCATCGTCGCCGGTCTGGTCGCCATCACTCCGGCCGCAGGTGCACTGACGCCCGTCGGTGCCATGATCCTGGGCGTCATCGCCGGCGTTCTCTCTGCGCTGGCAGTGGGCCTCAAATTCAAGTTCGGCTACGACGATTCGCTCGACGTCGTCGGCGTGCACCTCGTCGCAGGACTGTGGGGAACCATCGGAATCGGCTTCCTCGGATCCGAGACCGGTCTCTTCTACGGCGGTGACTACAAGCAGCTCGTCGTACAGATCGTCATTGCGCTGTTCGCGCTGGTCTTCACCGCGATCGTCACCGCGGTGATCGCGTTCGCGCTCAAGCCTCTCGGCTGGCGCGTATCGGACGAGGAAGAGGCCAATGGCATCGACGAAGCCGAGCACGCTGAGACTGCATATGATTTCGCCTGACAAGGTAGAGATAGACGTGAACGCTGCACCGTACGACAACGGGCACTCGAGGTCTTGTGAAGGGAATCAAAAATGAAGCTGATCACGGCAATCGTCAAACCGTTCACCCTGGAGGACGTCAAGACGGGGCTGGAGCAGGCCGGCGTACTCGGAATGACGGTGAGTGAAGTTCAGGGCTACGGCCGTCAGAAGGGCCACACCGAGGTGTACCGAGGCGCGGAGTACTCGGTCGACTTCGTTCCCAAGGTGCGTGTCGAGGTAGTCGTCGACGACGCCGCTGTCGAGAAGGTAGTCGAGGTCATCGTCGAAGCCGCTCGCACCGGCAAGATCGGTGACGGCAAGGTCTGGGTTTCCCCGGTCGATTCGGTTATCCGAGTCCGCACCGGAGAACGTGGCGCCGATGCACTCTGACCCCAAAGGGTCTCGGGCCGGGGGCCCCGGTTCTGGCGCGAAAGCGTCAGGATCGGGGCCTTCGGTCTCCACGGGCTCTGCATCGAAGGGCACGAGCGATGCTGCAGCAGATCTCGCTCGCGCCAGAAAACAACTACTCGACGGCGGCACGCGCAACCGTCGCCTCGATGCTCCGTCGCTGAGGCAGGCTCTGGTCGATCTCCACGAGTTCTGGCTGACCACCAAAGGTGCAGAGCTGGGGATCAAACCGGACTCGGGCTTCGCGATCGTCGCTGTAGGCGGATTGGCGCGCCGTGAACTGCTGCCGTATTCGGATCTGGATCTGATACTTCTGCACGACGATCTCGAACCGCGAATCGTGGCCGACGTCGCCGACAAGCTCTGGTATCCACTGTGGGACGCCCATATCAAGCTCGATCACAGTGTGCGCACGGTGCCGCAGGCTCTACAGGTAGCCGCAGCCGATCTGACGGCATCGCTCGGGATGCTCGAGGCCCGCCATATCGCCGGTGACGTCGAGTTGAGCAATCTGCTGATCGGCGGCGTACGTCGCCAGTGGCGCACCGGAATTCGTGGACGCTTCGACGAGCTGATCACGCAGACCCACGGTCGATGGGCGCGTAGCGGTGAAATTGCGCATCGCGCCGAGCCCGAGCTCAAGAACGGTCGCGGCGGTTTGCGTGACGTACAGCTTCTCGATGCCCTCTCCATTGCCCAGCTCACCGATGGAATGCCCGGCCTCGGACCCGAATCACCAGGTGGTGGTTTGGCGTTCGCGCACGGAAGACTTCTGGACGTCCGCACCGAACTACACCGGGTGGCCGGCCGAGCGCGGGATCAACTGCGCGCGCAGGACGCCGACGAAATCGGTGCCGCACTCCGCATCGGTGATCGCTTCGATCTTGCACGCGTGCTGAGCGATTCGGCTCGCACCATCAGCTATTCGGTCGATGTCGGATTGCGCACTGCGGGTAATTCGCTTCCGAGAAAAGGCCTTTCACGTCTTCGTCGAGTGCCGGTTCGTCGTCCGCTGGACGAGGGGGTCGTCGAACACGCCGGCGAGGTGGTGCTCGCCCGTGACGCACGACCGAACAAGGACCCTGGCCTGATCATGCGCGTCGCCGCTGCCTCGGCACAGACCGGAATGCCGATGTCGGCATCGACACTCAACCGGTTGTCGGACAGCGCCCCCGAACTTCGCGAGCCCTGGCCGAAGGAGGCTCTGAACGATCTGCTGGTGTTGCTCGGATCGGGTCGCAAAGCCATCGCGGCCATCGAAGCGCTCGATCGAACCGGCCTGTGGGGCCGCCTCATTCCGGAGTGGGGCGCAGTGCGTGACCTACCGCCCCGAGATGCGGTGCACACGTGGACCGTCGATCGCCATCTGGTCGAAACTGCCGCCTACGCAAGCGCATTGACAACCCGAGTTGCCCGTCCGGATCTGCTCGTTCTCGGCGCGCTGATACACGACATAGGCAAGGGGCGCGGCGGCGACCACAGCGTGGTCGGTGCGGATCTCGCAATCCAGATCGGTAACAGGCTCGGGCTGTGGCCGTCCGACGTCGCGCTGCTGACCTCGATGGTGAGGTATCACCTGCTGTTGCCGGAGACCGCCACCCGGCGCGACCTCGACGACCCCGCAACGGTGCAGACCGTCGTCGACGCACTCGGTGCCGACACCATCCTGCTGGAGCTGCTTCATGCTCTCGCCGAGGCGGATTCGCTCGCCACAGGTCCCGGAGTCTGGGGGGACTGGAAGGCATCGCTCATTCGCGAGCTCGTGCGACGCTGTCGATTGGTGATGGCGGGGGAGTCTCTGCCGTCCCCGGATCCACTCGACCCCGCTCACATCGAGCTGGCCGCGCGGGGAGGTGTGCACGTCGACATCGCGCCGACGGACGGTCTGCACACCTTCGTCGTCACGGTCGTGGCGCCCGACACGCCGGGACTGCTGTCGGACGCGGCAGGAGTGCTGGCGCTGCACTCACTGCGTGTGCTGTCGGCTTCGCTGGGCAGTCACGAGGGGTCGGCGATCAACTCGTTCGACGTGGCACCGCTGTTCGGAGCGCCGCCGCAGGCCGGTCTGCTCCGACAGGAGATCATCCGCGCTCAGGCGGGTGAGCTCGACCTCGTTTCAGTACTGGACTCGAAAGAACGCGACGCCCGAGCCGAGACCGTCGAAGACGACGGCGAGGATTCGGCGGTGCCGGTTCTGTACGCCCAGGCTCCGCCCAGGGTCCTGTGGTTCGACGACCACGAACCAGGCCAGGTGATACTCGAACTACGAGCAGAAGACAGGCTCGGACTGCTTTGTCGGCTGGCGAGTGCCATCGAGCAGCAGGGCTCCGATATTCGCTGGGCTCGCGTGTCGACACTGGGCAGCTCGGTCGTCGATTCCTTCTGCATCGACCTGGCAGGCGAGGACAGCAGGGCGGTCCGAGAGGATCTCGAACGAGCCTTGCTCGCGGTTGTACCGGCACCGGAACCGCCCAAGCCTCCGGAAAAGCCTGAAGGCACCTGACCACAGCTCGGAATCGACCGACTCACCCATCCGCCGTGGTGACTTCTCACGAACTTTCAGCCGGTGGGTTTACCTCCGATATCGGTTTGTTATGTTCGTCACCACACGCAGGACGACTCGGCGAGATCACTTCTGCAGACTCCACACTGTCGGAACAGAGAGTCGTTCCTGCAGGCTCCACTGCTTTAGCGAGAGGCACGAACTGTGGGATCCCATCGACGGTCGAACATCTACACACCGGCCGACACAGCAACGGACGCGACGTCCGGCAAGCACCGCGCCGCAGAAGTGACCCCGGATACCGGTCGACGAGCCGCGACCATCGTCGCGGCTACCGGTGCCATCGTCGTCGGCGCGACGACGATGGGTGCAGGTACCGCGGGCGCCGCTCCGATTCCCGAGCCGCCCGCAGCAGGTTTTCCCTTCGCCATCCCGGAAGGTCTGCTGCCCGCGGGATTCGAGCTACCGCAGTTCGAGGTCCCACAGTTCGTACCCCCACAGTTCCTGCCACCGCAGCTCGCGCCACCCGTCGGTGCGCCGACGCAGGCCGCACCGGACCTGACTCCGGCACCACAGGGCACTCCGTCGGCGGTTCCGTCGGAGACGGCGACACAGGCACCGACTCCGGGACCGCTCGCTGCCCTCGGCCCCGAAGTGGACGCTGCCGCCCAACAGTGGCTCGACGACGTCGGATTCGGTGCGGCTGGTGCGGGGCCGACGTCGCCGCTCGAAAGTCTGCGCTCGTTGAAGAAGTCGACGGTCCAGCCCGTCGCCGGAGTGTTGACGTCGAACTTCGGATCGCGATGGGGTGCCCAACACAGCGGCCTCGACATCGCGGCACCCATCGGGACCCCCATCTACGTGGCCGCCGACGGCACGGTGGTCGACGCTGGCCCGGCAGCCGGGTTCGGTCTCTGGGTGAAGGTGAAGCACGACGACGGCACCGAGACCGTCTATGGGCACGTCAATGATTTCTCGGTGCAGCCCGGTCAGCGTGTCTCGGCCGGTGAGCAGATCGCCACAGTCGGCAACCGCGGCCAGTCGACCGGCCCGCATCTGCACTTCGAGGTACACGATCCCTCGGGCGTCAAGGTCGATCCCGCACAGTGGCTCTCGACGCGGGGAGTGGCAGTGACATGGAACGATTCCGCGCGCAACGCCTGACTCGGCTCCATCTTCCAGCAGCACGTCCGTCGCAGAACGACACGGCTGCTGCACGCCCCAGCGACGGCGGGTCGTGCTGGCGCTAGTCTGGTAACCGTGCCGGATTCGGCTCGTTTTCGGTGATCGGCTAGCTCAGGAGTGCAATCGGTGTTCGAATCCCTTTCCGACAGGTTGGCCGGGACTCTCAAGGACCTGCGTGGCAAAGGTCGACTGTCCGGTGCGGATATCGACGCCACGGCCCGCGAGATCCGTCTGGCTCTGCTCGAAGCGGACGTGGCCCTGCCCGTGGTGCGGGAGTTCATCAACCGCATCAAGGTCCGCGCGAAAGGTGCCGAGGTATCGGGTGCGCTCAACCCGGCGCAGCAAGTAGTCAAGATCGTCAACGAGGAGCTCGTCGGCATCCTCGGCGGCGAGACGCGCAGACTCGTCTTCGCCAAGAACCCGCCCACGGTGATCATGCTCGCCGGTCTGCAGGGCTCGGGTAAGACGACGTTGGCCGGCAAGCTCGCCAAATGGCTCAAGGGCCAGGGCCACACACCGTTGCTCGTAGCCTGCGACCTGCAGCGCCCCGGTGCAGT
Source organism: Rhodococcoides sp. S146-33 (assembly GCF_059489205.1). NCBI lineage: Bacteria > Bacillati > Actinomycetota > Actinomycetes > Mycobacteriales > Nocardiaceae > Rhodococcoides > Rhodococcoides sp. S146-33. The sequence goes on from NZ_JCAJWY010000002.1 coordinate 928,866, forward strand.
CAGCCAGCTCCAGATCGTGGGCGAGCGCGCGGGCGCAGCTGTGTTCGCGCCGCATCCCGGCACGTCGATAGGCGGCGGTGACAATGCACTCGGTGTCTCGGCTGCGGATCCCGTCGAGGTCGCGCGGGCCGGCATCGCCGAGGCGCGGAGCAAGCAGTACGACGTGGTCATCGTCGACACCGCCGGCCGCCTCGGCATCGACACCGAACTGATGAGTCAGGCCGCTGGGATTCGCGATGCCGTCGAGCCGGACGAAACCTTGTTCGTTCTCGACGCCATGGTCGGCCAGGATGCGGTCAGCACCGCCGAGGCGTTCCGCGACGGAGTCGGCTTCACCGGCGTTGTGCTCACCAAGCTCGACGGCGATGCTCGTGGCGGCGCAGCACTCAGCGTCCGTGAGGTGACCGGACAGCCCATCATGTTCGCGTCGACCGGCGAGAAGCTCGAAGACTTCGACGTCTTCCATCCCGACCGTATGGCCAGCCGGATCCTCGGCATGGGTGACGTTCTCAGCCTCATCGAACAAGCCGAGCAGCACTTCGATGCCGAACAGGCCGAGGCGACCGCCAACAAGATCGGCTCGGGACAGCTCACGCTCGACGACTTCCTCGAGCAGATGATGGCCGTCCGCAAGATGGGACCCATCGGAAATCTGTTGGGCATGTTGCCCGGCGCGGGTCAGATGAAGGAACTCGCCAACGTCGACGAGAAGCAACTCGACCGCGTTCAGGCGATCATCCGCGGCATGACTCCGCAGGAGCGAACCGACCCGAAGATCATCAACGCGTCGCGGCGACTGCGTATCGCCAACGGCTCGGGCGTCAAGGTGTCCGACGTCAATCAGCTGGTCGATCGGTTCTTCGAGGCGCGCAAGATGATGTCGGCCATGGCCGGTCGAATGGGTATGCCGGGTGCGCGTAAGCAGGTGCGCAACAACAAGAAGGGCAAGAAAGGCAAGAAGGGCGCTCGCGGTCCGACACAGCCGAAGATCCGCGGTGGATTCCCCGGCATGCCGGGCGGAATGCCTGCGGGTATGCCCGATCTGTCCTCCATGCCCAAGGGCCTCGACCAGTTGCCACCGGGGCTCGAGGGAATCGATCTTTCTCAGCTGAAACTGCCGAAGAAGTAAGCGACGCACGTGTCGGCGATGCGGGTGCGGGGCCGTGGACTGCCGGACGGGTCCGAGATCGATCTGTGGATCGACCACGGTGTCGTGTCCGTGGAGCCGATTGCCGACGCGGATTTCGTGTACGACGGCGGTTGGATTCTGCCCGGTCTCGTCGATGCCCACTGTCATGTGGGAATCGAGTACGGCGGGGGACACACGGACCTGCCCGGCTCGATCCGTCAGGCACACACCGAGCGAGGCGTCGGCGCGTTGCTGCTTCGCGACGCGGGGTCTCCGGTCGACACCCGCGAGTTGGACGAGCGAGACGACCTTCCTCGAATCATCAGAGCAGGCCGACACATCGCATCGCCGAAGCGATACATACCGGGTCTGGCCATCGACATCGAGGACGAGTCTCAGCTGCCCGAGGCCGTTGCACAGCAAGCGCGATTCGGTGACGGCTGGGTCAAGCTCGTCGGCGATTGGATAGATCGCTCGGCAGGCGATCTGCGGCCGCTGTGGACCGACTCGATCCTGGTCGACTCCATAGCCGCTGCTCATGCCGAGGGCGCGCGGGTGACCGCCCATGTATTCGGTGAAGATGCGCTTCCCGGACTGATCGCGGCGGGAATCGACTGCATCGAACACGGCACCGGTCTGACCGACGGGACCATCGAGATGATGGTCGATCACCGAACCGCTCTGGTGCCGACGCTCATCAACATCGAGACGTTTCCCGGAATCGCGGATTCCGCCACCCGGTACCCCGTCTACGCCCGGCACATGCGGGCGCTGCACGCGCGCGTCGCCGACACCGTCGGCCGGGCCCATGATGCCGGGATTCCCATCTACGCGGGAACCGATGCCGGTGGGTCCATCGCACACGGTCGCATCGCCGACGAGGTCGCGGCACTCACGCGCGTCGGTCTCTCTCCGACGGACGCCCTCGGTGCTGCCTGCTGGGACGCCCGGTCCTGGCTGGGACGACCGGGACTCGAGCACGGCGCACCCGCAGACCTCGTCGTCTACGCGGAGGATCCGCGCGGTGGACCGGACGTGCTGGCCAACCCGGAGCTGGTGATTCTGCGCGGACGCGTGACCGACAGAGGGTCACGCACGACGAGCAGATCGGAGGCCGGTGATGACTGATCCGTCCAACGGCGGCGGGCAGTTCGACCCGAACCGCCCGAGCTGGGCCGGAATGGCCCCGATGAACAACGTTCAGCAACAAGGCTCGGGCCTGTCCGAGACCTACTGGCGGGCCGAACAGGCCAATCAGCAGCGTCAGCGCGGTCAGCGATGGGGACTGCCGGCGGCAGCGCTCGTTCTCGGCCTCAATCTGGCGGGCTTCCTGCTCCTCGGACTCGTCGTCACGACCGAGACCTCTGCTCTGTTCGTCGTCGGCATCATGATTCCGAGCCTGCTGGCCGCAGGACTGGCCGTGGCGATCTCGATGTCTCGTGGCAACGGTCCCGTCGTGGATTTCGGTCTTCCCAGATCCAGTTCCGAACTGCTCGGTCAGCTTCGATCCGGATTGGCCTGGGGTGGTGTCGCGGTCGTCGGCGGTCTGCTTCTCGCGCTGGTGCTCTTGTCGAGCCTCGACCTCGAGGACCAGACCCCACTGGGCAACGTCACGGATACAGCTGTCGGATGGAAAGTCGCTCTGGCCGTGTGGATCTGGATAGGCGCACCGATCTGCGAGGAAACGATGTTCCGCGGCATGCTGTGGGGCGCGCTCGAGAAGCGCACCCGCCCGATGCCGATGGCCTGGCTGGGCAATCGATGGGTCGTACTCACGATCACCGCGGTCGTGTTCGCCGTCTGGCATCGCGAATGGTGGCGATTCGTTGTCCTGCTGTGGGGTGGACTGGCGATCGGCATCGCCAGAATGCGTTCCGGCTCGATCGTCGCGTCGACCACGGCCCACTCGATGAACAACACCCTGCCTGCCCTGGTGATCCTGCTGGCCTGATCGAGTCGTTGCCGAGGGCGATTCACGGTTCGCGATGCTCGTCTGGCACAATGAACAGCTGTTCGCCCGTCTTCCGGTTACGTACCGCGCGGCGGTCACAACAACCTTCAACGCAAAACCGGGTTCGCATGCCGTGCGAACCGCTGAATTGCGCCGTGACCAACTCTCGAAAGGCTCCACCAGAACATGGCTGTCAAGATCAAGCTCATGCGTATCGGCAAGATCCGCACCCCGCACTACCGCGTCGTCATCTCCGACGCCCGCACCCGCCGCAACGGCCGTGCGATCGAGACCATCGGCACGTACGAGCCCAAGCAGGATCCCAGCGTCATCGAGATCAACTCCGAGCGCGCACAGTACTGGCTTGGCGTCGGCGCGCAGCCGACCGAGCCTGTCGAGGCCCTGCTGAAGATCACCGGCGACTGGCAGAAGTTCAAGGGTCTGCCCGGCACCGAGGGAACCCTCCGCGTCGCCGAGCCCAAGCCGTCGAAGCTCGACCTGTTCAACGCCGCACTGGCGCAGGCCGATTCCGAGCCCCAGGGCGAGGCCACCACGGCGAAGAAGAAGAAGGCTCCGAAGTCCGACGACGCCGCTGCGGAGAGCACCGACGCCGCAGCAACCGAGACCGCAGACGCACCGGCCGCCGAGGCTGCTGAGAAGTGAGTGCCGTTGTCGCCGATGCCGTCGAACATCTCGTTCGCGGCATCGTCGCCAATCCCGATGACGTTCGCGTCGAGATGATCACCGGCCGTCGTGGCCGCACCGTGGAGGTTCACGTGCACCCCGACGATCTGGGCAAGGTCATCGGTCGCGGCGGTCGTACCGCCACGGCGCTGCGCACGCTCGTCTCGGGTATCGGTGGTCGCGGCATTCGTGTCGATGTGGTCGACACGGACCACTAGGTCACGCACACAATCATGGAGCTGGTCATCGGCCGTGTTGCAAAGTCGCACGGCATCAAAGGCGAAGTCGTCGTCGAGGTTCGCACCGACGACCCCGACGATCGCTTCGCGATAGGGACCGTTCTTCGCGGCCGCAAGCCTCGATCGAATGCTGCTCCCGCCTCGTACACGGTGGACGCCGTCCGGGAACACTCCGGGCGGCTTCTGCTGCGTCTGAACGGTATCGACGACAAAACGTCCGCCGATCAGATCCGCGGAACCCTGTTCGTCGTCGAGTCCACAGATCTTCCGCCGTCCGATGATCCGGACGAATTCTACGATCACGAGCTCGAAGGACTCACTGTCGTTCTGTCCGACGGCTCGGCAGTGGGGACGGTCCGAGAGGTACTGCACTCGGCAGCGGGTGAGTTGCTCTCCATCACGCCGGGGCCCGGTTTCGGCGGAGACACCCGCGCCGAAATTCTCGTTCCCTTCGTGGCGGCGATCGTGACGTCGGTGTCGTTGGCCGACAAGACGATCCAGATCGATCCGCCCGAGGGCCTGCTGGACCCGGAGTAGATCGTGCGTCTCGACGTCGTCACCATTTTTCCCGAGTATCTGACGCCGCTGCGAACGGCTTTGTTGGGCAAGGCAATCGACCGCGGTCTTGTCTCGGTGGAGGTCCACGATCTGCGATCGTGGACCCATGACGTGCACAAGGCCGTCGACGATTCACCCTACGGCGGCGGACCTGGCATGGTCATGAAGCCAACTGTCTGGGGCGACGCCCTCGACCACGTTCTGACCGAGGATTCACTCCTCGTCGTTCCCACTCCTGCCGGTGTTCCGTTCACCCAACGCACAGCCGAACGGTGGTCCACCGAGCAGCATCTGGTGTTCGCCTGCGGGAGGTACGAGGGTATCGATCAGCGGGTCTTCGACGATGCGTCGCGCCGCGTCCGCGTCGAAGAAGTCAGTATCGGCGACTACGTGCTCATCGGCGGTGAGGCGGCCGTCCTGGTGATGGCCGAGGCGGTAGTTCGACTCATGCCCGGAGTGCTCGGCAATCAACAGTCGCACCAAGAGGATTCGTTCTCCGACGGTCTGCTCGAAGGGCCGAGCTACACGCGTCCGGCCCGGTGGCGTGAACTCGACGTTCCCGACGTCCTTCTCTCCGGCGATCACGCGAAGATAGCGGCGTGGCGTCGTGCCCAGTCGTTGACACGCACCGCCGAGCGTCGCCCGGATCTGCTCGGCGACTGAGCAATTCAGCTGACAGTGCCGCCAGGGAAGAGCATCGAGACGAATCCGGTGAGAGTGTCCCTGGCATGCAGAGCACTGGCATCATCGCTCACATCGACCACTGCGGTGTCCGGATAGCTCTCCATGTCGTCGGCGTAGAAGATGTCCTCTCGTGACGAGAGAGCCAGCAGATAGCGATTGTCGACGCCTATCGTCCCGGTGGACAGGTGCACCCAGCGATCGGCGACACAGCACATCCAGCCCTGTTTGACTGCGTGCACGCTCTCGCCCGGTAGACCGTCGACGATTCCGAAATGCTGCTTGTAGCCGTCCGCGGCAATCGGCGCCGAACGCCGCAGCATGCCGATGATCACGTCCGTCGACGCAGTCGTCAGTCCACCGCTGCCGTTGAGCAAGCCCGCGTAGTACCCGACCAGGTCGCTCGGCGTGGTTTCGGTGTTGTACCACTGATCGTCGCCCGGTGCGGTGGTGCGTTGCAAACCGTATCGGGCCGCGACTGCGCGCACTATGTCCGACGTGCCGTAGCGGTACCAGAGGGTGTACGCAGCGTTGTCGTCGGAGAATTCCAACATGTCGGTTATGGTACTCAGTTCGTCGACCGAGACAGGGCGGTTCTCGGTTTGCGCCCGGAACATCACTTCGTCGGCGATGAAGAGCTTGGACACCGATGCAGTTTCGACCTGTACGTCGGCGTTGCTGCTGTAGAAGGAACCGGTCTGGCGGTCCAGTAATGCGAAGTCGACGTCGGCACCGCGAGCCTGCGCCGACGCGATCGCCATGGGGATTCGGGCTTCGAGAGCGACGCCGTCGACCTTCTGCATGTCGGGAAAGGGTGACGCTGAGGGCTCGGCGGTTGCTTTCGCGGCGGGATCGCCGGGTCGATCGTCCGGTGGAACCGAGCACCCTGCGGTGAACAGCAGTGCGGTGCAGACGACAGTCAGGAAGCGAGACACCCTGACCATGCGTGCATCTCTCCCAGACGTTGAACCGCTGACCGACCTGTCCCACATTAGCGGTAGGGTCCATCGCCGTGACCACTGCTCTGAAATCTGTGAACAAGCGCATAGCCGAAGAACTCGATGTTCGTGAAGAACAGGTTCGGGCCGCCGTGGAACTGCTCGACGGCGGCTCGACGGTCCCGTTCATCGCGCGGTACCGCAAGGAGGTCACCGGCACCCTCGACGATGCGCAGCTGCGGCAGCTCGACGAGCGGCTGCGGTACCTGCGCGAGCTCGACGAGCGAAGAGATGCCGTCATCGAATCCATCCGCAGTCAGGGCAAGCTCGACGACGCCCTCGAACAATCATTGATGCTGGCCGATACCAAGGCTCGCGTCGAGGACATCTATCTGCCGTTCAAGCCGAAGCGTCGGACGAAAGCCCAGATCGCGCGTGAAGCGGGGCACGAGCCCGTGGCCGATGCGCTGTTCTCCGACCCCACCACCGATCCTGCGCAATTCGACCAGGAGCAGCTCGACGGCGCACGCGCAATTCTCGTCGAGCGTTTCGCCGAGGACGCCGACCTGGTGGGTGAACTGCGCGAACTCATGTGGACCTCCGGCAAACTCGTTGCCACCGTTCGCAAGGGCAAGGAGGAGGAGGGTGCCAAGTTCTCCGACTACTTCGAGTTCTCCGAACCTTTCACGAGCCTGCCCTCGCATCGCATTCTCGCCACCCTCCGAGGCGAAAAGGAAGAAATACTCTCACTCGGATTCGAGCCCGAGCGCGAAGAACCGACACCCGGGGTGCCCAGCGTCTACGAGGGTCGGATCGCCACCAAGTTCGGGATCGCGAATCGAGGACGGCCCGCCGACAAGTGGTTGCTCGATACCGTCCGTTGGGCGTGGCGCACCAAGATGCTGGTGACGGTTTCACTCGACACCCGGATGCGACTGCGTCAATCCGCCGAGAAGGACGCCGTCGACGTGTTCGCGAGCAACCTCAAGGATCTGCTGCTCGCCGCGCCTGCGGGCAACCGCACCACGATGGGCCTCGACCCGGGCTTCCGTACCGGCACCAAGGTCGCCATCGTCGACGCCACCGGAAAGGTCGTCGACTACGACACGATCTATCCCCACAAGCCGCAGGGTAAGTGGGATCAGGCACTGGCCACTCTCGCCGGGCTCGCGGCCAAGCACGAAGTGGAGCTCATCGCTATCGGAAACGGCACGGCTTCACGTGAAACCGACTCTCTGGCAGCCGAATTGATTACCAAGTTCCCGGCTGCGAAGCTGACCAAAGTGGTGGTCTCCGAGGCCGGTGCCTCGGTGTATTCGGCGTCGGCGTACGCCTCGAGCGAGCTGCCCGAACTCGACGTCTCGATCCGTGGAGCGGTCTCGATCGCTCGCAGGCTGCAGGATCCGTTGGCCGAGCTGGTCAAGATCGATCCCAAGTCCATCGGCGTCGGCCAGTACCAGCACGACATCTCCGAAACTCTGCTCGCTCGCTCACTCGGAGCCGTGGTCGAAGACGCCGTGAACGCGGTCGGCGTCGACGTCAATACAGCGTCGGTGCCCCTGCTGTCGCGGGTATCGGGAATTGCCGGCTCGCTCGCCGAGAGCATCGTGGCGCACCGCGACCAGAACGGACCGTTCGCCAGCCGCAGCACCCTCAAGGACGTACCGCGCCTGGGCCCCAAGGCTTTCGAGCAGTGCGCCGGATTCCTCCGCATCTCCGGGGGAGAGGACCCACTCGATCGGTCGAGTGTGCACCCGGAGGCGTACCCCGTAGTCCGCCGCATCGTCGGCAAGGCCGGCGTCGGAGTGCGTGAAGTGGTCGGCAACACGGCCCTCCTGCGCCGCCTCGATCCTGCGGAATTCGTCGACGAACGATTCGGGTTGCCCACTGTCACCGACATCATCTCCGAGTTGGAGAAGCCGGGACGCGACCCGCGTCCGGAGTTCAAGACCGCGACTTTCGCGGCCGGTATCGAGAAGGTGGCCGACCTGAAGCCGGGCATGACGCTCGAAGGCGTGGTGACGAACGTGGCGGCGTTCGGTGCTTTCGTCGACGTCGGTGTGCATCAGGACGGTCTCGTTCACGTCTCGGCGATGTCGCACAACTTCGTCAAGGATCCGCGTGAGGTCGTCAAGTCCGGTGACGTCGTACGCGTCAAGGTCATGGAGGTGGACCTCCCTCGTCAGCGCATCGGATTGAGCCTGCGACTGGACGACGAGCCTGGGGCCTCCACCGGAAAGGACGCCCCCCGCGGACAGCAGGGAGAACGACCGCGGGGCCAGGGGCGAGCCGGCGGTACCGACCAGGGCAATCGGGGACGAGACTCACGACCCCAGCGAGAACGTCGCGGTGGTGCTCAACAGGCCGCACCGGCGGCCGGTTCGATGGCGGACGCGCTCCGGAAGGCCGGATTCGGAAAATAGCGACTGCTCGATGGTCGATGCCGTCCTGGGCGGCCCGGATCACGAATAGTGTGAAGTCCGACTCGCCGGTCGTTCGGTAGGAAGGACGTGAGACGCACGTGAGGTGGTTGCAACACGGGGTCATCGATCACGGTCGTCTTCCGCTTTTCTGCTTCCTGTTGGGTCTGCTGGTCGGATTTCTGTTGATCCGCCTCAGCGTCAGGATGATTCGCGCGGACGTGAAGTGGTGGCCCGGCAACATCACGCCCGGTGGGCAGCACATACATCACGTCGTGTTCGGGATCGTGCTCATGTTGCTGGCAGGGATCGGTCTCATCGCGGTGTATGTGGACGGATCGCAGACGATCGGCGCGGTCCTGGCCGCCGTCTTCGGCATCGGGGCCGCGCTCGTTCTCGACGAGTTCGCATTGATCTTCTACCTCCGCGACGTCTATTGGTCCGAACAGGGTCGTACGTCGGTCGACGCAGTGTTCGCTGCGGTGGCGTTCACGGGACTGTTGCTCCTCGGGTTCCACCCCTTGGCGCTCCTGAGCCCGGCGAGCTTTCGAGCCGATCCGGATCCGTGGGTCCGCGGGACACTGGCGGTACTGGCATTGGCCAACTTGGCTCTCGGTGTCATCGTTCTGCTCAAGGGAAAGATCTGGACCGGGTTGGTAGGGCTGTTCGTCCTGCCGATCCTCGTTTTGGCGGCGATTCGACTGAGCAGACCGAGCGCGCCGTGGGCGAGGTGGCGCTACACCAGCAGGCCGAAAAAGATGGGAAGAGCTCTGCGACGTGAGAAGCGCTGGCGCAGACCGCTGATCAGAGCCAAGATCTATTTGCAGGACGCAATCGCGGGCAAGCCCAGCATCGTCCATGCACGCGAGGCCACCGAGGACGAGTTGGCGCGCGTCGTGGTGCCGGCACCGGTGTCGGGCGCTGCCGTCTCACCCCGCGCGGAGTCGATTTCTCCGTAGGCATGATGGTCTGGCACAATGGTCGGGTTGCCTCTAGCAGGCACGGACCTCACTCGGAGTACGAACCAGTCGAGCCGCGCAGTCTGCGAGCCGCTCGGTTCCTCTACTCAAGCGCAGAACGCAAGGATGGCACAACCGATGAACACTCTGGACTTTCTCGACAATCAGTCGCTGCGTGGCGACATCCCCGATTTCCGCCCCGGCGACACCCTGAACGTGCACGTCAAGGTCATCGAAGGCTCGAAGGAGCGTATTCAGATCTTCAAGGGCGTCGTCATCCGGCGTCAGGGCGGTGGCGTTCGCGAGACCTTCACGGTTCGTAAGGTCTCGTTCGGCGTCGGCGTCGAGCGCACCTTCCCGGTGCACAGCCCCAACATCGCGCAGTTCGAGGTCCTCACTCGCGGTGACGTCCGTCGCGCCAAGCTCTACTACCTCCGCGATCTGCGTGGCAAGGCCGCCAAGATCAAGGAAAAGCGCTGATTGGTTCCGCCCGGATCCATATAGCTCCCATCATGCCGCGTCGCCCTCTCGGGCGACGCGGCATGATGCGTCTCGGCCGGTCCGAAACGCCGGTGCACAGACCGTCCGGCCGCGCAGACCAGCGTTCCGGCTAACCTGTTGACGTGACGCAGTCCCCACAGGATCCGACCGACGAGCCCGACGACGAGTCTTCGCAGAACGAGCGTCGGGATCGCAAGCCCCGATCGTTCTGGCGAGAGCTTCCGATTCTCATTCTGGTAGCGCTGGTGTTGAGTTTTCTGCTCCAAACATTCGTCGCTCGGGTGTACCTGATCCCATCCGAGTCGATGGAGCCGACTCTGCACGGCTGCGCGGGCTGTACCGGCGACCGGATCGTGGTGGAAAAGATCGGGTACCGCTTCGGTGACCCGAAGCCCGGCGACATCGTCGTCTTTCGTGGTCCGGATTCGTGGAACGACGAATTCGTCTCGCAGCGCTCCGACAACTCGATCATCCGCGGGGCCCAGGAAGTGGGCTCCTTGATCGGAGTCGTCGCTCCGGACGAGAACGATCTGGTCAAACGCGTCATTGCCACCGGCGGTCAGACCGTCGAGTGCTGTGACGATCAGGGCCGAGTACTCGTCGATGGGAAGCCGTTGGACGAGCCGTACATTCAGATGGATTTCCCGTTCGCCCCGGGCACGATGACGTGTGACACCGAGCTGAAGTCGGGACGCTGCTTCGACCCCGTGACCGTCCCCGAGGGCAACATCTGGGTGATGGGAGACAACCGGAGCAACTCACGAGACTCCCGCTATCACATCACGGACGAATTCACCGGGACTGTGCCGCTCGACAACGTGATCGGCAAGGCTGTCTTCATCGCCCTGCCCCCGTCACGGACCGGACTCCTCGATTCTCCCGACATCCAAGGTCGATGACGACGGCCCCCCGCCGCGCGCCTCGTGTACGAGCGACTCTGACGCGGTCGTCGTGGCCGCCACGTCCGGTCATCCGGCGAGCCGCCGGGTTGCGGACGATGGAGTCGGCTTTGGAACGCGGCGGTCTCGGGCCGGTTGCGGGTGTCGACGAGGCAGGTAGGGGAGCGTGTGCCGGTCCGTTGACGGTCGCGGCATGTGTACTCGGCGCTCGCGCCCATGCCGCGCTGGCCGATCTGGACGACTCGAAGAAGTTGACCGAGCGTCGACGCGAGGAACTGTTCCCAAAGATTCAGAAGCTGGCGCTTGCATGGAGCGTGGTGTTCATAGACGCTGCCGAAGTCGATCGCATCGGGGTGCACGTGGCGAACATCGAGGGAATGCGTCGCGCAGTTGCCGGGCTCGGCGTGACTCCCGGGTACGTGCTCACCGACGGCTTCCGGGTGCCCGGCCTGCCAATTCCGTCGCTACCGGTGATCGGCGGCGACGCCACCGCCGCGTGCATCGCTGCCGCGAGCGTGTTGGCAAAGGTCTCGCGTGATCGGTTGATGGTGCAGATGGACGAGGAGATTCCGGGCTACGGATTCGCCGTTCACAAGGGCTACAGCACGCGGGCTCATTCGGCCGCCATGATTGCTCTCGGCCCCAGCAGAGAACATCGAATGTCGTATGCGAATGTCGCTGCGGCGGCCGCAGGCTCCCCGCGAGACGACGACGCCGTGGGGCGAATGGACTGCCGCGACGCAGGTGCGCGATGATTACTTCTCACGCCCGACTGGAGGATGAAAGAGACCGATGAGTGCCGAAGATCTCGAAAAGTACGAAACCGAGATGGAGCTCTCGCTGTATCGCGAGTATCGGGACATCGTAGGTCAGTTCAACTACGTGGTCGAAACCGAACGTCGGTTCTATCTGGCGAACTCCGTCGAACTCATTCCGCACAACGCCGACGGTGAAATCTACTTCGAATTGAGGATGTCGGATTCGTGGGTGTGGGACATGTACCGCCCCGCCCGTTTCGTCAAGCATGTCCGAGTGATCACGTTCAAAGACGTCAACATCGAAGAGCTGGACAAACCCGACCTACGCCTTCCGGAATAGCGTGTTGCGGCGAACGCCGTGGCACATCGGCAGTCGACGGCGGTTCGCGTACGGGTGAAAAACGCCCGGCCTCACGCCGACGAGTCGCCGCACCGATAGTCGACGGTGTCGGTCGTGATTGTCGAAAAAAAAATTGGACAGCCGACCAAATCGTTCCGTGTGTCCTGTTTCATCGTTGGTTTCGGCGGAGAGCCACCTCTGGCAGAGGGCGGCGCGGTAGATTCGAGCCGCGAAAGTAACTGTGTGACAGAAGTATTCGATTTCGAGGTCTATTCTCTCGAAATGTGAGGCCATATCTGGGGTGATATTCGTAAGTTCGACGCGTCGCGTAACACCTGCAACTTCTTTGCACACATACGAGAATGGGTGGTAGAACTTGAATATCACATCCCCCAGACGTGTAAGAGGTACGAGATGGCACGCAAGACGCTTGTTCAGATGATCGACGATGTCGATGGATCGGTAATCAAAGACGGTCAAGGTGAATCCATCGAATTCGGCATCGGTGGAAACCAGTACCGCATCGATTTGAACCTCAAGCATGCGAACGAATTGCACGAACAGTTGGCTTTCTGGATCGAGCACGCAGAGAAGGTCTCCGGACGCCGTACGCGCAAGGGCGGCGCTACTCCGGCACCGGTTCGCGGCAAAGTCGATCTTCAGGACATTCGGGCATGGGCACGCGAGAACGGCCACGAGGTCAGTGCTCGCGGCCGCATCAGTCAGGACGTGCAGGCAGCATACGAGGCTGCCCACTGACCATGTGGTAGCACCGTTTACCTCGGTGCCCGAAAACGCTCTACCGGCATTCGATTTCGTGTGTCGACGCTGAGCATCAGCTCCGTCCGAATTTTCGTTTCGGGCGGAGTTTTGTGCGTGTGGGGGTCCTTGGATTCATGCGTGTGATGACCGCTGCCACCCGGCCGGCGAGCTGGTCCAAGCCGTAGCATGACGGTCTGACAATTCCGGCAACAGGTCTCTCACATCTGCCCGTTCGTCCACAGGCGAGCAGTTGTCCACAGGGTGATCACCCACCTGCGCTTTCATTGTTTCTCCTCGATTCGGACGTGCCACCTTCGGTAGCACGAATCGGCCGCGAAGTACGGCCGCAGAGTGGAGGAATGCGGATATGGCGACCAATCAGGAACTCGGTGCGCGCGGTGAGGACCTCGCGGTGCGCCATCTCGAGGACATCGGACTCGAGGTGATCGAGCGGAACTGGCGGCATCGATCCGGTGAGCTCGACATCATTGCGCGCGACGGTGACACGATGGTGTTCGTCGAGGTGAAGACGCGCTCGGGAATTGGTTATGGAACCCCGGCCGAGGCTGTCACCTACACGAAACAGGTACGAATCAGAGGGCTCGCATTGTCGTGGCTTGCCCTGCAACAAGGTCCTTGGGTTCAGATCAGATTCGACGTGATCGCTATCGTGGTCGGGCGAGACGACAATCCGGTGATCACTCACATCCGGGCTGCGTTCTGATGCCGCTCGGACGCGCGCATTCGGTTGCGGTCAACGGTGTCGACGGTGTGCTGGTGGAAATCGAAGCCGATATCGGGCAAGGGCTTCCGGGCACACATCTGGTCGGCCTGCCCGATACTGCACTGAACGAATCACGAGATCGCGTGAAAGCAGCCGTGAAGAACTCGGGTGGCACGTGGCCGGACAGTCGGGTGATTCTCGCACTGTCACCCGCAACGCTGCCCAAAGGCGGATCGGTGTACGACCTCGCTCTCGCGTTGTCTGTTCTCGATGCGGCGAAGGCCATCCCGCGCGGGAGTCTCTCGGAGACAGTGTTTCTGGGCGAACTTGCTCTGGACGGCAGGCTGAGGCCAGTTCGCGGGGTCCTGCCCGGGGTGCTTGCGGTCAAGGGTGCGGGCTGGCGACGGGTGGTGGTCCCGATGCAGTGTCTACCCGAGGCGGGCCTGGTGGACGGTATCGACGTGCTGGGCGCAGGCTCGCTCGGGGATGTCGTGGCGTGGCTTCGCGGCGAGCAGGGCTTGGAATCGCCGGTGCCGACCGAGTGGCATCAGGAGACCTATCCCGATCTCAGCGATGTGGCCGGGCAGGCGGATGCGCGGTGGGCTCTGGAAGTAGCGGCCGCCGGAGCGCATCACATCATGCTGACCGGTCCGCCGGGTATCGGCAAAACGATGTTGGCGCAGCGTCTTCCGGGAATTCTGCCGCCGCTGACCGAGTCCGAGGCGCTCGAGGTGACGGCCATACATTCGGTGGCTGGTCTGTTGACCACCGCGCGCCCGCTCATCACCTCGCCGCCGTTCATCGCACCTCATCATTCGACGTCGGTGAGCGCCCTGGTGGGGGGTGGAACGGGAATGGCCAAACCGGGCGCGGTCAGTCGCGCGCATCGAGGAGTCCTATTTCTGGACGAGTGCGCCGAGATGAGCGTTCGCGTACTGGAGGCTCTGCGGACCCCTTTGGAGGACGGCGAGATTCGCATTGCACGTCGAGACGGTGTGGCCAGATATCCGGCTCGATTCCAGCTGGTCCTGGCGGCGAATCCGTGCCCGTGTGCACCTGCGCGACAGGTCGATTGCGTCTGTGCGCCCACTGTTCGGCGCAAATATCTAGGAAAGCTCTCGGGTCCGTTGCTGGACCGTGTCGATCTCCGCATACAGATGATGGGCGTGGCGACGGGAGCGCTGGTCGACGAGGTGGGGGAGGGAACGACCGAGATCCGTGCTCGCGTGACCGGAGCCAGGGACGCGGCCGCACAGCGGTGGCAGGACTTCGGCTGGAGAACGAATGCGGAAGTCCCAGGACCCGCTCTGCGGCAGAGGTTTCGGTTGGCACGCTCGACGCTTGCACCGGTGGAGCGGGCGTTGCGGAACGGATCGTTGACCGCGCGGGGAGCAGACAGAGCGATACGGGTGGCGTGGACGTTGAGCGATCTCGCAGGGGGCACGGTTCCCGGTGCCGACGAGGTCGGAGCAGCATTGGATTTCCGCGACAGGGGAGTGGCATGACGCACGACGCACGCCGACTCGCGTGGGCATATCTGTCTCGAGTGGCGCAAGGCCCGCATCGACTCGTGGTCGACCATGCCGCTGCACAAGGCCCGGAAGCGGCTGCCGCGGCGGTTCGGGCAGGCGGATTGGGTGAGAGGCTGGCGGCGCGTGCCCACATCGACACCGCTGCAGCGGATCTCGATCACATCGCGGCGCTGGGTGGCCGGCTGATCACTCCTGACGACGACGAGTGGCCGGCGTGGAGATTCCTCGGCTTCGACGGCTCGGGTCTCACCGCCGGAGTGGACACCTGCCCACCGATTGCGTTGTGGGCGCTTGGAAATCGACCCGTCGCAACTGCTACCGAACGATCCGTCTCCATCGTGGGGACCCGTGCCTCGAGCCCGTACGGGGACCACGTGACCGCAGAAATTTCGGCAGACCTCGCGCTCGACGGTTGGACCATCATTTCCGGCGCGGCCTTCGGGATCGACGCCGCGGCGCATCGGGCGGCTCTCGGAGTAGAGGGAACGACGATGGCGGTGCTCGCCTGTGGCGTCGACCGTGCGTATCCGGCGGGGCATTCCCGATTGCTGCGACAGATAGCCGATCACGGCCTGGTCCTGAGCGAATACGCACCGGGCACCACTCCTGCCAAGCATCGCTTCCTCGCTCGCAACAGACTCGTTGCGGCACTCGGATCGGCTGTGGTGGTGGTCGAGGCCGGGTGGCGCAGCGGGGCTCGCAATACTGCGGCATGGGCGACAAAACTGGGTCGTCCGGTACTCGCGGTTCCCGGTCCCGTCACATCGCCTACGTCCAAGGGGTGCCATCGCATGATCCGCGACGGGGAGGCAGTGCTGGTGTCGAGCTCGCACGATGTCGTTGCCGAGGCCGGTGCCCTGGGATCTCCGGAGGAGTGGCGGCCCGACCTCTTTCGCGAGACGGACGCGCTCTCGGAGACCGGATTGCTGATCTACGACGCGTTGCCGGCAACCGGGTCATTGTCGAGCAGCGAGTTGTCCGAACGGTCCGGTGTACCGATCGGCAAGGTGCGCGCAGCGCTTCCCGTGCTGGAAATGGACGGCTTCGTGGCCAGCGACGAGACCGGGTGGTTCCGCGTGGTTCGGGGCTGACCGCCACGTTTGCCGAGCCCCGAAGGTAGGGTGTTAGGTAATGCTTAGTCGGTGCAGCACGCACCGACGTGTTCGCTCGAAGAGGGGTCCGAAGTGCCACGCAAGAAAACCACGCTGTCCGTCCTGCGCACCGAGGCGCTCACCCCGCACATGTACCGGGTGTATCTCGGCGGAGACAATTTCGACGACTTCGACGCGATCGACGAGACCGACGCCTACGTCAAGCTGTTCTTCGGAACCGACGACGATCCGATCATGCGCACCTATACCGTTCGATCCGTCGACACGAGTGCGCGCGAGATCGCGATCGACTTCGTGGTGCACGGCGACGAAGGAGTTGCCGGGCCGTGGGCCACCCGGGCGAAGCCGGGGGAAGAGATGTCGTTCTTCGGCCCGTCCGGTGGGTACGCCCCTCGGCCCGACGCGGACTGGCATCTGTTCGCAGGTGACGAATCGGCGATTCCCGCGATCTCGGCTGCCGTAGAGGCACTGCCCGAAGACGCCATCGCCAAAGTGTTCATCGAAGTTGCCGACCGTCACGACGAGATCTACATGGAAACGCTCGCCGTCGTCGACGTCACGTGGGTTCACCGGGGTGCCTCCTCCAACGAGGTCGGCGACGACCGAGCCGGCGACAACGCTCCCTTGATCGCCGCGGTCAAGGACACGGAATGGCTACCCGGCCAGGCACAGGTCTTCGTGCACGGTGAGGCGCAGGCCGTGATGCACAACATCCGGCCCTACATTCGCAAGGAGCGTGGGATCTCTGCCGAATGGGCATCGATCTCGGGTTACTGGCGTCGCGGACGCACCGAGGAGACTTTCCGAGCCTGGAAGCGTGAGCTGGCACAGGCGGAAGCAGGCGTCGACGCCTGAGCTCGCACCGATGTCGTTCCGGCGGCGTGTCCGGTTGTCGTGCGAGTCGTCAGCACCCAAGCTGAGACTATGACCGATTCGCTGCCGCCTCACCTCGGCATCCACGTCGAAGAGTTCGCCGAACATCTTCGACTCGGTCGAGAGCGCTCCGAACACACCATTCGCGCCTATGTCGCGGATGCTCGATCGCTCCTCTCGCATCTCGCGGACTCCGACCCCGATGCGACCATCGCCGATCTCGACCTCCGGGCCGTGCGCTCCTGGCTGGCCAAGTATTCGGCGGCCGGCGCGGCCAGAACCTCGATGGCCAGGCGTACCTCGTCTGCGCGGACCTTCGGCAAATGGCTCGAGCGGGTGGGGGCGGTGCAGGTCGGGCCTGCCGAACGGCTGGCGGCACCGTCGAGTCACCGGACTCTGCCTGGTGTACTGCGGCACAATCAGGCCGCCCAGGCGCTGGCGGCTGCCGAATCGGGTGCTGCCGAGCTCGATCCGATCGCGTTGAGGGATCGGCTCATCGTCGAGCTCCTCTACGCAACCGGGGTCCGCGTCGGGGAGTTGTGCGGACTCGACCTCGACGATGTCGACACCGATCGCCGCGTTGTCCGCGTTCTGGGCAAAGGAAACAAGGAGCGTTCTGCGCCGTACGGAATGCCGGCGGCACACGCTCTCGAGAAGTGGCTCGTCAGTGGCAGGCCGGAGTTGGTCGACGATCGGTCCGGGGCGGCTCTGTTGCTGGGTAGGAGGGGAGGGCGTCTCGACCAACGGCAGGCCAGGACCGCGGTTCACGCGGTACTCGAGACCGTTCCCGGTGGCCCCAGCCTCGGTCCGCACGGTCTGCGTCACACAGCAGCGACCCATCTCCTCGAAGGCGGCGCCGATCTCAGGGTGGTGCAGGAGTTGCTCGGGCACGCGTCCCTCGCAACCACGCAGATCTACACACACGTCTCGGTCGAACGGTTGCGAGCCGTGCACGATCAGGCTCACCCCCGGGCGTGAGTCGAGCGTCGGCGACGCTACGTTTGGTAGCGTCATGACCGACCAACCAGACCGAGTACGGGGGACCGTGGACCGCGACCGACCGCAGGGTGCTTCGGAACCGTGGTCGATGCATGTCCGTGAGAACCTCGCGGCCGAGGGGCAGGAGCCCGGCAACCGAAGCGGTGAGGCACCGGAGAACAGTTCTCGGCCGGCATCATCGGAGCCGAATGTCCGATCGCGCTCGACGCCGCGGCAGCCGCCACCTTGGCAAACTCCCGATTCGATCGAGCGGCGTGCCGTTCCACCGAGGTACAACCCGCCCGTGCCGCTGGAGCCGGGGCCGGTGGCCGCGGAGTTCGACCGACACACGCCCACGCAACCGCGGCCGGAGGAGTTCCCGGCACCTGGTGGAGGCTGGTCGCCGCAACCGTGGGCGGGTGCGCCGAACCCGTATCGCCCCACCAGCCAAGATCTGGGTGCCGATTCGCTGCTGAAGCGTCCCAAGCGAGCGTCGAACTCCGGATGGCGTCGAGGCGTTCACCGGCTGACCGGTGGTGTCATCAATCCGGGTGAGTCGACGGCCGAGGAGCGGTACCGAAATCAGGTCGAGCGAATCCGTCAACCTGTGCTCGGTGACTACCGGATCGCGTTCCTCTCCCTCAAGGGTGGTGTCGGCAAGACGACTACCACGCTCGGCCTCGGCTCGACGTTCGCGTCGTTGCGGGGAGATTGCGTCATCGCCGTGGACGCGAACCCCGACTTCGGCACCCTCGGAGAGCGAGTTCCCCGGCAGACGTCGTCGACCGTCCGCGACCTGTTGGCAGCCGCACCGAACATTCGGCGCTACTCCGACATTCGCGAGCACACCTCGCAGGCACCGAGTCGACTGGAAGTGCTTGCAGGAGAGCGCGACCCGGCGGCGTCCGAGATGTTCGGCGAAGAGGATTACCGAGCCGTCATCGACATGCTGCAGGTGTACTACAACCTGATCCTGACCGATTGCGGAACCGGCATCATGCATTCGGCGATGAACGGCGTGCTGCAGCTGGCCAACGCGCTCGTACTGGTGAGTTCCCCGGCGGTCGACGGTGCCCGCAGTGCCGCGGCGACATTGGACTGGCTCGAGCTGCACGGGTACGGACACCTGGTCGAGCGAACGGTCGTGGTGATCAGCTCGGTGCGTCCGGGCTCGTCGGCAGTGGACATGAACCTGCTGCAGCAGCATTTCCTCGAACGCTGTCGCGCAGTCCTCGTCGTCCCGTTCGACGAGCATCTGGCAGAGGGCGCGGTGGTCGATCTCGATCTGTTGCGCCCGCAGACCAGAAGCGCATTCGTCGAGCTCGCCGCCATGGTCGCGGACGATTTTCCGGCAGCGTCCGGCCGACACTCGGGTCCCCTGCGCTGACATTCACCGGCTCGGTTCGTCCACCGGTTTCAACCTGATCGGCCGGGTGCGTACCAGCGCCGTCGGATCCAGGTATTCGCGGCCTCGTCTGATGCCCCAGTGCAGACATGTGGGCGAGCAGCCCTCGTGTCCGAACGCCACCGAACCCAGCACCGTTCCGCGTCGGACCCGCGTTCCTGCTGTGACCGCGGCCGTCACCGGCTCGTACGTCGAGCGCAGTCCTCCCGCATGGTCGACCGATACGACGGGCTTTCCCGCGACCGAACCGGCGAACACCACCGTGCCGTCGGCCACCGCCAGTACCGATCGTCCCTCGTCGGCGGCGAGGTCGATACCGCGGTGTCCGGGGAGCCAATCCTGGTCGGGAAGGTCGAACGGGGTGACGATGCGGGGCTTCGGCTGCAACGGCCAGGTGAAATCGCCCGGAGCGGCCGATGCGACCGTCGTCGAGAGCGAGAGGCCGACCGCGACGCCGATCGACGATGCCCGCACGGCGAGACGAAAGTTCATCCGTCGACCATCTCCCGAATCAGAGCACCGAAACGGTAGTGAACGTCGATTGTGGACAACGGACTTCTTTGTCCACAGGTAGCGGAATCTCTTGACAGTCGGGCCTGGTTATGAAGGGGGCCGTGGCAGGTCTACACTCGTCGATGCGGCCTGTGCGTGCACGGGTCGACTTCGCGCGTCCGTTGTCATCGCATCGTCTGCCACGGCAGAACCATCGATGCGAGAACCGGTTGTCGGCGGTCCTGAGAATCCTCGTGGTTCGCGGGTCCGGCAACCCCAGCGGCCGCCAGGGCAGAGGTCACCGACACTCTGCGTCAACCGCACCATCGAAAGAGAGTTCTTCAGCCATGGCTGTAGTAACAATGAAGCAGCTGCTCGACAGCGGCACACACTTCGGACACCAGACCCGTCGCTGGAACCCGAAGATGAAGCGATTCATCTTCACCGACCGCAACGGCATCTACATCATCGACCTGCAGCAGACTCTGACGTTCATCGACAGGGCCTACGAGTTCGTCAAGGAGACCGTTGCCCACGGAGGCACGGTTCTGTTCGTCGGCACCAAGAAGCAGGCGCAGGAGTCCATCGCAGCCGAGGCGACTCGCGTGGGCATGCCCTACGTCAACCAGCGCTGGCTCGGTGGCATGCTCACCAACTTCCAGACCGTGCACAAGCGCCTCGTTCGCCTCAAGGAGCTCGAGGCAATGGAGCAGACCGGCGGCTTCGAGGGACGCACCAAGAAGGAAATCCTCATGCTCACGCGTGAGATGACCAAGCTCGACCGCACCCTCGGTGGTATCCGGGACATGGCCAAGGTTCCGTCGGCCATCTGGATCGTCGACACCAACAAGGAGCACCTCGCGGTTGCCGAGGCCCGTAAGTTGAACATCCCGGTGATCGCGATCCTCGACACCAACTGCGATCCCGACGTGGTCGACTACCCGATCCCGGGTAACGACGACGCGATCCGTTCCGCTGCGCTGCTGACCAAGGTCGTCGCGTCCGCAGTCGCCGAGGGCGTACAGGCGCGAGCAGGTCAGAACACTGCATCCGACGCCAAGCCCGAGGTCGGCGCAGGCGAGCCCCTCGCCGAGTGGGAGCTCGAGCAGCTCCAGCAGGCGTCACCCGCGGCAGACGCACCGGCCGCGGACGCACCGGCAGCAGAGGAAGCTCCGGCAACCGACGCTCCCGCTGCAGAGGCTCCGGCAGCAGAGGAAGCACCAGCCGCTCAGGCTTGATCGAATTCGGTCCCGGTTCACCCTCAGGGGTGGGCCGGGGCCGCTTCGGTATGTCAGGGTGGTGGTCGGAGCGGCTCCACAGTGAGCCCGTCGACCACGCCCTGGAACAGCATTTTTCGTCAACGCCCGTACCCAGACTTTGAGGAGGCTCGCCCACGATGGCGAACTACACTGCCGCCGACGTCAAGCGGCTCCGTGAGCTCACCGGCTCCGGAATGATGGACTGCAAGAACGCGCTCGCCGAGAACGACGGCGACTACGACAAGGCCGTCGAGTACCTGCGTATCAAGGGTGCCAAGGACGTCGGCAAGCGCGCCGAGCGCAACACCGCCGAGGGCCTCGTCGTTGCCGAGGGTGGAGTGCTCGTCGAGATCAACTCCGAAACCGACTTCGTGGCCAAGAACGACGAGTTCCAGACCTTCGCGGCGTCCGTTGCGGCGACGGCTGCAGCAGGCAAGCCGGCCGACGTCGATGCCCTCAAGGCGCTCGACCTGAACGGCAAGACTGTCGAAACGGCTCTGAACGAGCTGTCGGCGAAGATCGGCGAGAAGCTCGAGCTGCGTCGCGTCGTGTCCTACGACGGCAACACCGCCACCTACCTGCACAAGCGCAGCGCGGATCTGCCGCCTGCCGTCGGCGTCCTCGTCGAGTACACCGGTGACGGCGACGCCGCAGGCGACGCCGCTCGCGCCGCTGCGATGCAGATCGCTGCCCTCAAGGCCAAGTACGTCACGCGCGACGAGGTCCCCGAGGACCTGGTGGCCGCCGAGCGTCGCATCGCCGAGGAGACCGCTCGCGAAGAAGGCAAGCCGGAGCAGGCATTGCCGAAGATCGTCGAAGGTCGCGTGAACGGATTCTTCAAGGACGTCGTTCTCACCGAACAGAAGTCGGTGCAGGACGGCAACAAGACCGTCAAGGCCATTCTCGACGAGGCCGGCGTGACCATCACCCGCTTCTCTCGATTCGAGGTCGGCGCCAGCTAGTCTGCGCACCGGTCGGTCGAGGCGATGCCGTTCATTCGATTCCATCGAGTGGGCGGCATCGTTCGTGCGCGAGGCACGTCGGAGCCGTGTCCACCGACCGGGTACCGATAGGGCAGGATGATCGGTGAGTAAACCGTAGTGTTCGACGAGTACCGAGGAGAGCTATGACCGATCCGGCCCCTGACCGTCCCGGGTTCCGACGCGTGATGCTCAAACTGGGTGGGGAGATGTTCGGTGGAGGCCAAGTGGGGCTCGACCCGGATGTCGTGAACAACGTCGCCGAACAGATCGCCGAGGTGGTGTCCACCGGAGTTCAGGTCGCCGTCGTGATCGGTGGCGGAAACTTCTTCCGGGGTGCCGAACTTCAGCAGCGTGGAATGGATCGATCTCGGTCGGACTACATGGGCATGCTCGGCACGGTCATGAATTGCCTTGCGCTGCAAGACTTCCTGGAAAAGCAGGGCGTGGCGACGAGGGTGCAGACGGCAATCACCATGGGCCAGGTCGCGGAGCCGTACCTACCACTACGCGCGCGTAGGCACCTGGAGAAGGGCCGCGTCGTGATCTTCGGCGCCGGAATGGGGATGCCGTACTTCTCCACCGACACCACGGCAGCGCAACGCGCCCTCGAGATCGGAGCCGAGGTGTTGCTGATGGCAAAGGGCGTCGACGGCGTCTACTCGGCCGATCCGCGTCTGGACCCCGACGCAACGATGTTCGACACGATCACCCACCGCGAGGCGATCGAGCAGGGACTCAAAGTCGCCGACGCGACGGCTTTCAGCCTGTGCATGGACAACCAGATGCCCATGTTGGTGTTCAATTTGTTGGTTCAAGGAAATATTGCTCGCGCCGTGGCGGGCGAGAAGATCGGCACGCTGGTCACGTCGTGAACGTCACCGACACGACGGTGGGCGAATCGAGAACGAAGACGATGGAGGACAGATCGTGATTGACGAAGCTCTCTTCGACGCCGAAGAGAAGATGGAAAAGGCCGTATCGGTTGCACGTGACGATCTGTCCTCGATCCGTACCGGGCGTGCCAACCCGGGAATGTTCTCGCGCATCGTCATCGAGTACTACGGAGCACCGACGCCGATCACTCAGCTGGCGAGCATCAGCGTTCCGGAAGCTCGTCTGGTCGTGATCAAGCCGTACGAGTCCAATCAACTCGGGCCGATCGAGACCGCGATCCGCAACTCGGACCTCGGGGTGAACCCTACGAACGACGGCAACCTGATCCGTATCGGTGTTCCGCAGCTGACCGAAGAGCGTCGCCGAGAATTCGTCAAGCAGGCGAAGGGCAAGGGTGAGGACGCGAAGGTGTCCATTCGCAACGTCCGCCGCAAGACGATGGAAGAGCTCAAGCGGATCCAGAAGGACGGCGAAGCGGGCGAGGACGACGTCGTACGCGCGGAAAACGAGCTCGACAAGACAACCGCCAAGTACACCGCGTCGGTGGACGATCTCGTCAAGCGTAAAGAAGGCGAGTTGATGGAGGTCTGACCTCCGAAAGGAGTGGCTTTCACGACGGCAGACGATGAATCGCGAGGAGTTGACGACAGTGGTGGGACCGGATCGGCAGGAGGGCAGCGGTACGCCTGCCGGCTCGTCCGGGGTCGCTGCCGCGAAGTCCGCCGGAAAAGCCGGCCGTAACCTGCCTGCCGCGATCGGCGTCGGCGGCAGTCTGGGCGTCGGCTTGATTCTCGTGCTCGTGTTCGTCCCGCTGGTGTGGATCGGGGTCGTGGCCGTTGCATTGGCCGTCGCGACGTATGAGGTATCGAAGCGGCTTCGTGAGGGCGGTGTACTGGTTCCGCGCATCCCGCTGATCATCGGCGGTCAGGCCATGATCTGGCTGGGCTGGCCGTTCGGTGCCGTCGGAGTGCTCAGTGCTGCGGTGGGCACCGTCGTAGTCTGCATGGTGTGGTTGCTGCTGCGACAAGGGTTCGGCACCGCTCCCAAGAACTATCTCGAAGAACTGTCGGTCACTGTTCTGGTGGCGTGTTGGCTGCCGCTCCTGGCCTCGTTCGCCGTTCTGATGGTCCTGCAGGACAACGGTGCCGGACGCATCCTGGTCTTCGTCATCGGTGTCGTGTGCTCGGATGTCGGCGGTTACATAGCGGGCGTGTTGTTCGGGAAGCACCCGATGGCACCTGCAATCAGTCCGAAGAAGTCCTGGGAGGGACTCGTCGGATCGCTTGTCTTCTGCATCATCGGTTGCCTGTTGACGGTGACTCTCATCCTGGGGGCGAACTCGCTGATCGGTGTATTGCTCGGAGTCGTGCTGGTCGTCACGGGCACCCTGGGCGACCTCATCGAATCGCAGGTCAAGCGCGACCTCAGAATCAAGGACATGGGAACTTTGTTACCCGGCCACGGCGGCATCATGGACCGACTCGACTCGCTGCTGCCGTCGGCGTTCGTGGCATGGCTCGTGTTCACCGTGTTGCTCTGAGACGACTCCGTCGGACGATGCGCGGTGATCGCGGCAAGGTGATCCCGAGTCCCAATATCTGGCACTGGCCACACCTGTACGAGGCAGAGAACCGAGCTCAGGACGTCGATGGTGCCGTGTTCGAGGCGATCAGGTCTGCCGCGGACTGGGCCGCCAAGACAGTTGTCGACGTGGGCTGCGGAACCGGATTTCACCTCCCGATCTTCGCGCCCGATGCCGACAGCGTGCTGGGCGTGGAGCCGCACGAACCGCTCGCGGCCGTGGCGAGATCGCGGGTGGCCGACCTCGCGAACGTCGAGGTGCAGACCGCTGGAGCAGAGTCTCTACCGGTCGACGACGGTAGCGTCGATCTTGTTCATGCTCGCACGGCATACTTTTTCGGCCCCGGTTGTGGACCCGGTATCCGCGAGGCAATGCGAGTCCTCCGACCCGGCGGCGCGCTGGTCGTCGTCGACCTCGACGCAACGGCGTCTCCGTACGGTGACTGGATGCGTGCGGATCTTCCGCATTACGATCCAGCCGCCGTCGAGGCATTCTTCGACGCGCAGGGGTTCGAGCTGCAACGCATCGATACCAGATGGACGTTTCCCGACCGTCGAATCTTGCGCGATGTGCTGGGAATCGAATTCTCCCCGCGAGTAGCGCGCGTGGCGACACGGGCAGTCGACGGACTGACCCTGGGTGTGCGCTATCGCGTCCACGTTCGGTACAAACCGACGGGCGTCGAACTGAGGTGAGCCTGCCTCAGCGTCGAGCGATCACGACGCCGCGGAGATTCCGAAGATCTGAGCCAATTCGTTGATCTTGAGCGCTTTGGCCAGACGAGGCAGATCGCTGCCGTCCTTGACATGGGCACCGTCGGCACCGAGGGCGTCGATCACATCGTGCGCCCAGGACACATCGGTGGGGGAGGGAGCGAGTTCGCGGTTGACGATGGCGACCTGATCGGTGTGCATGCAGAGTTTGCCGGCCATGCCCATCGACAGCGTCAACGCAGCGTCGCGGCCGAGGATGCTGTCGTTCGCGGTCAATGTCGGACCATCGATGGGTCCGGGCAGTCGCGCGACCCGTGACGAGACGACCAGGCGTGAGCGTGGGTAGGCCATGGCCAGTGGATCGTCGCTCATGCCGGTGTCGCGTCGGAAGTCACCGCTGCCGAACGCGAGCCGAAAGGTGGAGTCGGCCCGTGCGATCTCGGTGGCGGCCTCCAGGCCGGCGGCCGATTCGACCAAGGCGAGGATCGGTGTGCCGTCGGCGAGGCGGGCGGCTGTCGCCTCGACCTGACCGCCACTCTCGGTCTTCGCGAGCATGACTCCCACGAGGCCGGGCAGACCCGACAATGCGGCAAGATCGTCGGCCCAGTACGGAGTCGTCGCGTCGTTGACACGGACCCACGCGGAGTTGCCCTCGCTCAGCCAGCGGACAACGGCCTCGCGTGCGGCAGGCTTCTTGGCCGGAGCCACCGCGTCCTCGATGTCGAGGATGACGGCGTCGACACCGGACGCCACTGCAGCGTCGAACGTGTCGGGCTTCGTGGCGGGTACCAACAGCCACGATCGAGCGCGGTCGGGTGCAACGCCGGATGCCACCGGTGTCTCCATGAAAGTAGTCACGTCATGCTCCTCGAGTGAAGTCGGGCACCGCCAACCTTATCGATTCAGTCGAACGGTGCCAGCTTCTGTACATAGTGTTCACGAACCGTGACGCTGATTCTTCTTTGCTGCGCGGCGTACCTGCAGGATGCGTGCGCCACCGGCCATGGCCATCACCAGTGCGCCCGCGATCGCGGCCAGCAACATGCTGATGCCGAGCGGTAGATCGAGCTGCCAGGCGAAGATCTGCACGGTGACCGAGTCGAGGTTCTGCACGATGAACACGAGGAGGACCACGAGGACGACTGCCCCGACCACCAATCCGGTCCACAGCGCGGCGGTCCGCGTATGAGCGACGTCCTTGGGGGTGTGTTGCTGTTCCGGAACGAATTCGGGGTCGGGTGCGGAATGGCCGTCCGAATCCGGGGTAGTGATCGGGGCGAGATCGCCGGAGGCACTCGCCGACCGATCGAATCCCGCCTTCGTCGACGCCGATGTGTCGAACTGTGCCTCGTTGCTGTCGTCTGCTCTGGTGGCCATGTGGATGATCCTTTCGCACGTGCGGTCCGAATGCACGCGCAATCGGTCCCGGCCTCAGTACCCGCCGAGGCACCGTCGAAAACCGTCGCGAATAGGACTGTGAGCACAACGGGTGGACAATGGTGAGCATGGAGTTGAGTCAGCAGAAACGACGCGGGGGTCGAGCATGAGTGATTCCGCAGCCGCAACGGACGGCGCGACCGAGCAGAAGAGGCCCAACCTTCCCCTCGTCTTCACCGCTCCCCGCCGGGGCATGCCGTCGCGCCACCTCGCCGACCTGGACAAAGAGGGGCTACGGGAGGCAGTGAAGGCGCTGGGTCTGCCAGCATTTCGGGCCGATCAGTTGGCGCGGCACTATTACGCGCGACTCGAAGCCGACACGACCAAGATGACCGACCTTCCGGCCGAGGCTCGCGAGAAGGTCGGTGCCGATCTCTTTCCCACGTTGCTGACGCCGATCAAGCACCTGGCATGTGACGACGGTGACACTCGAAAGACCCTGTGGAAGGCCAACGACGGCACGTTGCTCGAGAGCGTTCTGATGCGGTACCCGGATCGGGCGACTCTGTGCATCTCCAGTCAGGCCGGGTGCGGAATGGCCTGCCCCTTCTGTGCGACGGGCCAGGCCGGGCTGACGAGGAACCTGTCGACGGCCGAGATCGTCGATCAGGTCCGTTCGGCCGCTGCCGATCTGCGTGACGGCGTGGTCCACGGCGGCGAGGGCCGACTGTCCAACGTGGTGTTCATGGGGATGGGTGAGCCGCTGGCCAACTACAAACGCGTGGTGGCGGCAGTGCGCAAGATCGTGTCTCCCGCGCCCGACGGTCTGGGACTCTCACAACGTTCGGTCACCGTGTCCACGGTCGGTCTGGCTCCGGCCATCCGCAAGTTGGCCGACGAGGGACTGTCCGTCACCTTGGCGGTATCTCTGCACACACCCGACGACGAGCTCCGTGACACGTTGGTTCCGGTCAACAACCGGTGGTCGGTGGCGGAGGTGCTCTCCGCGGCCCGGTACTACGCCGATCAGACCGGTCGACGTGTCTCGATCGAGTACGCGATGATCCGGGACGTCAACGATCAGCCGTGGCGAGCGGACATGTTGGGCAAGAAGCTGCACAAGGCGCTCGGTTCGCGGGTCCACGTGAACCTGATCCCGCTCAATCCGACTCCGGGCAGCGAGTGGGACGCCAGCCCGAAACCGGTCGAGCGAGAATTCGTCAGACGAGTGATCGCGCAGGGCGTCTCGTGCACGGTGCGCGACACTCGTGGTCAGGAGATCGCCGCGGCATGCGGTCAGCTCGCCGCTGAGAACTGAACCGGGAGCTACCGGGGCTTGCGGCGAACGATCACGTCACGCACGACCAGTCCGACCAGGGTGACGGCAAATCCGATCAGCCACAGATCCTCGACCTTGCCGGTGTGGTTACCAATGATCATGAACAGCAGGAATGCGGCAACGACGATGGCGGCCACTCGCATCGCGCGGTTAGATTCGCCACTCCACCCCCATTCGGCGGACGGCACGTCCGGAACCTCGTGACGGGTATCGACGACCTGGTCGTACGAAGCGGTTTCCAGTTCGTTGTTTGCCACCGGTCGGTCCTCTCGGGTGATGATTCACGTTGACGTGCGCACGAGGCGTCGAGGCTGCCGCGTGTGGACAATATTGGCATACGACCGCCCGTCGTAGCCATCAGGGTTGCGCTCACCCGGCGCGAGTATCGACTTCGGTGAGAGACTGCCTCGGTGACGTCCGAGCGCCTTCCGCACCCGCTGACCCAGTTCCCGCTGAGCTATCCCCGCGACATGGTCGGGTACGGCCGAACTCCACCGGACGCCCAGTGGCCGGGAGGGGCGAACATCGCCGTCCAATTTGTCCTCAACTACGAGGAGGGCGCAGAGAACAACGTGCTCGACGGCGACACCAAGTCCGAGACGTTTCTGTCGGAAATGATAGGGGCGCAAGCGTTTCCGAATCGCCACATGAGTATGGAGTCCCTGTACGAGTACGGATCCAGGGCAGGCGTGTGGCGAGTACTCCGGGCATTCGAGAAACGAGACCTTCCTCTGACGGTGTTTGCCGTCGCCAAAGCCATGGAACGGAATCCGGAAGTGGTTGCCGCACTGGCAGAGCTCGGTCACGAGATCGCCTGCCACGGCTTGCGGTGGCTTTCGTATCAACAGATCGACGAGAACGTCGAGCGCGAGCACATGGCCGAGGCGGTGGCGATCCTGACGGAGCTGACCGGCTCGGCTCCGCTGGGGTGGTACACCGGGCGCGATTCACCGAACACGCGATCACTCGTCGTCGAACACGGTGGATTCGTCTACGACTCCGACTCCTACGCCGATGACCTGCCCTATTGGGAGAAGGTGTCCACCGGCAGTGGGACGGTCGATCATCTGGTGGTCCCGTACACACTCGATACAAACGACATGCGGTTCGCCTCACCGGGAGGCTTCTCGACCGGTGACGAGTTCTACGCACATCTCCGGGACGCGTTCGACGTGCTCTATGCCGAGGGAGAGCATGGCAGCCCCAAGATGCTGTCGATCGGACTGCACTGTCGACTGGTGGGCAGACCTGCTCGCATCGCGGCCCTCGAACGCTTTCTGGATCACGTGCAATCGCACGAGAAGGTATGGGTCGCCAAGCGAATCGATATCGCCGAGCACTGGCGCGCCGTACATCCCCCCGGTGCCTGACTCAACGGGCGGAACGGCACGCCTTCTCCAGCGCGCCGAAGTACCGGTCGGTGGCCAATGCCTGCCCGCGTCGACCCACCGGGCCGGCCAGTCTGGTGTACCAGCGCCCCGGCCGTGAGAACGCCGAGATGTGTGCGGTGACGATGCCGTCGGCAGGGGAGTAATCGATGTGGAAGAGTTCCTCGCCGGCCTCGGGGTGGCCGTCCAGGGTGCCGTAGGCGAACCCCTGGCGATTGGCCTCGTCGATGACGTAGATCACCCGGCACGGGATTCGAATCGGGCCGAGCGTGAGCACCACCACCGCGTCGGTGATAGCGGTGTCGGTGGTCGGGTGGACCTTGAGGCCCGCACCCCGATGCATATCCCACTGCATCAGGGCGTCGGCTCCGGCCCCGAATTCGTCGAGTCCGGATCCGATCACCCGCGACTTCGCCAGGTGGTGGTAGCCGGTCGGAAACCTGCCGTTCGTCGCCCCCACATCGGCGTAGTTGAACGATGCCGTGCGGTACTTCGAGACGTCCATGGCCTCCAGCGTGCCAGCCTTCGTCGACGCATAGGGGTTTCTCAGGCTCGGTAGGCAACAATGGACCGGTGCCAGACCATAGTGGAACGACCACCTCGGATCGCCCCGCGCCGATTCGCGTGCTGCTGTTGGGGAGTACCGGATCGATCGGAACCCAAGCGCTCGACGTCATCGCAGCCAACCCTGGTCGCTTCGTCGTCGTCGGTCTCGCGGCGGGCGGCGGAAACATCGACCTGCTGCGTCGTCAGATCGCCGAAACCGGTGTCGACCGTGTTGCCGTCGCCGATCCGGACGCTGCCGCCGCGCTCGATTTTCCGGGAACACTCAGTGGACCACGGGCAGTCACCGAACTCGTCGAGACGACTCCGGCGGACGTGGTGCTCAATGCGCTGGTGGGATCGCTAGGCCTCGAACCGACGCTCGCAGCGTTGAAAACCGGTGCCCGGCTCGCATTGGCCAACAAGGAATCACTGGTGGCCGGAGGCGAACTCGTCCTCGCTGCTGCCGCCCCCGGGCAGATCGTGCCGGTGGACTCGGAGCACTCGGCGTTGGCGCAATGCCTTCGCAGCGGCACCCGCAGCGAGGTGGATCGGTTGATCCTGACCGCGTCGGGTGGACCGTTCCGCGGGTGGACCGAGACCGAGCTGAAGTCGGTCACCCCGAAGCAGGCCGCGGCGCACCCCACCTGGTCGATGGGTCCGATGAATACCTTGAACTCGGCGACCCTGGTGAACAAGGGGCTCGAGCTGATCGAGGCGCATCTGCTCTTCGGAGTTCCCTACGACAAGATAGACGTGACCGTGCACCGTCAATCCATCGTGCATTCCATGGTCACATTCGTCGACGGCTCCACCATCGCCCAAGCCAGCCCACCGGACATGAAGCTGCCGATCGGTCTGGCACTCGGGTGGCCCGATCGAGTGCCGGATGTCGCTCGCGCACTCGACTTCACCTCGGCGTTCTCCTGGGACTTCGAGCCGTTGGACGATCGAGTGTTCCCCGCCGTGCAGCTCGCCCGCGAAGCCGGAATTCTCGGCGGGTCAATGACCGCCGTCTACAACGCGTCCAACGAGATCGCGGCCGAGGCATTCTTGGCCGGACACATCGAATTCCCGCAGATCGTGCAGACCGTGCGTGCGGTGGTCGACGGCGGTCGTGCGGACTGGTCGGCGGTGCCGACTACCGTGGACGACGTACTCGCGGCGGATTCCTGGGCCCGCGCGCATGCGCGTGAGCTCCTGAAGCAGAAGGGCGTCTGACTCACATGGTGTTCGCACTCGGCGTCGTGCTGTTCGCCGTCGGCATCGGTGTGTCGATAGCACTGCACGAGGCAGGACACATGTGGACCGCGAAAGCGCTCGGCATGAAGGTCCGTCGGTACTACATCGGTTTCGGCCCCAAGATCTTCTCCTTCCGGCGCGGCGAGACCGAATACGGTCTCAAGGCGATTCCGGCCGGAGGGTTCTGCGACATCGCCGGAATGACGGCGATCGACGAGCTCGCTCCCGACGAAGTCGAGCGAGCGATGTACCGCCAGAAGACGTGGAAGCGCATCGTCGTCATGGTCGGCGGCATCGCGATGAACTTCGTGCTCGGCATCGTGCTGGTGTACACGTTGGTGGTCGGGTGGGGAACGCCGGATCGCGTGACGCCGCCGACTGTCCAGGTCAGTGATGTCGTATGCATCGCTCCCTCGCAGACCGAGGACGGCACACTGGCACCGTGTTCCGGAAGCAGTCCTGCGGCCGAAGCCGGTCTTCGCCAGGGCGACGTCGTCACCGCCGTCAACGGTGAGCCGGCGCAGTACTGGTCCGAGGTCGTCGAAGCAGTGCAGGCGTCGTCCGGCTCGGTGGATCTGACCATCGAGCGAGACGGTTCGCCCATCGATCTGACCATCCCGATCACCGAGGTTCAGCGCTTCGTCACCGATCCGGACACCGGAGCCAAGGAATCGACCACGGTCGGCGCGGTCGGGGTCAGCGGCTCCACGATTGCGCCCCCGAATGTTCGGTACAACCCGATCGAGGCAGTACCCGAGACCTTCGTCTTCACCGGCGACATCTTCGTCCAGACCGGTAAAGCGCTGGTGCAGCTGCCCACCAAGGTGCAGGCGCTGTGGGAGTCGATCTTCGGCGGGGAACGTGGACTGGACACCCCGATGAGCGTCGTGGGTGCGAGCGTCATCGGCGGCCAGGCCGCCGAGAACGACAACTGGGCTCTGTTCGTCGGTTTGCTCGCCTCGCTGAACTTCTTCCTCGGTGCGTTCAACATCGTGCCGCTGCTGCCGTTGGACGGTGGCCACATCGCCGTGACCATCTACGAGCGCATCCGCAACATTTTCCGCAACCGCCGCGGTCTACCCGACGGCGCGCCGGTGGACTACATGAAGCTCATGCCGGTCACCTATGTGGTGATCATCGTTTTCATCGGGTTCTCTCTCTTGACACTTACGGCGGACATCGTCAACCCGATTCAATTGTTCTAAGTAGACTCGACAGTCGTAGCTAGGAAAGAAGGCCACTGTGTCCGTGTCAGTCGGATTGGGAATGCCCGCACCACCGGTGCCCGTACTTGCGCCACGTCGAAAGACCAGGCAGCTCCAGGTCGGATCGGTGGGAGTGGGTAGCGACAGCCCCATCTCGGTGCAGTCCATGTGCACCACCAAAACTCACGACATCAACGCCACGCTGCAGCAGATTGCCGAGCTGACGGCGTCGGGCTGCGACATCGTCCGTGTGGCATGCCCCACACAAGAAGACGCTGATGCGCTGTCTATCATCGCCAGGAAAAGTCAGATACCGGTGATCGCCGATATCCACTTCCAGCCCAAGTACATCTTCGCCGCGATCGAGGCCGGTTGCGCCGCAGTTCGTGTCAATCCCGGAAACATCAAGGAATTCGACGGCCGAGTCAAGGAAGTCGCGAAGGCCGCCGGCGATGCGAACATACCGATTCGCATCGGTGTGAACGCAGGCTCACTGGATCCCCGCCTGATGAAGAAGTACGGCAAGGCCACTCCCGAGGCGCTCGTCGAATCTGCGCTGTGGGAGGCCGGGCTGTTCGAGGAACACGGATTCGGCGATATCAAAATCTCCGTCAAACACAACGACCCTGTCGTGATGGTCGCCGCGTACGAGCAGCTCGCCGCTCAGTGCGACTACCCGTTGCACCTCGGCGTCACCGAGGCCGGCCCCGCTTTTCAGGGCACGATCAAGTCCTCGGTTGCCTTCGGGGCGTTGCTCTCCCGTGGAATCGGCGACACCATCCGCGTCTCTCTGTCGGCACCACCCGCCGAGGAGATCAAGGTCGGAAACCAGATTCTTCAGTCCCTCAACCTGCGCCCTCGCAAGCTCGAGATCGTCTCGTGCCCGTCCTGTGGGCGTGCTCAGGTCGACGTCTACACCCTCGCAGACGAGGTCACTGCAGGCCTCGAAGGCATGGAAATCCCGCTGCGCGTAGCCGTCATGGGCTGCGTCGTCAACGGGCCGGGCGAGGCACGCGACGCTGATCTGGGCGTGGCGTCGGGCAACGGCAAGGGCCAGATCTTCGTCAAGGGCAAGGTCATCAAGACGGTGCCGGAGGCGCAGATCGTGGAGACCTTGATCGAGGAAGCAATGCGCATCGCGGAGGAATTCGAGAAGGACGAGACTGCCGACGGCGGCGCTCCGGTAGTGACTGTCAGCTGAGCAGGGCGTCCCCGATCGTCATCCGGTTTGTCGCACTGCCACCGGGGGAACACGTTGTCTGGAATGATTCGGTAGACGCTCGGTCGGTGGTCACGCGGTAGGTGGGTCAGGAGGTCGGTAGGTGCTCAAGCTCCTCGGTGCGAAGCCTCTCGGTAATCGAGACACCGCACACGTGTTGCGGGTGCTCGACGCCGACCCGGTCGCTACCTGCATGGTCGCTGCTCGCGTCCAGGAATCCGGACTGGATCCCAGGTCCTTTCACGGTGAAATGTGGAGTCGGGGCGGCCCGGACGAATCATTGTGCTTCTACGGAGCGAATCTCGTGCCGCTGCTCGGATCGGGCGACGACCTCCGGTCGTTCGCGGACCGCGCGTGCCGCGGCCCCCGATTGTGTTCGTCGTTGGTCGGACGGGCCGAACTGACGCTCCCGCTGTGGGAGATGCTCGAAACCGACTGGGGCCCCGCCCGAGAGGTCCGCGGTGAGCAACCGTTGCTGGCCACGTCGGTTCGCTCGACTTTGCCACCCGATCCTCAGGTCCGTCTCGTCAGACCCGACGAACTCGACGTGTACCTCACTGCGGCCGTTGCCATGTTCATCGAGGAAGTGGGAGTAGACCCCCGACAGAACGACGGTGGCCGTGGATACAGACGCCGGATCTCGAGTCTCATTGCGGCGCAGCGTGCCTGGGCTCGATTCGAGGACGGCCGTGTGGTGTTCAAAGCCGAGATCGGATCGCAGTCGGCGACGGTGGGCCAAATTCAGGGAGTGTGGGTTCACCCCGACCTCCGCGGCCACGGTCTGGGCGCGTCCGGGACCGCAGCAGTGGTCGACTCGGTCGTTCGTCAGGGCCGCACCGCCAGCCTGTACGTCAACAGCTTCAACTACGTCGCCCGTCGCGCGTACGCAAAAATCGGCCTGACTCAGGTCGCGACCTTCACCACGGTATTGCTCGATTAGCTTGTCGTGAACCGCGTTTCGTTGCCATCGGTGAGGGGTGCGCCCTATTACGATGGGGCGCAATGAGATCACGTGGCGCAACCGAGGTGCGGTATCGAGTCGGCGTGGTGCTGGCCATCGGAGCCGTGGCCGCTGCCTCGCTCACCGGGTGTACCCCCAAGCCCGACGGTCCGGAACCCGCGGCCCAAGCTTTTCTCGCTGCCTTCGAGTCCAATGACATTGCAGCCGCCGCTGCGGACACCGACAAACCCGACGCCGCCGCCACCGCACTGACCGAGGCGTGGACCAATCTGCAGGCCGAGTCGTTGGACGCCCAGACTACGTCGGTACAAGTCGACGGCGATACCGCCACGGTCGGTTACACATACACCTGGCAGCTGCCCAAGGATCGGGTGTGGACCTACGACGGTCAGCTGAACATGGGACGCAGCGAGGGCAACTGGGTGGTTCGCTGGACGGCGTCGGACATCCATCCCAAGCTCGGCGACACCCAAACCATGGCGCTGCGCTCGACGGCAGCCCCGAGGGCCCGCGTCAACGAGCGTTCCGGAACCGATGTACTGGTGCCCGGCGTCGTCCATCGAATCAAGTTCGACGCAGCGGATGCGAACAATGTGGTGGCATCGGCGACTGCGTTGTCGACGCTGCTGACTCCGTTCGATGCGTCGATCACGGCGCAGTCCATCGTGGAGTCGGCCACTTCGGTCGACGGCGACTACCCGGTGGCGCTGCTGCGGGAGAGCGACTTTCAGCCGATATCGGCTGCACTCACCGAAATTCCGGGTGTCACAGCATCCGACGAGTCGGATCTGGTGTCGACCGACCCCACATTCGCGCCGGATCTGGTCGGCCAGGTCAAGAAGGCCGTCATCGACGAGGTCGACGGTAAAGCAGGCTGGAGCGTGGTGACCAGCAATCGCAACGGCGTCGACGTCGACGTTCTGACCGACACTCCGCCCGAGCCTGCTCCGTCGTTCTCGATCAGTCTCGATCGCAACATCCAGATCGCGGCACAGCGAGCGGTGAACGCGCGCACCGAACAGGCGATGACGGTAGTCATCCAACCGTCGACAGGTGCGATCCTCGCGGTGGCGCAGAACCCGGCCGCCGACCGGGACGGACCGGTGGCGTCCGCCGGTCTGTACCCGCCCGGATCGACGTTCAAGATCATCACCGCCGGCGCAGCAATTTCGAGCGGACTGGCGACCCCGGGCAGCACGGTTCCGTGCCCGGGTCGCATCGAGATCGGTGAGCGCAGTGTCCCCAACTACAACGAGTTCGCGCTCGGAAATGTGACCATGAGCACCGCGTTCACTCGATCATGCAACACCTCGTTCGCGAAGCTCGCCAGCGAGATGTCGCCCGACGCGTTGACCGTGGCGGCATCTCAGTTCGGCGTAGGCCCGGATTACGACGTCGTCGGGCTGCCGACGGACTCCGGTTCGGTCCCACCCGCGGACGAGCTCGTCCAACGAACCGAAGACGGCTTCGGGCAGGGCAAGGTGGTCGTCTCGACCTTCGGCATGGCCCTGGCCGCGGCGACGGTGGCCCACGGTTCGACTCCGGTGCCGAACCTGCTGGTGGGCCGCGACACGGTGATCAGCGGTGATCACCCGCCGATCGAACCGGCGATGGTCGACGGTCTACGCGGAATGATGCGCTCGGTGGTCACCAGCGGTACGGCCGAGCGGATCGCAGACCAGGGTGAGGTCTACGGAAAGACCGGTGAGGCCGAGGTCGATGGCGGCTCGCACTCGTGGTTCGTCGGTTATCGAGGCGACATTGCGTTTGCCACGCTCGTGGTGCGTGGAGGCAGCTCGGACAACGCTGTCGCGGTGACCCGGGAGATGTTCGAGCAGCTGCCGCCGGGGTACTGAGCGACCAGCGAGTCAGGACGTGACGATGCCCAACCGACGGCACGCCACCACGGCCTCGTATCGGGTACGAGACTCGGTCTTTCGCATCACGCTCCGCAGGTACGACTTGACCGTTTCGGCACCGATGGACAGGCGTTTCGCTACCTCGATGTTGGTGCAGCCCAACGCAACCTGTGAGATCACGTCGATTTCACGAGGCGTCAACAGGGGCGAAGCCTGCGGACTGGCATTGTCCACGTCGGCGGACAACACTCCCCGGCCGAGGGTCGCTGCCATGCGCGCAGTGACCAGATCGAGTCTGCGTCGGATCTTCTCGTCACCCACCGAGCGCGTGAGATCGGCCAGTTCCTCGTGAACGCTGCGGAGTTCGGCCGCCCGCGCGAGGTCCGAATCGGGAATCGATCGGGTGGTCGCCAGTAGGCGAATCCTGCGGTCGACCTCGTCGCGGACGGCTATTTCCTGCCCGAGGCGTCGCGCGGCCGCCGTCATGACGTCGCCGACGTGATCGCCCAGCGGACCGCGCTCGCGTACCGCGGCGTACATCACTATCCGAGCGACTCCCGCTACCACCACAGGCATCGCGAGTATCGATTTGAGGCCCTCTCCCAGCACCGGCCGGTCGAAGTGATGGGTGATCGACATGGACGATCCGTAATCGCTCACGGCTGCCGGTCTGCGCTGCTCCATGACGCGCCCACCGAGACCCGAGCGAGGTGGGATGGCGAGTCCGTCGAGGCCGCGGGTGCGGGTGCCCTGGAACTCGCTCAGATACAGAGTGTCCGAGGAGACTTCGCCGCCGAACACGACGGGCACATCCGAAGTTGCCGCCACCTGACGTAGTTCGGCGCGTAGGGCGTCACCGTCACGAGGGCGCAGCAGATTCGAGTGGACCACGATGCGTTCCTTCCTCCAGACGGCGGTCAGCGATGAACGTGACCCACATCATATCCACTGTCGAGAACGATCATCCGATGGCCCGCGCATCCTGCGCAGGTCGGAGTGTGGGTACGAGGCCGACTACTCTGGGGCACATGTCTGTGACCGCCGAGAGCAAGCCCCGTCAGCCACTCGTACCAGGCGTCGTATCGCCCGTTCTCGCGGTGCCCAAGTCGATCGAGCGACCCGAATACGCGTGGAAGTCCACCGTTGCCGAAGGAAGCGAACCGTGGGTGCAGACTCCCGAGGTGATCGAGAAGATGCGCGTGGCGTCGACGATCGCGGCCAGGGCCCTCCAGGAAGCGGGCCGCGCGGTGGCACCGGGAGTGACGACCGACGAGCTCGACCGGATCGCACACGAGTACATGATCGATCACGGCGCATATCCGTCGACGTTGGGCTACAAGGGATTTCCCAAGTCGTGCTGCACCTCGCTCAACGAGGTCATCTGTCACGGCATTCCCGACTCGACGGTGATCCAGGACGGTGACATCGTCAACATCGATGTCACCGCGTACATCGACGGAGTGCACGGCGATACCAACGCAACCTTCCTGGCCGGCAACGTCTCCGAGGAGGCTCGCCTTCTCGTGGAGCGTACGCACGAGGCCACGATGCGGGCCATCAAAGCCGTCAAGCCCGGTCGCGCGCTGAACGTCGTGGGCCGCGTCATCGAGTCGTATGCGCATCGGTTCGGGTACGGAGTGGTCGAGGATTTCACCGGACACGGCATCGGTACCACTTTCCACAACGGTCTCGTCGTTCTGCACTACGACCAGCCGTCGGTGGACACCGTCATCGAGCCCGGAATGACCTTCACGATCGAACCGATGATCAACCTGGGCACGATCAACGCCGAGATGTGGGACGACGGCTGGACGGTGGTCACACACGACAAGAAGTGGACCGCGCAGTTCGAGCACACCCTTGTGGTCACCGAGACGGGCAGCGAGATTCTGACCCTGCCGTGAGCGGAGCCTGCGGAGTGAATAGAAATTTGATACTGCCGTGAGCGGAGCCTGCGGAGTGAATAGAAATTTGATACTGCCGTGGGCGGAGCCTGCGGAGTGAATAGAAATATGATGCCGTGGGTCTGAAAGGTGCCCTGCTAATTGCGGGGACGACGTCGGACGCGGGTAAAAGTTTGTTGGTTGCGGGTCTGTGTCGCATGTTGGCGAGACGGGGAGTGCGGGTGGCTCCGTTCAAGGCGCAGAACATGTCCAACAATTCGGTGGTCACGCTCGACGGTGGCGAGATCGGTCGGGCGCAGGCGATGCAGGCGGCGGCCTGTGGGCTCGAGCCGAGTGTCCGCTTCAATCCGGTGTTGCTCAAACCCGGAAGCGACCGGACCTCGCAGTTGGTGGTGCGGGGACGCGCGGTGGCGCAGGTCAGTGCGAGCAACTACATCGAGCATCGGACCGCGCTGCGCGCAGTGGTGGCCGACGAGTTGGCCTCTCTGCGTCTCGAATTCGACGTGGTGATCTGCGAGGGAGCGGGTTCGCCCGCCGAGATCAATCTGCGGGCGACCGATCTG
The DNA here is from genome assembly GCF_059489205.1 of Rhodococcoides sp. S146-33. Classification (NCBI taxonomy): domain Bacteria; kingdom Bacillati; phylum Actinomycetota; class Actinomycetes; order Mycobacteriales; family Nocardiaceae; genus Rhodococcoides; species Rhodococcoides sp. S146-33. Next base: position 967,832 of record NZ_JCAJWY010000002.1, read on the forward strand.
GCGAATATGGGGCTGGCGACTGCGGCATCACTTCCGGTGATCGTGGTGGGCGATATCGACCGCGGGGGAGTGCTCGCTCACCTGTTCGGCACCGTTGCTGTCCTGTCTCCGGAAGATCAAGCGCTCGTCGCGGGGTTCGTGATCAACAAGTTTCGGGGCGATCCGGCGCTGTTGGCACCTGGTCTCGACCAACTGCGCGCCCTGACCGGGCGGCCGACCTACGGAGTCGTCCCGTTCGCGGACGGATTGTGGATGGACGCGGAGGATTCCCTGGGAACAGTGGCCGATGCTCCGGTGGGGAGGCCGCGTCCTCCCGTCGGATCCCAGTGGCTACGGGTGGCGGCGGTGCGCTTACCGAGAATCTCCAACACGACCGATGTCGAGGCGCTGGCGTGCGAGCCAGGGGTGTCGGTGCACTGGGTCACCGAACCCTCTCGGCTCGAGGATGTGGATCTGGTGGTCATTCCCGGCAGTAAGTCCACGGTGTCGGACCTGGAGTGGTTGCGGCGCAACGGACTTGCCGATGCGATCGCGGCACGAGCCGCCTCGGGTCGGCCGGTGCTGGGTATCTGCGGCGGCTACCAGATGCTCGGCCGAACGATCGCGGATGCGGTCGAGTCGGGTGTCGGTGTTGTCGAGGGGCTCGGTCTGCTCGATCTCGAGATCGAGTTCGCGGCCGAGAAAGTGCTCGAGCAAGCGTCGGGTCGGGCAGAGCGGTTCGGTGCCCAGGCGGTGTCCGGGTACGAGATTCACCACGGACGGGTAGTTCGGAACGGTGACGATGCATTGCTGACAGCGTCTTCGGGCGATCGCGAGGGCAGTGTGCGCGGCAGTGTCGTGGGAACCCACTGGCACGGACTTCTCGAGTCCGACGATTTCAGACGATCCTTCCTTGCCTGGGTGGCGGCGAAGTCGGGTCGCGAGGGATTTCTGGTGGACCCCGGTACGTCGGTCGCGGCGCTGCGGGAGCAGCAGTTGGACCTGCTGGCCGATCTGGTGGAGGACAACCTGGACGTCGACGCCGTACTCGATCTCATCGAGCACGGCGTCGATTGTGAATTGAACAAGATTGTCACGCAGTTGCTTTGAGCAGTCCGACCCAGCTGGCCACGGACAGCACGGCGGTGATGATCAAGGGGATGACGACCAGTAGCAGAAGGCGTGAGGTATCGGTGAAGAAGCTGCCGACGTTGGGCCACCAGTTCTGCCAGGTCACGAGAATCGATCCGCCGCCGAAGAGTACGAGCGCACCGAGTCCGAGGGTGAACAATCCGTTTGTGCGGAAGCGCCGATAGACGACGCCGATGAATGCGCCGATGCCGCCCATCACCAGCATTCCGGTCACGAGGGCTGCCCACTGGAGTACAGGATTGTCAGTGGCAAATCGAGCGATTCCGAACATTCGGATCTTCTCGCCGAATCCACCCGTTGCGGCCTCGATGACCGACATCACGTAGACGATCGTGCCGATCGCGACGGATTGCGTGACGCCGACCAGTGCTGTTGCCGTCAGGAATTCACGCCGCGTGATGCTCAAGCCGAGTGCATAGGGAAAGACCTGGGTGATCGCGGTGAGGTAGAACGCGAGCGCAAAGCCGTACACCGCGAAAACTCCACCGGTGAAGTTGGACTCGGAGTCCGTTTCCGGTATGACGGAGAACAAGCCGTAGGTGATTGCGAAGATGATGGCCAGGATTCCCAGGGGCCAGGCGAACGTGGTTGCCCAGGAGGTGTTGTGGATTCGCGCGACGTTCAGTATGCGTTTCATGACGCTGCCTCCTCGGTTGCGGCGTTGGTGCGTTCGATGATCAACTGCTGCAACGGAACCGATTCGATGGTCAGGCCGGCTGCGGCTCCGTCCGATTTTTGTCTGTCGGTGAGTCGGCCGTCGATCGTCGCCCGCGCGCTGGCACCGAGGCTGGTTCGGTGCAGAGTTCGGTGTCCCGAGGTGAACGAGTCGACTGCCTGGGTGGGACCGGTGATCTCGAATGCGCGCTCGCGGAGGGCATCCGACTCGTCGTCGAGCACGATTCTGCCTTTGTCGATGAGGATCACGTGTTCGATGAGGTCGCTGACCTCGTCGATGAGGTGAGTGGACAGGACGACGGTCCTCGGGTGCTCGGCGTAGTCGGTCAGCAATCTGTCGTAGAACAAGTGTCGCGAGACCGCGTCCAGCCCCAGGTACGGTTCGTCGAAAAAGGTCAGTGGTGCCCGTGAGGCGAGTCCGATGACGATTCCGAGAGCCGACGTCATTCCTCGCGAGAGCTTCTTGATCTTGCGGCCGAGAGGCAGGTCGAAGTCGCGCAGCAACTCCGCGGCGAAGTCACCGTCCCAGTGCGGAAGGATATTCGACGCATGCGAAACGGCGTGCCTGACCTTCAAATCGTCAGGATACTTTTGGCTTTCTTTGACGAAGCACACGCGACTCAGCGCATCGGGGTTCTCCCACGGCCGCTGTCCGAACACCGACACGTCCCCGGCGCTCTGGCGCATCTGCGCGGTCATCATCTGCATGACAGTGGTCTTGCCCGCGCCGTTGCGGCCGAGAAAGCCGTAGATCTTGTTCTGTTCGATCTCGAAGCTGACGTCGTCCACGGCGGTGAACGAGCCGAACTTCTTGGTCAGGTGTGTGGCCGACGCGGCGATGGTGCCGGGTTCGCTGGTCGAGCCGAGAGTATGGACGCTCATCGTGCTTCCTCCCAGTTATCGAGCATGGTCTTGAGTTCGTCGACGGTCATGCCGAGCTTGCGTGCCTCGGTGACCAACGGATCGATGTACTGACGGGCGAAGAGGTCGCGGCGACGGAATCGCAGAGCGTCCCGAGCTCCTGTGGTGACGAACATCCCGATTCCTCGCTTCTTGTAGACGACGCCGTCGGCGACTAATTTGGCGAGCCCCTTGCCGGCGGTTGCTGGATTTATTCGATGAAACGCAGCGAGCTCGTTCGTCGAGGGAACCTGCTCCTCCTCGGCCAGCGAACCGTCGATGATGGAGTTCTCGACGAGCTCGGCGATCTGTAAGAAGATCGGCCTGCCCTCGTCCATCAGAACCGCCGCCATTGCGCGAAGGTTGGCTGCCTCACTGGTTCATTACTCATGTAACTAACCATAGAACCGATGCGGCATCCGTGCAAGAGGCAGTACCGTCGTCCTCATGGAGTTCACGCATGTGAGTGCTGCGAGCGGGCAATGTTCGGTGCGAGTCGCGGGACCCGACAGCAGGCACGCCGTTCTGTTGCTTCCCGATGCAGATGATTCGGTGGATGTGTACGACGCAGTCAGCGAACGGCTGCACAATTCGGACCTGAAAACCGTTGCGCTGGAGAGCATCGACGGCGTGAGCGACGAGGCGATCCTGGCTGTTCTCGACGAGCTGAAGCTGTCGTGGGTGCACCTCGTCGGCAGTGGCGCGGGTGCGGAATCTGCGTGGACTCTGGCAGCGAAGACCTTCGGCCGTTTTGCCAGCCTGATCGCGGTGAACCGGTGTCACCCGGCGATCGCCGACGAGCAGGGTTCGGTGCGGGCTCCGGACTGCCCGCCCGTCGAGTTGCCGACGACCCTGGTTGTCGGCAACTCACTCGGCCGGGCCGCCGCCGATGCCAGCGGACGGTTCGTCTACGCGGACTTCAGAGTGGTCCAACTCGACGGGGCGCTGAACGTCCCCATCGACGCATCGGCGGCGCTGGCTACAGAAATCGTGCTCCGCACCAGCCCCTGGTGATCAGAACTTCAGGTCGAGGCCCAGCAGTGCGTTCTCGACAACCTCGGGTAGTGCTGGATGAATCCAGTACTGGCCGCGAGCCATGTCCTGGGCAGACAACCCGAAGCTCATGGCCTGGATGAGGGGCTGAATCACCGTGGGTGCCTGTGCGCCGATGATGTGAGCTCCCAGGATTTTGCCCGTGCCCTTTTCGGCGATGATCTTGCACAGACCTTCGCTGTCCTCCATCGCCCAGCCGTAGGCGACGTCGCCGTAGTTCTGGACCTTCACGGTGATGTCCAACCCCGCGTCGCGGGCTTGTTCCTCGGTCATGCCCACCTCGGCGATCTGTGGATCGGTGAACACCGCCGCAGGAACGAACCGGTGGTCGTTCTTGCGCAGAGTCGAGGTGTCACCGTTCCACGCGTCCTGGAGCAGGTTGTACTGAACAACCCGAGCTTCCTGGTTGGCCACGTGCTTGAGCTGGTACGGCGACGAGACGTCGCCCAGCGCGAACACGCCCTCGGCGGTGGTGCGGCCGAATTCGTCCACCACGATGCGACCCTCGTCGTCCAGCTCGATGCCTGCCGTGCCCAGATCGAGTTTGTCTCCATTCGGTTCCCGGCCGACGGCGACGAGGAACGCGTCGCCCAGAACCTTGGTGCCGTCGGCCAGTTCGACGCCGTGCAGCGTGCCCTCGGTGACCGGACGGGTCTCGCCGGCCTCGAGATGGACGTCCCACTTGGCACGCGCCAGTTCGGTGAAACGCTTCGAGATATCGGCATCGAGCGCGCGCAGCAGCGCGTCCTTCCTGGCGACGATCGATACCTTGGAACCGAGAGCCGAGAAGACATGCGCGAATTCTGCTGCGATGTAACCGGATCCGAGAATCACCAGGTGTTCGGGAAGCTCCGGCAGGCGCATCACGTCACTGTTGGTGTGATAGCTGATGCCCGAATCGGCAATGGCCTGTGGGACTGTCGGCCGTGATCCGGCCGCGATGACGATCTGGTCGGCGGTGATGACGGTGCCGGTGCCGGTATCGATCGTGCGAGGGCCGACGAACGTCGCGTGGCCCTCGAACAACGTGACATTGGGGCTGCCCTCGGCGCGGTAGTGCTTGCCGCCCTCGGAGATGGGGTCGATCCGTCCGAAGACTCGATCGACGATGTCGCGCCAGCGCACCCCGTCGACGTGGGCGTCGACTCCGTACTTCGCCGAGTCTCGCACCGTCCGTGCAACTTCGGCCGCGTAGACGAACATTTTCGTGGGGATGCACCCGACGTTCAGGCACGTGCCACCGAACGTGGAATTCTCCTCCAGCAGCGCGATCTTCTTGTTGTCGAAGCGTGAATCGGCGATGGAGTTACCCGATCCGGAGCCGATGATCGCGATGTCGAAGTGTTCGGTCATGAAATGTGCCCGCTCTCGCTGTGGTCCTTGCCGGACGCATGGTCGGTGCTTTCTCCTCGGTGCAACCACTCGAGCCACTCGTCCATTTCCTCGAATGCCCGTAACCGTGGGCTCTCGGTGGACAGAAACACGTCGTGGCGGGCGCCCTCGATGGGCACGATTGTCGTACGGTCGCCCAGGCAACCGGCCCAGCGGGCAATCTGGCGGACGTCGAGTACGGCATCTGCGGCGTCTACGGCCGAGCTGTAACGACGGGAGAAATGCGTCACCTTCGAGCGAAGTATCAGCGAGGGAATGCCGATGTCGAGGCCTCGGTGCAGCTCGGCGTGTCCGTGGCGGACAGCGCGAATCCACCCGAAAGTGATGGGGAAGCCTGCCAACGGTTTCCAGTCGAGGTCGTAGTCCCATTCGCCGTTCTCCGAGGCAGCGAGCGACAACCCATACGTGTCGAGCCCACTGCCGGGGACCTTCTTCTTGGACCCGAACCGGCCGATCACGTTGATCGCAGCCGTCCCGACAGTGCGAATTGCGGGCGGGCCCTGGAGGTCGAACCATGGGCTGTTCAACACGACGCCTGCCAAGCCCAACCCCGCCGACCCGCCCTCCCGACGATTGAGGCGGTTCAGCCACAGCGGCAGCACGAGGCCGCCTGTCGAGTGCGCCATCAGCAGTATCGGCATATCCTCGCGCTCGGTGCGAACCAGGCTCAGCGCCTCGTTCAGTTCGGCGTCGTACAACGCCAGATCGGTCACGAAGTGCGCAGTCTGTCCCTCGCGGCGCGAACGCCCGCACTTACGCAGATCCAGAGCGTAGAACGCATATCCCTTCGCCGCGAAGTGCTCGGCGATGTGCCGCTGGAAGAAGTAGTCGGTGAAACCGTGGACGTAGATCACCGCGCGCTCGAAGTTGGCGGTGCCGGGCGGTTGATACCGCACGAGAGTGGCCTCGACCTGCCCTTCGCCGTCCGGATCGTTGCCGAGAGGAATGGTCGTCTGTTCGTAGCCGTCGCCGAGGACGTCGGGCACCCAGGTAGTCACAGATCACAACTGTAGTGGGCGCCGCAGACGTCGTCCGAGGAGCACAATCGACAGCGGGTTGACGTGGTGTCCGATGGGGTAGGCCCAGCTAGTAACCTGACCGCATCGGGTGAACAACCCTCGAACAGCAGAGTTCTCCGGTCGAGACCGCCACAGACAAGGAAGTCGATTCTCCAGTGTCCACAGAAGAGCAGGGTAAACGGATCAAGACCGACGTCGTTCTGGTCGGTGCCGGAATCATGAGCGCCACCCTCGGTGCGCTGCTCCGTCAGCTCGAGCCGAACTGGTCGATCGACGTCTACGAGCGGCTCGACGCGGCGGCCGCCGAGAGCAGCGACGCGTGGAACAACGCGGGTACCGGTCACTCGGCGCTGTGCGAACTGAACTACACCCCGCAGAACAAGGACGGCAGCGTCGATATCTCGAAGGCGCTCAACGTCAACGAGCAGTTCCAGGTATCGCGGCAGTTCTGGTCGCACGGCATCGAGGCGGGCGTGCTCTCCGACGCCAAGAACTTCATCAACCCCATTCCGCATGTGAGCTTCGTGCACGGAGCCGACAACGCGAAGTACCTGCGTGCGCGGTACGAGGCGCTCGTGGGCAACCCGCTGTTCGCCGGTATGGAATACATCGATTCGAAGGACGAGTTCTCGGCTCGACTGCCGTTGATGGCGAAGGGCCGTGACTTCTCGGATCCGGTAGCCCTCAACTGGAGCCAGGAAGGCACCGACGTCGACTTCGGTGCGCTCACCAAGCAGCTGCTCAATTACCTGTCGGCCGCGGGCGGCACCGTCCACTTCGGCCACGACGTCCGCAACATCACCAAGCAGTCCGACGGCACCTGGGACGTCAAGGTCGCCAACCAGCGGACGGGCGTGAAGAAGACCGTCAACGCCAAGTTCGTGTTCGTCGGGGCAGGCGGCGGCGCACTGCACCTGCTGCAGAAGTCCGGCATCGCGGAGATCAAGGGCTTCGGTGGTTTCCCGGTCAGCGGCGAGTGGCTGCGCTGCACCAACCCCGAACTCATCGCGCAGCATTCGGCCAAGGTGTACGGCAAGGCTTCGGTGGGCGCTCCACCCATGTCCGTGCCCCACCTCGACACCCGGGTGATCAACGGTGAGCAGGGTCTGCTGTTCGGTCCGTACGCCGGGTGGTCGCCCAAGTTCCTCAAGCAGGGCAAGATCACCGACCTGCCCGGCTCGGTCAAGCCCGGCAACCTGATGTCCATGCTCGGTGTCGGTGTGACCGAACTCGGCCTCGTCAAGTACCTCGTCAGCGAGCTGGCGCAATCGCAGGCCGATCGGGTGGAGACTCTGCGCGAGTTCGCACCCACGGTGATCGCCAAGGACTGGGAGCTGGTCACCGCTGGTCAGCGCGTCCAGGTCATCCGTAAGAAGGGACGCGGCGGTGTGCTCGAGTTCGGCACCGCTGTGGTCAACGCAGCGGACGGCACGATCGCCGGCTTGCTCGGAGCCTCGCCCGGTGCGTCCACCGCGGTCCCGGCCATGCTGGACGTACTGCAGCGGTGCTTCGGCGACAAGTACGACGCCTGGCAGCCCAAGCTGAAGGAAATGGTCCCGTCACTGGGGGTCAAGCTCGCCCAGAACAGCTCGTTGTTCGACGAGGTCTGGGCCTGGACCTCGAAGACACTGGAGCTGGAAAATTCGCGTGAGCTCGCACAGCCCACGGGTGTGTGATAGCAAAAGGTATGAATACGCAAGCAGCAGCTCTCAAACGATCATGGGCACTAGACCTGTCCAACAACACGTTGTACGACCTGTTGAAGCTGCGCGTCGAGGTGTTCGTGGTGGAGCAGGCATGCGCGTATCCGGAATTGGACGGGCGCGACCTGCTGACCGAGACACGACACTTCTGGCTCGAACGAGACGGGGAGGTGGTGTGCACGCTCCGTCTGCTCGAGGAGCACGACGACGGCGAGAAGGCGTTCCGTATCGGCCGCCTCTGCACCCAGCGATCGGCCCGAGGACAGGGCCACACCACGCGGATCCTGCGGGCAGCGCTCGCTGAAGTGGGCTCCGCGCCGTGCCGCATCAACGCTCAGAGCTACCTCGTCGACATGTACGCCAAGCATGGCTTCCTGCCCGACGGTGAGGAAGTTCTCGAGGACGGTATTCCGCACACCCCGATGCGTCGGGGTGGCGGCACCGCCTGGAGCGAGGCCTGACCTCCTGCACGACTCGATATTCGGTGAGGTCGTTCCGTAGGCTCCACTCCCGGAACGAATGCCACACACGGACCTACCGTGTGTGGCATTCGTTCGTTCGGCGGTAGTGTTCCGTTCGAAGTCGGTTGCGGAGAAGTCCTGTACGAATCAGGCGCGGTCCCGCCACTGTGTTCAGGAGTTCCTTCGTTCAGCAGTTTCTCCTGTCAGCCAGATCGCCGCCCGGCTTCGCTTTTATACCGAACGCCCGGCGCGGAACTCCGGGCACGAAGGGACATAGCTGTGCAGCAAGGTGGAAGTGTTCCCGAACCGGGATATCCGTTCAGTGCGATCGTCGGTCAGGACCAACTGCGCCTGTCGTTGATTCTGTGCGCCGTGCATCCCGGCATCGGAGGTGTGCTGGTCCGCGGCGAGAAGGGCACCGCCAAATCGACGGTGGTGCGTGCGCTCGCGACGCTGCTGCCGGCAGTGGACGACGAGGACGGATCCCGACCGGCAAAGCTCGTCGAACTTCCGGTGGGAGCCACCGAGGATCGAGTGGTCGGGTCCATCGACCTCGAGAAGGTGCTGCGTGACGGCGAACGCGCCTTCCAGCCCGGCCTGCTCGCAGCTGCGCACCGCGGAGTTCTCTACGTCGACGAGGTCAATCTGCTGCACGATCATCTGGTCGACGTACTGCTCGACGCGGCCGCAATGGGCCGCGTACACGTCGAGCGTGACGGTGTATCACATTCGCACCCAGCACAATTCGTCTTGGTCGGCACGATGAACCCCGAGGAGGGTGAGCTGCGACCGCAGCTGCTCGACCGGTTCGGTCTCGCAGTGGACGTGACGGCCTCGCGCGATGTGGATGTTCGGATGAACGTCGTCCGCCGCCGGATGAACTACGAGCGCGATCCGCACGCGTTCGCCGCCCAATTCCGCGACGACGACATCGCGGTGGCCGAGCAGATTCTGGCCGCCCGGAAGATCCTCGACGATGTGGAGTTGAGCGACAAGGAACTTCGGCGCATCGCGGCCCTGTGCGCGTCCTTCGACGTCGACGGCATGCGCGCCGATTTGGTGCTGGCACGCACTGCGGCCGCACATGCCGCGTGGCGGGGTGCGAGCGAGGTGACCGAGGAGGACGTGCGGGTCGCCGCCGAACTCGCGCTCCCGCATCGGCGCAGACGTGATCCGTTCGACGAGCCGGGCATCGACGACAAGCAGTTGGACGACGCCATGCGCGATGCTGCGGAACAGGCCGAGCAACAACCGGATCCAGATCCCGACCCGACGCCCGACGGCGACGGGGGAGCGCCGGCGCCGGACAGTGCCGAAGGGACCGAGAGTTCGGAGTCGTCCCCGTCGTCGCCCGACGCCGAAACTACGGGTGCTCCTGAGCCGCAGGCCTCGGGCGCGGGCAAGAACAAGCAAGCAGGAACTCCGGGTGCTCAGTTCAAGGCTCGGTTGCTCGAGGTTCCCGGAGTGGGCGAGGGTGCGCCGGGTCGACGCTCGCGGTCCCGCTCCTCACACGGTCGGTCGGTACGGCCCACAACCGAGCGAGGCACAGGGCTGCATCTGGTCGGGACTCTGTTCGCCGCCGCCGAGCATCAGGTCGTCCGCGGCCGCACGTCCGGCCGGTTGATGCTGGAGCCTGGGGATCTACGGGGCGCGATCAAGGAGGGCCGAGAGGGCAACTTGATCGTCTTCGTCGTCGATGCCTCGGGATCGATGGCTGCCCGAGATCGACTCTCCGCGGTGACCGGTGCGGTGCTGTCGCTGTTGCGCGATGCGTATCAACGCCGTGACAAGGTCGCCGTCATCACCGTGCGCGGCACGGAAGCCGAGACGGTATTGCCGCCGACGTCGTCGGTGGATGTGGCCGTGACCCGGTTGCGCAACATGAAGACCGGCGGTCGGTCTCCTTTGGCGCAGGGATTTGTGAAGGCGCGGGATCTGGTTCTGCGAGAACGGGTTCGTGACCCGCTGCGTCGTGCATTGGTGGTTGCCTTGACCGACGGCCGAGCGACCGGAGGCACGGACCCCGTCGGCCGAGCACGCATTGCCGCAGCCCGTATAGCGTCGGACAAGATCGCCTCGGTTGTCGTCGACTGCGAATCGGGAATGGTCCGCCTCGGCCTGGCCGCCGATTTCGCGGCCCGTCTCGGTGGCGGCTACGTGGCGCTGGAAGATCTGTCTGCCGAACAGGTCACCGCCGTCGTCCGAGCAGCGGCGTAGGGGGCCCGAGATGCCTCAGGGTGTACCCGCTCCCGGAACCGTTCCGCAGGACGGACTCACGACGCGTCAGCGCCGCAATCTGCCAGTCCTCGCCGTCCACACCGGCCCAGGCAAGGGGAAATCGACCGCAGCGTTCGGCATGGCGTTGCGGGCGTGGAACCAAGGGTTCGACGTAGGAGTGTTCCAGTTCGTCAAGAGTGCCAAGTGGAAAGTCGGCGAGGAAGCGGCATTCCGGACTCTCGGCGATCTGCACGAGAGCACCGGTGTCGGCGGAGCCGTCGAATGGCACAAGATGGGCGAGGGCTGGTCGTGGACTCGCAAGAAGGGCAGCGACGTCGATCACGCCGAGGCAGCGGCAGAGGGCTGGCGGGAGATCGCCCGGCGGATCGAACAGGAGTCACACCGCTTCTACGTGTTGGACGAGTTCACCTATCCGCTCAAGTGGGGTTGGGTCGATGTCGCGGAAGTGGTGGAGGTTCTGACCCATCGACCGGGCAACCAACACGTCGTCATCACCGGACGGGACGCGCCCCCCGAGCTGATCGAGGCCGCGGATCTCGTCACCGAAATGGACAAGGTCAAGCATCCGATGGATGCCGGCCGCAAAGGGCAGCGAGGAATCGAATGGTGAATCCGTCGTGCCCCGCCGTGGTCATTGCGGCCCCCGCGTCGGGCAGCGGTAAGACGACGGTGGCCACCGGGCTGATGGGCGCACTACGTGCCGCAGGCCGAAAGGTCGCACCGTTCAAGGTGGGTCCGGATTACATCGACCCCGGGTATCACGGTCTGGCAGCCGGGCTGCCCGGACGCAATCTCGATGCGGTCATGGTGGGTGCCGATCGAATCGGGCCGCTGTTTCGGCACGGCAGCCGGGGCTGCGACATCGCGGTCGTCGAAGGCGTCATGGGACTGTTCGACGGCAAGATCGACATGACCGGGCCCGGGGAGGCGTCCGCCGAGGGATCGACCGCACGGGTGGCGGCGATGCTCGGTGCTCCGGTGATTCTAGTGATCGATGCCCGTGGCCACAGTCAGTCGTTGGCGGCTGTGCTGCACGGGTTCTCGACCTTCGACCCCAGCGTGCGCATAGGCGGTGTGATCCTCAACCGGGTCGGCAGCGAACGCCACGAGGATGTTCTGCGTCAAGCATGCGAGCGGGTGGGTGTGCCGGTGCTCGGCGCGTTGCCGAGAATGAGCGAACTGGTCGTGCCGTCACGACATCTGGGTCTGATCACTGCCGTCGAACACGGTGGGGCCGCCACCGAAGCGGTCGACGCGATGAGCGCACTGGTGGCGCAGTTCGTCGATGTCGAGGCAGTGAGCGCCTTGGCGCGCTCGTCGATACTCGCACCGGAGTGGAATCCGGCCGACGAGGTTCGTAGGTCCGAGGGATCGCCGGTCGTCGCAGTCGCAGGTGGTCCCGCATTCACCTTCGGCTACACCGAGCACGTGGAACTTCTGCGCGCCGCCGGCGCCGACGTAGCGGTGTTCGACCCCCTTCGCGACGGATTGCCGACCGGCACAGCAGCAGTCGTGCTGCCCGGCGGATTCCCAGAGGAGCACGCGGCCGCGCTGGCGGCGAACGAACTGTTGCTGGCCGATATCAGGACGGCCGCGGCCCGCGGTCTACCCGTTCATGCAGAATGCGCCGGATTGCTGTATCTGGCGACACAATTGGACGGTCATGCAATGGCGGGAGTCGTCGACGTCGACGCGGAATTCGGGAACACGCTCACCCTCGGGTATCGCGACGCGGTCGCCCTGGAAGCGTCGCCTCTCTTCGACGCGGGAACCCGCGTCACCGGCCACGAGTTCCATCGCACGAAGCTCGTCGCAGTGCGCGAGGCCGCCTCGGCGGCCTGGGGTTGGCATCGGCAGCGACCGGACGGCAGAACCGCCGCTCGCGAAGGCTTCGTCCGCGGCGGAGTTCACGCGTCCTACCTGCACACGCACGCCGCGGGCAATCCGGAGTCCATCACCCGATTTGTCTCTGCTGCAGTCGATTACGCACGCGTATAGAACTCGTCGGCGATGCGGGTGGTGGTCGGAATCGGGGCCCGAAAGGGAGTCACGGCCGCTGAGGTGGTGCGGGTGATCGCGACTGTGCTGCAGCCGGACTGGTGGGTCGAGGCCATCGCGTCGATCGACCGGAAAGCGGATCTGGTGGCGGCGGTGGCGTCGAGCATGGGGGTTCGGGGGGTGACGTACTCGGCGATGGAATTGTCGACCGTGGTGACCCCCACCGTGTCGGTTCGCGTGCTCGATGCCGTCGGAAGTGCCAGCGTCGCCGAAGCCGCGGCGCTTCTGGCCGGTCGTTCTACGGAGTTGACGGTACCCAGGTTCGGTCTCCGAGGTGTCACCGTTGCCGTTGTCGAGCTCTGCCTTGACGGTGGACAGGGGGTTCGGGCCATCCTGTAGGTATGACCGAGACGATGAAAGCCGTTGCCTACACCCGCTCGCTTCCGATCGACGATCCCGCCAGCCTCACCGATGTGGTCATCGACGTGCCCAGCGTGCGACCGAGGGACATATTGGTAGACGTCAGAGCGGTGTCGGTGAACCCCGTGGACGTGAAGGTTCGTGCCGGCAACGATCCGCACGGTGTCCCGAAGGTTCTCGGGTTCGACGCCGCCGGTGTGGTGCACGCCGTCGGTGCCGACGTCACCTTGTTCGCACCGGGGGACGAGGTCTACTACGCGGGAGACATCGGCAGACCCGGAACCGACTCGCAGTTTCATGTGGTGGACGAACGCGTCGTGGCGAAGAAGCCGACCAGCCTCGATTTCGCCGAGGCCGCGGCATTGCCGCTGACTGCGATCACTGCCTGGGAAGGGTTGTTCGACAAGCTGCGCATCACTGCCGAGACCACCGGAACATTGCTGATGGTGGGGGCCACTGGAGGTGTGGGATCGGTTGTACTGCAGCTGCTTCGGGCCCTCGTCCCTGGCGTGCGCGTGATCGCGACGGCCGCCGACGAGGATGCGGAGAAGTGGGTCCGTTCTCTCGGTGCAGCCGAGGTAGTGAATCATCGGCGCGATCTTCGGGGCGAAGTACGCCGAGTCGCACCGGACGGCATCGATTACGTGTTCACCGCTCATTCCGAAGGGCAGGTCGAGATCTATGCGGATCTGTTGACGCCGTTCGGGCAGATCGTGGCAATCGACGACCCCGAGACACTCGACGTTCTCCCGCTCAAGTCGAAAGCGCTGTCCTGGCATTGGGAGTTCATGTTCGCACGTCCGATGCACGACACTCCGGATCTTGTTCGCCAGCACGACTTGTTGACCAGGGTGGCCGAACTCGTCGACGCAGGTTCGGTCCGGACGACCGCCTCGACCGTCCTTTCTCCGATCGATGCCGAGCAGCTACGCGAGGCGCATCGGTTGATCGAGACCGGGCACGTACGGGGAAAGGTCGTGGTCGCGGCCCGCTCGTGAGGGCGGATCCGCGCCACTGACTGGCGAAAGCGGGCCGACGCGGGCAATGTGGATCCAATGACTTCCGACAGCCTTGTCCTGCTCGGCCCGATCGTCCGGTACGTCGGCACCGAGACTGCGACCCTGTGGTTCGAGATGGCCGAATCGACGACCGTCACTGTTGTCACCGATGCCGGCGTCCGCGGCGCAGAACGAACCTGGGGTGTGCACGGCCACCACTACGCGTTGGTTCCACTCGAAGGGCTGCCCGCCAATTCTGCGGTGCACTACGAGGTGTTCGTCGACGAGCGGAAGGTGTGGCCGCGTGAAGGTCATCGGGCGGCCATCCACACTGTCGACGCTCAGGGGCCCGTCACATTGGCGTTCGGATCGTGCCGGCGAGGCGACAACTACAGCGACGAATCTCTGAAACAGATCGGGGCCGACGCGCTGGCCGGACTGGGCAACGCGCTGATCGAGGAGGATCCGAGCCGGTGGCCACAAGCATTGCTGCTTCTGGGTGATCAGGTTTACGCCGACGATCCGTCGCCGGAGATCGTCGAACGGCTGCAGGCTCGGCGTCGATCCGGCGAGGGCCCTCGAAGTGCCGTCGGAACCGACGCGGAGAACGAGATCTGCGACTTCGAGGAGTACTCCTGGCTGTACCGGGAGTCGTGGGGACTCGAGCCGGTACGGACGCTGATGGCGAGTATCCCGTCGTGCATGATCCTGGACGACCACGATCTACGCGACGACTGGAACTCGTCCGCGTCCTGGCGTCGGGACATCGAAACTCGGCCGTGGTGGAACGAGCGCGTGATCGGCGCGTACTCGTCGTACTGGGTGTACCAACACCTGGGCAATCTGTCGCCGAAGGAATTGGCGCAGGACGAGATGTACGCCGCAGTCCGGTCCGCTGCAAGCGACGCGGATCGAGAGAAGTTGTTGGCCGACTTCGCATTACGCATCGACCGCAATCCCGAGACAGGGCGCTGGAGCTTCTATCGCGATTTCGGGGACACCCGTCTGATCATGATCGATTCGCGGTGCTCGCGAAATCTGGATCCCAACAATCGAGAAATGGTGGACGAGAAGGAATGGGCGTGGGTACGCGAGCGCGCGCTCGAAGCCACTCCACGACACCTGCTGTTCGGTTCGTCGCTGCCCTATCTGATGCTGCCCGCCCTGCACTACCTCGAACAGTGGAACGAGGCCGTGGCGCAGGGGAGTTGGGGTGCCATGCCGGCCAAGGTGGCCGAGAAGATGCGCATCGGTCTCGACCTCGAACACTGGGCCGCCTTCACCAATTCGTTCAACGACATGGCGGCATTGACGCGTGAGCTCTCTCGCGGGGAGAACAAGCCCGCCTCCATCATGTGGCTGTCGGGCGACGTGCACTGCTCCTACGTGGCCAACGCGAACTTCGGCGTCGGTGGGCGAGATGTCCCTGCCACCTATCAGCTGACCATGTCTCCGTTCCGCAATCCGCTCGATCTTCCCATCCGCGCGGTGAACAAGCTGGCCATCAAACGTCCGGCCGCCCGGATCCTGTCGAAACTCGCCCGAGCCGCGCACGTGGGTCCGTCCGGAGTCGAGTGGGAAGCCGAGGCGGGACCGTGGTTCGACAACGGCGTCATGTTGCTGACTCTGCACGGTGATTCGGCGCGGCTGCAGGTGCGGCACGCTCACGTCGACGATGCCGGCGAGCAGGTGCTGACCGAGACATCGACCCTGGCCCTCGCCTAGAGAAGGTTCGGCCCTCGCCTAGAGAAGGTTCGGCCCTCGCCTGAAAGACAGGCGCAGTCGTAAACGATTGGCCATCGAGGGGCCGATGAGGTTGGCTGGTTCGTTGTGGCCCACCTCGAACTCAACGACATCGTGTACTTCCTGCCCGACGGTCGGCAGCTGTTGAACGGAGTCGGATTTCGCGTGGGCGACGGTGCCAAGACGGCGTTGATCGGCCCGAACGGAACCGGAAAGACGACACTGACGCGGATCATCGCCGGCGACGAGACCCCCGACGAGGGCTCGGTGTCGAGTTCCGGCTCGCTCGGAGTGATGCGGCAGTTCGTCGGTCAATTACGCGACGACTCGACCGTGCGTGACCTGCTTCTCTCTGTTGCGTCGCCGGCCGTCCGCACGGCGGCTGCGGCACTCGACGATGCCGAGAACACGATGATCGAGATCGACGACGAGAAGACCCAGATGAGGTACGCCCAGGCACTGTCGGATTGGGGTGACGTCGGCGGTTACGATCTCGAGCCGTTCTGGGACAAGGTCACCACCGCCGCACTCGGCATGCCGTTCGACCGGGCCAAGTGGCGTGCCGCGTCGACGCTCAGTGGCGGTGAACAGAAGCGTCTGGTGCTCGAAGCGCTTTTCGCCGGACCCGACAACCTGTTGCTTCTCGACGAGCCGGACAACTATCTGGACGTGCCGGGCAAGCGTTGGCTCGAGGCGACCATTCGAGACTCCGACAAGTCGGTGCTGTTCATCAGCCACGATCGCGAGCTGATTGCCAACGCCGCGAACCGAATCGTGACCCTCGAACCAGGCGTCAGCGGTGCGACGTCCTGGGTGCACGGCGGGGGATTCGCGACCTATCACGCCGCACGCGAGGACCGGAATGCTCGGCTGGACGAACTCCGGCGGCGGTGGGACGAGGAACTGGTCAAACTTCGGGCGCTGGTGTTGCGACTGCGTGAGAAGGCGAAGTTCAACGACGGAGTGGCCGCGCGCTATCACGCGTCCCAGACCCGCTTGGCCAAGTTCGAGGAGGCCGGCCCGCCGGAAGCGGTGCCGCTGAAGCAGCACGTCACGGTTCGGCTGCGTGGAGGACGGACGGCCAAGCGTGCGTTGGTGTGTACGTCGTTGGAACTGACCGGCCTGATGAAGCCCTTCGACACCGAGATCTGGTACGGAGACCGCGTTGCGGTGTTGGGGTCCAACGGTTCCGGCAAGTCGCATTTTCTGCGGCTGCTCGCCAACGGTGGTACCGACCCGGAGAAGGAGCACAAGCCGGTCCAGGAACTGGCACTGGACCCGGTGCCTCATACCGGCACTGCGGTTCTCGGTGCGCGAGTGCGGCCGGGCCTGTTCGCGCAGACCCACACTCGCCCGGATCTCGCGGGCAACACGCTGCTCGACATCCTGCACATGGGCAACGAACACCGTGACGGCATGGGCCGGGAAGCCGCGGGCAGGGCATTGGACCGGTACGGTCTGGCCCGTGCTGCCGAGCAGTCCTACGACAACCTCTCGGGAGGTCAACAGGCCCGCGTGCAGATCCTGCTTCTCGAACTGTCGGGTGCAACGCTGTTGCTGTTGGACGAGCCGACCGACAACCTCGACCTCATGTCCGCCGACGCCCTGGAAGACGCGATTGCAGCGTTCGAGGGCACTGTGATTGCAGTCACTCACGACCGCTGGTTCGCCCGTAGTTTCGACCGGTTTCTGGTGTTCGGCAGTACCGGGCAGGCGTACGAATCCGGTGAGCCCGTATGGGACGAAAGGCGAGTGCAGCGCGCGCGGTAGCGTTTCTTCCCGTGAACGCGACTGACTCTCCCTATCTGGTGGGCCTGAATCTGGACGGTCGACGCGTCGTCGTGGTCGGAGGCGGCACCGTCGCGCAACGCCGATTGCCGCTGCTCATCTCGTCCGGTGCCGTAGTGCACGTCATCACGCGCGACGCCACCCCTGCTGTCGAGGCAATGGCGACCGCAGGCCAGGTGACGCTCGAGTTGCGGGACTACCGCGAGGGTGACCTCGCCGACGCCTGGTACGCCATCGCCTGCACGGACGAGGCCGACACCAACGTCGCGATCGTCGCCGAGGCCACCGCGTCCAAGATCTTCTGCGTCCGAGCCGACATCGCCAAGGACGGAACGGCGGTCACGCCGGCCTCCGCCGAGTGGGACGGCCTGACGCTCGGTGTGCTCGCCGGTGGCGAGCATCGCCGTTCCGCGGCGGTACGCAATGCCGTGATCGAGGCTCTGCAGTCCGGGGTCGTCGCCGACTCGGCCCACGCGCCGATGACCGGCGTCGCGCTGGTCGGGGGAGGCCCGGGCGATCCGGATCTCATCACTGTCCGAGGTCGCAGACTGCTTGCCTACGCCGATGTCGTGGTCGCCGATCGCCTTGCTCCCCCCGAGCTGCTCGCCGAATTGGGACCGCACGTCGAGGTCATCGACGCCTCGAAGATTCCGTACGGCCGTGCCATGGCGCAGGAAGCGATCAATCGGGCCTTGATCGACGGCGCGAAAGCCGGCAAATTCGTCGTTCGGCTCAAGGGCGGTGACCCCTACGTGTTCGGTCGGGGATACGAGGAGCTCGAAGCGCTGGCCGCCGAGGGAATCCCGGTGACCGTGGTTCCGGGCATCACCAGTGCCATCTCGGTGCCCTCGTCCGCAGGAATTCCGGTGACGCATCGCGCCGTCACTCACGAGTTCGTCGTCGTCAGCGGTCACGTGGCACCGGATCACCCCGATTCGTTGGTCGACTGGGACGCGCTGGCCAAACTCAAGGGCACGATCGTGTTGCTCATGGCCGTAGAGCGGATCGGCAAGTTCGCCGACGTACTGATCGCAGGCGGCCGGGCGTCCGACACTCCGGTCATCGTCGTACAGGAGGGCACCATGCGCACTCAACGTGAAGTTCGAGCGGATCTGAGCACTGTCGCCGAGGCCGTGAGCGAAGCAGGCATCAGGCCTCCTGCCATCGTGGTAATCGGTACCGTTGCCGGTTTTTCCGTGAACGCCGGTAACGTGAACGCTCGTGCCTGAGTCATCGATGTCCGAAACGTCCGCCACCGAGATCAAATATCCGGTGACGACCCGAGCGTTCGGGATGGCGATCATCGTCCTGAGTGGCCTGCAGCTGATGGTGGTGCTCGACGGCACCGTCGCCAACCTGGCCTTGGCGCCGTTGCAGGCGGACCTCGGATTGTCCGACGCGGGTCGCAACTGGGTGCTGACCTCGTACGCCTTGGCGTTCGGTGGACTGATGCTGCTCGGCGGTAGGCTCGGCGATGCGTTCGGCCGAAAGAAGATGTTCCTGGCCGGCGTCGTGCTGTTCACGATCGCCTCGCTGCTGTGCGGTCTCGCGGTCAACGAAGCCACGCTCGTGGCGGCCAGGGCCCTGCAGGGCGTCGGAGCCGCGGTGGCGTCGCCCACGGCGTTTGCGCTGGTCGCCACCACCTTTGCGCCCGGCCCGGTGCGAAATCAGGCGATTGCGATTTATGCGGCCATGACAGGCGTCGGCTCCATTGCCGGGCTCATCATCGGCGGCGCGTTGACCGAGGTGTCCTGGCGCTGGATCTTCCTGATCAATGTCCCGATCGGCGTGGTCATCGTGGTGCTCGCGGTCGTGTCGCTGCAGGAGACGGTAGGCGCGAGATTGCCCCTCGACGTTCCCGGCGCGATTCTGGCCACACTCGGCTGCACCGGCGTGGTCCTGGCTCTGAGCGAGGGCACCGAACTGGGCTGGACCAACCCGATCGTCATTGTCTCGCTGATCGCCGGGTTGCTCTTTCTCGGGTTGTTCCTTCTGGTCGAGCGTCGTGCCGACAATCCACTGCTGCCGTTCTCGCTGTTCCGCAACCGGGATCGGGTCGCTACCTTCGTGGCCATATTCTTCGCCGGCGGAGTGATGTTCTGTCTGGCCGCGTACGTGGCCCTGTTCGTCCAGGACATCCTGGGATACAGCCCGCTCAATGCCGGCTTGGCGTTCGTGCCGTTCGCCTTCGGACTCGGTGCCGCGGCGTTCCTGGCGTCGCAACTGGTGACCCGAATCGCTCCTCGTTGGTTGATTCTGAGCGGCGCGGTCATCATGGTCGGCTGGCTCATGGTGTCGGTCGCGACGATGAACGCGGATTCGTCGTACTTCCCCGGGTTGTTCTTTCCCGTCATCGGCATCGGCTTCGGTGTCGGGCTGACGGTGGTCCCGCTCCCGCTGTGCGCCATCGCCGGGGTGAGCCCCACCGAGATAGGGCCGTTGACGGCGATCTCCCTGGTTGCCCAAACACTCGGTGGCCCGTTGGCCCTGGCCGTCATCGGCGCGCTGGTCACCTCGCGCACCCTGTCGCTGGGTGGAATATCGGGGCCGGCGACACTGATGAACGAAAGCCAACTCGATGCCCTGAGCTCGGGCTACATGTTCGCTCTGTTCTGCTGCGCCGTCTGCGCCGTGATAGCAGGCTTCGCGGCCCTCTTCATCCGATTCACCCCGCAGCAGGTCGCCCAGGCCCAGGCAGCTCAGGAAGACGCCCAAAAGGGCTGATCCCTCAGCGTTCGCTCACCAATTATTCAATTGTGCACCTGTACAGGTGGGGAGCTGAATATTCGGCGGGCAGACAAGGTGTGGTACTCGCGTCCCACTATTCATCCACAGGGGCCGAGTTGTCCACAATTGCCGTTCGGCTCAGTTTTCGGAGTCGTTGTCGGTGCACGATCGGTGCATGCATCCTGACGCCAACGGTCTGATTTCCCGCGCCACAGCGTTGAGGGCCGGCTACACGAACACAGATCTGCAACGGCTGTGCGCCCGAGGCGAATTGGTCCGGATCATTCCCGGAATGTATGCACAGCGGCAGTTGTGTTCGACACTCGATCCGCAGGGAATTCATCGTCTGACGACCATCGCCTCCCTGGCGACCAATGCCGACGCCGCAGTGGCCAGCCATGTCTCCGCCGCTGTTCTGCACGGACTCGACCTGTGGGACACCGATCTCGGGCGCGTACATCTGACGATCCCCGGCGGGAAAGGCCGCACGACAGCTCGATTGCACGTCCACTCGACACCTCTACCGAACGAGTTCGTGACCACGGGGCTGGGAATACCAGCGACCTCTCCGGAGCGCACCGTGGTCGACTGTGCGCGGCTGCTCGATCTCGACCATGCAGTAGTCATAGGAGATTCGGCGCTGCGATCGAAGAAGGTGTCGATGGATCGGCTGCGAGCAGCGTTGGAGGTATCTGCTCGCATGAACGGTATCGGCGCGGCCCGGCGGGCGATCGCGGCAATGAGTGGGCTGAGCGAAAGCCCGGGAGAATCCATCAGCAGACTGCGGATGAAGGAGTACGGTTTCCCGGATCCAGTACTGCAGCAGGTACTGCGGGTGGGATCCCAGTTCCTCGCCCGAGTCGACTTCTACTGGAGACGATGGCGGCTGGTAGGCGAATTCGACGGCATGGGCAAGTACGAGACCGGTCGGACGTTGACGCAGGAAAAGTTTCGCGAGGATCGACTACGGGACCGAGGGCTCGAGGTCTTCCGGTGGACGTGGAAAGACCTATGGCAGTTCGACATGGTGCGCGAGCGATTCGATCGTGCGTGCGCCAGGGCTGAGCGTCGACGTGAGTGTGCCGACAGGATGTTCAGATGACCACCTGTACAGGTAGGCAGCTGAATATCCGGTGGGCAGGTGTCAGCGCGAGAGATCGGCGCGATCCGCAGCCGCCTGGCCCGAGTCCCAGCCTTCCGCGTCCAGACGCGGACCGCGCATCGGCCTCGCCGTCGGGAACAACCTGTCGAATTCGGCTTCGACGGCGACGGTCTGCGCCGCCAATATAGGGAGTAGATCACCGGATTCGTGGCGCGCTTCCTCGAGTGCGTGCGCATCGGCGTCGGTCAGGCGATCTCCGATTCGTATCGCATACGCATACAGGAAGGCCTTGCCGAAGGCAGCCGAGCCGGCTTTCTTGCGCTTCTTCGCTTCCGGTGAATGGCCGAGGGCTCGGGTTGCCTGAACCAGTAGCGAGGTGAACAGCAATTCGGTCTGTTCCACATCCACTGGGGCACCCACCAATGTCGCCACGGCGAACTCGGAGTCCCAGATGGCCTTGACCCGGTTGGCGCTCCCGACGACGTGCAGCAGTTGCGCTTTGGCTGGTGCATGGGGGCCGTCGACATGTACCCGCCGGCCGTGAATGTCGATGTGGCCCTGGGAGAGCAGCATGGTGTCGATCGAGTAGCGCGTCATCAGCTCCTGCGCCTTGGCCGTCAACGTCTCGGCCTCCTCCTCGAAGTCCGTGGCGTCGGCTTTGGCCAACAGACCGCGAATCTTGCTCAGCATCTTGGTGTTCGGCGAGTCGGATCCGGAAACACCCTGCAGCGTGGGACGAACGCGCGGCCACTGGGACGGCTTCGGTCCGAGCTGAGGCCACCGGGGGAGTGTCTGCCATTGACCGAGCAGGGTCAGCACGTCGAGCCACTGATCACTGGCAGCGATGTAATCGGTCTTACCGGAAGAGGTCAGGTACGCGGTCAGGAAGTCGGGGGTGGACTCGACCCTCGCCGCGATTTTCGGAAACTGTTCGCAGATGGAGGACATCTGATCCACCCAGTCCTGCGGGGCCCGCGAATCCGCATCGGTCAGATCGGCTTGATGCAGCAGGGCCGCCGCCGCGAGGGTGGATACGGCGATCGTGTGTTGGCGCCGCACAACGTGCACCAAATCCAGCGGTTGCCAACCGTTTTCGTACAGGGTCTCGATCATGTTCGTCAGCGCCCGCGTGCCGACCTCGGTCGCGTCCATCGACACCAGCCGGTCGGCGACGTCGTCGGCGACGCGTTGGCTCTTGGTCTTGCCCACGGACGCGTCGGCTCCCGTGCGGAGCAGACCGGGGATATCGCTCATTCGGTGAGCACGATCAGTTCGGTCGTCGACGCCACTTCGACTCGAAGACCCGCTT
Source organism: Rhodococcoides sp. S146-33 (assembly GCF_059489205.1). Classification (NCBI taxonomy): domain Bacteria; kingdom Bacillati; phylum Actinomycetota; class Actinomycetes; order Mycobacteriales; family Nocardiaceae; genus Rhodococcoides; species Rhodococcoides sp. S146-33. The sequence continues at coordinate 990,489 of NZ_JCAJWY010000002.1, forward strand.
TCGATGCCACGCGCGCAACGGCTTTCACGTCTTTCGGCTCGGCGGTGGTCAGGGTCAATGCACGTGCCAGCAGTCCCTTGTGATGCTTGTTGAAGTGGCTCACTACCGAACGCGTTCCATTCGGCTTCTCGGTGAGGACCGTCGCGGTGATCGCGCCCGGAACGGGACCGAGCTGTTGGTAGGTGCCGGAGCGAAGGTCGACGACGATGCCTTCGTCTTCGGCGAGGATCGCGTCGGACAGTTCCGGCTTCCAGTGCGATCGCAGGGTGCCGAAGTTCGGAATCGTCGATCCGCCGGAGAGCCTGTAGGACGGAATCGGATCGGCGGCGCGGACGGCCCCGAACAGCGCTGATCCGATCCACAACCGCGCATGGGCTCGGGCGCGACCGGCTCTGGTGAACGACTGCGCATCGAGTGCGTCGTAGAGCACGCCGGTGTACCGCTGCAGCGCGGGCGTGGTGGGGGAGGTCCACAATCGGGCGTTGCGTTCGATCTCGTCGACCTGGGTAGGGCCGAGGCCGAGTGCGGTGACGGAGGCGTCGACGTCCCCGGAGAGCTCTACCAGCGCATCGGCGAGTTTTCGGCGAAGAGGCAACAACGACGGCAACGCCAGTCGGTCCAGATCGAGAGGTGCTCCGGAACCACCATCGGACTTCGTCTCGGAGGGAGGAAGCAGAATCAGCACGATAGTCAAGGCTACTCACTGCACGGCCACCTGCTCACAGGTGCTGCACAACCGACTAGTCTGACAACCCGTGATCACCCGTCTTTCGCAGCTGTTCCTCCGTACCCTTCGCGACGACCCGGCCGACGCCGAGGTCGACAGCCACAAGCTGTTGGTTCGCGCCGGCTACGTTCGTCGTATCGCACCGGGTGTCTACTCGTGGCTGCCCCTCGGTTTGCGGGTCCTTCGGCAGGTCGAGCGCGTGGTGCGCGAGGAAATGAACGCCATCGGTGCGCAGGAGATCTCACTGCCCGCCCTGCTGCCGCGCGAGCCCTACGAGACCACCAATCGGTGGACCGAGTACGGCGACGCATTGTTCCGGTTGCAGGACCGCAAGGGCAACGACATGCTGCTGGGGCCCACCCACGAAGAGCTGTTCGCGCTCACGGTGAAGGCCGAGTACAACTCGTACAAGGATCTTCCGGTCACGCTGTACCAGATCCAGACCAAATACCGCGACGAGGAGCGTCCCCGTGCAGGAATTCTGCGCGGGCGCGAATTCGTGATGAAGGACTCGTACTCCTTCGACATGGACGAGGACGGACTGAAGAAGTCCTATGCCGCCCACCGTGAGGCCTACCAGCGCATCTTCGCCAGGCTCGGCGTCTCGTACGTCATCGTCGCGGCGACGTCCGGTGCCATGGGCGGCAGTGCATCCGAGGAATTCCTCGCCGAAAGCGACATCGGCGAAGACACCTATGTGCGATGCGTCGAGTCGGGCTATGCGGCCAACGTCGAGGCCGTCACGACGACGGCACCCGACCCGCTCCCCATCGAGGGGCAGCCGGCTGCCGTCGACCACGAGACAGGCGATACCCCGACCATCGCCACTCTCGTCGAGTGGGCCAACGGTGCCGATCTGGGCCGCACCGTCACCGGGGCCGACACTCTCAAGAACATTCTGCTCAAGGTCCGTAATGCCGAGGGGGAGTGGGAGTTGCTCGCAGTCGGGCTGCCCGGCGACCGCGAGGTCGACGAGAAGCGGCTCGAGGCATCGCTCGAACCCGCCGAGTTCGCCTTGCTGACCGACGCGGATTTCGCGGCCAACCCGTTCCTGATCAAGGGGTACATCGGACCGCGGGCGTTGCAGGCCAACGGAGTTCGCTACCTCGTGGACCCGAGGGTCGTCGATGGGACCTCGTGGATCACCGGCGCCGATATCAAGGGCAAGCATGTGGTGAACCTCGTGGCCGGTCGTGACTTCGTTCCCGACGGCACCATCGAAGCGGCCGAGGTACGCGACGGTGACATGTCTCCCGACGGTCGTGGTCCGCTCGTCAGTGCCCGTGGCATCGAGATCGGCCACATCTTCCAGCTCGGGTACAAGTACACCGACGCGTTCTCGGTCGATGTCCTCGGCGAGGCCGGTAAGCCCGTCCGCCTGGTACAGGGATCCTACGGCGTCGGTGTGTCGCGTCTGGTCGCCGTGATTGCCGAGCAGATGCACGACGACAAGGGCCTGCGGTGGCCGTCGGAGGTTGCACCGGCAGACGTCCATCTGGTGATCGCGAACAAGGACGACGCCGCCCGGGCAGGTGCGGAATCCATTGCAACGCAACTGGATACGCAGGGGATCGAGGTTCTGTTCGACGATCGCAAGGCGTCGCCGGGAGTGAAGTTCAAGGACTCGGAACTGATCGGCGTTCCGCTCGTGGTCGTACTCGGCCGCGGCTGGGCCGACGGCAAGGTCGAGATCCGTGACCGCTTCTCCGGTGAGAGTCGCGAACTGGACATCGATTCGGCGGTCGAGGAGATCGTGAAGGCCGTACGGCACACCCCGTAGGACTTCTCTCGCGATCTTTCTGCGCGGTCGTGTACCCGCTGGTAGCTTCGGGGCAACGACTAGGAGAGGTCACACCGTGGCTCAGTATGCGCTGTTCGATCCGACGACCTTTGACCCGACCGAACTCGACGAAGACTCCCGCCGACAGTTGCGCGCACTGATCGACTGGTTCGAGAGCCGCGGCAAAGGCAGGCTGTTGGCGGATGATCTCGACAGCGTCTGGCCCGCCGACTTCCTGGAATTCGTCGCCGAGCAGAAGTTGTTCGCAACGTTCTCCACCCCCGCCGCGTATGCCGACGGACTGCCGAACACACGGTGGGACGCCGCACGTAACGCTGCGCTGAGCGAAATTCTCGGGTTCTACGGGCTGGCGTACTGGTACACCTGGCAGGTCACCCTCCTCGGTCTCGGCCCGATCTGGATGAGTGCCAACGACGACGCCAAGCGCCGTGCAGCAAAGGAACTCGACCGCGGCGGAGTCATGGCGTTCGGCTTGTCCGAGCGGGCGCACGGTGCCGACGTGTATTCCACCGACATGTTGTTGACGCCCTGCACCGACGACGCCGACCTCGACTTCACCGCATCGGGGGAGAAGTACTACATCGGAAACGGCAACGTCGCGGGGATGGTGTCGGTGTTCGGTCGGCGCACCGATATCGAGGGACCGGATTCCTACGTGTTCTTCGTAGCCGACAGCGCGCATCCTGCCTACCGGTTGCGTGAGAGTGTCGTACACGGCCAGATGTACGTCAGTACGTTCTCGCTCGAGAACTATCCGGTCCGCGAGCAGGACATTTTGCACACCGGTGCCGACGCCTTCTCGGCGGCGCTGAACACGGTGAACGTCGGCAAGTTCAATCTCTGCACCGGTTCGATCGGGATCTGCGAGCACGCGTTCTACGAGGCGATCACCCACGCGAACAACAGAATTCTGTACGGCAATCGCGTCACCGATTTCCCGCACGTGCGCAGCGCATTCGTCGACGGTTACTCACGCCTGATCGCGATGAAACTCTTCAGCGCCCGGGCAGTCGACTACTTCCGCGCAGCCGGACCCGAGGACCGGCGCTACCTGCTGTTCAATCCGATGACCAAGGCCAAGGTCACCTCGGAGGGCGAAACCGTCGTCCGGCTGTTGCACGACGTCATCGCGGCCAAGGGGTACGAGAGGAACACGTACTTCCGCGAGGCTGCCCAGCTGATCGGAACACTTCCCAAGCTCGAGGGCACCGTGCACGTCAACGTTGCCCTGATGCTCAAGTTCATGCCGGCCTACATGTTCTCGCCCACCGACTACCCCGACGTCGGCACCCGAACCGAGCCGGTCGACGACAGTTTCTTCTTCGCACAGGGTCCGGCCAGAGGCGCGAGCAAGGTTCGGTTCCACGACTGGAATCCGGTGTACCAGAAGCACTCCGGTATCCCCAACGTCGGACGGTTCTACGAGCAGGCGCAGGCGTTCAGGTCGTTTCTCGCCGAGTGCGCGCCCGACGAAGCGCAGCAGAAGGACCTCGACTTCCTGCTCGTGGTGGGGCATCTGTTCTCACTCGTGGTCTACGGTCACCTTCTGCTCGAGCAGGCCGACGAGATCTCGAACGAGATGCTGGACCAGATCTTCGATTTCCAGATCAGGGACTTCTCCGGTTACGCCGTCGCGCTGTACGGCAAGCCGTCGTCGACCGAGGCTCAACAACAATGGGCGCTCGATGCCGTTCGCAAGCCGGTGGTCGATGCGAGCCGTTTCGAGACCGTCTGGAACGAGGTCGTCGCGTACGACGGTCGGTACGAGATGCGCCCCTAGGCGAGAGCGGTCACGGCTGACCGGGAAAGGCCGTCGACGAGGGTGTGACTCCCAGGATCTGTTGCCACATCGCGAGCCGAACCGCAGCATCGGTCAACGCCTGCACACCCATCTCGCGGGTGCCACCGGACTGGCTGCGTTCGATCAGCGAACGCCACGCCACGCACGTGTCGATCTCGGCCTGCGCTGCCAACCGAGTGGCCGAGACTGCGTCGGTCACCGGAAACGGTGATGCGTATGCCGGATCGGGAAGGGGCACGGTGACACTGGCCGCCTGGAGCGCATCGATGGTTGCGTCTCTGCGGGCACGATGGGCAGCTGTGTTCGATGCAACCAGATCGGCGCGCGTGGGGTTGGAGAACGCCGCGACGACGCCGTAAGCGAATACCGCCGCGTACTCGGCTTCGAGCGCGTCGACCAGCCCTTGCTGTTCCGGACCGAGATCACTCATGCCAGTACCACCAGAGCGGACACCGTGCACGACGCGCTGATCGAACCGAGAAGACCGGCCCGATAATCGCTTTCGTTTCGAGCCGCGTCTGCTGCACTGCGAGCCGACGCGGTCAACATCTCCCGCACCGCCGCGATATCCGGTGGCGGAGCGACGGGTGCGACGGTAGTCGTGATTGCCGACGGGGAGGTGTCTGTCGATGCACCGGTGGCGCGGGCGATCTCGGTGTCGAGCGCAGCCGCGTGCTCAGTTCGCTGAGCCGCCACGATGCCGAGCGCAGCTGCGTAGTCGGCTATCACCGTCGATGCCGCGGTGGCATCCGCTGCGTCGCTGCGGGCAGCACGCAGTTGTGCGGTCAGGGAATCGAGAGCTGGGCCGGAGATCTCGTCGTCGGCGCAGGCCGCAACGGTGGAGACGGTGGCCGCAGACAGCGCTGCGGCACCGGCGAGTCGGAACAACCCGCGGCGACTGAGCGCAAAGGGGGCGATCGGCGTGGGCACCCCGACATCGTGCCAGACCGCAGCACCTGCACGTGCCATGCCCGCGTGTCGTCGAGGCGTAGGTGGTCACGAGCAGTGTCTGCGGGGCGGTAGTCTGTTGGTTCGGCAAACGCAGTCCGGCTGCCGCTCGCCGGATCGCCCACAACTACACACGAGGAGTTCGCGACATGCCTGTTCCGTCCAAGGAGAGGGTTGTCGAACTACTCGGCGACCTCGTTCGAGAACGGGGCTACGACCTCGAAGACGTGAACGTCGTCGCAGCAGGCAAGCACAGCGCGGTGCGCATCATGGTCGATCGAGAAGAGGGCATCGACCTGGACGCGCTCCCGGACCTCAGTCGCGAGATCTCCGACGCCTTCGACGCCGTGCCGGATTTCGGTGAGGCGCCGTACACGCTCGAAGTCACCACTCCCGGAATCGACCGGCCGCTGACCGAGGCGCGGCATTGGCGTCGGGCACGTGGACGCAAGGTGCGCATCGAGTTGGCCGAGGGCAAGCTCGACGCTCGGGTCGGGGTACTCGACGGTGATTCGGTCACCGTGGTGATCAAGGAGAAGGGCATCCTGTCGACTCGGTCGATCCTTCTCAAGGATGTTATGAAAGCTGTTGTGCAGGTGGAATTTTCGAAGCCCACCGCCGAGGAGATGGACTTGGCGGGTGGTGTGGTCGGTAGCAGGCCGTCGCCTGCGAACACCGATGAAATCGTGGATGTGGAAGCACCGGAAGAAGGGTCTGACAAGTGAATATCGACATTGCCGCACTGCGGGCGATCGAGGCGGACAAGGGAATTCCGATCGAGATGGTCATCTCGACGATCCAGACCGCATTGCTGACCGCATACCGACACACCGAGGGGCACCAGTCCAACGCGTGGATCGATGTCGATCGCAAGACCGGCTCCGTTCGAGTGATGGCCAAGGAGATCGACGCCGACGGCAACGTCATCTCGGAATGGGACGACACCCCGGAGGGGTTCGGGCGTATCGCAGCCACCACTGCACGCCAGGTCATTCTCCAGCGCCTGCGCGACGCCGAACACGAGCGGTCCTTCGGTGAGTACTCCACTCACGAGGGTGAGATCGTCAACGGTGTCATCCAGCGCGACACGCGCGCCAATGCAAAGGGCACCGTCATCGTGCGCATCGGCAGCGACACCAACGGGGCCGACGGACTTTTGCCTCCCGCCGAGCAGGTTCCGGGCGAAACATACGAGCACGGCGAACGCATCAAGTGCTATGTCGTCGGAGTCGCCCGGGGCAACCGGGGTCCGCAGATCACGCTCTCACGCACACATCCGAATCTGGTGCGCAAACTGTTCGCCCTCGAGGTCCCCGAGATCGCCGACGGTTCGGTCGACATCGTGGCGGTCGCACGCGAGTCGGGTCATCGGTCGAAGATCGCTGTCGCCTCCACGGTGTCCGGCCTCAATGCCAAAGGTGCGTGTATCGGACCGATGGGGCAGCGGGTACGGAATGTGATGAGTGAACTGGCGGGCGAGAAGATCGACATCATCGATTTCGACGAGGACCCGGCCACCTTCGTGGGGAATGCACTCTCGCCGTCCAAGGTTGTGTCTGTGACGGTCGTGGATGCCGCTGCTCGTGCCGCGCGTGTGGTGGTTCCGGAGTACCAGCTTTCTCTCGCGATCGGTAAAGAAGGACAGAATGCTCGACTGGCCGCCCGACTGACCGGTTGGCGTATCGATATCCGCAGCGATGCGGCGGCACCCGAGACGACCAGCGCATAGGGCCGGAATGCGGAGTTCGAGGCAATACAGCGGTAGAGTGGTCGTTGGTTCGGTAACGAACTCTCTTCCCAGAAGCACGAATGCGAGTATCCGGTTGTGAAAGCCCGGCCGATTCGTACGTGCGTCGGGTGCAGGGAGCGAGTTCCGGCCGCCGATCTGTTGAGGATCGTGGTTCGAGAAGCTGGTTCGCACGAATTCGCTCTCGTCCCCGACGTCCGGCATTCGATGCCCGGCCGTGGTGCGTGGTTGCACTACAGCCGAGAATGCCTGCACAATGCGGAGCGGCGCCGAGTTTTCGGTCGCGCGTTTCGGATATCGGGAAATGTGGAATCGTCCGCAGTGTCAGCCGTGCTCGATGAGCGCGACCAGCTGCCGGTCGAGGACACGACAAGAGCAACACCCGTCGACAAGAACAGGCAACAGCACTGATGAGCACACCGTGAAGCACCAACGATGAACGTCCATCGGAGATAACCCGAGGTCGTGCGGGCACCAAGCCTCGCTCGGCCTCTCAGTGAGGAGAGCAGTGGCAGGCAAGGCCCGCGTGCACGAGTTGGCAAAAGAACTCGGTGTCACCAGTAAGGAACTACTCGCACGGCTCAAAGAGCAGGGCGAGTTCGTCAAGTCCGCATCATCCACAGTCGAGGCCCCCGTGGCTCGTCGACTTCGTGAATCCTTCCCGTCCCAGACTGCAGATGCGCCCGCACCCAACGGTCGCGCAGCAGCCGATCGCGCTGCCGGCAGCACCGCGAAGCCGGGCGCAGCAAAGCCCGGTGGACCCCGTCCGGGCCCCAAGCCTGCACCCCGCCAGGCAGAGCCGGAAGCACCCGCAGCCCCGGTCGTACAGGCTCCCGTCGAAGCAGCCCCGGCTGCTCCCGCTACTCCTGCACCTGCCGCGCCCGCCCCGCAGCCCGCTGCTCCGGCCGAGCAAGCACCGGCAGCACCAGCAGCGTCGGCCGACACCGCCGATGCAACACAGGCTCCGGCAGCACCCAAGCCCGCAGGTCCCGGCCCCAAGCCCGGCCCCAAGGCTCCGCGCGTCGGCAACAACCCGTACTCCTCGGCCCCCGTGGAACGACCGGCTCCGCGGCCGGCTCCCGGTGCCCCGCGCCCCGGCGGCGGACGTCCCGCTCCCGGACAGGGTGGGCCTCGTCCCGCCACACCGTCGGCCGGCAGTCGTCCAGCTCCCGGTCAGGGTGGGCCTCGCCCCGCTCCGGGCCAGGCCGGACCTCGTCCGAGCCCGGGCTCGATGCCTCCTCGGCCCAATCCGGGTGCCATGCCGACCCGTTCGGCTCGTCCGGGACCCGCAGCAGGACGCCCCGGTCGCCCCGGCGGCGCACCGGGCGGACGTCCGGGTGGCGGCGGCGGTGGTGGCTACCGCGGTGGTGGCGCTCCGGGCGCTCCCGGTGGTGCTCCCGCAGGCGGCGCTCCCGCAGGGGGCTTCCGTGGTCGTCCCGGTGGCGGTGGCCGTCCCGGTCAGCGCGGCGCAGCAGCAGGTGCATTCGGTCGTCCCGGCGGAGCAGTCCGTCGCGGCCGTAAGTCGAAGCGGGCGAAACGCGCCGAGTACGAGAGCATGCAGGCTCCCGCAGTCGGCGGCGTCAGGCTGCCCCGCGGCAACGGTGAGACCATTCGTCTCGCTCGCGGCGCATCGTTGTCGGACTTCGCGGACAAGATCGACGCGAACCCGGCCGCACTCGTGCAGGCCTTGTTCAACCTCGGCGAGATGGTCACTGCGACGCAGTCGGTCAACGACGAAACGTTGGAGCTGCTCGGCGGCGAGATGAACTACGTCGTTCAGGTCGTCAGCCCCGAGGACGAGGATCGTGAACTGCTCGACTCGTTCGACCTCACCTACGGCGAGGACGCCGGCGGCGAGGAAGATCTCGAACAGCGTCCCCCGGTGGTCACCGTCATGGGCCACGTGGACCACGGCAAGACCCGCCTGTTGGACTCGATTCGTAACACCACGGTGCGCGAAGGTGAGGCCGGCGGCATCACGCAGCACATCGGTGCCTACCAGGTGCTGACCGAGCTCGAGGGCAACGAGCGTCTCGTGACGTTCATCGACACCCCCGGTCACGAGGCCTTCACGGCCATGCGTGCTCGTGGTGCCAAGGCCACCGACCTCGCGATCCTCGTGGTTGCGGCTGATGACGGCGTCATGCCACAGACGGTGGAAGCCATCAACCACGCCCAGGCGGCCGATGTGCCGATCGTGGTCGCGGTGAACAAGATCGACAAGGAAGGCGCGAACCCGGACAAGATCCGGCAGCAGCTGACCGAATACGGTCTGGTCGCCGAGGAATACGGCGGCGAGACGATGTTCGTCGACATCTCCGCCAAGCAGGGCACCAACATCGATGCCCTCCTCGAAGCGGTACTGCTGACGGCCGACGCATCGCTCGATCTGCGCGCAAACCCGGACATGGAGGCTCAGGGTGTCGCCATCGAGGCGCATCTCGACCGTGGTCGTGGTCCGGTCGCGACTGTGCTCATCGCCCGCGGAACGTTGCGTGTCGGTGACTCGATCGTTGCCGGCGACGCGTACGGACGTGTCCGCCGCATGGTCGACGAGCACGGCGAGGATGTCACCGAAGCGTTGCCGTCGCGGCCCGTTCAGGTCATCGGCTTCACGTCGGTGCCCGGTGCAGGTGACAACCTCCTGGTTGTCGACGAGGACCGGATCGCTCGTCAGATCGCCGATCGTCGCAATGCACGCAAGCGCAACGCGCTCGCAGCCAAGAGTCGTAAGCGCATCAGCCTCGACGATCTCGATGCAGCTCTGAAGGAGACTTCGCAGCTCAACTTGATCCTCAAGGGTGACAACTCGGGAACCGTCGAGGCCCTCGAAGAGGCGCTGCTCGGAATTCAGATCGACGACGAGGTCGAACTGCGGGTCATCGACCGCGGTGTCGGTGGCGTCACGGAGACCAACGTCAACCTGGCGTCGGCATCCAACGCGATCATCATCGGCTTCAACGTTCGAGCGGAAGGCAAAGCCACCGAGCTGGCCAACCGCGAAGGCGTCGACATCCGGTACTACTCGGTGATCTACCAGGCGATCGACGAGATCGAGAAGGCCCTCAAGGGCATGCTCAAGCCGGTATACGAGGAGGTTGCCCTCGGGCAGGCCGAGATCCGTGCGCTGTTCCGTTCTTCCAAGGTCGGAAACATCGCCGGTTGCCTCGTCACCTCCGGTACGATCCGTCGCAACGCGAAGGCACGGCTCATCCGAGACAGTGCCGTTGTTGCGGAAACCGTCACGATCTCCTCGCTACGGCGCGAGAAGGACGACGCGACGGAGGTCCGTGAAGGATACGAGTGTGGTTTGACGGTGACGTATTCCGACATCAAGGTGGGCGATGTCATCGAGGCGTACGAACTCCGTGAAAAGCCGCGCGACTAGAACAGATGCGGAGCCTCCGGGCTCCGCATCCGGTCGCGTCGGCTCGGTGGTGAAGCCAGGGGAGTGACACTGCGCTCCGACTTTCGAGCCGGTGGTGGTACGACATCTGTACCGCCACCGGCTTTGTCGTCGAAGCCGATCGAAGGACGTCAGCGTGTATCTGGGTGCTCTGGAGTTGGACGTGTTGTTGGGGGACGTACGTTCGCTGGCCGAGAAGCGGTCGATGATGGAACCGGTTCTGGGTGATCTGCAGAGGTTGGGCGTCTCGGCGGCGGAAACCGGTGAACGAGAACGTATTCGACGGTCGTTGCTGGGGGTCGCCGCCGCAGGTACCGATGTGGACCTGCTGCACGACAAGCTGGACGAATGCGAGCGGCACGTCGCCGAACGCCACGATCTGGAATTGTTGGCAGTACGTCGGAGAATATTCGGACCCGAGGATTGATTCGGGAAGTCCTGTCGAGCACTGCTCGGCAGGCGTGAACATCGCAGCCGCCGGGATGTCGCACTTCGGTCGACGTCCGGCCATGAAAGAGGAGTGTGATTGTCGTGGTGGACCAGGCCAGGGCTCGTAAGTTGTCCAAGCGAATCGCTGCCATCGTTGCAACGGCGATCGATCACGAGATCAAAGATCCGCGGCTGGCGTTCGTGACCATCACCGACACCAAAGTCACCGCAGACCTGCACGACGCCACGGTGTACTACACCGTGATGGGTGAAGACCTCGATACTCCACCCGATCTGCAGGCTGCCGCGGCAGGCCTGGAGAAGGCCAAGGGTGTGTTGCGCTCGAAGGTCGGAGCCGGAACGGGTGTCCGATACACACCGACGTTGACGTTCGTGACCGACACGGTGCCCGACACCGCTCGGCACATGGAAGACCTTCTCGAACGCGCCCGCGTGGCCGACGAGGAACTGGCTCGTGCGCGTGCGAACGCCACACCTGCCGGAGACCCGGATCCGTACAAGGCTCCGCGCGAAGTGGCAGACGTCGAGCCCGCCGAAGCCGACTGACATGTCCGATGGTTCGGGGGCAGAGTCGCCGCAGGACGAGGATTTCGCACGGGCGATCGAGATGTTGGAACACGCATCGTCGGTGACCGTTCTGTGCCACGTCCAGCCCGACGCGGACACCATCGGTAGCGGGCTTGCGCTCGGTTCGGTACTCGAACGCCGCGGCACCGATGTGCAGGTGGCATTCGCGGCACCGGCATTTCTGCCCGAATCCATGAACGCGCTGCCGGGCCGGCACCTGTTGGTCGACGCCGACAAGGTGGCCGAAACTGTGGATCTGGTCGTCACTGTCGACGCCGGCAGCCGGGGTCGGCTCGGTTCGCTGGGCGATCGACTCGATTCTGCGTCGGCCAGCCTCGTCATCGATCATCACCGAAGCAACACCCGTTTCGGAACTGTCAACGTGGTGCATGCGTCAGCGGAATCGACCACTGCTGTGATCGCGCGGCTGTTGGACCAGTGGGGTGTCGAGATCGATGCAGATCTGGCGCATCTGCTGTTCGCCGGCCTGGTCACCGACACCGGTTCGTTCCGTTGGGTTCGCCCGGGTTCGCATCTGCTGGCCGAGAGACTGTTGGCGACAGGTATCGACGGCGCACACATCGCGCGCAAGCTGCTCGATACTCACCCGTTCGATTGGCTGCCGATGCTCGGGTCGGTGCTCGGTTCGGCATCGCTGATTCCCGAGGCGGCCGACGGGCGCGGATTGGTCTACGCGGTCATCCGGAGCGAAGACTCGGCCGGGTTGCGCTCGGAGGAGATCGAGAGCGTTATCGATATCGTCCGCACCACGTCCGAAGCCGAAGTGGCCGCGGTGTTGAAGCAACAGGACTTCGGCGCGGTCTGGGTGGTGTCGTTGCGGTCCAAGACCGAGGTCGACGTGTCCGCCGTGGCGTGCGTCCTCGGCGGTGGCGGACACCGCAACGCGGCCGGCTACACCGCAACCGGTGAGCTCGCCGACGTGATCGACGCTCTGCGCGGGGCCCTGTCCACGTCGTGAGTGCCTCGCCGGTCACCGCTCGTCGAATTCTCGGCCTGTCCCTTCCCTCTCTCGGCGTGCTCGCCGCCGAGCCCCTCTATCTGCTGTTCGATGCCGCTGTCGTCGGCCGACTCGGTGCGCTTGCGCTCGCCGGCCTGGCGATCGGTGGTCTGGTACTGGCGCAGGTCAGCACCCAGTTGACCTTCCTGTCCTACGGCACGACGGCGCGAGCCGCACGTATGCACGGTGCCGGGCGCGAACACGACGCCGTGGGTGAGGGAGTCCAGGCAACCTGGTTGGCATTCGGACTCGGGGTCGTCATCGTGGCGGTCGTGCAACTCGCGGCCGGGCCTGTGGTGTCGGTCCTGACCGGAGGTGGGGACATCGCCGCCGAGGCGATCGCGTGGCTGCGTGTCGCGCTGTTGGGTGTGCCGTTCATCCTGATCTCCTTGGCCGGAAACGGGTGGATGCGCGGTGTCCAGAACACCGTGACACCGCTACGTTTCGTTGTGCTCGGCTTCGGTGTGTCGGCGGTTCTGTGCCCGCTTCTGGTTCACGGATCGTTCGGATTCCCGCGGTTGGAGCTGGTCGGGTCGGCCGTGGCAAATGTGATCGGTCAGGGCGTCGCCGGTGCCTTGTTCGTGCTCGCGGTCGTTCGGGAAAACACCGGACTGCGTCCGAGATGGTCGGTGATGCGTGCGCAGTTGGTACTCGGTCGCGATCTCATCGTGCGTAGCCTCGCTTTTCAGGCCTGCTTCCTCTCCGCCGCCGCGGTCGCGTCGAGGTTCGGGGCTGCCTCGGTTGCTGTGAACCAGGTGGTGCTGCACATGTGGAACTTGGTGTCACTCATGCTCGATTCGTTGGCAATTGCGGCGCAGACCCTCGTCGGGGCTGCGTTGGGAGCCGGCCGGACCGAGGATGCCCGCGCACTCGCATGGCGCTTGACCGCATGGTCGACGGTATTCGCCGTGGTCCTGGCCGGCGTGTTCGCCGTCGGACGCTCGTTCGTCCCAGGCCTGTTCACCAACGATGCGTCGGTCGTCGATCAGATGCATGCGATCTGGTGGATCTTCGTTGCGATCATTCCCATTGCCGGCGTGGTGTTCGCGTTGGACGGAGTGCTGCTCGGCAGTGGCGATGCAGCATTCCTACGGAACGCCACCATGGCATGTGCCGTCGCGGGGTTCCTGCCGTTCATCTGGTCCGCTCTGGTCTTCGACTGGGGGTTGGTGGGAATCTGGATCGGACTCGGCGTCTTCGTCTCCCTGCGCATGTTCGCGGTGGCCGGGCGGGTGCTGTCCGGTAAATGGCTGGTGATCGGCAGCGATCGTCAATTACGGGGATGACGGCAACGCTGGATGCAATGCCACCTCGAGGCTCTTCACCACGAAGTACACGCTGCGCCCCGGCTCGAGCTCGAGATCGGAGACCGCAGCGGGGGTGATGTCGGCGGCCATGCCGGGCGAGCCGTCGGGATGCGGACGGGACCGAACGCGAATGCCGGAGCCCTGCACCTCCATCTCGTCGATCACTACTTCGAAGACGTTCCGCGGACTGGCGTGGGGGGCTGTCGGGTGCACCGAGACCGCGGCGGGGGAGAAGACTGCGACCAGCGAGGTTCCGGCGACGTGTTGCCCTGACCCGTGGACCGTCAGGCCCCAGCTCGTGGTCAGCGCGGTCGTTCCGTGATCATCGGCCGCGCGGCCTGAGAGCAGGTTGACTCCGGCGATGCGAGCACCGAATTCGCTTCGCGGAGCGGCGAGTACCTCCGCAACCGACCCTCGCTCGACCACGCGCCCGCCGTCGACGATCGCGACGGAGTCGGCCAGCGCGACGACGTCGAGCAGATCGTGAGTGACGATCAGCGCCGTACGAGAGCGTTCGCGCAGTACCGAGCGCAGCACTCTGCGGATCGCCGGCGCGGTCTCGACGTCCAGCGCCGCAAGGGGTTCGTCGAGCAGTAACAGCCGCGGATCGGCGGCGAGGGCACGCGCGATCGCTATGCGTTGGGACTGGCCACCGGACAATTGGCCCGGGCGACGACCGGCGAGATGAGAGGCTTCTACCGCGGCCAGCCACCTGTCGGCCACAGTCTTCGAGGACTCTCGACTCGCACCCGCGCTCCGCGGCGCGAAGGCGACATTCGTTCGAGCGTCCATGTGGGGAAACAGCAGCGCGTCCTGCGCGAGGGTGGCGACTCCTCGTGCGTGTATCGGGACGAAGGTTCTCGTCGACGTGTCGGTCAACATGTCCTCGCCGAGTCGGACAACACCGTCGTCCGGTCTCACCGAGCCCGATACGAGCTGCAGCAGTGTCGATTTACCGGCCCCGTTGGGTCCGAGGATGGCAACGGTCTCGCCCTCTTCGACGTCGAGTTCGAGATCGATGCCACGGACATCGAGAGTGGCACGCACGTGCAGCGAGCTCACAGCGACGACGATCGAGTACCGCGCGCGGTGACCACGACGAGGGCCGCAACCAGGATCAGCACCAGCGACAGAGCCACCGCGGCATCCGGATCGGCCTCGCGCTGCAGATAGATCTCCAATGGCAAAGTCCGGGTTACTCCTTCGAGCGAGCCGGCGAAGGTCAAGGTCGCTCCGAATTCGCCGAGTGCGCGGGCGAACGCGAGAACGGTACCGGAGATCAATCCGGGCAAGATCAGGGGAACGGTGACGCGTCGCAGAACGGTGGTCGGAGTTGCCCCCAGAGTCGCCGCAACCACGTCGTAGCGACTTCCGGCCGTACGCAGTGCGCCTTCGACGCTCACGACGAGAAACGGCAGCGACACGAACACCTGCGCCAACACGACGGCGGAGGTGGTGAACGCGATTCTGATACCGAACGCATCGAGATGTTCGCCCAGCAATCCCTGGCGTCCGAAGGTGTAGAGCAGCGCGATGCCGCCGACGACCGGCGGCAGCACGAGGGGGAGTACGACGAGAGAGCGAAGCACCGAGATTCCTCGAACAGCGCTGCGCGAGAGCACGAGTGCCATCGGCACGCCCAGCAGTAAGCACACCACGGTGCTGGCTGTGGCCGTCTTCAGGCTCAGGATCAGCGCTGCGACTGCAGACTCCGAGGTGACGAGACCGACGAAGTTCGACCAGTCGATCCGGGTGAACATCGCGGCCAGGGGTGCCACGACGACGAGCGCGCCGACGGCCGCCGGAACGAAGATCCACAGCGGTACCCCGACCGCCGACCGCCCGCCATCGGCGGCGCGCACGGTCACGGAGCGGCGAAGCCGGCTCGGGCGAGGACGTCTCGGCCCACCGATCCGGTGACGAACTCGGCGAACGCGCGAGCGGTGGCCTCGTTCTCGGACCCGCTCAGGGTCGCAATCGGATAGGTGTTGACGGCTTCGCTCGATTCCGCGAACGGCACGGCGGTCACGGCGTCACCCGCCCCTGCTGCGTCGGTGACGTACACCAGCCCGGCATCGGCCTGACCCGACGTGACTTTGCCCAGTACGTCGGTGACGGACGATTCCTCGCTCACCGCCGGGATGTCTGTGCCGGTTGCAGTTTCCACGGCTGCCGTCGCCGCACCGCACGGCACCTGAGGGGCACAGATCACCGTCAGAAGGTCGGTATTCGCCAGATCGGCGAAGGATGTGATGCGATCCGGGTTACCCGGCGCGGTGACGATGGTCAGGGTGTTGGAGGCGAAGTCGACGGGATCGCCCGCGACCACGCCGGCATCGACCGCCTTCGTCATGTTCTTCGTATCAGCCGAGGCGAAGACATCGGCCGGCGCTCCGGCGATCAGCTGCGTGACCAGGTCGGAGGATCCCGCAAAGCTGAACTCGACCGAGGTACCGGGATGCTCGGCCTCGAAGCGCGGACCGAGTTCGGTGAACGTTGCGCGCAGCGATGCAGCAGCAAAGACGGTGATGTCACCCCCGATGGCAGCACCGGTCGCGGCCGTATCGGAGGCACCGGATTCGGACGCCCTGTCGCATCCGGCGAGGACAAGAGCGACGGCACCGAGAGCCGCGAGTACCGGTCCGAGTTTCTGCACTGAAATCTCCTGCGATCTAGGGTGTCTCGACGATGACGGTGGTGGCCTTGACGACCGCGACGGTCACCTTGCCGGGCTCGAGGCCGAGTTCACGAACGGACCCGGTACTCATCAGAGACACGATGGAGAAGGGCCCACATTGCATGGTGACCTCGCTCATCACCGTGTCCGAGACGACCTCGGTCACCAGCCCGACCAGTCGGTTACGGGCGGAACTACCGCCGGACGCCACTTCGGGTGGGGGCGCGGCATGCTGGCGGGCATAAGCGGCGAGGTCATGCCCGGCGATCACCTTGCGCCCGGTCTCGTCCTCGAACGAGGCGAGTGTGCCGCTGTCGATCCACCTCCGCACGGTGTCGTCACTGACGCCGAGAAGTGCAGCCGCGTCTCGGATACGGACCGGGGGCACCGTCATCGTTGCACCTGAGATGCCACGTAAGTCCGCAAAAAAGTCATGAGAGGCACCATATACCCGAATCTGCGGTTGCATCGACAGATTACTTCCAGGGTGGCCAGAACCGACGGCCATGACAGGGCTATCGCGTCACCCCGCCTGGATGCACCGCGGAATCTCCGTGGAGGATTGAGCGTTGATACGTTCTCGGGCGGTTCGGCGACTCGACGTCGACGGCCCAACGGATCGGAAGGGGTCATCAGTGGCAGCGAAGCTGTGGGCAGTGAGCGACATTCATGTCGGACATCGGGGCAACAGGCCCGTCACCGAGGACATCTTCCCCGAGTCTCCCGAAGACTGGCTGATCGTGGCCGGAGACGTCTCGGAGAAGACCGACGACATCAAGTGGGCGCTCGAACTGCTGCGTAGTCGTTTCGCGAAGGTCATCTGGGTTCCCGGAAACCACGAGCTGTGGACGACGGTGAAGGATCCCGTCCAGATCCACGGAGCGGCCCGATACGAGTATTTGGTCAACCTGTGCCGTGAGATCGACGTCGTCACTCCGGAGGATCCGTACCTGCTGTGGGAGGGGGAGGGTGGTCCGGCGACGATAGTGCCGATGTTTCTGCTGTACGACTACACCTTTCTGCCGCAGGGAGCGCGGGACAAGGAGCACGGGCTGGCGATCGCACGAGAGAAGAACGTCGTCGCCACGGACGAATTTCTGCTGTCCTCGCAGCCGTACGCCACACGTGACGCCTGGTGCCACGCGCGTATCGAGACCACTCGCGAGCGTCTCGATGCCCTCGACACCACCGTTCCCACGGTGCTGATCAACCACTTTCCGATGGTCCGTCAGCCGACCGAGGTGCTCTTCTACCCGGAGTTCGCGCTGTGGTGCGGGTCGACTCTCACGGCGGATTGGCACACCAGGTACAACGCGATCTGCTCGGTGTACGGGCACCTGCACATTCCGCGGACCACCTACTACGACGGCGTCCGCTTCGAGGAGGTGTCGGTGGGATATCCACGCGAGTGGCAGCGCCGTGGATTGCCGAAAAATGTTCTGCGACAAATACTTCCGGTCCCCGAGTATCCGCCGGGTTCGTTGAACAAATGGGGCGGACATTTCACCGTGACCCCCGAGATGGAGGCAGAAGTAGAGAAGATGAGGGCGGGCAAGTGATCGAATCCATACTTCCGAACGGTGTGGTCTCCGCCGAACTGTTCGCCGACCCACCGGACCTGGTGCCCCACCCGCTCGAAGCGCCGCTGGTCGCCAAGGCGGTGGACAAGCGCAAGCGTGAGTTCACCTCGGCTCGGCACTGTGCTCGCGTCGCCATGGGGAAGTTGGGTGTGGAGCCCGCACCGATCATGCGGGGCAAATCCGGTGCGCCACAGTGGCCGAAGGGTGTGGTCGGATCGTTGACGCACTGCGACGGTTATCGGGGTGCCGTGTTGGCCTACTCGATGCAGGTGCGATCGGTGGGTATCGACGCCGAGCCGCACGGGCCGCTACCCGACGGTGTGCTCGAGGCAGTGAGCCTGAAGGCAGAGCGAGACTGGCTCGCGACGGCGGGCCGTGAGGACGTGCATTGGGATCGAGTGTTGTTCTGCGCCAAGGAAGCCACGTACAAGGCCTGGGAACCGCTGACCGGGCGGTGGCTCGGTTTCGAGGATGCGCACATCACCTTCGAGCGCACCGGCTCCGGTGACGACATCTCCGGGACGTTCCGATCCGAACTGCTGGTGCCCGGCGATACCGTGTCCGGGCCTCCGCTGACGTCGTTCGAGGGTAGATGGATGGTGGCCGGCGGGCTGGTGATGACGGCGATCTCGGTGATGTGACGACCGGCTCGTCCCGCCTGGCACAATGCTCTCTCGTGAGTGCTCGCGAAAAGATTTCGTCCGGTCTCGTCGGTGCCGGCTTACTGGTGGTCGACAAGGGACAGGGCGTGACGAGTCACGATGTGGTGGCGTCGTGTCGAAAGCTGTTGCGCACCAGAAAGGTCGGCCACGCAGGAACTCTCGATCCGATGGCTACCGGCGTACTGGTGCTCGGTGTGGAGCGGGCGACCAAGATGCTCGGCCTGCTCTCGCTCACCACCAAGTCGTACACCGCGACGGTGCGGCTCGGCCGTAACACGACGACGGACGACGCCGAGGGCGACGTGCTGACGGACGTCTCGGCCGCGCACCTCGCCGATTCGGACATCGCGACCGCGATCGCCGCGTTGACCGGTGACATCGAGCAGGTACCGGCGAGCGTCAGCGCCATCAAGGTCGACGGACAGCGAGCACACAAGTTGTCTCGCGCCGGCGAGGAGTTCACCCTCGCCGCCCGGAAGGTCAGTGTCACCCGATTCGACGTGACGGCCAGGCGTGATGTCGTCGAACACGACGCCACCTTCGTCGACCTCGATGTCGAGGTGGACTGCACGTCGGGGACGTACGTGCGGGCTCTGGCCCGTGATCTCGGTGCAGCACTGGGTGTCGGCGGTCATCTGACCGTGCTGCGCCGCACCCGCGTAGGTCCCTTCACGCTCGAGCATGCCCGGACGCTCGAGGAGTTGGCCGAGAATCCGGCCGTCAGTCTGGATATCGACGAGGCCGCACGTACCGCTTTTCCGCACCGACAGATCGATGCAGGCGAGGCGGAATCACTGAGCCAGGGGCGCTGGCTGGACCCGATCGGAATCGACGGGGTGTACGCGGCCGTCGATCCGACCGGTCACACCATTGCTCTGCTTCAGGAGAAGGGCAAGCGCGCCAGCTCGGTCATGGTCGTGAGGCCCGCGACGTTGCGCGGGCACTGAAACATTCGGCACGGGTGCGGCACGGACCCGAAGATCAGTTCGTTGGAACCATCCAGATCGCCTCGGCGGCGCGATGGCCGAGGTCGATGGAATCGGTGGTGCCGGTGCGAGCCAGCTCGATGGCGACGGTGCCGGCGTAGTCGCGTCGTTCGACGACCGTGATCGGCAGATCCAGCGTGATACCGACGGAATCGAAGTATCGGAGCATCGCCGGGTCGGAGTCGGAAATTCTGGCGACTCGGCCGGATTGTCCATCGAGGTACTCGCTCAGGCGGGTCGCGGACGGAGTTTCGATTGCGCCGTCGACCGAGGGAATCGGGTCGCCGTGCGGATCCCGTTCGGGGTGGCCCAGTTTGGCGTCGATTCGATCCATCATCAGATCCGAGACTGCGTGTTCGAGAATCTCCGCCTCGTCGTGCACTTCGTCCCAGCCGTAACCCAGTTCTCGAACCAGGTAGGTCTCGATCAGACGGTGCCGACGCACCATGCCGATGGCAGCCAGGCGACCTTTCTCGGTGAGCGAGATGGCTCCGTAACGGGCGTGGTCGACCATGCCCTGATCGGCCAGCTTGCGAATCGCCTCGGACACCGTGGAGGCAGAGACGCCGATGCGCTCGGAGAGCATCTTGGTGCTGACGGAGTCCTCGCTCCATTCACTGGCCGTCCAGATGACCTTGAGATAGTCCTGCGCAACCGCGGACAGCTGGACACCCTCGTCGGCCGGTGCGGGATCGGTTTTTTGTTGCGCCACGGTGCCGAGCTTAGGCAATCCAATGGAAAAAGACATCTCACCCGGCCGGAGCCACCGGCACCCGACCGCGCTGCCTCAGAGCGCGGGTGACGATGCCCTGCGAGGGGCTCAGCAGGTAGGCGAGCACGAAGACGAGCCCTTGGGTGAGTACGACGCTGCCACCGGAGGACACGTCGAGGTAGAAGCTGGCGTAGATCCCCACCAGCGCGCACCCGACCGAGATGAGTGGTGCCAGCACCAGCATGCGGCCGAAACTGTGTGTGAGCAGGTACGCGGACGCACCGGGAGTGATGAGCATTGCCACCACCAGGATGACGCCCACGGCCTGTAGTGCGACCACGGTGGTCAGCGCCAGCAGGGTCAGCATCACGGCCGAGATCACGGTCGGATTGATTCCGACGGCGCGTGCTTGGGTGCGGTCGAAGGCGAAGAGCGTGAAGTCGCGACGCTTGACGATCATGATGATCAGCGCGATTCCGCCGAGGACGAACACCTGCACCATGTCGGCCTGCGAGACGCCGAGCAGGTTGCCGAACAGGATGTGATTGAGGTCGATCTGGCTGGGAAACTTCGAGATCAATACCACGCCGAGCGCGAACAAGGTGGTGAAAACGACGCCGATCGCGGCGTCCTCCTTGACGATGGTGGTGTTGCGGACGACTCCGATGGCACCGACCGCGATGAGGGCGAACAGTAGCGCCCCGATCGCAAAGGGTGCACCGAGCAGGTACGACAGCGCGACACCGGGCAGAACGGCGTGCGAGACCGCGTCGCCCATCAGAGACCAGCCGATGAGGACGAGCCAACAGCTCAACACCGCGCACACGATCGATGCGGTGACCGTCACCAGGAGCGCCCGTTGCATGAAGGTGTATTCGAGTGGGTCCACGAGAAAGTCGATGACGTACACGGTTCAGCTCGCTTCCGCGGTTCGAGTTGCCGGTCGTGAGGTGCCCGCGCCCAGTTCGTCGATCTTCGACGGATCGATGCCGAAAGCCAGAGCGAGGTTCTCGGGGCGAAGTACCTCGGCGGGACTGCCGTGCATCAGGACCCGCTGCTGGAGCAGGATCGCCTCGTCGCACAGGTCGGGCAAGGCATGCAGATCGTGCGTGGACACGAGAACCGATGCACCGTGTGCGGCGAGTTCCCGCAGCAGCCGGGTGATGGTTGCCTCGGTCTTCTTGTCCACTCCGGCGAAGGGTTCGTCGAGCAGGAGCAACGACGCCTCCTGGGCAATGGCGCGGGCCACGAACGCGCGCTTGCGTTGGCCACCGGAGAGCTGGCCGATCTGTCGGCCCGCGAGATCGGCGAGGTCGACGCGGTGGAGGGCCTCGTCGACGGCGCGCCTATCGGCTGCTCGAGGTGTGCGAAGAAAATTCTGCTTTCCGTATCGCCCCATCATCACCACGTCCCGCACACTGATCGGGAACGTCCAGTCGACCGATTCCGCCTGGGGTACGTAGCTGACGGTGCCTGCCTTGCGCGCCTGGGCGGGGTCGCCGCCGAACACGGTGATCGAGCCGGAGTTGGGCTTGACCACGCCCATGACGGCCTTGAACAGCGTCGACTTGCCCGATCCGTTCATGCCGACCAGTCCGCACACTCGTCCCGGTGCGAGAGTGAGGCTGGCATCGACGAGAGCTACGACTTCGCGGTATCGCACGCTGACGGTGTCGACCGACAGCGCTGCTCCGTTCCCGTCGGGCTGGGTTCCAGGGTTTCGGGTCATCGGTCTCCTACCAGTGCGTCGGCGATCGACCGCGCGTCGTAGCGCAGAAGATCCAGGTATGTGGGAACGGGGCCGGCCGCATCGCTCAGCGAGTCGACGTAGAGCTTTCCTCCGAATCGAGCGCCGGTGTCCTCGGCCACCTGCAGCTGCGCCTTGTCCGAGACGGTCGACTCGCAGAAGACGGCGGGTACGGCGTTGTCGCGAACGAAATCGATGGTGCGCACCACCTGCTTCGGCGTTCCTTCCTGCTCGGCGTTGACCGGCCACAGGTACGCCTCCTGCAGGTCGAAGTCGCGGGCCAGATAGCCGAATGCACCTTCACAGGTGACCAGTGCGCGCTGACGTTCGGGCAATGCCGAGAGGTCGGCGTCGAGTTCGGCACCGACCTCGCGGAGTTGTCCGATGTACGCGACCGCATTCGCGCGGTAGTCGTCAGTGTTGGCGGGATCGAGCTCGACGAACGCGTCGGCGATGTTCTGCACGTAGGTCTCGGCGACGACCGGCGACATCCAGGCGTGCGGGTTGGCCTTTCCCGCGTAGGCATCGTCGCGAATGTAGACCGGTTCCACGCCCGCACTCACCACCTTGTGTGGTGCGGGAACACGTTCGACGAACTTCGCGAACCACGACTCGAGTCCGAGTCCGTTGTCGAGAATCAGTTCGGCTTGCTCGGCAGTGCGTAGGTCTCCCGGTGTCGGCTCGTAGCCGTGAATCTCGGCACCGGCCTTTGTGATCGATTCCACTCGCAGGTGTTCGCCGGCGACGTTCGCGGCCATGTCGGCGAGAACGGTAAACGTCGTCAGGACGAGTGGTCTGCCGTCGTCGGACGCAGCCCGATCGTCGTCGCCCACGGCGCGGGCGCAGCTGGTCGACGCCACGACCAGGAGGCCGGCCAGCACCCAGCTCAGCGCTACGCGTCGAGTGCGAAATCCACTCGGGCGAAGAAAAAAGTTAGGCACTCCGAAATATTTACCGTGGGGATACCTTTTTGTCCATAGCTGCCATTCGCGACACGCCTGGCCGAGGATGACCGAGCGGCCGTCGGGCCGTAGGCTTCGCGGTGTGCAGAGATGGCGAGGTCTCGACGATGTACCTGCCGACTGGGGTCGGTGCGTGCTCACGATCGGCGTCTTCGACGGCGTCCATCGCGGACATGCGCAACTGATCGGTCGGGCGGTGGCTGCAGCGAAGACGCGCGGCGTTCCCAGCGTGCTCATGACGTTCGATCCGCACCCGATGGAAGTCGTGCGGCCGGGGAGTCACCCTGCTCAGTTGACCACCCTGACGCGGCGAGCCGAACTCGCCGAGGAGCTGGGCATAGACGTGTTCTGCGTCATGCCGTTCACGCCCGAGCTGATGAAACTCACCCCCGAGCGATACGTACACGAGATCCTGATCGAACGTCTGCACGTCGCCGAAGTGGTCGTCGGTGAGAACTTCACCTACGGGAAAAAGGCACTCGGCACCGTACCCATGCTGCGCAAGATCGGTGAACGGTCCGGATTCGCAGTCGACGGCGTCAATCTGCTCGCCGAGCATGCCGTGACGTTCTCCTCGACGTACATCAGATCGTGCGTGGACGCCGGTGACGTGGCCGCAGCCACGGCCGCGCTCGGGCGACCGCATCGGGTCGAGGGCGTGGTTGTGCACGGGGACGGTCGAGGCCGCCAAATGGGTTATCCGACAGCCAATGTCGCGCCGCCCATGTACTCGGCCATTCCTGCCGATGGCGTCTACGCGGCATGGTTCACCGTGCTCGGGCCGGGTCCGATCATGGGGACGGTCACGCCGGGGGAGCGACATCCGGCTGCCGTGTCGGTGGGCACCAACCCCACGTTCTCGGGTCGTACCAGGACCGTCGAGGCGTTTGTGCTCGACGGTGAGGCAGACCTGTACGGGCAGCATGTGGCGGTCGATTTCGTCGAGCGGCTGCGCGGGATGGAGAAGTTCGATTCGATGGAGGCGCTCGTGGAGGAAATGGGCCGCGACGCCGACCGTGCCCGCTCCATTCTGGCGTCGAGCACAGCCTGATAGGCTGTCCCCTCGGTGCTCGCTGCGGTCCGTGGCGGCTGTACCGGCTTCGGTCCCGCTCGCTCGATCGGCGGGACGCGTTGCTTCCTTTCACGCGGACGTCATTGATCAGGAGTAGTACCAGTGGCATTGACCACCGAACAGAAGAAGGCCGTTCTCGGCGAGTACGGCTTGCATCCCACCGACACGGGCTCGCCCGAGGCGCAGGTTGCAATGCTCACCAAGCGCATCGTCGACTTGACCGAGCACCTCAAGATGCACAAGCACGACCACCACTCCCGCCGCGGCCTGCTGCTGCTGGTCGGACGTCGTCGTCGCCTGCTCAAGTACATCGCGAAGGTCGACGTCACCCGCTACCGCTCGCTCATCGAGCGTCTGGGTCTGCGTCGATAATTCGCAACGACGCGAGGATGTCACCTCGGCACGGTTCGACGCGCCGGTGTACACCCGACTCGCAGCAATAGTGCAGTAGCCAACGAGGCAGTGCTTAGACTGGTCCTCGTTGGCTATCTGTGTTTGTACCGCAAGAACAGTTTCGCCAGCACGACAAAAGCGGATGCACGGCATCCGCACACCGCCGTGTATGCCTGTCACGCCGTGGTGACGGTCTTCGGTAGTGGCCTCTCGGATACGAGATCCGGTGGGCTTCGATCGATGGCCGCCTCCGCGCAGCCGCGTCCCGAGAGAAGCTCGGAGATGGACGGCGCAGGTATGCCGCCACAGCCAGGAGGGCTCGTGGTGTGTCCACGCGGGCACGGCAAAGACGAGAGGACGAGAACAGAACACATGTCGGAAACCACAACCTTGGACGTCGAAGAAGGCGTCTACGAAGCAACCGCGATCATCGACAACGGCACGTTCGGCAAGCGGACCATCCGCTTCGAGACCGGCCGCCTCGCACAGCAGGCCGCAGGCGCAGTCGCCGCGTACCTCGACGAGGACACCATGCTGCTGTCGGCAACGACCGCAGGCAAGCACCCCCGTGAGGGATTCGATTTCTTCCCGCTGACGGTCGACGTCGAAGAGCGCATGTACGCCGCGGGCCGGATCCCCGGATCGTTCTTCCGCCGTGAGGGCCGTCCGTCCACCGACGCCATCCTCACCTGCCGCCTGATCGACCGGCCGCTGCGTCCGACGTTCGTCGACGGACTGCGAAACGAGATCCAGGTCGTCATCACCGTCCTGAGCCTCAACCCCGCCGACCTCTACGACGTCGTCGCGATCAACGCGGCATCGGCCTCGACACAGATCGCCGGCCTGCCGTTCTCCGGCCCGATCGGTGGCGTCCGCGTCGCTCTCATCGACAAGCAGTGGGTCGCCTTCCCGACCAACGAGCAGCTCGAGAAGGCCGTGTTCAATATGGTTGTCGCGGGCCGCATCGTCTCCGGCTCCGGTGCCGACGCCGACGTCGCCATCATGATGGTCGAAGCCGAGGCAACCGAGAACGTCATCGAGCTCATCGAAGGTGGCGCTACCGCACCCAACGAAGCCGTCGTCGCCGAGGGCCTCGAGGCTTCGAAGCCCTTCATCGCTGCCCTGTGCACCGCCCAGCAGGAGCTTGCGTCCAAGGCCGCCAAGCCCACCGGCGACTACCCGGTCTTCCCGGCGTACCAGTCGGACGTCTTCGAGGCCGTCGAGAACGCCGCGAAGATCCCGCTGAACGAGGCGCTGACCATTGCGGGCAAGGCCGAGCGCGAGAGCAAGCTCGACGAGGTCAAGGCTCAGGTTCTCACCTCGGTCGGAGACAGCTTCGCCGGCCGCGAGAAGGAGATCGGTGCCGCATTCCGTGCACTGACCAAGAAGTCGGTTCGCCAGCGCATCCTCACCGATCACTTCCGCATCGACGGACGCGGCATCACCGACATCCGGTCGTTGTCCGCCGAGGTCGCGATCATCCCGCGTACCCACGGATCGGCTCTCTTCGAGCGCGGCGAGACCCAGATCCTGGGCGTCACCACCCTCGACATGGTCAAGATGGCGCAGCAGGTCGACTCGCTCGGGCCCGAGACGTCCAAGCGCTACATGCACCATTACAACTTCCCGCCGTACTCCACCGGTGAGACCGGCCGCGTCGGTTCGCCGAAGCGTCGCGAGATCGGTCACGGCGCGCTCGCCGAGCGCGCTCTGCTGCCGGTGCTGCCCAGCCAGGCAGAGTTCCCGTACGCCATCCGCCAGGTCTCCGAGGCACTGAGCTCCAACGGCTCGACCTCGATGGGCTCGGTCTGCGCATCGACCCTGTCGCTGCTCAATGCCGGTGTGCCGCTGCGTGCCCCGGTTGCCGGTATCGCCATGGGCCTCGTGTCCGACGAGGTCGACGGCGAGACCCGTTACGTCGCCCTCACCGATATCCTCGGTGCCGAAGACGCGTTCGGCGACATGGACTTCAAGGTCGCCGGAACCAAGGACTTCGTCACGGCGCTGCAGCTCGACACCAAGCTCGACGGCATCCCCTCCAAGGTGCTCGCCGGCGCGCTGTCGCAGGCCAAGGATGCTCGCACCACGATCCTCGAGGTCATGGCCGAGGCCATCGACACCCCGGACGAGATGAGCCCGTACGCACCTCGCGTCACCGCGATCAAGGTGCCCGTCGACAAGATCGGCGAGGTCATCGGGCCCAAGGGCAAGATGATCAACTCCATCACCGAGCAGACCGGTGCCAACATCTCGATCGAAGATGACGGCACTGTCTACGTCGGTGCAGCGGACGGCCCGTCCGCACAGGCCGCGATCGACATGATCAACGCCATCGCCAACCCGCAGCTGCCGAAGGTCGGCGAGCGATTCCTCGGAACCGTCGTCAAGACAACGGCATTCGGTGCATTCGTCTCGCTGCTCCCGGGCCGCGACGGACTGGTGCACATCTCGAAGCTCGGTAACGGCAAGCGCATCAACAAGGTCGAGGACGTCGTGAGCGTCGGATCCAAGTTGCGCGTCGAGATCGCCGATATCGACAACCGCGGCAAGATCAGCCTCGTTCCCGTCGAAGACGACAACGCTGCTGCTCCCGCCGACGCTCCCGAGGCACCCGCCGAGGTCAGCGCTGAGTAAGAAGCAACCGAGCCGAACGGTACGTCCCTTCGGGTCGTACCGTTCGGCCGTTACGGACAACGTCGCCATGGATTCCGGAGTGCAGCGTACGACTCTGCCCGGCGGGCTTCGGGTCGTCACCGAGTTCGTGCCCGGCGTTCGCTCGGCCTCGGTCGGCGTGTGGGTCGGAGTGGGCTCACGGGACGAGCAACCCAGTGTTGCCGGAGCCGCCCACTTCCTCGAACATCTGTTGTTCAAGTCGACTCCCACCCGCAGTGCACTCGAGATCGCGCAGGTGATGGACGGTGTCGGGGGAGAGCTGAACGCGTTCACCTCCAAGGAGAGCACGTGTTTCTATGCGCACGTACTCGACGAGGACGTGGCACTCGCCATCGATTTGGTCAGCGATGTGGTGCTCCGCGGTCGGTGTAGATCGGCAGATGTGGACGTCGAGCGGCAGGTGGTTCTCGAAGAGATCTCCATGCGCGACGACGATCCCGAGGATCTGCTGGGAGATGCCTTCCTGGAAGCGATGTTCGGTGATCACCCCATCGGGCGTCCGATCATCGGATCCGTCGAATCCATCGAATCGATGACGCGTTCCCAACTGCACTCGTTTCACGTTCGCCGCTACACGCCGCAGCGCATGGTCGTTGCCGTCGCGGGCAACGTCGATCACAAGCAGATCGTCTCGCTGGTGCGCCGCGCATTCTCCGGCCATCTGGCGAAGGGCGAACGACCGGCCGAAAGGCGAGGTGGCACAGCGCGATTGCGCAATGCGCCCACGTTGAGTCTGACCACCCGTGACAGCGAGCAGGCGCATCTGTGCCTGGGCGTGCGGGCGTTCGGCAGACACGAAGGGCATCGCTGGGCGTTGTCGGTGCTCAATTCGGCTGTCGGCGGTGGCCTCAGTTCTCGCTTGTTCCAAGAGATCCGGGAAGAGCGGGGCTTGGCGTATTCGGTGTACTCCTCGGTGGACACCTTTGCCGACAGCGGCGCGTTCTCGGTGTACGCGGGATGTCAGCCGGAGAACTTGGGCGAGGTCACCACGATGATTCGCGAGGTGTTGGCCAAGGTTGCGGCCGAGGGCATCACCGACGCCGAGTGTGCTCGCGCGAAGGGCTCGTTGCGCGGCGGACTCGTTCTGGGCCTGGAAGATTCGGGTTCCCGGATGAACCGCATCGGTCGCAGTGAACTGAACTACGGCAACCATCGCGACATCACCGATACGCTCTCGCGTATCGACAGCGTCGGGAACGACGAAGTGCGCGAGGTCGCTGCCGTGTTGCTCGATCGTCCGTTCGGAGCCGCGGTGGTCGGTCCGTACAAGAACGTCCGCCAACTGCCGGCGTCGGTCAAGTCCCTGGTTCGGTAGCGTCGGCCATCGCATCGCGTACTGCGCGGCGGGTCAATTCCGTCACCGCTGGCGTGTCGATGATCGGCTCGAATGCGTGAGTGGAGTTGAGCGCGGCGATTCCGTGCACGGAGGTCCACAGTCGTAGGGCGGTGAACTGTGGATTCTCCGGCGCGACGGCAGCGAGTGTCGCGGTGAGAGCTTCGAACAGCTGTCGCGATTCTTGTCGCAGATTCTCACCGGAGCCATCGAGCAGGTCGTGCCTGAAGACGAGAGCGAACATCGCCGGCCGCTGTGCCGCAAACTGCACATAAGCGTACGCCATCGCATCCAGTGCATCTCGGGGTGAATCCGACTGTTGTGCAGCAGAATTCAGTGCGGTCGAGAGATCGACCAGACCGACTCGGGCCACGGCCGCGGCCAGTGCGTTCAGTGTCGGAAAGTACCGCCTGGGAGCGCCGTGTGAGACCCCGGCCTCGCGAGTGACCGCTCTGATGGTCAACCCTTCCGGCCCTTCGCTGTCGAGTAGGCGTACACCCGCGTCGATCAGTCGCGTCCTGAGGTTGTCCGGCACGTAGACATTGTCTACTCTCAGCCGTGACGATGTCCAGCCGAGAGGATCGATCAATGTGGTATCTGCTTTTCAAGTACGTGTTGATCGGACCGATTCTCCGAGTTCTCGGGCGTCCGTCGGTGGTCGGTCGAGGCAATCTCCCGACGACGGGACCGGTGATCATCGCCGGCAACCACCTCACCGTCGTCGACTCGTTCTTTCTCGTCCTCCTGGTTCGTCGCCGGGTCACGTTCATCGCCAAGAGCGAGTACTTCACCGGCGGAGGGGTCAAGGGGGCGGTGCTCCGCTGGTTCTACTCGGCTGCGGGTCAGGTTCCCGTCGATCGACGCGGTGCCGACGCGTCGGCTCCAGCGCTCGAGGCCGCGAAAAGCGTTCTGCGACAGGGAAAGGTGTGGGCGGTGTATCCGGAAGGAACTCGATCTCCGGATGGCCGGCTGTACAAGGGCAAGACCGGCCTGGCTCGAGTGGCAATCGAGACGGGTGCTTCGGTCGTGCCTGTGGTGATGCAGGGAACGCTCCGAGTCAATCCGGTCGGTTCTCGAATGTGGCGACCGGGAAAAGTGCGGATGGTCGTCGGTGAACCGCTGCATTTCACGAGATATGCTGGGGGAGAGAACAGTAGAGCCATTCTGCGGGCCGTCACCGATGAGGTGATGACGGCGCTGGCCAACCTGTCGGGGCAGGAATACGTCGACGTGTACGCCGCGACAGTGAAGGACGCGGCATGACCTCGGACGCGCAGGCACGCGGCAGAACAGTCCTCGTGACCGGCGTCGGTCGGCGCGAGGGAATCGGCTTCGCCATCACCCGACGACTGTTGCGTGACGAGAGCACGCGTGTCTTCGCGCACTCGTGCGATGGCTACGACGTCACCGAGCCGTGGGGAGTCGGCACACCGGGAGCAAGGGAGGTGTTGGCCGAGTTGTCGACCGCCTCGGACAGACTCGGCCACCTCGACATCGACTTCGTAGACCCGACAGCACCGGCGACCCTGTTCGACGCGGCCGAATCCAGGCTCGGCACCATCGATTCTCTGGTGGTCAATCATGCGCGATCGCAGCTGGGTGATCTGAATTCGACGACGGCGGAGTCGCTCGACCTGACCTGGGCGGTGAACGTGCGCGCGTCTCTGCTTCTGGTGCAGGAGTTCGTGCGGCGTTACGAGGATCATCCTGACGGTGGCCGGGTCGTACTGTTCACCTCCGGCCAGGACGAGGGGCCCATGCCGTCGGAAATTCCGTACGCGGTGAGCAAAGGTGCCATCGCGTCGATCACCCCGACCCTGGCCGATGCGGTGATCGAGCGAGGCATCACCGTCAACACGATCAATCCGGGACCCACCGACACCGGCTGGGCCGGCACAGATCTGAACGAATTCGTAGGACGCCACATGCCGCGCGGTCGGTGGAATTCACCGTCGGAGGCCGCGGCCGTGGTGGCGATGCTGCTCTCGCCCGATTCGGGCTCGATCACCGGTCAGGTCATCGGTGCCGAAGGCGGATTCAGACGCTTCACACCGTGATGGCCGCCGGTGCGTAGGTCACAGTTTCTTCTTGCCCAGCAACAATTTCCAGGGCACCAGGGCCGATTCGAGCTGTACCGACAGGCTCATCTTGGATTCGCCCTCGCTACGCTCCTCGAACGTGATCGGCACTTCGGCGAGCGTCAGTCCGTGCTTGACGGTCCGATAGTTCATCTCGACCTGGAACGCGTACCCGTTGCTCTCGACCGACGCCACGTCGATGGTGCGGAGAGTGCGCGCGTGCCACGCTTTGAATCCTGCAGTCGCGTCCTTGACGCCGAGTCGCAGGATCGTGTTGACGTAGAAGTTCGCCCAGGCGGACAGCGCCTTGCGGTGCCAGGGCCAATCTGCGGCAACCGCTCCGCCGGGAACGTATCGCGATCCGAGAACCACTGCTGCATCGGTGGTGTTCAGCTTGTCGATCATTGCCGGGATCACCTCGGTGGGGTGCGAGAGATCGGCATCCATCTGGATCACGATGTCCGCGCCTTCGTCGAGAGCCCGCGTCATACCCGCGACGTATGCGCGGCCGAGTCCGTTCTTCTCGGTGCGGTGGAGAACACTGATGTCGAGAGGGCCGTCGATGGCCAGTTTGTCCGCCAAGTCGCCGGTACCGTCGGGTGAATTGTCGTCGACGACCAGCACGCCGAGCCCCTCCAGCTTCAACCCGGCGAGCAACTCGACGAGCTTGGGGAGGTTCTCGCGCTCGTTGTACGTCGGTACAACGACGGTGGTCTTCGGGGCGACTCGTTCCGTACTCACCACCGTATGATCCGTGATCAGAGGTCCCGATCCAAATATCGGACACGATCGGCCGTGTCGAATGGGCGATTCAGCCCTCTGTCGAACCTGCGATCGTCCGTCGACGAGTGGCGTCGACGAACATTCCGTCGCGCACGATCGGAACGCAGCCACTCGAGCCGGTCTCGGCGGCGATCACCACGTCCTCGGGATGCCCCATCGCGATCAGCTCCTGTCCGGACGCGCATCGCCGCAGCTCGGAGGCCACATCCTGCTTCACGGCTCGCCACGCCGCCGCGGCCGCCACCGCTTCCGCAGACGCATCGACTGCCCCGGAATCGAGAAGTTCGGCGATGACCGCACCCGCACCCCACAGGTCCTCGACGGCGGGACGCATGGACGCATCGGGCCACCGTTCACCGGACGCTATGACGGCAATCACGGCGGTCGGGTTCTCGGCACGTATCCACTTCGCGACCGCCGCGGCATTTCTCAACGATGCGCCCACACACAAGTCTGCCCGGCTCGCGAGCTCGTGCGCGATGGTGGAGCCATTGGGTGACGGCAACACCAGACGGGCGGGTGGTGGACTGTTCCGGATACTGGCCGGGCACAGGCTGATCCGGCCCGGTGAGCCCACCGAACGGCCGACGGCGAGAACTGCGTCGAACTCTTCGGCCAGCTGCGAGGCTCGGTCATCGCGCCAGCGGGACGGAATCACATCGATACCCGCATCCATCGCCACTGTCAGCGTCGTCGTGAACGACAGGACGTCGACGATCACGGTGATGTCCGACCCGTCGACGATCGCATCGGCCCCCGAGAGACCCCACTCGAATCGGACTCCCTGTGCGCGCTGAGACAGTTCGGGGTCGACAAGCATTGCCGAACGGTAGCAAAGCAGGCGACGGTGCTACCTTCGGCGCGTAATCGAGTGGGGGAGTCGAAGATGCAGTTGGCGCTGGATACAAGGGTGATCGTCCTGGCGGCAGGTCTTCTGTTGCTCTGGGCTCTGGGGTTGGGGGTGTTGAAATACCGCCAGATGTCGACCTCGGCGGACGGGGCGGCGCATCGGTACGTCGACATCGCTCACCGGGCGGCGCTGATGTACTCGTTCGCCGCGCTGGTCTTGGCCGTTCTGGCGCAGTTCAGTGCCTGGCCGGTTCTGGTCGACCTGGCCGCCGCGTCGGTGGTGTTGCTGTTCTTCGTGGGTGCGATTGCCGGATACACCGTACATGGGGTCCGCCGGGATACCGAGAACCAGTTCGTCGATCCCGTCCCGGGGACGCATCTGTTCATGGTGGCGTTGATCGTCGGCGAAATCGGCGGTACAGCCGTACTGCTCACCGGTTTCGCAATCCAGCAGTTCGGTTCGAGCTGAAACCGAGAGCTACCGAGGGTCCAGATACAACTCGGCGGTCTCGGTGGCGACCGCGGACACCGCAGCAGCAAGACCCGGCTCCAGGTCCAGCGCAGCGGTGAGTCGTTCCCCTCGCAGTCCCTGCGTTCGCAGCAGCTCCCAGGCTTGTTCTACGAGGCGTACCGAGGTGGGGTGGTCCAATTCGGGGCGGTTGGAGCGCAGTGCAGTCGCAGCCCAGTCCGCGTCGAACGTCCCGTTGGGCGGACCGAACACACGCTCGCCTGACGAATAACTTCTCGGCTCCATATACCGACGCTAGCAGCATCGACCGTCGGTGTGATCGTGACCGAATAGCGTCGGAGCAGCACTACCGAACCGATCGGTTTGTTCGGTAGGTTACGGCGATGTACGAAGGTCACCACAGCAAGCCGGGTGCGTCCATAGCGGCCTGGTCACTGGTGGCTGTTGTGCTGACGGGCTGCTCCGGTACCGACGTCGCCACCGGGATCGACGAGGTCCCGGCCGGCACGAACTACACCACGGTCACGGGTTCTTTGGTGGTCGGAGACCCGTTCGCTGTTCCGGGTTCCACCGCCGCTCCAACGGCCGTGATTCCCTACGCCGACGAGCTTCCCCCGAATCTCGAAGGTGCCCGATACCCGGGAATGTCGCCGGTCGGTGTCGCCGATGTCGTGTTCGTGGGGTCCTCGGCCGTCGAATATCGGCTGGCGGGCAACGGTCCGGTGTCGTACACGGTTCGTTATGTCGACGAGGCGGTGCGATACGCCACGAGTGAACCCGTCGCGGTGCCGGGAAAGTCCGTACTGCAGGTCGATCTGTCCGGGACGTCGACAGAACCGAACG
This sequence comes from Rhodococcoides sp. S146-33, assembly GCF_059489205.1. NCBI lineage: Bacteria > Bacillati > Actinomycetota > Actinomycetes > Mycobacteriales > Nocardiaceae > Rhodococcoides > Rhodococcoides sp. S146-33. The sequence continues at coordinate 1,024,080 of NZ_JCAJWY010000002.1, forward strand.
ATGCCGTCCCGGCATACGCCGGGCCCGAGCGGATACGCAACGATGCGAATTCGGCCGTGGTCTCGGTTGACTTTCTGGCCGATCCCGGCGGAATTTCGCAATCGTTCATCGGGGTGGGTGCCGATCGGCCCGAATTCACGGTGACCACGACGGAAAGTCCTGCCGCAGTGATCGTCAGCATCGCATCCTGACGAACGCGTGAACGTCGAATGCACCTCGGCCCTGGCTGTTTCGGTCCGTCTGCGTCGGCCGAGCGGTAGCATCCCCGGTGTGTCCGACGCCACTGCGAGAGAGAATCTGCCGGCTCGACTGCGGGTGCTCGTCTACAGCAGCAATGCCGAGACTCGCACTCGGGTGAAGTCTGCCGTGGGAACGCGACCGGATCCGGTGCTCGGCGAGATCGACTACGTCGACATCGCCACGGCAGCTGTCGTCATCGAGCACATGGATGCCGGCGAAGTCGACTTGGCCATTCTCGACGGTGAGTCCTCACCCGTCGGAGGGCTCGGCTTGGCGAAGCAGCTCAAGGACGAGATCGATCCGTGCCCGCCGGTGCTGGTACTCATCGGCCGCCCCGACGACAGGTGGTTGGCGGACTGGTCACGCGCCGAGGCTGCCATCGCGCACCCGCTGGATCCCATACGTCTCGGGCGTGCGGTGGTGGATCTGTTGAGGCAACACTCGGTTCACGTCGACGGGGTCTCCCAACGGCGTTAGGTCAGACCGTCTTCTCCGATGCAGGCACCGTCAGCACGAACCGGTGGATCGAACCGGCGATGACGGCTCCGAGCACAGGGAACACCACGAACACCCAGAGTTGAGACAGTGCAGGACCGCCGGCGACGAGCGCAGGTCCGAAGGACCGAGCCGGGTTGACCGAGGTCGAGTCGATGCCGATGCCGAGCAGGTGAACCACGGTCAGGGTCAGGCCGATCGGGATGCCGGCCGCGACGACGGGGTGAACGGTAGGAGCCGTGGTGGCCAGTACGACGAGGACGAGTAGGCCGGTCGCGATCGTCTCGAACACCGCCACCGACATCAGCCCGTACGCTCCGGGCGAGGCGCTGCCGAACCCGTTGGTGCCCAGTCCGTCCGACGACATGTCGTACCCGGGGCGGCCGGACGCTACCGCCAGAACGATCAGCGCGCCGATCAGTGCACCGACGGCCTGGGCGGCGATGTAGAACGCAGCTTTGATCGGGGTGATTGCGCGAGCGATCAGCGCTCCGATCGTCACGGCCGGGTTGATGTGGCAGCCCGAGACAGGGCCGATCGCGTACACGAGGGCAAGCAGTGTCAGCCCGAAGGCCAGAGCGATGCCCGGGGTTCCGACGGTGTCGCCCGCTATGACGGCGGTGCCGACGCCGAAGATCACGAGCAGGGCAGTTCCCAGTCCCTCGGCGGCGAGCGCCGAGACGGAAATCGATTTCATCGTTTCTCCTTCTTGATCACGGCGGCCCGTGCTCGGGCGGCCGGCAATATTCGATGGTTTGTCGTCGACCGCTGCTCGGAGCGCATGCGATCGAGGTGGTGATACGGAACACACCGGCGGTGGCACTCGGGGACGGGCCGCCATGGGTGTCAACGGTGTAGGAAACTGGACCGCTCGAAATCCCGCGAGATTCGCACCGAACCCATACTGTGTGGTTCAGGTCACATTGGTACGGCCGTCGCATTTACTTCGCGTCGGCGCGGACGTCGATCGAGGGAGCGGATGCCCGAATGAACGCCTACGTTCCGATTCTCGTTCTCGGTGTCATTGCGATCGTCTTCGCGGTGTTCTCGGTGATGGTCGGCACCATGGTGGGGCCCGCACGATACAACCGCGCGAAATTCGACGCGTACGAGTGCGGTATCGAGCCCACGATGCATGCGCCTACGGGGCAACGGTTTCCGGTGAAGTTCTACTTGACCGCAATGCTCTTCATCATCTTCGACATCGAAATCGTCTTTCTCTATCCGTGGGCCGTCCATCTCGATGTACTGGGCGCGTTCGGGCTGGTCGCGATGGCGCTGTTCGTCGTCAACGTGTCGGTCGCGTACGTATACGAGTGGCGGCGGGGCGGACTCGGTTGGGATTGATTCGACGATGAACCGTGCTTGTTCTCATTTCTGCGGAAGCGAAAGAGCGTGATCGATGGGACTCGAAGAAAAGCTACCCAGTGGATTTCTGTTGACCACCGTCGAAGGGTTGGCCGGATACGCCCGTAAAGGTTCGCTGTGGCCGGCCACGTTCGGTCTCGCGTGCTGCGCGATCGAGATGATGGCCACCACGTCCGGGCGGTTCGACCTTGCCCGATTCGGTATGGAAGCGTTTCGCGCGTCTCCGCGGCAAGCGGATCTGATGATCGTGGCGGGGCGCGTCAGCCAGAAGATGGGTCCGGTGCTGCGGCAGGTGTACGACCAGATGGCCGAACCCAAATGGGTCCTGGCGATGGGGGTCTGCGCGTCCTCCGGCGGGATGTTCAACAATTACGCGGTGGTCCAAGGCGTCGATCACATTGTTCCTGTCGACATCTATCTGCCGGGTTGCCCGCCGCGACCGGAGATGTTGCTCAACGCAATTCTGGAGTTGCACAGAAAGATTCAGCAAATGCCGCTCGGGGTCAATCGCGAGCAGGTGCGCGCGGCCGCCGAAGCCGCGGCGCTGTCGTCCACCCCGACGATCGACCTCAAGGGCCTGCTGCGATGACTGCGCACGGGCCCCGCGGGATGTTCGGTGTCCAAGGCACCGGTGACACATCCGGCTATGGCCGACTGCAACCGCCGGTGGCAGCGATCGATACCGCCGTGCGGCCCTACGGCGGTTACTTCGATGCAGTGGTCGACCGGCTGGCCGCAGTTCTCGAAGCCGGTGCAGTGCCGTACGAGGACGCCGTCGAACGCGTCGTGAAGCATCGTGGCGAGTTGACACTCCATCTCACTCGACAGTTTGTGCCCGTCGTGGCGCAAACGCTGCGCGACGACGACGAGCTGCGATTCGAACTGTGCACGGGCGCATCGGGTGTGCACTATCCGGATCAGACCGGCCGCGAATTGCATGCGGTGTACCACCTTGTCTCCATCACACACGGACGTCGCCTGCGACTCGAAGTCGCCGTACCCGATGCGGATCCACACACGCCCTCACTGTGTGGGGTGTATCCCACCAACGATTGGCACGAACGCGAGGTCTACGACTTCTTCGGCATCGTGTTCGACGGCCATCCTGCATTGACGCGTATCGAGATGCCCGACGACTGGGTCGGTCACCCGCAGCGCAAGGATTATCCGCTCGGCGGAATTCCCATCGAGTACAAGGGCGCTCGGGTTGCGCCCCCGAACGAGCGCAGGTCGTACAACTGATGAGCGCAACAGACGAAACCATATATGCGGTATCGGGGCAGGATTGGGACGACGTCGTCGAACTGGCGCGCGGGTCCAGCACCGAACGGATCGTGGTCAACATGGGTCCGCAACACCCATCCACTCACGGAGTGCTGCGGTTGATTCTCGAAATCGAGGGCGAGACCGTTACCGAGGCTCGGTGCGGAATCGGCTACCTGCACACCGGAATCGAGAAGAACCTCGAGTATCGGAACTGGACTCAGGGCGTCACCTTCGTCACCCGCATGGACTACCTGTCGCCGTTCTTCAACGAAACTGCGTACTGCCTCGGTGTGGAGAAGCTGCTCGACATCACCGACGACATCCCCGAGCGCGCAACGGTGATCCGCGTGATGCTGATGGAGCTGAATCGCATTTCGTCCCACTTGGTTGCATTGGCAACGGGCGGAATGGAATTGGGTGCGGTGACGGCGATGCTGTTCGGCTTCCGCGAGCGAGAGCTGATCCTCGATGTCTTCGAGGCCATCACCGGGCTCCGAATGAATCATGCATACATCCGTCCTGGAGGGCTGTCTCAAGATCTCCCGGACAATGCGATCGACAAGGTGCGCGAGCTTCTCCGAGTGCTGCCAGGACGCCTTCGAGATCTCGAACTCATGCTCAACGACAACCCGATCTGGAAGGCCAGAACCGAGAACGTCGGCTACCTGGACCTCACCGGATGCATGGCCCTCGGCGTCACCGGCCCGGTGCTTCGGTCGACCGGGCTGCCCTACGATCTGCGCCGTTCCGATCCCTACTGCGGATACGACAGCTACGAGTTCGACGTGGTGACCGACACCGGAAGCGACTGTTACGGGCGCTATCTGATCCGGGTGGAGGAGATGAAGGAATCACTCAAGATCGTCGAACAGACCCTCGATCGCCTGCGACCGGGACCCGTCGTCATCGACGACAAGAAGATCGCCTGGCCTGCCGATCTGGTGTCGGGACCCGATGGCCTGGGAAACTCACAGGATCACGTGCGCACCATCATGGACACCTCGATGGAATCGCTGATCCACCACTTCAAACTGGTGACCGAGGGGATGCGGGTACCGGCGGGGCAGGTGCTGTCGTCGGTGGAGTCTCCACGAGGTGAGCTGGGCGTCCACATCGTCAGCGACGGCGGAACACGGCCGTACCGAGTGCATTTCAGAGACCCTTCCTTCACCAATCTGCAGGCAGTCGCCGCGATGTGCGAGGGCGGCATGATCTCCGACGTGATCGCTGCGGTTGCCAGCATCGATCCGGTGATGGGTGGGGTGGACCGATGACCGCGCAGTCGCACTCGGAGCCGGTTCTGATTCAACTCGGGGCCCGCCCGGACGAAGCGGTGCAACTGGCCGGGCCGGGTGCGCGAACGTCGTATCCCGCCGAGGTGCTCACCCGGCTGCGAGCCGACGCCGAGATCGTTGTCGCACGTTATCCGCAGGCACGATCGGCGCTGCTGCCGTTGTTGCATCTCGTGCAATCCGAGGACGGCTACCTCACCCCCGCCGGGATCGGATTCTGTTCCGACGTACTCGAACTGACCGGCGCGGAGGTCACTGCCGTCGCAACGTTCTATTCGATGTATCGCCGCGAGCCCACGGGGACGTATCGCGTCGGCGTGTGCACCAATACGCTGTGCGCCGTCATGGGCGGTGACGCCATCATGGAGACCCTGCGCGACCACCTCGATATCGACCACGGCGAGACAACCGGGGATGGCACCATCACCCTCGAACACATCGAATGCAACGCCGCCTGCGACTACGCACCGGTGATGATGGTCAATTGGGAGTTCTTCGACAACAGCACCCCGTCGTCTGCGCGGGATCTGGTCGATGCACTTCGATCCGGTGCTCAGGTCGCCCCGACGCGTGGAGCACCACTGTGCACGTTTCGTGAGACCGAACGAATTCTCGCCGGATTTCCCGACGACCCCCGCGATGCGGTCGAATCATGCAGTGGCGCAGGTGAAGCCACTCTCGCCGGTCTGCGCTACGCCCGCGAGCACGCCATGTCTGCCCCCGAGGTCGCATCGGACCCGGACGACGGGCACCCCGATGTCGAGACCCCCGATGTCGGAGCCGAAGCAGTTGCGGACACGGTGCGAGACAAGCCTGCCCCGGCGCCCTCGGCCACCGTGCCACCACAGCCGAACACCACCGAGACCGATCCATCGACGAAGGGGGAGTGACATGGCCCTGACGCCGGTCTTGAGCGAGTTCTGGGACGAAAAGGACTCGTGGACCCTCGACAGCTACCGAAGTCACGACGGATACGCGGGGCTCGAGAAGGCTCTCGCGATGGACCCCGACGACCTCATCGCCTTCGTCAAGGAATCCGGCCTACGAGGCAGAGGTGGTGCGGGCTTTCCTACCGGAACGAAGTGGAGCTTCATACCCCAGAACGACGGCAAAGAGCACTATCTGGTGGTCAATGCCGACGAGTCCGAGCCGGGTACCTGCAAGGACATGCCGCTGCTGATGGCGAGTCCGCATACGCTGATCGAGGGAATAGTGATCGCCGCGTACGCAATTCGCGCGTCCCACGCCTTCGTGTATGTCCGCGGTGAAGTGGTGCCGGTGTTACGCAGGCTGCAGGCCGCGGTCGCCGAGGCCTACTCGGCGGGCTATGTGGGACAGGACGTTCTCGGATCGGGCTTCGACCTCGAGTTGGTGATTCACGCCGGGGCCGGCGCATACATCTGCGGCGAAGAGACAGCCCTGCTCGATTCGTTGGAGGGTCGGCGTGGGCAACCTCGGCTGCGGCCACCGTTCCCCGCAGTGGCGGGCCTGTACGCGCGCCCGACCGTGGTGAACAACGTAGAATCGATCGCCAGCGTTCCGGTGATCCTGCGCAAGGGAATCGAGTGGTTCCGGTCGATGGGCAGCGAGAAGTCACCGGGGTTCACGCTGTATTCCATGTCGGGCCACGTCTGCCGTCCGGGACAGTACGAGGCACCGCTGGGGATCACGCTGCGGGAGTTGCTCGGCTACGCGGGCGGGATCAGACCGGGACACGAACTGAAGTTCTGGACGCCGGGAGGATCCTCGACACCGATGTTCACCGGCGAGCATCTCGATGTCCCACTCGACTACGAAGGCGTCGGTGCCGCCGGATCGATGTTGGGTACCAAAGCACTGCAGATCTTCGACGACACGACGTGTGTGGTGCGAGCGGTGTTGCGGTGGACCGAGTTCTACGCACACGAATCCTGTGGAAAATGCACACCGTGCCGGGAGGGGACCTACTGGCTGGTGCACATCCTCAGGCGTCTCGACGGTGGTACCGGCACCGAGGGCGACCTGACCACGCTGCTCGACATCGCGGACGGTATCGCGGGAAAGTCCTTCTGCGCGTTGGGAGACGGTGCCGCGAGTCCCATCGTGTCCTCGCTGAAGTACTTCCGCGACGAATACATCCGTCACGTCACCGAGCAGGGATGCCCGTTCGACCCGCACCGATCGACCCTGATGGCAGAGGAGCTGACGTCATGACGCTACCCCCGGGTCGTTCCGCAGGCTCCACTCCTGAATCCCCGGGTCGTTCCGCAGGCTCCACTCCTGCACAGCCTGAGCAGTCGGTCACCGGAGTCGAGATGGTGACATTGACCATCGACGACCACGAGGTCAGTGTTCCCGAGGGCACGTTGGTGATTCGTGCTGCGGAATTGATGGGAGTGCAGATTCCGCGCTTCTGTGATCATCCGCTGCTCGATCCGGTGGGGGCCTGCCGGCAATGTCTCGTCGATGTCGAGGGGCAGCGGAAGCCGCTGGCCTCCTGTACGACGACGGTGGCCGACGGCATGGTCGTGCGCACACAGGTGACGTCGGAGGCGGCGAACAAGGCGCAACGAGGCGTGATGGAACTATTGCTCATCAATCATCCGCTCGACTGCCCGGTGTGTGACAAGGGCGGTGAATGTCCACTGCAGAACCAGGCAATGGCTGCGGGCCGCACCGAGTCCAGGTTCACCGAGACCAAACGTACCTATCCCAAGCCGATTCCGTTGTCGGCCGAGGTTCTGCTCGATCGAGAGCGCTGTGTGCTCTGCGCTCGGTGTACTCGTTTCGCGGCTCAGGTTGCCGGAGATCCCTCCATCGAGTTGCTCGAACGAGGTGCGGTGCAACAGGTGGGCATCTTCGGTAACGAACCGTTCGACTCCTACTTCTCGGGAAATACGGTTCAGATCTGTCCGGTGGGGGCACTGACGAACACCGAGTATCGATTCCGGGCCCGACCTTACGACCTGACCTCGTCGCCGAGCGTGTGCGAGCACTGCGCAGGCGGCTGCGCTCAACGTACCGACCACCGACGCGGCAAGGTTCTTCGACGTCTGGCCGGAGACGATCCCCAGGTCAACGAGGAATGGAACTGCGACAAGGGCCGCTGGGCGTTCCATTACGCCACCGGGACCGACCGCATCACCGCGCCGATGGTCCGTGACGAATCGGGCGTATTGGTCGAGACGTCGTGGTCGGCTGCCCTCGCGGCCGCAGCAACAGGATTGGCCGCGTCCATCGGTCGTGCGGCGGTACTCGTGGGTGGAAGATCGACCCTCGAAGACTCCTACGCGTACGCCAAGTTCGCTCGAACGGTATTGCATACCAACGATATCGACTTTCGTAACCGTAGCCACAGCGCAGAGGAAGCGGACTTCCTAGCCGGTCGCATCGCTGGGACCGGATTGGGAGTCACGTATACCGACCTCGAGAATGCCCCCGTGGTTTTGCTCGTCGGGTTCGAGCCCGAGGAAGAATCGCCGTTGGTGTTCCTGAGACTGCGCAAGGCACACCGAACTCGGGGCCTGGTGGTGGCTTCGGTCGCGCCCTGGGCCAGTAGAGGCCTACGCAAACTCGATGGCGTTCTGCTGCAATCGGTTCCAGGAGAAGAGCCGCAGTGGCTCGACGCCTTGCACGTCGGTGATCGAGGCACCGAATCGATTGCGCAACTCCTCCGCGAGCCCGGATCGATCGTTCTCGTCGGAGAGCGGCTCGGCGCTGTCTCGGGTGGACTGTCCGCAGCGTCGACGTTGGCCGACGACACCGGAGCGAGGTTGGCGTGGATTCCGCGGCGCGCGGGAGAACGTGGCGCGCTCGACGTCGGCGTGCTGCCGAATGTGCTGTCGGGCGGGCGGCCTGTGGCCGACGCGTCGGCGCGCGCCGAGGTGGCAGCCGTGTGGGGAGTGGCCGAACTCCCCGCAGACGTGGGCCGCGATACCGCCGCCATATTGGCGGACGCCGGTCCCGATCGCGTACTTATCACGGCCGGCATCGACCCTGACGATCTACCCGATCCGCGCGGTGCGCTCGCCGCGGTGGACCGATCGGCATTCGTGGTCAGTCTCGAACTTCGACACAGTGCCGTCACCGATCGCGCCGACGTGGTGTTCCCGGTGGCTCCGGTGGTCGACAAGCAGGGAACCTTCGTGGACTGGGAGGGACGACCACGCGCATTCGACACTGCACTCGGCGCAGGCGCGGTCTTACCCGACCAGCGCGTGCTCGATGCCATCGCCGAACAGATGGGGACAGAGTTCTCGCTGCCCGACGCGGCTGCAGCACGCGCTGAGCTGGCTCGCCTCGATGGCTGGAACGGATCGCGGATCCCCGTGCCCCGAGTGACTCCGCGTCAGGACACGCCACCGCTCGCGCCAGGGGAGGCGATTCTCGCCACCTGGCGGATGCTCATCGACTCGGGGCGGATGCAGGACGGCGAGGTCGATCTCGCGAAGACCGGTCGCCCGCCTACGGTCCGACTGTCCGCGGCGACTGCGTCGACGATCGAGGCGCAGGCCGGTGACTGGGTGCGGGTCGAGACGGACGGCGGCTCGATCACGCTGCCGCTCGACATCTCCGACCTACCCGACAACGTGGTGTGGGTGCCGATGAACTCGCCCGGTTCCTCGGTGTACCGCTCGCTCGGCGCAGAGTCGGGTGCGGTGGTGAAGATTCGCAGGGCACAGCCTGCGGAACGACCCGGGGGTGAAGCATCGTGATCGTCGCCGCACCGACCGATCTGTCTATGTTCGGCACCGACCCGTGGTGGTTGGTGATCGGCAAGGCCTTGGCGGTCTTCGTATTCCTGGTTCTCACACCGCTCGTGGCGATCTATGCCGAACGCAAGATCATGGCGTGGATGCAGATGCGCGTCGGGCCCAATCGAGTAGGCCCGTGGGGACTGTTGCAGTCGCTGATGGACGGGATCAAGCTCGCACTGAAGGAGGGAATCACTCCGACCGGCGTCGACAAGCCGATTTACATTCTGGCTCCGATCATTTCGGTGGTTCCTGCCTTCATGGCCTTCGCGGTGATTCCGTTCGGGCCCGAGGTGTCGGTGTTCGGTACCACGACTCCGCTACAGATGACCGATCTGCCGGTGGGGGTTCTGTACATCCTCGCGGTCACCTCGGTGGGTGTGTACGGGATCGTCTTGGCCGGTTGGGCGTCGGGTTCGACCTACCCGTTGCTGGGCGCACTGCGGTCGACGGCGCAAGTCATCTCCTACGAAGTTGCGATGGGTCTGTCCTTCGCTGCAGTCTTTCTGTACGCGGGGACCATGTCGACCTCCGGGATCGTTGCTGCGCAACAGAACACCTGGTACGTTTTCTTGCTCCTGCCGTCGTTCCTGGTGTACGTGACGGCGATGGTCGGGGAGACCAACCGCGCGCCCTTCGACCTACCCGAGGCCGAAGGGGAATTGGTGGGCGGGTTTCACACCGAGTACTCCTCCTTGCGTTTCGCGATGTTCATGCTTGCCGAGTACATCAACATGGTCACGGTGTCCGCGCTCGCCACCACGTTGTTCCTGGGCGGCTGGCGGGCTCCGATTCCGTTGAGTCTGTGGAGCGGTGCGAATTCCGGATGGTGGCCGGTGCTGTGGTTCGTCGTCAAGGTGTGGGTGTTCCTCTTCGTCTTCATCTGGTTGCGTTCGACGTTGCCGAGGTTGCGTTACGACCAGTTCATGAACTTCGGCTGGAAGATCCTCATTCCCGTCGCTCTGGTGTGGGTGATGGTGATCGCGACGGTTCGGGTACTCGGGGCCGGTCGATACGACGTGCCTGTGGTCACGTTCGTCGCGTCGACGATCTTCGCGGTCGTCGTTCTGGGTTCTCTGCTGCTCATGCTTCGGAAGCGGTCGCGTGTCCGGAACGTTCCACCGCCGGCGTCCACCGAGAAATTCGACGCTGCGGCGGGCGGATTCCCGGTTCCTCCCATCCACCCGCAGGGCACGAACATCGCGAGCCGGCATGCCGGAGCACGGTCACACCCGGCCAGGTCACTGAAGGAGAACGCCGATGCCTGAATTCCTCGGTCCCATAGCAGGATTCGGCGTCACCTTCGCCACCATGTTCAAGAAACCCGAGACCGAGCTGTATCCGGAGGAGAAGAAGCCGACCGAGGTTCGCTATCACGGTCGGCATCAGCTCAATCGGTACGCCGATGGCCTCGAGAAGTGCATCGGGTGCGAGCTCTGCGCGTGGGCGTGCCCCGCCGACGCCATCTACGTCGAAGGAGCGGACAACACCGAGACCGAGCGGTTCTCGCCCGGCGAGCGATACGGCGGGGTCTACCAGATCAACTATCTGCGGTGCATCGGCTGCGGATTGTGTGTGGAGGCCTGTCCGACACGGGCTCTGACGATGACCAACGAGTACGAACTCGCCGGTGACAACCGAGCAGACCTGATCTACGAGAAGGATTCGCTGCTGGCACCGCTGGAGCCGGACATGGTGGCGCCACCGCACGCGATGGCACCGGGGCGTTCGGCCGAGGACTACTACCGCGGCACCGTCACCGGTGCCGAGAGCGAGGCCGAAACCGATCGCGGTCCGGTTCGATGACTGCCACGGTGCAGCTGGCCCTCGAAGCAACCTCCACCGGTGAGGCCGTGCAATTCTGGACCCTCGGTGTTGTCGCGGTCATCGGTGCTCTGGGTGTGGTGATGAGCACGAAAGCTGTCTACTCTGCACTGTTTCTCGCCGCCACCATGGTGGTGCTCGCCACCTTCTATATGGCGCAGGGGGCGCTGTTCCTCGGTGTCGTGCAGATCGTCGTCTATACCGGCGCGGTCATGATGCTGTTTCTGTTCGTCCTGATGCTCGTCGGGGTGGACTCCTCGGAGTCGCTGACCGAGACATTACGAGGGCACCGTATCGCGGCCGTCGTCATCGGAATCGGCTTCGGGCTGTTGATCATCGGGGTACTACTACGTGACTCGGCCCGCGCCGGTCGACTCGATTTCGTCGGGCTCGACGCGGCCAACTCCACCGGTAACGTCGAAGGCCTGGCCGAGCTGATCTTCGTCGAGTACGTATGGGCGTTCGAGCTGACCGGAGCGCTGTTGATCACGGCCACCATCGGGGCCATGATCCTGGCGCACCGGGAAGCGCTGGGACCGGTGAAGGGTCAGCGAGAGATGTCGCAGGACCGGTTCCGTGACGGCTCGAGGGTGACTCCGTTGCCGAGTCCCGGTGTGTTCGCTCGTCACAACGGCGTGGATCGCCGGGCTCTGCTGCCGGACGGAAGCGAGTCGGAGTCGTCCGTCAATGCACTGTTCGCGGATCCACGGAGCCAGTACAAGGTGGACGGGGGTGACGAGCGATGAATCCCGAGAACTACCTCTACCTGTCGGTGCTGCTGTTCACGATCGGCGCAGCGGGAGTCATCGTCAGGCGCAACGCCATCATCGTGTTCATGTGCATCGAATTGATGCTCAACGCAGTCAATCTCGCGTTCGTCACCTTCTCCCGCATGCACGGCAATCTCGACGGGCAGTTGTTCGCGTTCTTCACCATGGTGGTCGCTGCTGCCGAGGTGGTGGTGGGCCTGGCGATCATCATGGCCATCTTCCGTTCTCGTCGCTCGATCTCGATGGACGAGAACTCTCTGATGAAGAACTGACGGGGGAGCAGAAACGATGTCGATCCTGTGGCTTCTCCCGGCTCTGCCGGCCTTGGGTGCAGCCGTCCTGCTGCTCGGTGGCCGGCGCTGCAACCAGTGGGGGCACCTTGCTGCGACAGCCGCAGCGGTGTCGTCGTTCGTCGTCGCCGCACTGGTGTTCGCCTCGATGCTCGGGCGTGACGAGCAGAACAGAGCGATCGCCGAGACTCTGTTCCGCTGGGTTCCCGTCGACGAATTGCAGGTCGACTTCGGACTGCGTGCAGATCAACTGTCGATTTGTTTCGTCCTGTTGATCACCGGAGTCGGGTCACTCATTCACGTGTACTCGATCGGATACATGAGCCACGACGCGGAGCGTCGGCGCTTCTTCGCGTACCTCAATCTGTTTCTCGCCGCCATGCTGCTGCTGGTGCTGTCCGACAACTTCCTCGGCCTGTATCTGGGTTGGGAGGGTGTCGGTCTCGCGTCGTACCTGCTCATCGGATTCTGGCAGCACAAGCCGTCGGCCGCCTCGGCAGCTCGAAAAGCGTTCGTGGTCAACCGCGTCGGCGATATCGGCCTGGCGATCGCCCTGATGATCATGTTCGTGAACTTCGGATCGGTGCAGTACGACGTGGTGTTCGCCGGAATCGGGGATGCGAGTGAATCGGTGGCCACCGCGATGGCGCTGATGTTGCTGCTGGCGGCCTGCGGAAAGTCGGCGCAGGTCCCGCTGCAGTCGTGGCTCGGCGACGCGATGGAGGGCCCCACTCCGGTCTCCGCACTGATTCACGCGGCGACGATGGTCACCGCCGGTGTGTATCTCATCGTCCGATCGGGGCCGATCTTCGAGGCCTCGCCGGCCGCCCGAGCAGCGACCGTCGCCGTCGGCGCAGTGACGTTGCTGTTCGGTGCCGTGATCGGTTGTGCGAAGGACGACATCAAGAAGGCGCTTGCAGCCTCGACGATGAGCCAGATCGGCTACATGGTGCTCGCCGCCGGACTCGGACCGGCCGGCTATGCCTTCGCCATCGTCCTGTTGCTCTCGCACGGATTCTTCAAGGCCGGACTGTTCCTGGGCGCCGGCTCGGTGATGCACGCGATGAACGACGAGACCGACATGCGAAAGTTCGGCGGGCTCCGCGCCGCGATGCCGATCACTTTCGTCACGTTCGGTCTGGGCTACCTCGCCATCATCGGCGTACCGCCGTTCTCGGGTTTCTTCGCCAAGGACCCGATCATCGAGGTTGCGTTCGCGGCCGGGGGAGTGACAGGTGCGGTGCTCGGCTGCGTGACACTGCTCGGTGCGGGACTGACCGCGTTCTACATGACTCGGGTGATGCTGATGACGTTCTTCGGGCCGAAACGGTGGGCAGCGCAGGCACATCCGCACGAGGCGTCGGCGACGATGACGGTGCCCATGATTCTGTTGGCCGTCGGCTCGGTGGCATCGGGAGCCTTCCTCGCGGTGGGCGGACGCCTCGAGACGTGGTTGGAACCGGTGGTCGGATCGGCGCACGAGGAACACGCGATACCTGCCTGGGTCGTCACGGTCGCAGTTCTGGGAGTGGTACTCGTGGGTGCAGGCGTCGCGTACCGGAAGTACATCGCCCGCGACGTTCCCCCGACTCCACCCGAGGACGTATCGGCGCTGACCAGAGCCGCACGCGCCGATCTGTACGGCGACGCCTTCAACGAGGCCGCGCTGATGCGGCCAGGTCAAAAGCTCACTCGCACATTCGTATACGCCGACAATGCGGGCATCGACGCCGTCGTGGACGGGGTGGGGAGATCGATCGGCGGAGTATCGACTCGATCTCGGCGGCTGCAGACCGGATTCGTACGGTCCTATGCGTTGGCGATGTTCGCGGGGGCCGTTCTCGTCGTGTTGATGGTGGTGGTCCTGTGACGTTCCCCTGGTTGACCGTCCTGTGGGTTCTGCCGATTCTCGGCGCGATTTTCGTCGCCCTCGTCCCGGCCGATCGTCCGACGATCGCGCGTGGCGTCGCCGTCGGGTTCGCGACCGGCACACTCGCGCTGTCGGTGGTGCTCGCGATCGCCTTCGACTCCGGTGGCGATCGCGACCAGTTCCTCGAAGATCATTCCTGGATAGCGGCATTCGGCGCGCGCTACACACTCGGCCTCGACGGAATCGGGCTCGTGCTCGTGTTGCTCACCACCGTGCTGACCCCACTGCTGCTCGTTGCGGGCTGGCACGACGGCAGCCGCGTCGCGAACTACGGATCGCGTCGGGTCTCGCACACCTACATGGCGTTGATCCTGGTGGTCGAGTCCATGGTGATCGTCTCGTTCCTCGCCTTGGACGTACTGCTGTTCTACATCTTCTTCGAGGCCATGCTCATTCCGATGTACTTTCTCATCGGTGGCTTCGGCGGCACCGAGCGCACGCGCGCCGCAGTGAAGTTCCTGCTGTACAACCTGTTCGGTGGCCTGGTGATGCTGGCTGCCGTCATCGGGTTGTACGTCGTCACCGCCCGGCCCGACGGTCCGTTCGACGGCGGCACGTTCGATCTACGCGCAATCGCGGATGCAGCGGCATCGGGCGGGCTCGGTGTGGATCCGGCAGTGCTCAACGCGCTGTTCCTCGGTTTCATGCTCGCGTTCGCGATCAAGGCACCCCTGTGGCCGTTCCATACGTGGTTACCCGACGCCGCAGTGCAGTCCACCCCGGCGACGGCAGTGCTGATGATGTCGGTGGTGGACAAGGTCGGCACCTTCGCGATGCTGCGCTTCTGCCTCGAGCTCTTTCCCGGTTCGTCGCAGACGTTCGCCCCGTGGATCATCACGCTCGCAGTGATCGGCATCGTGTACGGCGCGATACTGGCGATCGGTCAGACCGACATGATGAGACTCATTGCCTACACCTCTATTTCGCACTTCGGATTCATCATCCTCGGCATCTTCGCGATGACCGGCCAGAGTCAGGCCGGTGCCACGCTGTATATGGTCAACCATGGAATCTCGACCGCCGCATTGTTCTTGATCGCAGGCTTTCTCGTGTCCCGTCGTGGTTCACGAGCGATCGCCGACTACGGCGGCGTCCAGAAGGTCGCGCCGGTGCTCGCCGGAACCTTCCTGATCTCGGGTCTCGCTACGCTCTCGCTGCCCGGTCTCGCCCCGTTCATCAGTGAATTCCTGGTGTTGATCGGCACATTCGGGCGCTACGGTGTGGCCGCGATCGTGGCCACCGGTGCGCTCGTGCTGTCGGCGATCTACATTCTCTGGCTCTACCAACGAGTGATGACTGGGCCGGTCCGAGAGGGCAACGAGAAGATCTCCGATCTCGTTCCCCGTGAGGCGTTGGTGGTGGTCCCGTTGCTCGCGTTGCTGATCGTGTTCGGGGTGTACCCGAAACCGGCTCTCGACGTGATCACTCCGGCAGTGCAATCCACGATCGTCGACAGTGCAGGAGGTCAACCATGACCACTCCCGAGGTGCAGTACGGACTGCTGTCGCCCATGTTGATCGTCTTCGGTGTCGCGGTTCTCGGGGTCCTGGTCGAAGCGTTTGTGCCGGTGCGGGCACGTCGTGGCGTCCATCTCGGCCTTGCGCTGGCCGGTTTGGTGGTGGCTCTCGCGGCCGTTCTCGGGCTGGCCGGCACCGAGGCATATGCGATGAACGGGGCCGTGGCGATAGACGGGCCAACTCTGTTCCTGCAGGGAACCATTGTGCTGGTGTCGATTCCGGCAATCGCACTGCTTGCCGAGCGTACCGTCGCCGTCACCTCCACCGGTACCGAGCGCCGCATCGATTCGTTCACTCCGCAAGCGTCCACCACTCCGGGCAGCGTGGCGGAGAAGGAGGCCATCGATGCAGGCGTCGCTCAGACCGAGGTCTTCCCGCTGGCAATGTTCGCGATCGGCGGCATGCTGTTGTTTCCGGCGTCTACCGATCTGCTGACGATGTTCGTTGCGTTGGAAGTGCTGTCGTTGCCGCTGTATCTGCTGTGCGGACTGGCGAGACGACGACGGCTGCTCTCTCAGGAAGCAGCCCTCAAGTACTTTCTGCTGGGCGCGTTCTCGTCGGCGTTCTTCCTGTTCGGAGTGGCGTTCCTGTACGGCTACGCCGGGACGGTCCGGTTGGACGGAATCGCCGACGCAATCGCTGTAGACGGACAGGGCAAGTCGTTGGCACTGATCGGAACCGCCCTGCTGGCCGTGGGGTTGCTGTTCAAAGTCGGTGCGGTGCCCTTTCATTCGTGGATTCCAGACGTCTACCAGGGTGCCCCCACGCCGGTGACGGCGCTGATGGCCACCGTGACCAAGGTGGCCGCCTTCGGTGCGATCCTGCGGATCTTCGGAATGGCGCTACCCGGTCTCGAGTCGAGTTGGCGTCCGATGCTGTGGGTGATCGCTATCGCGACGATGGTGCTCGGTTCGGTTGTCGCGGTGACGCAGACCGACGTCAAGCGCATGCTGGCCTACTCGTCCGTGGCACATACCGGGTTCATTCTCACCGGAGTGACCGCGCTGGGTAGTGCAGAGGATTCAGGGGTTTCGGGCACGATGTTCTACCTGCTCGCCTACGCCTTCAGCACGCTGGGTGGATTCGCCGTGATCGGTCTGGCCCGAGACGAGCGCGGTGAGGTAGGCGACCTGGAACGGTGGGCCGGTGTCGGTCGACGCTCACCGCTGGTTGCCGCGGTGTTCGGGTTGTTCCTGCTCTCGTTCGCGGGTATCCCACTCACCAGCGGCTTCATCGGCAAGTTTGCGGTGTTCAGCGCGGCCTCCGGTGCCGGGGGAGCTGCACTGGTCGTGGTCGGAGTGGTGTGCAGCGCTGTTGCGGCGTTCTTCTACGTGCGCGTGATCGTGCTGATGTTCTTCACCGAGCCCACGGATCGGACCGTCACCATGGTGCGTCCTACCGCATCGGTGTCGTGCGCGATCGGGGTGTCGGTGGTCGTCACCGTGGCACTGGGAGTCTTTCCCCAGCCCGTTCTCGATATCGCCGCGCGAGCGGGGAACTTCCTCTAGCTCGTCAGGCGTGTTGGGCGGACTTCATTCGCTGCTTCCACGTGTGCGAGCCGGTGCCGACCGGAATCGAACCGATGGCTCCCGCGAGGCCGAACGGCGGCATGTTCACGTAGATCGCTTCACTGTTCTGCGCTGTTGCGGTGTAGGTTTCGTGCCATACGCCGACATTGCCGGTCGCAGCGACCGACCGGTTGAACGCGCGCCAGGCCGGTGCATGGGGTGCCTCGGGATCGGAGGCGAATCGCGTGAGGTCTTCCGCGTTGCGCCAATAGCTGACCAGCATGGTGGTGCGTCCCAACCATGAGTGGTAACCGAGCAGTCCTGAGGCAGGATCCTGTTCGAGATGGCTGAGCATCCGTGGCATCGCGCGCACCGCGGGAAGCCAGGAGCGAACGGCAAGGGGATTGTTGATACGCATCCCGATGAGAAAGACCGTGACAGTGTCGCGGTCGGCTTCGACCGTGCTGCGGCCGTCGATGATGGGTTGCATGACGTGTTCCCGTCTGTTCGGGGGTCGAGCATTGCTGTGACACTGTTATAAAACACCGTTGTGGTAAGTTTCGCAAGTGGCGAGACCGAGAATTCACGATGCCGAACTTCGTACCCGGCTACTCGGGGCCGCGGCGGAAAGCGTTGCCCAACACGGCGTCGACTCGCTGTCGCTACGTAAACTCGCCGCCGCGCAGGGCACCTCGACCACGGCCATCTACTCACTGTTCGGCGGTCGCGCGGAACTGCTGGTGGCTCTGTTCGCCGCGTCGTTCTCCAGTTTCGGTGACGCCCAGCGGCAGGTGCCGGTCACCAGCGACCCAGAGGTCGATCTGCGCGAACTCGGCGTTGCCTACCGGCGCTGGGCTCTGCAGAACCCTCATCTGTACGCCGTGATGTTCGGCGGCCTTCTCGGTTCGGTCGATGTATCCGAAGAGGCGAAACTTGCGGCTGCAGCGATGGATCCGCTCCGGGCGGCGGTAGGGCGAGCCGTCGCGGCCGGCACCATGAGCGGCGCATCGGTCGAGGTGATCAGCCATTCGTTCTGGGCGATCGTGCACGGGTTGGTGTCGCTGGAGTTGGCGATGCCGATGAAGTACGACGACGAAAGTCGACGTGCGGTGTTCGATGCCGGGACTGCGTCGGTGCTACGAGGGTGGACGCGTCAGTAGGTGCGCGGTATCCCGAGGATCTTGGTGGCATCGACGGTCATGCCCAGCCGCGCGGTTGGAGCGAGTGCAGGGAGTTCCGGAAGATCGTCGGGGGTAGAAGTCGCGGCGCCGATCACGTCGGAGCCGGCGATTTCGAAGTCCGATATTGCACGCCGCAGGTGACTGGGAGTCGTGGACAGAACCAGATTCTCGACGCCGATCTCCGCCGCCAGCGAGGTGGCGCGCTGCGCGTTCTGCACGGTCGAATTGGCGGTGGGCTCGGTGTGAATACGGTCCCCAGCGACCTTGTTGTCGATCAGCCATTTCTTCATCACGTCGGCCTCGGTGATGCCGCTCTGCGGATTTCCGCCGGTGACGATGATGGGCGATTCGGGGGAGCGCTCTGCGACAGAGACGGCAGAATTCAGTCGCTCCACCAATTCCGGGGCCATGCTGCCGTCGCCGTTCAGCCCCAGGCCGAGTACCACGATCGCGGTGCGGGGCCCGTCGGTGACCGGTGCGAAGTCGATCGTTTCGGTCGCGGCGTCGTCGATTACGGCAATGGCCCGCTCCACCGCATCGGCGAGCGAGGGAGACAGGGTGCGCAGGCGGGCCGAGTGCTGCGTGCGAGCGGCGGCATCATCGGTTGCGTTGGCGTAGAACGTCTGCAGCGCTGCCACATTGGCATCGTCCGGTGCGGCCGCGGCAACCGCGTCCAGTGCCGCGAACCCGGCGTCGTAGCGACCCTTGACCAAAGCGTTCTGCGCATCGTTGTACTGCTGCGCGTCGGCCGAACGGACTGCCTCGGTGACTGTTGCCGGGGCGTGCTGGGCCGTCGCCGCGCCCATGCCCGTGCCGAGGGCAAGTGCAGCCGCACAGGTGACAACGGCAACACGGATCATCGGTTGTGCTCGGCCGGATCGCACTGTCGGTTGCCCTTCTGAGCGGTGACGGGTTTCCGCCACCATAGCTCAGTTCGGTACCAGTGTGACTGGTGTGATCCAAGTTTCTCGAGTTACACCGATGTACTTCTGAGCAGGCAATTTCCGCTCGTCACAGGGTGACGGGGGCGCGTCCTCGATCGGCCGGTTCGATAGTGACCTCGGCGTCGGGGAGAAAAACGCGCTCGGTAGTCGTGGTGCCGTCGACGCCGTCGGTCACTGTCACCGCCACGTTCTCGGCAACCTGTCCGGCGCTTTCGATGAACCCGGTCGCAACGCCCTCCTCGATGAGGAGATGATCACCCACGAGCAAAAGGAGCTCGTCTGCCGTCACCGTTCGTCTGCCGCCCACATCTTCGATAGTCATGACCCCACCGTAATGCGCTGCGCTGCACGGTGCCGTCGCATGTTCGACAATCGCCGTATGAGCTTCACAGCGCCCGTGCCCGATCCCGTCGACGGTCCGCTCGTCGGTGACGAGAGACCGATTCTCGAGGGAGTGCTGCGCTGGCATCGAGCCACATTGCTGAACATCTGTGCCGGTGCCGATGCCGAACAGCTTGCGCGCCGCCCCTTCTCGCACTCGACGCTCTCCCTCCTCGGACTCGTCCGTCATCTCGCGAAGGTCGAACGTATCTGGTTTCGAGAGCGTCTGGCGTCGATGTCGTTCGAGCCGATGTACGACGCGGCCCTGGGGAAGGACTCCGACTTCCTGGGAGCGACGGCATCGAGCGCAGAGTCGGACTTCGCGCGATTCGCTGCCGAGTGTGCGGCCTCGGACGAGATCGCTGCCCGTCACTCGTTCGAGGATCCGGTCGACTGTCGAGGCGGGCCGATGTCACTGAGGATGGTCTACGTACACATGATCGGCGAATACGCGCGGCACAATGGGCACGCGGACATCATTCGCGAACAGATCGATGGAGTCACCGGCCGCTGAGGGCATAACGTAGACACACGATCAGGCCCACTCACGGAAGAAGGTGTTTCGGTGACCGACTCCGACGCAGGATTCGATCCGACCGCATTGCGCCCCTCGTTGTACGTCGACGGGCAGTGGCTGGGGTCCGGTGACGGTGGGACCCGCGACATCGTCGATCCGTCCGACGGCAGCACGGTGGCCGTCGTGGACGAGGCCACGCCCGACGACGCGTTGCGCGCGGTGGCCGCGGCGCGGTCCGCGTTCGACGACGGACCGTGGCGCTCGGTGACGGTGGGTGAGCGCAAAGACCTGCTCAATCGCATCGCAGACTTGCTCCAGCGCGACAAGGCGAAGTTGGCGCTCATCGAGACCCTCGATACCGGAAAGACGTTCGGCGAGAGCGAGATCGACATCGACGACGTCACGTCGGTGTTCCGCTTCTACGCCGATCTCGCGGTGGTGCAGGCAGATCGACTGATCGATGTCGACCGGCCCGAAATCCTCAGCCGCGTGGTGCACGAGCCGATCGGTGTGTGCGTCATGATCGCACCGTGGAACTACCCGCTGTTGCAGATCTCGTGGAAGATCGCCCCCGCTCTTGCGGCCGGTTGCACGATGGTTCTCAAACCGAGCGAAGTGACCCCGCTGAGCACCATCGCATTCACCAGGCTGGTCGAGGAAGCAGGTGTACCTCCGGGTGTGGTCAATCTGCTGCAGGGTAGCGGCGCGGTCCTCGGAGATGCGCTTACCAGGAACCGCGACGTCGACTTCATTTCCTTCACCGGTGGGCTCGCAACAGGCCGGCACATCCTGGCCGCGGCGGCCGAGAACGTCACCAAGGTGGCCGTAGAACTCGGCGGCAAGAATCCCCACATCGTGTTCGCCGACGCGGTGGCCGACGAGCAGTCCTTCGCCGACTCGGTCGACAACGTGCTGACCGGAGTGTTTCTGCATTCCGGTCAGGTGTGTTCGGCCGGTACCCGCCTGATCATCGAGGAATCCGTGGCCGACCGTTTCGTCGCCGCCGTGGCAGAGCGCGCGAAGACCATCGTGATGGGGCCGGGTATGGACCCGGCCAGCGAGACCGGACCGCTGGTGTCGCAGGCGCAGCGCAAGAAGATCGAAGGCTTCGTCGCGGGCGGCATCGACGAGGGGGCGACGTTGGTCATCGGTGGAACGAAACCGGACGATCCTGCTCTGGAGAACGGTAGCTACTTCCTCCCCACGATTTTCGATCATTGCACTCGGTCGATGAATATCGTGCAGGAGGAGACATTCGGGCCCATACTCACTGTGGAGCGCTTCGACACCGAGGCCGAAGCGCTGCTGTTGGGTAACGATACGAATTACGGTCTCGCTGCGGGAGTTCGGACGTCCGACGCCGCACGAGGCGAAAGAATGGTGCGTGGGCTCCGCCATGGAACGGTGTGGCTCAACGACTTCGGTGTCTACACGGCGGCCGCGGAATGGGGCGGCTTCAAGCAGTCCGGGAACGGCCGCGAACTAGGTCCGTCCGGTATGTCCGAATATCAAGAAGCGAAGCATATTTGGCACAACACCTCACCTACCGCGGCGGGGTGGTTCGGTACCCGATAGAGCACGATGGGAAAGGCCACAGGCATGGCAATACTGAACGACAACTCGAGCGGGATGGACGATTTCGGGTACAAGGAATCGCTCGACCGCAGTCTCGGCAAATTCGCCAGCTTCGCCGCAGGCGTCAGCTACATCTCCATTCTCACCGGCACGTTCCAGCTGTTCTACTTCGGTTTCGGCACCGCCGGGCCGGCGTACCTGTGGTCGTGGCCTGCGGTCTTCGTCGGTCAGCTCTGCGTGGCACTGTGCTTCATGGAGCTGGCCGCGAAATACCCGGTGGCGGGATCGGTGTACAACTGGGCGAAGCTGTTGGGCCGCAGGATCGTCGGTTGGTCGGCGGGTTGGTTGATGCTCACGGCATCGATCGTGACACTGGCCGCCGTTGCCCTTGCTCTGCAGCTGAACTTGCCACGCATCTGGAGCGGATTTCAGATCATCGGTGACGGTTCGGGTGCCACCGACTTCGCGGCCAACGCAGTGCTGCTCGGTGCGATCCTGATCGCCATCACCACCACGATCAACGCACTCGGAGTTCGACTGATGGCGATGATCAACAGCGCGGGTGTGTTCATCGAACTCATTGCGGCCGTACTCATCGCGATCCTGCTCGCGGCCAACATCACTCGCGGGCCCGAAGTGTTCTTCTCCTCCAACGGCTACGGTGCCGGTGAGAGCGGCGGTTACCTCGGTGCCTTTCTGGTCGCGTCGCTGGCGTCGGGCTACGTCATGTACGGATTCGACACCGCGAGCTCGCTCGGGGAAGAAACCGTCGAACCGCGACGCACCGCCCCCAAAGCGATCTTTCGCGCCATCCTCGCCTCGTTCGTCATCGGCGGAGCCATCCTGGTGTTCGCCGTCATGGCCGCGCCCGACCTGAACGATCCCTCCCTCGGGAGCCCCGACGGCAGCCTGCAGTCCATCGTCGAATCGGTGATGTGGGGCCCGCTGGGTACCGTCTTCCTCATCTGCATCGTCATCGCCGTGTTCGTCTGCTCGTTGGCAGTGCACACCGCGGCAATCCGGCTCACGTTCGCCATGGCGCGAGACAACGCGTTGCCCTTCGGCGAGAGCCTGGCCAAGGTGAATCCCAAGACCCAGACCCCTGTGGTGCCCGCGGTGACCATCGGCGTGCTGGCCATCGTCATTCTCGTCGTCAACATCGGTCAGCCGCAGATCTTCACGGTCCTCACCTCGATCGCGATCATCATGATCTATCTCGCGTATCTGATGGTCACCGGACCGTTGCTGGTCAAACGCATCAAAGGCGAGTGGCCGCCGGAGGATCTGAAACCCGGTGGATATTTCACGATGGGTAAGTTCGGGCTGCCGGTCAACATCGCGGCCGTGGTGTGGGGTGCCGGAATGGCAATCAATCTCGCCTGGCCACGAGAGGCCGTGTACGGAACCCCCTGGTACAACACCTTCGGTGCGTTCGTCTATATCGGAGGCATCTTGGGCGTCGGCCTGCTGTGGTACGCAGTCAAGGGGCGCAAGCACATCGGCACTCTGAAATCACATGCCTCCACGGGCAACTAGAAGGAGCCTGCAGTGACAGACACCCAGTTCGATTACGTCGTCGCAGGAGGGGGCACGGCGGGATGTGTGCTCGCCGCGCGACTGAGCGAGGATCCCTCGGTCAGCGTCTGCCTTGTCGAAGCAGGGCCGACCGATGTCGGTGACAAGGCGATTCTCGAACTGGCGGAGTGGATGCATCTGCTCGACTCCGGCTACGACTGGGACTATCCCGTCGAACCTCAGGAGCGGGGCAACAGCTTCATGCGGCACGCGCGCGCGAAAGTGCTCGGCGGCTGTTCGTCGCACAACTCCTGCATCGCTTTTCATCCGCCCGCCGAAACCCTCGACGATTGGGCTGCAGCCGGCGCGACCGGATGGGGCGCGTCGGACATCCTTCCTTTTGTCGCCCGCGTGGAGAACAACGACACCGGCCGTGGACAGGACGGCCCCGTGCGAATCCGCGACGTGCCGCCGAACGATCCCTGCGGTGCAGCAGTGCTCGAATCGGCGGCCGGAATAGGGCTTCCCACCGTCGCGTTCAACCGCGGGACGCCGGTACTCAACGGTGCGGGTTGGTTTCAGATCAACGCGGGAGAAGACGGCTCGCGTATGTCGACCTCCCATGCGTACCTGCACCCGATCATCGGCTCACGGCCGAACCTGGAGGTGCGCACCGACTGCTGGATCAGTGAGATCCTGATCGACGAGTCGCTGACCGCGACGGGTGTGCGGTATCAACGGCCCGACCTGACCGGCTACGACACCGTGTCCGCGCGTCGCGAGGTGATTGTCACCGCCGGTGCCATCGACACGCCGAAGTTGTTGATGCTCTCCGGAATCGGGCCGGCGGCTCAGCTGCAGGAGATGGGAATCACGGTGCGAGTCGACTCGCCCGGCGTGGGCGAGAACCTCGACGACCACGTCGAAGGGCTGGTGTTCTGGGAGGCGAGCAAGCCCATGGTCACCACCTCCTCGCAATGGTGGGAGATCGGAGTGTTCGCCCAGACCGACTCGTCGCTGAACTATCCCGACGTCATGATGCATTACGGCAGTGTGCCGTTCGACATGAACACCCTGCGGTGGGGCTATCCGACCACCGACAACGGCTTCTGTCTGACGCCCAACGTGACCCAAGGTCGCTCGCGCGGCACGGTTCGATTGCGCAGCAGGGACTTTCGCGATCGCGCCAAGGTGGATCCGCGCTATTTCACCGACGCAGACGGCCATGACGACGCGGTGATGCTCGCCGGTTTGAAGCTTGCTCGTCGGATCGCGTCGGATGGTCCGATGGCCGGCTGGATCGAACGTGAACTCGCGCCCGGGCCCGAGGCCGTCACCGACGACGATCTACTCGACTACGTGCACAAGACGCACAACACGGTGTACCACCCGGCCGGTACCGCCCGGATGGGATCGGTGGACGACGCGATGGCCGTGCTCGATCCCGAGCTTCGCGTGAAAGGAATATCACGTCTGCGCGTCGTCGACGCGTCGGCGATGCCGAAGCTGCCATACGTCAATCCGAACATCACGGTGATGACCATGGCGGAGAAATGCGCCGACCTGATCCGTGGCGGATAGACCGGCGCTCACCGAGTTCCTCGGCGCACACCCACCGTTCCAAGGCGCGTCACCTGCGTTACTGACCGACATCGCCCGAGCAGCTGTGGAACGCGACTATGCCGGTGGCGCATGGGTTGTGGGCCCGACTCCCACGCCCGACGTGGCCGACACCGTATGGGTGGTGCGTACCGGTCGAGTGGTGATCGTGCACCCCGACGACACCTCGCCCGCCGACCGGCCGATCGACACCATCGGTCCAGGTGGGGTCTTCGGTTTCTCGGCATTGCTCGCCGGCGGGACGGTCGAATTCTGCGCGCGCGCCACCGAGCCGAGCACTGTCCTTCGATTGCCCGGGGAGCTGATCCGACCGCTGTTCGCAACGCCGACCGGGCTGGCGTTTCTGGCCGATGCCGTCACCTCGGCCACCACGCATCGCGGTGGGGCGGCCGAGGGTAGTTCCGGCCGTGCCGTCGGCGAACTGCTGTCGGCACCGCCGGTGTTCACATCCGCAGGTACTTCTGTCCGAGATGCGGTTCGGCACATGACCGAACAAGGCAGCTCGTACGTCCTGGTTCCGCTGCGCGGTTCACGCTACGGAATATTCACCGACCGTGACCTCCGAGTGCGTGTTGTCGCTGCCGGAATCGGCGTCGACACCCCGGTCGAGCGGGTCATGACGACGCCGGCCGAGACGGTCACCGCGGACCGGTCGGTCGGCACCGTACTGATGGACATGCTCGAGCTGGGGCTGCGGCACATGCCCGTGGTGTCCAGCCGAGGTGAGGTTCTCGGCGTCGTCGAGGATTCCGATCTGCATGCCGCGTCCACCCGTCGGAGCTTCGTGGTTCGTCGTGCGGTGACCTCGGCGTCGACTTCGGCCGAACTCGCCGACGCCGGAAAGCTCGTTCCGGGATTGGTGGCGGACCTGTTCCGGGGCGGGACCGACGCCGTGGCGGTCAGCGCGATCCTGTCCGTCGTGGTCGACAGCCTCGTCCGCCGTGCCGTCGAGATCGAATGGTCGGCGCGGCCGGAAGTGCCGCGCGACCGGTTCGCCTGGATCACCCTCGGCAGTGTGGCGCGTCGGGAAGCCATGCCGTCCTCGGACGTCGACAGTGCATTGACCTGGTCCGACACCACCGCGGACCCCGGCTCGCGAGGGAAATCGAGCGCGGTGTCGAGAACCCGCGACGAGGCGCTGATGGACTTGGCCGCTCGTGTCCACGTGAGCCTCGACGGTGCCGGGCTACCATCGGACACCAACGGGGCGGTCGCGAGCTCGCCTCGATTCGCACGCTCGGCCGGGCAGTGGCAAAGCGCCGCGGCTCACTGGCTCAGCAACCCCTTCGGTGAACGTGGCAATCCGGCTGGGGACTCCGGTCTCATCATGTCCTCGCTGATGATCGACGGCAGGGTGGTGTGGGGCCCACGAGAGCTGAACACCGTGCCCGAGGCGTATCGCCGGCTCCTGGTCGACAACCCCGATGCACTGCGGCTGCAGCTGCGGGATGCCCTCGCAGGCCGGGCCCGGTTGCGCTCCCTGCGAGACGTGCTGGCTCGGCGCGGCGGGACGTTCGATCTCAAGGCCCATGCCCTGACGCCCATCGTCAACCTCGCTCGGTGGGGTGGGTTGTCGGTCGGCATCGCCTCGTCCTCCACCCCCGCGCGGCTCGCGGCGGCGTCGGGCAACGGCATGCTCTCCGAACGCGATGTCGCCACTCTGACCGAGGTGTTCGAGATGCTGCAGCGTCTGCGACTGTCGCATCAGATCGATCAGATCACGGCAGGGCATCGGCCCGGTGACGTGCTGGTCATGGCCGATCTGTCACCCCTCGAGCGCAGTCTGCTCACCGACGGAGTCCGAGAGATCGCCGCGGTGCAACGCCGGGTCGGCTACCTGGCTGCCAATGTCGGCGTGCATCGCTGAGCGTCAACCACCAGACTGTGTGCCGTGACCACCAATCCCGTGAGCGTCCCTACCCCGTCCACCGTCGAGCACTCTCGGTTGGCGGAATCGCCCGGCGTCAGCGGCCCGTGGCGCCAGTGGGGGCCGTACCTGGCAGGACGGCAGTGGGGCACGGTGCGCGAGGACTACTCCGAGGACGGGAACGCGTGGGCGTCGTTCCCGTTCGATCAGGCGCACAAGCGGACGTACCGCTGGGGTGAGGACGGAATCGGGGGAATCTGCGATCGTTTCGGGTTCCTCAATTTCTCGTTCGCACTGTGGAACCGCAAGGACCCGATCCTCAAGGAACGGCTGTTCGGTCTCGCCAACGAAGAGGGCAATCACGGCGAGGACGTCAAGGAGTACTTCTGGGCGGTCGACGGAACACCGACGCACAGCTGGATGCAATGGCTCTACCGCTACCCACACGCGGAATATCCCTATGCCCAACTGAGGGAAGAGAATGCCCAACGCGGCCGTGACGACCGTGAGTACGAGCTGGCCGACACCGGGATCCTCGACGAGAACAGATTCTTCGACGTCCAGGTCACGTATGCGAAGGCATCACCCGACGACATCTGCATCACCATCTCCATCACCAACCACGGACCGGAGGCAGCGTCGGTCGATCTGCTGCCGCACCTGTGGCTGCGCAACACGTGGTCGTGGGGCCGCGACGACCGCGGCGGTGTCCTGGATCGGTTGACCCCACCGGACCTACTGGCCGGTGGTCTCGAAGCCATTGCCGTCGACCATGGATTTCTGGGACGCTACTACCTGAGCGCCGAGGGAACGCCGTCACTTCTGTTCTGCGACAACGAAACCAACGCTCAGGCGCTGTGGGGTCAGGAGAACGTCTCGGCCTATCCCAAGGACGGAATCGGGCGGCGAGTGGTCGACGGTGACGTGGATGCCGTCAACCCCGAGCAGACCGGAACGAAGGCCGCATTCTGGTATCGGTTCGACGACATCGCATCCGGTGCAACGGAATCGGTCAAACTGCGCCTGTCGCCCAACCGGCCGGACGAGCAGACGTTCGGGACCGGATTCGACGCGGTCACCCTCGATCGTCGAGTGGAGGCGGACGAGTTCTACGGTGCAGTGATCGGTGCGGAGCTCACCGACACCGATCGGCACGTGGCGCGGCGCGCGTACGCGGGACTGTTGTGGACGAAGCAGCTCTACCGGTACGACGTCGAAGAGTGGATCGAAGGCGACAAGGTGGGGGCACCGGCCCCGGATTCGAGGCAGGACCCGCGCGGTCGAAACGCGCACTGGCGTCACCTCGCGTTGGCCGATGTGATCTCGATGCCCGATGAGTGGGAGTACCCCTGGTTCGCAGCCTGGGACTTGGCATTTCACGCGATTCCGCTGGCGCATGTCGACGCCGATTTCGCCAAGGAACAGTTGGTTCTGATGTGCCGAGAATGGGCCATGCACCCCAACGGTCAACTCCCGGCGTACGAATGGGAATTCGGTGACGTCAACCCGCCGGTGCACGCGTGGGCGGCATGGCACGTGTATCGAATCGACGGCTATCGGGATCGCGAATTTCTGGTTCGAGTG
This sequence comes from Rhodococcoides sp. S146-33, assembly GCF_059489205.1. Taxonomy (NCBI): domain Bacteria; kingdom Bacillati; phylum Actinomycetota; class Actinomycetes; order Mycobacteriales; family Nocardiaceae; genus Rhodococcoides; species Rhodococcoides sp. S146-33. Next base: position 1,052,497 of record NZ_JCAJWY010000002.1, read on the forward strand.
TTCACCAAGCTGCTACTCAACTTCGCGTGGTGGGTCAACCGCAAGGACTCGGAGGGGTCCAACATCTTCGAGGGCGGCTTCCTCGGAATGGACAACATCGGATTGTTCAATCGTTCCGCACCGCTGCCCCCGGGGTTTCGCCTCGAGCAGTCCGACGCAACGAGTTGGATGGCGTTCTACTGCCAGCAGATGTTCAAGATCGCCTTGGAGCTCGCGCGGCACGACAGCGCCTGGGACGACGTCGCAACCAAGTTCTTCTCGCACTTCCTCTCCATCGCGAAAGCGGTCAATTCATTCGGTTCGCAGCACATTTCGCTGTGGCACGAGGAAGACGGGTTCTTCTACGACGTCCTGGTTCAACCCGAGGGCGATGCGGTACCGATGCGGGTGCGATCCATGGTCGGACTCCTTCCCATTCTCGGTGCAACGGAAATTCCGCCCTGGGTCGAGGCCGAATGCCCGGATCTTGCCGCGCGGCTGCGGTGGGTGCAGCATCGTCGGCCCGAAATGGTCTCGCCGCTGCTGGCGCGGCGAGAAGGCAACGAGGTGCGTCTTCTGCTGACGCTCGTCCAGCCCGAGCGTCTGAAGCGGATCCTGGCGCGCATGTTCGATTCGGAAGAGTTTCTGTCGGAGTTCGGAATTCGATCGCTCTCGGCCTCGTACCGCGAGCCGGTGACCTTCGACGTCGATGGCCGCAGTCTGTCCATCGAGTACGAACCGGGGGAGTCGCGAACCGGAATGTTCGGTGGCAATTCCAACTGGCGTGGCCCGGTGTGGTTCCCGGTGAACGTGCTGCTGGCCGACAAGCTCCGCGCCTACGGTCGGTACTACGGCGACTCTTTCACCATCGAGATCCCCACCGGATCGGGCAACCACCGCACTCTGACCGACGCGGCCGACCTGATCGACAACGGTCTCGCCGGACTGTTCCGGCCGATCGATGGCAAGAGGCCGGCGGACGGCAACCGGATCGAATCCAGTGCCGACCCACTGTGGAGCGAGCATCCCAGCTTCAACGAGTACTTCGACGGCGACACCGGAGAGGGACTCGGGGCCACGCACCAAACCGGGTGGACGGCGCTGGTCGCGCACCTGCTCAGGCCACGTTTGCCGCTGTGAGGGCCTGCGGCCCACGTGCACGGAAATTCGTAGCCCACTACGAAGTTCCGCGCACATGCGGCGTAGCCGCATAGTCTGGCGGGATGAAGATTCGCGGCGCAGTACTCGAAGAAATCGGCCGATCACGTCCCTTCGCGGACTCGCATCCCATTACGGTCTCCGACCTCGAGCTCGGCTCGCCGGGTGACGGCGAACTGCTGATCAGAATCGAAGCCGCCGGCCTGTGTCACTCGGACCTGTCGGTAGTCGACGGCAATCGAGTGCGTCCGGTCCCGATGTTGCTCGGCCACGAGGCCGCAGGCCGCGTCGAGGAGGTGGGCGCGGGTGTCGAGGACATCGAGGTCGGGACCCGTGTCGTCATGACATTCCTGCCGCGCTGCGGTGACTGCGCAGGGTGCGCCACCGACGGCCAGATGCCCTGCGTCGTGGGAAGCGCGTCGAACAATGCCGGCACGTTGCTCGGCGGAGGCATCAAATTGCACCGCGACGGTGCCGAGGTCAAGCATCACCTCGGAGTGTCCGGATTTGCGACACACGCGGTGGTCAGCCGAAAGTCGGTGGTCCCGGTGGACGACGACATCCCGGCCGATATCGCAGCCGTCCTCGGGTGTGCGGTACTCACAGGCGGCGGTGCAGTCCTCAACGCGGGAACTCCGAAGCCAGGGCAGTCGGTGATGGTGGTCGGCCTCGGCGGAGTAGGAATGGCGGCGGTCCTGACGGCGGTGTCGGTCGGTGCCGGTGAGGTGATCGGGGTCGACGGTGTCGCGGACAAGCTCACCACCGCAACCGATCTCGGCGCAACTCAGGTCTACTCGCCCGCCGAGGTCGCCGAGAATGGCATCAAGGCCGACATCGTCATCGAGGCCGCAGGTAATGCCCGCGCCTTCGAGACTGCCGTCGCGGCAACCGCTCCCGGTGGTAAGACCATCACCGTGGGACTCCCCGCACCCGACGCGCGGTCGTCCATCTCGCCCTTGGGGCTGGTGGCGGAAGCGCGCACGATCATCGGCAGCTACCTGGGCTCGGCCGTCCCGGCACGCGATATTCCGACGTACGCCCAGATGTGGCGCGAGGGTCGACTCCCCGTCGAGAAGCTGATCTCCTCGCGTATCACGTTGGACGAGATCAACCGCGGCATGGACGAATTGGCCGACGGTAACGCAATCCGTCAGGTCATCGTCTTCGACTGAGCATCAGCTCTGCGAGGCCGTCGCCACCCAACGGCCACGTTGCTTCGAGATCTCGATGGGATGGTCGAAACAGGCACTGATGTTGTCGGTGGTCAGCACGGTGTCGACGGTCCCTTGCGCCAGCACTTGTCCGTCGCGGACCAAGAGTGCATGAGTGGTCGAGACCGGAATTTCCTCGAGGTGGTGCGTTCCCAGGATGCTCGCCAGGTCCGGGTGCTCGGCTCGCAGTGCGTCGAGCGCGGTCAGAAGTTGTTCGCGGGCAGCGAGATCGAGCCCCGTGGCAGGCTCGTCGAGCAGCAACACCGCAGGATCGGGGAGCAGGGCGCGCGCGATGAGCGCTCGGCCACGTTCTCCCTGCGAGAGCGTGTGCCAGGACGCTTCCGCGCGATGGGTGACGCCGAGGGACTGGATCAGCCGGTGCGCTCGGGTGATCTGAGTCTCGGTGGCCGACCACCTCGGGATCAGGTCTGGAGTGTTGGTCAGACCGGTCAGCACCACCTGGAACAACGTCAGTGGAGCGTCGATCCTCAGCCGTGGATCGACGTGCCCGATGTGCGTCCGCAACTCCCGCATGTCCACCCGGCCGAGGCGATGACCCAGAACGTGGACGGCCCCGTGGGTGGGATGGACGACGGCACCCAGCAAACTGAGCAGGGTGCTCTTACCGGCTCCGTTGGCACCGAGCAACACCCAGTGCTCGCCTTCGTCGACCCTCATCGTTGCATCGCTGAGCAGGTATCGGCCCCCGCGGACCAGATCGACTCGGTCGGCGAACAGAACAGTGGACGTCACCGGACGACCGTAGCTGCCGGTGTGGAGCGCGGGGAAAGTAGGCTCTGAGGTCGGTAAGGCCTCGAGACGACGAAGAAACGAGTGTGGGTACGACGTGAGTGCAACGGCACCTGTTCGAGTAGGGGTACTGGGATCGCGCGGCAAGGTCGGGCAGGCTATCTGTGCTGCCGTCGACGCAGCCGACGACCTCGAGCTCGTGGCCACCGTCGACCAAGGCGATCCGCTGGCAAACTTCGTCGATTCCAGTGCGCAGGTGGTGGTCGATTTCACTCACCCGGATGTGGTGATGGACAACCTGCAGTTCCTGATCGAGCACGGCATCCATGCCGTTGTCGGCACCACCGGTTTCGACGAGCCGCGGCTCGAGCAAGTACGGGAATGGCTGGCCGGATCGCCGGACACGGGAGTGCTGATCGCCCCGAACTTCGCCATCGGTGCTGTGTTGTCGATGCGATTCGCTCAGCAGGCCGCTCGGTTCTTCGACTCGGTCGAGGTGATCGAACTGCATCACCCCAACAAGGCCGACGCGCCGTCGGGCACTGCCTATCGCACTGCTGCGCTGATCGCCGAAGCACGCGCCGCGGCAGGCAATGCGCCCAGCCCCGATGCGACGACGACCGAATTGGACGGTGCACGCGGTGCAGACGTCGACGGGGTTCGGGTGCATTCGATCAGGCTCGCGGGACTCGTTGCGCATCAAGAGGTTCTGCTGGGGACGCAGGGCGAGACGCTGAGCATCCGGCACGATTCGCTGGACCGTACGTCGTTCGCTCCGGGCGTGCTTCTCGGAGTCCGAGAGATCGCCGCTCGACCGGGTTTGACCGTCGGTCTCGACCCGCTACTGGATCTGTGAGCTGATCGACTGTGAACAAAGCGACCAAAGTTCTCGCCATCATCGCGGTGATGGTGCTGATCCTCGGCTTCTACTTCTTCCTTCTCGGCCAGCGCGGAGTGACTCTGATCCAGAACGGTGGGGTAGCCAGTATTGCCCTGGGTATCGGGGTCATCCTCCTGCCGATCGTCGGATTGTGGATCGTGTGGGCGACGCTCAAAGCGGGGTTCGACCATCAGCGGCTGGCGTCACGGATGCGGGAGGAAGGGCTCGAACTCGACGTCGACGACCTCCCGCGGATGCCGTCGGGACGGATCGAACGCTCTGCCGCGGACGAGATGTTCCAGCAGATCAAGGCCGAGTGGGAAAAAGACCCGGACAACTGGAGAAGCTCGTACCGGCTTGCGCGTGCCTACGACTACGCGGGCGATCGCGGGCGAGCTCGCGAGACCATGAAACGCGCTGTGGCACTGGAACGGGCAGAGAGCTGACGGCCGATGGCGCGCACTCTGCTGGTGGTTCATCACACTCCGAGCCCGCTCACTCGCGAGTTGCTCGAGGCCGTTCTCTCCGGCGCGCGTGATCCGGAGATCACCGGTGTGGACGTCCGCAGCGTTCCGGCCCTGGGTGCGACGGTCCCGGATGTACTCGACGCAGACGGTTTCCTCTTCGGCACGCCGGCGAATTTCGGCTACATGAGCGGGGCGCTCAAGCACTTCTTCGATACCGTCTACTACCCGTGCCTGGACGCCGTCGCCGGAAAACCCTATGCCGCATGGATTCACGGGAACAACGACACAGTGGGTGCCGCACGCGGTGTCGAGGCCATTACCTTGGGATGGGGACTCGAGAAGGTGTTCGGCACCCTGCACCTCGCAGAAGGAGGCAAGGCTGCTCGCGAGCGGTGCTACGAACTGGGCGGCACGGTCGCGGCGGGACTGTCCGACTGACGGAGTCAGTCGGAATCGGCGGGGGAGTGGGGTCGCAGCACGTCGTCGGCCGGGATCGACAACGGAATTTCCAGAAGCCGTTCCGGCCAGCTCGGGTACGCGGGTCTGATCCACACTCGGTTGTCGTCGAGTTGCGTCATCAGCACCCGACGCCACTGCCAATCATCTTGCGGGGTGAGGAGATCGGTCTCGAGCTGCAGAGGCAGCGGGGCTTTTGTCCAGTGCGGCAACGACAGTGATGCCAGTCCACGTTCCTCCAGGGCGGAAATCGCGTCTTCCAACGACACACCCTGTGCAACAGTGATTCCCACCGGATTGACGGCATCGACCAGATATCCCTCGTCGTACTCGTCCTGTGGGTTCGATTCACGCGAGCTGTGGGCGACGGTCCAGCCGATCACCTCACCGTCCGAGGCTCGCTTCACCGGCAATCTGCTACGCCACCGTTCGATGTCCACTGTCCCTAGAATACGCGGCCTCGAGGATACGCGGCTCGAGGTAGTGAGTTCGGTGAAAGAACTATGTCCGGTTGTGAGCAGGCAGGGCGGTCCTCGTGTTTGACTGCATGGGTTAGTTGATCTTTGTACCGCTCTCCATACCAAGGGATTTCGATGACCCTCCCCATTCTCGACCGCTCCAGAATCGTTGCTACGCCCGAGTGGAGTCGCTGGTTGATACCACCGGCAGCACTGTCGATCCACCTCGCGATCGGGTCTGCATACGCATGGAGCGTCTTCAAGAACGCCATCTCACAACCCGACGCGCTCGGACTCAGTGGAACCGTCACTGCTATTCCGTTCCAGCTGGCCATCGTGATGCTCGGCCTGTCTGCCGCAATCTTCGGGACCAGAGTGGAGAAGAACGGTCCGCGCTGGGCGATGGCCGTTTCGTTGGTCTTCTTCGTATCCGGCCTGCTCATCTCCGCCCTCGGCATGGCCCTCGGCCAGTTCTGGCTGGTGATCTTCGGTTACGGGTTCGTCGGCGGTATCGGCCTCGGAATCGGATACATCTCGCCCGTGTCGACGCTGCTGAAGTGGTTTCCCGACAGGCCGGGAATGGCCACCGGCATCGCCATCATGGGCTTCGGCGGTGGTGCGCTCATCGCGTCACCGCTCACCAGTCAACTGATGGTGAACTTCGGCGGCTTCACCGATGGTTCGATCGCCAAGACGTTCCTCACCTTGGGCGTCGGCTACGCGGTGTTCATGGCGCTGGGGGTCGTGCTCATCAGAGTGCCCGCCGAAGGGTGGACACCGGCAGGATGGACCCCGCCCGCCTCGTCGGCGATGATTTCCACGCACAACGTCTCGGCCGCGAATGCCGTCAAGACACCGCAGTTCTGGTTGTTGTGGGTCGTGTTGTGCTTCAACGTCACCGCCGGCATCGGAATCCTCGAGCGAGGCTCGGGTATCTATCAGGACTTCTTCCCCGACGCGACCTCGCCCCAATCTCTGGCTGCTGCGGCCGCCGGTTTCGTTGCCTTTCTCTCGCTGACCAATATGATCGGACGATTCGTCTGGTCGTCGGTCTCCGATGTGGTGGGCCGCAAGAACATCTACAGGATGTACCTGGGCGTGGGCGCGCTGCTTTATCTCTACATCGCGCTGTTCACCAATACGAACAAGATCCTCTTCATGGTCGCGGCACTGTTGATCCTGTCGTTCTACGGCGCGGGATTCGCGACCGTTCCGGCCTACCTCAAGGACCTCTTCGGCACGTACCAGGTGGGCGCAATCCATGGACGACTGCTCACCGCATGGTCGGTGGCGGGTGTTCTGGGACCACTGATCGTCAACGCCATCGCCGACGCCGGAGAGCCGGGAACCACCGGCCGATACCTCCCGGCCTTCTACGTGATGATCGGATTGCTGGTCGTCGGGTTCCTGGCCAACGAAGCCATCAAACCGGTGGCATCGAAGTACCACGAATCCGATCACACGGATTCTGCAGCCACCACGGGAGCGAAGGCATGAGCGGCGCACAGAAGCAGGTCACGATGGCGGTCGCATGGGCGTGGGTTGCCGTGCCGTTCGCCTACGGACTGTTCGAGCTGATTCTCAAGGCGAAGAACCTCTTCAGCACCTGACACCGTGTGTCGGTGACTCGTGACAGGGTGGATCGATGCGAGACATGAGCGCTGCGATGGCGCGCCGCACTGCTTTGGCCGCCCAAGGTCTGGCTTCGCGTCGTAGCAGGAGCGCCCCTGCCGGCCGAGCGGCAGTGCATGACGCGATCGACACAACCGGGCTGTTGCAGATCGACTCCGTGTCGGTGGTGGTGCGCGCGCACTACGCGCCGGTGTTCTGTCGCGTCGGTGCCTACGACAGGAAATTCGTCGACGACGCCGCGTGGACCGACACCACCCGGCGTCCCAGGCGATTGGTCGAATACTGGGCGCACGAGGCGGCGTTGCTGCCGGTGGAGGACTGGCCGCTGATGCGCTGGCGCATGGAGTTGTATCGGCACGGTCGATGGGGCGGAGCCGCTCGCATTCTCGACCGAGAACCGACCCTGGTGGACGATGTTCTCGCTGTGATCGGAGATCACGGTGCATCCAGTGCGGGTGAGATAGAGACGCATCTGGACGTCGAGAAGCCCGGGCGCAAGGGTCCATGGTGGGATCGAAGCGACGTCAAGGTCGTCTGCGAGCAACTCTTCGCTGCCGGGGTGGTGAGCGTACCGGCACGCTCCGGGTTCGTCCGGCAATACGAGCTCAGCGAACGGGTGCTTCCCGACGCCGTTCTGCGCAGACAGATCGACGAACCGGATGCGGTGCGGGCTCTGATCGAAAAGTCCTCTCGTGCACTGGGAATCGGGACTGAGCCGGACCTGCGAGATTACTATCGGCTGTCCCAGAAGCAGTCCAAGGCAGCGATCGCCGACTTGGTGGAAGACGGTGTTCTCGAGCAGGTGTCGGTTCGAGGATGGAATGCGCCGGCCTACATGCATCGAGACGCCAGAACACCGCGAACGGCCACCGCGGCCGCCCTGCTGTGCCCGTTCGATCCGATGATTTTCTTCAGGCCTCGGGTGGAGCGGATCTTCGGCTTCCACTACCGCATCGAGATCTACACCCCGCAGCACAAGCGGGTTCACGGCTACTACGTCTTCCCGTTTCTGCTCGACGGCCATTTGGTGGCACGTGTCGACCTGAAGGCGGTGCGCGCCCTGTCCGAACTCCACGTCATTGCGGCCTACGTCGAGGGGGACCGCGACGCCCGCGACATCGCCCCACGCCTGCGTGATGTTCTCCGAGAGATGGCCGACTGGCTCGAACTCGAACGTGTGGTGGTGGGGGAGCGCGGCGACCTCGTAGCAGCGTTGCGCTGAATTCTGCCCAGGTGCGCCAATTCTGCCGAAGTGCACAGTTCTGCCGAAGTGCACGTCGACAGAATCGGTGCCACTATTTCCAGTGTGACTTCGCGCCGGACAGACACCGACTCCGAACTTCCGCCCCAGGTCGTCGTGCTGTTCGGCGCGACGGGGGATTTGGCCAAACGAAAACTTCTGTCCGGAATGATGCACTTGGCATTGTCCGATCTCGCGCCGAACATCCGCGTCGTCGGTACATCGCTCGAAGAGATGTCGACCGATGAATTCCGCACTCTCGCTCGCGAATCGATCAACACCTATTCGAGTCGTAAAGTCGGCGACGATCAATGGAGTCGCTTTGCTTCACGTCTGACCTACGTGTCGCAGAAGGCAGGACCGGCGGCGCTGGGGGAGGCCGTGGCAGAGGCCGAGATCGAACTGGGAGGAAGCGCCAAACGGCTGCACTACCTATCCGTTCCACCGAGAGCTGCTCTCGCAGTGGTGGATACGCTCGCATCGGCAGACCTGGTCAAGCGTTCCCGGATCATCATGGAGAAGCCGTTCGGCACCGACCTCGACAGCGCGATCGCCTTGAATGCACGGGTGCACGAAACGTTCGACGAGGACCAGATCTTCCGGATCGATCATTTTCTCGGGAAGGAGCCGGCGCAGAACATCCTGGCGTTTCGTTTTGCCAACGGCTTGTTCGAGCCGATCTGGAACCGTAATTTCATCGATCACGTGCAGATCGACATACCGGAGAAACTCGCCCTCGACGGTCGAGCAGGGTTCTACGAGTCCACCGGCGCGTACAAGGACATGGTCGTCACCCATCTGTTCCAGGTGCTGGCTTTCATGGCGATGGAACCGCCGACGGCACTCGAACCCCGCGCGATCAGTGAAGAGAAGAACAAGGTTTTCCGATCGATGGTGCCGCTGGAACCGAAAAACGTTGTGCGAGGTCAATACACGGGATATCGATCGGAGGAAGGCGTGGCACCGGATTCCGACACCGACACCTTCGTGGCCCTCAAATGCGAAATCGACAACTGGCGCTGGGCCGGGGTGCCGTTCTACCTCCGTAGCGGGAAACGTCTCGCCGAAGGCCAACGCATCATCTCGATAGCGTTCCGAGAGCCACCGAAGAGCATGTTCCCGGCGGGTTCCGGGGTCGGCGCCCAAGGCCCGGATCATCTGACCTTCGACCTGGCGGACGCATCCAAGGTGTCGCTGTCGTTCTACGGCAAGCGGCCCGGGCCCGGGATGCGCCTGGACAAACTCAGTATGCAGTTCGCCATTCACGAAACCGAACGCGCCGGCGACGTACTCGAGGCCTACGAGCGGCTCATTCTCGACGCCATGTACGGCGACCACACACTGTTCACCACAGCCGAGGGCATCGAACGATTGTGGCAGGTATCGGAGCCGTTGCTGGCGGATCCACCTCCGGTGCGACTGTATTCACCGGGATCGTGGGGCCCCAACGCAATTCATCAACTCATTGCGCCGCACGCCTGGCGGCTCCCGTTCGAGCGGGAGTGGCGCGAGAAGAAGTAGCGCTCCTCAGTTGTTCCAGCCGCGATCCTTGCGCATCTGATCGCGCAGAGCGCCCTGAACCGCTTGTGACAACCACGAATTGAGAGATACGCCGCTGTTGTTGGCCGCATCTTCGGCGCGTTCCTTGATCTGTTCGACCAAGCGAAGCGTCACCCGTCGTACTTCGCCGGACACGTCGTCCATCGTCGGGTAGTCCTCGGCTTCGGGTGCGTCGGTCACGCCCATGTCCACGATCGGGGTGTCGTGTCGAACGTCGGCGTGCGCCTGCGTCCCGTCCAGTCGGACGGTAACGGTGTGGCCGTCCAGGTCGTTCGACACCTCGGCCGCAAAATCCGACAGCGCGGTCAGCAGCATCAATCTGGCCGAGGCCTCCGCGGTCTTTCCGAGCGCCTCCGCCGTCTGCCGGGTGTGCTCGTCTCCCAGGGCCGCAGCCGCAAGAAGATCGGTCCGTAGCGACTCGGTGTACTTGTCCAGTTCCATGACGCCAGTGTGGCGTCATAGATGACGTCAGTCAAGGCGCTTCTGTGGCGTCGATCGATCCGTGATGACGTCACGCGTCGCCGAATGCCGTGGACCGCACTTAGTGTTGTGCGGTGTCATCAGAAATCGAACGTAGAGCGGTGCCCCGAACGGTCGCGCTGAAAGTGCAACTCGTTGCTCGGACCGAATTCGTCCCACCGGCGGACATCCCGTGGGATACCGACGCCGACGGCGGACAGGCTTTGGTCGAGTTCGCTGGACGTGCGTGCTACCAGAGTTGGTCCAAACCCAATCCCAGGACGGCCACCAATGCGTCGTATCTGCGCCATCTGCTCGATGTCGGCCACCTGTCGGTGCTCGAGCACGCGAGCGTGAGCTTCTACATCACCGGTATTTCTCGGTCGTGCACGCACGAGCTGATTCGCCACCGACACTTCTCGTATTCCCAGCTCTCGCAGCGTTTCGTTCCCGAGCACGACGCCAATGTCGTTCTGCCACCTGCGATCGAAGGGGACCCTGAGCTCGAAGCGCTGTTCGCGTCCGCGACCGAGGCCAGTCGTGCGGCGTACACCGAACTGCTCGGTGCCCTCGAAGGCAAGTTGGAATCGGTCACCAATGCTGCGCTGCGCGGCAAGCAGGCGCGGCAGGCAGCAAGATCGGTACTCCCGAACGCGACCGAGACGCGCGTGGTGGTGAGCGGAAACTACCGCGCATGGCGTCATTTCGTGTCGATGCGTGCCTCGGAGCATGCGGACGTCGAAATTCGCCGCGTCGCCGTCGAATGTCTGCGTAAGCTCGTGGCAGTGGCCCCGGACGTGTTCGGGGACTTCGAGATCTCCACGTTGCCGGACGGTACGGAAGTGGCCCGCAGCCCGTTCGTGACCGAGGTGTAGAGGCAAGGTTCGGTTCGGGCCTGAACCGGGTACACCCGTGAGGTGTCAGCCGGGAGTCCCGCTGCGCGAGAGTGGGTAAAGCACCGGGTAATCTGCTGCCATGACCTACGGTGACGCCGCTCCTTCCGTTGCGCCTGTGTTCGGTACGGTGCTCACTGCGATGGTGACCCCGTTCACAGCGGACGGAAAGTTGGATATCGACGCCGGTGTTCGCCTGGCGCATCACCTCGTCGAGCAAGGCAACGATGGGCTGGTTCTGGCCGGAACGACGGGCGAATCACCCACCACCACAGAGAACGAGAAGCTCGAGCTGCTGCGCGCCGTGATCGCCGCGGTAGGTCACCGAGCTCGCATCATTGCCGGAGCCGGAAGCAACGACACGGCGCACAGTGTGGAATTGGCCCGCGATGCCGCTCGTGCAGGTGCGCACGGTCTCCTTGTCGTCACCCCGTACTACTCCCGGCCACCTCAGGCCGGGTTGTACGCCCACTTCACCGCGGTTGCGAACGCCACCGACCTGCCCGTGATGCTCTACGACATCCCTCCCCGCTCCGTCGTTCCCATCGAGACCGAGACCTTGCGCAGACTGGCCGAGCACCCCCGGATCCTCGCGGTCAAGGACGCCAAGGGAGACCTCAATGCAGGCGCGGAACTGATCGCCTCGACGGGCCTGCAGTTCTATTCGGGCGACGACCCACTGAACCTTCCGTGGCTTTCGGTCGGGGCGACGGGCTTCGTCAGTGTCATCGGCCACCTCGTCCCCGCTCGGCTCCGCGAACTGCACACCGCCTTCATGATGGGCGACATCGCGCGGGCGCAGGCAATCAACGTCAGCCTCATTCCGGTCATTCGCTCGGTCGCACGCCTCGGCGGCGTCAGCGCCTCGAAGGCCGGCCTCCGCCTCATCGGAATCGATGTCGGCGAACCACGACTTCCCCAGGTGCCACCGAGCATCGATCACATCGAATTGCTCGCAGCGGAGCTGCGGGCGGCAGGAGTTCTTGTATGACACGACCGAACAGATCGCGCGGACGCGCAACCCGAAACGCCGGACCGCCGTCCGAGCGGCCGGCTCCTACGCAGGGCCGGCCGTCGGGTGCCCGGCAGGGTAAGCCGATGGTGCAGAATTTGGCGCGGACTCAACGTCCCGACAAGCGCCGTGAATTCGACCCGACACAACGACTCGGCACTCCGCCCAAGGCACCGTTCAAGGGCCTTCGAGTGGTTGCGCTGGGCGGTATCGGCGAAATCGGCCGCAACATGACCGTGTTCGAGCACCAGGGCAAGTTGCTGATCATCGACTGCGGCGTGCTCTTTCCCGAGGACCAGCAGCCGGGTGTCGACCTGATCCTGCCCGATTTCCGCCACATCGAGAACCGTATGGCCGATGTCGAAGCAGTGGTGCTGACACACGGTCACGAGGACCACATCGGAGCGGTCCCGTTCTTGCTGCGCCTGCGGCCCGATCTCCCCGTCGTCGGATCCAAATTCACGCTCGCACTGGTCGCTGCGAAGTGCCGTGAGCATCGGCTACGACCGAATCTCGTCGAGGTCATCGAGGGACAACACACCCAGCACGGTCCGTTCGACTGCGAATACTTCGCGGTGAATCACTCGATTCCCGACGCATTGGCCATTGCCATCAGGACCGACGCCGGTCTCGTCCTGCACACCGGGGACATCAAGCTCGATCAGCTGCCGCTCGACGGTCGTCTCACCGACCTCGCCGGTTTCTCGCGTCTGGGCGACGAGGGTGTCGACCTGTTTCTGGTCGACTCCACCAATGCCGAGGTGCCCGGATTCGTCACGCCCGAACGTGAGATCGGCGGAGTGCTCGACACCGTCATCGGCAAGGCGAAGCAACGCGTCATCGTGGCGTCGTTCGCCAGTCACGTGCACCGCATCCAACAGGTCATCGACGTCGCCGAGCGATACAACCGTCGTGTCGCGTTCGTCGGACGCTCGATGGTGCGCAACATGCAGATCGCCCAGGATCTGGGTTATCTGCGGGTGCCCGACGGCCTCGAGGTGACTGTCGACACCGCCGCAACACTTCCCGACGACCGGTTGGTGCTCATCTCCACCGGCTCGCAGGGCGAGCCGCTGTCGGCGCTGTCCCGGATGGCTCGGGGCGAGCACCGCCAGATCAACGTCAAGGCCAACGATCTCGTCGTTTTGGCGTCCTCGCTCATTCCCGGCAACGAGAACTCGGTATTCGCCGTCGTCAACGGCCTCGCCAAGCGCGGCGCGACCGTCGTGACGCAGCAGAACGCGAAGGTCCACGTCTCGGGACACGCGTCGGCGGGAGAACTGCTCTACCTGTACAACGCGGTTCGACCGACCAACGCCATGCCGGTGCACGGCGAGTGGCGTCACCTGCGCGCCAACGCCGCGCTGGCGAAGGCAACCGGTGTACCCGAGGACCGCGTGGTGCTCGCAGAGGACGGCGTGGTGGTCGACATGGTCGACGGCCTCGCCGAGATCGTCGGCCAGGTCCCGGTCGGTCACGTGTACGTCGACGGCCTCTCGGTCGGTGATGTCGGCGATTCGACGCTGTCGGATCGTCTCGTACTGGGCGAGGGCGGCTTCATCGCGATCAGCGTCGCCGTGGATTCGGCCACCGGCCGTGCAGTGACCGCGCCCGAGGTGTCCGGTCGGGGCTTCTCCGACGATCCGGCGGCCCTCAAGGAGGCCGGACAACTCGTGGAGGCCGAACTGCAGCGGCTTGCCTCGGACGGGGTCTCCGACACTCATCGCATCGCACAAGCAGTGCGCCGAGTCGTGGGTCGGTGGGTAGCGGACAAGTATCGCCGCAAGCCGATGATCGTTCCGACGATCATTGCGGTCAAGCCGCAACCGCAGTCGAGCTAGTTCATCTAGACCAGCAGTCGCCACAGTCCGATCAGTCCGAGGACGACGATGGCACCGCGTAAGGCCGCCGGCGACAGCCGGCGGCCGTACCGGGCTCCGACGGCACCGCCGATCAGGGAGCCGACGGCGATCAGACCGGCGGCCTGCCAGCTGATGTCGTCGAATCGAAAAATCGTGAATGCCACTGCTGCAACGATATTGACCACGAGCGACAGTAAGTTCTTGGCTGCATTCATCCGCTGCATCGTCTCGGGGAGCAGGGCTCCCATAACGCCGATGAGCAGGATTCCCTGTGCTGCAGTGAAATAGCCGCCGTAGATGCCGACGAGCAGAGTGCCGATGGTTACCAGTGCCATTCGGCCGCGACCGATCTGGTTCGCCGCCTTTCCGGCCGCTTCCGACCGCCGCTTGGCCCAGGCTTGGATCTTCGGTTGTGCGACAACGAGAATCAGCGCACCGATGAGCAGAACCGGAACGACCGAGGCGAACACCTTTTCGGGCAGGTGCAGCAGCAGCCAGGCCCCACCGAGCGCTCCGAGAAACGATGCGGGCAGTTGCCATCGAAGTCGGTGCCATTGCCCGCGCAGTTCTCGGCGATACCCCCACGTGCCCGAGACGCTTCCCGCTACCAGCCCGATGGCGTTGGACATCGTGGCGACCACCGGGGGATACCCGAACGCGACCAGCGTTGGAAACGTGATCAACGTTCCGGAACCGACGACGGCGTTGATTGCACCGGCTCCGAGGCCGGCAAGCAGGATGACGAGGATTTCCGATACCGGCACTGTTGGGAGGTTACCCAGACAAAGGATGAGATCCTGCGGCAGGATGCCGCTGGTTCCGTCTGGCCGTAGCCTGGAGCGCGTGAGCCTTGCCCAGGATGAACGTTCCCAACTTGTTCAGACCCTTCTCGACGTGGGTCCCGATGCACCGACGCTGTGTGGTGAGTGGACCGCTGCCGATCTGGCCGCGCACCTCGTCGTCCGCGAGCGACGGCTCGACGCGTCGCCGGGGATCCTTCTGTCGCCGTTCGCCGGGTACACGGAGCGGGTCCAGCGTTCCGTCGCGAACCGACCGTTCGCGGCCGTGGTCGAGGATGTTCGCACCGGGCCGCCGATGTGGTCGCCGTTCGCGCTCCTCGATCCACTGATCAACCTCGGCGAGATGTTCGTGCACCACGAGGACCTGCGCCGCGCGACCGGGAGTTGGACACGACGACTGCTGCCGGCGGCGGTGGAGAAACGATTGTGGCCGCAGGTCCGGTTCATCGGGCGCGCAGGCCACCGCTCCGCGCCGATTCCGGTACACGCTCGCACTTCGGACGGCCGCTCGGCCACGTTCAAGGGCGGCTCCGGTGCCGGTGTGACGGTGGTGGGGGAGCCGTCCGAACTGCTCCTCTACGCGTTCGGCCGGGACCAGCTCGACGTCGAGTTCGAGGGTTCGGCGGACGACATCGCTGCGGTGAAGGCGCTCGATCTGAGCTTCTGACACACAACCTCTTCGCTGTTACTGGTGTTGCGGATGGTTTCGACGGGGCTGTTGCGACTAGCCTGGGTGCATGGCAGGAAAGACCAGCACCTCCACCGCCAGGGCCGGATCCAGCGGATCCGGTTCTTCGCGCGCGTCCGGCACCGCTCGTAAGTCCGGCACCGGCCGCACCGCACGCACAGTTACGACGCCGAAGAAGCCCACCGCGCCGCGCAACCCGGCGACCTCCCGGGCGAGCGCGTCGTCTCGCGGTAAGGGGCCGGCGAGAGGATCGGCGTCGCGTCGACCACCCACCAAGAAGAAGTCACGCGGTGCGCTCGACGCGATCGGCCGCGGAATCGCGTCCACGTGGTCGATGGCGGCGCGAGGTGTCGGTGCCACGACCAGGACGGTCGGTAAGGCCGCCGACATCGAGCACGGACACCGTCGCGACGGGATCGCGCTGGGGCTGATTGCCGTCAGCGTGGTTGTTGCCGCGAGCGTGTGGTTAAGCGCCGGCGGGCCAGTCGGTGAATGGATCGAGGTGGGCATTCGCGCCGTCATCGGAGAGGCCGGTTTTGTGGCCCCCGTTCTCGGTGTTGCCATCGCGGTCGTTCTCATGCGGTCCGAACCCCGTCCCGAGGTGCGCCCTCGGCTCGTTCTGGGCTCGATTCTTCTCGGCCTCCCGATCCTGGGCCTGTGGCACATGGCCGCAGGCTCGCCGACCGACGCTGCCGGCAGGTCCGAGGGTGCGGGCTTCGTGGGGTACGTGGCGGGCGGTCCGATTGCCGACGGTCTCACCGTCTGGTTGGCAGTACCTCTGCTTCTGCTCGCGGGCCTGTTCGGGGTGCTGTTGCTCACCGGTACCACCGTGCGCGACGTACCGGACCGGATGCGTGCGCTGTTCGGCACCGACAGTCGGGGTGACGAATACGAGGACTACGACCCGGCCGACTTCGGTTCCGAATTCGGAGACGAGGGCTACGGCGACTACGACTCCAACTTCGATGCCGACGGTTATCCGGTCCACGGCGGCGCGGATCCCTACGACAACTATCCGACCGAGGAGTACATCCCGGTCGCGAAGCCGCCGCGCGCCCGTAGGACCCCGGCCCCGGAGGCCGCGACCGAGGTCATTGCGCCTGCGGCTGCTGCAGTGCCGGTGCCGGAAGCGCCTGCCGCGCCTGCGCGGCCGAAGCCCAAGCCGATCGTCAAGGCGGCCGAACCGAAAGCGGCAGCCGAGGACGACAAGATCGTCGTCGACCGCGTCGTCGACGGGGATTACACGCTCCCGTCGTTGTCCCTGCTCATCGACGGCGACCCGCCCAAGACGCGGAGCCAGGCCAACGACGCCATGATCGAGGCCATCTCGGAGGTGCTCGAGCAGTTCAAGATCGACGCCGCGGTAACCGGATTCACCCGGGGCCCGACGGTCACCCGCTACGAGGTCGAACTCGGGCCGGGCGTGAAGGTCGAGAAGATCACTGCGCTCGCGCGGAACATCGCATATGCGGTGGCGACCGACAACGTACGTCTGCTCGCACCGATCCCCGGCAAGTCCGCGGTCGGTATCGAGGTACCGAACTCGGACCGTGAGATGGTCCGATTGGCCGACGTGCTGACTGCGCCGTCGACGCGAAAGGATCACCATCCGCTGGTGATCGGCCTCGGCAAGGACATCGAGGGCGATTTCGTCAGTGCCAACCTCGCGAAGATGCCCCACTTGCTGGTGGCCGGATCCACCGGTTCCGGTAAGTCGAGCTTCGTGAACTCGATGCTGGTGTCGTTGCTCGCGCGGGCGACGCCGGACGAGGTTCGGATGATCCTGATCGACCCGAAGATGGTGGAGCTGACGCCGTACGAGGGCATTCCACACCTCATCACCCCGATCATCACGCAGCCCAAGAAAGCTGCCGCGGCGCTGGCCTGGCTCGTCGAGGAGATGGAGCAGCGCTACCAGGACATGCAGATCAACAAGGTCCGGCACATCGACGACTTCAACAAGAAGGTGCGTTCGGGTGAGATCACCGCACCCCTCGGCAGTGAACGCGTCTACCGGCCCTACCCGTACATCCTCGCGATCGTCGACGAGCTTGCCGACCTGATGATGACCGCCCCGCGCGACGTCGAGGAAGCGATCGTGCGGATCACGCAGAAGGCCCGCGCCGCCGGTATCCACCTGGTGCTCGCCACCCAGCGACCCTCGGTCGACGTCGTGACCGGTCTGATCAAGACGAACGTCCCGTCGCGTCTTGCCTTCGCGACATCGTCGTTGTCGGACTCCCGGGTCATCCTCGATCAACCGGGTGCCGAGAAGCTGATCGGTATGGGCGACGCTCTGTTCCTGCCGATGGGTGCGGGCAAGCCGACACGTCTGCAGGGTGCGTTCATCACCGACGAGGAGATTGCGGCGGTCGTCGACTTCGCCAAGAACCAGGCCGAGCCGGAGTACAACGACACCGTCACCGCAGCGAAGGTCTCGGACAAGAAGGATGTCGACCCCGATATCGGCGACGACCTCGACGTGCTGTTGCAGGCGGTCGAACTCGTCGTGACCAGCCAGTTCGGTTCGACCTCGATGCTGCAGCGCAAACTACGCGTCGGCTTCGCCAAGGCCGGTCGCTTGATGGACCTGATGGAGAACCGCGGTGTGGTGGGGCCGAGCGAGGGATCGAAGGCTCGCGAAGTGCTCGTCAAACCGGACGAGCTCGACGGTCTGCTGTGGTCGATCAAGGGTGGCGACCCGGACGAGCAGCCTGCGTCGGACGAGTTCTAGGGCTCATACAGCGCTCCCGGTACGCGTGAATGGACCATTGCAGCCGTCTCGGCGGTGCAATGGTCCATCGACGCGGTCGGGGTGAGCGCGGTGAGAGGGGAAACTCAGGACGTGAACGTGCCCATCACCGGAGTCCATTCGTCGAACGTTGCCGACTCGATCAGGTTCTCGATCGCGAACGGATCCTGCGCGAAGAGCGTTTCGACGGTCGCGGCATCCGGCCCCTCGACCAGCAGCAGTGCCCCGCTGCCGTCGGCGTAGGGACCACTCGAGACCAGAGTCTTCTGCTCGAGCAGGTCGGCCAGCCATGCGCGGTGGGCTGCGCGATGGGTGTCGCGCCCGTCCGTGGTGGCGGGGGAGTAGGTGTACCTGACGGCAATGAGGGGCATGGAGCTCTCTTCCGAATTCGAGGGATGTCCGGAGGATTCTGTCAGAGAGACAGCAGCATTCGGGTGTTGCCCAGAGTGTTCGGTTTGACGTAGCTCAGATCCAGGAACTCCGCCACGCCGGTGTCGTACGACCGGCACATCTCCGCGTAGACCTCAGCGGTGACGGGCGTTCCCTCGATTTCCGCGAATCCGTGCCGGGAGAAGAAGTCCACCTCGAACGTCAACACGAACACTTTCTGCAACGCCAGATCGCGCGCGACCTCGACGAGTTTGGCGACGATGAGATGCCCGGCACCATGCCCTTTCGCGGCGGGATCGACGGCGACTGTTCGCACCTCACCGAGATCGGCCCACAGCACGTGCAATGCCCCGCACCCGATGACCTCGCCGTCACGTTCGGCGATCCAGAATTCCTGCACGGCTTCGTAGAGCGTCACGAGGTTCTTCTCGAGCAGAATCCGACCGGCGTAGATGTCTATCAATCGCTTGATCTCGGGAACGTCCGAGGTCCTGGCACGACGCACGGTGAGTGTTCCGTCGGGTGCGGAGAGGTGGTCCGTGGTCTCGTGGTGTGCGTCGGATTCGGGATTCGAGGTGTCGCGACTCGCCCGACTCGGCCCAGAAGTCATGGGGTGAACAGTAGTCAGTACCGCAACCGATAAACTTTTCGTGTGTCCTTCAGTGAGCTGTGTCCCCGTCTCGGCGGGTGGACGCTGCGCGAAGGTGTACCTACCGCCGGATCCGGCGCTGTCGGCTCGCGAGTTCCACGATGACCGGCCCGGTTGCGCCTGATCAGGGCGTCCCGTCGAGCAGTGGTAAGCCGAACGGCCGAGCCCCGGTCAGCGGTGCTTCGCGCTCCGGAAGCGGCGCGCGCAGTGCAGATCTGCCACACGGAAACGCAGTCCCCGGTGGTACGGACGAAGTGCCGTTGCTCAACATCGCCAACATCTTGACCGTCCTCAGAATCGCGCTGGTGCCGGTGTTCCTCGCGGCGTTGTTCGTGGGTGACGGCCATGACGCCACCTGGCGCCTGACAGCCACCGCGGTCTTCGCCGTTGCTGCCATCACCGACCGGATCGACGGCCAAGTGGCGCGCAAGTACGGTCTGGTTACCGACTTCGGGAAGATGGCAGACCCCATCGCGGACAAGGCTTTGATCGGTGCCGCGCTGGTCGGTCTGTCGATGTTGGGAGATCTGTCCTGGTGGGTGACCGTGATCATCGGGGTGCGGGAGATCGGCATCACCGCGGTGCGCTTCGCAGTCATCCGGCACGGCGTCATCCCCGCCGGTCGCGGCGGGAAGGTCAAAACTCTGGTACAGACGTTCGCCATCGGTGTGTACTTGTGCCCGCTGCCCACTGCGGTCGATCCGGTTGCGATGGGGCTGATGGCTCTCGCGGTGCTGCTGACCGTCTACACCGGAATCGACTACGTGGTGCAGGCCGTTCGGTTGCGCCGAGGTGTGTCCGCCTCGTGAGTGTGCCGGCGGGATACAGTCGTGGCAAACGTGTCGGAGCTGCTTCGGCGCGTGTTGGAGTGAACGGGCATATAGGGTCGGGAACCAATCGGACCGACTGGGACGTTGAACAACATGACGGCTCCGGACAAACGAGATATGAACGTTGTCGTCTCGACGGCTCGGCCGTCGGTACGGACACCAACGAGGAGGAGCGAGATGGCGCTGCTATTGCGTGAAGCACTCGGCGACAGTTTGCGGCGTACTCGCGTCGCACAGAGCCGAACCCTGCGTGAAGTCTCGAATACTGCACGCGTGAGCCTGGGGTATCTCTCCGAGGTGGAGCGTGGCCGCAAGGAGGCGTCGAGCGAACTGCTCGCCGCGATCTGCGATGCGCTGGCCGTGCCGCTCGCCGATGTGATGAGCGACGTCAGCGTGACACTGTCCGACGCGTCCATCGCAGCCGCCCGACTCGACGATGCGGCTGTCGCCACCCGCATCGACGGCGATACCCGTGTCGTGATTCCCGCACCTGCTGCCAGAGCTCTCGCTGCCGCCTAAGATCGGGAACGTACGCCGTTTCCACTCCTGACCCAGACCAGACACCCGACTTTTTCAGCACGGACAGGTTCATTTCGGTCACTGCGAGAGCAGCCGACCCGTACGCGGCCACCGCGGCGCAACAGATGGAGGCAGGACCACCCCATGGCTAATCCTTTCGTCAAGGCCTGGAAATACATGATGGCGCTCTTCAATTCCAAGATCGACGAGAAGGCCGACCCCAAGGTTCAGATTCAGCAGGCGATCGAAGATGCACAGCGGCAGCATCAGGCTCTGTCTCAGCAGGCTGCGTCCGTCATCGGCAATCAGCGCCAGCTCGAGATGAAGCTCAGCCGGCAGCTGGACGAGGTCGAGAAGCTCAATGCGAACGCCCGACAGGCAGTCACACTGGCAGATCAGGCCGCTACAGCGGGCGATATCGAGAAGGCCACGCAGTACACCAATGCTGCCGAGGCGTTCGCTGCGCAGTTGGTGACCGCCGAGCAGAGCGTCGAAGACCTGAAGGTTCTGCACGATCAGTCTCTGCAGGCCGCCACTCAGGCGAAGAAAGCCGTCGAGCAGAACGCGATGGCGCTGCAGTCCAAGGTTGCCGAGCGCACCAAGCTGCTGAGCCAGCTCGAGCAGGCGAAAATGCAGGAGAAGGTCAGCGAATCACTGCGTTCGATGGACAGCACGCTGTCCGCGCCCGGCAACACTCCGAGCCTGGACGCTGTCCGAGACAAGATCGAACGCCGCTACGCCGATGCTCTCGGTTCGGCGGAGTTGGCTCAGAACACCGTCTCGGGTCGCATGCTCGAGGTACAGCAGGCGTCGGTTCAGATGGCCGGCCACAGCCGGTTGGAGCAAATCCGGGCGTCGATGGCAGGCGACTCGCTGCCGTCCGGCGATTCCGCAGCCAAGCCGTCGATCGCCAAGTCGCCGAACGCAACGCCCGAGCCCCCGGCTCAGGCGTGATCGTCCAAACGAACACGCCCGTCGACTGACACCACTGTCGGCATGGGTAGGAAAGAACACGAATCGGGCCGGTCGCGTAAGCGGCCGGCCGTTTCGCTCGATCGGAACTCCATCGTAGCGGCGATCGCGGAGTCCGGAGCGGTGGTCAGGTCCCTCGCGGAATCCGCGCGCAGTGTCGGCACGTCTGTGTTCGATGCCGCCGGACGTCGAAAAGACCCGCGGGCCAAGCATCTGAGGAAGATTCGTCGAGCCAGGCGACGAGGAATCCGGTTCGGTGCTGCATCCACCACCACAGCAGCCGGCACAGCAGGACTGGCCGTACTGTCTGCTCCTGAGTGGTCGCTGTTCGTCGGCGGCGGAGGTGCCGCACTCATGGCCGTCCCGGCTGTATTCGCGGTCACCCGGTTGCGACGGCTTCGATCCCAACCGGTACCCGTGGGAATACCGGCACGACGCTTGTTGCCGGAACGCGGGTCTGCCGCCTACGAACCGATGGCCCGGCTGGCAGGAGCCGAGAAGAGTCTGTTCGAGCTGTTGGGAATCCTGGCGAGATCCGAGAGGATCGGGACCGACGAGGTCGAAGAGACGATCGGCGTCGCCTCGGAGGCAGCTCAGGGGCTCGAGGGCGTCGCCGTCGACATCGCCGCACTGGAACGAGCAGGCGCAGCAAGCCTCGCAACGCGAGAACACTTGCGCAACGGAATCGATTCGGCTGCAGCGGACCTCGCGGCCGGAGTCGATCAGTACGAACAACTCGTGGCAGCCGCCGCTCACATGACCGGACCGTCTGCCTTCACATCGTCGACGGTTGTGGATGTCCACCGCCGCGAGCTGGAGTCGGCCACCGACCGACTGCAAGGGTGGGCCGAGGCCCTCACCGAAATCGATCGGATCAGGGCGCGGCACCGCTGACACAATTCAGGGTTCACCCCGATGTGCTCGAAGCGCACCGATGTCAAGATCGATATACGCGACACGACACGGTGCGCGTCTACGGTTGGAGTTTCACATGTTCTGGAAAGTACTCGGATTCATCGTCCTGATCTGGATCGCGCTCGCACTGCTGGGCACCATCATCAAGGGTGTGTTCTGGCTGGTGGTAGCCGGTGCCATCGTGTTCGGACTCGTATGGCTGTACAAAGCGATCTCATCGAACAGTGACCACACTTCACTGAAGTACTGACACGTCGGTCGCTCACGCCCATGACGAGCGATCCCGGTCCACGAACACCCGCAGAGCACCAGGTACGGACTGCACGGTGACAGGCAGTTCACCGACGCGTTCACCGTCCGCATATGCGACGATTCCCTCGCACCTCAGGGTGACCCGCTCCGATGTGTACGTGTCGACCTCGGGCAGATCGATATGCGATCCCCGGTAGAGGGTAGGCGACATCCTGAGAAGTCGGGTTCGGCTCACTCCGCGCACGACGGTGATGTCGAGCAGACCGTCGTCGACCTGAGCAGCGGGGCAAATCGCCATCCCGCCGCCGTAGCAACGGCCGTTCCCGATGGCTACCAGCGTGGCGTCGACCCTGAGTTCGGCATCGTCCAATTCCAGGACGTACGAAAGGTTTTCGAGCGCGGCCAACTGCAGAATCATGGCCACGTTGTAGCGCAGGGGACCGCCGAACCATCGCAGTCGACCGGCTCTCTCGGTAACCAGGGAATCGAAACCGCTGGAGAGAACGGTCGCGAACCACCGGTCGCCGGCTCGGCCCAAATCGATTGTTCGAGTGAGATCGTCGACGACGAGGTCGGCTGCTCGGACTGCATCTTCCAGAGGTATCCCCAGATCGCGGGCCAGATCGTTTCCGGTGCCTGCAGGGATGAGACCCATCGGGGTCTCGGTGCCGGCGAGCACTTGAATCACGAGATTGACGAGCCCGTCGCCTCCGACGGCGACCACGGCGTCCGTTCCGCTGTCGACCGCTTTGTTCAACAATGCCAACGCGTCTCCCGGGGTACGGCCTTCGATCGCCGTGACGTGAATTCCGCGCTCGCGGAGTCGGGCCACGGCGCGCCGACCGGTCTGTGCTGCGCGCCCACCACCGGCCGTCGGGTTGGTCAGCACCGTTACCGATCGGGTCATGGTCGTCCGGATTCGTCGGTCACGTCGATCAGCTTGCCAGGGTTGACGATTGCAGTGTCGGTGACCGGCGCTATTCCCCGTCGACAGTCTTCGGCGTAGATTGCCGATTCATGTTCTCGCCGACTTCGGGACCGAATGTGACCGAATCCGTGAGGTACAGTAACGAAATTACTTGCTTCGGCCCGCGATTCAGATCTTCGGCCCATAGTGTGAAGGGTGGCACGTGACCGAGCGACCGGTGTCGAGTCCTGCCTCGTCTCAGTCCGCGCATCCGTCCGAGACGGACGCGCCGGAGAAGTCGATCGAAGACTCCGTGCTCGATGCGGCCAGATCGTGCATCCTCGAACATGGTGTCAGACGCACCACCCTGGCCGAAATCGCTCGCCGAGCCGAGGTCAGCAGGCCGACCGTCTACCGGAGATGGACGGACACACGAGCAGTGGTCTCCAGCCTTCTCACTCGCGAGATCGGCGCACTCATTCCGAGCTTCGATGCGACCGCGTCCGGCCGAGAGCAGATCGTGACCGCCGTGGGTCAGGCGGCCGACCGGATCCGAACTCACCCGCTGTTCGTGAAAATTCTCCGTTCCGATTCCGATGTGCTCGCCACGTACATCCTGCATCGGCTCGGAACCAGCCAGGCGCTGATCATCGATACCCTGACCTCATTGATCGTTGTGGGACAACGTGACTCGTCCATTCGTTCGGGAGATCCCACGGCGCTGGCAACCATGTTGCTGTTGATGGTGCAGTCGGCTGTCCAGTCCGCCGAGATGGTGTCCGAGCGCATCTCCGGTGCCGAAGTGATGCGCCAGATGACGTACGCGGTCGATGCCTATCTGCGTCCCCGGAGCGCGTGACGGGCGTTCCTTCACCTGTGGTGTTCTCGATACGCGTCGAGCTCGTCGAATCCGGTGTGGCACGCTGAGTCGGTGAGAGTTGCAGTGGTGGCCGGGCCCGATCCGGGGCATGCGTTTCCGGCCATTGCCCTGTCCCTGTTGTTTCGTGAGGCCGGTGACGAGCCGGTCCTGTTCACCGGAAGTCGATGGGTGCCCGACGCCCGTGCGCTCGGGCTGCGGGCCTTCCCGTTGGGCGGGCTGGCACCGAGGCCGGAGGACGACGATCTGGACGCCGGGCAGCGTATCCACTCTCGTGCCGCGTTCGTCTCCACCGAGTTGTTGCCCGACCTCGCTCGGGAGAACGTCGACCTCGTGGTGTCCGACATCCTCACTGCAGGGGGCGGTATGGCTGCCGAACGACTCGGTACACCCTGGGTCGAGCTCTCGCCCCATCCCCTGTATTCGCCCTCGAAAGGATTGCCGCCCATCGGAAGTGGGTTGGCTCCGGGCACCGGTCTTCGTGGCAGGCTCCGCGATACCGTGATGCGCGCGTTGACGGCGCGCTCGATCGCGCAGGGACGCACTCAACGTTCCCTCGCCAGGACGAGTATCGGTCTGCCGGCCCGGGATCCGGGTCCTAGCGCTCGACTGATTGCCACGATTCCCGCGCTGGAGGTGCCGCGTCCCGACTGGCCCGAGGACGCGCATGTGATCGGTCCGTTGCTGTGGGAGCCGACCGACGATCTGCTCGAGCTACCCGACGGCGAATCACCTGTGGTGATGGTCGCACCGTCGACGGCGTTCACCGGTGCCGAGGGAATGCTCGAGATGGCGCTGAAGGGGTTGGACGGCACTGGGGTTCGGGTAGTGGCGTCGGTTCTCGACGGGGTCCCCGACGCGTTGCCGAGGTGGGCGAATGCGGGCCTCGGTCGGCAGGACGAACTTCTGCGTCACGCCGACGTGGTGGTATGCGGGGGTGGTCATGGCATGTTGGCCAAAGCGCTCATGCACGGAGTTCCGGTGGTGACCGTGCCCGGTGGCGGTGATCAGTGGGAACTGGCGAATCGGGCTGCGCGGCAGGGGAGCGCCGTGATCGTGCGACCCCCGACGGCAGCCTCGATCGCCGGCGCGGTGGCCGACGTTCTCGCCGATCCTCGATTTGCCCTGGCTGCGGCCGAGGCGGCGGCCGGCGCGAAGTCCGTCGGGGATCCGGTGGCGGTATGTCACGAGGTCCTCGCTCGGAGCGCGCGCCGGACGGGGCGTTAGGGTTGTCGATGTGCGTCTGACCGAATTTCGTGAACTGCTCACCGAGGAGTTCGGCTCCGTTCGAGGCAATTCCCTGCTGACCGATCATGTGCTGTCCGGGATCGGACGAACCGGGGCACAGGCCATCGAGGAGGGCGTCGACCCGAGGGAAGTGTGGCGCTCGATCTGCTACGAGTTCGATGTTCCGAAAGAGCGCTGGTAGCTCTTCGCGGGTCGAATCCAGTTTGCTCGGCGTGTCGAACGCGGGGGTAGTTGACTCGAACACGTGTTCCCCTATGCTGGTGACAACGGTTGCTGAGCGGTCCAGAGAAACTTCTTGTCGGTACCCCGTTCTAGCGTTACCGACGACCAAGCTGATCGACACGACACAGCTGAACGACACGACACAGGGAGCTCACGATGGCTGCATACGATCGCGACAAAGCGCTCGATCTCGCACTCGCGCAGATCGACAAGAACTTCGGCAAGGGTTCGGTGATGCGCCTCGGTGACGAGGTTCGCCAGCCCATCGCCGTCATTCCCACGGGATCGATCGCGCTCGATGTAGCACTCGGCATCGGAGGGTTGCCGCGTGGACGTGTCATCGAGGTCTACGGCCCGGAATCCTCGGGTAAGACCACCGTTGCCTTGCACGCGGTGGCCAGTGCTCAGCGCGCCGGCGGCATCGCCGCCTTCATCGACGCCGAGCACGCACTGGATCCGGACTATGCGAAGAAGCTCGGTGTCGACACCGATGCACTGCTGGTCTCGCAGCCCGATACCGGTGAGCAGGCCCTCGAGATCGCAGACATGCTGATCCGTTCGGGCGCACTCGACATTCTCGTGATCGACTCGGTGGCGGCACTCGTACCGCGCGCCGAGATCGAAGGCGAGATGGGCGACAGTCACGTGGGTCTGCAGGCTCGCCTGATGAGCCAGGCGCTGCGCAAGATCACCGGCGCGATGAGCAATTCCGGCACCACCGTCATCTTCATCAACCAGTTGCGCGAGAAGATCGGCGTCATGTTCGGCTCTCCCGAAACCACCACCGGTGGTAAGGCATTGAAGTTCTACGCCTCGGTTCGCCTCGACATCCGCCGCATCGAGACCCTGAAGGACGGAACCGATGCCATCGGTAACCGCACCCGGGTCAAGGTCGTCAAGAACAAAGTCGCGCCGCCGTTCAAGCAGGCCGAGTTCGACATCATCTACGGCAAGGGCATCAGCCGCGAGGGCTCGTTGATCGACATGGGCGTCGAGCACGGCTTCATCCGTAAGTCGGGTTCGTGGTTCACCTATGAGGGCGATCAGCTCGGTCAGGGCAAGGAGAACGCCCGCAAGTTCATGCTCGAGAACCCCGATGTGCGAGACGAGATCGAGAAGAAGATCATGGAAAAGCTGCAGATCGGCGCGGACGTCACCGCGGAGGAGCCCGCAGCCGCTCCGGTCGACTTCTAACCTGGTGCCGCTGTGCAGCAGCGAGACGAGGGTGGCGGCACCGAGGCGCAGGCGAAAGATGTCTGCCTTCGGTTGCTGACCGACCGAGCGCGTAGCAGGCACGAACTCGAAACGAGTCTTGCCAAAAAAGGATTCACTGCCGAGATCGCGAACGCAGTTCTCGACCGGCTCGAGAAAGCAAAGCTCGTCGATGACGAATCCTTTGCTGAACAGTGGGTCCAGTCCCGGCACAAGTACTCGGGCAAGGGCAAACGCGCACTCAGCATGGAGCTGCGGAACAAAGGCGTCAGCAACGAGTTGGCCGTGAACGCCCTCGATCTGATCGATTCCGAAGA
This sequence comes from Rhodococcoides sp. S146-33, assembly GCF_059489205.1. Lineage (NCBI taxonomy): Bacteria > Bacillati > Actinomycetota > Actinomycetes > Mycobacteriales > Nocardiaceae > Rhodococcoides > Rhodococcoides sp. S146-33. Next base: position 1,080,064 of record NZ_JCAJWY010000002.1, read on the forward strand.
CGAACTCCAACGTGCTGCGGAGTTGGTGCGCAAACGATTTCGATCGTTACGTCTGCCAGACCCGAACGGGCCCGACGCACGGGTCGAACGAGACAAAGTAGTGCGCAAGCTGGTCGGTATGCTGGCTCGCCGCGGATACTCGCAAGGAATGGCATTTGCGGTGGTCAAAGATCAACTCGACCGCGTAGGTGCAGACACCGAAGACTTCGACGGCCCCGACACGATGTGATCGTCCACCTCGAGTAGGAGGCGTCGAGAAACAGTAAGGCCCGCAACACCATCGGTGTTGCGGGCCTTACTTGTCGAGGGCCTCGACCAGTTTCAGTGTCGTGTAGTCAGGCTGCCTGGCCACCGTCGAGAGCCGGAACCACTTCAGTCGCGCCGGCCTTACGCTTGCGAGAACGCAGACGACGCTCGACCACGGTGGCCAGCTTGGTCAACAGCGAGTTGATGATGATCATGATCACGGCGACGATGATCAGCGACGGCAGGTAGTTGCTGTAGAACGCGCCCACCTGCTGCCCGGAACGGACGACCTCGACGTAGCCGATGACGTAACCCAGCGCCGAGTCCTTCAGTGCCACCACCATCTGCGAGATGATCGCCGGAAGCATGGCGGTGACGGCCTGGGGGAGCAGAACCAGGAGCATGACCTGGCTCTTGCGCATGCCCAGCGCCGACGCTGCTTCCCGCTGGCCCTTCGGCAACGAATTGACACCGGCACGCACGATCTCGGCGATCACCGAACCGTTGTACAGGGTGAGGCCGGTGACCACGGCGGCCAGGGCCAGGTACTTGACCTTGAAGACCTCGTAGTCGGCGTAGACCGCGTACAGGAAGATCATCAGGATCAGCACGGGCACTGCGCGGAACAATTCGACGATTGCACCGCTGACCATGCGTACCGCGCGGTGATCCGAGAGCCTGCCGATGCCCAGGACAGCGCCGAGGATGAGGGCGAACACGATCGACAGCGCGGCCGCCACCAGGGTGCCCTGGATGCCTGGTATCAGGTAGGTGGTCCAGGTCGTCGATTCGAGGAACGGGTCCCACTTCTCGGCGGTCAACTGCCCCTTCGAGTCGAGCGCCCGGTAGATCAGAAACGCGATCCCCAGCGAGACGACTGCAACGACCACGGTCAGAATGCGGTATCGCAGTACCGCTTTCGGGCCCGGGACGTCGTACAGAACTGCTACTGCATCACTCATCATGACACCGCCAATCGCTTGCTGATGTAGCCGAACAGCAACCCGGTCGGGAGCGTCAGGATCATGAAGCCGAGGGCGAAGATGCCACCGACGACGAAGATCGCGGCTTCGTTCTCGATCATGTTCTTCATCAGGAACGACGCCTCGGCGACTCCGATGACCGATGCGATGGTCGTGTTCTTGGTCAATGCGATCACGACACTGCCCAGCGGTCCGACGACGGCGCGAAATGCCTGTGGGAGAACGACGATGGAGATGTTCTGGGTGAATGTCATGCCGAGCGATCGGCCTGCTTCGGCCTGACCGACCGGGACCGTGTTGATGCCCGACCGTAGAGACTCGGCCACGAACGACGCGGTGTAGACACTCAGACCGAGGATAGCCAAGCGAAAGTTGTTGTCGTCGAGGAACGTCGACGACGACTCGGATGCCAGGGAGACGCCCATGGTCTGGTAGAGACCGAACGAGGTGAACAGGATGATCAGGGTCAACGGGGTGTTACGGAAGATGGTGACGTACGTCGCGGCTATGCCACGTGCGATCGGGATGGGGGACACCCGCATCGCGGCAATGATCGTTCCGATGACCAACGCGCCGACGAGTGATGCCAACGTCAGATAGATGGTCGAGAGGAACGCGTCGATCAATTGATCGCCGTACTTGCTCAATAGGTTCACGGTGCTTGTTGATCCTCACGGCTCGGCGAGATCGAACCGCCGTGTTCCGCGTGCACGCGCACGCGGAACACGACGACAGAGTCGATCAGTAGCGGTCGACGGTGGGCTCGGCGGGAAGCGGGTAGCCCGATGCGCCCACAGTGTCGTTGAACGCCTGCTCCCAGGCACCGCTCGACACCATCTCCTCGATGGCGTCGTTGATTTTGTTGCGTCCGTCGGTGTCGTCCTTGTTCAGGCCGATGCCGTAGTTCTCCGTCGTGAACGGCTCGCCGACCACCTTGAACTGTCCGGGTGACTGTGCGGCGTAACCGGCCAGGATGATGTCGTCGGTGGTGACGGCGTCGACGGTGCCGTTACGCAGGGCCTCCACGCACGCGGAGTAGGTGTCGAACGGCTGCAACTGAACGCCCGGGTACTCGTCGGCGATGTTCTGGGCCGGGGTGGAGCCGGTGACCGAGCACAAACGCTTACCGTCGTTGAGCGAATCGGCACCGGTGATGTCGGTGTTGTCCTCGCGGACGAGCAACGATTGACCCGCCACGAAGTACGGTCCGGCGAAGCCGACCTTTTCCTTGCGGGTGTCGGTGATCGAATAGGTGGCGACGATGTAGTCGACCTCACCGTTTTCGATCAGGGTCTCGCGCTGTGCCGAGGGGGACTCCTTGAACTCGATGTTCGCCTCGTCGACGCCGAGCTTGCCGGCGACGTACTTGGCGACCTCGACGTCGAATCCGCTGAAGGTGCCGTCCGGATTACGCAGACCGAGGCCGGGCTGGTCGAACTTGATGCCGACGATCAGGTTGCCGGATTCGGCGCTGCTCGAGATGGTGCGGGCTTCCTCTCCGCCGCCGCAGGCGGTGGCGACGATGGAGAGAGCGGCGATGGCGACACCGAAGCGAAGCGGTCGGGTGATTCTCACAGTGAATGTCCTTCGGGTAGGTCGTGCGTATGGAGACGAGCGGTGAATCGGGTCAGTGACCGAGGATCTTGCCGAGGAAGTCCTTGGCGCGTTCGGACTTCGGAGACTTGAAGAAGGTCTCCGGATCGGTGTCCTCGACGACGGCTCCGTCGGCCATGAAGATGACGCGGTCGCCTGCCTTGCGTGCGAAGCCCATTTCGTGGGTGACGACGAGCATCGTCATCCCCTCCTTGGCAAGCGAGGTCATGACGTCGAGTACTTCGTTGACCATTTCGGGGTCGAGGGCCGAGGTCGGCTCGTCGAACAGCATCACCTTGGGGTTCATGGCGAGAGAGCGAGCGATCGCGACACGCTGCTGCTGACCACCGGAGAGCTGAGCGGGGTACTTGTCGGCCTGGTTGGCGATGCCCACGCGTTCGAGCAGTGCCAACGCGCTTTTCTCGGCCTCGTCCTTCTTCTGCTTGCGCACCTTCATGGGCGCGAGCATGACGTTCTGCAGAATCGTCTTGTGCGCGAACAGATTGAACGACTGGAACACCATGCCCACGTCGGCACGCAGTGCCGCGAGAGCCTTGCCCTCGGCGGGGAGTAGATCTCCGTCGACCTCGATGGCACCGGAATCGATCGGCTCCAACCGGTTGATCGTTCGGCACAGGGTCGACTTGCCCGATCCGGAAGGACCCACGACGATGACGACCTGTCCGGCCGGCACTTCCAGGTTGATGTCCTTGAGGACGTGCAGATCACCGAAATGTTTGTCGACGGATTTGAGCGAGATCATCGAAGGTGCGCCCGGCGGGGGTGTCGATGCCGGCGCGTCGGTGGCGTGCGTCATAAGACGAAACCCTATGCGTAGTTTCCTCGCCGACCGGTGTTTTCGCCTGCCATCTTCGATTATGTAATGGAAACTTTACTGTCGGCTCGCATCGGCCCTGCACAGTCTGCGGTGGAGCCCGCGACCCCGGCGGGCCGGTCGGTGCGATGGACGTACCCTGGAGGGGTGCAGACGAGTGTTTTTCCGACCGTGGACGTGGCCGATCGCGGGAGTACCGATCCCGTATCGGTGACCGACCCGTCGGCGGCAGTTCCCCGTAGCTACGAGGTGCGCACGCACGGTTGTCAGATGAATGTCCATGATTCCGAGAGGCTGTCGGGACTGTTGGAGGAGGCCGGCTACGTCCCAGCGGACGCCGGCACCGATGCCGACCTCGTCGTCTTCAACACCTGTGCGGTGCGTGAGAACGCCGACAACAAGCTCTACGGCAACCTCGGCATGCTGCGGCCGGCCAAAACGCGAAACCCCAATATGCAGATCGCCGTCGGCGGCTGCTTGGCGCAAAAGGATCGCAATACCGTCGTGGAGAAGGCGCCCTGGGTCGACGTCGTCTTCGGCACCCACAACATCGGGTCGCTGCCGGTGTTGCTCGAGCGCGCCCGGCACAACGAGCAGGCGCAGGTCGAGATCCTCGAGTCGCTCGAGGCTTTCCCCTCCACCCTGCCCGCGAAGCGAGAGTCGACCTATGCAGGCTGGGTGTCGATCTCCGTGGGCTGCAACAACACCTGCACGTTCTGTATCGTGCCGGCGCTGCGCGGCAAGGAGATCGACCGCCGACCGGGCGACATCCTTGCCGAGGTGCAGGCTTTGGTGGACCAGGGTGTACTCGAGGTGACCCTGCTCGGCCAGAACGTCAATGCCTACGGTGCCTCGTTCGCCGATCCGGACATGCCTCGCGATCGCGGCGCGTTCGCATCGTTGCTGACCGCCTGCGGCTCGATCGAGGGACTCGAGCGAGTGCGGTTCACGTCTCCGCACCCGGCCGAATTCACCGACGACGTCATCGAGGCGATGGCGTCCACCCCGAACATCTGCCCGACCCTTCACATGCCGCTGCAGTCCGGATCGGATCGAATCCTCAAGGCGATGCGGAGGTCCTATCGGCAGACGAAGTTCATGGGCATCATCGACAAGGTGCGCGCGGCTATGCCGCACGCGGCCGTCACCACCGACATCATCGTCGGTTTCCCGGGCGAGACCGAAGAGGACTTCCAGCAGACCCTCGACGTGGTGCGACGCGCGAAGTTCGCCAACGCCTACACCTTCCAGTACTCGAAGCGTCCGGGCACACCGGCTGCCGACATGCCCGACCAGGTACCCAAAGAGGTTGTGCAAGAACGGTATCTGCGATTGATCGCGTTGCAGGAAGAGATCGTTCTTGCTGCCAATCAGGCAATGATCGGTACCGAGGTCGAACTGCTCGTCGCCACCGGTGAAGGGCGCAAGAATGCTGCGACGCATCGGATGAGCGGTCGAGCACGAGACGGTCGACTCGTGCATTTCGCCGTCGACGTCGACAGAGCGAGCGAGATTCGCCCGGGTGACGTCGTCACCACCACCCTCACCGCGGCCGCCCCGTACCACCTGATCGCCGATGCCGGAGTGCTCACGCACCGCCGCACGGCAGCGGGCGACGCGCACGAACGCGGCGTCATGCCGAAGACGGCACCGATCGGCGTCGGCCTCGGACTTCCCTCGATCGGCGCACCGGCGCCGCTTCCGGTTCAGACAGGATGCAACGCATGACCGAGAAAGACGGACCCGACCGCGTCGTATCCTCCCGATCTGCAGAGGAACTCGGACGAACAGAGAGAGCGGTGATGACCGAGTTGGACCCTGGCGCACGGGCCATGGTCGTGGCTGGGCTGGTGCTGGTCCTGCTCGTCACGTTCGCGTTGCCGCACACCGGATCTGCGAGCGGATTCGACGTGCTCTCGGGGAGCGACGCGGCAGTCGCCGAATCGATTGCACTGCCGTCGCGCATCTTCGTCGTGCTGGTGCTGACGTTCGGTGTGGTCATGTCCGTGCTCGCGCTGGTGACCCGCATGTGGGCGTTGGCCTGGGCGGCGCTCGCCGGTTGCGCAGTGTCGTCGGTGTTCGGGATGCTCTCGATCTGGTCGAGGCAGACCGTGCCGGACAACCTGCAGGGCGGCGGGCCGGGCATCGGTCTGATCGTCGCGTGGATCGCCGTGATGGCGTTGACATTCCACTGGCTCAAAGCAGTGTGGAACAAGACGAACGCGCAACTCGCCGCTCAGGAACAACGGCGCATCGCGGCCGCGTCGGGCGAGCAGAAGCTGCGCCTGTGGGACGGCCACTCGGCCCCGTAGACCGATTCGGCCACCTACCCAGGGTTCAGAAGGGCAGGCGGCCGGATCGGCTCGAGTTATCGAGTCACAACTCGTCGACGGCGCTCTCGGCGGCGTCGGCCCACTCACGCCACTGCTGGGCCTGGGCCAGCGCACGCTCGGCGTCCTTCGTCTTCCCTGCTGCGGTTGCCTTCGCCGCCTGGTCCTCGAACTGGGCCACCCGTTCGCGGAACTGAGCAGCGCGGGCGACGGCTTCCGGGTCGGAACGACGCCACTGCGACTCCACTGCGTCGTGGACGGACTTCTCGATCGCCCTCAGTTTGCCCTCGAGTTCCTGCATCTTCTCGCGCGGAACCTTGCCGATGGCATCCCACTTGTCCTGCAGATCGCGCAGTGCCGAACGGGCAGCATCGAGATCCTTGCTCGGATCGATGTGAGTCTTCGCCAGCAGGGCTTCCTTGGCTTCGGCGTTGGACTCGAACTCGGCATCCCGCTCGGACGCCGCAGCGTTGCGGGCAGCGAAGAACACGTCCTGGGCGGCCTTGAAATTCTTCCACAGCGCATCGTCGGCATCGCGTGGAGCACGACCGGATGCTTTCCACTCCACCAGGAGATCGCGGAACGCGGCCGCCGTGGGACCCCAGTCCGTCGACGAGGACAACGCCTTGGCGCGCTCGACCAATTCTTCCTTACGAACTTTCGCGGCCCCTCGCTCGCGATCGAGATCGGCGAAGTGCGCGCCGCGGCGGCGGTTGAAGTTCTCCCGAGCCTTGGAGTAGCGCTTCCACAGGGCATCGTCGATCTTGCGGTCGACCCCGCGAATAGTCTTCCACTCGTCGAGAATTTCTCGTAGCCGATCTCCGGCCTGCTTCCACTGCGTCGATTCGCCGCCGATCTGCTCGGCCTCGGTTGCCAGAGCCTCCTTGCGAGCCGTGTGCTCTGCTCGTTCGAGTTCTTTCTCGTGCTTGGCCACGGCCGCTGCGGCGTCGGAGTGCTCGATGACGGCGTCGAGTCGTCGAGCGAGCAGGTCGAGGTCGCCGATGACCGCCGCGGTCGGCAGACTCTCCAACAGTGCGGCGGCAGCGGCCTTCGTCTTCTTGGCATCACCGGTGCCAGAGGTCAATCGAGCCTCGAGCAGAGCGACCTCCGTGGCCAGGTCGTCGTAGCGCCGACCGAAATGTGCGAGGCCCTCGGTTGCATCGCCTGCCTGCCAGGAACCGATCTGTCGCTCGCCGTCAGCGGTCGTCACCCACGCGGTGCCGTCCTCGTCGACTCGGCCGAACTTGCTGGGATCGCTTGCCGGGGCCACCGCGGGGACCACAGTGGCGACGTGCGAGGACGCCGGGTGGGGCTTGGCCGCGGCGGAACCGCCGGGACGAGGAGAACCGGCACCGGGACCGCCGGGCCTGGGTCCGCCACCGGGTTTCGGCCCTCCGCCTGGCTTGGGGCCTCCGCCTGGCTTGGGGCCGCTACCGGCTGTCGAGGTGCCGGGCTGGGCGGCACCGGGGGTCGGGGCAGGTGCATCCCAGGATGTGGCCTCGGTGGGCGTGCCGGCATTCGGGTCGGTCATTGTTCCTCATCTCTGCCGCGCGTCACGGCTGCCTTCACTCGCGATCTGGACACCATTGAACTAGGTGACGACCGATCGGACCATTGAAACAGCTCAGACGACTCGAGGTGGACTCGTCCGCCCAAGTCGCGCCACCGACTAGCGTGGTGTCCGTGTTTCGTGCCGCGGCCCTGGTGCCCTCCCCACCGTTGCTCGTCCCCGAACTGACGGGCTCCAGTGCTGCCGAGACGGCCGATCTTCGTGCCGCCGCGGTCGAGGCGGTAACGCAGCTGACGTCGAAGGTCGACCGGTGGATGTCGATCGGTGTCGATCGGACCGAAGGAACGTACGACGCGACCACGGTCGGTACGTTTCGCGGCTTCGGCGTCGACGTCGTGGTGCGACTGTCCGATCGACCGTCGTCGACTGCGCCGGACCCGGAACTGCCGTTGTCCGTCCTGATCGCCGGTTGGTTGCGCGGAACGAGCGATCCCGGCTCTGCGGTCGAGGTCCGGACGGTCCCCGCGGACGCGAGCGCCCAGAGGTGCGCGACACTCGGTGCGGAGCTGCGGCGCGAACTCGACGCGTCCTTCGAGAGCTGGGGCATTCTGGTGCTGGCAGACGGCGCGAACACGCTGACGGCGAAGGCGCCGGGCTCGTTCGACGAGCGGGCCGAAGCGGTTCAGCAAGGGATCGACGACGCCCTCGCCGCGGCCGACGTCGATTCGCTGGCGAACCTCGACGCGGACCTGTGCGCGGCGGTCGGCGTAAGCGGACGGGCGGCATGGCAGGTACTGGCGGCTGCGGTCGGCCCGGACATCATCGCAGGTACCGAGCTGTATCGCCGGGCTCCCTTCGGAGTCGGGTACTACGTCGGAACGTGGTCCCGTGTCTGAGGAACCCGGCTCGTACGACCCGGCCACGACCCCGATCGCGGTGATCGGACCGACGGCCACGGGCAAGTCCGATCTGGCACTGGATCTGGCCGAGACACTGAGCGGCGAGGTCGTCAACATCGACGCGATGCAGCAGTACCGGGGGATGGACATCGGGACCGCGAAACTTCCGATGGCTGAGCGTCGCGGCATACCGCACCACCAATTGGATGTGCTCGAGGTCACCGATATCGCGACCGTTGCGCGCTACCAGGCCGCTGCCGTGTCGGACGTCGACGACATCCGATCTCGAGGTCGGCGACCGATCATCGTCGGCGGATCGATGATGTACGTGCAGTCGCTGCTCGACGAGTGGGCCTTTCCGGCCACGGATCCGGTCGTCCGCAAGAAATGGGAAGACGTGCTCGAACGCGACGGGGTCGAGGAGATCCATCGCGCGTTGACGGCGGCCGATCCCGAGGCCGCGGCGTCCATTCTGCCCACCGACGGTCGTCGTATGGTCCGCGCGCTGGAGGTGGTGGAGCTGACCGGGAAACCGTTCGCTGCGTCGGCACCCAGGATCGGTGAACCACGTTGGGGCACAATCATAGTGGGGGTCGATCGCGACACTGCCGAACTGGACGAGCGAATCGATACCCGCACCCGACTGATGTTCGACACCGGACTGCTCGACGAGGTGGAAGGTCTGCTCGAGCTCGGATTGCGTGACGGGGTCACGGCGTCGCGGGCGATCGGGTACGCGCAGGCTCTCGAGGTGTTGGCGGGGGACTACGACATCGAGCATGCCCGCGAGCGCACGTTCATCGGTACCAGGCGTTACGTGCGACGGCAGCGTTCCTGGTTCCGCCGCGACGACCGGGTGCGCTGGCTCGACGGTGCGTCGCCCACGTTGACCTCGGACGCTCTGGCTGTCATCGACCCCCCGTAGACTCGGCAGCATGGAATTCGCCAAAGGCCATGGAACCCAGAACGACTTCGTCGTACTGCCGGATCCGTCAGCCGAGCTCCAACTCACCAGGTCGGCGGTCGCGGTGTTGTGCGATCGACGCCAGGGCATCGGTGCCGATGGCATTCTGCGCGTGTCCAGAGCCGGTGTGCTTCGAGATGCGGGTGTGCTCGATCGACTTCCGTCGGGTGTCGAGCCCGACGACTGGTTCATGGACTATCGCAACGGCGACGGCACGATAGCCGAGATGTGCGGCAACGGTGTTCGCGTGTTCGCCCACTATCTGCGCGTACACGACCTCGAACATCGCGATCAGTTCGTGGTGGGTTCGCGGGCCGGTGCCCGCGCGGTGACGGTGCACTCGTTCGACGACACCGACGCCGATGTCACGGTCGCGATGGGCGATGTCACGTTGATGGGCTCGAGTTCGGTGACCATTGCGGGTGGCTCGTACGAGGGCGTCGGGATCGATGTCGGCAACCCGCATCTGGCCTGCGTCGACGGCACACTGACCCGTGCGACTCTCGGCGCGCTGGACTTGTCCGCACCGCCCACACTGGACTCCGAATTCTTTCCCCGCGGTGCGAACGTGGAGCTGCTGACCAGGCTGGACGACGGCGGCGTCGAGATGCGGGTGTTCGAACGTGGCGTCGGCGAGACTCGGTCGTGTGGCACCGGGACGGTGGCAGCAGCCGCAGCGGCTTTGTCCTACGAGGGCCTCGAGACCGGTGAGGTGAGCGTCGGCGTACTGGGGGGCCGGGTTCGCGTGAACATCGACCATGTCGGTGCGACCCTCCGCGGACCCTCGGTCCTGCTCGCCCGCGGCGAGATCGACGACCGATGGTTCGAGGCCCAGAACTGACGTCTCCGCCGGTCTCTGTGTGGCTGGAGCCGAAACCCGCGTGCACACGCTGGGCTTTTCGTGGATCATGGGAGATGTATGACGAACTCACATGAAACATCACCTGCGGGCGAACCGATCGACGAGAATGCCGACGGTTCACCCGACACCGCATCTGCATGGACCCGCGAAGAGTCCGACGCATGGTCGAGGCGGCTGGCCCGTTCTCCGCTGAACGACGACGACTCTCCGTCCTCGGGCGACATGCAGCTCGAAGAACGTACGGCCCTACGACGAGTGGCCGGACTGTCCACCGAGCTGACCGACGTCACCGAGGTCGAGTATCGACAGTTGCGCCTCGAACGTGTCGTGCTGGTCGGAGTGTGGACCACCGGTACGGCCGCGCAGGCGGAGTCCAGCATGACCGAACTTGCGGCGCTGGCCGAGACGGCAGGCTCGGAGGTACTCGAAGCGTTGATGCAACGACGCGACAAGCCCGACGCTGCGACGTACATCGGTTCCGGTAAGGCAAAAGAGGTCCGTGACATCGTGCTCGCGACCGGAGCCGACACGGTGATCTGCGACGGCGAACTGACCCCCGCTCAGCTCAATGCGCTGGAGAAGGTCGTCAAGGTCAAGGTCATCGACCGGACCGCATTGATCCTCGACATCTTCGCTCAGCATGCCACGTCGCGAGAAGGCAAGGCGCAGGTCGCGTTCGCGCAGATGGAGTACATGTTGCCCAGGCTTCGCGGCTGGGGTGAATCGATGTCGCGTCAGGCCGGTGGACGCGCGGGCAGCAACGGCGGTGTCGGTCTGCGCGGACCGGGCGAAACGAAGATCGAAACCGACCGCCGACGTATCCGTGAGCGAATGGCCAAGCTGCGCCGCGAGATCAAGGGGATGAAGCAGGCCCGCGACACCAAACGGGAACAGCGGCTGAGCGGCACGGTGCCGTCCATCGCGATCGTCGGTTATACCAACGCGGGCAAATCGAGTCTGCTCAACGCGTTGACCGGTTCCGGTGTGCTGGTTCAGAATGCGCTGTTCGCCACCCTCGATCCCACGACGCGTAAGTCGACTCTCGAGGATGGCCGCGCGATCGTGCTGACCGATACCGTCGGCTTCGTTCGGCATCTCCCGACTCAATTGGTCGAGGCCTTCCGCTCGACGCTCGAGGAGGTCACCGACGCCGATCTGCTGCTGCACGTGGTCGACGGATCGGATCCGCTCCCGCTCGATCAGATCAAGGCCGTCCGTGAAGTGATCACCGACGTGGTTCGCGAGCAGGATGCGAAGATGCCGCCGGAATTGTTGGTCGTCAACAAGATCGACGCTGCCGACCCCGTGCAGCTCACGCAGTTGCGCGGCCTGCTCGACGGCGCACGGTTCGTCTCGGCCAAGACCGGTGAGGGTATCGACGCACTGCGCGATCACCTCGGCGAGATTCTGTCCGAGCCCGACGTACTGGTGGACGTCCTCGTGCCGTACACCCGCGGCGATCTGGTTGCGCGGATCCACACCGACGGTCGAATCGTGCAGTCCACGCACGAGGAGGACGGCACTCGCGTCGAAGCTCGGGTGCCGCAGTCTCTGGCAGCTGCGCTCGTCGAGTTCACGGCTGTCGTCCCCAGCGCCTGACGTCGATGCGGTCGTGGTTGCTGGTAGGTAGTGCTGCTGTGTTTGCCACCACGTTCTCCGGAACGGCGTTCGCTGCTCCGATCGGCCCGGAAACGTACTGTCTTCCCACCGATCCCGGGCTCGCGGAACTCTCCGGGCTGACGTCGATCGACGGTGTCCTCTACGCGATCGGAGACAGCGGAGCCGACGATCGGGTCGCGGTGCTCGACGCGAACTGTGCTGTGGATCGGTGGATCGATGTACCCGTCGACCCGTACGACGTCGAGGACATGACCGCGTACGACGGCTCGCTGTGGTTGGCCGACATCGGCGACAACCAGATGCGCCGCGACACAGTGGCATTGACGCGAATGAACCCGACGACAGGCGTGGGTGAACTGCACCGGCTCACCTACCCCGACGGTGCGCACGATGCCGAGACGGTGTTGATCGAACCCGGCGGCCGACCGGTGATCGTCACCAAGGAACTCTCGGGCGTCAGCGGGGTGTACGTACCGACCGGCGACGAATCCGTCACCGAACTGAGCAGTCCGGGACCGACGGCCCTCCGCAAGGTCGGCGACATGGCGTTCTCCGCTACCGGGACTGTCGGTGGTCCACCGTTCGTGGTCGGATCGATTCTGGCGACCGGGGGAGCGGTGAGCGCCGACGGCACCGTCGCCGCGGTGCGCACGTATACCGATGCGTACCTGTTTCATCCGTCCGATGGCGACATCGCGTCCGCGTTGGTGGACCCGAACGCGCCACGTGCAGCGGTCGCGCTACCCGATCAACCACAGGGCGAGGCACTGACGTTCCTGGACGACGGAAGTCTGCTCCTGGGATCGGAAGCGGGATTCGGTCCGACGGACGGAACGCTGCCACCGATCCTTCGCCTTCCCGATGCACAGTTCGTCGAGCTTGCTGGCCCCGAACCCGCTGCGCGGGAGTCGGTATCGCCGACACCGAGCGCAGATCGGTCCTCGGATACGCCGGCAGCGACGGACTCGGAATGGGGATTCCGAGCGGCCGTCGCTGCCGGGGTGGTGCTGATCGCCGGAGCGGTGGGATTCACCGTCCGGCGATCGATGCGTTCGCGTTAGAAGTCGAGCTTCAGGCGTCCAGATCGGCTTCGACGAGTGCGACCACCTTGTCGAGGGCTGCCTGGTCGTCACTGGTGACGGTGACTTCGGTGCCCTTGGTGGCTCCGAGCGTCATGATCATCAGGGCCGAACCTGCGTCCACCGGCTCCGAATCGGCCACTGCGAGGGTGACGTCCACGCCTGCTTCGGCGACGGCGTCGGCGATCAGTGCTGCGGGACGAGCGTGCAGACCGATCGAGGATCCGACGGCGACTGTGGTGCTGGGCATGTGCTGCTCCTTCGTAGTGGGTTCGTTGCGATCGTAGCGAGTGTCAGACGGTGGCGAGTGCCGGATCGATTTCGGCCTCGGTCGGGGCGTTCTTGCCCTTGATGAACTGCTTGGCCGAGACCACCAGGAACGCCGAGACGATGGTGCCGACAGCGAGAGACACGACGAACCAGATCAGGTTTCCGATGGCGAAGAATACGAAGATTCCGCCGTGGGGCGCGCTGAGGGTGACGTCGAAGGCCATGATCATGGCACCGGTGACTGCGCCACCGGCCATCATCGAGGGAATGACGCGGAGTGGGTCGGCCGCAGCGAACGGAATTGCGCCCTCGGAGATGAATGCTGCGCCGAGGAACCATGCAGCCTTGCCGTTCTCACGCTCGGCCTCGGTGAACAGACGCGAGCGAACGGTCGAGGCGAGTGCCATGGCCAGGGGCGGGACCATACCGGCAGCCATGACAGCGGCCATGATGCGCAGTGAGGCGGTGTCGGTGACCGACAGACCTGCAGTTGCGAATGCGTAGGCCGCCTTGTTGACCGGTCCGCCGAGGTCGAAGCACATCATCAGGCCGAGAATGATGCCTAGGATGATCACCGAGGAGCCGCTGAGGCCGTTGAGCCAGTTCGTCAGTCCGCTGGTGATGGCGGCGAGTGGCTTGCCGAGCAGCAGGAACATGATGGCGCCGACGATGAGTGTGGCGAACAGCGGGATGATGACGACGGGCATCAGACCACGAAGCACCGCGGGGATCTTCCACTTGCTGATCCACAGTGCGACGAAGCCTGCGATGAGACCACCGACGAGACCGCCGATGAAGCCGGCACCGACGAGTACCGCCACTGCACCTGCGGTGAAACCTGGAGCCAGACCTGGTCTGTCCGCGATGGCGTACGAGATGTAGCCCGCGAGCGCCGGGACCAGGAAGCTGAACGAGAGTGCGCCGATCTGGAACAGGACGGCACCGAGGTAGGCGAGGATGCCGCCGTCCGGCAGGGCGGTGAGCGAGTTGTTCACGACGATGTCTTCGGCGACATCCTTGATCTCGTAGCCACCGAGCAGGAAGCCGAGAGCAATCAGGAGGCCACCTGCAGCGACGAACGGAATCATGTAGCTGACGCCGGTCAGCAGGATCTGCCGAATGCGAGTGCCCCAGCCGAGTTCGCCGGCGGAGTCATTCGAACCCGCCGCAACCGCCGTGCCGCCGACGCGAGCCGAGTCCGGGTTCAGCGCTGCGCGCAGGGCTTCGGTGAGCATGACGTCGGGTTCGTTGATGGCGCGCTTGACGCCGGAGGAGATGACGGGCTTACCGGCGAATCGCTCGCGGCCCTTGACACCCACATCGGTGGCGAAGATGACGGCCTCGGCACCGGCGATGATTGCGGGGTCCAACGGGGTGCTGCCGCTCGATCCTTGGGTCTCGACGTGCACGGTGACTCCGGCACGCTCGCCGGCTGCAACGAGAGAATCGGCAGCCATGTAGGTGTGCGCAATTCCGGTGGGGCAGGCCGTAACCGCGACGATGTGCTTCGGGGCCGACGCCTCTGCCGGGGTGGCGGCCGCGCTGTGCTTGGCGGTGGACACCGTAGCTGCCGAAGCCGTTGCTGCCGTAGCCGCTACGGCGGGCTTTGCTGCGGGGTTGATGACACCGTCGACGAGCGAGACGATCTCTGCTGCCGAGGACGCGTTGCGCAGCGAAGTGACGAACTCCGGCTTCACCAGTGCTCGCGCCAGGCTAGAGAGCAGTTTCATGTGTGCCGAACCGGCACCGGCCGGAGCAGCGATCAGGAACACCAGATCTGCGGGGCCGTCGGGGGCCCCGAAATCGACCTTGGGGTTCAGGCGAGCGAAGCCGAGCGACGCGCTCGTCACCGACTCGGAACGGCAGTGCGGAATGGCGATGCCGCCGGGCAGGCCGGTGGCCGACTGTGCTTCGCGAGCGAGTGCTGCGTCGCGCAGGGCGTCGGTGTCGGTTGCGCGACCCGCAGCTGCCAGGACGCCTGCCAGGCGTTCGATGACGGCAGCTTTGGATTCGCCCAGATCGGCGTCGAGGAGGATCAGATCCTCGGCGATGATCGGCTGATCTTCGGTGGGGCTGGACATGTGAGGGCTCCTAGATACGGTTCGAAGAAGGGGAGAGCGTGGACGGGGTGACGGACGTGGAGATGTCGAGCGCGCGAACCGTCACCGATGTCGGGTGGGTCTGCTCGGGCAAGGGAAGCGTGGTGCCTGGAAGTGCGGTGGCGGCCGTTCCGTAGGCGACGGCGCGGCGAAGTTTGTCTGCGTCGGAGCAGTTTTCGGCATCGGCGAGGATGTAGCCGGCGAGCGAGGAATCACCTGCACCGACCGTACTGACCGCGGTGATCGGGGGCGGGCTGGCGTACCAGGCACCGACGGGGGTCACCAAAACGGCTCCGGCGCTGCCGAGCGTGGCCAGCACTGCGCCGACTCCTCGGCCGAGAAGGATCGAGCTGGCGGCGATTGCCGCAGTGGGGTCACCCTGTGCTGCAGCACTTTCCAGCTCCTCGGAATCGTACCCGGTCAGTTGGGCCAGCTCCTCGGAATTGGGTTTGATGAGGTCCGGCGCCGACGCCGGAAACGCTGCTGCGAGAGCAAGCAGGGGTTCGTCGGACGTGTCGACGGCGACCTTCGCAGAGGTGGCCCGCAGTGCAACCACGAGCTCGGCGTACCAGTCGACGGGCAGTCCGGGCGGGAGGGAACCCGACAGTACGACCCATTCGGCGTTCGTTGCGAGCGAGAGGATCCGCTCACGCAGCTCGGCACGGGTCTGCTCCGACACCGTGGCGCCCGGCTCGTTGATCTTGGTGGTGGTACCACCGATTTCGCTGACCGTGATGTTGGTTCGGGCGGGCCCCGACGTCGGAACCGCAGAGAACTGCACTCCTTTCGCGTCCATCGCGTCGAGCAGTGGGTCGCCGACGTTTGCCGGGAGAACCGCCAACGCCTCGACTCCGGAGCCGCCGAGGACACGAGCGACGTTGACGCCCTTACCGCCCGGGTCGGTGGCCGACGTCGATGCCCGGTGCACGCCACCGCGGACGAGCGGTGCGTCGAGTGTGACCGTGCGGTCCATACTCGGGTTGGCCGTGAGAGTGACCATCATGCGATCACCACCTCGATTCCTTTGTCGCTGAGATTTTTACGGTCGATGTGCGTGATGTCGCTGTCGGTGACGATGACGTCGATGGACTCCACTCGGGCGAAACTCACCAGGTGCTCGCGGCCGATTTTCGACGAATCTGCCAGTACGACAACATGATTTGCGGCGTCGACCATCGCGCGCTTGACTGCGGCCTCGTCACTGTCCGGGGTGGACAGTCCGTGCCCGACGCTGATGGCGTTGGTGCCGATGAACGCGACGTCCACCCGCAGCCATTCGAGGGCTCGCAAGGCTTCGTCGCCGACGGCCGCCTGAGTGGTTCCGCGTACGCGTCCGCCGAGCAGACGAAGATTGATGCTCGGCATGGTTGCGGCCCGAGCGGCAATCGGCACCGAGTTTGTCACGAGCGTCAGCTCGCGATCGTGGGGTAGTAGCCCCGCCAGCCGGCCCGTGGTGGTGCCGGCGTCGAACACGGCGCTGCCGCCCACCGGCGGCAGGAAGGACAATGCCGCGGCTGCGATTGCGTCCTTCTGGTCTGCCCGAGTGAATTCGCGCTCGGAGACTCCGGGCTCGAGTGTGGTCAGTGTGGACGCGGGTACTGCTCCACCGTGGACGCGGCGCACGACTCCCATGCGGTCGAGAGTGGCGAGGTCGCGTCGCACGGTTTCGGTGGTGACGCCGTACGTGGCAGAAAGATCGTTGACGGAGACGCGGCCGTGCGTACTGATCAGTTCGGCAATCGCGTGCTGTCGTTCTTCGGCGTACACCTGCGTCTCCTTCCCGGTTGATGTTGCTTTATGTTGTTTTACGCCCGTGTGTGTTGACATGTCAAGGCTTTGGAGTAATCTCGGTCACAACACAGGTAAGCAATTGAGTTCGCCACAGCTCGCCGAACAGTACGAAGACCTTTTGTTCACGCAGGATTCGAGGAGGACCACATGACGGGATCGGTTAGCACCGCGTCGACCGGACACGCAGACACGACAGTCGATGCTGCCGGAACCGGAGCAGCGGAGACGACACTGCGCGGGACGCCCGTGGTGCCCGGTGTCGGATACGGTCCCGTCATTCGCCCCGGTGCCCGTCCGTCCATTCCGGCCGACACCGGCGAGGTGGCCGAGGCCGATCGGGAGTCCGAGAAGGCCGTGTTCGATGCCGCAGCGAATGCCGTCGCCGCTCGACTGCGCGGTCGTGCGGAGCTCGCGACGGGAGCGGCGTCGGAGGTTCTGTCGGCAAATGCTGCAATGGCGACCGATCGCGGATGGCTCGGTGCCGCTCGCTCCTCGATCGCCAAGGGCAGTTCTGCCGTCACTGCGACGGCCGCGGCCACGGAGAAGTTCGCCGCCATGTTCACTCAGCTCGGCGGTCTGATGGCCGAGCGAGTGACCGACCTACGCGACATCCGCGACCGCGTGATCGCCGAAATTCTCGGTGTTCCGGAGCCCGGTGTTCCCGTGCCGGCCGAGCCGTCGATCCTGTTCGCCGACGACCTGGCTCCGGCCGACACCGCGGGCCTCGACCCCACCCTGATCGTCGGACTTGCGACCTCACTCGGGGGTCCGACCAGCCACACCGCGATCATCGCCCGCCAGCTCGGTATCCCGTGCATCGTCGCCGTGGCAGGCCTCGATGACGTCGCCGCAGGCACGAACGCATCTGTCGACGGAACCAGCGGCCGCATCGACCTCGAACCCGACGCCGACGCGGCCCGCTCTGCGGTGGTCTCCGCCCGCGACGAACTCGACAGAGTGTCGCAGTGGGTCGGCCCCGGCAGGACTGCCGACGGGCACGCGGTCGACATCCTCGCCAATGTGCAGGACGGTGCGGGTGCCCGTGCGGCGCGATCGAGTGCGGCGGACGGTGTCGGTCTGTTCCGCACCGAACTGTGCTTCCTGGATCGCGATTCCGAACCCACTGTCGACGAGCAGGCCGAGATCTACGCCCAGGTGCTCGACGCCTTCGAGGGCAAGAAGGTCGTCGTGCGCACCCTCGACGCCGGCTCGGACAAACCGCTGAGGTTCGCCACTCATCCCGACGAGGCCAACCCGGCACTGGGCATTCGTGGCATTCGCATCGCCGAGGCCGATCGCGGCATTCTGTATCGCCAGCTCGACGGGATCGCTGCGGCAGCGAAGGCAACCGACTCCTCCCCGTGGGTGATGGCCCCGATGATCGCGACCGCGCAGGAAGCGAAGGACTTCGCCGCCGACGTTCGTGAGCGTGGGCTGACGCCCGGCGTGATGATCGAGGTGCCCGCTGCGGCACTGCTCGCCGAACACATCCTCGAGCACGTGGACTTTCTGTCCATCGGCACCAACGACCTGGCTCAGTACACGATGGCCGCAGACCGCATGTCTGCTCAGCTCGCCGGTCTGACCGATCCGTGGCAGCCCGCGGTATTGGCCCTGGTCGCGCACACTGCCGCCGCCGGTGCCAAGGCCGGTAAGCCGGTCGGAGTCTGCGGCGAGGCCGCGGCCGATCCGCTGCTGGCCTGCGTGCTGGTCGGACTCGGCATCACCTCTCTGTCTGCTGCGTCGGCGGCCGTCGCGCACGTGGGTTCCAAGCTGGCCACGGTGACGCTCGATCAGTGCAAGGCCGCAGCTGCGGCTGCCTTGAAGACCGACAGCACTGCCGCCGCCCGAGAGGCAGTGAGCGCGATCCTCGGCTGACGCAATAGTCTTTTCCCATCATGAGAAATCTGGGTTGGACGCTGCACGGAAACGGAAGAACCGTCGAGGCCGGGGCGGTGGTGGCACCGGACGAGCGGCTGTCGTGGCCGCGCACCATCGGTATCGGGATGCAGCACGTCGTCGCCATGTTCGGTGCAACGCTGCTCGTTCCGACGATCACCGGCTTCCCGGTCTCCACGACGCTGTTGTTCTCGGGCATCGGAACGGTGCTGTTTCTCGTCATCACCAGAGGCCGCGTGCCCAGCTACCTGGGGTCGTCCTTCGCATTCCTGGCTCCACTCGGTGCCACCCAGGCCAACGGCCCGGCCGCGCAACTCGGCGCCGTGCTGTGTGTCGGTGTCGTGCTTGCGGCCATCGGCTTCGTGGTCAAGTTCGCCGGTCGGCGAGTTCTGGACGCCGCGATGCCGCCGGTGGTGACCGGCGCAGTGGTCGTGTTGATCGGACTCAATCTGGCCCCGGCCGCAACGACGTCGTTCGAGGCGCAGCCCTTGATCGCTGCCGTGACGCTGGTTGCCATTCTGCTGGCCACAGCCGTGGGACCCGGACTGCTGGGCCGGCTCGGGATTCTGCTCGGCGTCGTGGTCGGCTGGGTCTTCGCGGCCGTCACCGGGGGAATTTCGCAACTACGCCTGGATGCCTTGAGCGCCGCGAGCTGGATCGGCTTGCCCGAGTTTCGTGGACCGTCGTTCGAGCTGTCGGTGATCCTGGTGGCGTTGCCCGTAGTCATCGTCCTCGTGGCCGAGAACGTCGGACACGTCAAAGCAGTCGCGGCGATGACCGGCAAGAACCTCGACGACGTCGCCGGTGACGCGCTGATTGCCGACGGGTTGGCGACCACCCTGGCCGGTGCTGCCGGCGGCTCGGGTACCACCACGTACGCGGAGAACATCGGGGTCATGGCCGCCACCCGCGTCTACTCCACGGCCGCGTACTGGGTCGCGGCCTTCACCGCGATAGTGCTCGCGTTCTCGCCCAAGTTCGGTGCCCTCATCTTCACCGTTCCCGACGGGGTCATCGGCGGGGCAACACTGGTTCTGTACGGACTCATCGGGCTGCTGGGCGTTCGCATCTGGACCGACGCCAAGGTGGACTTCGCCGATCCGGTCAACCTGATCGTCGTTGCCGCGGCACTGGTCGCGGGTATCGGCGACCTCACGCTGTCGGTCGGTTCGGTCGAACTCGGCGGAATCGCGTGGGGTTCGCTCGGCATTCTGGTCGGTTATCCGATCGTTTCGGCGCTCGCGAAAAGTACCGCGTCTCGGCGGACGTAGCGGGGGCGGTCACGGATCGCGCACGTTTTGGTCATCGACCCCCGGTGCACCGCGAAAGTAGTCTTGAACGGTGACGTCAGTCGCACCGACGACCGCGCTGTGACACCCCTTTCTCGCGGTCGACGACGGTGCGCACCGAACAAGGAGATCTGCGTGGAACGCACACTTTTCGAGCCCGAGCACGAACTGTTCCGGGAGTCGTACCGGAAGTTTCTCGAACAGCACGTAGCCCCCAATCACGCGAAGTGGGAAGAGCAGAACATCGTCGACCGCGGCGTCTGGGTCGAGGCCGGCAAGCAGGGCTTCCTCGGAACGGCCGCACCGGAGGAGTTCGGTGGCGGTGGCGTCAAGGACTTCCGCTACAACGCAATCGTCACCGAGGAAACCACCCGCGGCGGCTACAGCGGCATCGGCTTCACCCTGCACAACGACGTCGTCGCGCCGTACTTCATCGAGTTGGCGAACGACGAACAGAAGCAGCGCTGGCTCCCCGGATTCTGCTCGGGTGAGCTGATCACCGCGATTGCCATGACCGAGCCGGGCACCGGAAGCGACCTGCAGGGCATCAAGACCAAGGCCGTTCGCGACGGCGACGACTGGGTACTGAACGGATCGAAAACGTTCATTACTAACGGAATCAACGCCGATCTGATCATCGTCGTGGCGTGCACCGACCCCGAGAAGGGTGCCCAGGGCTTCAGCCTGCTGGTCGTGGAGCGCGACATGCCAGGTTTCGAGCGCGGCCGCAATCTCGACAAGATCGGGATGAAGGCCCAGGACACCGCCGAACTCAGCTTCACGGACGTTCGCGTGCCCGCAGCCAATCTGCTCGGTGAAGAAGGCATGGGCTTCATCTACCTCATGCAGAATCTTCCGCAGGAACGGCTCTCGATCGCTGTTGTCGCCGCCGCGGCCATGGAATCGGCCCTGGACATGACCATCCAGTACTGCCGAGATCGCAAGGCCTTCGGTAAGTCGATCGGCAAGTTCCAGAACACCCGCTTCGTGTTGGCGGAGTTGGCCACCGAAACCACCGCCACCCGCATCATGGTCGACAAGTTCATCGAACTGCTCAACGATGGCAAGTTGACCGTGCAGGAAGCCGCCATGGCGAAATGGTGGACCACCGAGAACCAGGTCAAGCTGATCGACCGGTGCCTGCAGTTGCACGGCGGCTACGGCTACATGAAGGAATATCCGATCGCCAAGGCCTACATGGATTCTCGGGTGCAGACCATCTACGGTGGCACGACCGAAATCATGAAAGAGATCATCGGCCGCGGATTGAATCTATGATCCGCTGATCCGAAAAGCACGAGGGCCGCAGCACACTGTGCTGCGGCCCTTCGCGTTTCGGTGCTGTTCTCTACAGCTTGCGCATCACGGTGACGACCTTGCCGAGGATGGCAGCGTTGTTTCCCGGAATCGGCTCGAACAGCGGGTTGTGCGGCAGCAGCCACACCTCGCCCTTCGACCGCTTGAACGTCTTGACGGTCGCTTCACCGTCGATCATCGCCGCCACGATGTCTCCGTTGTCTGCCACGGATTGCTGACGAACCACCACCCAGTCGCCGTCACAGATGGCTGCATCGATCATCGACTCGCCCACGACCTTGAGCAGGAACAGCGAACCCTGACCGACCAGCTCGCGGGGGAGCGGAAACACGTCCTCGACGGCTTCCTCGGCCAGGATCGGTCCACCGGCGGCAATTCGTCCCAGAACCGGCACGAACGTCGGCGTCGGCAAGCGATCCTGTTCCTCGGACGATCCGTCGACCGCGGCAGCAGCCTGATCGGCCTGTACCTCGTCGAGTCCGCGGACGTCGACCGCGCGAGGGCGGTTGGCGTCGCGCCGCAGGAATCCTTTTCGCTCCAGAGTGCGCAACTGATGGGCAACGGACGACGTCGACGTCAGGCCGACGGCATCACCGATCTCACGAATGCTGGGCGGGTAGCCGCGCTCGGTCACCGAAGCTCGGATGACCTCGAGCACCTTTCGCTGTCGCTCCGTCAGGCCGGCGCTGATGTCGGTGCCGACTTCCATGGCCTTGGGCGTCGGTTCCGCGGCAGGCTTCCCTGCGGCGGCCTTCGTAGGCACGGACGTGGTCGCCTTGGAACCGGTCGTCTTGGAACCCGTGGTCGACCTCGTCGAGGTCTGGTCCTTCATGCTGTCGGCCTCCTGCTGGTGTCCTGGATCCGGTCTGCGTGGTTCGGTCTGCGCGGACTGGAGTTGATGGTGTCGACTCGTGTGGCGTGTGGTTTCTGACACGAATCTAGCGTGTATCAGCTGTTGAATCAAACATCTGTTCGACTCGTGTCGCGTTTTCTGCAGACTTTGTCGGAGGCTCGTGATAGAACTTCGAACAAGCGTCCATCGAACGCCTGATCGAACAATCGATCCAACGAGCGAAGACGAGGTTCCGATGACCATCATCACCGATCGCCCCACCACCGCAGGTGTCCGTAGCCGGTCCACTGTCGTCGAACGTCGTCGCCGTGCTCGTCCTGCGTTGCGGAGCTCCATCGCGATGCGCGGTGCGTACACGACTCCGTGCCTGCCGGTTCTGGAGTCGTCCTGGACCGATGTCACCGACCGCGAGGCAGCCGATCGCGACTTCGACGAGACCTCGGCGCACTTCGCCGGTCAGCCGGTCCGGCTGCGATCGCTGGTGCTGTGGGTGCTCGCAGCCGTCGTCGTTGCCGGTGGCCTGATCGGCATCGCGAACCTACGAGCCGATGCGCCCGGCGCTGGGGTGCAGCCCGCAGGCGTCGTCGAGGTTCACGACGGTGCCGTGGTCGAGTACGCGCCCGGCAGATGACCACCGGCCCCATCGCACACGCCGATGACTGAGTATCCTCGACTGATTGCTCCGACACGCATGTTCGATGTCGGCGCATCGGCTACGACGGAGGCTCCTTCATGCATTGCCCGTTCTGCAGGCATCCCGACTCACGCGTGGTCGATTCGCGTGAGATGGACGAGGGGCAGGCAATTCGGCGTCGTCGCTCCTGCCCGGAATGCGGTCGGCGATTCACCACCGTCGAGGCCGCCGTGCTCGCAGTCGTGAAGCGGAGCGGAGTGACCGAACCGTTCAGCCGTGAAAAAGTCGTCAAAGGAGTGCGCAGGGCCTGCCAGGGCAGAGATGTCGACAACGACGCGCTGAATCTCTTGGCTCAGCAGGTGGAAGACGCCATTCGTGCCGCCGGCTCCGCCGAAATTCCCAGTAACGAGGTGGGGTTGGCCATTCTCGGTCCGCTACGCGACCTCGACGAGGTCGCGTATCTGCGATTTGCGTCCGTGTATCGCTCGTTCAGTTCGGCCGAGGATTTCGAGAAAGAAATCCACGAACTGCGCAAGCACCGCGAATCTGCGGACATCGACTGACGGTTCGACCTTCAGCGGGCCTCATCCGCGATTGCCTTCTCGATGCGTTTCTCCGAGACCGGATACGCAGTCCGAATTCCTTGCGCGAACAGCCCTACCCGCAATTCTTCGATCATCCAGAACAGCTCCTGCACGCCAGCGCTGTTCTTTCGGCCCTCCGGAAGCGAATCCAGCAGCCGCCCATACGAGGCGTAGACGCGGTCGAGTACGTCCATCGCGGCCGCATCACGGCCTGCGCTGCTCGGAAGTGTGGCCAACCTCTTGGTCGCCGCAGCGAGGTATCGCGGCAGGTCTGCCAGCCTGCGTGAACCGAATTCGGTGACGAACCCGCGAAAGATCAAGCCGTCGAGCTGTTCCCGAACATCGTCGGCGGGCTCACCCGAGGACACCTGTAGCTGCGCCGACAGCGCGAGAGCTGCCGTCAGCACGGGACGCACCAGGGCCAGCACCGCGGCGGTGCGCTGTGGCACCTCGGCATTGACCGATGCGCGAAGTTTCTCGAAAGCCTCCGGATCTCGGACCGGTCCACCGTGTGCGTCCATTGCTTCCTCGACCGCAAGGACTCGACACTCCTCGAGGAGCGCATCGACTCCGCCGTACGGATTCTGGCCGAGCGCAAGACGTTCCGCGGTCGGCAGGCCGGCCAGCAGAGCTTTGGTTCCTTTCGGTGCCGTCGACAACAGTAGGGCCCGAGTTCCGGAGCGCATGGCTGCTCGCTGCTGGGCGGGCGTGCTCAGGACTCGAACCGCAACGCCGGGTCCTTCCGGCACCAACGCCGGGTAGCCGGTGACCTTCTGTCCGCCCACATCACGGGTGACGGTCGACTCGAGTCGGCCCAGAGTGCCCGAGGTCCACGCGAGAGTAGGCGCGCGCTCGGCGTCGCCGACCGCACTCGCGACCTGACGACCGACTTCGCCGGACAGGCTGGTGCGCAGAACCGTCAAATCCTTGTTGCTACCCAACACCTTTCCGGCCGGGTCGACGGCTGCGAACGTCATCTTCAGGTGGTCGGGCAGACCCGCGGCGTCGAAGTCCTTCGCGGTGATGTGGCACTGGGCAGCCCGCGACAGCTCGCGTGCCAGTGCCGTCACCAGAGTCTCCGCGCGAGGCTTCATGACCGCCAAGGCCGCGGCGGCGAAATCGGGGGCGGGAACAACGTTGCGGCGTAAAGCTTTCGGCAGCGATTTGATCAAGGCCGTCACCAACTCCGCGCGCATTCCCGGAACCAGCCAGTCGAATCCGACCGGTTGTACCTGTGCGAGAAGAGCGATGGGAATTCGTGCGGTGACTCCGTCGGCGGCCGTACCCGGCTCGAACTGGTAGGTCAGCGGAAACTGGATCTCACCCTGTCGCCACGCATCGGGATACGCACCGGTGAGCACCGAGGCCGCGTCGGAGTTGACGACTGTGTCCGTTGTGAAATCCAGCAGGGACGAGTCCTGTCGACGGGCCTTCTTCCACCACGTGTCGAAGTGTCTCGCGGACACTGCTTCCGGGGCGATACGGGCATCGTAGAAGTCGAACAGTGCGTCGTCGTCCACGACGATGTCTCGCCGCCGAGCACGATGCTCGAGTTCACCCACGTCGTCGAGCAGAGCCCTGTTCTTGTGGAAGAACGCGTGCTGTGTCTTCCATTCACCCTCTACCAGTGCATGTCTGATGAACAACTCTCGGGACGCCTCGGCGTCGATGCGGTGGTAGTTCACCGGTCGCTGCGTGACCAGAGGAATGCCGTACAGCGTCACCCGCTCGTAGGCCATCGCGGATTCGCGCTTGATGGACCAGTGTGGTTCCGAGTACGTCCGCTTGACCAGGTGCGGTGCGAGCCGCTCGGCCCATTCGGGTTCGATGCGAGCGGCCATCCGGCCCCACAGGCGACCGGTCTCCACCAGCTCGGCGGCCATGACCCAACGCGGGGGCTTCTTGAACAGCCCGGATCCGGGGAAGATAGCAAAGTGCGCTCCTCGTGCGCCCAGGAACTCGCGCTTGTCACCCTCCCGGAGTCCGACGTGGGAGAGCAGCCCCGACAGCAATGATTGATGGAGCGCAGTCTCGGTGGAATCTGCATCCGGCACCGTCCAGCCGAGCCCGCGAGTGATCTGGCGGAGCTGGCCGTGTAGATCCTGCCACTCGCGAATTCGCAGGTAGTGCAGAAATTCGGTGCGGCACATGCGTCGGAACTGGTTGGACGACAGCTCGTTCCGTTGTTCGCGCAGGTACGTCCATAGCTTGACGTACGCCAGGAAGTCGGAGTTCTCGACTGCGAAGCGGGCGTGTTTTTCGTCCGCCGCCTGCTGATGCTCGGCGGGTCGTTCCCGAACGTCCTGAATCGACAGGGCCGCCACCACCACCAACGCGTCTCGCAGCGAGCCGTTGCCGTTGGCCTCGACCAACATCCGGGCCATTCGTGGATCGACCGGCAGCGCCGAGAGTTCCCGGCCGATGGGGGTGAGTTCTGCGGTGCCGTCCTTGGTGGCCGGCTTCAGCGCCCCCAGTTCTTCGAGTAGGCCGATGCCGTCCCGAATGCTGCGAGGGTCAGGCGGCTCGACGAAGGGAAAGGCATCGATCTTGCCCAGCCCGAGTGCGGTCATCTGCAGGATCACCGATGCCAGGTTGGTACGCAGAATCTCCGGCTCGGTGAACTGCGGCCGCGACTCGAAGTCCTCCTCCGAATACAGCCGGATGCAGATGCCGTCGGCGACGCGACCACAACGCCCGGCCCGCTGCCGCGCCGATGCCTGAGAGATCGGCTCGATGGGCAGTCGTTGAACCTTGGTGCGCAACGAGTATCGCGAGATTCGGGCCGTACCCGGGTCCACCACGTAGCGGATGCCGGGGACCGTCAACGATGTCTCCGCAACGTTGGTCGAGAGCACCACGCGCCTGCCCGAGTGCGGAGAGAACACTCGATGCTGTTCCGCCGCAGAGAGTCTCGCGTACAATGGAACGATCTCGGTGTTGCGCAGATTGCGGTCGTTCAATGCGTCTGCCGTATCGCGGATCTCGCGTTCACCGGACAGGAAGACCAGAATGTCGCCATCGCCCTCGGCCATCAGTTCGTCGACAGCCTGGCAGGTGGCATCGACAGGATCGAGGTCGATCGTGGTGTCACCCGCGTCGACAGTCAGTGGCCGGTAGCGCATTTCGACCGGGAACGTGCGGCCGGACACCTCGATGATCGGCGCGGGCACGCCATCGCGGGCGAAGTGTTGGGCAAATCGTTCCGGATCGATCGTCGCCGAGGTGATGATGATCTTCAGATCGGGTCGCCGGGGGAGTAGCTGCGCGAGGTAACCCAGGATGAAGTCGATATTGAGGCTGCGCTCGTGGGCCTCGTCGATGATGAGGGTGTCGTACTGGCGAAGCAGCCTGTCTCGCTGGATCTCGGCCAGCAGAATGCCGTCGGTCATCAGCTTGACGAGGGTCGAATCCGACGACTGATCGGTGAATCTCACCTTGTAGCCGATGGATTCGCCCAATGGTTCACCGACTTCCTCGGCGATGCGCTCGGCCACCGTGCGAGCGGCGAGCCGGCGCGGTTGAGTGTGACCGATCGACCCACGAATTCCGCGACCGAGTGCAAGACAGATCTTCGGAATCTGAGTCGTCTTACCCGAGCCGGTTTCACCCGCGACGATCACGACCTGATGCTCGGCGATGGCGGCAGAGATGTCGTCCTTGCGGAGACTGACCGGAAGAGACTCGGGGAAATCGAGCGTGGGGACCGCGGCTCTACGATGGGCGACCACCGCTTCGGCGCGAGCGACATCGCGCTCGAGCGCGGCGAACGCGTCGTCGGTGCGGGCCTTGTCCAGTCGCCGCCGCAACCGGTTCTCGTCGCGGATGGTGACGTCTGCCAGACGTAGGGCGAGAGATTTTCGCTGACCGGACGGATTCGAGGTAGACATACTCACACCAGGATATCCGTATCGACGCAACCTTCGTGAATGCCGGCCGCGACTGTGCCAGGATCGCCGCATGAGCATCTCGCACGATGTGACCGCGGAGCCGCGCACGCCGGTACCGATCAGGACGCTGCGGGTGTTGTTCGCGGCCCTCACCGCCGCGGCGCTCGTCTCGATCATCGTGAACAAGCTCGGCTCTCCGACGTTCTCGTTGGTCAACTACTTCAGCTACTTCACCGTGATCAGCAACGTCCTGACGGTGCTCGTACTCGTCGTGGGCGGCGTGATCGATCCGCGGTCTTCGGGTTGGCAGCTCTGTCGCGGAGCAGTGACGCTGTACATGGTGATCACCGGCATCATCTACGCAGTCCTTCTCGCGAACATCGATGTCGGCGTCGCGGATCCGTGGACCAACAACGTGGTGCATCGCATCATGCCCGTGATCTTTCTGCTCGACTGGATACTCGCTCCACCGCGGCGGCAGATCTCCGAGTCGCGCAGTCTGACGTGGTTGCTGTTCCCGCTGATCTACGGGGTCTACACCTTGGTCCGTGGACCCGTCGTCGACTGGTACCCCTATCCGTTCCTCGATCCGCGCAGTCAGGGATACCTCGCGCTGGCCGTCGGGCTGGTCGTTCTCACCGTCGCCTTTGCGTTGATGGCCCTGGCGGTGAATGCCGTCGGGCGGCTCGCAGGACGGTGGAGGTACGGATCGGACTCGATCGAAGCGGACTCCACTACTGTGTAGCGCATGTCTTCCGACCTGGATCCAGCCGCCACCACACACTCCTCTGCGCTGTGGCACGGCTTCGCCGACATGGGCAACGTCACCGCCAACGGGCCGTTCGTCGTGTCGCGAGGCGAGGGCGCGTACATCTTCGACAACAAGGGAACGAAGTATCTCGACGCGACTGCCGGTCTGTGGTTCACCAACGTCGGGCACGGACGTCGGGAGATCGCCGACGCCGTCGCCACGCAGCTGAGCTCGATTGCCCACTACTCGAACTTCGGCGACTTCGTTCCAGAGACCACGCTGGCTCTGGCCGATCGCCTCGCTGCCATCGCACCGGTTCCCGGCAGCAAGATCTTCTTCACCTCGGGTGGATCGGACTCGATCGACACCGCCGCGAAGCTTGCACGCCGCTACTGGGTGGAAATGGGACAGCCGTCCAAGAAGCTGATCGTCGGTCGGCAGAAGGCGTACCACGGCATGCACGTTGCGGGCACCTCGCTGGCCGGCATCCCGGTCAACAAGGAGAACTACGGCGAGCTCATGGCCGACGCCAGGACGGTTTCGTGGGACGACGCGAAGTCACTGCTCGCGCTGATCGAGGAGGTCGGTGCCGAGAACGTGGCTGCGTTCTTCTGCGAGCCGGTGATCGGAGCAGGCGGAATCTACCTGCCGCCGGAGGGCTACCTGCGCGAGGTTCGGCAGATCTGCCGCGACAACGACGTCCTGTTCGTGGCCGACGAAGTGGTCACCGGGTTCGGACGCATCGGCGGTAGCTGGTTCGCGTCGACGAGTTTCGAGCTCGAACCCGATCTGATGACGACCGCCAAGGGGCTGACGTCGGGATACGTGCCCATGGGTGCGGTGTTCATTGCTCCGAAGATTGCCGAACCGTTCTTCGCAGGCGGAGTCTGGTGGCGTCACGGCTACACCTACGGCGGCCACGCAGGCGCGGCTGCCGCAGCGATGGCCAACCTCGACATCATCGAGCGAGAAGAACTGCTGACGCACTCCAAGCGCATCGAAGCCGCACTGCACACGCACCTCGCGCCGCTGGCCGAACACGAACGGGTCTCGGAGATCCGCAGCGGTATCGGCGCAGTTGCCGCAGTGCAACTCGCCGACCCGGGCGAGGCGCTGCCGTTCGTCAAGACTCTTCGTGCGCATGGGGTTTCGGGCCGAGCGGCCGGTCAGGGCGCGATGCAGATATCGCCCGCGTTCGTCATGACGGACGCCGAGATCGAAGAGATGGCCGCGCGAATCCTCAGCGCGCTCGGCTGAACCGGAGCCTGTCGCGCAGCTGCCGACCCCGCGAGGGCGGGGGAGCAGCTGCTGGCTCCGGTTCGCTCGACAGTGCCGCGAACCGCTGGTGTAGCTGATCGCGTACTTCGTCGGGGGCATAGGCACGCCGCTTACGCTCGGACCGCACCACCAGCGCCCCCGTAGCTGCGACGCCGGCCATCCCGGCGAGGCCGAGAGCTTTCCACACGTTCATTCGGCAACCGTACCGTCATGACGTGCGGTCTCCGGTGCGCCAAGACCTAGGGTGAGAGTCATGAACCCGTCTCGAATCAGCCTCGATACCGCCGTCGATGCCACCAGGACGGGCGACATCTGGATCTTCCGTGGAGAGTCGACGGCCGACCGGGCAATTCAGGCGTTGACCAACAGTCCGGTCAATCATGTCGGAATGGCCGTCGTGATCGACGACCTGCCGCCGCTGATGTGGCACGCAGAACTGGGAAGGTCGTTGCAGGACATGTGGACCGGCAAGTTCCAGCGCGGCGTGCAGCTCCACGATCTGCGCGCGGCCGTCACCCAGTGGGCCACGAAGTACCAACAGCGTTGCTGGCTGCGGCAATTGGACGAACCAGTAACGAAAGAGCAGGAAGATGCCCTGCTGCGCA
Source organism: Rhodococcoides sp. S146-33 (assembly GCF_059489205.1). Lineage (NCBI taxonomy): Bacteria > Bacillati > Actinomycetota > Actinomycetes > Mycobacteriales > Nocardiaceae > Rhodococcoides > Rhodococcoides sp. S146-33. The sequence continues at coordinate 1,110,242 of NZ_JCAJWY010000002.1, forward strand.
CGATAGCTCGCATGGACGGAACAGCGTTTCCCACCACCGCCGCGCTCGCCGGTCGGTGGTTCCGGGGGCGGGTGCCGACGCTGCGGCGACAACGAGAGCAGGATGGAGCCACCCTCGAAACCGCCTACTGCGCAGAGGTGGTCGCCATGACCTACGACTCGATGGGATTGCTCACCGGCAACAAGAAGGCCAACTGGTTCGACCCGGGAAAGTTCTGGAGCGGTGATCGACTCCCTCTGGCTGCGGGCGTCCGGCTGGGCGAGGAAATCGAGGTGGACGTGCCGCTCACACCGTGATCGGCGCGTCGGTCACGGTGCGTCCGCCCAGTTCGACCCAGCCGCTTTCGTCGAAGGTCGTGCGTAGCTGCGAGCCTGCGCCTTGCACGATGTGCAGGCCGCGGCCGAGTTCCCCGGTGAGCCGGACGGCGGCGGCACCGGTTGCCTCGTCCTCGGCGATGCCCATCATGGGGGCGAACATGCGTGATCGCAGCGCCCCGTTCTCCTCGTCGGTCCACGCCCAGACGTAGTGGTGCCCACTGTCGTAGGCGCTGGGATCGGCCGAGGCTACCTCGGCTGCATCGCGAACCTGATGCAAGGTGAAGTCCGGTGCCCAGTCGGCGCGGGCGCGAACCCAGGTGGAATCGTTGTCGTAGCGGATTCTCAACGGTGCGGCAGGGACGGTGAGCACATCGACCGAGTGTCCCTGATCGCGAAGCCACCACGAGAGTCCGACGGTGGGGTGACCTGCGAAGGGGAGCTCCACCGCGGGGGTATAGATGGTCGCCGAGGCCGTACCCGGCTCGGTGCGATCCACGAACACCGTCTCGCTGAAGCCGAGATCGGTGGCGAACTGCTGTCGGTCTACCTCGTCGACGTCGCCCGCGGCCACGATGCCCAGCGGGTTGCCGAACCTGCCGTCGGCGTCGGTGAACACTCGGACGACGGACACCTCGGTAGCCATGCCCGGACGTTATCAGCCGGCCGTGATCACGATCTCGTCGAATACGATCTCGCCTGCCGCATCGGATTCCGGGACGTCGACGACCCCGTCCAGCGACCAACCGTGGTCTCCGTCCGGATCCTCGAGTACCTGACGCACCGTGGTGGATTCCGCACCGATATTCAGGGTGAACAGCGCAGGACCACGGGCCGAGGGGCCGGTTCCGATCTCGCCGTACTCGGCGAAGAACGGATCCAGCTCGGTCTCCCAATCCGGACCGTCGTCCAGTTCGTCGAGCGCATTCCACTGGCGCCGCGCCGCCAGATCCACCCGGCGGAAGATCGCGTTACGGGCCAACACCCGAAATGCTCTGGGATTGGCCGAGATCGGACGCGGCGCGTCGGATCCGTAGGCCTCGACGAGGGCCTCGGGCTCGGCACCGGGGTCGGTCAGGTTCTCCCACTCGTCGAGCAGGCTCGAATCCACCTGTCGGACGAGTTCGCCCAGCCATTCGGTGATGTCCTGAACCTCTTCGGTTCGAGATTCCGGCGGAACCGTCTGGCGCAGTGTGCGATACGCGTCGGCGAGATAGCGCAGCACCAGTCCCTCCGATCGCATCAAACCGTAGTGACTGATCAGCTCGGCGAAGGTCATCGCTCGCTCGACCATGTCGCGTACGACGGATTTGGGCGACAGTCCGATCTCGGAGAGCCAGGGGTGGGTGCCGCGGTAGATCTCGAACGCCGGAACCAGGAGTTCTGCAAGAGGTTTCGGCCAGGTGACCTCCTCGAGCAACTCCATTCTCTCGTCGTACTCGATGCCGTCTGCCTTCATCTGTGAGACCGCCTCACCGCGCGCGGCATGCTGCTGAGCCATCAGGATCTGGCGAGGATCGTCGAGCGTCGATTCGATGATCGACACCACGTCGAGTGCGTGGGAGGGGGATTCGACATCGAGCAGCTCGAAGGATGCGACCGCGAAGGTGGACAGCGGCTGGTTGAGCGCGAAATCCGGCTGTAGGTCCACGGTCAGTCGAGCGTGTCGGCCGTCGGCGTCCGGTTCCTCGAGCTGCTCGACGATGCCCGCGTCGACCAATCCGCGGTACAGCGAGAGCGCACGCAGGATGTGTTTGCGTTGAGCGGCCCGAGTTTCGTGGTTGTCTTCGAGCAGGTGGCGCATTGCGTAGAAGCAATTGCCAGGCCGCGCAATGACATTGAGCAGCATGGCGTTGCTGACCGAGAATCGAGAGGTGAGCGGCTCGGGGCTCGCTGCGATGATCCGCTCGAATGTCGGCTCACCCCACGAGACGAAACCGTCGGGTGCCTTCTTGCGCTGCACTCGCTTGAGCTTCTTGGGATCGTCGCCGGCCTTGGCCACCAGCCGTGCATTCTCGATATCGTGCTCCGGGGCCTCGACGACGACCGTGCCGAGCGTGTCGTATCCCGCCCGGCCCGCGCGTCCGGCGATCTGATGGAACTCGCGGGCTCGGAGCTTGCGGGTCCTGATGCCGTCGTATTTCGTGAGTCCGGTGAACAGCACGGTCCTGATGGGAACGTTGATACCCACGCCCAGGGTGTCGGTACCACAGATCACCTTGAGCAGGCCGTCCTGCGCGAGCTTCTCGACCAAGCGCCGATACTTGGGCAGCATGCCTGCGTGGTGCACGCCGATGCCGTGTCGAACCAGCCTCGACAGAGTCTTGCCGAATCCGGTGGTGAACCGAAAGTTTCCGATGGCCTCGGCGATCTCGGCTTTCTCCTGTTTGGACGCGACGTTGACGCTCGTCAACGCCTGAGCGCGTTCGAGAGCCGAGGCCTGCGTGAAATGCACCACGTACACCGGCGCGAGGTGCGTCTGCACCAGTTCTTCGATGGTCTCGCTGATCGGTGTCGTCACGTAGGAGAACATCAACGGAACCGGACGCTCGGTGCCGGAGACGACCGTTGTGGTTCGGCCGGTGCGCCTGGTCAGATCGTCTCGGAAGAACGACACGTCGCCCAGCGTCGCCGACATCAGCAGGAACTGAGCGTGCGGCAGCTCGATCAACGGAACCTGCCAGGCCCACCCGCGATCGGGTTCCGAGTAATAGTGGAATTCATCCATGATCACCTGGCCGATGTCCGAACCGGCACCCTGGCGCAGGGCGAGGTTCGCCACGATCTCGGCGGTGGCGCAGATGATCGGGGCTCCGGAGTTGACGGACGCGTCGCCGGTCATCATGCCGACGTTCTGAGCACCGAAGATCTCGCAGAGTGCGAAGAACTTCTCACTGACGAGTGCCTTGATCGGCGCGGTGTAGAAACTGCGGATGCCCGCGGCCATCGCGGCGTAATGGGCCCCGATGGCCACCATCGACTTGCCGGACCCGGTGGGGGTGGCGAGGATGACATTGGAGCCGGAGACCAGCTCGATGAGAGCTTCTTCTTGCGCGGGATAGAGCGTCAGACCGCGATCGGCGGTCCAGGTGGTGAAGGTGTCGAACAGGACGTCCGGGTCGACGCCGTCGGAATTCTCGGCGGAGACATCGGGAATCAGTTCGGTGAGGAGCACCTCTACAGGCTATGTGGGATATGCCGTCGGTCCCGCATCGACACCGACCATCGGTGGCCGAGACGACGCGTCAGGTCGCGCTGCGCTCGTCCGATCCCATGGCACCGAGAACGGCCATCCGGGTGCTGGCGCTTCCGCTGATCATGTCCTCACCGACGCCGGTGATGAGCAGGTTCCGCCACCGCACCTCGTCGAAGGTCAGCGATGGGGTCGAGTCGATGAAGTCCTCCACGACCTGTAGAAAGCGCATGGGGTCGTCACGGAACGGAAAATGTCCGGAGTTCTCGAACACCTCGAGCGTCGATCCCGGCATGGCCGAGTGAGCGAGCCGCGCATGGCTGACCGGAATGACGGAATCCTGATCACCCCAGACGAGCAGGACGGGCAGGTTTTCGGTGAGGTAGCAGCGGTCCAGCATCGTGACCACCTGACCGCGCCAGTCCACCACCGCGCGCAAGGTCCGCAGATACGCCTCGTACGTGGTCGGTGCCGGCAGCTCGCTCAACACCCGAATCAGGTCCGGGGTGTCGTGCAGCAGCGAACCGGGTCGCAGCGGTGAGCTGTGCAGCTTGCTCAGTATCCCGCCGGCCAGCTTGACCGCGGGAATCGCGCCCGGCAGGCGAAGTAGTTTGACCGCCTCGCTCAGGAACGGCATCGACGCGAGCCGAAGAATGGGGTGCACGTCCTTGGTGACGCCACCGGATGACACCAGCGCCAATCTGTCGACCATGTTGGGAAACTGATAGGCGAACTGCATCGCAACGCCACCACCGAGTGAATGACCGATGACGGTGACGTGCTCGATGCCGAGAACCGAGAGCAGGTCGCGCATACCGTTCGCATACGCGGCGACGGAGTAATCCGCGCGGGGTTTGTCCGAGCGTCCGTGCCCGAGAAGGTCCGGTGCAATCACCGTGTAGTTCTTCGCGAGGTGTGGAATCACCTCGCTCCAGGTCTCGGAGTTGTCGCCGATCCCATGGATCAGCAACACCACTGGGCCCTCACCGGCCATGCGGAACGCTCGACGGTATCCGTGAATGGTCCGGAAGATCAGCCGTGGTTCTTGATCGGGAACCGGGCGGAGCTTGCGACTGCGCGGACTGGTAGCCATCTGCGCCTCCTGACATTCCCTGGTGTGCCGCACGTGCGACGCAGTACGGCGTGGCCGTGTACGAGTGTGTTGACGGTACATACCGGAGTACGTGTCGCTACGACTCTCGCACGAGATGACGTTCAGGGCAGAACATCGAGCGTATTTGCGGTTACAGGTATGTTTCGATCCGCTCCCGCTGTCCGATCCTACCGTTGCTACGACTCGTCGCTGTGACTACTCACACTGTCGGAGGGGTGCCTTCTCAATTCGGGTCGGTGTCGTCGCCCTCGTCGAGCCCGGCTTGCTCGGCAAGGAAACGCTCGAATTCGGCACCCAGTTCGTCCCCGCTCGGCAGCGGCTCGTCACCGGCCAGCAATGTCGACTGTTGCTCCTGTGCGGCCACGTACGTGTCGTACTGACGCTCGAGCGCCTGCACCACCGATTGCACCTCGTCGTTTCCGGTGATGTGCTCGTTCACCTGCTCGCGCACTCGCGCCGCGGCCTCGCCGAGCGCAGCGAGCGGAAGATCGAGCTCGGCGGCTTCACCGACGTTCTCGAGCAGAGTTTCGGCTGCGCCCGGGTAGTCCGTCTGAGCGAGGTAATGCGGAACGTGCACCGAGAAGCCCATCGACTCGTGGCCGTGCTGAGCCATCCGAAGCTCGAGCAGCGAGGACGCACTTCCTGGCACCTGCAGGTCGCCGGCCCAGCTGTTGCCTTCCTTGACCAGCTCCCGGTCGCTGGCATGCGCTGTGACCCCGAGCGGGCGCGTATGCGGAATAGCCATCGGGATGGATCCGAGACCGATGGTGCGCCGCACACCGAGCTGCTCGGCGAGAAGGCGGACCGCGGTGGTGAACTTCTCCCACCGCAGATCCGGCTCCATGCCGGCCAGCAGCAGGAAGGGCGTGCCGGCTCGGTCCTTGACTGCATAGAGATTCAACTCGGGTGCGTCGTAATCCGAGAAATGATCGGATTTGAACGTCATCGTCGGCCGACGGGACCGGTAATCGATCAACTCGTCGACGTCGAACGACGCCACCAGTTCGGATTCGAGGCTCTCGCGCAGGTGAGTCGTCGCCAACTTCACGGCGTGACCGGCGTCGGAGAATCCCTCCAAGCCGTGCACGAGGACGGGTCCGACGCCGTCGTCGGAGAAGATTTGCGGTGCCGGAAATTCCAGCTCGTACATCTTCGACTGTTCGGTCATGGCCGGGCCCCTTTCGGATCGACTCGTCGGTACTTCGATGCGAGATTCGGGTCAGAATACGCCGACCCTTCGTATGCACCGCGTACGCGCCGACGTCGAACGTGGCGAATCACTGATGAAAAGAACAACTGGATGGCCGTCGTTCATTCCCCAGTGGTCGTCGGGCATCGAGGGACGCTCGTCACCGGTCGAAGTTGGCCAACGCGCGGATCTTGTTGGTGACATCCAGCGCGGCAACCTTGTACGCCTCGGACAGCGTCGGGTAGTTGAAGACGGCGTCGACGAGGTAATCGACGGTACCGCCGCATCCCATGACCGCCTGTCCGATGTGCACCAGATCCGTCGCACCGGACCCGAAGATGTGCACTCCGAGAATGGACCGGTCTTCGGTGGAGACGAGCAACTTCAACATTCCGTACGAATCGCCCGCAATCTGGCCGCGCGCCAGTTCGCGATACCGCGACACTCCTACCTCGTACGGGATCGACCCCTTCGTCAGATCGACCTCCGTCGCACCGACGTAGGACACCTCCGGGATCGAGTAGATGCCGATGGGCTGGAGATCGGTCAGTTTCGCGCTGGACTCACCGAATGCGTGATAAGCCGCCAGTCTGCCCTGATCCATCGACGTCGCGGCCAGCGCCGGGAATCCGATGACGTCGCCGACGGCGTAGATGTGATCGACCTTGGTCTGGAAATGCTCGTCGACGAAGATGCGGCCGCGCGCGTCCGCCTCGAGTCCTGCGTTCTCGAGGTCGAGTGCCGTGGTCAGGCCCTGCCGGCCGGCCGAGTACATCACCGTCTCCGCCGGAATGCGCTTCCCGCTCGCGAGCGTGGTGACCGTTCCGTTCGGTCCGACGTCGACCGCGGTGACGGCCTCACCGAATCGGAACGTCACGGCGAGATCGCGAAGATGGAACTGCAGCGACTCGATGATCTCGCGGTCGCAGAAGTCGAGCATCGAATCTCGCTTTTCGACGACCGTGACCTTGGTACCGAGGGCCGCGAACATCGATGCGTACTCGATTCCGATGACGCCCGCCCCGACGACCACCATCGATGCCGGGATGAACTCGAGGTTCAGGATGCCGTCGGAGTCCAACACCCGGTAGTCGTCGAATGCGACGTCCGCGGGACGCGCCGGCGCGGTTCCGGTGGCGATCACCACGTTGGCGGCAGTCACGGTGATGCGCTCACCGCGTGACTCGTCCTCGATCGCAATGGTGTGCGCGTCGACGAACCTGCCGATACCGGTGATCAGTTCGATGCGGTTGCGCAGCAACTGCGAGCGCACCGTCTCGATCTCCCTGCCGATGACGTGCTGGGTGCGAGCGAGGAGATCGGCGGGAGTGATGTCTGCCTTGACTCGATAGCTCGCCCCGTACAGCTCGCGCTGGTTCATACCGGTGAGGTAGAGAACGGCCTCACGCAGCGTCTTGGACGGGATGGTCCCGGTATTGACGCACACTCCGCCGAGCATGTGTCCCTTCTCCACGATGGCGACTCGCTTGCCGAGCTTCGCAGCCGCGATGGCCGCCTTCTGGCCGCCGGGGCCGGAGCCGATGACCACCAGGTCGTACTCCATGGGTTCAGACATTGCTCATAGGTACCGGGCGCACGCAAAGACTGCGTGCCCACTCGGTCACAACCTTGTGAACTCCGCGGTTCGGTACGCCGAACCCATGCAGATGTCGCCACGTGCTGATGCGTTGTGCGAGGCTGGACCGAGCCCGCAACACACGATTTTCAGTGGAGGAACACATGCCGCAGCAGGTCCGCGCCGTCGTCGCCAAGAGCAAGGGCGCACCCGTCTCCATCGAGACGATCACCATTCCCGACCCCGGCCCGAACGAGGTCGTCGTGAAGATCCAGGCGTGCGGGGTGTGCCACACCGACCTGCATTACCGCGAGGGCGGCATCAACGACGAGTTCCCGTTCCTGCTCGGACACGAAGCCGCCGGCATCGTCGAGACCATCGGAGATCGCGTCGAGCACGTCGAGGTCGGCGACTTCGTCGTCCTGAACTGGCGCGCGGTCTGCGGGGAATGCCGGGCCTGCAAACGCGGCACCCCCTGGTACTGCTTCGACACCCACAACGCCGCCCAGAAGATGACCCTCGACGACGGCACCGAACTGACCCCGGCGTTGGGGATCGGCGCGTTCGCCGAGAAGACCCTCGTCCACGAAGGCCAGTGCACCAAGGTCGCCGCCGACGCCGATCCCGCCGTCGTCGGACTGCTCGGCTGCGGGGTGATGGCCGGGCTCGGGGCCGCGATGAACACCGGCCACGTCTCCCGCGGGGATTCGGTGGCGGTGATCGGCTGCGGCGGTGTCGGTGACGCCGCGATCGCCGGAGCGCGCCTGGCCGGGGCGTCGACGATCATCGCCGTCGACCGCGACAAAGGAAAACTCGACTGGGCTCTCGACCTCGGTGCCACCCACACCGTCGACGCCTCCGCCGTCGACGCGGTCGAGGCCATTCAGGAGTTGACCGGCGGGTTCGGTGCCGATGTCGTCATCGACGCCGTCGGCCGACCGGAAACGTGGAAGCAGGCCTTCTACGCCCGTGATCTGGCCGGCACCGTGGTCCTCGTCGGGGTGCCGACCCCGGAGATGACCCTCGAGATGCCGCTCATCGATTTCTTCTCCCGCGGCGGATCGCTGAAGTCGTCCTGGTACGGCGACTGCCTGCCCGAGCGCGACTTCCCGCAGTTGGTGGATCTGTACCAGCAGGGCCGGTTGCCGCTCGAGAAGTTCGTCTCCGAACGCATCGGCATCGACGACGTCGAGGCCGCGTTCGACAAGATGCATCAGGGCACCGTGCTGCGGTCGGTCGTGGTCCTGTGAGCGGGACCTTCCGAGTCCAGAACGTCGTCACCTCCGGGACGTTCGCTCTCGACGGCGGCGAGTGGGATGTGGACAACAACATCTGGCTGGTCGGCGACGACGACGAGGTAGTCATCGTCGACGCCGCCCACACAGCCGCACCGATCGTCGACGCCGTCGCCGGCCGCACCGTGCGCGCGATCGTGTGCACCCACGGTCACAACGACCACGTCACCGTCGCCCCGCAACTCTCGACCGAGTTGGATGCGCCGATTCTGCTGCATAACGCCGACGACATGCTGTGGGAGCAGACCCATCCCGGCGTCGGGCACATGCTCCTCGAGGACGGCCAGCGGATCACCGTCGCCGGAACCGACATCCTGGCGCTGCATACCCCCGGGCATTCACCCGGCTCGACGTGCCTGTACCTACCCGAAGCAGGGGAGTTGTTCTCCGGCGACACCCTCTTCTCGGGCGGCCCGGGAGCCACCGGACGCTCGTTCTCGGATTTCCCGACCATCATCGGATCCATCCGCGATCGGCTCTTCGCTCTACCCGTCGACACCCGCGTCAACACGGGCCACGGTGACGGGACGCGCATCGGCGACGAAGCACCGCACCTCGAGGAGTGGATCGCCCGCGGGAGCTGAATTCGCGACACTGCGGCGGGTCGCCTGCCGCGTTCGAGGTAATCGGAATGAGACAGTGGTGGGGCGCCGGAGCGTGTGCTGCGGCGTCCCACCGACTCGAAGAGGACGTCTTGTGAGCCCCGCCGCACGCAGAACCCGCCTGTCCATCGCCGCGACCCCGGCAGCGATCGCAGCTCTCGTGCTGGTCGGCTGCAGCTCCACCGTTACCGGCACTCCCGAGCCCAGCGCGGGTGCCCCCACCTCGTCGTCGCAGTCCGGAGTGGACCTGGACACGTTGCTGATCGACCCGTCCAGCTTCCCGGCACCGTACGCCGCCCTGGTGCTGCCCCAGCAAGCGATCTCGCAGGCGGCACCCGATCTCAGCGGTATACCTGCCGGTGCCGAGGTCAGCCCAGCTGGATGCAAACCTGCCGATCAGGATTTCGGCCCTACCGGTACGGCCATGATCGTCGGCACCGACAACGACAGCCGGTCGACCATCTCGATCGAATTGACCGCAGTGGACGAACCGCTCTCGGCGCGCAAGGAGCAGCTCGAACAGTGCGGCGAGGTAACGGCAACCAAATCGGGCGCAACCTCGACGGTGACCTCCACATTGACCCCTGCACCCCCGATCGATGCGGACGACACCTTGGCCGTCCGTCAGACGGTGGCGTCGGGAGCCGGTGGCGACGCGGTCACGCAGTCGATGCTGACGCTCATGGCACAGATCGACAACGTCCGGGTGTCGGCGACCTTCATGTCGTTCGGTTCCGAGACGCCCGACGCGATGACGCTCGACGAGCTCTTCACTGCGGCGGTGCAGAAGGTCAAACAAAGCTGATGCGCGCCTAGCAGAAGTGGCCGACAGACAACGGTCGACAACTGCGCGTGCGGCACGGTTCGTGCACAGGAGGCCGGTGCTCCACAGGGCAGTACGGAGGCCCAGCTCACGCCGAATTCTACGAAGCCGGTGCCGCAAGAATTTCGGTTCATGAACACACCGATGAATTCTCACGACAATGTCCACTCTCGCCGCCACGTCCGACTCGGCGACGCCGGCGATCTGATGGCGGCGGTACCGGCCATGCTCGGCTTTCATCCCCACCGTTCGATCGTGCTCATCGCGGTCGAGGACGGTGGCGCGGGCGTCGGACCCACGATGCGCCACGACTTGGTGCTGGCAGGTGAGCACATCGATCGTCGCGCCGGCAGCGGCACTCGTACGACCCCGGAGATGCTCGACGTCATCGGCTATCTCGCGGGCTATTGCGCGTCGGAGAACATCCCGGCCGTCATTGCGGTGTTCGTCGACGACCGGCTCGATCGGGCCGTCCGCGGTGTCCATCTGCTCGATGTCGAGGCCGTGGTGGGGGAGCTCGTCACCACTCTTGCATCGTTCGGGATAGAGCTCAGTTGCGCCCTCGCGACGGCGGAGATCGCCGACTCCGCGGTGTGGTGGTCGCTGTCCGGGCCCCAGCGGCACGGCCGGATGTCCGATCCGTCGACGTCGCCGCTGACCGTCGCCCGCGTACTCGACGGCTACTCGGTACGACGGTCGAGGCGAGAGCTGGCCGAGACCATCGCGCCGGGCCCCGAGGGCACAGTACGGGCCGTGGCCGCCGAAATCTCGCGGCTCGGTCGAAGCGGACGTTCTCGCAGCGACGAGTTGACGGCTGTCCTGTCCTACGTTGCGCGGGCCCCGTACGACACCGAATTGGACCCGGTCGACATTGCTCGGATCGCTGTCGCGATTCGTGTGGTTCAGGTTCGCGACGCGCTGCTTGCCTTGACGCTCGGCGACGATGCGGGGTTCGTCGAGGAGTTCTGGGCGATGATCTCCCGTGTGCTGCCCAGGCGCGAACGAGCGATTGCTGCAACGCTTCTGGCGTTCAGCGCGTATGTGCGCGGCGACGGACCGATGGCCCGTATCGCGATCGATGCGGCCCTGGAAGCGGATGAGAAGTACAGCCTGGCGCTCTTGCTGGACAGATCCCTCAGTGTCGGTGCCGGCCCGGAACTCGTTCGCGAAGTCGCCGAAAGTGGATTCGCCTGTGCACGTGCGTGCGGCGTTCGGCTACCCGGCGATCCGTTCGGCCGACGCTGATCGCGCTGCGAGCGCGTCAGTGTGCGGCGTGGGAACGATCGCCGAGTTGCTGCAGAAAGGCCCAGGCGTCGGCCACGATCCGATCGAGATCGGTGAGCTCGGGCGACCACTTCAGCTCCTCCATCGCTCGTGCGCTGGAGGCGATGAGAACGGCAGGATCGCCCGCGCGACGGGGAGCGTGTTCGACGGTGATGGGCAGCCCGGTGACCCTTTCGCAGGACGAGATCACCTCGTGCACAGAGAATCCGGTACCGCTACCGAGGTTGTAGACGGTGTGCTCACCCGGTTGCGCCGCGTCGACCGCAAGAATGTGCGCTTCGGCGAGATCAGCGACGTGTATGTAGTCGCGGACGGCCGTGCCGTCGGGAGTGGGCCAGTCCGTGCCGAATACCGAGATCTTCTCGCGCTGCCCGAGCGCAACCTGCAGCACGAGCGGGATCAGATGGGTTTCGACGACACGATTCTCACCGAAACCGTTGTACGCACCGGCGACGTTGAAATAGCGGAGGCTTGTGGCGGCCAGACTGTACGCCGACGCATAGGACGTGATCGCATGGTCGATCGCGAGTTTGGTGGCACCGTAAGGATTGGTAGGCCGGGTAGGAGCATCCTCGGTGATCGGCGTCTTCTCGGGTTCGCCGTACGTGGCAGCGGTCGAGGAGAACACCAGTTTCGGAGTGCCGGAGGCACGCATCGCGTCGAGCAGGGCCAGCGTGGTGACCACATTCCCGCTCCAGTACTTGTCGGGTGCGACCACCGACTCGCCCACGAGCGACTGCGCGGCAAAATGCAGAACGGCATCGAACCCGCCGCCGCTCAGCACCTCCGCAGCCACATCTCTGACGTCACCCTCGACGAACGTGGCACCATCGGGCACAGCGTCCCGGTTCCCGGTGGACAGGTTGTCCACGACGACGACGTCGTGGCCGCGCTCGAGGAGCACGGCTGCACACACACTGCCGACGTACCCCGCACCACCGGTAACCAGAAGCTTCACTGTTCGCTCTCCCTCACACGCTCGCGGCGCAGCCGGCAGTGTGAGGTCAGACCCTCTTCACCTGGACGGCATGCGCCATTTCGTCGGATATGTCGACACCGCTGTGTCCTGGCACGGTGATCGTGACGGACCCGGGCTTGGCCTCGACTGTAACCCGCGCGTCGGGAACGACGCCCGCTTCACGAAGCTGGGCGATCACTTCGGGATCGGACTGAACGTGCTCGGCCAGACGGCGTACGACCACTGCGGTCGGCTGGCCGACCGGCACATCGGTGAGACGGATGAGGGCCTCGGGTGCAAGGGTCGACTGACCGAGACCGAGCTCGGCCAACCCGGGGATGGGGTTCCCGTACGGCGATGTGGTCGGGTTGTTCAGCACGGCGACCAGACGACGCTCGACTTCCTCGCTCATCACGTGCTCCCAACGGCACGCCTCGGCGTGTACGTCTTCCCAACGCAGACCGATGATGTCCACCAGCAGCCGTTCCGCCAAGCGGTGTTTACGCATGACGGCAACTGCCAGACTGCGACCTTTCTCGGTCAGCTCGAGGTGCCGATCTCCTGCGACGGACAGCAGGCCGTCGCGCTCCATTCGCGCAACGGTTTGGCTGACGGTGGGACCACTTTGTTCTAGCCGTTCGGCGATTCGCGCGCGAAGCGGAATCACACCCTCTTCTTCCAAATCGTAGATCGTCCGGAGGTACATCTCCGTGGTGTCGACCAGATCCTTCACACTCAACCCCTTCGTCGGGCTCGATCCTACCGTCAGCGCCCCGAAATCGGCGCTGCACCCAACTGGCACGGGCGCGGCGCACCACAACGGTGCTCGTCGTTTCCCGTGGCTTCTCACAGGGGGACATGAAGGACAACACCGGAACCGTGCCACACCATCCCACCCGACAACGTAGTTTTGTCCGTATGTCTGACAAGGCGACACGCGCCGCCGAGTACATCCCGAACGACCCCGCGGACATCGTCGTGTGGAGCAAGGATTATCTCGGCTACCGGTGGAGCGACGACCACCCGATGAATCCCACTCGACTCGATCTGACCATGGCACTGGCCACCGACATCGGAGTGCTCGCGGGAGTCGAACTCGTCGAACCCTCGGCCGCCCCGGATTCCGAGCTGCTCCGATTTCACACCAGCGCCTACATCGAGGCGGTCAAACGAGCACCGTCGCAGGGCCCGGCCCTTCGTGATCCCGACGACGTCGTCCATGGGCTCGGTTCCGACGACAATCCGGTGTTTCCGCAGATGCACGAGGCCAGCGCAATGCTCGCCGGTGGATCCCTCGCCGCAGCGCGCGAGATCGCGTCGGGTCGTGCTCGCCGCGCGGTGAGTATCGGTGGCGGCATGCACCATGCCATGGCGGACTGGGCCTCGGGCTTCTGCGTCTACAACGACGCCGCGATTGCCATCTCGTGGTTGCTGGACAACGGATTCGACAGAATTGCGTACATCGACGTCGACGCCCATCACGGTGACGGCGTCCAGGCAGCGTTTCTCGGCGACCCCCGCGTACTCACCGTCTCCCTGCACCAACATCCGGCGACACTGTGGCCGAACACCGGTTGGTCTACCGAGGTGGGAACCGAAGGCGGTGAAGGAACCTCGATCAACGTCCCGTTGCTGCCGGGCACCGCAGATCGGTTGTGGTTGCGTGCGTTCCACGCGATCGTCCCCGGCGCCATAGGGGCGTTCAAGCCCCAGATCATCGTCAGTCAATGCGGTGTCGACAGTCACCGCGAGGATCCCCTCGCGGATCTCGCCCTGACCGTCGACGGCCAGAATGCCGCATTCCTGGCCATGCGCGATCTCGCCGACAAGCACTCCGAGGGCAGATGGTTGGCCGTCGGCGGCGGCGGATACGGCCTCGTGCGTGTGGTCCCGCGCTCGTGGACGTACCTCATCGCCGCTGCGCTCGGCTGCGAGATCGATCCGACATCAGCGCTGCCGGACACCTGGCGTGAGCGAGTGCGGACGATGGCACCGAGTGTCGACCTCCCCCAGACCATGGGTGACGGGGGAGATGTGGACTATCCCGCCTGGGACGGACCCGGTGGGTCGCTCGCCGGAACCGACGGCACCGACAGGGCGCTCGAACGCGTCGACTCGGCGATCACAGCCACCCGTCGAGCAGTGTTTCCGCTGCTCGGACTCGATCCGGAGGACCCGCGTGACTGATCCGACCGGCACCTCGTCGCCGGATTCCCCGTCCGACGAACCTGCCGCTGAGCCCAGCGCACACGACCTGGCACGAGAGCGCGCGGAAACGTCGTTCCCGCGCCATTGGGTTGCCGACGTACTGACGTCCGACGGTGGCGTCGTGCATCTTCGTCCCATCGTCCCGTCGGACTCCGAGCGCATCGTCGCCTTCCACGGGCGACTCTCCGAGCGGACCAGGTACCTCCGGTACTTCGGTCCCTACCCCACCATGCCCCAGCGCGACGTGCTCAACTTCACCACCGTCGATCACCACGACCGGGTTGCGTTCGTCGCCGTGCTCGGTGACGACATCATCGCGGTCGGCCGGTACGAACGTCTGCCCGAGGGCGACGGCAACTCGGCCGAAGTGGCCTTCGTCGTCGCCGACGCACACCAGGGCCGCGGACTCGGACCGATTCTGCTCGAACATCTCGCAGGGGCTGCGGCCGAGAACGGCGTCGACATGTTCGTGGCAGAGGTGCTCGCCGAGAACCGGAACATGGTCACGGTCTTCCGGGAGGCGGGCTACCAGGTCAGCAGGTCCTTCGAGGGCGGCGTGCTGCGGCTGGAATTTGCGATCGATCCGAGCGAGGCACTGCTGTCGGTGCGCAATTCACGTGAGCGCGCCGCCGAGGCCCGCAGCGTCCGCAACGTGCTCAGTCCCCGTTCGGTGGCCGTGATCGGAGCATCGACGGACAGCTCGAAGGTGGGCAATGCAGTGCTCGCGAATCTGTTGGCCGGCAACTTCACCGGCCCCGTCTATCCGGTCAACGCAGACCACCGATCGGTCCGCGGCGTTCGTGCCTACGCCACGGTGCACGACATTCCCGACCCCGTGGATCTCGCGATCGCCGCGGTTCCGGCCGACGCCATCGACGCAGTACTCGACGACTGTCTCGACAAAGGTGTGAAAGCACTGTTGGTGGTCTCGGGCGGATTCGGCGAGACCGGTCCTGCGGGGCAGGAGAGCGAGCGCCGACTGGTGCTCGCAGCGCGGGCGCACGGGATGCGATTGATCGGGCCCAACGCGCTCGGAGTGGCGAACACCGACCCCGAGTTCGGTTTGAACGCCACGCTCGCTCCGCATCTGCCGACGCCCGGCAACGTCGGTTTCTTCTGTCAGTCCGGCGCTCTCGGCATCGCGATCCTGGACGAGGCGGCCAACCGCAGGCTCGGTCTTTCCACATTCGTCTCGGCAGGCAACCGCGCCGACGTGTCCGGCAACGATCTGCTGCAGTACTGGGACTCGGACCCGGCTACCGAGGTGATACTGCTGTACCTCGAGAGCTTCGGTAACCCCAGAAAGTTCACCAGAATCGCCCGACGGGTGGCGCGCAGCAAGCCCATCATCGCCGTCAAGAGTGGACGCGGAGCCGTTCCGCCCGCACATGCGATCGGTGCCGACATCGACGATTCGATCGTCCGCGCTCTGTTCGCACAGGCCGGAGTCATCCAGGTCGACACGATCTCCGAGTTGTTCGACTGCGCCGTCCTGTTCGGTAATCAGCCTCTCCCGGTCGGGCCGAGAGTCGCAGTCGTCGGGAACTCGACGGCACTCGGCGTGCTGGCGGTCGATGCTGCGCGGGCCAAGGGATTGCACGCGAGTACACCCATCGATGTGGGGCCTCAAGCCGGTCCCGAGAATTTCGCCGAGGCCGTCTCGTCGACGCTGGCCGCGTCGGACATCGACGCTGTCATCGTCGTGTTCGTGCCCCCTGTTGCCGTCGAGGTCGAACCGTTCGCGGCGGCCCTGGGAAACGCAGTCCGGGGATCCGACAAGCCCGTGCTGTCCACGTTCCTCGCCACCGAGGGTATTCCCGACGTACTGGCCGTACGAGGGCCGAGCGGTCATCCGATTCGTGGTTCGGTTCCCTCGTACTCGAGCCCGGAGCGGGCGGTTGCTGCTCTCGCCGCGGCATGGCGCTACTCCTCGTGGCGTTCGCGACCGGTGTCGAACCTGGTTCGGCCCAAGAGCATCGATTCCGAGGGTGCGAAGAACCTGGTCGAGCGATGGCGTTCGGCCGGTGATCGTGGACGCTGGCTCTCGGATGTCGAGACCGCAGAACTGCTTGCCTGCTACGGGTTGGAGGTGGTGCCGTTCCGCGTCGTGACCGACGAGGACGAGGCCGTTGCCGCAGCCGACGAGCTGGGCTACCCGGTAGCGGTCAAGGCGACGGGGGAACGGTGGCGGCACCGACCCGATCTCGGGGGAGTGCGGCTGGACATGGCGGACGCTTCCGCAGTTCGGGTGGCGTACCGCAATCTGGCAGCCGATTCGGGCGAACCACTGCTGCACGTGCAGCGGATGGCGGTCAAGGGAATCGGCTGCGTCGTACGGGTTCAGGACGACCCGTCGTTCGGCTCGCTCATCTCGTTCGGTCTGGCCGGAGTCATCTCGGACCTGTTGGGCGACCGGGCGTTTCGGGTCCTTCCGTTGACCGAGGACGAAGCTGCCCAGTTGATCGACGCGCCCAAGGCTGCGCCGCTGCTGTCCGGGTATCGCAATGCGGTGCCTGTCGACAAGAAGGCCTTGATCGACCTGGTTCAGCGGATATCCGCACTCGCAGAGGACATCCCCGACATTCGGGATATTTCGTGCGAGCCGGTGCTGGCGTCCGCCGAAGGCGCGCACATCACCGATGCGCGCGTGCGCATAGGGCCAGAACCGACCAAGGCAGATCTCGGCCCACGTCGGCTGCGCTGACCGAGACCGGCTTCGAAACGGCGGAAGCCGAGTCGACGTCCCCGGGTGGGGAATGTCGACTCGGCTACCGCATGCGTCGGCTGGAACCGGGATGGTTACCGCTGCCCCACCGGTCGGTGGCTGCGGTCAGCTGGCGTAGGACCGCAGCTTCTCGGCGCGATCGCCCTGCCGCAGCTTGACCATCACCTCGCGCTCGATCTGACGAACACGCTCGCGGGAGAGCCCGAACAGCTTGCCGATCTGGTCGAGGGTGCGGGGCTGCCCGTCGTCCAGGCCGTAACGAAGCCGAATGACCTGCTGCTCACGCTCATCGAGCGTGCCGAGTACTACTCGAACATCGCTGTGCAGCAAACCGGCGATGACGGCATTCTCGGCAGACGTCGCTTCCGAGTCCTCGATGAAGTCGCCGAGTGGCGCTTCCTCGTCGCTGCCGACCGGCATGTCCAGGCTCACCGGATCGCGGCTGTGGTCGAGCAGGTCGGCGATCTTCTCGACCGCGATGCCCGATTCGCTGGACAGCTCCTCGTCGGTCGCCTCACGGCCGAGTTGCTGATGTAGCTCACGCTTGATTCTGGCCAGCTTGTTGACCTGTTCCACCAAGTGGACAGGTAGCCGGATCGTGCGACTCTGATCTGCCATGCCGCGGGTGATGGCCTGCCGGATCCACCAGGTGGCGTACGTGGAGAACTTGAATCCCTTGGCGTAGTCGAACTTCTCCATCGCACGAATCAGGCCCAGGTTGCCTTCCTGGATCAAATCGAGCAGAGGCATACCGCGACCGGTGTACCGCTTGGCAAGGGAGACGACCAGGCGCAGATTGGCCTCCAGCAAGTGGCTGCGAGCGGCGCTTCCGTCGCGAACGATGATGGCGAGGTTGCGCTTCTTGACCGCGCTCAGACGCTTGGTATTTTCGAGGACCTGCTTGGCATACAGACCAGCCTCGATCCTCTTGGCAAGATCGACTTCTTCGGCAGCCGTCAGCAGTGCCGTGCGACCGATGCCGTTGAGGTACACGCGAACGAGATCGGCTGCCGGGCTCTGGGCGTCCAGATCGGCATCGGTGGGCCGTGGACGAATCGTGGTGCTGGGGCTGGTCATGACTTGCCTCCTGGTCGGTGGTGTCTCACAGGGTTCAACGCTCGGGAGACTCCGATAAGTTCCCACGCCGATCCTTCTGATACCCGCGTGACCAGGGATTACGTCATGGTTGTCCTGAGAAGTTGCTGAGAACTGACACCGGTGGGAACGGTGACTCGCCGGCGGCGCTCCGCGGCGGTCTCATCGAACCGGCAGAACCAGTCCGTGCCGCACCAGCCCCTGCATCATCGTCACAGCATGCGCAGCCAGATCGTCGGGGTCCTCGTCGTGCGCAGCAGCGAGCAGCTCGACCAATTCACCGACCGGCAGGCCATCGGGTCGAAGCCCGGCGAGCAGTGCTGCACCGAGTTCGTCGACGTCGTGCTGCCACTGCGGGCCGTTGCCTCGGTGAACTCGCACCGCCACCTGAGCCCAACCCTCGTCGCCGGGTAGATAGACGCGTTCGAGTGCCGTGTGCGGGTCAAGGGTGAGCACCGAATCGAGAATGTCGTTCTCGCGCAGCCAGTCCAACCGCGCGAAGTACTCGACCGATTCGTTGCCGAGTGGGTCGGTGAAGCCATGAGTGAGTTCCTCGGCCAGAAGATCGGTCGGTGTGTCGGTACTGCGGAGGTAGACGAAGCCGAATCCGATTCCCTCCACGTCGGCGGCAGCGAAATGGTCCAGCCAGGACTGCGCAACTGCGGCGGCGTCGGGATCGCGGGGGTCGAGACCACCGTCGCGCATCCAGGTGCCGACGTAGAGAGCGGGATCGGCGACGTCGCGTTCGACTACCCAGGCGTCGACCCCGTGCGCAGGCAGCCACGACGCGACCCGTGTGCGCCAGTCCTCACCTCGAACATGGACCCAGGACGCCAAGATGGCAGCCGTGCCACCCGGGGCAAGGTGTGCCGGGGCCTGCCCGATCATCAGCGCGCTTGCACCGTCGAGATCGAGGCCGGAATCACGATAGGAATGCTGCACCTCGGCGCGCCCGACGACGAACGGTGGATTGGCCACGATGCGATCGAACCTGCGCCCCGCCACCGGCTCGAACCACGACCCGTGGAGCAGCTCGACCTGAAGGCCGTTGAGCGCCATCGTCGCTGCGGCGAGATCCATGGATCGTGGGCTGATGTCGGTTGCAGTCACCTGCTCGGCATAATCGCAGGCGTGGACGGCTTGGACGCCGCAGCCGGTGCCGACGTCCAGAACGGTCGAGACCGGAGCCGTGGGCGTCCCCCGCAGCAGTGACAGGGAGGCCTGGCCGACGCCCAACACGTGGTCGGCTGCGGTCTCGGCTGCTCGCATGCTGCCGTCCGGATCCGAGACGATCCACCGCGTGCCGTGGCCGGCATCGAGCGGTCGAATGTCGAGCAATGTCCGCACCGTAGACCCGGTTCGGTCGAGAATGCCCGCCTCGATCGCGGCGCGGACCGTCAGGGGCGCAATGGCGTCCGCGACGTCCGATTCGGGACAATCGTCCACGAGAAGGAACAGGCGCACCAGAACGCCCAGCGGGCCGCCGCCCTGGCTGGCGTTGCGAACCGGCACCGGCTCACTGCGCCCCAGAGCGGCATGCGCGTCATCTCCCAGCAGCGCCAGAACGCCATCGGCGTCGTAACCGGTCCGCTCGAAGGCCTGCCTGAGTTCGACGGCTGCGGCGGCGAGCAAGGATCTGGAGTTCGATGCGGTCACGGGGCAAGTGTCGCATCGAGTATCGCCGAGGTGTCAGTCGTCGCCTGGTTCGATCACGCGGTGGTTGCTCGACTCCAACTGCGGCGCGTCGATGGTTCGGTAGTCGTACCGGCTCATTTCGTCCTTCGTGCGCGGCGGTCGATCGTTGGCGATCAACACCGCCATCCACGGCAGCGGAATGGACACGCCGACTATCGCCATGGAGATCCACGGATTCATCCACATTCCGTAGGCGAGGGCAGCCAACACCAACGCCGGGATGCGGAAGGACATGATGAACATGTACTTGCGTACACGCTTCTTGTGTTGCTCTTCGACCGACTGCTGTGCCTCGGTGATCAGGACAGGCCCATCCGGCGAGTCGCTGTACGCGCTGCCGTCGAACCCTGGGGTTCTTGTCATAACTCCACTGTGGCACTACTGCTCACAGAATGCTTGCGACGAGCGTGTGCAACCGGTTACCCCTCGCTGGATCGACGGATTAATCTGTGTCCATGAGCACTCAGACGAAGGATCGTCCCGATATCGCACCGGACGAAACCACCGAGGACGACCGGCCGAAGTTCTTCCACTACGTCAAGAAGAACAAGATCGCCGAGAGCGCGGTCATGGGTACGCACGTCGTCGCTCTGTGCGGTGAGGTGTTTCCCGTCACCAAGTCCGCGAAGCCCGGTTCTCCCGTGTGTCCCGACTGCAAGAAGATCTACGAGGGCTTGAAGAAAGGCGAGTGACGACCTATTCGGCTGTGGTTCCGGGGCGATCCGGCCGAACTCTGTCTCCCGCCAGCTTGATCGGACCCGTGGCGAGCCGTCGAGCAACGGCTGTCACCGGTCCCGACGGCTTTTCGTCGGTGGCTGCCTGCGCCGCGATCCATTCGCGCATCTGATCCATCCGAGTTGCCCGAGCCGGCCAGAACTCCTGGATAGTGGCGTTGAACTCGGCTCCGAGAACCACGGCGAAGCCGAGGAAGAACGTGAACAGCAAGAATGCGATCGGCGTGGCCAGCGCGCCGTAGGTGTACCCCGTGCTGGTCACCCAGGTGAGGTATCGGCGGAGCACTGCACTGGCGATCATGAAGAACACGCCGGCGAGCAGAGCTCCACCGAGCAGTCGATGCCACGGCAACGAGGTGTGCAGCGCGAGCTTGTACAACGTGGTCAGACCCACGATCAGCAGCAGCCCGACCGCCGGGTAGTAGAAGAAGTCGATCAGCTCGCTCCCGAAAGTGATCCACGAATCGGGCAATATCTGCTGGACGTAGACCGGCCCCAGTGCGACGAGCGGGAGCACGAACACCGCAATGATCAGAAAGCCGACGTACAGCAGCAGCGCAAAGAACCTTTGCCAGACGGGGTTTCGCGCGTCGGCCTGCCCGTGCGCTTCGACGATCGAGTCCACGAACGTCGATATCGCCGACGAGCCGGCCCACAGTGAGAGCAGGAAGCCGACCGAGACGATCTCGCCGCTACCCTGCGCGAGGACGTCTCGGACGGTCGGAGCGATGATCTGATCGACGACACTGCTGCTGAAGAGCGTGTTGCTGAAGGTGATGATCTTGGACTCGATGATGTCGACGGTGTTGGGGCCGAACCACCCGCCGACGAATCCCAGGCTCCCCAGTACGCCGAGAAGGAGGGGCGGCAGCGAGAGGGTCTGCCAGAATGCTGCCGTCGCGGCCTTGCTGAAGATCGAGTCGTCCCACGCTTTGCTCAGGGTGCGCAGCGTCACTTTCCACACCGCACGTATCGGCTTTCTCGCCGACAACCGTTCCGGTGTCGGCGTTTCGCCTGCTGACTGATTCATGGTCACTCCAGCATTCCTGACGAAAGGCATCTTCGCCTAACGACCGACCCGCCGTGTCGCGTCCGGTTCACCCCAGCGATGCGGGATCGGTCGGTGGGGAGCGATAGGCTCCTCGGCGGACACTGCAGGGCTACCGAGAGCGCGAGGAATTACATCGATGCCAGGAACCGGCGGCCAGTGAGCGCTGACATGTTCGATCCCACACCACGATCCGAGCAGGTGGCCGCCCCCGTGAGCGGGGGAGCGCCGCTGCGCGCATGGCAGCGGCGTGCGCTGACGAAGTACCTGGTGGCATCACCGAAGGACTTCCTGGCCGTGGCGACACCCGGTGCTGGTAAGACGACGTTCGCTCTGCGCGTGGCTGCGGAGTTGCTGGCCCATCGCACGGTCGATCAGGTGACCGTCGTAGCGCCCACCGAGCACCTCAAGCATCAGTGGGCGGAGTCGGCGGCGAGGGTCGGGATCGCTCTGGACTCACGCTTCTCGAACTCGACCGGGCAGACCTCCAGCGACTATCACGGCGTGGTCGTGACGTACGCACAGATTGCCTCGCATCCCTTCAAGCATCGGGTACGGACCGAGGCGCGCAAGACTCTCGTGATCCTCGACGAGATTCACCACGGCGGCGACGCGAAGAGCTGGGGTGAGGGCATCCGTGAGGCTTTCGGCGACGCCACCCGACGTCTCGCACTGACCGGTACGCCGTTCCGTAGCGACGACAGTCCCATCCCGTTCGTCAACTACGAACCGGACCAGGACGGGTTGATGCGGTCCAAGGCGGACCACTCGTACGGGTACTCCGACGCATTGGCCGACGGCGTCGTCCGGCCGGTGGTCTTTCTCGCGTATTCGGGTGAGGCGCGCTGGCGAGACAGTGCGGGTGAGGAATACACCGCCCGACTGGGCGAGCCGCTCAGCGCCGAGCAGACCGCACGGGCGTGGCGCACCGCGCTCGACCCGCAGGGCGACTGGATGCCTGCCGTGTTGTTGGCTGCCAACACACGTTTGGCTCAGCTGCGTGCGGGCGGAATGCCCGACGCGGGCGGGCTCGTGATCGCCACCGATCAGACGGTGGCGCGGGCGTACGCGAAGCTCATCGAGGTGATCACGGGGGAGACGCCGGCCATCGTCCTCTCGGACGATCCGACATCCTCGGCCCGCATCGCCGAGTTCGGCAAGAGCGATCAGCGGTGGATGGTTGCCGTTCGCATGGTGTCCGAGGGCGTCGACGTTCCGCGTCTGGCCGTCGGCGTGTACGCAACCAGTGCGTCGACTCCGCTGTACTTCGCGCAGGCGATCGGTCGATTCGTGCGTTCACGTCGGAAAGGTGAGACGGCGAGTGTCTTCCTGCCGTCGGTACCGGTGCTGTTGGATCTGGCGTCGCAGCTCGAGGCGCAACGCGATCACATTCTCGGCAAGCCGCACCGTGAGAAGGACGGATTCGACGACGAGCTTCTGGCCGATGCGAACAAGCAGAAGGACGAACTCGGCGAGGAGGAGAAGGCGTACACCTCGTTGGGCGCGGACGCCGAACTCGACCAGGTCATCTACGACGGTTCCTCGTTCGGAACCGCCACGTTCTCGGGTAGCGACGAGGAAGCGGACTATCTCGGGTTGCCCGGTTTGCTCGACGCCACGCAGATGCGCGATCTGCTGCGTCAGCGCCAGCAGGAACAGATCGACAAGCCCGCGGCCGGCCCTGCCGTTCCGGCTCCTCCCGTCGTCAACGACAGGGCCGCCAGTGCGGGCCAGCTGGCCGGACTGAGGCGTGAACTGAACAGTTTGGTCGCGGTGTACCACCATCGCACCGGAAAGCCGCACGGTGTCATTCACGGCGATCTGCGACGCATCTGTGGTGGCCCGCCGACGGCCATGGCGTCGGCGGATCAGTTGGGTGAGCGGATCGCCCAGTTGCGAAAGATGTAGAGCTCGATTGCGAAAAATGTGTCGCCGACACGAAAAAACGGACGGTCTGCAGACCGTCCGTTTTTTCGTGAGATTCGATCGTGGCGAACCTGTGTCCCCCGACGTCTCGGTGGGTTACACCGTGGAGTCCGATTCGGTCATCACCGTTGCGTTCACTTCACGCAGACGGGCTTCGTGCTCGGCGGCGTGGTGACCGCAGAAGAGAAGTTCTCCACCGGTCGAGAGCACGACTCGCGCGCGGGCCCCTGCACCGCACCGGTCGCACCGGTCCGCTGCTGTCAATTGTGGGCTGGTCAATGTTCCGGGCATGACTCCTCCGTACTGGCTTGCGGGTTGTCCCGTTCGCCTGGGGCCGGTCCGCCGCGTCGGTATGGCGCGGTTCGTTCACTCTGTCAGACGTATGGCGGTCACGCGTTGTTCCCGAGCGCGTTTTCTTGTGTTGTCACTAACACGAAACATGCCTCACGAGCTGGAACGTCGTGAAATCTGTTCGCTGAGAGCAGACACGGCTCGCAGCGAGCCGCGGCAGTAGGGTCGCCTGTGTGGCTTCGACTTCTCCTTCGCTCTCCGGCGCATCGAAGCTGGGTATTCCGTCGCTGTTCGTGATCGGCGCGGTGTGCATGTACGTCGGTGCGGCGATCGGTGTATTCCTGTTCGACACCGTCGACCCGGCCGCGGTGGCATGGCTGCGTGGTTTCGGCGCGGCTCTGGTGTTGGTGATCTGGCGGCGGCCCTGGCGGCACCGCGCGGGTGCGGGCGGCACGTGGTCCGGGCGGCGACTGTGCACGGCAGCCGCGTTCGGCGGTGCGACGATCGGCATGAACGCGATGTTCTACGAGGCCATTGCCCGGCTGCCACTGGGCGCGGCCGTAGCGATCGAGTTTCTCGGGCCCATCGCGGTCGCAGCAGCCGGGTCGAGGAAGCCGGCCGACGTCTGTGCGCTTCTTCTGGTCGTCGGGGGCGTCGGTGCCATTGCCTCGGCGCAGTTCGAGGGCGGTGAAGTGGGCCTCGTCGGAATCGCCTTCGCGCTGGGCTCGGCGGCGCTGTGGGCCGCCTACATCGTCCTGGGCAAGTCCGTTGCCGATGCGGGTCAGGGTCTCGACGACATGGCGGCCGGGTTCGGCATCGCCTCGCTGGTCCTGGCCGTGCCGTTGTTCGGTCCGTTTGCGCTGGCGCATGCCGATGCCCTGGGTGACTGGCGAATCTGGGTTCTGGGGTTGGGCGTCGGTCTACTGTCGAGTGTGGTTCCGTACGTTCTCGATCAGTACGTCCTGGTGCGAGTCGGGAGGGCGCGATTCGCTCTGCTGCTGGCGCTTCTACCGGCGACGGCCACGGTGGTCGGTGCCGTGGTGCTGACTCAGATTCCCACGACCCTCGAGGCCGTCGGAATCGTGGCTGTCATCGCGGCGGTGGTGGTCGGTGGCCTCCCATCCGGCAGAGATCGAGGCGTTGTCGACGTTCCACCGCCCTGACAGGGGCGCCACCCGGCAGAATGAAACGGTGACAAGTAAGCAGGACGACCTCGTTCACATCTGCACCGCAGGGGAGTGGCTGTCGATGCGGGGGCAGTCCGAATACGTGCCGGACTCGTACGGGGAGGTAGGTTTCGTTCACCTGTCGACGCCCCAGCAGGTGCATCTGCCTGCAAATCGACTGTTCCAGGGGCGAGAGGATCTCGTTCTGCTTCGTCTGGATCCGACTCGACTTAATGCACCCGTTCGATGGGAACCCGGCGTGCCGTCCGATCCGGAGTCCATGCGCTTTCCACATCTGTACGGGCCGCTACCGATCGCGGCCGTCACGGCGGTGCTGGACTACCGGCCCGGACCGGACGGGACATTCGTGGAACCATCGATCTGACGACGCCGAATGGGAGGCGACACCGCCGACACCCGCATACCGTCCCCCCGAAAACGACGACGACCGCCGATCTCGAGGATCGACGGTCGGCGTTCGGTGAATCGGGTCACTCAGTCCAGGTAGTCGCGGAGAACCTGGGAACGGGATGGGTGACGCAGCTTGGACATCGTCTTGGATTCGATCTGGCGAATTCGCTCACGGGTGACCCCGTACACCTGGCCGATCTCGTCGAGGGTGCGCGGCTGGCCGTCGGTGAGGCCGAACCGTAGACGAACCACGCCGGCTTCGCGCTCGGACAGGGTCTCGAGAACGGACTGGAGCTGGTCCTGCAGCAGCGTGAACGAGACTGCGTCGACGGCGACGACAGCTTCGGAGTCCTCGATGAAGTCACCGAGCTGGCTGTCGCCCTCGTCACCGATGGTCTGGTCGAGGGAGATCGGCTCACGCGCGTACTGCTGGATCTCCAGCACCTTTTCGGGCGTGATGTCCATTTCCTTCGCGAGCTCTTCCGGAGTGGGCTCGCGACCCAGATCCTGAAGCAATTCGCGTTGGATGCGGCCGAGCTTGTTGATGACCTCGACCATGTGAACCGGGATACGGATGGTGCGGGCCTGATCGGCCATGGCCCGAGTGATGGCCTGTCGGATCCACCAGGTGGCGTACGTGGAGAACTTGTAGCCCTTGGTGTAGTCGAACTTCTCGACCGCGCGAATGAGACCGAGGTTGCCCTCCTGAATGAGGTCCAGGAAAGCCATGCCGCGACCGGTGTAGCGCTTGGCCAGGGAGACGACGAGTCGAAGATTGGCCTCGAGCAGGTGGTTCTTGGCGCGGTTGCCATCACGGCAGATCCACGTCATGTCTCGACGCTGCGCGACGGGGAGCTTCTCGCCCTTCTCCGCGGACTCGCGCATCTTCTCGACTGCGAACAGGCCCGCCTCGATGCGCTTGGCCAGTTCGACCTCTTCCTCCGCGTTGAGTAGGGCGACCTTGCCGATCTGCTTGAGGTACGCACGGACCGAGTCCGCCGACGCGGTGAGCTCGGCATCCTTACGAGCCTGACGCAGGGCCTCGGATTCCTCCTCGTCCCATACGAAGTCGCCCGACGCCTTGTCCTCGGCGGTCGGCTCGCTGGTGGCGTCCTCTTCGGTGTCGTCACCCGCTGCAACGACCTCGACCACATCGTTGGCGGCAGCAGCCAGATCGCCTTCGGAGATGTCGATGTCCTCGATTCCGGGTGCGCTCTCGTCGGCGTCGTCCCCGGAAGCGGGAGATGTTGCTGTCTTCTTCGCTGCGGCCTTCTTCGCCGGTGCCTTCTTGGCCGCGGCGCGCTTCGCCGGAGCCTTCTTTGCCGGTGCCTTCGCAGCGGGTGCCTTGACAGCAGGTGCAGGTGCCGCAGACTCGGTCTCGGAATCTACGGTCTGACGGATATCGGTGGCTGCCACGTACGCCCTTTCGTGACGAAGTCGTGCGGCGTCACGCCAGAGTTGTTTCCGGCGGAGAGGTCTTCGGATTCTGGCCGGCTGCGTACCGGCACACACCATTGTAACGACCTCTCAGGAGTTTGTTACCGACCCTCGTCCTACGCGAGTGGCGACGCCGCGTGTCAGTGGGCCGATCCAGCGGATGTGCCGGTCTCTGCAGACGGCACGGCGCTGTCCGCTGCGAGGGCGGCACCGACGATCCCGGCAGTGTTCAGCAGGGTTGCGGGCACCACGGGAGTGCGGTTCGTCAGGTGCGGAATCCACTTCTCGCTCTTGCGACTGATGCCGCCGCCGGCAATGAACAAATCCGGCCACAGCAGCGCCTCGAACGTCTGCAGAACCTTCGAGACTTCCTTGGCCCATTCCTTGTACGACAACCCTTGATTTTCCTTCACCGACGACGCTGCCCGGTGCTCGGCTTCCTTGCCGTCGATCTCCATGTGTCCGAATTCGGTGTTGGGCAGCAGCACCCCGTTGTGCAGCACCGCCGAACCGATCCCGGTGCCGAATGTCAGGAGCACGACGACACCGTCCTTGCCCTTGCCGCCGCCGTACTTGTCCTCGGCGATTCCGGCCGCATCGGCGTCGTTGAGCACGGTGATCTTCTCTGTTCCGATGGCCTCGGCGAACAGTGCTCGGGCGTCGGTGTCGATCCAGGACTTGTCGATGTTGGCCGCTGAACGAGCCACGCCGTTGGTCACCACGGCGGGAAGTGTGACTCCTACCGGACCGGTCCACTCGAAGTGCGCGGCGATCTCCGCGACGGTACGAGCGACGGCATCCGGGGTGGACGGCTGGGGAGTCTCGATCTTGTAGCGGTCGCCGACGAGGTCCCCGGTGCTCAGGTCGACGATCCCGCCTTTGATGCCGCTGCCGCCGACGTCGACGCCGAATCCGTGGCGTGCTGCCCCGCCGAGGGGGTTGTCCGAACCTGCCTGTGTCATGTGGATGCCGCTCCTGGCCTGATCGAATCCGTGTGGTGCCGTCGCTTCCGAACAATAGTGCCGTTTCGTACTTCGCGGAACGTCGACGTGTCCGGTGAGTCGCTGCAGTGGTGCTCGGCCGTCGGTGTGTGTTGCGATGTACGTGTGCCGAAATCAGACGGATCGCAGAACGACACCGCCAGTACACAATTGCCCGGCACGACGGTGCCGCCGGGAGGGCCGGACACCGAATCGAACACGCGAGACGTGGACGTATTGCGCGAGGTTGCCGAACGCGTCGCGACGCGTGCCGCCGAGCACGTGCGATTGCGGCGACCGCAGGTGTTCGGTGACGGTTCGAGCGCCGATGACGACGCAGTGCAGTCCAAGAGCACGCCGACCGATCCGGTGACCGTCGTGGACACCGAGACCGAGCGTGTGCTGCGGGAGTTGCTGGCGCAGCTGCGGCCGTCGGATTCGATTCTGGGGGAAGAGGAAGGGAGCGAGAGCGAGTCGCTCGACGGTGTGCGGTGGGTACTGGACCCGATCGACGGGACCGTGAATTTCATGTACGGAATCCCGGCCTACGCGGTGTCGGTCGCCGTTCAGATCGACGGCGTCAGTGTGGCGGGGGCTGTGGTCGACGTTGCTCGCGATCTCGTCTACTCCGCGGCGAAAGGTCGCGGTGCCACCGTACGGGGGCCCGACGGCACACTGGAGCAACTGCGATGCTCGGACGTGGCCGAATTGTCGATGACGTTGTTGGCCACCGGATTCGGCTACGGGTCGGGTCGTCGTGCCGTACAGGGCGCGATCATCTCCGAATTGTTGCCTCAGGTACGCGACATCCGCCGGATCGGATCGGCAGCATTGGATCTGTGCATGGTCGCGTCCGGAGCGGTCGACGCCCATTTCGAACACGGGCTCAGTCCGTGGGACTGGGCCGCTGGTGCGCTGATCGCGGCAGAGGCCGGAGCAGTGGTGCGGCTGCCCGCTGCCAACTCGACGAGTGCGCACGGCTCTGCGACCGTGGCTATGGCACCCGGAATATCCAACGCGTTCCTGGCCGCGTTGCGCAGCGCAGGCGCGCTCGATCCGATTCCTGGTTGAGGAGTCGCGTCGACGTCAGCAGCGCGATTCGCGCGCTGCGGAGAGTAGGTCGGCATCGAGCGGCTGCGGCTCGGCATTCGGTGCTGTACCGGCAAGTGTGCGCAGCACTTCTTCGGCGTCGTCGTTGGGCTGGATCGCGCTGAAGTAGGTACCGAGAGCGAGATCGACCGAGTCGTCGGTGCGGGCATCCTCGATGAGCTCGGCGCAGGGCGCGACGAGCCACACCGCACTCGCCGCGGCCACTCCGGCTGCACCGAAGCGAATCTGGCCCTGGCACTGCATGTTCTGATCGACATAGACCGGATCGTTGCCCACCTGAACGTCCGGTGCGCTTGCGAAACCGTAATCGACGAGCTGGGCCGCCACCAGAGCTGCCTGGCCGCGCTCACCGTTGGCGTTGAAGACACGCACCTTCGATGCGGACAGAGCCGCCGGCGCGACGTCGAGCAGCGTGTCGGGGTCTACTTCGTCACCCAGGGGTGCGGGCTGCGTGCCGTCGGTGGCCGCCGTCGTGGTCGGCGTATTGCACTCGGCGGTTGCCGAGGTGGCCTCAGATGTGGTGAACACCTTGACCCAGACGAGCACGCCGAGGAGTGCCAACACCGTGAACACGGCGATGATGGGAAATGCCCGGCGGCGACGGAACGGACGACCTCGATCGTCGGTCGAACGGCCTTCGGTGATCAGAGAAACCACAGTTGATCTTCGCCTTTCCTTCGGCTGCCGCCGACACCGGTCACTGGGTCGGTTCAACCGACGCGTGCCTACTGTAGATGCCCGCGCTGCCGGGCGGCGGCACACTCGGCCCAGCCTGTTCCGGATACGGAGCGCAACTCCCGTTCAGGAGCTGAAAACCCGCACTGGGAAGCCTTCGGTGGACCGCGGAATGAAGACGGCCGCCTCGGTGTTGTTGCGGCGTGCATGCAGGTGAAGGACTGACCGGCGATTCGGTTTCGAGTTTGTGACCGGCTTCGGCTATTGTCTGGCGGCCGCGGTGCTTCGAGAAACGGACGCCGGTGCACCATCGATCTGGTGAGCGAGGTCTCGATCGGGTTTCAACCGGCGAGTTTTGGGAACTACCCGGTGTAGTTTCGGGCACCGCGCGACGACGAACGATTCGATCAGTTACGAACAATCGGTGGGAGTGAGCAAGCGCCCTCTTCACAGCCGACGGCCACAAGCCGACCACAACGGCAGCTCCCACCACACACACGCACGAAGATGAGGGGTACGAGAACAATGGCAACCGACTACGACGCACCGAGAAGAACAGAATCCGACGACGTCTCGGAGGATTCGCTCGAAGAACTGAAAGCTCGGCGCAACGAGGCCCAGTCCGCAGTGGTCGACGTGGACGAATCCGATACCGCGGAGTCGTTCGAGCTCCCGGGTGCAGACCTGTCCGGTGAGGAGCTCTCGGTTCGAGTGGTTCCCAAGCAGGCGGACGAGTTCACCTGTTCGAGCTGCTTCCTGGTTCACCACCGAAGCCGGCTGGCCAGCGACGCCAACGGCGTGCTGATGTGCCGCGACTGCGCGGCGTGATCTTCTCCGCACAGACCTGATCAGCTGCTCGGGTCTGTGCGTCGGT
Organism: Rhodococcoides sp. S146-33; assembly: GCF_059489205.1. Lineage (NCBI taxonomy): Bacteria > Bacillati > Actinomycetota > Actinomycetes > Mycobacteriales > Nocardiaceae > Rhodococcoides > Rhodococcoides sp. S146-33. Next base: position 1,140,965 of record NZ_JCAJWY010000002.1, read on the forward strand.
TCCCCGGCAGTCGGTCGGGTAGGAGGTCAGCGTGCCTCGACACCGTGAGCGGACAGCACCGCAAGTAGCGCCTCGGGGCGTTTGGTGCTGATCAACCAGTACGGTGTCGGGTCGTCCGGATCGTCGAGAACCACGATCACCATCTGCTTCACCCAGGTGCGGTGCTGAACGAAAGCCAGCGGATCGAGCTGTCTCCCCAGTGCCGCACTTTTTGCTGTTCCAGGGACGATTGCTGCTTTGGCCGCAACAGCGAGTGGCAGGTGTGCTTTCCCTACCCGCAATTCGACGTCGGTCGAACCTGTTTCGGCCACCACCTCGACGCGCAGTCTGCTGAAGGCGAACAGCGCCCAGGCGACCAGTGGCAGCAACACGACGTACGGCAACCATGCCCGGATTCCCGGTGCACCCATATGGATCTCTGCCGCCAGCAACACCGCTACCCCGGCCCCCGCCGCCCACCACCAGATCGGCACCCAGAGCCGCTCGGAGTAGAGCACCGAGTCGGTGGGCCCGCTGCTGGGAGTGGAGTTGCCGGACTCGGAGTTCGCGGGTTCGGTCTGTCGATCTGCAGTCACGAGCACCAGGGTAGTCGCCACATCGAGACACGAGCGGGCCAGCGTAGTCTCGTTCGACGTGAGCGACGAAGTCCCCGAGGCAGGCAAGGATCCCTCCGCAGACCCGAACCCGAATCCGGTGTGGCCTGCATCTCCGCTGACCGAGGTGCGGGTTCGCCGACTCGACCCCGAGTTACCGATTCCCGCCCGTGCGCACGAGGGTGACGCGGGTGTGGATCTGCGGATCACAGCTCCGGTCACGATCGCGCCGGGCGAACGAGTGCTGGTGGGAACCGGTATCGCGGTCGCTCTTCCGCTGGGAACCGTCGGGCTGATTCATCCGCGCTCGGGCCTGGCGGCGAAATCGGGTCTGTCGGTCGTCAACACCCCGGGCACGATCGATGCCGGATACCGCGGCGAGATCAAGGTCTGTCTGATCAACCACGACCTGCATTCCCCGATCGTGCTCGACCGGGGTGACCGGGTCGCGCAGCTGATCGTCCAGCGGGTCGAGCTGGTGACGTTCGTCGAGGTCGACGAGCTGGACGACACGGTTCGGGGGGCCGGTGGTCACGGGTCGACCGGCGGTCATGCGAGTCTGAAGCAGTGAGTTCCGCCGCGGCGTCGGTCGGTGGCAGGCACCAAGGAAGCAATCGAGAAGAAGAGAGCTGAACATGTTCGGACGGCGTAAGAAGAACGACGCCGGCAGTGCCTCCGCACCCGATGCGGAGTCATTCGTCGATGGAGTCGAGGACGAGCAGCCCGCGGACACCAGCGCCGATGGGCCCCACGATCTGGAGGACCTCGACGACGATCGCGAGACCGTGGCAAAGACGCGTCTCGACCTCGGCTCGGTGTTGATTCCGCTTCCGGAAGGCGGCCAGCTTCAGGTCGAAATGTCCCAGGCGGGCAGCCCGCAGGCGGTGCACATCGTCACCCAGTTCGGTCGTATCACCATCGCTGCGTATGCGGCGCCCAAATCGCCCGGTCAGTGGCGCGAGGTGGCAGCAGACCTGGCGACATCGCTTCGCAACGACAAGGCCGAGACCACGGTCGAGACGGGCCCCTGGGGACGGGAGCTGCACGGCGTCACCGCCAATGCCGATCTTCGATTCATCGGAGTCGACGGCTATCGGTGGATGGTGCGATGTGTGCTCGCCGGGCCGTCGGGTGCCGTGGGTGAAGGGCAGCCCCTCGTCCAACTCGCACATACGATTCTTCGGCAGACCGTGGTCGACCGCGGAACCGATCCGCATCCCGTTCGAACACCGCTGCCGGTGGTGCTGCCACGAATCCTGGCCGAGCAACTTGCTGCTGCCGCGCAACAGCAGGCGGCGGCACAACAATCGCCACCGCCCCAGGCCGTGGAAACCGAACCCGCTGCGCCGCAGCAGAACTCGGTACCGCAGCAGAACTCGGTACCGCAGCAGAGTTCGGTACCGGAGCCGACGGCGGCGGAGCGCGACCGAGCACCGCGTCGAGGAGCGTCGGGATCGGCCATTCAGCAACTGGGCGGTTGAGGCGACCGTAGGTCGAGGCCCTCGACAGCCGCACGGCCCAGACATCCTGCGTCGTGGCCGATCATGTCCAGCGTCACCGTTCTGAGCGCGCAGTTCGGTAACGCCCGCGCCCAGTTCCGCGCCACGTCGATCGGATGTACCGCGTCGTCCACCGCGCCCACTACGACCGTCGGCAGCTCGATCCGCGCCAGCTGGTCCAGCTCGAGGCTTCGGTGTTGCGCCGCCTCGTCCAAGGCGTCGGGAAGGGCCGGCCACTGAGCGGCCCAGGATCGACTCAAGGTGCGAGCAAGCCATGCGGGGCTCGACGACGTCATGGCCGCGGTGACGGCATCGAGCCCCACCTCGCGCAGCGATCGAGCGGTGAACTGTGCGCTGAGGGCTGCAGGAGAGCCGGCCGGGTCGCCTGTCCATGCCGGTAGAACGAGCGCCAGTGCTGCGGTGTTCGACGCGTTGGTCGCGGCCCATCGTGCCGCGACCGCGGCACCGAGGGAAATTCCCGCAACAACGATTCGACCGTGCCGACGCGTGGCGGCGTTCAGCGCGCCGACGTAGCTCTCGACCACACCGGTGGGATCGGGTTCGACTGCGATGGTGGTCAATCCCACACCGGCGAACGCTGCCGAGAATGCGTCGTAGGCAAACCGGGCGTCCGATCCCGTACCAGGTAGAACGACCGCGGCGAGGGTGTCGAATCGGCTGTGCACGACACGATTGTGCACGGCTTCGGTTCCGGGCGTGGCGTTGGTTGGTCAGTGTGACACTTCGGGTCTACAGTGGCGAAGTACCCGCCCTGACGAGGCAAACCCCCACGTCGCCGCAGTTGCTTCAGTGAGTGGAGCCTGCGGAACGACTCACACCGCTGGAGCGCACAATGGCACCCGCTGCCGCAGGATACTTTCGCCGGTTGACGCGAAAGTTGACCGAGGACATCGATCAGCTCGACGCTGAGGAGATGGCCGAATCTTCCGAAGCGTCCGGTGCCCGACGTGCATGTGACTGCTCGCGCGGCGAGGAAGTCACGATGTTGGGTCGGTTGCGCAGCGTGGAAGCGTGTTCCAAGGCCGCCAACGCAAACATCGAGGCGGAGTTCTTCGATGGCACCGATGCGGTGACCCTCGTGTGGATCGGCAGGCGAAAGATTGCGGGTATCGAGCCCGGTAAGACCGTGCTCGTTCGTGGACGCGTCGGCGAGCGCGATGGACGCAAGATCGTCTACAACCCGTACTACGAACTGCGCGACGACAGCTGACCGTCGCAGGTATGGCACTCTCGTTGTCGTGACCAACAGTGACGATGCCGTACCACCTCCCGCGACGCCGGAACCCGCGACCGATGCGACGACGTCGGAGAGCGTCGAGAAGGTGGCCCCGACCGTACTGGAACAGCTCGGCGGTCTGAGCGGGCTCGTCTATTCCACGTTGCCGGTCATCGTGTTCGTTCCGGCGAACAGTTTCTTCGGGCTCGGCGTCGCCTTGTGGTCCGCACTCGGGGTCGCCGCTGCAGTTCTGGTGTGGCGTCTGATTCAGCGCACACCCATTCAGCCCGCGATCTCGGGCTTCTTCGGCGTCGGCATCTGTGCGTTCATCGCGTACCGAACCGGAGATGCCAAGGGCTACTTCCTGTTCGGCATCTACACATCGCTGGTCTACGGCGGGGCCTTCGTGTTGTCGGTGCTCGCCCGCTGGCCGCTGGTCGGAGTCATCTGGGGCTACCTCAACGGCAAGGGAACCACGTGGCGTCGCAACCGCTCGGCTGTGCGTTTCTACGACGTGGCGACGATCGCGTGGGCAGCGGTGTTCGCTGCCCGATACGTCGTCCAGTCGCAGCTCTACGATTCGGATCAGACCGGCTGGCTGGCCGTTGCACGAATCGGGATGGGTTGGCCGCTCACCGGAGTGGCGCTGCTGGTCACGCTCTGGGCTGTGCGACGGGCCGATCACACGCTCGAGGTTGCCTCGAGTGTGGATCGGACCGACGGAACCCTGCCGTCAGATCAGGCCGACCGCAGCACGTAGTTCGTTCTCCACTTCTTTGGCCGCGACGAACAGTAGTTCGTCGCCGCCCTCGAGTGGATCGTCGTGCTGCGGCACGATCACCCGGCCGCCGCGCAGAATCGTCACCAAGGCGGCGTCCCTGGGCAATTGGAGCTTCCGGACCGGCTTTCCTGCGAGCGGAGTGTTCTCCGGGAGCGTGATCTCGACGAGGTTCGCCTGGCCCTTTCGGAACGTCATCAGATGCACGAGGTCTCCGACCGAGACTGCCTCTTCGACCAGCGACGCGAGCATCCGCGGCGTCGATACCGCGACGTCGACGCCCCATGCGGAATCGAACAGCCACTCGTTGCGTGGGTCGTTGACTCGGGCGACGACACGATCGACACCGAACTCGGTTTTGGCCAGCAGGCTGAGCACCAGGTTGGCCTTGTCGTCGCCGGTAGCAGCGATCACCACGTCGTAGTTCTCGAGATGAGCGGCTTCGAGCAGGCTCAGCTCGCATGCATCGGCCAGCACCCATTCGGCTTCCGGCACTGCTGCTTGATCGACGTGGTCGAGTTTGCGTTCGAGGAGCATCACGTCGTGTTCGCTGCGGATGAGCTCGCGTGCGATGGACCTGCCGACTGCGCCGGCACCGGCGATGGCGACTTTCATGGCTTCCCGTTCGGGTCGGTGGGGGAGATGAGGTACGTGCGGGTGTGCATCAGTCGTCCGACGGCGGCGGGTTGCCCGCCAACGCGATGGCCTCGGCGACGGTGCCTGAGACAGCGGCGACGTAGACCTCGTCACCGGCCTGGATGACGGTGCGCTTGTCCGGTAGCAATCCGACGCCGAAGCGGATGACGAATGCCGCCCGCGACCGCGTCGACTCTTCGAGGACCGAGAGCTTCTTGCCGATCCAGGCGTCGTGGAAGTCGAGGAGCACAACGGCCACGCTGCCGGACGGATCGCGCCATTTCGTGGTCGGGTCGTCACGAAGCAGGTTGTGCAGAAATCGGTCGGTCGCCCACGGCACCGTGGCCACCGTAGGGATGCCGAGGCGTTCGTAGACGGCGGCGCGTTTGGCGTCGTAGATCCTCGCGACCACTTTGTCCACGCCGAACGTCTCGCGCGCGACGCGGGCGGAGATGATGTTCGAGTTGTCGCCCGAGGACACGGCGGCGAACGCCTCGGCCTTCTCGATTCCCGCACTCACCAACACATCTCGGTCGAACCCCATGCCGACGACGCGATGTCCAGCGAAGTCCGGGTCCAGGCGCAGAAAGGCTGTTTCGTCGCGGTCGATGATCGCTACCTCGTGGCCGATGCGCTCGAGCGCCCCGGCCAGCGAGGCGCCGACGCGGCCACATCCCATCACAACTACGTACAACGCCCAGCTCCGTCCCGATCTCGATGGTCGACCACTGTCGACCGACACTGCCACTACGGGCAGGCGTGCACCAACGTATCGGGGATTCGTCACCGGATCGACCGAGGGTCGGTTTCGACGCAGTTTCGGGCGCGTGGTTGAGACGTCCGCAGGCGGACGGCCTACGCTTCTGTCCGTGTCCAAGGTCTCGACTGCCGCCAAGCGGCTAGTGCTCGGTAAGCCGTTCCGTAGCGACAAGCTCGGTCATACGTTGCTTCCCAAGCGGATCGCGTTGCCGGTGTTCGCCTCGGACGCCATGTCGTCGGTGGCCTATGCACCGGAAGAGATCTTCCTGGTGCTGTCGGTGGCGGGCATTTCGGCGCTCACGTTCACTCCGTGGATCGGTCTCGCAGTGTGCGTGGTGATGGCCGTCGTCGTGGCCAGCTACCGACAGAACGTGCACGCCTACCCTTCCGGCGGCGGTGACTACGAGGTTGCGACCACCAACCTCGGGCCGGCCGCCGGTCTGACGGTCGGCAGCGCGCTGATGGTCGACTATGTGCTGACCGTGGCGGTGTCGATCTCGGCGGCCGCGTCCAACATCGGGTCGGCGGTGCCCTTCGTGGCCGAGCACAAGGTGCTGTTCGCAGTGGTGGCCATCGTCTTGGTCACCTCTGTCAACCTCCGCGGCATCCGGGAATCAGGCACGGCGTTCGCGATTCCGACGTACGCCTTCATGGGCGGCATGTTCTTGATGCTGGGGTGGGGCCTGTTTCGGGTCTACGTTCTCGGCGACGACATCCATGCCGAATCGGCGGCCTTCGATCTGAAGGCCGAGGATTCGCACCTGTACGGCATTGCGTTCGCGTTCCTGGTAGCGCGTGCGTTCTCGTCCGGTTGTGCGGCACTGACCGGTGTGGAGGCGATCAGCAACGGGGTACCGGCCTTCGAGAAGCCGAAGTCGCGCAACGCAGCCACGACGCTGCTTCTGCTCGGCGTGATCGGCATCACGCTGCTGATGGGCATCATCGTGCTCGCGCAGAAGATCGGTATCAAGTACGCCATGGACCCCGACTACCAATTGGTCGGCGCGCCGGAGGGCTACGAACAGAAGACGCTCATCGCTCAGTTGGCGGAGGCGGTCTTCAGCGGATTCCCCATCGGATTCTTCTTCATCACCACCGTCACCGCCCTCATCCTCGTTCTTGCGGCCAATACGGCGTTCAACGGTTTCCCGGTACTCGGCTCGGTGCTGGCGCAGGATCGCTACCTCCCGCGGCAGCTGCACACACGCGGTGACCGCCTGGCCTTCAGCAACGGCATCCTCTTCCTGTCCGGAGCCGCGATCGTCTTCGTCGTCGTGTTCGGTGCCGAGGTCACCAAGCTCATTCAGCTCTACATCGTCGGCGTGTTCGTGTCCTTCACCCTCAGTCAGACCGGGATGGTTCGGCACTGGACCCGATTGTTGTCGACCGAGACCGATCCCGAGCAGCGCCGCCGCATGCAACGGTCACGAGTGGTCAACGGTGTGGGTCTGGGAATGACCGGCACCGTCCTCGTCATCGTGCTGATCACCAAGTTCGCGGCGGGCGCATGGATCGCGATCGTCGCCATGGTGGCGATCTTCATCCTGATGCGCATGATCAGGAAGCACTACGACACCGTGGCGCGCGAGCTCGAGAACGAGGAATGGGACGGAGTTCTCCCCAGCCGAACCCACTCGATCGTGTTGGTGTCGAAACTGCACATGCCGACACTGCGAGCGTTGGCGTACGCGCGGGCGACCAGGCCCGACAACCTCGAAGCAGTAACCGTCAACGTCGATGAGGCCGACACCCGTGCGCTGGTGCGCGAATGGGAAGCAAGCGACGTATCGGTGCCGCTCAAGGTCGTCGAGTCGCCCTATCGAGAGGTGACCAAACCGGTTCTGGACTACGTCAAGCGTGTTCGACGCGACTCACCGCGTGATGTCGTCACCGTCTTCATCCCCGAATACGTCGTGGGTCACTGGTGGGAGCAGGTCCTGCACAACCAGAGTGCGCTGCGACTGAAGTCCCGCCTGCTGTTTCAACCCGGAGTGATGGTCACCAGCGTGCCCTGGCAGTTGCGTTCGTCCGAGAAGGCCAAGCGCGAGGTGCTCGGCAACGCACCGGGTGCGTCGCGTCGCGGCTACGAGCCCCCGGCGGGCAAGTGACCGAGAGCTGGTTCGGCCTGCTGCTCGAGGTCGAAGTCGGTGCGCCGGGCCACGGTGGGTTCTGCGTGGCTCGCCACGAAGGTCGAGTCGTGTTCGTTCGTCATGGGCTGCCCGGTGAGCGGGTGGTGGCCCGGGTGACCGAGGACCGAGGCGGATCGTTCTGTCGAGCCGATGCCGTCGAGATCCTGTCGGCGTCCGCGGACCGGGTGGACACGCGCTGTCCCATCGCCGGACCGGGCGGCTCCGGCTGCTGCGATTACTCCCACGCGACTGCCGATGCGGGTCGTCGGATGAAGTCGTTCGTCGTCGCCGAGCAACTTCGACGCGTCGCCGGTCTCGAGCGCGAGGTGCGCGTCGAGGAATTGCCGCGGACCGGCGACGGCACCGGGTGGCGCACCCGCGTTCGACTTGCCGTCGATTCCGGCGGGCGGCCGGGCTACCACCGCTATCGCAGTAGTTCGATCGTCAACGCATTATCTTGTCCGCAAATGGATTCCGCAGCGTTCGAGGGATTGTCGGACCAGCAGTGGCGGCCGGGTGCCGAACTGCAAGTGGTGCTCGACGGAGCCGGTACGCGGCACGTCGTAGAGATCGCACCGGCTCAGCTGTCGACCACCGGGCGCAGATCCCCGGGTCGCCGCGGGGCATCGGCCCGTCGGGCAGCGTCGTCTCGGGCGCGAGCGGAGAAGGCCGTGATCGGGTCGGGCCGGGTGACGGAATACGTCTCGGACAGGGCCTGGACCCTCGACGCCACCGGCTTCTGGCAAGCCCATCGAGGTGCTGCCCAGGTCTACACGGACGTGGTGGCGGAATGGGCGGACACGTCTCCGGGCGACGGTGCTTGGGACCTGTACGGCGGTGTCGGGGTGTTCGCGGCGTCTCTCGCCGAGGGGGTAGGGCCGGAAGGGCACGTGACCAGCGTCGAGTTCTCCCGCCGGGCGGCCGAGGACGGGCGTTCGGCTCTGGCCGACCTCACGCAGGTCTCGTTCGTGCCGGGACGCGTTGAGCGTTCGATGGATGCGTTGGCCGAACCCGTGGCGGTAGCGGTGCTCGATCCACCTCGCGCGGGAGCTGGACGCGAGGTGATCGACGCCCTCGCAGCCAGAGGTCCTCGTTCGGTGGTACACGTCGGCTGTGACCCCGCGTCGTTCGCTCGAGATGTGAGCCTGTACCGCGGTGCGGGATACGAGCTCACCGACATCCGTGCCTTCGACGCGTTCCCGCTGACCAGTCATGTGGAGTGCATCGGACGTTTCGTCAAAAAATAGGGTTGCTTACCGATGAAAAGGTCGGTGTCGTGCCGACCCGGTGATCGCGAGGTCCTACGCGACCAACTCGGCATTGTCGATCGGTTACGCCCTCGACACCGTGGTGCCCGAGGTGGCGCGCACTCTGCAGTGATCGGTCAGGCATGACGGGCAACCTCGGCGACGGGTGCGAAGCTCTCGGTGGGGACCGAGACGATGCGCTGGGCTCCGCATCGGCAGCCCTGGTATCCGACGAGACCCTCGCTCGTGGGGTGGGTGGAGTGGGTGGTCCAGGTGTGTTCGGTGTGCATGCGTCCACTGTGATGTAATGGTCTTGTGCATATCAACCCTTACGGCGAATACGCGGTGAAACTCGGTATCGACCTGCTCAACGCGCCGCCCACCACGGCGACCGAACTGGGCGAACGCTGCGTCGATGCGGGCCTGGTTCCCGATTGGACGGCGACCGACGCCGATCTGGCCGACACGCTGGACTTCCTGGGCCAGTGGGCGCGTGTCGTGGACGCGGACACAGAGACCGACCGGGCCGAGGCGCTCAACGTCCTACTGGCGCAGGCGGCCGCGTACCCGAGGTTGACCGACCACGCGGGAGACGGTTGGCACATGCACTATCGCGATCCCAATATCGCCCTCGGCGGGGTCATCCGGGCTCTGGTGAGCGTCGGCACCGCGTTGCATCTGACGGGGCGCGGCATGTCCCGCCTCTCTCGCTGCGCCGCGACCGACTGCTCGCTCGCATTTGCCGACACGTCGCGAACGGGCACGCAGCGGTACTGCGGAACGGTGTGTTCCAACCGCGACGCGGTGCGCCGGCATCGAGCGCGCGCAGCGTCCTGACCGGCTGAGATGTCGAACTGCCGCGTCAGGACTTTCTGTTGTACAGCCGCATCGTGATCGGTCCGAACACCGCCAGCAGAACGGCGCACAGCACCAGTGTCACTCCCAACTGGCCCGTGTCGAGATCGCCCTGCATCAAGCCGCGCAGAGACGTCACCAAGAAGCTGACCGGGTTGACGTCCACGAACGCACGCAGCCAACCCGGCATCGTGTTGGGGTCGACGAAGATGTTGCTCGCGAATGTGAGCGGGAACAGGATGAACATCGACACACCCATCACTGCCGCCTCGGTGCGCACGATCATGGCGATCATCGTCCAGATCCAGGACAGACAGAACGAGAACATCAGCAGTAGAGCTATCGAGGCGACGATGCCGACCAGGCCACCCTGCGGCCTGAACCCGAGGACGAAGCCCAGGATCAGCACGATCACCGAGGCGAGCGTATAGCGCACCACGTCGCCGAGCAGCGCGCCGACCAACGGTGACGGACGCCAGATCGGCAACGAGCGGAAACGATCGAACACGCCCTTCTCGATGTCCTTGTTCATCGTGACGCCGGTGTACATCGTGATCATCACCACGGTCTGCACCAGAATGCCGGGAAGCAGGAACTGAATGTATGCGTCGGTCGAGCCGGCGAGTGCGCCGCCGAACAAGTACGTGAACAGCAGCGTGAACATGATCGGGAAGGCCGTCACGTCGAACAACTGCTCGGGCACGTGCTTGATCTTGAGCAGGGCCCGCCACCCGAAGCTCAACGACGTGGACAGCGACGAGGGCCGCGGGGGACGGGGCCCACCGGCACCGAGCACGTCGATGATGGTCGAGGCCTTCGGAGTCGACTGCTGCGCTTCGGCGGTCACGACGCCACCTCTCGGTCGAGTTCGGTTGCAGGCTCCACTCCCGCCTGATGGGTCGTTCCTGCAGGCTCCACTCCCGCCCGATGGGTCGTTCCTGCAGGCTCCACTCCCGCCTCATGCCCGGTGAGGGCAAGGAACACCTCGTCCAAGCTCGGTTGGCCGAGTGTGAAGGACGCGACGGAAATTCCCGCCGTCTCGAGTGCAGGCAACACGGGCGCGGCCTGTGCCGGGTTGTCGAGACGCGCCGTGACTGTCGACGGATCCAGATCCTCCGTGACGGTGCCGCCGAGCAGATCTCGCAGGATCTGCGCGGCCGCAGTTCGTTGCGCGGCATCGAGAACACGGAGGTGAAGCGAGTTCGATCCCACCGATGCTTTCAACTCGCCGGTCGTACCTTCCGCGATGACCTTGCCGTGGTCGATGACCGCGACACGCCCGGCCAATTGATCGGCCTCGTCGAGATACTGGGTTGTCAGAAGCACCGTCGTCCCGCCCGCCACCAATGCACGGATGATCTCCCACACGTGGTTTCGGCTGCGTGGATCGAGTCCGGTGGTGGGTTCGTCCAGAAATATCAGCTCGGGAGTGACGATGATGCTGGCGGCGATGTCGATGCGTCGGCGCATTCCGCCGGAGTAGGTTTTGACCTGCCTCGGCCCGGCGTCGGCAATGTCGAACGCGGCCAGCAACTGCTCGGCCCGCGACCGGGCGGCTGGTCGTGAATATCCGAGCAATCGGGCGAGCAGAACCAGATTCTCCGTACCGGTCAGATCCTCGTCCAACGAGGCGAATTGGCCTGTCAGAGCGACCTTCTGCCGAACGGCCTCGGGTTCGCTCGCCACGTCGTGCCCCAAGACGCGCGCGCTACCGCCGTCGATCGGGAGCAGGGTGGCAAGCATTCGGATGGTCGTGGTCTTGCCTGCACCGTTGGGCCCGAGGACGCCGTAGACCCCACCGGACGGGATGGACAGATCGACGCCGTCGACGGCGACGTTCGCCCCGAAACGCTTGACCAGACCGCGTGTCTCGATGGCCGCCATGTCTCTCGATTCCTCCGGTGGGCCGATCGCCCGATTACCCACGATTGTCCGATTCTCCACCAAGGATGAATCGCGGTCCAGTTCGGTGCAAACGAATTTGTGTACCCGAACCATCCTTCGGCCGGTTTGTTCCGAATATGTACCGCGGCGGGAAAACGCGGAGGTTTCGATATGAGAGCACTATGACCACTAGTGTCGTGTTCGATGAACTCGATCATGAACCCGTCTGTTGGGACGACCTTTCGATGAGCGCGCCGTTGTCCGGATCGTCGGATGCCGGCCGTGACCGGTTGCCCGACGCTGCCGAGGGCTATACGGACGACAGCGCCGTCTGCGCCGTACCCAGTCCACAGTTGAAGAATCTGCGAGCCGACGAGACGGACCGTCTTCGGCGGTTGATGGCATCGGTTGCCCAGGGTGATCGAGCGGCATTCGCAGATTTGTACGACGCCACGTCCGCGCGCGTCTACGGCATGGTGCTGCGAGTGCTTCGCGACCCGGGATACAGCGAGGAGACCGCGCAGGAGGTGTTCCTCCAGATCTGGCGCGCAGCACCGAATTACGACCCGAATCAGGGGAGTCCACTCGCCTGGATCATGACGCTGGCTCATCGCCGCGCCGTCGATCGAGTTCGCAGCGAGCAGTCGGGTACCGACCGTGAGGCGGCGTACGGCGCAGTGAGCCACACACCCGAACACGACGAAGTGCTCGAGACGGTGACGCAACGGCTCGAATCGGAGGCCGTGGTGGCCTGCCTCGAAACTCTGACCGATACGCAGAGCGAGTCGGTACGAATGGCTTACTACAGCGGTTACACCTATCGCGAAGTTGCGGAACGGCTCGGGGTCGCCGTTCCTACCATCAAGTCGCGCATACGAGACGGATTGATCAAATTGAAGAATTGCCTGGGGGTGATCCCGCAATGAGCGAATCGTCACGGCAACGACTCCTCGACGACGCGGAGGTCTATGCCCTGTACGCGACCACCGAAGCCGAGCGACGCGATATCGAAACCGAACGGCTGCGCGTCGACGACACCGCACGCGCTCAGTTCGACGTTCTCGTCACCGAGATCCACGAGACTTTGGCGTTGGCCGCCGCGGTCGACGCGGCACCTGCCCCGGCCCGACTACGTAGCGACGTGCTCGCTCGAGTTGCCTCGAGCGGTCAGGAACCCACGGTTCGTGAGCTCCCGCCGAATGTCACTCCGCTGCACCGGCATCGACGTGAGAGCTCGAAATCCTGGCGCTATTCGATGATGTCGGCTGCTGCCGCCGTGGTTGTCGCTGTCGGCGGCGTGGTGGTCGTCACGCAGACGATGGGTAACGATGCCCAGCCGTCGCAGGCCGATCAGATCGTGGCTGCGCCCGATGCGCGTCAGGCGTCGGCGGAGTTCCCCGGTGGCGGCTCGGCAACCGTGTCGTACTCGCTCTCCCAGGATGCTGTCGTCGTCGATCTCGACAGAGTTCCGCAGCCACCGCCCGGCCGCGTCTACCAAATGTGGTTCGTGGACGGTTCACCGAGATCCGCCGGTGTGGTGAGCGAGGATCAGCTCACCTCCGAGAACGGCACGGTGGTCGACGGTCTCGGATCATCGACGAACTTCGCCTTCTCCCTCGAGCCGGTAGGTGGCTCCCCGCAGCCCACCGAAGTGCTCACCATGCTGACGCTGGGTGCCTGACCGACATCAGGCGCATTCCGGGCGGTTCGGCCTTCGGTCTCACATGCCGAAGTCGAACCGCCCGAGCGTTTTGATCACCGCGGCCATCTGGCCGTACGCACCGGTGGCGAGATTTTCCAACAGAGACAGTTTGACCTCGGGCGCGTCGCGAGTGAGTGCCTCGAAGTGCCGGACCGAGACCACCACCAGATCGACCGGTGTATCCGCGACCATATCGAGAAGAAACGGCACGGCCATCAGTAACGGCATCTCGCCGAAGCTCATTCCGGGCGACAGCGTGGTGATTCGATGTGTGCCGCCGTCGGCCGCCAGGGCCGTGGACGTCACTTCGCCGCGCAGCATGAGGAACAGGCCGGCGGCAGCGTCGCCCCGCCGTACGATGACGTCACCGCGGGAATAGTGCCGCTTCTCCAAATACGGTGTCACCGCTTCCAGCTGAACATCCGACAGTCCGGCCAGCAGCGGGTGTTCGGCGGCTGTGATCTGGGTCGGCTGTCGCAGACCTGCGCAGTGCCGATCCAGCAGGAGGTTCTCGGCCCACTGGATGGCCGAACCCAGGCTCGAATAGACCCGGCCCGCCGGATCGGCCGGGTCGAGACTCGAGCTGGTGTGTCCCATGATCGCCCTCGGATCCACCAGACACACCACGCAGCCGTGTTCGGCGAGATCCTGGCGCAGATCCTCGAACATCGTGCGCGCGATGTCACTGACCTCGTCGACACCACGCACATCGATCACGAGGGCGTCGAGTTCTCGGTCCAGGTCGCCGATCTCCCGCACGGCGGTCTCGGCACCGGAGAACAACAGATCTCCGTGCAGCTCGTACACGCGGGCGCGGTCTCCCACTGCGGCCAAGGCGGCTTGTTCGACGTCGGAACGCCGCTTTCGCGACGGTGCCTCGGTGAGTACGTACCTGCGGCGAATCGACGACTTCGCCGCACGTGTGACATGAAGAAAGTGCAGTTCGAGGCGGTTCGACAATTCCCGGCAGGCGGCGACACCGCGAACGCTGTTCCCGTGGGAGTCGAGTCGCGGTGAGTAGACGGCGATGCCCATCTGTCCCGGGAGCACCGCGAGGATCCCGCCCCCGACACCGCTCTTGGCGGGCATTCCCACTCGGGCCACCCAGTCGCCCGCGCCGTCGTACATCCCGCACGTCGTCATCACCGACAACACCCGTTCGACGAGAACCGGTGCCAGCGCGCGTTCTCGAGTCCGTGGATTGACACCGTTGTTGGCCATGGTGGCCGCCATCATCGCGAGGTCCGCCGCGGTCACGTCGATCGAACACTGGCGAAAGTAGAGGTCGACGGCCGCGTCCGGGTCGTGATCGATGATGTCGAACGAACGGAGCATGTATCCGATCGCCCGGTTCCGATTACCGGTTCGCGCCTCCGAACGGTAGACGGCGTCGTTGAAGCTGAGGGATCTCCCGGCATATCGCGAGTACGAGGCGCGGATACGCTCGAAGCGATCCTGCGGTGTCCGGCCTGCGATGAGAGATGCCGACGTGATGGCACCCGCGTTGATCATCGGGTTTCGCGGTCGCTCGGTGACGGGGTCGAGGCTGATCTCGTTGAACGGCTCACCCGACGGCTCGATGTCGATCTTGTTCGCGACGGCGTGGAGCCCGCGGTCGGCCAACGCCAGCGCATAGGTGAACGGCTTGGAAATCGATTGGATCGTGAAGGGGAGTCGAGTGTCTCCGACCTCGTAGACGTAACCGTCGGTGGTGGTCAGTGCTATTCCGAAGCCGTCCGGCGTGACGGCGGCGAGCTCGGGGATGTAATCCGCTACCTGACCGGTCGTGTCGTCTCTGCACATTTCGTGAACTCGGCACAGGATGGCATCGACGACGTTGCTCATGGTCGTCACTGTATGTGGTGTCCTGTGGATCACCGTCGAGGTTAGGGGCGGCTGATCTGGGGCACCTCGGAGTTCGACGGTAGTGTCACCGACACCACGCTGGGCGGAGCGGCGCGGGGACGACAACTCCGTAGACTGAATTGTCCAGTGTTTTTTCGGCCGGAGGGAGCGATCTCGTTGGGTGTCCTAGCGCGAATTCAGACGCCCGAGGACTTGCGCGACCTCGGTAGTACAGAGCTGGCCGAGTTGGCCCGCGAGATCCGCGCATTTCTCGTGGAGAAGGTGTCTGCCACGGGTGGCCACCTCGGGCCGAATCTGGGCGTGGTGGAGCTGACGTTGGCGATCCACCGCATCTTCGATTCACCGCGTGATCCCGTCATCTTCGACACCGGTCACCAGGCCTACGTTCACAAGATGCTCACCGGGCGGACCGGCTTGTTCGACACACTCCGCAAGCAGGGTGGTCTGTCGGGCTATCCGTCCCGGACCGAGAGCGAACACGACTGGGTCGAGTCCTCGCACGCGTCGGCCTCCCTGTCCTACGCCGACGGGTTGGCCAAGGCGTTCGCGCTCAAAGGCGAGACCGATCGGCACGTGGTCGCCGTTGTCGGCGACGGCGCTCTCACCGGCGGCATGTGCTGGGAAGCGCTGAACAACATCGCAGCCGGGCACAATCGATCGTTGGTCATCGTCGTCAACGACAACGGCCGCTCCTACGCCCCGACCATCGGCGGACTTGCCGATCATCTCGCGGCGCTACGACTGCAGCCCGAGTACGAGAAAATGCTGGACAACGGGCGCCGTATCGTGCGCAAGATGCCGGTAGTCGGGCCCACCGCGTACCGGATGCTGCACGGCGTGAAAGCCGGCGTGAAGGACGCCCTCAGTCCCCAGGTGATGTTCACCGATCTCGGCATCAAGTACCTGGGCCCGGTCGACGGCCACGATCAGCACGCAATGGAATCCGCTCTGCGCCGAGCCAAGGCGTACGGCGGACCGGTCATCGTTCACGCAGTGACGCGCAAGGGTATGGGCTACGTCCATGCCGAGAACGACGTCGCCGATCAGATGCACGCCACCGGAGTCATCGATCCGGCGACCGGACTTGCTCGATCGAAATCGGCTCCGGACTGGACCTCGGTGTTCTCCGCAGCGCTCATCGAGCAGGGTGAGCAGAACGAGGACGTCGTTGCGATCACCGCGGCAATGGCCGCGCCGACCGGGCTCGCTGCGTTCGGCGTTCGATTCCCCGACCGATTGTTCGATGTCGGAATCGCCGAGCAGCATGCAATGACATCGGCTGCCGGGCTCGCACTCGGTGGGATGCATCCAGTGGTCGCCATCTACTCGACATTCCTCAATCGCGCGTTCGATCAGTTGCTGATGGATGTGGCCTTGCTCGGACTTCCGGTCACTGTGGTGCTGGACCGTGCGGGAGTCACCGGTGCCGACGGTGCCAGCCACAACGGCATGTGGGACATGTCTCTGCTCGGCATCGTTCCCGGAATGAAAGTAGCGGCACCGCGTGACGCCGAGACTCTGCGCGAAGAGCTTGCCGAGGCGATCGCTACGTCCGACGGACCCACTGCACTGCGGTTTCCGAAAGGTGCTGTCACCGAGACCGTCTCGGCCGTCCGGCGACTGGACGGAATCGTCGACGTATTGGCCGAGCCAGCGGATGCGACCGGCGACGTCTTGATCGTTGCGGTCGGTGTGTTCGGTTCACTCGCCCTCGAGGCTGCGAAGAAACTTCGGCACGACGGTCTGTCGGTGGCCGTCGTCGATCCACGCTGGGTGCTCCCGATTGCGCAGTCGCTGCTGAAGCTGGCCGAGGACTACCGACTGGTCGTGACCATCGAGGACAGCGGTCTGCACGGGGGCATCGGATCTGCCCTCTCGGCGGCTCTGCGAGGAGCAGGCGTCGACACTCCGTGCCGCGATCTCGGTGTGCCACAACGATTCTTGGATCACGCGTCGCGTGAACAACTGCACCACGAACTCGGTTTGACGTGTGAGGACGTCGTGCAGCGGGTTTCGGATTGGGCCAAGAGTCTTTGATTGCCGGCGACGGGCTATGCGCCCGTCGCCCATTCGCTGACGCGAACGTGCTCGATGAGATGCGCGAGTGCGAACGGGTCGTGTGCGAACATGCGTTCCACGCTTTCCTTGTCCGTACCCTCGACGATCATCGTTGCGCCACTGTGATCGGCGCGTGGGCTCGACGATCGAAGGATCTTGCGACGCTCCAGTTCTCGTAACCAGGCGCGGTGGTCGGTCCGGTGATCGTCACGGCCGGAGGATGTGTCGGGTGCGTAGTCGTATTCGACGACGAACGTAGGCATGTCAGATCACCATGTCCTCGAGCTCCATGCCCTTGGTCTCCCTTATCTTGTACTTGACGAAGAAGAACGACAGGATCGCAAAGAACGCGAAGAACGAATAAATGAATCCGAGTCCGATGGTGTCGGACAACGGGGGGAATGCCAGGGTGATGGCGAAGTTCGCAACCCAATTTGCCGCGGTACTGATGCCGAGTGCGACGGCACGCATTCGGTTGGGGAACATTTCGCCGAGCATCACCCACATGATCGGACCCCAGGTAGCGGCGAAGAAGACGACGAACAAGTTCGCCCCCACCAGGGCGACGGGACCCCACGGCGACGGCAACTCCAGCTGGTCACCGCTGCCCACTGCCTGAGTGAACGACACGGCTGCCAGTACCAGGCCCACGAACATTCCGATCGAGCCGATCATCAAGAGGTTCCGGCGTCCGAATCGATCGACGAACAAGATGGCGACGAACGTCATCGAGACGTTGATGACGGAGGTGATGACCGAGGTGACGAACGACTGATTCTCACTGAATCCCACGGACTTCCACAGTGTCGTCGAGTAATAGAAGATTGCGTTGATACCGACGAACTGTTGCAGTATCGCCATCGTGATGCCGACCCAGACGATGGGTTGCAGACCGAATTTGGGTCCGCGGATATCGCCGAACGACGACGTGGACTCGCGGCGCAAGGTCAGTCGGATTTCTTTGACCCGCTCGTTCGGATTCACTTCTCCGGAGATTTCACCGAGGATGCGTGCCGCCTCCTCGTCGAGGTGCTTGCCGACGAGGTATCTGGGCGACTCGGGGATGAGGGTGGCGAGAAAGCCGTAGACGAGAGCGGGTGCCACTCCGACCAGGAACATCCATCGCCAGGCTTCGAGGCCGAACCACAGATCGTTCGACGGACCGCCGGCCGCGTTCTGCAGCACCGCATCCGAGAGGAGAGCGGCGAAGATGCCGATTGTGATCGCGAGCTGCTGCAACGATGCCAATCCGCCGCGATAACGAGCCGGCGCTATTTCCGAGATGTAAGCGGGTGCGATCACCGACGCGATGCCGATGCCCAGTCCGCCGAGCACTCGCCAGAGCATCAGATCCGGGACGCTGAAGGCGAACCCGGATCCCACGGACGAGATGGTGAACAGGGCGGAACCGAGCAGCATCACTTTCTTGCGGCCCCAGCTGTCGGCGAGCCGGCCGGCGAACCAGGCACCGACCGCACAGCCGAGGAGCGCGATGGCTACCGCGAAGCCGGTGACGAACGACGACAGGGCGAAGTTTTCCTGAATGGAATCGACCGCACCGTTGACCACGGACGAATCGAATCCGAACAGGAAGCCGCCGACGGCCGCGGCAATGGTGACTCCGATAACTTTGGCGGTGTACCGATCTGTTGATTGCGTCATCGCACGACCCAGCTTTCGAGGTAAACCAGCGTCCATGGTGGTCGTTCGCCATCATCGTCCTCGCGTCTGAGCCATGGGAGCGAAATGGGCCTCCATTTCCACTTCGGTCGGTCTGGGTTCACGAAAAGGGTGAATTGTCCGATATCGATCCGCCGAACTCGAAATTATGGACGGTAATTCACTGAAATCCGTTCACAACGTCGAGTTCGGCGGCACGATCATTGTTCTCGAGCGGCCAACCATTGGTCGAAGGTCTGTCGACCGTGATCCGAATCGGTTGTGGTGACCAGGGTTCCGTCGCGCATGGCGCGACCGTACGCGCCGGGAATCGGAAGCTCGAGCACCAGACCTCGGGCACCGATCGTCCGTGCGTACCTACGAACCATCTCTGCCATTCGTTCTTCCCGCGGTCCACCGAGGTCGGCGACTCGGCCGGCCGGGGACTTCTCTGCCAAATCGATCAATCGCTCGGCTACCTCTCGCGCGGCGATCGGCTGGGAGACCATCTTCGGAATGATGCTCACCGGACCGAACGACATCTGCGAGCGGATCTGGCCGGCGAATTCGTGGAACTGAGTGGCCCGGAGAATTGTCCACGGCACTGTCCCGGCGCGAATAATGCGTTCCTGCTTCACCTTTCCGGCGTAGTACGCATGCGGAGCCTTGTCTATCCCCACGATGGACAGCGCCAGGTGATGGCCGACACCGGCTTCGATCTCCGCCGCCAGCAAATTGCCGGTAACGGCATCGAAGAACGCCGTCGACTCCTTCGCGGAGACGTTCTGCGTCGACGCGACATCGATCACCGCGTCGACGCCGGACAATGCGCCGCACAGTCCTGAGCCGTCGACCAGATCCACACCCGCTGATCGGGACAGAACGACGACCTCGTGTCCGCGTTCGTGAGCGACATCGACGACATGCACTCCTACGGTTCCTGTTCCACCTGCTATGGCTAGCTTCATCACGTCTCCACCTGTTCGTCGAATCGGTCCAGGACCCGACGAGTGGCGGGTCTCGACTGTATGACGACGCAGCGGGCACAGATGTTTGGCAGCGATCAGGTCCAGTGCCGGAGCTTGTCCGGGTTGAGCACGATCCAGACGTCGACCACCACACCGTTCAGGACGTCGAAGCCGATGACGCCGAACACCTGGCCGTCACGTCGAATCACGATGCCGGCCATGGAGTTGACCGGTTCGATGTTCCAGTCCATGCCGGCTGCCTTGGCGGCGATGCCGCGGACGAAGCGAGCGACTCTGTCCGAGCCCACCACAGCATTGCGCGCCGCAGAGACGCGGCCGCCCCCATCGCTGATCAGGGTGACGTCGGGTGCGAGCACCGAGACAAGCGACGTGAGGTCTCCGCTGCCCGAGGCGGACGCGAACGCGCGGACGACGTGATCGTGCTCGATGGGGTCGGCTGAGGTGAGGTGGCGGCTGTGCACCTGTTTTCGGGCAGCCGACGCGAGCTGGCGGCATGCTGCAGGGGAGCGGTCGAGCACGGCTGCGATCTCGTCGAACGGCAAGGCGAACGCGTCGTGCAGGACGAATGCGACTCGCTGCGCCGGAGAGAGCGATTCGAGAACGACAAGAAGCGCGAGTGTCACCGATTCCTGTTGCGTCACTCGATCGGCCGGATCCGTGGCACCCTCGGGGGCGATGGTCTCCACGGGCTCAGGTAGCCACTGACCGACATAGTTCTCGCGTCGCACGCGGGCCGATCCGAGGACATCGAGACAGATGCGGCTCACAACGCGGGTGAGCCACGCTGCGGGAACGTCGATGGCGTCCCGTTCGACATCGGTGAGTCGGTACCACCGGACCAAAGCCTCGGACGCAGCGTCTTCGGCGTCGCTGTAGGACCCCAGCATTCGATAGCCGATGCCGATCAGCCGACTGCGTTCGTTGTTCATCGGATCGCACCCTAGCGCGAGCGAGCACTGCCGAGTTCGAGGTTATGGACGAAAATCCGGAGAAATCCGTCCACAACCTCGAACTCGGCGGGAAAAGCTAGACGCTGGCTACCCCGGGCGCAAGGAAGCGCTGGCCGGTTGCGGCCTCGGAAGCGCCGCTGCGATCCAGGTACGGGGTGATGCCGCCGTTCCAGAATCCGAAGCCGCCGCCCAGGAGCAGGCAGAGGTCGATGTCCTCGGCCGCCGCGACGACGCCTTCGTCGAGCATGATCCGAATTTCGTCGGCGAACGCGTTGCGGGTGCGCTCGAGAACCTGCTCGGCCGTCGACGGCGAATCACCCTGCGGCCACAGGGCAGCGACCTCGGGATCGACGACCTGGCCCTCCGGGCCGTACGTCCAGACGCCGGGCTTCTTCGCCTCGACGAGCGCACGGAATCCGGGGGAGTCCTTGAACCGCTCCGGGTATGCCTCGCCGAGGGTTTCGGCGGTGTGCAGAGCGACCGCCGGGCCGACGAGCGCAAGCAGGGTTAGCGGGCTCATCGGCATTCCGAGTTCGCCCACAGCGCCGTCGGCGACATCGAACGGTGTGCCCTCGTCGATGGCACTGATGATCTCGTTCGACGCGCGCGTGACGAGACGGTTGAAGACGAATCCGGGGAGATCTGCCGACAACACGGCCGACTTCTTCAGGGTCTTGGCCGTCGCGAATGCCGTTGCGAGGGTGGCATCGTCGGTCTTCTCGCCCTTGACGACCTCGAGCAGCGGAAGAACGGCCACAGGGTTGAAGAAGTGGAAGCCCACGACCCGCTCGGGGTGCTTCAGGTCCGCAGCCATCTTCGTGATCGACAACGAAGACGTGTTGGTCGCGAGAATCGTTTCGGCAGAGACGAATTCCTCGACCTCGGCAAACACCTTCTTCTTGACGTCGAGGTTCTCGAACACGGCCTCGATGACGAAGTCGGTGTTCGCGAAGGCGGATTTGTCGATCGAGCCGGATACCAACGCCTTCAATCGATTTGCGGCATCGGGGGACAGGCGCTTCTTGCCGAGAAGCTTGTCGATCTCGCCGTGGACGTAGCCGACACCCTTGTCGATGCGCTCCTGATCGATGTCGGTGAGGATCACCGGCACCTTCAACTGGCGCACGAACAGCAGTGCCAGCTGGCTGGCCATCAAGCCGGCACCGACGATGCCGACGCCGGAGATCTTGCGTGCCAACGACTTGTCGGGTGCACCGGCGGGACGCTTCGCGCGCTTCTGCACCAGATCGAAGGCGTACAGGCCGGCACGGAGCTCGTCCTTGACCAGCAGCGTGGACAGGGCCTCGTCCTCGGCCGCGAAGGCCTTGTCGAGCGAGGCCGAGTCGGTGATGTCGGTGCTCTTGGCGAGCTCGAGCAGCTCCACCGCGGCGACGGGGCCGGGGGCGAAGTTGTTGGTCTTGCCGGCCACGATTCCCTTGGCTCGGGCGATGGCGTCGTCCCAGGCCTGGCCGCGGTCGATCTCGGGACGGTTGGGGACGATCTCACCCTTGATCACCTGAGCGGCCCACGCCAGGGACTGCTCCAGGAAATCGGCTCCGCCGAAGAGGGCGTCGGCGATGCCGAGGTCGAGTGCCTGCTGGGGCTTGAGTACGCGGTTCTGGTTCAGCGCGTTCTCGATGACGACGGTGACGGCGTTCGAGGCACCGATGATGTTGGGCAGCAACTGAGTTCCGCCCCATCCCGGTACCAGGCCGAGGAAGGCCTCGGGCAGGCCGAGGGCAGCGGCATTCTCCGCGACCGTCCGGTAGTGCGAGTGCAGTCCCACTTCGAGGCCGCCGCCGAGCGCGGCACCGTTGATGAACGCGAACGTCGGAATCGTCGACTCGCGCAGGCGGCGGAAGACCTTGTGGCCGAGCTGCCCGATCTGGAGCGCCTCATCCTTGGTCTTGATGTTCGGCACACCGTTGAGGTCGGCACCCACGGCGAAGATGAACGGCTTACCGGTGACGGCGATGGCCACCGGGTTCGCTGCGAATGCCTCGTCCAGTGCGGCGTCGAACTTGGCGAGTCCGCCGG
The DNA here is from genome assembly GCF_059489205.1 of Rhodococcoides sp. S146-33. Taxonomy (NCBI): domain Bacteria; kingdom Bacillati; phylum Actinomycetota; class Actinomycetes; order Mycobacteriales; family Nocardiaceae; genus Rhodococcoides; species Rhodococcoides sp. S146-33. The sequence goes on from NZ_JCAJWY010000002.1 coordinate 1,163,843, forward strand.
GACCGAAGGTCGACGGCTTGGTGTGATCGAAGCCGTTGTCCAGGGTCACCAGTGCGATGGAGCCGTCGAGCCCCGGTACGGACACGATCTTGGTGAAGGCGTTCGTGACTACCTCGTCGGTGAACGCTGTGGTGATGTCGCTCATGCCTTCGCTCCTGAGTAGTCAGCGTGGTTGGGGTTCTCCCAGATGACGGTGCCGCCCATGCCGAGACCGATGCACATGGTCGTCAGGCCGTAACGGACGTCGGGCTGCTGAGCGAACTGGCGGCTCAGCTGGGTCATCAGGCGGACGCCCGAGGATGCCAGGGGGTGGCCACATGCGATGGCGCCTCCCCACTGGTTGACGCGGGGATCGTCGTCGGCGATGCCGTAGTGCTCGAGAAATGCGAGAACCTGGATGGCGAAGGCCTCGTTGATCTCGAAGAGGCCGATGTCGTCGATACTCAATCCGGTTCGGCCGAGCAACTTTTCGGTGGCGGGAACCGGGCCGATGCCCATGACGGCCGGGTCGACGCCGGCGAAGCTGAAGCCGACCATTCGCATACCGATGTTCAGGCCGAGCTCGTGCGCCGTGTCCTCACCGGCGAGGATCGCGGCGGTGGCACCGTCGTTGAGTCCCGCGGCGTTGCCAGCGGTGACGCGACCGGCAGGACGGAACGGAGTCTTGAGCTTCGCGAGATCTTCCAGCGAGGTGCCGGGACGAGGCGGTTCGTCCTCGGTGGCCAGGCCCCACCCTGCGGCGGACTTGGTGGCGACGGGCACGAGGGTGTCGGCGATGTAGCCGGCCTTCTTCGCTGCTTCGTACTTGTTCTGACTCGCGACGGCATAGGCGTCGGTGCGGTCCTTGGTGATGCTCGGGAACCGGTCGTGCAGGTTCTCGGCGGTGTTACCCATCACCAGGGCACTGGGATCGACGAGCTTGTCGGCGAGGAAGCGCGGGTTGGGATCGACACCCTCACCCATCGGGTGGCGGCCCATGTGCTCGACGCCACCGGCGATGACGACGTCGTACTGGCCGAAGCCGATGCCCGAACCCGTGGTGGTCACCGAGGTCATCGCACCCGCGCACATGCGGTCGATGGCGAATCCGGGGACGCTGCGGGGGAGTCCGGCCAGCAGTGCGGACGTGCGGCCGATGGTCAGCCCCTGGTCGCCGGTCTGCGTGGTCGCGGCGATGGCGACCTCGTCGATGCGCTCGGGAGGAAGGTTGGGGTTCTTGCGAAGGAGTTCGCGGATTGCCTTGACGACGAGGTCGTCTGCGCGAGTGTCGGCGTACATGCCCTTGGGGCCTGCTTTGCCGAACGGGGTACGGATGCCGTCGACGAAGACAACATTCCTCTGTGAGCTGGTGGACGCGGGTACAGACACGCTTTTCGATCCTCCCGACAGATGCGGACGACTCGCCCGGGTGCCCGGACGCGCCACCTACTGTAGCGGGTATTACCCGTCGGTAACTTCGGAAGGGTGCAGTGCCTTTGCCAGAACCGGTACCACCAGCGACCGTTGCCAGGGGCGAGCGTGTCCCTCGGTCAACCGGGCATCGATCGTCTCTTCGGAATCGGCCCCTTCGTCCTCGGGAGTCCGCCAATCCCACACCAATCGGCGCAGCAGGTCCGGCATCAGGAGGTTTTCGACCGGAACCGACACCGACTCGCTGAGCTCGGTCATCGCCGCTCGTACCTCGGCCAGCCGGGCCGCCGCGTCGGGATCGCGGCGCGCCCATCGGTTGACCGGGGGCGGGCCGTCGAAAGATGCTGCCATGGAGGGCAACTCGGAGGTCGGGAGGGCCCGTGCACGTGTGAGCGCCGAGGCCCACAGCCGGGACGATCGACGCTGGCGAGGGCCGCCGAAGACAGGCAGTTGCTCGAGCTCGCGAGAGGTCTTCGGGTCCGCTGTCGCGGCGGCCACGATCGCCGAGTCCGGCAGCACACGGCTCGGTGCCACGTCACGTTTGGCCGCCAGTTCGTCTCGGGTGGTCCACAATTCGCGAACCGCAGCGAGCGTGCGGGGAGACTTGATCGCGTGAATCCCCGAGGTCCGACGCCACCTGTCGGTCTTGGGTTTGGGTGGTCCGAGAGCGAGGATGTGGGCGAATTCCTGTGCCGCCCAGTCCGTTTTGCCTTGTCTTTCGAGCTCCGCGGCCATCTCGTCGCGAAGCTCGAGCAGAACTTCGACGTCGAGCGCGGCGTAGTTGAGCCAGGTGTCGGGCAGGGGACGAGTGGACCAGTCGGCAGCGCCATGACCCTTCTGCAGCGCCAGCCCCAGGGTGCGTTCGACGATGGCACCGAGCCCGACGCGTTCGAAACCGGCGAGACGGCCGGCGAGCTCGGTGTCGTAGAGCGTCGCAGGGACCAGACCGAGTTCGGCCAGTCCTGGGAGGTCCTGATCTGCGGAGTGCAGCACCCATTCGAGCGGGTTGATCACCTCGGCGAGTGGACCGAGATCTCCGGTGACCGGGATCGGGTCGAGCAGAACGGTGCCGGCTCCACGCCGCCGAAACTGCAGCAGGTAGGCGCGCTGGGAGTATCGAAAGCCCGACGCGCGTTCGGCATCGACGGCGAGAGGCCCGTGACCTGCGGCGAGGAGCTTCGCAGCGGCGAGAACGGCGTCCGGTGTGTCCACGACATCGGGCACGCCGTCGGCCGGGGCGAGCAACGGAACGGCGACCGGCTCGTTGACCTGCTCGTCCGACGTGGCGTCGTCCGACGTGGTGTCGGTGGAACTATCGGCTGACATGGACAGTGACTCTAAGCCCTACGGTCGGTGGGTCCGGAGACTATGTCCGGCTGGAACTGCGTTGACCGAGGGTGGTGATGCCTGCCGGTGGCAGTCCCGCCGCGTACGCGAGAACCTCACAGAAGGCCTCGACGTGCGTCGAGAGGTCCTCGGACGTCGCTGTCCAGGACGCGCGAAGTTCGAGCTGATGGGCCTTGGGGGGACCGGCGATGTCGCCGTACCGCACCGAGCTGGTCGAGGTGACGGTCCCGCCGAGTGCATTGAGTGGTTCGGCGCGCGACTCCAATGCGTCCACCAGCCAGCTCCACCCGACCTCGGGAAGCATGGGATCCTCGGCGAGCGATTCGTCGACGTCCGCTTGTATGTAGGCGACCAGTCGAAGCGTCCCGTTCCAGGCTTCTGCACCGTCGGGGTCGTACAGGAGAATCAGGCGGCCGAACGCGTCGCCATCGCTCTGTTCGTCGACCTGCTCGGAATCAGGGTGCTTCACCTCGGCCCCGATCGCGTAGCTGTACGGCGCGAGTCGTTGCGGCGGCCGGATCGGACCGATTTCGATCGCCGGGTGTACCTGGGCCCGATGCATCGCGTCGATGGCGGCGCGGAAAGGCGCAGGTTCGGCGGTGGATTCGGGTTCGGTCACGTGATCGGACGTTAGACGCGTCACGTTGTACTGCGGCGGAGGCGCGCCGAGCCGTGATGGAACCGAAGTGGGTGTGTTGCCCTTGGTGGCAGGAACCTTCCTGACGCGTGGCAGCATGGAACCCGATGAACGCCGAAGCGCAGACCACAGCCCCCGCCCGTCGAGAACTCCCGGACGCGCCGTTCTTGGCCGCGATCGCCGGCAAAGAGCCCTCGCGTCGGCCGGTGTGGTTCATGCGCCAGGCCGGCAGGTCGCTCCCCGAATACCGAAAGATCCGCGCCGGCATCGGCATGCTGGATTCGTGCTTCCGCCCGGATCTGGTGGCCGAGATCACGCTGCAACCGGTCCGTCGACACGATGTGGACGCGGCAATCCTGTTCTCGGACATCGTGGTTCCACTCAAGGCTGCCGGAATCGATCTCGACATCGTGGCCGGCACCGGTCCCGTCGTGGCTCAGCCGGTGCGTTCGGCTGCCGATGTCGCGGCGCTCCCCGTACTGACCGCCGATCAGGTCGAGCCGGTAGCCGACGCGGTGCGGATCCTCACCCGGGAGCTCGCGAACACGCCGCTCATCGGGTTCGCCGGGGCACCGTTCACCCTTGCGTCCTACCTGGTCGAGGGTGGCCCCAGTCGGAATCACGAGAAGACCAAGGCGCTGATGCGCTCCGACCCGGCGACGTGGCATGCCTTGCTCGACGCGCTGGCCACCACGACGATCACGTTCCTGCAAGCTCAGTTGGCTGCCGGAGTGGACGCGGTGCAGGTGTTCGACTCGTGGGCGGGTGCGCTGTCGCTGGCCGACTACCGCGAGTACGTGCTGCCGCACTCGACGCGTGTGTTCGACGCCGTGTCCTCGGCCGGCGTGCCCAAGATCCATTTCGGGGTCGGTACCGGCGAGTTGCTCGGTGCGATGGGTGAGGCCGGTGCCGACGTGGTCGGTGTCGACTGGCGGATTCCGCTCGACGACGCCGTGCACCGGGTCGGCGGCGGCAAGGTGCTGCAGGGAAATCTCGATCCCGCGGTGCTGTTCGCCGGCTGGGATGCCGTCGAGGCCGAAGTTCGTCGCATCGCCGCCGAAGCGGACCGCGCGGTGGCGGCCGGTGCGCGCGGGCATGTGTTCAACCTCGGTCACGGAGTGCTCCCCGACACCGATCCAGAGATTCTGACCCGAGTGGTCTCGCTGGTGCATTCGTTGTGACGGCGCGGCGGTACGCCGTGGTCGGCGGCGGAATCTCCGGCCTCGTCGCGGCTTATCGCCTTCGACAGTCCTGTGGTCCCGACGCGGACATCACTCTCGTCGAGGCATCCCCTCGACTCGGTGGCACGCTGCGGACCACCGAGGTCGGTGCCGAGTCGCTCGATGTCGGCGCGGAAGCGTTCATCGGTCGTCGTCCGGAAGTACCGGCTCTGCTCGCCGAGCTCGGCCTGTCGGATCAACTGGTGCACCCGTCGTCGGCGCGTCCACTGGTCTACTCGGGCGGTCGGACTCACTCGCTTCCGCTCGGCACCTTGATGGGCATACCGTCCTCCGCCGACTCGGTGCGGGATCTGGTGGACCCAGAAGAACTGCACCTCATCGAGACCGAAACAACACGGCCGTTCACGTGGAACGCGGGCTCGGATGTCAGCGTGGCCGATCTCGTGGGCAGCCGGTTCGGCTCCCAGGTCGTGAGTCGTTCGGTCGACCCGTTACTCGGCGGTGTGTACTCCGGCTCGGCGAGTTCGATCGGGGTCCGGGCTGCATTGCCGACATTGGCAGCTGCATTGGACGCCGGTGCCGCGAACCTGACCGAGGCAGTGCTGGGCGCGCTGCCCACGCCGTCCCCGGGACCGGTGTTCGGCGGGCTGCGCGACGGCTATGCGGTGCTGCTCGACGCTCTGATCGCCGCGACCGATGCCCGAACGATCGTCGGAGCAGGCATCGACGAGGTACGCCATGAGGCGAGCGGCTGGTACGTCGATCGCGTGGGTGTAGTCGACGGCGTGGTCCTGGCGGTACCCGCGCCGGTCCTCGGCCATCTCATCGCCGCGGTAGCACCCGAGGCGTCGCGGGCCGCGCGCAGTATCGAGTTGGCGTCGTCTGTCGTCGTCGCGCTGGCTTTTCCGAAAGCGACCGAGCTGCCACAGAATTCGGGCATTCTCGTGGCGACGGACGCAGGCCTGGATGTCAAGGCATTCACGTTGTCGAGTCGGAAGTGGCCACACCTGGGGGAGCGTGACGCGGTACTGCTGCGGGCCTCGCTCGGCCGGTTCGGCGACTCCACGGCCACGGACCGATCCGACGAGGAGACCGTCGACACCGCGTTGAGGGATCTGCGAACGGTAGCCGGCATCGACGTGCGACCGCTGGCCGCGACCGTCCAGCGCTGGCCGGGCGGCTTGCCTCAGTACGCGCCCGGACACCTCGATCGCGTCGCCGCCGTCGAGTGCGGCGTCGCCGATCTACCCGGGCTCGAGGTCACCGGAGCCTGGCAGCGCGGCGTCGGTGTGCCCGCATGTATTGCGTCCGCCACCACCGCTGCCGCCCGTCTGGTCGAGGTGGCACGATAGGGGCCATGGCACGCCTCGATTACTCAGCGCTCAACTCGACTCTTCGCTACTTGATGTTCTCGGTCTACAAGGTCACGCCTGGTCTGCTGGGCGACGATCGGGCCGAGGCAGCCAAGGAAGCGAAAGTCTTCTTCGAAAGCCGTGAAGACAAGGGCGTCGCAGTGCGCGGTGTCTACGACATCGCAGGCATGCGCGCGGACGCCGATTTCATGGTCTGGACACACGCCGAGCGCATCGAGGACCTCCAGGCCACCTATTCCGATTTCCGGCGCACCACCGCTTTGGGCAAGGCAAGCACGCCGGTCTGGAGCAACACCGCTCTGCACCGTCCGGCCGAGTTCAACAAGAGTCACGTCCCGGCCTTCATCGCGGGCGAGGACCCCGGTGCGTACATCTGCGTCTACCCGTTCGTCCGGTCGATCGACTGGTATCTGCTGCCGGACGACGAGCGCCGCACAATGCTCGCCGATCACGGTAAGGCCGCCCGCGACTACAAGGACGTGCGCGCGAACACCGTGCCCTCGTTCGCACTGGGCGACTACGAGTGGATTCTGGCGTTCGAGGCTCCCGAACTCGATCGCATCGTGGATCTGATGCGTGACCTGCGTGCCACCGAAGCGCGCCGGCACGTGCGCGAGGAGACCCCGTTCTTCACCGGCCCCCGGGTCGAGGTGGACGCACTCGTCGAATCACTGCCGTGACGACATCGGGCAGCCAGACCATCGAGGCCGTCCTGTTCGACTTCTCGGGCACGCTGTTTCGGCTGGAGGAGCACCCGACCTGGTTCGACGGCATCCACGACGCAGACGGCACCCCGGTCGACGGTGCAGGCGCTGCGGAGCTCATGCGACGCATGACCGCGCCGGTGGGCGAAACAGTCGAGTTCGACGATGCAACGCGTCATGCCTGGCGAAACCGGGACCTCGATCCGGCACTGCACCGGCAAGCATATCTCCATGTGCTCGAGCAATCCGGGGTCACGGTTCCGGCGCAGGCGGAATCGGTCTACGGGCGCGTGATCGACGCCGATTCGTGGACGCCGTATCCCGATACCGAATCGGCCCTGAAAAAGCTTGCCACCGAGTCCATTCGGGTCGGTGTACTCAGTAATATCGCGTTCGACATCCGCCCCGCGTTCGCCGATCGCGATCTCGATCGGTACGTCGACGAGTTCGTGCTCTCGTTCGAGGTGGGCCACGTCAAACCGCAACCGGAATTCTTCCGCCATGCCGTCGCCGCCTTGGGTGTCGATCCGTCGCGGACGCTGATGGTGGGCGACAGCGCCGAGGCCGACGGCGCGGCGCAGGAGATCGGGTGCCGCTTCGCGCTCGTGGATCCGGTGCCGACGGTCGAGCGGCCGGATGGATTGTTGGCAGCGTTGAGCGCGTTCGGCATTCGATGACCGAGGTAGTTCGATGACCGCAGTGCCCGGCGTCCAGCACATGGGCCACTGGGGCATGTTTCGTGCCGAGTCGGACGGACGTGATGTCACAGCGGTCCATCCGCAGGCGTCGGACAGTAATCCGTCTCCGGTACTGGGCAACATCGTCGGTTCGGTGACCCATCGATCCCGCGTCACCGCACCGGCGGTGCGCCGAGGTTGGCTGGAGAACGGTCCCGGTCCGACCGGCAGTCGCGGCAGCGACGAGTTCGTCGACGTCTCCTGGGACGAGCTGACCCATCTGCTGTCGTCCGAATTGCGCAGAGTGGTGGGCACATTCGGCAACAACGCCATCTACGGCGGATCCTACGGATGGGCGAGTGCCGGACGCTTTCATCATGCCCAGAGCCAGGTGCACCGCTTTCTCAACTGCATCGGCGGGTACACCAGGTCTGTGCACAGCTACTCCCTGGGTGCGACCGGCGTCATCATGCCGCACGTGCTCGGTGCACATTGGAAGATGTTCTCGCGCTCCACGTCCTGGAACGTGATCGCCGCACACACCGAATTATTGGTGGCGTTCGGCGGAGTTCCGGTCAAGAACACCGGTATCAATCACGGCGGTACGTCGGATCATCCGACGGTCGACTCGCTCGACGCGATGCGTGCCCGCGGTGGGCAGATCGTCACCGTGAGTCCGCTACGAAACGACATGAGTGGCGACGCTCGATGGATCGCTCCGCAGCCCGGTACCGACGTGGCAATGATGTTGGCTCTCGCGTTCGTGCTCGCCGACGAGAAGCTGCACGACACAGCATTCCTCGACAGGTATTGCCAGGGCTACCCCGAATTCGAGCGGTACCTGCTCGGCGTCTCGGACGGCACACCCAAGACCCCACAGTGGGCGTCGACGATCTGCGGCATCGAGCCCTCGGTCATCGCGGATCTGGCGCGGGAGATGGCGTCGAAACGCACGATGGTGACGGTCACCTGGTCGTTGCAGCGGACGCGACACGGCGAGCAGGCCCCATGGATGGGCGTCACCCTGGCAGCGATGCTGGGTGGGATCGGCGTTCCAGGAGCGGGATTCGGTCACGGGTACGGGTCCATGAACGAGCCCGGTCTGGCCCCGGTGCCGTATCCGTTGCCGACTCTGCCACAGGGAATCAATCCCGTTCCCGACCTGATTCCCGTAGCGGCGGTCTCGGAGATGTTGCTGAACCCGGGTTCTGAATTCGACTACGACGGTAGAAGATTGACCTACCCAAACATCAAGGTCGTCTACTGGGCCGGTGGCAATCCGTTCCACCACCACCAGGATCTCGGACGGCTTCGTCGTGCCCTCGGTAGACCCGACACCATCGTGGTGCACGATCCCTACTGGACACCGATGGCCAAGCATGCCGACATCGTCGTCCCGTCGACGACGTCACTGGAACGATCGGACCTGAGCTGCACGCGCAACGATCCGTTGCTCGTCGCCATGGAGCCGGCCGCCGCCCGGTACGCGGATGCTCGCGACGACTACGACACGTTCGCCGACCTGGCCACGCAACTCGGTGTGGGGGAGCAGTTCACCGAGGGACGAACCTCGGAGCAGTGGCTCGAGCATCTGTACGGGCAGTGGCGCGGATATCTGCGCGCGGGTGGCGTCGAGACTCCGGAATTCGATGCCTTCCGCCGCGAGGGTTCGTTCCGGATGCAGACCGAAGACGATCTGACGTTCTTCGAGGACTTCAGACGCGATCCGGTCGGGAACGCGCTGCGCACCCCGAGCGGCAAAATCGAGATCTTCTCGGCAACGGTGGCGGGCTTCGACTACGACGACTGCCGAGGGCATCCGATGTGGTTCGAGCCGCAGGAGTGGCTCGGCGGGTCACGCGCCCAGCAGTTTCCGTTGCACCTGATCGCCAATCAGCCACGTACCAGGCTGCACAGTCAGCTCGATCACGGTGCGGTGAGCCGAAACTCGAAGATTCAGGGCCGCGAGCCGCTACGCATGCACCCGTCTGCGGCCGCGGCCAGGGGAGTATCCGACGGCGACGTCGTGCGGGTGTTCAACGACCGCGGTTCGTGCCTGGCGGGCGTTGTCGTCGACGACGCGATGCTGGAATCGGTGGTTCAGTTGTCGACCGGGGCCTGGTACGACCCGCTCGATCCGGCCGATCCCGGCTCGATGTGCAAGCACGGCAGCGTGAATGTGCTGACCGCAGACGAGGGTTCGTCGGCGCTGTCGCGTGGATGCACCGGCCAGCATGTATTGGTGGAGATCGAACGCTACGAGGAAGCGCTGCCGCCGATCACAGCGTTCGATCCACCTGTGCGTAAGAGGGTCAGAACACCACCCGAGAGATGATCTCGGCGACGAGGGCCGGCTTGTCCTCGCCCTCGATCTGCAATGTTCCGGCTGTCACGATCTGGAGAGCCCCGCCGGATACCTCTTCGACCGAGACGAGGGTGGTCTGCAGGCGGACGTGGGCTCCGACCTTGACCGGGTTGATGAAGCGAACCTTGTTGGAGCCGTAATTGATTCCGAGCTTGGTGTTCTCGATGGTGTAGATCTGCCAGTTGAGCATCGACACCAGGGACAGGCTCAGGAATCCGTGGGCGATCGGAGCCCCGAACGGGCTTTCCTTCTTCGCCCGCTCGACGTCCACGTGGATCCATTGGTGATCGCCGGTGGCGTCGGCGAAGGTGTTGACCCGTTCCTGGGTGATCTGCAGCCAGTCACTGGTGCCGAGGTCTTCGCCGACTGCCGCTTTGATCTGCTCTGGTGAGGTGAAAGTGCGCATGCTCACAGTATGGACGAAGCAGCGCCGATCAGGATGCAGGCTTGAGTACCAACGAGATCGAGTTGATGCAGTAGCGCTGGTCGGTCGGTGTCGGGTAGCCCTCGCCCTCGAAGACGTGGCCCAGGTGACTGTGGCAGTTGCGGCAGACGACCTCGACTCGGCGCATTCCGAGCGTGGTGTCCTCTTTGAGGATGACGGCGTCACTGTCGGCCGGGTCGAAGAACGACGGCCAGCCGCAGTGGGACTCGAACTTCTCGGTGCTGCGGAACAACTCGGCTCCGCAGGCGCGGCATTCGTAGATGCCTTCGGTGGTGGTGTCGGTGTACTCGCCGACGCCCGGGCGTTCGGTGCCTGCTTGACGGAGCACCGCGTATTCCTCGGGGGTCAGCTTCTCGCGCCACTGTGCGTCGGTGAGCTGGACGGCGGGAGCGGAGTTGTTGTCGGTTGCTGAACTCATGCTCACACGCTAATACGATTTGTCGGGCTACGCCGTTTTCGCTGGTGGCGCGCTCGGCAGCAGATAGCTCGGTTCGATTCCGTCGTCGAGTCGTCCTTCGCTTCGAGCGGCGAAATAACGCCCGATGAGAACACCGAAGATGACGACGATCAGCAACGCCCACCCGAACGTGGTCCGGAGGTAGTCCAAGGCGCGGCCGGTTTCGATCCACCGTCCGGACAGCCATCGGTCGTAGTTCATGAACCCGTAGATCGCCAGCCAGGCGGGCCAGTTGCGAAGTAGCGAGTTCTTCAAGACCACGGTCATGAGCAGCGGGAACAGCATCATCGAGTAGTACATCTGGCCCAGTGAGCCCAGCAACCAATGCGCGGTGAGGATCAATCCCGAGGTGGTCGCGAAGAAGAACAGACGGTCTTCGCGGCAGTACCGATACAGCAGCCACAGTGACACCAGAACCATGATCCCCAGAACCGCGCGGATGCCGAGGGTGAGCAGTTCGGGCACTCCGTAGTAGCGACCGTTACCCACGACAGCACTGTTGAAGTAGTCGCGAGTCTGCAGCAGGTACGGCAGCGTCCGGTCGATGAAGTTCATGGGGTCGACCGACAGAGGCCACGCGATGGCCATCATCACCACTGGGATCGCGATCGAAGTGATAAAGACCTTCCATTGACGCGTCATCAGAGGTAGTAGCAGCAGCGGCGCAAGCATCGGCTTGACCGCCAGAGTCAGACCCATGGCAACACCCGCCGACAGGTCTTTGCGCTGGAGGAGAAATCCGAGGAACGCTACTTCGCCGAAGAGTACGAAGCCGTTGAAGTTGGTGAACACCAATGTGTTCGTCACCGTTTCGCTGACGAATGCGGCGAGGAGCAGTGCGGGAGCGGCGACCGAATCGAGCCGGAATCCGAAGATGCGGAGCAGTATGTACAACGCCGCGAGAATTGCGATGGTGCTGGCGATGATGAACAACCAGCGAGATCGCTCCGGGTCGATGATGGCTATGGGGGAGAGCAACATCGTCGCGCTCGGTTGATACAGGTAGTGCGGGTCGACGGAGTCGAAGTTCGCCGTGTAGACCGGCTGTCGATTCAAGAACGCCAGGGCTGCGCTGTACACGGGATTGAAGTCGTTGGTGATATCACCGTTGACCGCCTTGATGACCACCCGATGGATCACGGTCATGATGGCGATGGGCCACAGGGCGTACTTGATTACCTCGGCGGTCGTCCGCCCTGAACGCGGCTCCAGAAAGCTAAGTGACACCCGCGAACGGTACCCGAGCCGCACCGGAGGAAAGACACCCCGCGCCGAAATCCGGTACCGCAATCAGGCGGGACAGACGGTGCCATCGGTCGGAAGCGCAGTATCGAGCGCGTACTTCACCGCAGCGCTCTGCAGACATTGTGATCCACCGAGGCTCGGATGTCCGCTGCCCTGCCACGCAGCCGACGCCACGGCCGCGCCGGTTGCCCCGACCAGTCCGGTGACCGAGGACAGGCCTCCGTTGCCGACGATCGGGTCACCCGCGTTCGACAGAACCAACACCGGAACGTCCAACGAAGTGGGTAGGGGAATCGACGGTGCTGTCGGCCAAGAGGAGCACAGCAATGCGGTCAAGGCGGCATCGGTGCCGTAGACCGGATAGCGGTCGGTCCATTGCGACGAAAGGTCACGCACGCCCTGCGGAGACGGCCACTGTTGGCCGTCCGTGCAGCGGGAAACGAACTGTCCGTCGGTGCCGTAGGCATTTCGACCTCGTTCGGCGAGGGCGACCAGAGCCGCGGTGTCGGATCCAGCCGCTGCGGACAAGGTGGCGGACAGGTCGGTGGCCCGAGACGACGCATCCCCGGCTGTCGATGCGAGCGCGAAGGTGATGCCGTCGAGAATTTCGTGAGTGGACAGCGGCGCGAACTCGCCACCGGCGGCGCGTCGGAGCAACTGCTCCACCGCAGCCGTCGGGTCGGCCCCGAGAGAGCAGTTCAGCGCGACGCATCGTTGGGCGAACGCTGCGAAGGCGGCCTCCTTGCCCTGTGTCCGTTGCTCGGCCAGCGTGATCTGATCGGTGTTGACGCCGGGCGGCGAGTCGAGAATCAGACGCGAGACGTTGTCCGGGAACTTCGCCGCGTAGGCCAACGCGGTGAGCGCGCCGTTTCCCGATCCGATCACACCGATCTGGTTCACGCCCCAGAGCTGCCGCAGACGGTCGAGATCGTCCGCCGCGTAGGTGGTTCCGAAGGCGAGTTCCTGCGGCTGCAGTGTGTCGGTGCACTCGATAGTGGCGTCCCGGCCTGCGTCGACCGCGCGGTCCACGGCGTCGGCATCGGACCTGGTGAACTGTCCCAGGGCATCGACTGCAGCCTTGGTGGGGGACTGGAGTGTGTCGTCGATGCAGTCCACCGCGGTGGATCGGCCGATCCCGCGTCGATCCACGGCGACGATGGGGTGAGCTGCGAGCAGAGTCGAGAGCGGACCGGCCGCCATCGTCGCCAGTGTGGCGATCGAGGATCGATCTGAGCCGGAGGTGAAGACCAACGGACCCGCATCGGCCGGCGTTCCATCGAGCCGGGCGCGCAGTGCGCCGACGGCGAACGTGCCGAACATCTGCCCGCTGGCATCGACGTCCGCCTCGTACTCCGCGCACTCCAGTGTCAGACCGGGCGTGGTGGAGGTGAGCCCGAATGTCCCGAGAGTGGCGGCGGTGCAGTCGGCCCAGTCGAGGTCGGTTGCCGGCACGGCGAGTTCAGCCGGTTCCGGTGGAGCCTCTGTGGACGGCTCGCCGGGTTGGCCGGGGGATTGTTGTTCCACCGCGACATCGGGCCGGAACGACGGCCCAGCGCCGCAGGCCGCGCACATCGTGGCCAGGACGAGGGCGGCGGCGAGCAACGAACGTTTCTGCGTCACCGTGCGAGGCTATCGACTTTTCGATCGATGCCGCGCCGCTCGGTGCTCATGGCCGACGCACCCAGCGTGTGAGCAGTGTGCCGTCCGCGTCGGCGAGGACGTGCGCGCGCTGCATCGGTGTGTCGGAGGCACCGGCGGAGTGGGCGATGCGGCCCGCATCTCCGGCGACGAGCATGGGTGAGATCGTCAGGCACAGATCGTCCGCCGCCCCGTCCGATGCGAGTTGCCCGAACAGCCCTGGCCCGCCCTCGCACAGGATGCGACGAAATCCGAGGTCGCTCAGCGTCTTCACGATGTCCTCGGTCGAGACCGATTCACCGGCCACCTCGATCACCGTTGCGCCCGCGGAACGCAGTGCCGCCACCTTCGAGCTGTCCGCTGCCGCCGAGGTCAGTACCACCGGCTGCACCTCGGCGTCGGTGACGAGCCGAGAATCGGCGTCGATCGAACCAGAGGCGGTCACCACCACGATCGTGGGAATCGGTGCCAGCCCGTTCGCTACTCGACGTGCCTTCACCTCGGCGGACAGCGAGACGCCGCCGTAGTTCTCGGCGCGAGCCGTTCCGGCTCCGACGAGAACCGCGTCGCACAGTTCTCGCAGAATTCCGAACAGTCGGCCGTCCGCTGGGGTCCCCAGGCCTGCCGACTTACCGTCGGCGGTCACGGATCCGTCGATGCTGGCGACGAAGTTCGTGCGGATCCACGGTCGGCCCAGGTCTGCGGGGTAGGCGTACAGGTCGCGAACGGCGTTGTCGTCGAGTACCGATCCGACGGGCGCGGACTCGGCTGCCTGCTCTGATGTGAAGTAGGTCCCAATATCGAGAAGCTGCATGAGAGAGATCAGACCACGTCGTTACGCTCGACGAATGCCCGCACGCCTTGTCGACCGAAATCCCGTGGTCCCCTCCGATCAGCTGATCGCTCAGATGGTGCCGCCGGCGATGTTCGACGACGTCAGCTTCTCCTCGTACATTCCCGACCCCAAGGAGCCGACGCAGGCTGCTGCGGTCGCGAAGGCCGAGGAGTTCGCGAACAAGGTGCAGAAGATCCGTGGCAAGGGCAAGCGTGGGCTCTTCGGCAAGAAGACCCCGGCCACCGGCGCGGGCCTGTACCTCGACGGCGGCTTCGGTGTCGGTAAGACCCACTTGTTGGCGTCGATCTACCACAGCGTTCCCGAGCCCAAGGCGTTCGGCACGTTCGTCGAGCTGACCCACGTCGTCGGCGCACTCGGCTTCAACAAGGCACTGGAAGAACTCTCGAACCACAGCGTGCTGTGCATCGACGAGTTCGAACTCGACGATCCCGGCGACACGATGCTGGTATCGCGGCTGCTGTCCGAGCTGTCTCAGCGTGGAGTGTCCATCGTCGCGACGTCGAACACTCTGCCCGGTCAGCTCGGCGAGGGGCGCTTCGCTGCCGAGGACTTCCTGCGGGAGATCAAGAAGCTCGGTTCGATCTTCGAGTCCGTCCGCGTCGACGGTCCCGACTACCGACACCGCGATCTGCCCCCGGCTCCGGAGCCTACGTCCGAATCCGAGTTGATCGAGCGCGCGGAGACCGTCGACGGCGCAACCCTGGACGATTTCGACGAGCTGCTGAAGCATCTGAGCACGCTGCACCCGTCGCGCTACGGCAAGTTGCTCGACGGTGTCCCTGCAGTGTTCCTGAAGAACGTGCACCCGGCATCGGACCAGGCTATTGCCCTACGCCTGGTGGTACTCGCCGACCGTCTGTACGACGCGGGCATTCCGGTGACGGCCTCGGGCGGCAAGCTCGACGAGATCTTCACCGAGGAGATGTTGGCAGGCGGCTACCGCAAGAAGTACCTGCGCGCCACCTCGCGCCTGCTCGCACTGTCGCGTTTCGCCGCCGTCGGCTGAGTCGGCGTCAGAGCCGTACCTGCATGACGTAGTCGTCGTGTGTCTGCACGCCGACAACGAATGTCTTGGTGCCGACGATCTCGAATCCGTGCTTGGCGTAGAACTTCTGGGCGCGCGCGTTGAGTTGATTGACGCCGAGCCATGCTCCTGCGCAACCGGATTCACGCGCATGGGTCAATGCGAACGAGATCAGCCGCGCTGCAACTTCGCCGCCGTGCTCGGCCGGCCGCACGTACAGTTTGCTGATTTCCAGCGTCGGATGGTGAGACAGTGCGGCTCGGATGTCCGGGTCGGCTGGACTGCCCGACACGAGCATCGCGTACCCGACCACCTCGCCGGTGGGTGTTTCGTCGACCAGAACGGTTCGGTTGGGGTCGGCGACGTAACCCTGGAAATTGTTGACCGACAACACGTTCGAGACGAACTGTTCGATGTCCTCGGTGCGAGTACCCGGTGGGCAGGCGAGTGGAAAGGTCTGCGCGGCCAATTCGGCAACGTTGGGTACATCGGCATCCGTCGCCATCCGCACACTCACAGCAGATCCACCGCGTTCTTCGCCTCCCGCAACGACAAGCCGGTTCGGTCGCGCAACAGTTTGATGGCCGAGATGGCCTTGCCCTCCGACTTCAGGGACTGCAACCGCGGGATGAGATCGTCCCAGGGTGTCGGACCGGACCGAGCCGCGTCGACGATGGTGGACGAGGACGGAAACGGTTCGCCTCGTTGAACGCCTTCGATCGTGTTCTTCGCGTCGAGGAGACCGGCACCTGTCCGTTCGCGAAAGATCTTGATGGCCTGGATCTTCTTGTTCGCCGCCAACAACTGATGAATATCTGCACGGGCGGTGTCGTCGAGGCCGATCAGCCCGATGCTGCGCGATGTCTCCGGGCTCGAGCCGGGCTTCTTTCGGGCCAACAACCACGCTGCAAGTACCGCGGCATCGACGAGGACCAGAGCAACGATGAACCATCCCCAGGTCGGCATGCCTTAGTAGACCACTTCAGCGCAACGGGTCGAAGAGCGGGACGACTACCGAAGATTCGGCGAACAACGAGACTGCGCCCGCGAGGGTTTTCTTCGCCGCGTCGTACTTGACGGGAGCGAGGTCGTGGCCCGCGCCCTCGATGTCGACGAGCAGGGTGGCGGCCGGGACGAGTGCGAGCGCCGCGCTCAGTTCGGCAGTGGTGCCGAACGGGTCTTTCGTGCCGTGTAGCACCACCGTCGGTGTTCGCAGTTCGGGAAGGTGCTGGGTACGAGCCTTGTCCGGCTTGCCCGGAGGGTGCAGGGGATAGGAGGTCAGCACGAGGCCATCGACGAGACCCGGGCGTTCGGCAGCGATCATCGACCCCTGTCTGCCACCGTAGGAATGCCCACCGAATGCGATGAAGCCCGTGGTCTCGGCGCGGAGGCGGTCGATCGCTGCGGCGATGCCCAGTCGATCCTCGGCCGACCGAGAAGGGTGCGGCGGGCCCTTGGGTTTGCGTACTCGAAACGGGAGATCGAACCGCAGCACCGTGAACCCGGCCGCCGCCCACACTTCGGCAATGCGCAGCAGCAGCAGCGACTCGCAGTTGCCGCCCGCGCCGTGGGTGAGGGCGAGCCCGCCCCGTGACGGTGCGGACGGCGTGTGCAGATGGGCGACGCCCCCGCCGAGTTCGATGTCGGCGGGGGCGTCGGGACCATCGAGTTCAGGCATCGTTCGAGGACGTTACCTTTTCGTCGGTGTCGGCGTGATCGGTGTCGGTGGACCCGTCCGAGTCCGGGGAGTCCTGGTCCTCGGCGTCCACCATCTCACCGTTGTCGTCGACCATGTCGGCGAAGGCGGTGCCGGCAACCGTGCCGTTCGTTCCTGGTAGCGCCACGGTGGGCCGGGCACCGGGTCGATAGCGATCGTCGAGCCCTTCGACGGATTTCTTCGCATCCTCGAGGGTTGCGTCGTCGACTGTGGGTTCGCTCTGAGCATCGTCCGACACGTGAGTGTCCTTCCATCGAAGTGTGTGCGTCATCTCCACTGTGCACTTCTATGGCGTGAATCACCACAATTGATTCGTGAAGCACAAAAAAGACCCCCTCGAAAGGGGGCCTGATTTGTCTGACTGTGGTGCGCGATACTGGGATTGAACCAGTGACCTCTTCCGTGTCAGGGAAGCGCTCTCCCGCTGAGCTAATCGCGCATGTCCTCGCACCGATTCTGCAACCGATGCACTAGCGAGGTGGAGACGGGAATCGAACCCGTGTGCACGGCTTTGCAGGCCGTTGCCTCACCACTCGGCCACTCCACCATGGGTCGAGACCCTCGAGCGGATGACGGGATTCGAACCCGCGACCCTCACCTTGGCAAGGTGATGCGCTACCACTGCGCCACATCCGCATACCCCGGAGGCGTTCACTGCTGAGCAGTTGCTGTCTCCGTGGTGCGGGGAAAACATTAACCCAACGGGAGTGAAACTCACAAATCTGGTGGTCAGCTGGGGAATTCGAACGATTCGCGCATGTGAAAGATGTGAAAGCAGAGACGAGAGCAGCCCTGTGGAGGCAGTCCGGCGACGTATTCGGTGATCGGGCGGGCGATTCGGTTCGCCGCGGCACCTCGTGTTAATGTTTTGCCTCGTTCGGTCCCGTGGCTCAGTGGGAGAGCGTCCGCTTCACACGCGGAAGGTCGCTGGTTCGATCCCAGCCGGGACCACAGAAAAGAAGGCCCACACCGCCCGTCGGTGTGGGCCTTCTTGCGTTCGAGGCCGGTAACCTGAGCCGGTGAGCACCGAACAATCGAAGCCCGACGCCGTCGACGACCAGAATCCGGTGGACAAGGCGAAGGTGAAACACCGGCGCTTCCGGGCGCGTATCGCCGAGAACAAGTCTCTCGATCTCGGCTACCGAATCACGGTCGGTGTCGTCGGAACCATCGTGCTCATCGTGGGTGTGCTCGCCATTCCGTACCCCGGGCCGGGTTGGCTGATCGTGTTCGCGGGACTGGGCATCCTGGCGTCGGAATTCGCGTGGGCCAAGAGTGCACTCCGATTCGTCCGCAAGAGGTACGACGCTTTCACGGCCTGGTTCTCGAAGCAGTCGATGTTCGTCAAGGGTCTGGGCGTGCTGTTCACCACGATCGTCGTGCTCGCAACCCTGTGGCTGCTCGGAACTTTCGCGCTGGTCGGCGGCTGGTTCGGCCTCGACTGGACCTGGCTCGAAAGTCCGATCTGACTTGCCTCGCCGCGCTGAGGGCCGACGAGGGGCCCGATGCCGATAGGCTGTCGGAGGCCTTCCTGGCCCGAAGAACCGATCGAGGAGTACATCGCCGTGAGCATGCCCGTTGTCGCCGCAGTTCCACCCGCCCGCATCATGGTGCCGGCAGGAACGACGGCAGGTACGGCGCTGCGCGACACCGGCCTGCCGAACAAGGGACCCGACGCCATCGTCGTCGTGCGTGATCCCGGCGGCAAGCTCCGTGACCTGTCCTGGGCACCGGAGGGCGACATCGAGGTCGAGCCCGTTCCGGCGAACACCGAGGACGGGCGAAGCGTCATCAGGCATTCGGCTGCACACGTGCTGGCGCAGGCCGTTCAGGATCTCTTTCCCGACGCCAAACTGGGCATCGGACCGTTCATCAAGGACGGCTTCTACTACGACTTCGACGTGAAGCAGCCTTTCACTCCCGAGGATCTGACCGCACTCGAGAAGAAGATGAAGCAGATCGTCAAAGCCGGACAGCGGTTCTCGCGTCGGGTGTACGAATCGGTCGAGCAGGCCCGCGAGGAGCTGGCGACCGAGCCGTACAAGCTCGAGCTGATCGACGACAAGTCCGGCATCGACGATCCCGAGGTCATGGAGGTCGGCGGGGGAGAGCTGACCGCCTACGACAACCTCAATCCTCGTACCGGCGAGCGCATTTGGGGCGATCTGTGCCGCGGCCCGCATATCCCCACCACCAAATACGTGCCGGCGTTCAAGCTGACCCGCAGTTCGGCTGCGTACTGGCGCGGTAACCAGGACAACGCAGATCTGCAGCGCATCTACGGAACCGCATGGGAGTCCACCGAGGCGCTCGATGCGCATCTCGAATTGCTGGCCGAGGCCGAGCGTCGCGATCACCGCAAACTAGGATCCGAGCTGGACCTGTTCAGCTTCCCCGATGAACTGGGCTCCGGTCTTCCGGTGTTCCATCCGAAGGGTGGTGTGATCCGCAACGAGCTCGAGAACTACTCCCGGCAGCGGCACATCGAAGAGGGCTACGAGTTCGTCAACACCCCGCACATCACGAAGGGCCATCTCTACGAGGTGTCCGGCCACCTCGACTGGTACCGGGACGGCATGTTCCCCGCCATGCATCTCGACGCCGAACTCGACGAGAACGGTGACGTGCGCAAGCCCGGCCAGGACTACTACCTCAAGCCGATGAACTGCCCGATGCACAATCTCATTTTCCGCTCCCGCGGTCGCTCGTACCGTGAGTTGCCGTTGCGGCTCTTCGAGTTCGGTTCCGTGTACCGGTACGAGAAGTCCGGCGTCATTCACGGTCTCACTCGGGTACGGGGCATGACCCAGGACGATGCGCACATCTTCTGCACGCGTGAGCAGATGCGCGGAGAGCTCACCAGCACACTCGAGTTCGTCCTCGGGCTGCTCAAGGACTACGGACTCGACGATTTCTACCTCGAGCTCTCCACCCGCAATCCGGAGAAGTCGGTCGGCAGCGACGAGGTCTGGGAAGAGGCGACCAATACGCTCGCCGAGGTCGCGGCAGCGTCGGGTCTGGATCTGGTGCCCGATCCGGGCGGTGCGGCGTTCTATGGACCCAAGATCTCGGTGCAGGCCAAGGATGCCTTGGGCCGTACCTGGCAGATGTCCACCATCCAGCTCGACTTCAACCTGCCCGAGCGGTTCGAGCTGGAATACACCGCCTCGGGCGGAGTCAAGGAACGCCCGGTGATGATTCACCGCGCACTGTTCGGTTCGATCGAGCGATTCTTCGGTGTACTCACCGAGCACTACGCCGGTGCTTTCCCGGCGTGGCTCGCACCGGTTCAGGTTGTGGGCATCCCGGTTGCCGAGGTGCACCAGGATCACCTGTTCTCGGTGGTGAAGGAGCTCAAGAAGCTCGGGGTGCGCGCCGAGGTCGATGCTAGCGACGATCGGATGCAGAAGAAGATCTTCAATCAGACTGCACAGAAGATCCCCTTCATGCTTCTCGCCGGCGAACGCGACGTGGAGGCCGGTGCCGTCAGCTTCCGATTCCGTGACGGAACCCAGGTGAACGGTGTTCCGGTTGCGGAGGCAGTAGCAACGATCACCGACTGGATCTCCCAGCGCAACAACGCATCACCGACCGCCGAACTCGTGCAGACGAGTACCGCAGGAGTGAGTTGACATGCCCGATCAGGACGAGTCGATCGTCGCCACCGGTGCCGGTGAGCCCGATCGATTGCAGCGACTGTGGACCCCACATCGGATGTCGTACATAGCCGAGGCCCCGCAGGCCTCGGCCAAGTCGAGTGAGCCGTTCTCCGACATCCCGAAGATGAGCGACGAGGACGGGCTGGTGGTCGCGCGGGGTGAATCGGTCTACGCGGTACTCAACCTGTATCCGTACAACCCCGGCCACACGATGATCGTCCCGTACCGCCGAGTGGCGGCACTCGAAGATCTCACGCCCGCCGAGAGTGCCGAGTTGATGGCATTCACCCAGCAGATGATTCGCGTCATCAAGACGGTGTCGCGCCCGCACGGTTTCAACGTGGGCCTCAATCTCGGTGCCGCAGCAGGCGGATCCCTGGCCGAACATCTGCACCAACACATCGTCCCGCGTTGGGGCGGCGATGCAAACTTCATCACGGTGATAGGCGGAGCGAAGGTGATGCCGCAGTTGCTCCGCGACACTCGGGCCCTGCTCGCGTCGGCCTGGAACGAATGAACCACACGCGAGAGGAGCACGCGCCGTGCTGAGTATTTTCGGCCGTGCGCCGGTGTCGAAGGTGACCGCCCCGCTCGGACGGGCCCTCAACAGCACCGGACTGACCCCCGACTCGGTGACCCTCATCGGCACTGTCGTCACCGTCACGGCAGCAGTGACGATGTTCCCCGCGGGCTACCTGTGGTGGGGTTCGATCGTCATCACGCTGTTCGTTCTCTTCGACATGCTCGATGGAGCCATGGCACGGGCCAGGGGCGGAGGCACCAAGTACGGGGCCGTCCTGGATGCGACGTGCGATCGAGTGGCCGACGGCGCGATCTTCGGTGGCCTGGCCTGGTGGGCCGTGTATTCCGAGCAGAACAAGCCCCTGCTCGTGGCCACGTTGATCTGCCTGGTCACCTCACAGGTGATCTCGTACGCCAAAGCGCGGGCCGAGGCCAGCGGACTCTCGGCCGACGGTGGTTGGATCGAGCGCCCGGACCGCCTCGTCATCGTTCTCGTCGGAGCCGGATTCACCGGCGTGGGTAGGCATTTCGATATCCCGTGGTTGGACAGCCTCATCTACCCCGCAATGTGGGTGCTCGCAGCCCTGAGCATCGTGACGGTATTCCAACGTGTGCTGGCCGTCCGCGGGTCGGACGGGGCCCGCGACATCATCGTGCCCCCGACCCCCACCCCCGGCGACGGTGACGTGGCTGCGTCGTGAACGTCTCCGACAGAGCCAGCGACCTCGGGTACGCAGCCGGGTGGCGCCTGGTCCGATCGCTGCCGGAGGGTGTGGCGCGAGGTCTCTTCGATCGCGGTGCAGATATCGCGGCCACCCGAAACGGTGGCCCGAACCAGTTGCGGCTCAATCTCGCTCGTGTCCTCGGAACCACCCCCGGCGAAGTGCCCGATGAATTGATTCGCGACAGCGTCCGCTCGTACGCCCGCTACTGGCGCGAGGCATTTCGGCTGCCGTCGATGGATCTTGCCGCTCAGGCCGCCGTCATCGACCGGTGTGTGAACGGACAGGAGCATCTCGAGGCCGCCCTCGCCTCGGGCAAGGGTGCCGTGCTGGCGCTACCGCACAGTGGCAATTGGGACATGGCCGGAATGTGGCTGGTGCGCAAGCACGGTGGTCTCTCGACTGTTGCCGAACGGCTGAAACCCGAATCGCTGTACCAGCGGTTCGTTGCGTATCGCGAGAGCCTGGGTTTCGAGATCTTTCCGCTCAGCGGAGGTGAGCAACCGCCTCTGCAGGCGCTGAGCGAGCGCCTGCGCGAGAACAAGGTGGTCTGCCTCCTCGGTGAACGAGACCTCGCCAAGCATGGCGTTCCGGTGACGTTCTTCGGTGAACCGACCCGTATGCCTGCGGGGGCCGCGAAGCTGGCGATCGACACCGGGGCGACGTTGCTGCCGGTGCACGGTTACTTCGACGGTGACGGGTGGGGCTTCGACATCTCCCCGGCAGTGGATGTCTCGCAGGGAATCGATGTCGCCACACAAGCATTGGCGGATCACTTCGCTGCAGGCATTCGGGCGCACCCGGCCGATTGGCACATGCTGCAACCACTGTGGATGAGCGACTGGTCGGCCGAACGGCGCGCCCGAATCGAGGGCGAGTGAAGATCGGTATGGTCTGCCCGTACTCGTTCGATGTTCCCGGCGGGGTGCAGGCGCACGTCCAGCAGTTGGCGGAGGTGTTCATCGAGCGCGGGCATCGGGTGAGCGTGCTGGCACCGGCGTCGGACGACGTCGAGCTGCCGGAGTTCGTGGTGTCGGCGGGGGAGGCGCTCGCCATTCCCTACAACGGATCGGTCGCGCGTCTCCGGTTCGGGCCGGTGACGTATTCCCGGATCCGAAAGTGGATCTCGGACAACGATTTCGACGTTCTCCACATTCACGAACCGAACGCTCCCAGTCTGTCGATGCTCGCTCTCAAGGCCGCGGACGGTCCGATCGTGGCAACGTTCCATACCTCCACCACGAAGTCTTTGGTGCTCAGCACCTTCCAGGGCGTCCTGCGTCCGTACCACGAGAAGATCAGCGGCCGGATCGCCGTCTCGGAGCTGGCTCGACGTTGGCAGGTCGAGGCACTCGGATCCGATGCCGTGGAGATTCCCAACGGCGTCGACGTGCCCGCGTTCGCCGATGCCGCTGTGCTGGAAGGCTATCCGCGGGTCGGCCGTACGGTGCTCTTTCTCGGCCGATTCGACGAACCGCGCAAGGGAATGGCCGTTCTGCTCGGTGCGCTGCCGGCCCTGGTCGAGTCCCATCCCGACATCGAGATCCTCGTCGTCGGCCGCGGCGACGAGGACAAGCTCCGCAAGGATGCAGGCGCCCTGGCGTCACACCTGACCTTCCTGGGGCAGGTGGACGATGCGACGAAGGCCTCCGCAATGCGCAGTGCCGACGTCTACTGCGCCCCGAATCTCGGCGGCGAAAGCTTCGGTATCGTGCTCGTCGAGGCGATGGCCGCCGGAACACCGGTCGTGGCAAGCGAACTCGACGCCTTTCGCCGGGTGCTGAAGGACGGCACCTGCGGACTGCTGGTTCCGATCGACGACTCCGATGCCCTCGCCGTAGCCGTCACCTCGATCCTCTCCGACGAGTCCGTCCGAGACCGGCTGGTCGACGCCGCGTCGGTCGCTGTGTCCGCCTACGACTGGCCCGTCGTCGCCGAGCAGATTCTGCGGGTCTACGAGACCGTCACTCTCGGCGGGCAGAAAGTGCGAGCGTCGACCTGATGACCCTCTCTGCCGTCACCATCCTGGTGCTGGGGCTGATTGCAGTCCTGATTCTCGTTGTCGGTCTGTGGGCCTACGGGACGGCGAATCGACTCGATCGCCTGCATGTTCGTACCGACCTCGCCTGGCAGTCTCTCGACGCTGCCCTCGCGCGCCGTGCCGTCGTCGCGCGTGCAGTGTCCGCCGCTACCCGCGACTCGGCACCGTCGAGCAGAGAACTTGCTGCGTTGGCCGATCGAGCCGAGCGTGCCGACCGGTCGGAGCGGGAAGAAGCCGAGAACGCGGTGTCCATGGCTCTCGCGGTCGTCGAACCGGATGCGCTTCCCCCGCAATTGGTTGCGGAACTGGCCGACGCCGAAGCGCGAGTTCTGATTGCGCGGCGCTTTCACAACGATGCCGTCCGCGACACTCTGGCGTTGCGTGTTCGTCGACCGGTCCGGTGGTTGCATCTCGGCGGAACTGCCGCGCTGCCGTCGTACTTCGAGATCGCGGAGCGCTCTGCCGCCGCTGCGTTCGGCAGCGCGAATCGGGCTACTCCGCGAACCTCGGCACGAGTGGTGTTGCTCGACGAGCGCGGCCGAGTTCTGCTGCTGCGCGGGCACGATCCGACAGTGCCCGACATCTTCTTCTGGTTCACGATCGGTGGAGCTGTGGAGAAGGGAGAATCACTGCGCGAGGCAGCTGTGCGAGAAGTGCACGAGGAAACGGGATTGCGCGTCGACGCCGCCGATCTACGCGGTCCGCTGTGGCGGCGAGTTGCCACGTTCCCATTCAATGGAACCCTGATCAGGTCCGAGGAACTGTTCTTCGCGCACCGTACGCAGGAGTTCGAGCCGGAGAGCGCCGGCTTCACCGATTTCGAGCGACGGACCGTGACCGGGCATCAATGGTGCACCGAGTCCGACATCCGGGCTCTCAGCGCGCTCGGCGAGAATGTCTATCCCCAGGACTTGGCGGAACTTCTCGACGAGGTGAACGTGGCTCTCGCTCGACGCGGCGACCCGGACGTGCGCGCCATTCGGTAGTCATCTGGACCCTTTCGAGCAGTCCAGCAATCTTCAAGTGGTTATGGGAATCGAACTTCCGAAGGCCTACTGTTCTGGGCGCGACATCGCGCCGCGCGCGATCGCACCTATCAGCCCGTAGCGCCGCAACAGCGTTGAAGAACACAGGAGTTTCCCTTGACTACCCCACAGTCCTCGAACACGCCCGCCGCATCGGTCGACGGTGGATCCGTCGAGAACGGAGTCGGCACCGCGCGCGTCAAGCGGGGTATGGCCGAGATGCTCAAGGGCGGCGTCATCATGGACGTGGTCACCGCCGATCAGGCCAAGATCGCCGAAGACGCCGGAGCCGTCGCCGTCATGGCTCTCGAGCGCGTTCCCGCCGACATCCGCGCCCAGGGTGGGGTGTCGCGCATGAGCGATCCCGACATGATCGACAGCATCATTTCTTCGGTGAGTATCCCGGTGATGGCCAAGGCGCGCATCGGCCACTTCGTCGAGGCCCAGATCCTGCAGAGCCTGGGCGTCGACTACATCGACGAGTCCGAGGTGCTCACCCCGGCCGACTACGCCAATCACATCGACAAGTGGAACTTCACCGCTCCGTTCGTGTGCGGTGCCACCAACCTGGGTGAGGCTCTGCGCCGAATCACCGAGGGCGCGGCCATGATTCGCTCCAAGGGTGAGGCCGGCACCGGTGACGTCTCGAACGCGACGACACACATGCGCAAGATCCGCGACGAGATTCGCCGACTCACCTCGATGCCCGAGGACGAGCTGTACGTGGCGGCAAAGGAACTGCAGGCACCGTACGACCTCGTAGTCGAGATTGCCAGGGCAGGCAAGCTGCCTGTCACGCTGTTCACGGCCGGCGGTATCGCCACTCCCGCAGACGCGGCGATGATGATGCAACTCGGTGCCGAGGGAGTGTTCGTCGGATCCGGAATCTTCAAGTCCGGCAACCCGAAGGAACGCGCCGAGGCAATCGTCAAGGCGACCACGTTCTTCGACGACCCCGACGTTCTTGCGAAGGTCTCGCGTGGGCTCGGTGAGGCGATGGTCGGCATCAATGTCGACGACCTTCCCGTCGGACACCGGCTCGCCGAGCGCGGTTGGTGACTCGTATCTAGGGTCGGCGTTCCAAGGCCGGGCGGTCCGGATGGTCCCATCGGACCGAGAAATCCGGCCGGCCTGTGGAACGGTCCAACCGATCCAGGCTGTCGTAGTAGGTGATCAACGGCTCGCAGGTCCACTCTTCGGCCGGGTCGGTTCTACGTCGCAGCGCAGTCTCGGACAATCGAAGGTGCACCGACAGATCGACGTCCAAGGCTCGCCCGAGCAGCATGGGACCGGCAATCAGCACGATCTCGTTCGGCGCGGCCGGCACGCTGCGGGCGCGAGCAGATCGATCGGTTGCCTCATTCCACAGACGAGGCAGGAAGTGACCTCGGCCACCGGGCCGCAGCGGCGCGATGACCTCCCGAGATATGGCCTCGTAGTCGAACCACAGTGTGCGATAACTCAATTCGTCGTGGCGTGAATACTCGAATCGGATCGACGCTGGTCGGACGTAGTCGTGCAGATCCACCACGGTTGCCGGACGTCCGCCGGATCGGGCGTGTTCTGCTGTGCGCGAGGCGAACTCGACCGGCCGTGCAGCATCGGCACCGTCGATCACGACGATCGTTCGTACGTCGGCCGGACAGGATTCGACGATCGATTCGACGAGAAGATCGGGAAAGATCGGTACAGGTTGACCCACACCGACCATCTTGCCTGGTCGATCCATTGTTAGCCTGATCCACTGGAGAAAGGTGGGCATCAGCCATGGCCAGTATCGAGGACATTCTCGAATTGGAACGGATCGAGAACGACATCTATCGGGGACGGACGTTCCCCAGTCGTCTTCCCCGGACGTTCGGCGGCCAGGTTGCAGGCCAGGCGCTCGTCGCGGCGGTGCGTACGGTGGCACCCGAATTTCGCGTGCACTCGCTGCACGGCTACTTCCTGCGGCCGGGCAACCCCAACGAGCCGGCGGTCTTCATGGTCGATCGCGTCCGTGACGGACGGTCGTTCTGCACGCGCCGAGTCACCGGAATTCAGCACGGCAAAGCAATATTCACGATGTCCGCGTCGTTTCACGGCGACGACGACGGTATTTCTCACCAGGACCTGATGCCCGACGTCGTCGGCCCGGAGACTCTGCCCGACCCCACCACCCTCGCCGAGTACGACAGCTCGTACTACAAGGAGTGGTCGGAATGGGACATCCGTCTCATTCCTGATGGCCAGACCGTCAAGCATCCGAATTTTGCCGCGCAGCAACGTGTTTGGTTCCGCTATCGCGACACGTTGCCCGACGATCAGGTCTTCCATGTCTGCGCCCTCGCCTACATGAGCGACATGACGCTGTTGGGTTCGGCCAAGGTGCCGCACCCGGACGCCGTCACTCAGACCGCCTCCCTGGACCATGCACTGTGGTTCCTCCGCCCCTTCCGCGCGGACGAGTGGTTGTTGTACGACCAGACGTCACCGTCCGCAGATTTCGGCCGGGCACTGACGCAGGGGCGAATCTTTGACACTTCCGGACGCATGGTCGCCGCGGTAGTGCAGGAGGGGCTGATGCGGTACGAGCGAGACACCAGCAAATCCAACGTCGATCCCTTCGGCTTGAAATGACCTCTCCGACCATCGGAGTTCTGGCACTGCAGGGGGATGTTCGCGAACATCTGGCAGCACTCGAGTCGAGTGGGGCGCACGGCGTCACGGTCCGGCGTGCATCCGAACTCGAACGGATCGACGGGCTGATCATCCCAGGTGGCGAATCGACGACCATGAGCAACCTGCTCGGGGTGTTCGACCTTCTCGAGCCGCTGCGTGCTCGATTGGCCGAGGGCATGCCCGCCTACGGATCGTGCGCGGGAATGATCTTGTTGGCGTCCGAGATTCTCGATACCAGACCCGACGCGCGGCATCTGGACTCCCTCGATATCACTGTGCGGCGCAATGCTTTCGGTCGTCAGGTCGACTCGTTCGAGACCGATCTCGACGTCGTCGACATCGACGGTGGCCCGGTGCGAGCGGTGTTCATCAGGGCACCCTGGGTCGAGCGTGTGGGCGAACACGTCGAGGTCCTCGCCACCGTGCCGCACGGACCGGCCGCGGGGCGTGTGGTGGCCGTTCGGCAGAACTCGGTGCTGGCAACGAGCTTCCATCCCGAGGTCACCGGGGACGATCGTGTGCACCGACTGTTCGTCGACATGGTGCGCCGTAGTCGGTGACGGTGTGCGGGTCGTGGGACCGGCCGGAGCCGGTCGGTCCCGAGCGCGGTACCGGGCGAGTAAAGTCGACAACACTGATTTCGAGCAGGAAGGGGCTCTATCGCATGAGCGGCCACTCAAAATGGGCCACCACCAAGCACAAGAAGGCGGTGATCGACGCCCGACGCGGCAAGTCTTTCGCCAAACTCATCAAGAACATCGAGGTGGCGGCCCGCACGGGTGGCGGTGACCCCACGGGCAATCCGACTCTCTTCGATGCCATCCAGAAGGCGAAGAAGACCTCGGTTCCGATCGACAACATCGAGCGGGCCCGCAAGCGAGGAGCAGGCGAAGAGACCGGTGGAGCCGATTGGCAAACCATCATGTACGAGGGTTACGGCCCCAACGGCGTGGCGATTCTCATCGAATGCCTCACCGACAACCGCAACCGCGCCGCCGGCGAGGTACGCGTAGCGATGACGCGCAACGGCGGAAACATGGCAGACCCGGGATCGGTGTCGTACCTGTTCTCGCGCAAGGGCGTGGTGACGCTCGAAAAGAACGGTCAGAGTGAGGACGACGTTCTGATGGCGGTCCTCGAAGCCGGTGCCGAAGAAGTGAACGACAACGGCGACACGTTCGAGATCGTCAGCGAACCCACGGACCTGATCGCAGTGCGCACCGCACTGCAGGAGGCCGGATTCGACTACGACTCGGCCGAGGCGAGCTTCCAGGCCTCGGTCAACGTTCCGGTGGACGCGGACGGCGCACGCAAGGTGTTCAAGCTCATCGACGCGCTGGAAGACAGCGACGACGTGCAGAACGTGTGGTCCAATGTGGACCTGTCCGACGAGGTCATGGCCGAGCTCGACGCAGAGGACTGACCTTCTCGGTTCGATCGAACCAACAGGCCGGGTGTCGTATCCCTGATCCGTCGGTGCGCTCCGCTACGCTATCGAACAACAGTTCGTAAGCGGAAGGTGTGGTGGCGTGCGGGTGATGGGTGTCGACCCCGGCCTGACCAGGTGTGGGCTCAGTCTGATCGAGGGTGGCGTGGGTCGATCGGTGGTTGCTCTCGACGTGGATGTGGTGCGTACGCCCGCGGACATGGATCTTGCGCAGCGGTTGCTGCGTATCTCCGAGGCGGCCGAATACTGGCTCGATACCCACAAGCCCTCGGTGGTGGCGATCGAGCGAGTGTTCGCGCAGCACAACGTGCGCACTGCCATGGGTACCGCGCAAGCCGGTGGAGTGATCGCGCTGGCGGCTGCCCGGCGCGGAGTGGATGTCTGCTTCCACACTCCCAGTGAAGTCAAGGCCGCGGTCACCGGCAACGGTTCGGCCGACAAGGCCCAGGTCACCGCGATGGTCATGCGCATCCTCGGTCTGCAAACGGCCCCGACCCCCGCGGATGCCGCCGACGCACTCGCACTCGGGATCTGTCATTGCTGGCGAGCTCCGATGATCGCGCGGATGGCGAAAGCAGAAGCAATGGCGGCAGAACAGAAGCGCAAGTACGACGCGCGTTTGGCCGAGGAACGTAAGGCTCGCGCCATCGTTGCACGCAGAATCGAGAAGTTGGCCAAGAAAGAGGCGGGCGCACGATGATCGCATCGATCCGAGGCTCGGTGATCGACATTGCGCTCGATCACGCCGTGCTCGAGGCTGCAGGCGTCGGCTATCGCATCAGCGCCACCCCGGCGACGCTGGCCACGCTGCACCGCGGAAGTGAATCGACGCTCCTGACAACGATGATCGTGCGCGAGGACTCGCAGACGCTGTACGGATTCCCGGACAAGGAGTCGCGCGAGCTCTTCGAGTTGCTTCTCACCGTATCGGGCGTCGGGCCGCGGATCGCAATGGCCACGCTCGCCGTCCACGAACCGGACGCGCTGCGAACAGCGTTGGCGGACAGTGATATCGGAGCGCTGACGCGGGTTCCCGGAATCGGCAAGCGGGGCGCAGAGAGAATGGTCGTCGAACTACGGGACAAGGTGGACGCAGTGGTCGGACGCGCAGGTACGTCCGTTCTACCGGGGTCGGGTGCCGTAAACTCGATGCGCGACCAAATCGTCGAGGCGCTGATCGGACTCGGCTTCCCAGCGAAGCAGGCCGAGGAGGCCACCGACGCGGTACTCGCCCAGCAGCCCGAGGCCACGACGTCGATTGCCCTGAGGTCGGCGCTCGCGTACCTCGGGAAGTCCAGGTAGGCCGGCGTGGACGAGGACGACCAGTTCGCCGAATCTCAGGTGGGCGCGGACGCCATGTCCGACGACCTGGATGTCGAGACGAGCCTGCGTCCGAAGAACCTCACCGATTTCATCGGCCAGCCTCGGGTACGTGAGCAACTCCAGCTCGTACTGTCCGGTGCAAAGATGCGCGGCGGTACTCCCGACCACATTCTGATGTCCGGGCCTCCAGGGCTCGGCAAGACGAGTATGGCGATGATCATCGCCGCCGAGCTGGGAACCTCGCTGCGGCTCACGTCCGGGCCGGCGCTCGAGCGGGCCGGGGATCTGGCCGCGATGCTCAGCAACCTGGTCGAGGGAGACGTGCTGTTCATCGACGAGATCCACCGCATCGCCCGTCCGGCCGAGGAGATGCTGTACCTGGCGATGGAGGACTTTCGCGTCGACGTCATCGTCGGTAAGGGGCCGGGAGCGACGTCGATTCCGCTCGAGGTGGCTCCGTTCACGCTCGTCGGAGCGACCACCAGGTCGGGTGCACTCACCGGTCCGCTGCGTGACCGGTTCGGATTCGTGGCGCACATGGACTTCTACGAGCCGAGCGAGCTCGAACGCATTCTCATGCGGTCGGCGGGGATCCTGGGGGTGCCGATCGACCGAGACGGCTGTGCCGAGATCGCCGGCCGTTCGCGTGGCACACCGCGTATTGCGAACCGATTGCTCCGGCGTGTGCGCGACTACGCCGATGTGCGGGGCGACGGCACCGTCACCCGGGAGACGGCAAAAGCCGCTCTGGTGGTGTACGACGTCGACAAACTCGGCCTCGACCGACTGGACCGGGCCGTCCTCAGCGCGCTCATCCGCAGCTTCGGTGGGGGACCGGTCGGTGTATCGACGCTGGCCGTCGCCGTCGGTGAAGAACCATCGACGGTCGAGGAAGTCTGCGAACCGTTCCTGGTGCGAGCAGGCATGATCGCCCGTACACCGCGAGGTCGCGTCGCAACTGCCACCGCGTGGCAACATCTCGGACTGACCCCGCCGCCGGACCTCGCAGTAGGGGGAATTTCGGTCCGATCCTCCGAGGCTGCGCAGGGATTATTCGACTGAATCGAGCAGAACAGGACACGAAGGGACCGGACCGGTTCCCGGTGATGGCACACTGGGTAGCTGCGAGGCCCACACCCACGGCGTTCTCGCACGAGACAATGACGATTTTCGACCCGAACTTCGAGGACTGACCTTCCGATGGATTTGCTGTTTCCGCTGCTGATCGTGGCCCTTCTGGTACCGCTGTTTCTGAACGCGCGTCGACAGAAGAAGGTGCTGGCCAAAACCACGGAGATGCAGGACTCGCTGAAGGTCGGCGACGAGGTCGTCACCACGGCGGGCCTGTACGCCCGCGTCGTTCTGGTCGAGGACGACACGATCGACCTCGAGATCGCGGACGGCGTCATCACCACCTGGTCTCGCGCGGTGGTGCGCGAGGTACTGCCCGATGGCTCCGAATTCGACGACACCGAGTTCGAGACCACCACCGACGCGGACGTCTCGGCAATCGACTCGAGCACGACTGCAGGGCCGTCGTTGCACAAGACCGACGTCAGCGGGCCCGACGAGACCGTGGAACAGACGTCGAAGCGGCTCGAAAAAGAGTGAACGGCCGTTGATCCGAACCGCTGTCGGAGAGAGAATCCGGCAGCGGTTTCGTCTGCAGTGACCGATGTGGTGCACAATCGCACCGCCCGCCGCTGACGCATCGAGCCGGCAGGCCCCGCAGGAACCGACACTTTCATCGCCTCAGAGGAGAAACACAGACCGTGGCAGCTTCCAGCGGACCGGTGCGTCCCGCGCGCTATCTCGCCGTTTTCGCGGTGCTGATTGCAGCGGTGTACGCCATGGTCTTCTTCACCGGAGACAAAGATCCCTCGCCGAAGTTGGGAATCGACCTGCAGGGTGGCACGCGTGTGACTCTCACCGCGCGCACCCCCGACGGCAACGCGCCGACACAGGACAGCCTGAAGCAGGCTCAGCAGATCATCGAGACTCGCGTCAACGGTCTCGGTGTCTCCGGGTCCGAGGTGGTCATCGACGGTGACAACCTGGTCATCACGGTGCCCGGTGACGACAGCTCGCAGGCGAGAACCCTCGGCCAGACCGCGCGTTTGTTCATCCGCCCTGTCGTGGGGTCGGTGGCCCCGTCGGCGGGCCAGGGTGCCACTGGTTCGGAGCAAGCGCCGGTGGATCCGGCCGCACCGGCTGATCCGGCCGTCCCTGCGGATCCTGCCGCGCCTGCGGCACCACAGAGTCGAGTGTTCCCAGCTCAGGATCCGACCACGGTCGATCCGACTCCGGCACCCGCCACGGAAGCACCCGCCACGGAGGCACCTGCCACGGACGCGCCCGCTGCGGAGGACCCTGCGACCGACGCGTCGTTGTCCGATGCCGATCGCGCTGCCCAGGAGATCGCAGACGCCAAGACCTTGCGACAGAGCGAGGATCCACAGATTCAGCAGCTGGCGATGCAGTCTCTCGATTGCAACGCGGCCGACCCCCTCGCAGGCAACGACGATCCGGCTCTGCCGCTCGTCGCGTGCTCCACCGACGGGACGGCCGTCTACCTCCTCGGCCCGACGATCATCGACGGTCAGCAGATCGCCGACGCCACCTCCGGATTCGACAGTCAGCAGGCTCAGTTCCAGGTGAGCCTGACGTTCGACTCGGACGGCTCGAACACCTGGGCGCAATTCACCGCGGCGAACCTGCAGAAGCAGGCAGCATTCGTGCTGGACTCGAAGGTGATCAGCGCGCCGGTCATCCAGGGTGCTACCCCCGCGGGCAGCGCTACCTCGATCACCGGCAACTTCAACGCACAGAGCGCCTCGGAGCTGGCCAACACCCTCAAGTACGGCTCGCTGCCGCTGTCCTTCGTCTCCTCCGAGGCCGAAACCGTCTCGGCCACGCTCGGGTTGGCTTCGCTGGAAGCCGGTCTCATCGCCGGAGCCATCGGACTGGCGCTGGTGCTCGTCTACTGCCTTCTCTACTACCGCGCCCTGGGTCTGCTCACGGCCCTGTCGTTGGCACTGGCGGGTCTCGTCGTCTACGGCATCATCGTTCTGTTGGGCAGGTGGATCAGCTTCACCCTCGATCTCGCAGGCATCGCCGGACTCATCATCGGCATCGGTATGACCGCCGACTCGTTCGTGGTGTTCTTCGAACGAATCAAGGACGAAATTCGCGAGGGTCGAAGTTTCCGGTCGGCGGTACCGCGAGGTTGGGCTCGTGCACGCAAGACGATCCTGTCCGGTAACGCGGTCAGCTTCATTGCGGCCGCCGTGCTCTACGTACTCGCGGTGGGGCAGGTCCGTGGATTCGCCTTCACCCTCGGTCTGACGACGATCCTCGACATCATCGTCGTGGTCTTGGTCACCTGGCCACTGGTGTACCTGGCGTCCAAGTCGAAGTTCTGGTCCAAGCCGTCCGTCAACGGTCTCGGTGCCGTCCAGCAGATCGCGCTCGAACGCAAACGTGCAGCCAACAAGGCGCTCGCCGTGAAGACCGGCATCACGCCGTCGAAGGAGGCATGACATGTCGGATACGACCACGTCGACCCCATCGCCCCTCGACGACTCGGGTGTCGATCAATCGACTCAGCCCAAGCACAGCTGGCTGTCCAGGCTCTACACCGGAACCGGTGCTTTCGACATCGTCGGGCGTCGCCGCTTCTACTACATCCTCACCGGTGTCATCGTGTTGGTGTGCCTGCTGAGCTTCCTCGTGCGCGGCTTCACGCTCGGCATCGATTTCGAGGGCGGGACTCGGATCGCTCTGCCGGCCGCGGACAACATCTCCACCGAGCAGGTCGAGACCGTCTACGACGACTCGCTGGGTATGCCCCCGGTGTCGGTGCAGACGGTCGGCTCGGGTGCGGCAGCAACGGTGCAGATTCGTTCCGAAGCTCTCGACCCCGGTCAAGTGGACAGCTTGCGTCAGGCGTTGTTCGAGGCGTTCCAACCCCAGGACAACAGCGGCACTGCAACTCCCAACGCGATCAGCGTGTCCGACGTCAGCGAGACCTGGGGCGGCCAGATCACTCAGAAGGCGTTGATCGCCCTGGCTGTGTTCCTGGTCATCGTCAGCATCTACATCGCTGTCCGATACGAACGGGACATGGCCTTGGCAGCGCTGGCCGCTCTGGGCTTCGACCTCGTCGTGACGGCAGGTGTGTATTCGCTCGTCGGATTCGAGGTGACTCCGGCGACAGTGATCGGGCTGCTGACGATCCTCGGTTTCTCGCTGTACGACTCGGTGGTGGTGTTCGACAAGGTCGAGGAGAACACTCGCGGCATCTTGAACCTGCATCGCAAGACGTTCGCGGAGCAGGCGAACCTGGCCGTCAACCAGACCTTGATGCGCTCGATCAACACGACCGTCATCGGTGTCCTGCCCGTGATCGCGCTCATGATCGTGGCTGTGTGGCTGCTCGGCGTCGGCACACTCAAGGACCTGGCGCTGGTGCAGCTCGTCGGCATGATCGTCGGTGCCTACTCGTCCATCTTCTTCGCTACTCCGCTGCTGGTGACGCTCAAGGAGAAATGGGGACCGGTCGCTGTGCACACACGCAAGGTCCACTCCAAGCGGGCCGATGCCGCCGCCCGCGCGGCAGGTCTCGCTCCCGAACCGGTGGCCGTCGGAGTGTCCACCACCAAAGCGTCGACTCCGCAGCCGGGTAATCGGCCCACCGGAAAGCGAAACAAGAAGCGACGGTAGGCATGCACGCTCGACCGGAACGGAGAGTGCACGTGAAACGCAGGTGGAGCGCGGCACTGGTGGCAGCTGGTGTCGCTGCGGTGTCCATCACCGCGTGTTCGGCACCCGAGGACAAGGTTCCCTCGATCGGCTACTCGTTCGACAACGTCGTCGACACGTACAACGCACGAACGGTCGACGGCGCGGCGTCGGGAGCCCGACAGGCGTTCACCCGGGTGCAGGTGGGCTTCAGCTACCTCGGGCCCGAGGGAGATGCATTGTCGGACAACGATATCGGTACAACGGCCATCGTTCCCGGTGACACGTTGACCGTGCAGTACTCCATTGCCCCGGCAGCG
The DNA here is from genome assembly GCF_059489205.1 of Rhodococcoides sp. S146-33. NCBI lineage: Bacteria > Bacillati > Actinomycetota > Actinomycetes > Mycobacteriales > Nocardiaceae > Rhodococcoides > Rhodococcoides sp. S146-33. Next base: position 1,199,379 of record NZ_JCAJWY010000002.1, read on the forward strand.
AAGTACTCCGACGGTGCACCGATGGCCTGCGACGACCTCGTGTTGGCCTGGGCAGCGAACAGCGGCCGATTCGCCGCCGACGGTCCTGTGTTCGACGCGGCGTCCTCGGCCGGGTACTCGGACATCCAACGCATCGACTGCGTACCGGGGGCCAAGGAGGCCACGGTCGTGTTCGCTCCGGGGCGGAGTTACCAGAATTGGCGCGCCCTGTTCGGTGCCACCGATCTGTTGCCTGCGCACGTGGCTGCCCGGGCTGCCGGGGTACCGAACGTCGTCGATCCCATCCTGGCCGGTGACAATGATGTTGTCGGCCGGATCGCCGAGTTCTGGAACACGGGGTGGACCCTGACTCCGGGCGCGATCGATACCTCGTTGCTGCCCTCGGCGGGGCCGTACCGCGTCGAGTCGTACACCGTCGACGGAGGTCTCGTTCTCGTCGCGAACGAGGCCTGGTGGGGGATTCCGCCCGAGACCGAGCAGGTCGTCGTCTGGCCCAAGGGCACCGACCTGGCTGCGAAGGTGGCGGACGGCTCGCTCGACGTAGTCGACCACGGTGCTGGTGCCGTCGATCTCGGCTCGACCGAGGGATTCGCCACCAGCGAGGAACCGTCACGAGGCCTCGAACAGCTGACCTTCGCAACGCAAGGGGTGCTGGCCGACGCGAGCGCGCGACGCGCGGTGGCCGCGTGCATCCCGAGATCTGATCTGTTCGACACGCTCGGGCATCCGGGATCGGACGCACCGGAGGCAGGGCTCGGCTCGGGCATTGTCGATGCTCGACTCGTTCAGTTGGACACCCTCGAATATCCGGCGGTCGCCACGGTGGTCGGCGATCGGTATCGGCGCTCGGACCTGGATCAGGCAGGGAAGGAACTTGCAGCTGCCGGCGAGAGCGCCCTCACCGTTCGCGTCGGCTACCGGGGACCGGATGCTCGCCGCGCACAGGAAGTCGGCCGCATGGCTGCCGACTGTGCCGCTGCCGGTATCACCATTGTGGATGCGAGCTCGCCGGAGTTCACGCCGTCCGCTCTGGGCGACGGAGCCGTCGACGCGGTTCTGGGCAGCAGTGGCTCTCTGCCCGGGCCATCGGGGTCTGCAGGTGGAGCCGTCGCACGCTATGCGCTGAGGACGGGAATCGGACTGAACGTCGGCGGCTACAGCAACGGCAGGATCGATTCCATCGTCGACCAGCTGGCGGTGACCGATGACCCGGAACGGATATTGGCTCTCGCCACGGAGGGTGAGAACATCCTGTGGAACGACATGCCGTCGCTTCCCCTGTACAACGAGCCGCGCACCACCGTCGTCAGCGACGGTATGCAGGACGTGGTGCCCAACCCCACGGCCGCTGGTGCCGGATGGAACATGGATCGGTGGGTTCTTCTTCGATGAACGACGCAGGTGATCGGACGGACGCAGTCGCTGCCGTGGCTCGGCTGACGCGGTGGGTCGACGACTTTCCCGTTCCTGGAGTGCGTTTCGGCGATCTGACGCCGGTGTTCGCAGACGGCAGTGCGTTACGCAGCGTCGTGTCGGAGTTGGCGGAGGGTCAACACGACGTCGACCTGGTTGCGGGAATCGACGCGCGCGGCTTTCTGCTGGGGGCTGGTGTGGCTCTGGAGCTGGGCTGCGGTGTGCTGGCGGTGCGCAAGGCGGGCAAGCTGCCGCCACCGGTGCATTCGCGGTCCTACGACCTCGAATACGGCACCGCCGAGTTGCAGATTCCGACGGCGATCGATGTTGCTGGACGGCGGGTGTTGGTGATCGACGACGTGCTCGCGACGGGCGGTACCGTCGACGCAACCGCACGGTTGTTGGCCGATCAGGGTGCGGTGATAGTCGGTGCCGCCGTCGTTCTCGAGATCACAGCCTTGCGTGGGCGCGAAAGGTGCACTGACTACCCGCTTGCCTGCTTGGTTCGAGTATGAGGACTAAAGTCTCAACGTAATGCGTTCTCCGGATGCGTCCGGCGACAGCGTGGAGCGCGTGGCAGGAGGTGATGAGAGTGACCCGATACATCGATCAGCCCTTGCCGGATGGGTCGGCCGTCCCCGACAGGCCCGACGTTCCCGATCGGACCGAAGTCGACGTGGTGCCCACGGGCGAGACCGGTTCCGGTGATACCGGCCCCGGTGCCGAGTCCACAGTTACTCCCGGCCCCGTCAACCCTGGTGTTGCGCAGAACGACGCCCAGGCTCCGTCCGGTACGCGCAATTCGGCACCGGTGCCGACATCGGCGTCGCGACGGGTGAGGGCCCGTCTTGCGCGCCGCATCACCGCCGGACGCAGCGCTGCCGTCAAGCCGGTGCTCGAACCTCTCGTCAGCCTGCACCGCGAGCTCTATCCCAAGGCCGATCTCGCGTTGTTGCAGCGGGCCTACGACGTCGCCGACGAGTTGCATGCCACGCAGATGCGTAAGTCGGGCGATCCTTACATCACCCATCCACTCGCCGTGGCGAACATCCTGGCCGAACTGGGGATGGACACCACGACGTTGGTGGCGGCGCTGTTGCACGACACGGTCGAGGACACCGGGTATTCACTCGCCAAGTTGACCGAGGAATTCGGCGAGGAGGTATCCCATCTCGTCGACGGGGTCACCAAACTCGACAAGGTGGTTCTCGGAACCGCAGCCGAAGGCGAGACCATTCGCAAGATGATCATCGCGATGGCGCGAGATCCGCGAGTGCTCGTCATCAAGGTGGCAGACCGACTGCACAACATGCGCACCATGCGGTTTTTGCCGCCGGAGAAGCAAGCCCGTAAGGCCAAAGAAACGCTCGAAGTCATTGCGCCGCTTGCCCATCGGCTCGGAATGGCCACGGTCAAGTGGGAGCTCGAAGACCTGGCGTTCGCAATTCTTCATCCCAAGAAGTACGACGAGATCGTGCGTCTCGTCGCCGATCGGGCGCCGTCCCGCGACACCTATCTCGAGAAGGTTCGGGCCGAGATCAACGCGACGCTGGCCGCGTCGAGAATCAGTGCCGTCGTCGAAGGTCGCCCGAAGCACTACTGGTCCATCTATCAGAAGATGATCGTCAAGGGCCGCGATTTCGACGACATCCACGACCTCGTCGGCGTCCGGATTCTGTGCGACGAGATCCGCGACTGCTACGCCGCTGTCGGCGTGGTGCATTCGTTGTGGCAGCCGATGGCGGGCCGATTCAAGGATTACATCGCGCAGCCCCGTTACGGCGTCTACCAGTCTCTGCACACCACGGTGATCGGACCCGAGGGCAAGCCTCTCGAGGTGCAGATCCGCACCCGGGACATGCACCGGACTGCCGAGTTCGGCATCGCTGCGCACTGGCGGTACAAGGAGACCAAGGGCAAGCACTCGCAGGACAACGCCGAGGTCGACGACATGGCGTGGATGCGCCAGCTGCTCGACTGGCAGCGTGAAGCCGCCGATCCGGGGGAGTTCCTCGAGTCGCTGCGGTACGACCTCGCGGTCAAGGAGATCTTCGTCTTCACGCCCAAGGGCGACGTTGTCACCTTGCCTGCCGGATCGTGTCCCGTCGACTTCGCCTACGCGGTACACACCGAGGTCGGCCACCGCTGCATCGGCGCACGCGTCAACGGTCGGCTGGTCGCACTCGAACGCACCCTGGACAACGGTGAAGTGGTCGAGGTGTTCACGTCCAAGGCCGCGACCGCCGGACCGAGCCGGGACTGGCAGGGGTTCGTCGCGTCCCCACGTGCGAAGACCAAGATTCGACAGTGGTTCGCCAAGGAGCGCCGCGAGGAGGCACTCGAGGCCGGCAAGGATGCCATCGCGAAGGAGGTGCGCCGAGGCGGATTGCCGTTGCAGCGGTTGATGAATGCCGAATCGATGTCGGCCATCGCGCACGAATTGCGGTACGTCGATGTCTCGGCGCTGTACACCGCGGTCGGCGAGAATCACGTGTCCGCTCGCCACGTGGTGCAGCGTCTCGTTGCTCACCTCGGGGGTGTCGGCGATGTCGAGGAAGAACTCGCCGAGCGGTCGACTCCGTCGACCATTCCGACTCGGCCGCGGCAGGTCGGCGATGCCGGAGTGTTGGTGACCGGGGCGGACGGCGTCGTCGCGAAACTCGCGAAGTGCTGTACTCCGGTGCCCGGAGACGAGATCCTCGGATTCGTCACTCGCGGAGGTTCGGTCAGCGTGCATCGCACCGACTGCACCAACGCGCGTTCACTCGAGGAGCAGTCCGAGCGATTCATCGAGGTTCAGTGGGCACCGTCGGCGTCCTCGGTGTTCCTGGTGGCCATTCAGATCGAGGCACTCGACCGCCACCGACTGCTCTCCGATGTGACCAAGGCGCTGGCCGACGAGAAGGTCAACATCCTCTCGGCGTCCGTCGCCACGTCGGGTGACAGGGTTGCGATCAGCAAGTTCACGTTCGAGATGGGCGATCCGAAGCATCTCGGTCACGTGCTGAACGTGGTCCGCAATGTCGAGGGCGTCTACGACGTCTACCGGCTGACTTCGGCCGCCTGAGCGGTCCCGAGAACGACGAGAGGGTGAGCAGAGATTCTCTGCTCACCCTCTCGTGCTTCGAACCAATTTACGCCGTTGCCGACTCCACGATCACCGGGTTCGCAGGCGCGCCGTCCTCGGAGCCTCCGGTCACTCCTCCCGCCGCGATGGCGTCGAGGGTGGCCAGTCCGCTCTCGGAGATGGTGCCGAACACCGTGTACTGCGGCGGCAGCACCGAATCGGCGTACACCAGGAAGAACTGGCTGCCGTTGGTGTCCGGGCCGGCATTGGCCATCGCGAGCGTCCCGCGGGGATACACCACCGGATTCTCGGCCTGCGCGGGATCGGTGTATGCCGTCGTGGGGTACTCGTTGGCGAAGCTGTATCCGGGTCCGCCCCGGCCGGATCCGGACGGATCGCCGCACTGAAGCACCTCGAGGCCCGGTGACGTCGTCAACCGATGGCACGGAGAGCCGTCGAAGTATCCCTGCTGGGCGAGGCTGACGACGCTGTTGACCGTGCACGGTGCCTGCGTCCGGTCCAGCGTGATGTCGATGGGCCCCTGGCTGGTGGCCAGCGCCACGTCGACGGTTCCGAACACGTCCACAGCGTCGACCGGTGGCGGATCGACCTCTTTCGCGGCCGGAGTCTCCGCCGGATAAGCACAGGTGACCGTGTCGGTCGCCGGCTGTGGTACGGCCGGTAGCGCACCGAAACGAGACAGGTCCAACGCCGGCCGCTGCGATGTCGTTGCCGCCGGTGTCGACGAGGTTGTTGACGGGGTAGCTGCAGCAGGCTGGGCAGCGGGTTCGGCCGAGCCGGAGCAGCCGGCCAACACCAACGCGGTAGCCGAGAGCCCGGTCAGGAGGGCAGCGGTGCGGTTCACAGATCGCTCTGCATCGTCGTGATGTCGACCGGCTCGGCGGGAGCCCCGTCGGATGCGCCGCCCTGCACTCCCTTGGCCGCGATGGCGTCGAGGGTGGCGAGGCCGGTCTCGTCGATCGTGCCGAACGCGGTGTAGGCCGGCGGCAGTTCCGAATCTCCGTAGACGAGGAAGAATTGGCTGCCGTTGGTTCCCGGCCCTGCGTTGGCCATCGCCAGCGTTCCGCGCGGGTAGGAGATCGGCGTCTGCGCAACGGGATCGCCCTCGGCGAACGTGTCGGCGGGGAATTCGTCGGCGAACTGGTACCCCGGTCCACCGCTGCCGGTGCCGGTGGGATCGCCGCACTGCAGGACCTGAAGTCCGGCACCGGTGGTGAGTCGATGACAGGTGGTGCCGTCGAAGTAGCCCTGGTTGGCGAGCGAGACGAAACTGTTCACCGTGCACGGCGACTCGGGGTTGTTCAGAGTCAAACCGATGTTGCCGGCCGTCGTCTCCATGCTGTAGCTCAGCGGCTCGTCGCTGGTGGGGACGTTGTCGGTGCGTGGGGGAGTGTTCTCCTTGGCCGCAGGCTGTGCCGCAGCGGGATAGGAGCAGTTCACCGTCTCGGGCAGGGGCTCGGAACGGCCCGCTGCGATGAGGGAGTCGGCGGGCGCCGACGTCGTCGATGCCTGAGCGGTACTCGCGTCGTCGTCACCGCGGGTCACCACGTACACGACCGAGACGACGGCCACGACTGCGACGACGCCGAGAATGGAACCTGCAATCGTCAATTGCTTCCGACGCCGCGCTCGTTCCGCGCGGCGTACGAGTTGGCGTTCTAGCTTTCGTTTGGCAGCCTCGCGCCGTTGCTCGTTGCTGGGCAATTCGTGTTCCTCCCGCTTGTCCGAAAATCGACCTCGCCCGCTCGCTGTACGGACCGATCGTGTGGTGACAGGCCGAAAATCGGCCAACGCGAGTGTGCCATCACTGCCTGAGAGCATGCTGGGGGGACCCGATCGAGACGACCCCACTAAGCTTGCTCGGTACTTCGGCCTCAGCCTTTAGGAGCGATTGGTTTGCTCGTCACCGGATTCCCCGCAGGCATGTTTCAGACGAATTGTTACATCCTGGCCCAGGACGACGCGTCCGAGTGCGTCGTCGTCGATCCCGGTCAGGACGCCGCGGATCCGCTGATCGATTTTCTTACACGATCCTCGCTCACTCCCACCGCAGTGCTGCTCACGCACGGCCATCTCGACCACACGTGGTCGGTCGAGCCGATCTGCGCAAAGTACGGCATTTCTGCGTACATCGCACCCGAGGACCGATACATGCTGTCGGACCCGATCAAGGGAACGGGTCCAGCGTTGGCTGCCGTGCTCGGTGACATCGAGTTCCGCGAACCGAACGACGTGATCGAACTCGCCGACGGCGGGGAGCTCGATCTCGCCGGAATCGAGTTCACCGTGGTGCACACCCCCGGGCACACCCAGGGTTCCGTCGTGTTTCTCACCCGGGCCGACGGGCCCGAGGGCGCGGTTCCGCTGGCGTTGACCGGAGACACCCTGTTCGCGGGTTCGATCGGTAGGACAGATCTGCCCGGCGGCGACCACGACCAACTACTTCGTTCCATCGCGACCCGGTTGCTGCCGCTCGGTGACGACACCGTCGTATTGCCCGGGCACGGCGGCCAGAGTTCGATCGGTCAGGAACGGGCGTCCAATCCATTCCTCGTTGGACTCGGCGACCCCGAGCAAGGGAAGCTGTGAACGTGAGCAAGCCGACCACCTTTTCTGCGCCCAAGGGCATTCCCGACTACTTTCCACCCAACTCGGCCGAGTTCGTCGCCGTGCGAGAGGGGCTGCTCGACGCCGCCCGCAATGCCGGCTACGGACACATCGAACTCCCGATCTTCGAGGACACCGGGCTGTTCGCCCGCGGGGTCGGAGAGTCGACCGATGTGGTGAGCAAGGAGATGTACACGTTCGCCGATCGAGGAGATCGGTCGGTGACGCTGCGTCCCGAGGGCACCGCGGGGGTCATGCGCGCGGTGATCGAGCACGGATTGGATCGGGGCGCGCTTCCGGTCAAGTTGGCCTACGCCGGCCCGTTCTTCCGCTACGAGCGCCCCCAGGCCGGGCGGTATCGGCAGCTGCAGCAGGTCGGGGTCGAAGCAATCGGCATCGACGACCCAGCGTTGGACGCCGAGGTCATCGCCGTCGCCGACGCCGGATTCCGAGCCCTCGGGCTCACGGGGTTCCGGCTGGAGATCACCTCGCTCGGTGACGATACCTGCCGCCCGCAGTATCGAGAGTTGTTGCAGCAGTTCCTTTTCACGTTTCCACTGGACGAGGAGACGCGTCGGCGCGCCGAGATCAACCCGCTGCGGGTTCTCGACGACAAACGGCCGGACGTGCGCGAGATGACCGCGGACGCGCCGTTGATGCTCGATCACCTGTCCGATTCGGCCAAAGAACATTTCGACGAGGTACTGGCGTATCTGGACGTGATGAACGTTCCGTATCTGGTGAACCCGCGGATGGTGCGCGGACTGGACTACTACACCAAGACCACGTTCGAGTTCGTGCACGACGGGCTCGGGGCGCAATCCGGCATCGGCGGCGGCGGCCGCTACGACGGGCTGATGGAACAGCTGGGCGGGCAAGCGCTGTCGGGCATCGGATTCGGGCTCGGCGTCGACCGCACCGTCCTCGCCTTGGCCGCCGAGGGAAAGACTGCGGGGGCCACGTCTCGGTGTCAGGTGTTCGGCATCCCGATGGGTGCCGCAGCCAAACTGGCGATCGTCGATATCAGCGCGCAACTACGCGAACGGGGTATCGCCGTGGACATGGCGTTCGGAAGTCGCGGTATCAAGGGAGCGATGAAGGCAGCCGACCGATCGGGTGCCCGTTACGCACTGGTGCTGGGCGATCAGGAACTGGCAGCGGAATCGGTTGTGGTGAAGGACCTCTCGAACGGCGAACAGAGCACTGTCGATTTGGCCGACGTGGTCGACGACCTCGGGGCTCGCCTTGCCCGGTGATTCCGGGTCCGGTGACCCCCGGTCAGGTGGGGGTGCGGTAGCCCTCGATCTGGTGTCTGCAGAGTTCCTGGCTCCGCGCCTCCGAAAGATCGCGTTGATCTCGGTGGCGATCGGAATCGTGCTCGCCGTGGTACTCGCACTGGTTGTGCCGGTGTGGGTGGCAGTCCTCGTCGGAGTGGTGGTCGGTGGACCGGCCGCGTTGTCCGGCTGGCTCGGCCTTCGGCGGCGGGTATGGCTCGACGGTCCGCAACTGTGCGCGCGTGGCGTGCGCACTCGCCGACTGCAGATGCCCGAGGTGGTGACGGCCGAGCTGACGATTCGCACGGCCGGGATCGATCAGATTTCGTTGCGGCTCTACGACGGCCGCACTCGCGTGGTACTGCCACTGGCGCTCTACACCAACGGTGGAGGTCGTGAACTGCCGATCCTGGCGCTACGCACCCTCGCCGATTCGCTGTGGACCACCGAGCTCGTCCCTGCGGCGGCCATCGCGTCGGTCCTGGTGGATCAGCTACGGGCCGAGGCACGTGACGCCGGACTCGACGAAAGACCCCTCTACCGCGCGATCGAACTGGTTCGCAGCAAGGGCCGCACTCCGCATGCGACGCTGACCGACCGCGAGGTTGCACAGCTGATCCGGTGAGTGAACCGGTATCAGGTCACCAGGAACGCGTCGAGGACCACGGCCTCGGCCGATCGCGAGCCGGAGGTGACGACCAGCGCACGGTTGAGGTAGGTGAACTTCGGAACAGCCGTCGACACACGCAGCGTGCCGCGGAAGTAGTAGGTGGCGGGGTCGACTTCCCGATCGGGATCGTCGAGCGCGTCGATGACCTCGGCCGGACCGAACTGAACCCCGCGGTAGTCGAGCGAAAGGTAACCGCCGGTTGCCAATTCGAGGACGAGATCACTACTGAACTCGGTGCATCCGTCGGGTCGGGTGACGCTGACGACGGTCGATCGGGCAGCCAGAGTGCCCTCGATGTCCGGGCCGGGGGCGGCACCGCCGAGGACGGTGGTGACGACTCGGTCGCCCTCGGGCACCGAACCGATCTCGATGGCCGGTCCCAGTGTGAGTCCCAGGCGCAGAATGGGTTCGAGGGTCGGTGTGTTCGGGGCGGTCACGTGCTGTGCACTCCTTGGATCGGCTTCGGGCCCTACGCTATCGCTTGTCGGCTGCCGAATCCGAGCGGGGATGCGGGGGAACGATCCGACCTTGACACCGCATAGAACAAATGTTCGACTGTGTGCATGCGATGGGCCGGTCAGACTCTCGATGCCGCGGACGAAGGCGCGCTACCGGGACTCGAACGGTCCGGGCTCGTCCGCAGCGTACAGACTCCGGAATTCGAGGGAATCACCTTCCACGAGGTGCTGTGCAAGAGCGCCCTGAACGAGGTTCCCGGTGAATCGCAGGTGCCGTTCTCGTGGACCGTCAATCCGATGCGGGGATGCTCGCATGCGTGCCGATACTGCTTCGCCAGGCCGACACACGAATACCTGGACCTCGATTCCGGCAACGACTTCGACTCGCAGATCGTCGTCAAGACGAACGTTGCGGCCGTTCTACGCAAAGAGCTCGCACGCCGATCCTGGAAGCGGGAGCCGGTGGCGCTCGGTACCAATACCGATCCGTATCAGCGCGCCGAGGGACGGTACCGGTTGATGCCCGGCATCATTCGCGCGTTGACGGAGTCCGGTACGCCGTTCTCGATTCTGACCAAGGGCACATTGCTGCGTCGCGACCTTCCCTTGTTGACGTTGGCTGCCCAGAAGGTCGATGTGCACGTGAGCATCAGCCTCGCCATTCACGACGCCGACCTGCAGAAGCAGCTCGAGCCCGGAACCCCAAGTCCGCGAGCGCGATTGGATCTCATCCGTGCGGTCCGCGACGCGGGTCTCGACTGTGGAGTGCTGGTCGCTCCGGTGATTCCCTTCCTCACGGACGGTGGCAAGCAGCTCGACGGACTGATCGGCGCGCTGGCCGACGCGGGCGCTACGAGTGTGACGGCGTTGCCGATGCATCTACGGTCCAGCACCAAGGATTGGTACATGAGCTGGCTGGTGAAGGAGCATCCGGCGTTGGTTCGGCGCTACCGTCAGCTCTACGGCCATGGGGCCTACGTGACGCCGGAGTACAAGCAGTGGCTACGTAGCCGTATCGACCCGTTGCTCGAGGAGTACGGGTTCGCCGCCGAGCAGACCCGCTCCATGCCCCCCAACGAGCCTGCCGAACCCCGCGCACTGGTCGCCTCGGGTCCGGCTCTCACCTTGTTCTGATCGGCATCGGTTCAGGGGTTGTTCAGGTCGCGCGCCGAGAACGTATCGCAGGCCGAGACCTGCCCGGTCTCGTAACCCGCGGTGAACCACGCCTGTCGCTGCGCGGACGAGCCGTGCGTCCAGCCTTCGGGGTTGACCCGGCCGGTCGACGCCTGCTGAATCCGATCGTCGCCCACCGACGATGCGGCGGAGAGGGCGTCGTCGATGTCGGTAGAGGTCAGCGGTTCGAGGAACGGGACCCCGGTGTCCGGGTCGACCGTCTCGGCTGCGTAGTGCGCCCAGATTCCGGCGTAGCAGTCGGCTTGCAGTTCCACTTTGACGCCACCGGACTCGGGACCCTGTGGGTCGGCTTGCGCGCGTCCGATGTCACCCAGCTGATTCTGGATGTGGTGACCGATCTCGTGCGCCACCACGTACTCCTGCGCGAGTGGCCCACCGCTGGAGCCGAATTGATCGACCAGGACCTGAAAGAAGCTGGTGTCGAAATAGGCAGAGGAATCGGCCGGGCAGTAGAAGGGCCCGACGGCGCTGGTGGCGTTGCCGCACCCGGTGTTCGTGGAACCAGAGAACAAATTCACCGCGGGTCGGACGTAGGCGACACCGGTTTGATTCTGCAACTGTGCTTCCCAGACGGTGTCCAGGCTCGCCACCGTGAAGTCGATGCGGCAGTCGACGTTGCTGTTTGCCTCTGCGACGTCACAGTCGAGCGTTCCCGACGCTCCGGAGTCGTTCTGTCCGGCGGAACTGTCGCCGCCGCTGATCTGATTCAGGATTGCTCCCGGGTCGCCGCCGAACAGCAGGGCCAGGACGATGACGACCAGGCCGCCTGCGCCGCCGCCGATGGCCAGCTTGCCGCGTCCACCGCCCCCGCCGCTACCGCCGACGGAGACTCTGCCCGGTTCCGACTGCGAACCTTCTCTGAACGTCATGCTGGAGTTCCCCTCCGCCGAGCGCGCATCTGTGATGCGAACCGATACCGCCACTGTCGGCCTTAGCTTCGCATGCCGGGACGGGATCTCGTTTCCTTCTGGGGTGATGTGCTCCGTAGGATCGGTGAGCGAAGAACACGATCAGCGGATTTTTCTCGAAAGGACACCCGTGCTGCGCACCCACCTCGCCGGCTCATTACGCCCCGAGCACGTCGACCGAACCGTGACGCTGACGGGATGGGTGGCCCGTCGACGCGATCACGGCGGCGTCATCTTCATCGATCTCCGTGACGCCTCCGGTGTGTCTCAGGTCGTCTTCCGCGAGGGAGCAGCACTCGAGCAGGCACACCGACTGCGCGCCGAGTACGTGGTGAAGGTGACCGGCAAGGTCGAGGGTCGCCCCGAGGGCAACGCGAACTACGAGATCCCCACCGGTGCCATCGAGGTCGAGGCGTCCGAGATCGAGGTCTTGTCCGAGGCCGCTCCGCTGCCGTTCCAGCTCGACGATCAGCCCGGCGAGGAAGCGCGACTCAAGTACCGCTACCTCGATCTTCGCCGTGAGGGTCCCGGCCATGCCATTCGGCTGCGTTCGCACGTCAATGCCGCCGCCCGGTCGGTGCTCGCGCACCACGAGTTCGTCGAGGTCGAGACCCCGACGCTGACACGTTCCACGCCCGAAGGCGCACGAGACTTCCTCGTTCCTGCTCGTCTGCAGCCGGGTAGCTTCTACGCTCTGCCGCAGAGCCCGCAGCTGTTCAAGCAGCTGTTGATGGTCGGCGGTATCGAGCGGTACTACCAGATCGCTCGCTGCTATCGAGACGAAGACTTCCGTGCCGATCGTCAGCCCGAGTTCACTCAGCTCGACGTCGAGATGAGCTTCGTCACCCAGGACGACGTCATGCTGTTGGCCGAGGAGATTCTGGCCTCGCTGTGGAAGCTGGTCGGGTACCACTTCACGGCACCCATCCCGCGGATCACCTATGCCGAGGCCATGCGCCGGTACGGCTCCGACAAGCCCGATCTTCGATTCGACATCGAACTGGTCGAGTGCACGGACTTCTTCTCCGAGACCACGTTCCGCGTCTTCCAGGCTCCGTACGTCGGTGCGGTCGTCATGCCCGGCGGCGCGTCTCAGCCCCGTAAGCAACTGGACCGGTGGCAGGAATTCGCCAAGCAACGTGGACACAAGGGACTCGCGTACGTTCTCGTCGGCGAGGACGGCACCCTCGGCGGCCCGGTCGCGAAGAACCTGACCGACGCCGAACGCGGCGGACTGGCCGCACACGTCGGCGCGAAGAACGGCGACGCGATCTTCTTCTCTGCCGGACCCGTCAAGGCCTCCCGCGGGCTGCTCGGCGCAGTGCGCGGCGAGATCGCCCGCAAGCTCGACCTGATCGACCCGAAGGCCTGGGCATTCGTCTGGGTCGTCGACGCCCCACTGTTCGAGCCGACTTCCGACGCCACGGCCAGCGGTGACGTAGCCGTCGGATCCGGCGCGTGGACCGCTGTGCACCACGCGTTCACCTCGCCGAAGCCGGAGTCGATGGACACATTCGACACCGATCCCGGGTCTGCTCTCGCCTATGCCTACGACATCGTCTGCAACGGCAACGAGATCGGCGGCGGCAGTATTCGTATCCACCGCAAGGACATTCAGGAACGAGTGTTCGCGATCATGGGTATAGGCAAGGAAGAAGCTCAGGAGAAGTTCGGCTTCCTCCTCGATGCCTTCTCCTACGGCGCACCGCCGCACGGCGGAATCGCGTTCGGCTGGGATCGCATCACCGCGCTGCTCGCCGGAGTCGATTCCATCCGAGAGGTCATCGCATTCCCGAAGTCCGGTGGCGGCATCGACCCGTTGACCGACGCGCCTGCTCCGATCACGCCGCAGCAGCGCAAGGAATCGGGCGTCGACTTCAAGCCGGAGAAGAAGGAAGAGTCTCCGGCTGCGACCGAGACTGTGGCCGACGCGTAACTGTCGTCCTGCGAACGCCAATGTCCCCGTAACGCCGAGCGTTACGGGGACATTCGTTCTTTGGTGGAGCGGTTGGATCAGCGGGCCGGGGACACCGGCGCGCCGGTGAGCACGCGGTATGCGTAGTTGATGGCGATCACCGAGACCGGGATTGTCACCAGGAGACCCAGGCCGCACAGCAACCCGCCGACTATGTTGATCGCGGCAAGTGCCAGAAGGAGCAACACGAGTGGTCCGAAATTCTTGACGGTGAGGTCGAAGCTGGACTTGATTGCAGTGATAGCTTGCTCGTTTCGATCGAGCAGAAATGTCAGCGAGAAGGACAGCAGGAAGCCGAACACGATGGTGAGCAAGGTTCCCAGGAACGGAATGAACGACAGGACGACAGTGAGCACCGTCCAGATCAACGCCAGCACGGCAATCTGTGGAACGTTGGTGAGCTGGAAGAATCGCCCGAACGCAGGCTTCTCGGGACCGCCGGTTTCATCCAACGCTCCACGCACGAATGCTGCGTTGACGAAGTAGGACACAAAGGTCCCGATGGCCGTGACCACGATGAACACGCCGGACGTCGTGGCGACGGCCGCGCTTTCACCTCGGTCCGCGGCTGCGATTGCGGCAGTGAGGGTCGACGCGAACGTGAAGATGAACACGGCCACGCCGACGGCCCATACGATTGCTGTGATTCCCAGCCACGGTCCGGCGTTGGCCTTGAACTTGTCGAAGCCGTAGCTCAGCGCCGCACCGACGTCGAGGCGCCCAGGATTGGGGGCCATCGGTGCCGGACCGTAGCCCTGGTTTCCGTAATTCCCGTAGTTTCCGGGAGGCGGTGGGTAGGCACCTGGCGGCGGTGGGTAGGCACCTGGCGGCGGTGGGTATCCACCAGGAGTGCCACCGGGGGGTGGGTAGTTTCCGGGCGGAGGGGGATATTGACCGGGTGCGCCGCCCTGGGGTGGGTAGTTCCCAGGAGGTGGGTAGCCGCCAGGAGGGGGATAGCCACCGGGAGCTGGGTAACCGCCCGGTGTGGGATAACCACCGGGCGGCGGGTAGCCGCTGCCAGGCGGCTGGGGTTTGTTCAGGTTCGGCTGGTCCGGGTTGGGGTCGCCACCGTATTGCGGTCCATCGGGCGGGTTTTCATTCACGTTTTACCCTTCGGTGTCTAGCGAAGTACGTCGACGATTCGTCGTTTTTCAGGCTGAGCGAACCGTAGACAGTTCTGGGTGTCAAGGCGTCGATATTCGGACGGTGCGGGGCTCGGAAATGTTCCAGTACGCGTGCACCGATCGCGAATTCTTGCCGAGCGGACCCGGCTCGGCCCTACTAGGGTTGGGTGTTCCACCCATACCGGGACTATCACGAGGGGCTCGCCGTGGGCATCAAGGTTGCACTCGAACACCGCACCAGCTACCAGTTCGACCGCACTGTCAAGATCTTTCCGCATGAAATCCGGTTGCGCCCGGCGCCCCATTCGCGCACACCGATCGAGGCGTACTCGCTGAAAATCGAACCAGCGGAACATTTCGTCAACTGGCAGCAGGACGTCTTCGGCAACTTCCTTGCTCGGGTGGTGTTTCCCGAACGCACCGACCGGATGTCGATCACGGTGGGTCTCGTCGCAGACATGGCGTCGATCAACCCGCTGGACTTCTTCGTCGAAGAATGGGCCGAACACTTCGGATTCGCGTACGAGGAGCACGACCTTCCTGATCTGGAGCCGTACCTGCGTCCGGTGGACGAGGACAAGGCCGGCTCGGGCCCGGGTCCCGTGGTCTCGGCCTGGGTGGAGAAGCTGCAGGCGGCCGTAGTCGAACGCGGAGAGTCGTTGCGCACCATCGACTTTCTCGTCATGGCAAATCAGGCCGTGATGAGTGACGTCGGGTACTCCGTGCGGATGGAGCCCGGGGTGCAGACGCCCGATCTGACACTGACGTCCGCTGTCGGGTCGTGCCGTGACTCGGCGTGGTTGCTGGTTTCGGTGCTGCGCCAGATGGGTCTTGCCGCGCGTTTCGTCTCCGGGTATCTCGTTCAGTTGTCCTCGGACGTCAAGTCGTTGGACGGTCCGTCCGGTCCTGTCGAGGACTTCACCGATCTGCACGCGTGGACCGAGGTGTACCTGCCCGGGGCGGGCTGGGTCGGGATGGATCCGACGTCGGGTCTGTTCGCGGGCGAGGGACACATCCCACTGTCGGCGACCCCGCACCCGTCGACGGCCGCCGCGATCTCCGGTGCGACGAGCAAATGCAAAGCCGAACTGGACTTCTCGAACACTGTTATCCGCGTGCACGAGGATCCGCGAACGACGTTGCCCTACACGGCCGATCAGTGGGAATCGATCAAGGTCACGGCGGAGAAGATCGACAAGCGGATGCATGATCAGGACATTCGGTTGACGGTCGGTGGTGAACCGACGTTCGTGGCGATCGAAAATCAGGAAGCCCCGGAGTGGAACACCACAGCCGACGGCCCACACAAGCGAAAACTGGCCAGTGTCCTGGCCGAACGCCTCCGGACCATCTACGCACCGGACGGATTGGTACAGCGCAGTCAAGGCAAGTGGTACCCCGGCGAGCCGCTGCCCCGATGGCAGGTGGGATTGTTCTGGCGTACCGACGGCCAAGCCCTCTGGCACGATTCCGACCTGATCGCAGATCCCTGGTTGGCCGAGGACCTTCGCCCGGAGCCGGTGAACAATTCGGCGTCACAGGAACTGATCGACGAGTTGGTCAAGGCACTCGGACTGCCTGCCTCACAGGCGCGTCCTGCCTACGAGGATCCGTTGGTGAAACTGCTGGACCTGGTTCGTCAGCCCTACGGGGACCCGCCCGCCGACGACGAGGACCTCGAACCCGGAACCGATTCCGCGGACGCGAGACAGCGACTGCTCGAGCGGCTCGATTCCAGCACCGACGAGCCCGCCGCGTTCGTGTTACCGATATCACGGACCGACGACGGCTCCGGCTGGGAGAGCGCTGACTGGAAGTTGCGCCGAGGCCGAATAGTGTTGTTGGAGGGTGATTCTCCCGCTGGTCTACGTTTGCCGCTCCGCGCGATCTCCTGGGACGGCGGTCCGGTCGAGAACCCGTCCGATCCCACCGCACCGACTCCCGATCTACCCGTCCCGCAATTGACGCAACAACCGCCGCGTGCAGTTGACCCGACCGAGTCGCGGTACGCGCAGTTGGTGAACGAGACGTCCGGGGTGGGCGGCACAGCCGTGACCGCGTTGGTCGCCGAGGTCCGCGACGGCGTGCTGCACGTGTTCATGCCGCCGATGGATCGTCTGGACGATTTCGTCGACCTCGTCTCGCGCGTCGAGCACGCGGCCTCGGCCATCGACACACCGGTCGTCATCGAAGGTTACGGTCCGCCGTCGGATCCGCGCATCCAAACCCTTACCGTCACACCGGATCCCGGTGTGATCGAGGTCAACGTTCAGCCGACGTCTTCGTGGGCCGAACAGAACGAGCTCATGGAACGCCTCTACCTCGAGGCGCGAAAGTCCCGGTTGAGTACCGAAGGATTCGACAACGACGGCACCACTCGCGGAACCGGCGGTGGCAACCACATCACCCTCGGCGGGGTCACACCCGTGGACTCGCCGGTGCTACGTCGACCTGACCTGCTGGTGTCGTTGCTGACACACTGGCAACGGCACCCGTCGTTGTCGTACTTGTTCTCGGGACGTTTCATCGGAACCACGTCGCAGGCACCTCGTGCCGACGAGGGTCGCGAGGAATCGCTCTACGAGCTCGAGGTCGCGTTCAGCGAGATCAAGCGACTGACCGATGCAGATCGATCCGCGTCGCCCTGGGTCGTCGACCGCGCTCTGCGACACCTGCTCACCGACATCACCGGGAACACGCACCGTGCCGAGTTCTGCATAGACAAGCTTTACAGCCCCGACTCCACCCGGGGCCGACTGGGACTGCTCGAGCTGCGCGGGTTCGAGATGCCGCCGCATCATCAGATGGCAATGGTGCAGTCTTTGCTCGTGCGTTCGATGGTGTCCCGGTTCTGGGACACCCCGCTTCAGGCACCGCTGATTCGGCACGGTGCGAATCTGCACGGGCGGTACATGCTCCCGCACTTCGTCATCAACGACATCGGCCGCGTGGTCGAGGACCTTCGCGAACACGGGATCGAGTTCGACACCAGCTGGCTCGACCCGTTCACCGAGTTCAGATTCCCCAGGATCGGAACCACGGTGGTCGGCGATGCCGAGATCGAGTTACGAGGGGCGATCGAGCCGTGGAACACCCTCGGTGAGGAATCGACGTCCTCGGGAACGGCGCGCTACGTGGACTCCTCGGTGGAGCGAATCCAGGTGCAGGTGGCCGGAGCCGATGCGGGTCGTTATCTGTTGACGTGCAATGGGGTGCCGGTGCCACTGCTGCGCACCGATCGACAGGATGTTCAGGTCGCTGGGGTGCGGTATCGCGCATGGCAGCCGCCGAGCGCTCTGCACCCGACGATCGAGGTACAGAGTCCGCTGCGTTTCGATCTCGTCGAGATGCAGACCGGACGTGCGGTGGGCGGTTGCTCGTACCACGTCGTTCATCCGGGTGGGAGGTCGTACGACGGCCCACCCGTCAACTCCGTCGAGGCCGAAGCACGCCGTAACGGCCGCTTCGAGGAGGGGGGGTTCACCTCGGGCAAGGTGGACGTAGCAAGATTGCTCGAGATACACGCTCGACAGGCGATCGATGTGAGTGCTCCCGGCATGTTGGACCTGCGCCGAACAGGAGTTCACACGCCCTGACGCGTGCCTGCACAACAGAACGAGTCGACCGGTAGCGATCTCGGTCCGACGCGCATCGGAAGAATTCGGTCACGAACTCGTCCGGTGCCGGAGGGTGATCGACCGACGGAAGGAACAGCGGCTCGATGGTGCCCGTAGATACTGCCCTCAGTGGTGCCGGTCGGAACGAACCTGTGACGGGCGAAGCCGGGTCGCCCTGGCTTGCTTATCGGGGTCGTCGTGAGGCCGTGATCGGTCGGGCAGATCGTTTCGACGAGATGCTCGATCCCGACGGCACCGTGCGTCCGCATTGGGCGGGGTTGATCGACGGGATGCGCGAGGCCGGTTCAGGCGTCATGCAGACGTTGCAGTCACGTGTCAGCCGACTCGTCGATGACCATGGCATCACGTACAACCCCATTCCGACCGGCGGTTCCGAGTCGGTGCCCAGTGCAGTTCGGTGGGGTTTGGACAGCGTTCCGTTGGTGGTCGCGGCCGACGAGTGGGACCGTCTGGAAGCCGGTTTGGTTCAGCGGTCGATGTTGCTCGATGCGGTGCTCACCGATATCTACGGTGCCCAGGAGACCGTCAGGCAGGGGTTGATTCCACCGGAGCTGATCTTCGGCAACCCGGGCTATCTGCGGACGGCGCACGCGATCACCATCCCGGGTCCGCATCAATTGTTCATGCATGCCGCCGACGTCGCCCGCGGCTCCGACGGTCGATTCCAGGTCGCCGCGGACCGAACTCAGGCACCGTCCGGTGTGGGGTACGCGCTGGCGGATCGGCGGGTGATGTCGCGCGCGATGCCCGAGCTGTTCCAGGAGAGCAACCCCAGGCCGCTCTCGACGTTCGCGCGCGCGGTTCGGTTGGCACTGCGCGATGCTGCTCCCGCGTCGGCCGAGGATCCGGTGGTGGTTGTTCTGAGCCCCGGTTCGCATTCGGAGACTGCATTCGATCAGGCTTATCTCGCAACGGTTCTCGGCTTCCCGCTGGTGGAGAATGCCGATCTCGTCGTTCGGGACGGATGCCTGTGGATGAGATCGCTCGGCAAGCTCCGCAGGGTCGATGTGGTGCTCCGTCGGGTGGATGCCGAGTTCGCCGATCCACTGGACCTGCGTCCGGACTCGCATCTGGGTGTGGTGGGCCTGGTCGAGGTGCTGCGACGCGGTGCTGTCAGTGTGGTCAACACACTCGGCAGTGGGGTGCTCGAGAACCCTGCACTGCTTCCGTTGCTGCCTGCGCTGAGCCGGGCGCTGCTGGACGAAGATCTGGTTCTCGGCTCGGTTCCCACCTATTGGGGCGGTGACCCGAATCAGCTCTCGCACATCGGCAATCGGCTGCGTTCGCTCGTGCTGCGGTCGACCACATCGCGTCGCACGGTGGTAGGACACGACCTCACGGACGCAGGAGCTCGCGACTTGTGGGATCGAATCGTGGCCGAGCCCTGGAAGTGGACCGGCCAGGAAGTGCCGGAATTCTCGTTGGCTCCGGTAGGTGCGTCGATCGGCGGGGCAGCGGGAGAACAGTTGGCCGTTGCCCCAGCTCAAGTGGGGATGAGACTGTTCACCGTCGCTCAGCGCGGTGGATACACCCCGATGCGCGGTGGATTGGGTCAGGTGGTGATCACGGCTCCGGTCACCGACCCGCTCATCACGGTGGCCTCGAAGGATGTCTGGGTCAAGTCTTTGGAACGGGTCACTCCGGCCGATTCTGCGCCGCACACCCCGCCTGCGACGGTGGAAGAGCTGCCGCAGTACGCCGCGTCGAACGTCGATGTGGTCAGCTCACCACGTGTGCTGGGCGATCTGTTCTGGTTCGGTCGCTACACCGAACGTGCCGAGGACATGACTCGCCTGCTGATCGCGGCACGCGAACGTAATCAGGACTACCGCTCCATGCCGTGGTTGGAGGGCAGCGAAAGCCTGCCGATTCTGCTCGAAGCGGTCACCAAGGTCTCGCGGACCGGACCGGGATTTCTCGACGAGAAGACCCGCGCCGACGCGATGATCGAGATGCGTTCACTGATGCTGTCCGCGGCCCGCCTCGGATCGCTGGCGCAATCGGTGGACCGGATGCAGCAGGCGGCACGAGCGGTGCGCGATCAGCTCTCGAACGACACCTGGGCCGTGCTCAACCGCATCGACACCGCGCTCGAAGAATTGGCGGAGTCACCGGTCAACAACGGTGCCCAACTGGCCGCGTCGCAATCGAGCGTGTTGCGAGGACTGCTCGCAGTGTCCGGATTGGCGTCGGAGTCGATGGTTCGCGATGCCGGCTGGTACCTGATGGACGCCGGTAAGCGGATCGAACGTGGTCTGCAGCTCACAGCGTTGGTTTCTGCAACACTGAGCCACGCCCTCACTCCGTCCACCGAACAGGCCGTCATCGATTCGGTGTTGTCGGCGGCCGAGTCCTCGGTGATCTATCGTCGACGCAACAGTGGCCGCGCACGTCCGGCAGCTGTTGCGCAGCTGCTGCTGTTCGACGAGGGAAACCCGCGAGCGCTGGTGTATCAGCTCGATCGTCTTCGCGACGACCTGGGATCGCTGCCCGATGCCTCGGGTACCTCACGGCCCGAGCAACTCGTCGAACAGATGCGGGTGCGGTTGCGCCGCGTGGACCCGGGCGATCTCGAATCGGTCGACGCCAACGGTCGCCGGGTAGACCTGATCGAGTTGGTGGACGGCATCCACGATTCCCTCGAGGAACTCTCTCGCGTCGTGCTAGCAACTCACATGTCGTTGCCGGGTGGCACGCAGCCGTTGTGGGGTAGCTCGAACATCCGGACTGCGAACGGGGTGCGGTGATGAGTCGTCGGTACCGAATCAAGCACATCACGACCTACACCTACTCCGATCGCGTGTCCTCGTCGTACGGTCGAGGATTTCTCGCGCCGCGAGACATGGACGGCCAACACTGCATGGAGAAATCCGTCATCGTGGAACCTGCGCCGACCGATCAGTCCTTCGGGGTCGACGTCTACGGCAACGAGGACGTGTACTTCCACGTGACGCACGATCACGAGAAGTTGGTGGTGACGGCGGACTCTCTGGTGGAGGTCTATCTGCGGCCGGCGGACGAGACGACATCGTGGCCGGCAACCGCGCCGTGGGAGTCCGCTCGGATGGCGCGGTTCGACCCGACCGTTTCGGCGGATCCGGCCCGCGCGTGCGCGGTGGAATTCGCTCTGGATCTTCCCTCTCCGGAGATCACCGACGACGTGCGTGCGTATGCGGCACCCAGCTTCTGGCCGGATCGACCGCTGGCGGACGTCATCGTCGATCTGACGCATCGTATTTTCACCGACTTTCGATATCTGTCCGGTTCCACGACGGTGTCGACCACCGTGGCCGATGTGCTGGCCGCACGGTCGGGCGTGTGCCAGGATTTCGCTCGACTGGCCATTGCGTGCCTGCGTTCGCAGGGTCTGGCTGCGAGGTACGTGTCGGGATATCTTGCAACCGAACCCCCGCCCGGCAAGGAACGCATGATCGGGGTCGATGCAACCCACGCGTGGGCCGCGGTGTGGATGCCGAACGATCGGTGGCTCGCGTTCGATCCCACCAACGACCAGTTGGTCGACGAGCGGTACGCGACGGTGGCGTGGGGGCGTGACTACGCCGACGTGCCGCCCCTGCGCGGGATCATCTACACCGAGGCGGAGGAGAGCACCATCGCCGTGTCAGTGGATGTTGCACCCCAGTAGCGAACCCTGCATAATTCGATGGTTCGGGGGTAACCGACCATCTGGTCGAATCTGGGGATGTGACGTGCGAAAAGCCGCAAACAGGACAATCGTGTCTCAT
Organism: Rhodococcoides sp. S146-33; assembly: GCF_059489205.1. NCBI lineage: Bacteria > Bacillati > Actinomycetota > Actinomycetes > Mycobacteriales > Nocardiaceae > Rhodococcoides > Rhodococcoides sp. S146-33. The sequence continues at coordinate 1,221,474 of NZ_JCAJWY010000002.1, forward strand.
TCGTAGTCGTCGACACAGCACGGAAAATCGCAGCGAACAGGTAGCTTGGACATCGATGACCGCAACACTGGCAGACCCTGTATCAGAGGTAGTAGCAGCAGCGCAGCGCCTCCTCGCCAAGCGCACCGGAGCTCCGGTGACGCTGATCGACCCGATGAACCTGGGCGGTAGCGGCCAGGCGATCGTATTGCGAGTCAAGGTCTCGGAGAACCCCTTTCAGCTGCCTCGGACCCTGGTGCTCAAGCAGGTGCGGGACGTGACCGGCGAGTCGGAACTGCATACCGAACTGGCCCACGTCGCAGGGTCGAGTGCATTCCTGCGGGAGGCAGCCTCGTACCAGTTCGCCAATGCTCTGGCCACCGACAGCAGGCCGGGGCCGGAACTGCACGCATACGACCTCGACGCACGGTTGCTCGTACTCAGCGACCTCGGTGACGCCAGCCCCATCACATCTCTGTTGCGAAATTCGGACGAGGCGGCAGTGACCAACTCGCTGATGGCCATGGCCCAGGCGCTCGGCCGAATGCATGCCGCGACCGTCGGCCGAGAGGACGATTTCGCAGCCCTGCTCCGGCGCATAGGGCAGCCCGACACCACGGACGGAATCTCCGCGCAGATCCCCGATGCACTGGCCGAAGTTCCCGAATTGTTGGCCGGCTTGCCGGGGGTGGGTCCCACCCCGGCTGCGCTGCTCGATCGGGTGTCTCGCAGTGGACGACTGTTCGCGCACGGCGCTTTCCGTGCCTTCAGCCCGTCCGATCTGTGTCCCGACAACATCATCGTCAACGACGAAGGCGTCCGTTTTCTCGACTACGAGTGGGGCGGATTTCGCGACGCGACCCTCGACATCACCTATGCGCTGGCCTCGTTTCCGGGCTGCCTGTGCAGCTTCGATCTCTCGCACGAACGCGAACAGGCGATGGTCGATGCATGGCGCGCGGAGGTCGTCGGTATCTGGCCTGCGCTGGCCGACGACACCGCACTGGCAAGCAAGATCCTCGACGCGCGATTGATCTGGGTATGGCTGACCACCTACTGGTTCCTTCCCGACGACCACACTCGGATCGCCGCGGCGAGGGCGCACCACCTCTCGGTTCCGCGATCGCGGGCACTCGTTTCTCGTTGGGCGGTGCTCTCCGATAGCGCGCAACGGGCCGGTGAGGCCGGCATTGCGGAGTACTCCGCATCGGTCGCGGCTGCGTTGCGAGCGAAGTGGGACCGGTAGCGACGACGTCGTTCGCATTCGCGCCGACGCACTCGGTAGCGTTCGACCGGTGAGTGGCGGCTTCGGAAGTGACGTGTCGGGCAGTGGCGTCTCGAACTATGAATCCGGTGACGGTCTCTTCGATACCCCGGCATCGTCCGACCCGGTTGATGCCGAGGCGACGAGTGCCGAGTCCCGGCCGACCTCGACCTTCGTCAGGCCCGACGCGCCGCTGGCCGTGAGGATGCGTCCGACGACGCTCGACGAGGTGGTCGGGCAATCTCACCTGTTGGCTCCCGGCGCACCGTTGCGTCGGCTCGTCGAGGGATCGGGTGCGTCGTCGGTGATGCTCTACGGTCCGCCGGGAACCGGGAAGACGACGCTCGCGTCGTTGATTTCCGGGGCCACCGGACGCAAATTCGAGGCGTTGTCGGCCCTGTCGGCAGGCGTCAAGGAAGTGCGCAACGTCATCGAACTCGCTCGACGCCGGCTGTTGTCCGGTGAACAGACCGTGCTGTTCATCGACGAGGTGCACCGCTTCTCCAAGACGCAGCAGGACGCGCTGCTCGCCGCCGTCGAGAATCGGATCGTGTTGTTGGTGGCTGCGACCACCGAGAACCCGTCGTTCTCGGTGGTCTCACCGCTGCTGTCGCGGTCGCTGGTGTTGCAGTTGCAGCCGTTGGGTACCGAGGACATCGAATTGTTGTTGACCCGCGCGGCCAACGACCCCCGTGGTCTGGACGGGGCTGTGACCATTGCCGAGGACGCGATGGACCATCTCGTACGGCTCGCGGCCGGAGACGCGCGCAGGGCATTGACGGCCCTGGAGGCGGCGGCTGGTGCGGCGACCGATGGTGTGTTGGATCTGGCGACCGTCGAAGCCAGTGTGGACAAGGCTGCGGTGCGATACGACCGCGACGGCGACCAGCACTACGACGTCATCAGCGCATTCATCAAGTCGATCAGAGGATCGGATGTCGATGCAGCACTGCACTACCTGGCGCGCATGATCACTGCGGGCGAGGACGCGCGGTTCATCGCCCGACGGTTGGTGGTCCATGCCAGCGAGGACATCGGAATGGCCGATCCGACGGCTCTGCAGACGGCGACGGCCGCGGCGAACGCCGTCCAGATGATCGGTATGCCCGAGGCGCGGTTGGCGCTCGCTCAGGCGACGATCCACCTGGCCACCGCTCCGAAGTCGGGCGCGGTGATCGCGGCCCTCGGTGCGGCCATGGCCGACGTCGCCGCGGGAAAATCCGGATCGGTACCTCCGCATCTTCGCGACGGCCATTACAAGGGTGCGCAGGGTCTGGGCAACGCGGTCGGATACAAGTACCCCCACAGCAGTCCCGGCGGCGTCCTCGGTCAGCAGTATCCACCGGACGAATTGGTGGGGGTGAACTACTACGAGCCCACCGAGCACGGTGCCGAGCGTGAAATTGCGACCAGGGTGGGCAAACTACGGCGGATCGTTCGAGGCCGATAGGCCCTCGAGTCGGCACAGGGGCTCGGACGCTAACCTGTATCAGTGCAGACCCATGAGATCCGCAGGCGTTTCCTCGACCATTTCGTGAAGGCGGGACACACCGAAGTACCCAGTGCGTCGTTGATTCTCGACGATCCCAACCTGCTATTCGTCAATGCGGGCATGGTTCCGTTCGTGCCGTTCTTCCTCGGCCAGCAGACACCGCCGTACAACACCGCCACGAGTGTCCAGAAATGCGTGCGCACCCTCGACATCGAGAACGTGGGCATCACCACCCGGCACAACACGTTCTTCCAGATGGCCGGAAACTTCTCGTTCGGCGACTACTTCAAGCGCGACGCGATCACGCACGCCTGGTCGTTGTTGACAGGCAGCGTGGACGACGGTGGTTACGGGTTCGACCCCGAACGCATCTGGGCCACTGCATATCTCGACGACGACGAGGCGATCGAACTCTGGAAGGAAATCGCCGGGCTGCCCGACGAGCGTATCCAGCGGCGCGGAATGGCCGACAATTACTGGTCCATGGGCATTCCGGGGCCCTGTGGCCCGTGCTCGGAGATCTACTACGACCGTGGGCCCGAGTTCGGCGCCGAGGGTGGCCCGGAGGCGGACGAGGACCGCTACATCGAGATCTGGAATCTCGTGTTCATGCAGAACGAACGCGGTCAGGGAATCAGCAAGGACGACTTCGAGATTCTCGGCCCGCTGCCGAAGAAGAACATCGACACCGGCATGGGCGTCGAGCGCGTCGCGTTTCTGCTGCAGGGTGTCGACAACGTCTACGAGACCGACCTCGTTCGTCCTGTGATCGCCAAGGCCGAGGAACTCTCGGGACGCAGGTACGGCAGTAACCACGACGACGACGTGCGGTTCCGTGTCATTGCCGACCACGCACGTACCGCCGCGCTGCTCATCTCCGATGGAGTCAATCCCGGCAACGACGGTCGCGGCTACGTGCTGCGTCGGCTGCTGCGCCGGATCGTGCGCTCGGCGCGCCTGCTCGGTGCGCCGGACGAGACGATGGCGCAGTTCGTCACCGTCGTCCGCGACACGATGGCGGAGTCGTACCCCAACCTGGTCACCGATTTCGACCGCATCCTGACCGTCGCCGTGGGGGAGGAGACGGCGTTTCTCAAGACCCTCACCTCGGGTTCGCGACTGTTCGAGGGTGCAGCGGAGGCCGTCAAGGCGTCGGGCGCCAAGAAGATCGGCGGTGCCGAAGCATTTGCTCTGCACGACACCTACGGCTTCCCGATCGACCTGACGCTCGAGATGGCCGCCGAGGCGGGCCTGTCGGTCGACGAGGACGGTTTCCGGTCCTTGATGGCCGAACAGCGTAATCGGGCCAAGGACGACGCCCGTGCCCGAAAGCATGCACACACCGACCTCACGGTCTATCGCGATTTCGTCGACGGTTCGCCAACCGAATTCACCGGTTTCGACGAACTCGGTTCCGAAGCAACGGTATTGGCGCTGATCTCGAACGGCGTTCGGGTTCCGACGGCAGTTGCGGGCGAGAGCATCGAGATCATCCTCGACCGCAGCCCGCTCTACGCGGAGTCCGGTGGACAGATCGCCGACATCGGCACCATCACCGCTCCCGGCCTCGATGTCAAAGTCAACGACGTGCAGAAGATCGCCAAGAAGGTCTGGACGCACAAGTCCGTGGTCGAGTCGGGTCAGATCACCGAAGGCGACATCGTCCACGTCGACGTGGACCACGCGTGGCGCAAGGGTGCTACTCAGGGCCACTCGGGCACGCACATGGTGCACGCAGCCCTGCGGCAGGTCCTCGGGCCGAACGCCACTCAGGCCGGTTCGCTCAACAAGCCCGGGTACCTGCGATTCGACTTCTCGTGGCAGGGCGCACTCTCGGAAGCGCAACGCGACGACATCGAGAACGTCGCGAACGACGCGGTCGGCTCGGACTTCGCTGTCAACACGCTGGTGACCGACCTCGACAGTGCCAAGAAGATGGGCGCGATGGCGCTGTTCGGCGAGAATTACGGCGACGAAGTGCGTGTGGTCGAGATCGGTGGGCCGTTCTCGATGGAACTGTGCGGTGGCACCCATGTGGAGCACTCGTCGCAGATCGGCCCGGTCACCATTCTCGGTGAGTCTTCGGTCGGGTCGGGTGTGCGCCGCGTCGAAGCCTTCGTCGGCCTCGATTCGTACCGCTACCTCGCGAAGGAACGCGCTCTGCTGGCCGGTGTCGCGTCGTCGTTGAAGGTTCCGTCCGAGGAGGTGCCGGCGCGTATCGAGAATCTCCTCGAGCGGCTTCGGGTTGCCGAGAAGGAACTCGAGTCGGTCAAGGCCGCAGCTGTACTGGCCTCGGCCGGTGAGTATGTCGGCCGGGCCGAACGATTCGGTGACGTTCGGGCCGTCGTTGCGCAGGCACCCGACGGTGTCGGCGGCAACGACCTACGCACTCTGGTGACCGACATTCGAGGGCGGCTCGGTACGGATCCAGCCGTGGTGGTGCTGTTCGGCACGGTCGGCGGCAAGGTCCCGTTCGTGGTCTCGACCAACAAGGCTGCGCAGGATGTCGGGATTGCCGCCGGTGATCTGGTGGGAGCGTTCGGCCCGAGCATCGGGGGCCGGGGTGGCGGTAAGCCGGAACTGGCACAGGGCTCGGGATCGGACGTCGCCGGAATCACCGCCGGTATCGACGCGGCCCGCGCTCGCCTGTCCGAACTGACGACCCACTGACGATCATGGCCAACCAGGGGCGTGGCCCCGATCGGCCCGGTGTGGACGATCCCGGCCGGGGTCGGCGTATCGGCATCGACGTCGGCAGCGTTCGGATCGGAATTGCGTCGAGCGATCCCGACGGAGTACTTGCAACGCCGGTCGAAACGGTGCCGCGATCGAAGATCAAGGGGCCCGATGCCCCGGACGTCGTACGCGTCGCGGAAATCGTGGCCGAGTACGACGCCGTCGAGATCGTGATCGGCCTGCCCCGCACACTGCGTGGTGAGCGCGGAAGCGCCGTCGATGCTGCCGAGAAATTCGGACGGTCATTGCACAGACGGTTGGGCGGCGTACCGATTCGGATGGCCGACGAGCGACTGACTACGGTGAGTGCGTCACGTGCCCTACGGGACAGCGGGGTGCGGGCCAAGAATCAGAGGTCGGTGATCGACCAGGCGGCGGCGGTGGCGATCTTGCAGGGGTGGCTCGACGAACGTCGTGCCCTGCCGAATCGCAGTGCTACCGTTCGCGCGGTCTCGGATGACACGGGGATCAATTCAGGATCGACGGAGGTCGACGAGTGAACAACCATGGGTCCTTCGATCGGGACCGGCGACAGGCGCGCTCCGACGAGGCGCACACCGATCCGATCGGGTATCGCGTGGACGAGGGCAGCGATTTCGATCGCCGTATGAACAGCCGTCCGCACCCGCCGCAACGACGTGAACCGCACCCGACGCCGGCAGCAGGCGCAGAGCGCGAGGGTGTCCGGGCCCCGCACACGGATTCGGACAGCGAAGCGGCACCGCGGGAGACCGGACGCCGTCGGGCCGCGAACCGTCAGGAACGGGCCGCGTCCACACGTAAGCGCCGTGGCCGGGTCGTGGCGGCGGTGCTCGGGCTGCTGCTCGTTGTCGCGGTGGCAGGCGGGGGGTATTTCGCAGTGAACAAATTCAGCAATCGCACGATCCCGAACGCTGACTTCGCGGCCGGTTCGTCGGGTGACGGTGTGGTCATCCAGGTGCATCCCAACGACACCGCCCAACAGATCGGCACCGAGGCAGCGGACAAGGGTGTCGTCGCAAGCTCGGGAGCATTCCTCGAAGCCGCTATCGCGAACAACGCCATCACCTCGGTCCAGCCGGGCTTCTATCTCCTCACCAGTAACGTGCCTGCCCAGCGAGCAGTAAGTGAACTGGTCGATCCCGCCTCCCGGGTGGGAAACATGGTCATCTCGGAGGGACGTCAGCTGCACGACGCACGCGACGTCAACACCGGTGCCGTCAAGAAGGGCATCTACACCCTGATCTCCGAAGCGAGCTGCGTGGACAGAACGGGCAGCGGCACGCCCGTCTGCTCGAGCTACGACGACCTCAACGCAGCGGGAGCGGTGGACGACCCGGCCGCATTGGGTGTTCCCGACTGGGCCACCGACCGGGTCGAGGGCGTTCCGGACCGGGATCGTCAGCTCGAGGGCCTGATCGCCGCAGGAACCTGGGATTTCGACCCCAGTGCCGCACCCGCCGACATCCTGAAACAGCTGGTGTCCGAGAGTGCCACCCGCTACGAGGACACCGGAATTCTCACCGCGGGCACCAACTCCGGACTCACTCCCTACGACACTCTGGTGGCCGCATCCCTCGTCGAGCGGGAGTCACTACCGCAAGATTTCAGCAAGGTGGCCCGGGTGATTCTGAACCGGCTCGCGCTGCCGCAGAAGCTCGAGTTCGACTCGACGGTCAACTATTCGCTCGACACGACCGAGGTGGCCACCACCGACGCCGATCGGGCACGCGTCACTCCGTGGAACACCTATGCGAGCGAGGGCCTGCCGGCAACCCCGATTTCCTCGCCGAGCATCGGTGCCGTGCAGGCCGTCGAAGCACCGGCCGACGGTGACTGGTTGTACTTCGTGACCATCAACCAGGCGGGTGAAACGCTGTTCACACGCAGCTACGAGGAACACCTCGCGAACATCGGGAAAGTCGAGCCCGGCTTCCTCGACAGCGGACGCTGACGTGCGGGCCGCAGTACTCGGTAGTCCCGTCGAACATTCCAAGTCGCCGCTGTTGCACCGCGCCGCGTACCGCGCACTCGGTCTCGACGATTGGACATACGACCGGATCGAGTGCACCGGTGAGCAGTTGCCCGGCATGCTGGACGCTTTCGGTCCGGAATGGGTGGGCGTCTCGGTCACGATGCCGGGCAAGGTTGCAGCCCTGAACTACGCCGGCGAGCGCACCGAACGCGCTGTGTTGGCCGGCTCGGCGAATACTTTGGTGCGCTCCGAGTCAGGCTGGCGTGCGGACTGTACAGACGTGGACGGCATCGTCGGTGCCCTCCGCGGGGCCGGGGTGCTCGACCTGACCGGGAGCGCAGTCACGGTGGTCGGAGCAGGGGGAACCTCGCGACCGGCGATCGTTGCACTGGCCGGTCTCGGTGCGGCGTCCGTCACCGTCGTCGCACGTTCGGCCGACCGAGCGAAGGACACTCTCGACTGCGCTGCGGCCGCGGGCCTGCGCGTGGAGTTCGTGCACGTGTCCGACTCCCGTCTGGCCGCTGTCGCGGGTGCGTCCGCAGTCCTGGTCAGCACTGTTCCCGCCGCCGGAGCCGCCGACATCGCGACGGATCTCGCACAGGCACCGTTGGTGCTCGATGCCATCTACGATCCCTGGCCGACACCGCTGGCAGCTGCGGTAGAAACGGCCGGGGGGACTGTCGTCGGGGGCTTGGCGATGCTGCTCGAGCAGGCGTTCGGGCAGGTCGAGCAATTCACCGGCCGACCGGCGCCCCGGGAAGTCATGCGTGCTGCATTGACCAGCACCGACTGAGCATCACCGACCGACCCGTCCACAGGCAACGCGTTGTCCCCAGGTACCGAGTTGTCCACAGGTACCGAGTTGTCCACAGGTACCGAGTTGTCCACAGGGCAATCTTCGGCCAGGCGTTTCCCCACGGGCGGCCCCTGATGCGATGCAACCCTTCGGACCATGTTGGGTCTGAGTGTTGCGTGCATAGTAGGTGCCGTTGCCGGGGTAGCCATGCGCTCCGGCTTGGCGCGCTGGGATCCGCGATATGTTCCGCTGTTGTCCGCGGTGGGCACCGGCTGGGTGTGGTGTCGATTCGGCAGTTCCACGCACATGGTCCTGTTCTGCTTGTTGACATTGTGGTTCGTGGCGCTCAGCACCGTCGACCTACGCTGTTGCCGGTTACCGAACGAACTGACGATCTCGGGTGCGCTGGTGGTGACAACGGCGCTCGTGTCGAGCGGATCGGCTCATGCGGTGCTCGGGGGAGCCCTGCTGTTCGCGATCTATCTCGTCGTGCACCTTCTCGCGCCGTCGGCTTTCGGTGCCGGAGACGTGAAGCTGGCATGGTCGGTGGGTTCGATCGCAGCCCTCGGCGGCGGGGAGGGGTGGGTGATCGCGGCGCTGGCTGCACCACTTACGACGGCCGCGGTGGGTTCGGTTGCCCTGGTCCTCGGACGCCCACGAGCGCGCATCGCGCACGGTCCGTCCATGTGCGCGGCGACCCTGCTGGCATCCGCGGCATGCCTGACGTGAAAAGATGTTCGAGTGCTGCGCTGGATAACTGCCGGAGAATCCCACGGACCCGCTCTCGTCGCCATTCTCGAAGGAATGGTCGCGGGAGTCGAGGTGACCTCGGACGATATTGCCTCCCAACTCGCTCGCCGTCGCCTCGGTTACGGCCGCGGTGCTCGAATGAAGTTCGAAGCGGACAAAGTAACGCTCACCGGCGGTGTACGGCACGGCCGCACGATGGGCGGGCCCGTCGCGATCGAGGTCGGAAACACCGAGTGGCCGAAGTGGGAACAGGTGATGTCGGCCGACCCCGTCGACGAGACCGTGCTTGCCGATCTCGCGCGCAACTCCCCGCTGACCCGCCCGCGCCCCGGGCATGCCGACTTCTCCGGGATGCTCAAGTACGGCTTCGATGACGCGCGCCCGGTTCTCGAGCGCGCAAGCGCGCGCGAGACCGCTGCCCGGGTTGCCATCGGAACGGTCGCGCGGCTGTTTCTGAAGCAAGCGTTCGGCGTCGACGTCGTCTCGCATGTCATCTCCATCGGTGGCTCGGATCCCTACGTCGGCCCGCCGCCTGCAGGCGCGGACATCGATGCCATCGACGCGTCACCGGTGCGAGCCTTCGACAAGGCCGCCGAGGAGTCCATGATCGCCGAGATCGAAGCGGCGAAGAAGGACGGCGACACTCTCGGCGGCATCGTCGAGGTCGTGGTGCACGGCCTTCCGGTCGGCCTCGGGTCGTTCGTCTCGGGTGAACGCAAGCTCGACGCGAGGCTGGCCGCTGCGCTGATGGGCATCCAGGCGATCAAGGGTGTCGAGGTCGGCGACGGTTTCGAGACCGCACGGCGGCGCGGCAGCGTCGCCCACGACGAGATCAAACCGGGTCCCGACGGAGTTCTGCGCTCGACGAACCGGGCGGGCGGGATCGAAGGTGGGATGACCAACGGTGAGGCTCTGCGGGTTCGTGCCGCGATGAAGCCCATCTCCACTGTTCCCCGTGCTCTCTCGACGGTGGACATGTCGACCGGTGACGAAGCGGTGGCCATTCATCAGCGCTCGGACGTGTGCGCTGTCCCGGCCGCCGGAGTCGTGGCGGAGACAATGGTTGCTCTCGTGATCGCGCAGGCAGCGCTGGAGAAGTTCGGTGGAGACTCGCTGGCGGAGACGACGAGCAACGTCGACCACTACGTGAAGGGCACCGCCGCCCGACCTCCACGATGACCCCGTACGCGGTCCTCGTCGGACCGCCGGGTGCAGGTAAGTCGACCATCGGCAGAAGGCTCGCCCAAGCGTTGAACCTCGATTTGTTCGACACCGATGTGGCCATCGAACGCGATACCGGTCGCACAATTGCCGATATCTTCTCCCACGACGGAGAGCCGGTTTTCCGGCAGATCGAGGAACGCATCGTGGCGGGCGCGCTTGCCTCGCACGACGGCATCGTCTCCCTCGGCGGCGGTGCAGTGCTCTCTGGTTCCACCCGCGCCCTGCTGTCGAAGCACACGGTTGTCTACCTGGAAATCAGTGTGGCAGAGGGGCTTCGGCGGACCGGGGCCAACACGGTGAGGCCGCTCCTTGCCGGTCCCGACCCCCGCGCGAAATATCAGGAACTGATGCGTCACCGGCGGCCCCTGTACCGTTCGGTGGCCACTGTGCGGGTGCGCACCGACAGTCGTAGCCCTGCCCGAGTGGTGGGCCAGCTGGTCTCCAAATTGACCGCGATCGCACCGGTACCCCCGCGCAACGTGAACGAGTAAAACCCCCAGTAGATGAAGGTGATTCGATGACAGAGCCAGTGCGCGTCCAGGTCGAGACAGCCAGTCCGTATCCGGTGATCATCGGTCGAGGTTTGTTGACCGATCTCGTCGACGAACTCGCCGGAACTGCCACTGTGGCGATTTTTCACCAGCCACCGCTGGCCGAGACGGCCGAGGCCGTACGAGCGGCGTTGGCGGAGAAGGGCATCGACGCACACAGGATCGAGATTCCGGATGCCGAGGACGGTAAGGACCTCGCCGTGGCGGGATTCTGCTGGGAGGTGTTGGGCCGAATCGGTCTCACTCGTAGCGACGCCATCGTCAGCCTGGGCGGCGGAGCTGCGACCGACCTGGCCGGGTTCGTGGCGGCAACGTGGATGCGCGGCGTGCGTATCGTGCACGTCCCGACGACGCTGCTGGCCATGGTCGACGCGGCCGTCGGCGGCAAGACGGGCATCAACACCGACGCCGGTAAGAACCTCGTGGGGTCCTTCCACGAACCGGCTGCCGTGCTGATCGACCTCGCTACGCTCGAAACCGTACCCAAGAACGAAATCGTCTCGGGCATGGCCGAGGTGATCAAGACCGGTTTCATCGCCGATCCAACGATTCTCGACATGATCGAGGCCGATCCGGCGGCTGCGTTGGATCCGACCGGTGACGTTCTACCGGAGTTGATCAAGCGATCTGTCGAGGTCAAGGCGAAGGTCGTGGCTGCCGATCTGCGCGAATCGAATCTTCGCGAGATCCTCAATTACGGCCACACGCTCGCGCACGCCATCGAACGGCGTGAACAGTATCGGTGGCGCCACGGTGCAGCAGTATCGGTCGGTCTGGTGTTCGCTGCCGAGCTCGGACGGCTTGCCGGTCGTCTGGACGACACCACGGCCGACAGGCATCGCTCGATTCTCGAATCGGTCGGATTGCCGGTCACCTACGACGAGCACGCGTTCGGGGACCTGCTGAAGGGCATGCAGACGGACAAGAAGAATCGGGCCGGACTGTTGCGGTTCGTCGTCCTGGACGGTCTGGCCAAGCCGGGACGGCTGGAGGGTCCCGATCCAGCTCTGCTCGTTGCCGCATTCTCCGCGGTCGGTCGCGAGGCCCCGGCGACCGGTGGGTCCGCGATCATGCTGTGAGGATCGGCTCCTGTTCCGGAGGAGATGAGAACGGGCGGTGAGTGACGCGTCATGCGTCGCTCACCGCCCGTGTGTCTGTGGCCGGAGTCAGGAACCGTCGGCGCTGCCGTGACGGTTGCCGCGCTTGTCCATTCGGGGCTTTCCGTCGGCGTCCACTGCCGAGAACACCTCCGTGTCGGCTTCGCCGTGCTCGGCGGCCCACTGCGGTTCGGAGCGTGTCGGTTCGGAGCGCGTGGGTTCTGCTTGCGATCGCGTGTCGCGACTCGACCCGGCGCGTTCCGCGCTGCCTGCCTTGACCAGCTCGCGGTCGTGGGCACGGTCGGCGTCGGACGTCGCCAGCTTCTTCTTCGCTTCGCGGTTGACGATCAACCGACCGACGAACACCGCAATGCTGGCCACGATGAAGATGGTGAGAATGGTGAATGCTGCGCCCGAGGTGAGCTCGAAGATCAGACCGTTCTGACCGAGGCTGAAGTCGACGAAGAAGTCGATGATCCAACTGAGAAGTCCAGCGAGCAGTCCTGCGACCGCCGCGGCCTTGAGCCACACCATCGTGAGGTCCTGGCCGTCGTCGGGATCAGGATGATTACGACGATCACGGACTCCGTCGATTCCCGCCCAGACCACGATCACGAGGACCACGAGGGCGTACGCCACCCATCGCAACGCCGAGCCGCTCAGCGGCCACATCGATACTGCCGCCCCCAGCAGCAATCGAACGACGGCGTTGATCAATCCCATACCTATGCCACGCACTGCCCACCCAGTCATGCGGCACAGCATATCCGCACGTCGCCGTTCGTGTGGCAGGGCCCACAAAGTTCGAGTCCGACGCGTCCGGGCAGAGGTGCCAGGGGCGAGCAGTAATGTCGAGCGCATGCCTGCTGATTTCGGTGCCCGTCGCGGCGCCCTGCGTGAACTGTTGGCCGCCGACGGCCTCGATTCGATGTTGATCACCGACTTGCTGAACGTGCGTTATCTGACCGGCTTCACCGGTTCGAATGCGGCGCTGCTGGTCTCGGCGGCGGATTCGAGCCACGGTGAGAACGAGACCGTGATCTGCACCGACGGTCGGTATGTCACCCAGGTCGCGGAGCAGGTGCCGGATCTCCGTGCGGAGATCGATCGCGCGTCGGCGATACACCTCCTCCGATCAGGGGTGTCGGGTCGTGGTGGCCGTATCGGGTTCGAGAGTCACGTGGTGACGGTCGATGCTCATCGGGCCTGGGCAGAGTTGGACGGGCGCGTCGAATTGGTGCGGGCACCGGGTGTGGTCGAGTCGTTGCGCATGGTCAAGGACGAGTTCGAGGTGGGATTGCTCCGCGATGCGTGCCGCGCCGCCGACGATGCGCTTGCCCGATTGCTGAGCGGAGGCAGCATCCGCGCCGGGAGAACCGAGCGTGAGGTGGCCCGCGAACTGGAATCCGCGATGCTCGACCACGGTGCCGATGCGATCTCGTTCGAGACGATCGTGGCTGCCGGGGTCAATTCCGCAGTGCCGCATCACCGCCCGACGGATGCGGTGTTGGCCGTGGGTGACTTCGTGAAGCTGGACTTCGGTGCGCTCGTGGGCGGGTACCACTCGGACATGACCCGGACCTTCGTGATCGGGAGTCCGGCGCAGTGGCAGCGCGACCTGTACGAGTTGGTGCAACGGTCGCAGACGGCCGGGCGAGAGGCGCTGGCACCCGGGGTGAACACAGCTTCGGTCGACGCGGCGTCACGCTCGGTCATCGACGACGCCGGCTACGGCGAGTACTTCTTGCACGGCCTCGGTCACGGCGTCGGCTTGGAAATTCACGAAGCGCCCGGAATCGCGAAGACGAGCACCGGTACACTGCTGAGCGGTGCAGCGGTCACCGTCGAGCCGGGTGTCTACTTCTCCGGTCGCGGCGGCGTTCGGATCGAGGACACACTCGTCGTTCGCGACGGGGGTCCGGAACTGCTCACCCTGACAAGCAAGGAACTCACGTCCGTCTAGCGCGCGGGCGGGAGCAAATCCCGCACCTGACCGACGGCGCGTCACGCGCACAAACGATTGAGGAGACGCGAAGCAAGTGGCTTCCACCAGCGATTTCAAGAACGGACTGGTTCTCAACCTGGAGAACCAACTGTGGTCGATCATCGAATTCCAGCACGTCAAGCCCGGCAAGGGGCCTGCCTTCGTGCGGACCAAGCTCAAGAACGTGCTCTCGGGCAAGGTCGTCGACAAGACGTTCAACGCCGGTGTGAAGGTCGAGACCGCAACGGTCGACCGCCGCGACATGACCTACCTGTACCACGACGGCAGCGACTACGTGTTCATGGACGCCGACACCTACGACCAGCTCTCGATCGGTGAGGCCACGGTCGGTGACGGTGCGCGATTCCTGCTCGAGAACCTGCGCGTCCAGGTCGCCATGCACGAAGGCGTACCGCTCTACGTCGAGCTTCCCGTCACCGTCGAGCTCGTGGTCAAGCACACCGATCCCGGCCTGCAGGGCGACCGCTCCACCGGTGGCACCAAGCCTGCCACGATGGAGACCGGAGCCGAGATCTCGGTGCCGCTGTTCATCAACACCGGCGACAAGCTCAAGGTCGACTCGCGTGACGGCAACTACCTCGGGCGTGTGAACTCCTAACGTGTCATCGAAGAAGTCGGCATCCTCCGGCGCGCAGAGCGGTGCCCCCGGTGCCAAGAAGCTGGGCGCGCGTCACAAGGCCCGCAAGCGTGCGGTGGATTTCTTGTTCGAGGCAGAGGCGCGCAACGTAGACCCGGTGAACCTGGCCGCCGAGCGCATCGAACTCGCGCGCGGCGACGACACCATCGCGCCGGTCAGCGAGTACACCTCGACGTTGGTCGAGGGTGTGGCGGAGAACTTGGATCGCCTCGACGGAGTGATTGCCGATCACCTCAAGGATTGGACGCTGACGCGTCTTCCTGCAGTCGACCGGGCCATCCTTCGGATCGCCGTCTGGGAGCTGTTCCATGCCACCGACGTGCCTCCCGTCGTCGCCGTCGACGAGGCCGTCGAGCTGGCCAAGCAGTTGTCCACCGACGATTCGCCCGGCTTCGTCAACGGTGTGCTCGGTCAGATCGTTCTGGTCGCGCCTCAGGTACGCGCGGCGGCAGCGGCGGTCTCGAGCCGTACACAGGCCGAAGCCACCGCCGAGACGCCGGTCGACGCCGAACAGTGACCGAACGCTCTGCGAGCCTGGTAGGTGTGGTTCGCAGAGCGTTGCTAGGCTCTACGCAGTTTCATGTCAGACATCCTTTAACGATCCGTCCAGAGAGGCGGAGAAGGAGGTCGTAGTTTGCCTGCGCCCGAAAGCTCGTCTGCGAACTCTGCTGTTCGCGAATTGCTGTCCTCGGCCGATGTGGGACGAACCATCTCCCGCATGGCCCATCAGATCATCGAGAAGACGGCCCTCGACGCCGCAGATTCACCTCGCGTCGTCCTCCTGGGCATTCCCACTCGCGGCACCACTCTGGCCGAGCGCCTCGCCGAACGCATCGAGGCATTCTCCGGCGTCCGACCCCCGCTGGGTTCTCTCGACATCACCCTGTACCGCGACGATCTTCGCAACAAGCCGCACCGTCCGCTGGAGAGGACGTCGGTCCCGGTCGGCGGTGTCGACGACGCGTTGGTCGTGCTGGTCGACGACGTCCTGTTCTCGGGCAGAACAGTTCGCTCCGCGCTCGACGCACTACGCGATCTCGGTCGACCGCGCGCCGTGCAGCTGGCGGTTCTCATCGACCGCGGGCACCGCGAGCTCCCGCTTCGGGCGGATTACGTGGGCAAGAACGTGCCCACTGCGCGCACCGAGGACGTGTCGGTGCTGCTCTCCGAACACGACGGCCGCGACGGTGTCAGCCTGTCCGAGGGGGGATCGGCGCGATGAAGCACCTTCTCTCGGTCGCCGATCTCACCGTCGACTCGGCCACCGAACTCCTCGACGAAGCCGAACGCTTCGAGCAAGCGCTGCTCGGACGCGAAGTCAAGAAGCTGCCGACGCTGCGCGGACGCACCATCATGACGGTCTTCTTCGAGAACTCCACGCGCACTCGCGTCTCGTTCGAGGTGGCCGGCAAGTGGATGAGTGCCGACGTCATCAACGTCAGTGCCAGCAGTTCATCGGTGTCGAAGGGGGAGTCGCTCCGCGATACCGCGATGACGTTGCGGGCTGCTGGAGCCGACGCCCTCATCGTTCGACACCCAGCATCGGGTGCTGCCCACCAAATAGCTCAGTGGACCGCAAATCAAGGCGCTGGCCCCGCGGTGATCAACGCGGGCGACGGTACGCACGAACATCCCACCCAAGCCCTGCTCGACGCGCTGACGGTTCGTCAACGTCTGGGCACCATCGCCGGCCGACGAGTCGCGATCGTCGGCGACATTCTGCACAGCCGGGTGGCGCGGTCGAATGCGATCCTGCTGGCCAAGCTCGGTGCCGAGGTGGTGCTGATCGCGCCACCGACTCTGCTTCCCGTTGGTGTGTCCGGCTGGCCGGTGCGGGTGTCACACGACATCGACGCCGAACTGCCCGGGTTGGATGCTGTGCTGATGCTGCGCGTGCAGGCGGAACGAATGAACGGCGGGTTCTTCCCCTCGGCTCGGGAGTACTCCATCACGTACGGGCTCTCGCAGCGCCGACTGGAGCTGCTGCCCGATCATGCCGTCGTGCTGCACCCCGGTCCGATGCTGCGCGGTATGGAGATTGCATCCTCGGTCGCGGACTCTCCCAAAACTGCAGTCTTGCAACAGGTTACGAATGGAGTTCACGTGCGGATGGCGGTGCTGTTCCGATTGCTGGTCGGTTCGGGCGGGGGTGCCTCATGACCGCATCCACCTCCTCGGTGCTGTTGCGGGGCGTGCTGCTGTACGGCGAGGGCTCCGAAACCGACGTGCTGATCACCGGCGAGGAAATCGCCGCGATCGGTGCCGACCTCGATGCCGACGACGCGCAGGTGATCGACGCCCGCGGGCACATTCTGCTGCCCGGATTCGTCGACATGCACACGCATCTGCGCGAGCCGGGCCGTGAAGACACCGAGACGATCGAATCCGGTTCGGCAGCTGCGGCTCTCGGCGGTTATACCGCGGTGTTCGCCATGGCCAACACCGATCCGGTTGCCGACTCGGTGGTCGTGACCGACCACGTCTGGCGTCGGGGACAGGAAGTCGGCCTCGTCGACGTCCACCCGGTCGGTGCGATCACCGTCGGCCTCAAGGGCAAGCAACTCGCCGAGATGGCCACGATGGCAGCGGGAATCGGCCGAGTGAAGATGTTCTCGGACGACGGCCACTGCGTCGACGATCCACTGATCATGCGTCGGGCGTTGGAGTACTCGAGTTCGCTCGGTGTGCTCATCGCTCAGCACGCCGAGGAGCCACGGCTCACAGTCGGTGCCGTCGCGCACGAGGGGCCTACTGCTGCACGGCTCGGACTGGCCGGTTGGCCGCGTGCGGCCGAGGAATCGATCGTCGCACGGGACGCCCTGCTGGCCCGAGACGCCGGTGCGCGGGTGCACATCTGCCATGCGTCCACCGCCGGCACCGTCGAGTTGATGAAGTGGGCACGCGGACAGGGGATCAAGATCACCGCCGAGGTCACCCCGCATCATCTTCTGCTGGACGATTCGCGCCTCGAGACGTACGACGCGATCAACAAGGTGAACCCGCCGCTGCGCGAGAAGTCCGATGTCGACGCCCTCCGTCGAGGCCTCGCTGACGGTGTGATCGATTGTGTGGCAACCGATCACGCGCCTCACGCCGAGCAGGACAAATGCTGTGAATTCTCGATTGCCCGTCCCGGCATGCTCGGACTCGAGACCGCTCTGTCCATCGTGGTCGACACGATGGTGACGCCCGGCCTACTCGACTGGCGTGGCGTCGCCAGAGTGATGAGCGAGCGTCCCGCGCAGATCGTCGGGCTGTCCGACCAGGGCCGGCCGATCGAGGTGGGCGAGATCGCCAACCTCACCGTGGTCGATCCGGACGCGAGCTGGACGGTATCGGGCAAGAAATTGGCCAGCGTCGCGCACAACACGCCGTTCGAGGACATGACCTTCTCCTCGAAGGTGACCACGACGGTGTTACGCGGACGAATCACCGTCCACGGCGGAGTCGTGACGAACAGGGCAGGGGAGTAGAGCCGTGGACAGAGTTCTCATCGTCATCGGATTCATCCTGTTCTGGGCGTTGATGATCGCGCTGATCTTCTGGGGTTGGCGAGGACGGCAGAAGCGTCAGGAAGAGCGAATCGGCGAATTCCCCTCAGTGCCCCAGGATCTGGGTGCCACGCACATCGAGCCGGCCACCGGCCTGTACGTCGGCAGTACCATCGCGCCGAGCTGGCAGGACCGTATCGCCGTCGGCGACATCGGCCACCGCGCGACCGGGGAGCTGTCGCGACACGAGAAGGGGATCCTTCTCGATCGGGACGGCGAATCTCCCATCTGGATTCCGACCCACTCGATCCGCGCGATCCGAACCGAACGCGGACTTGCGGGGAAGGTCATGACCAAGGACGGTCTCCTCGTGATCCGCTGGGAATTGCCGACGGGGACCGAGATTGACACCGGCTTTCGAGCCGACGACAAGCAGATCTACCCGGTGTGGACAGAGAGTTTCACCGGAGAAACCAAGGAGGAAACCGCGTGAGCAGCGCAGTTCTTGTTCTGGAGGACGGCCGGACATTCCGCGGCACCACATTCGGCGCACAGGGGCGCACCCTCGGCGAGGCCGTGTTCTGCACCGGAATGACCGGATACCAGGAGACACTCACCGACCCGAGCTACCACCGACAGATCGTCGTCGCGACCGCGCCGCAGATCGGCAACACCGGCTGGAACCAAGAGGACGGTGAAGCCGCCAGCGCACAGGATCCCAACAAGATCTGGGTGGCCGGCTACGTCGTCCGAGATCCGGCACGCCGCACGTCGAGTTGGCGTTCGACCGGAACTCTGCAGGATCAGCTCGAGGCCCAGAACGTGGTGGGCATCGCTGGAATCGACACGCGCGCTCTGGTCCGGCACCTGCGCACCCGCGGCTCCATGCGGGCGGGAGTGTTCTCGGGCGACGCGCTCGGCACTGCGGAGGAGATGCTGGAGCAGGTGAACGGTCAGCCGTCCATGCTCGGTGCCGATCTCGCCGGTGAAGTCACCACTGGAGCCGGGTACACAATCGAGCCGACCGGTGAGGCTCGATTCACGGTCGTCGCAGTCGATCTCGGTATCAAGACAAACACTCCCCGGATGTTCGCCGAGCGCGGTATCCGAGTGCACGTGGTGCCGTCGAGCACTACCTTCGACCAGGTTCTGGACCTGAACCCGGATGGTGTCTTCCTGTCCAACGGACCGGGCGACCCCGCCACAGCCGACACCAGCGTCGCGCTGACCAGGCAGGTTCTCGAACGGGAGCTGCCGCTCTTCGGGATCTGCTTCGGCAACCAGATCTTCGGACGGGCTCTCGGCCGTGGCACCTACAAGATGAAGTTCGGCCACCGCGGCATGAACATCCCGGTGATCGAGCACACCACCGGCCGCATCGCGATCACCGCACAGAACCACGGATTCGCACTCGAAGGCGAAGCAGGCGAGGAGTTCGACACCGACTTCGGTCGTGCTCGGATCAGCCACACCTGCGCCAACGACGGCACCGTCGAAGGCGTCGAGCTGATCGGCGGTAGCGCCTTCTCCGTGCAGTACCACCCCGAGGCCGCGGCCGGTCCGCACGACGCCGCCTACCTCTTCGACCGTTTCACCAGCGTCCTTCAGGAGAAGAAGTAATGCCACGCCGCACAGACCTGAACCACGTCCTGGTCATCGGATCCGGCCCGATCGTCATCGGTCAGGCCTGCGAGTTCGACTACTCCGGCACCCAGGCCTGCCGAGTGCTTCGCGAGGAAGGGCTCCGCGTCAGCCTCGTCAACTCCAACCCGGCGACCATCATGACCGACCCCGAGTTCGCCGACGCCACCTACGTCGAGCCCATCACGGCGGAGTTCATCGAGAAGATCTTCGCCCGCGAGGCCGAGCAGGGGCACCCCATCCAGGCCGTGCTCGCCACCCTCGGTGGCCAGACGGCGCTCAATGCTGCTGTTGCACTGCATGATCAGGGCATTCTCACGAAATACGGTGTCGAGCTGATCGGTGCCGATTTCGACGCGATCCAGCGCGGCGAGGACCGGCAGAAGTTCAAGGACATCGTTGCCAAGGTCGGTGGCGAGTCCGCGAAGTCGGCCGTCTGTTACACGATGGACGAAGTGCGCGAGACCGTCGCCGAGCTCGGGTTCCCTGTCGTCGTGCGGCCGTCGTTCACCATGGGCGGTCTGGGATCCGGACTGGCCTACAACGACCAGGACCTGACCCGAATCGCCGGTGGCGGACTGGCAGCGTCACCGACGGCGAACGTCCTGATCGAGGAGTCCATCCTCGGCTGGAAGGAATACGAGCTCGAGCTCATGCGCGACGGCCGCGACAACGTGGTCATCGTCTGTTCCATCGAGAACGTGGACCCCGTCGGCGTGCACACCGGCGACTCCGTGACCGTTGCCCCGGCCATGACGCTGACCGACCGCGAGTACCAGAAGATGCGCGATCTCTCGATCGACATCCTGCGCGAGGTGGGCGTCGACACCGGCGGCTGCAACATCCAGTTCGCGATGGATCCGGCGGACGGACGGCTCGTCGTCATCGAGATGAACCCTCGTGTGTCGCGCTCGTCGGCGCTGGCGTCGAAGGCGACCGGTTACCCGATCGCGAAGATGGCCGCCAAGCTGGCCATCGGATACACCCTCGACGAAATCATCAACGACATCACCAAGGAAACCCCGGCGTGCTTCGAGCCGACGCTGGACTACGTGGTCGTCAAGGCACCGAGATTCGCGTTCGAGAAGTTCCCCGGTGCGGACGGCACGTTGACCACGACGATGAAGTCCGTCGGTGAGGCGATGTCGATCGGCCGCAACTTCACCGAGGCATTCGGCAAGGTGATGCGCTCACTCGAAACCAAGCGGGCGGGATACTGGACCGGGCCGGAGGTGGAGGCCGAGAGTCTGGAGGCCTTGCTGAAGGACCTGTCGGTTCCTCAGGATGGCCGGATGTACGGGATCGAGAAGGCGTTCGCGCTCGGTGCCACTCTCGAGCAGCTCTTCGATGCGACCAAGATCGACCCCTGGTTCCTGGATCAGTTCCAACAGATCCACGAGCTCGGCGTCCAGGTCCGCGAGGCGGCCGAATTCGACGAGGCGCTGTTGCGCCAGGCCAAGTACCACGGGCTGTCCGACCGTCAGATCGCCGCGTTGCGACCCGAACTCGACGGCGAGGACGGTGTGCGTGCGCTGCGCGACCGGCTCGGAGTGCACCCGGTCTACAAGACCGTGGATACCTGCGCGGCGGAGTTCGAGGCCAAGACCCCGTACCACTACGGCACCTACGAGCTCGACCCCGAAGCCGAGACCGAGGTTGCCCCGCAACCGGACCGGCCCAAGGTCCTGATCCTCGGATCCGGTCCCAACCGCATCGGTCAGGGCATCGAGTTCGACTACAGCTGTGTGCACGCGGCGCTGACGCTGTCCGAGGCCGGCTACGAGACGGTCATGGTCAACTGCAACCCCGAGACCGTCTCCACCGACTACGACACCGCAGACCGCCTGTACTTCGAGCCGCTGACCTTCGAGGACGTGCTCGAGGTCTACCGGGCCGAGGCCGCCTCGGGAACGGTGCGCGGTGTCATCGTGCAGCTGGGCGGCCAGACTCCACTCGGACTCGCCAAGCGACTGAAGGCCGCAGGCGTCCCGATCGTCGGAACCTCGCCCGAGGCCATCGACCTCGCCGAGGACCGGGGTGAATTCGGCAAGGTACTCGACGCAGCCGGATTGCCTGCAGCGAAATACGGCACCGCGACAACGTTCGACGGGGCCCGTGAGATCGCGTCGGGCATCGGCTACCCGGTACTGGTCCGCCCGTCGTACGTACTCGGCGGACGCGGGATGGAAATCGTGTACGACGAGGCGTCACTCGCGACGTACATCTCCAACGCGACGGAGATCTCGGACGACCGCCCGGTGCTGGTCGACCGTTTTCTCGAAGATGCGGTCGAGATCGACGTCGACGCGTTGTGTGACGGCACCGAGGTGTACATCGGCGGCATCATGGAGCACATCGAGGAGGCCGGTATCCACTCCGGAGACTCCGCGTGTGCGCTGCCGCCCATCACACTCGGCAAGACCGACCTGGAGAACGTGCGTCGGTCCACCGAGGCACTCGCGAAGGGAATCGGTGTTCGGGGCCTGCTGAACGTGCAGTACGCGCTCAAGGACGACATTCTGTACGTCCTCGAAGCCAACCCTCGTGCGAGCCGAACTGTGCCGTTCGTGTCCAAGGCAACTGCGGTGCAGCTCGCGAAGGCCTGTGCACGAGTGATGCTGGGCGAGAGCATCGCCGAACTCCGGACGGCGGGAATCCTGCCGGAGACCGGAGACGGTGGCACCGTCCCGGCCGGTGCACCCATCGCCGTCAAGGAAGCGGTGTTGCCGTTCAACAGGTTCCGCCGTGCCGACGGCACCGGAGTCGACACTCTGCTCAGCCCGGAAATGAAGTCCACCGGTGAGGTGATGGGAATCGACTTCGATTTCGGTACTGCCTTCGCCAAGAGCCAGACCGCCGCATACGGATCGTTGCCCGCGAGCGGCGCGGTGTTCGTATCGGTGGCGAACAAGGACAAGCGGTCGTTGATCTTCCCGGTGAAGCGGCTCGCAGATCTGGGATTCACCGTCCTGGCAACCGAAGGTACCGCAGATGTGTTGCGGCGCAACGGAATCAAGTGTGAGCAGGTGTACAAGCAGTCGGGTGAGGATGTGCCGGAGGGTGAGCAGACCATCGTCGACCGCATCCTGGCCGGCGATATTGCGATGGTGATCAATACCCCGTACGGCAACTCCGGCCCCCGCGTCGACGGGTACGAGATTCGTAGCGCAGCGGTGGCACAGAACATTCCGTGCATCACCACGGTGCAGGGTGCATCGGCGGCAGTGCAGGGAATCGAGGCCGGTATCGCCGGCGGAATCGGCGTTCGGTCGCTCCAGGACCTGCATGCCGGGCTGAAGGAAGGATTGGTTGTGCCGTGAGTCATCACCGGAGTTGGTCGGATCGGCTGCGTTCGGCGGTTGGGGCACGCGGTCGACTGTGCGTCGGTATCGATCCACATCCGGCCCTGCTCGAGGCGTGGGAATTGCCACGCTCGGCCGACGGTCTCGAGGTGTTCGCCGAGTTGTGTGTCGAGGCGTTCGTCGGCGAAGTGGCGATCGTCAAGCCCCAGGTGGCGTTTTTCGAGGCGTACGGATCTGCGGGATACGCAGTGCTCGAACGCACTATCAGTGTGCTTCGTGACGCAGGCACCCTGGTGATTGCGGATGCCAAACGCGGCGATATCGGCACGACGATGGATGCATACGCGCAGGCATGGCTCGAGCCCGAGTCGCCCTTGTCGTCGGATGCCGTCACGGTGTCGCCGTACCTGGGCTTCGATTCGCTGGGGGAGACCGTCGAGCGAGCAGTGCGCCATCAGCGCGGGTTGTTCGTGCTGGCCCGCACCTCGAATGCGGAGGGCTCGGGCCTGCAACAGGCGGCAACGTCGAACGGCGGGTCGGTGGCGCAGTCGATCGTCGACGCGGCGGCGACGCGTAACCGCGCCGATGCCGACACCGTGGGGTTGGTCGTCGGTGCCACTCGTGATCATGGCCTCGACCTCTCGAATTACACCGGTCCCATCCTCGCGCCGGGTCTGGGCGCACAGGGTGCAACGGTCTCCGATCTCGCGGACATCTTCCGTGATTCGCGTGAGCTGTTGCTTCCCAACTCCTCGCGAGGTGTGCTGGCGGCCGGTCCGTCGGTGACGGCATTGCGTGACGCCGCGACGCGGCTGCGCGACGAGATCGAAGCCGGTCTCGCATAGTCGACGCTGCTGCGCTCCGGCACTCGGGGGCGAGTTAGCGGTGAACGCGAGTCGTCGGTACGGTCGCTAGCGCTGCCGACGAACAGTGCGGACTGCCGTTGCCGAGCGCCGATGGCTGCACTACGTGGCAGTCGAACACCGATGGTCGACGTGCCGAGAGTGATCGTGTGCGTCGTATCGCCCAGAACGAGAAGACGGAGGAACCACAGTGGCCCTTCCCCAGTTGACCCCCGAGCAGCGAGCTGCCGCCCTCGAGAAGGCAGCTATCGCCCGTAAGGCTCGCGCCGAACTCAAGGAGCGTCTCAAGCGTGGCGGCACCGATCTCAAGCAGGTGCTGAAGGACGCCGAGACGGACGAGATCCTCGGCAAGATGAAGGTGTCTGCGTTGCTCGAGGCGTTGCCCAAGGTGGGCAAGGTCAAGGCCGCGGAGCTGATGACAGAGTTGGAGATCGCTCCCACCCGCCGACTTCGTGGTCTCGGCGATCGGCAGCGTAAAGCGCTGCTGACGAAGTTCGATTTCGAGGCCTGACCACAGTGGATGACGCTGCGACTTCATCGGCACCATCGAACGAACGGGGTCGATTGGTGGTGCTCTCCGGCCCCTCCGGCGTCGGCAAGTCCAGTGTCGTTCGGCTCGTACGCGCGGCGTTGCCCGAACTGGTCTTCAGTGTGTCGGTCACGACGCGATCACCACGGCCGGGCGAGGTGGACGGTCAGGATTATCACTTCGTGTCGTCCGAGGAGTTCGATCGAATGATCGCCGACGGCGAATTGCTCGAGTGGGCAAGTATTCACGGTGGTCTGCAGCGGTCCGGAACTCCGGCCGCACCCGTGGAGGCCGCGCTCGAGGCGGGCAGCCCGGTGCTGCTGGAGCTGGATCTGGCCGGTGCCCGCGCCGTGCGGGTGTCCAAGCCCGAGGCTCTGCTGGTGTTCATGGCTCCACCCACATGGGAAGACCTGGTCTCCCGGTTGGTCGGTCGTGCGACCGAGGAGAGCGCTGCGACCGAGCGTCGATTGGAGACCGCGCGGGTGGAACTGGCCGCTCAGGACGAGTTCGACACGGTGGTTGTCAATACCGATGTCGACCATTCGTGCGAACAGTTGGTATCCTTGTTGGTCGGTAGGTCGTCGGTCGGCAACAGTTGACCAGTTTCACGGCGCACGAAGCCCCGACCAGCTAGTTCGTAGCACCAACGATGCAATTTCAGGAGATCATCAGTGAGCAGCATTTCAGCGGCCGTTTCCGACTTCGACGGACGCAGCGCTCTGCCGGCCTACGACACGCCGCTCGGCATCACCAATCCACCCATCGACGAGTTGCTCGCTCGCACCTCGTCCAAGTACGCACTCGTGATCTACGCAGCCAAGCGGGCGCGTCAGATCAACGACTACTACAACCAGCTCGGTGACGGCATCCTCGAGTACGTGGGACCCCTGGTCGAGCCGGGTCTGCAGGAGAAGCCGCTCTCGATCGCTCTCCGTGAGATCCACGCGGACCTTCTCGAGCACACCGAAGGCGAATAAGAACCTCACAGAGGACATCTGACTTGCACGTTGTCGTCGGAGTCGGCGGAGGTATCGCCGCCTACAAGAGTTGTTCACTCATCCGCAGTTTCACCGAGAGCGGGCATCAGGTACGGGTGATTCCGACCGCATCGGCCCTGGAGTTCGTCGGACGCGCGACGTTCGAGGCGCTGTCCGGTCAGCCGGTGCACACCGGGGTCTTCGCGGACGTGCCGGAGGTTCCGCACGTCCGCCTCGGTCAGGACGCGGACCTCGTCGTCGTCGCGCCCGCCACCGCGGACCTGATGGCTCGCATCGCCGGGGGACGTGCCGACGATCTTCTGACGGCCACCCTGCTCACCGCGCGGTGTCCGGTGGTGCTGGCTCCCGCGATGCACACCGAGATGTGGGAGCACCCGGCCACGGTCGCCAACGTCGCGACTCTCCGCTCGCGCGGGACACACGTGATCGAACCGGCGTCGGGGCGACTGACCGGACGTGACACCGGTTCTGGCCGGCTTCCGGAACCGGACGAGATCTTCGCGCTGTCGATGCTCGTGACCGAGCGTGCCGACGCGCTGCCCCGGGACCTCGAAGGACGCCATGTTCTGGTGTCTGCCGGCGGTACTCGTGAGCCCCTCGACCCGGTCCGTTTTCTGGGCAATCGAAGCTCGGGCAAGCAGGGATTTGCACTGGCACGAGTGGCTGCTCAACGCGGAGCCCAGGTGACGTTGGTTGCCGGCTACACCAGCGACCTCCACGCTCCCGCCGCCGTCGACGTGGTGCACGTCAAGACGGCGTCGGACATGCAGGACGCGGTTCGCAAGCTTTCCGTCGGTGTCGATGCGGTGGTGATGGCGGCCGCGGTCGCCGACTTCCGTCCTGAGTCGATCGCGGGCAGCAAGATCAAGAAGGGTGCGAACGAGCCGTCGTCGATCCCGTTGATCCGCAACGACGACATACTCGCCGGCCTGGTCGCTGCTCGACGGGACGGCGACATCGAATCATCGACCGTCATCGTCGGGTTCGCCGCGGAGACAGGCGACGCCGACGGCGATGTGCTGACGTACGCGCGGGCGAAGCTCGAGCGCAAGGGCTGCGACCTGCTCGTGGTCAATGCCGTCGGTGACGGCAAGGCATTCGAAGTGGACCACAACGACGGCTGGTTGCTCGGTTCCGACGGTTCCGAGGCGGCGCTCGGTGAGGGCTCCAAAGCGCTTCTCGCGAGCCGCGTGCTGGATTCGGTGGCTCAGATGCTCGATACGAGGAGCCCCCGACAGAGTTCGAATCAGCGATGATGCCAAGGGTGCACGAGCGATGTTGTGCCGGATACTGTGCTGGACACGTGTCGTATCGATCGTAGAGATCAGGTTTGCCATGTTCCGGCAGGGGCGATAACACCGAGGGAACGTCAATTTTCGTGTAGTGCCCGACCGGCGCCAGGCGTCGGGTCGGGCAGGAACATGCGTCGAGAGGAAGTCCGTGAGCAAGTCCGGTAGTCGGCTTTTCACCAGCGAGTCAGTCACAGAGGGTCATCCAGACAAGATCTGCGACGCCATCAGCGATTCGATTCTCGATGCTCTGCTGACGGAGGATCCGCGTTCTCGTGTGGCCGTCGAGACATTGGTCACCACCGGTCAGGTGCACGTCGCTGGCGAGGTCAATACCACCGCATACGCCGACATCCCCAAGATCGTGCGCGAGAAGGTGCTCGAGATCGGGTACGACTCGTCGGCCAAGGGGTTCGACGGAAATTCGTGCGGCGTGAACGTTGCCATCGGCGCGCAGTCTCCCGAAATTGCTCAGGGAGTCGATCATTCGCACGAGGCGCGAGTCGAAGGACTGTCCGACGACGAGATCGATCGTCAGGGCGCGGGAGATCAGGGGTTGATGTTCGGCTACGCCAACACCGACACTCCCGAGCTGATGCCGTTGCCTATCGCGTTGGCGCACCGGCTTTCTCGGCGGTTGACCGAGGTTCGCAAGAGTGGGGTGCTGCCGTACCTGCGTCCGGACGGCAAGACTCAGGTAACGATCGAATACGACGGTGACAACGCCGTTCGCCTCGACACCGTGGTCATCTCGACTCAGCATGCGGCCGACATCGATCTCGACAACCTGCTCACTCCTGATATCCGGGAAAAGGTGCTGGGATCGGTACTCGCAGAATTGGACGTGCCGACGCTGGACACCTCCGACGTGCGTCTGCTGGTCAACCCCACCGGAAAATTCGTGCTGGGTGGCCCGATGGGTGACGCCGGCCTGACCGGACGCAAGATCATCGTCGACACCTACGGGGGCATGGCGCGGCACGGCGGCGGAGCCTTCTCCGGAAAGGACCCGTCGAAGGTCGATCGCAGCGCCGCCTACGCAATGCGGTGGGTCGCCAAGAACGCGGTCGCTGCCGGGCTCGCCGATCGCATCGAGGTACAGGTGGCCTACGCCATCGGCAAGGCCGCCCCCGTCGGGTTGTTCGTCGAGACATTCGGCACGGAGAAGACCGATCCCGCTCGTATTCAGGCGGCGATCAGCGAGGTGTTCGACCTCCGCCCCGGGGCCATCATCCGCGATCTGGATCTGCTCCGCCCGATCTACGCGCAGACGGCCGCATACGGCCACTTCGGCCGTACGGACATCGATCTTCCGTGGGAATCCACCGATCGCGCGGGCAAGCTCCGCGAGGCTGCCGGGCTCTGAGTTCGGCTTCGGCCGCCCTGCACGTACCCTGCTCGCACCGGCTCGGTGCTCCGACATCGAGTGTGGGGTGAGAATCGAGGAGGGAGGTGCAGTGGCGGGCGTAGCACGGGTGGCAGCGTCGAATCTGCCGATCGCGCGGATTCTCCCGATGTTGCCGCTGCCGCATCTCGACCGAGAGTTCGACTACCTCGTTCCCGAGGAGCTCGGTGAGGATGCGCAACCCGGCGTTCGCGTCCGGGTGCGGTTCGCAGGCCGTCTGGTCGACGGTTTCGTGCTGGCCAGGCTGGCCGAGACCGACCACGAAGGCAAGCTCGGATGGCTCGATCGCGTGGTGTCCGCGGAGCGGGTCCTGACACCCGAGATCGCCGAGCTCGCCGAGGCCGTAGCCGATCGCTACGCCGGAACGCGGGCGGACGTGCTGCGTCTGGCGGTACCGGCACGCCACGCGCGGGTCGAGGCGGAAGCGACATCCGTCTTCGATCCTCCGAACGAGCCTGCCGTCGACCGCGTGGCGTGGTCCGCATACACCCACGGTCCGAACTTCCTCGACGCCCTGGCGTCCGGCCGTCTTCCGCGCGCGGTGTGGCAGGCGCTCCCCGGCGAACAATGGTCGATTCGTCTGGCCGAGGCTGCGGCCGTGACGGTGGCAGGCGGTAGGTCTGCGGTGGTCGTGGTGCCCGATCAGCGCGATCTCGATCGCGTGGAAGCGGCGTGCACGGCGTTGCTCGGGGCCGAACATGTTGTGGCATTGTCGGCCGGACTCGGTCCGGCCAAGCGGTATCGGCAGTGGCTGAGGTGTCTGCGATCGAGATCGGTCGTCGTCGTCGGAACGCGGAGTGCCGTCTTCGCTCCGGTGTCGACACTCGGCATGATCGCGATCTGGGACGACGGTGACGACAGTTTCGCCGAGCCTCGGTCCCCGTATCCACACGCGCGCGAGGTGGCATTGCTCCGCGCCCACGTGTCCGGGACGGCTGTGGTGATCGGTGGACACTCGCGCACGGCGGAGGCCGAAGCGCTCGTCGACTCGGGCTGGGCCCACGACCTGGTCGCTCCGCGTGAGCTGGTCCGTGAGCGCCAACCTCACGTGGTTGCGCTTGCCGATTCGGACCATGCTCTGGCGCGGGATCCGGCGGCTCGCGTGGCCCGTTTACCGGCGATTGCCTTCGAGGCTGCCCGGGCGGCGTTGAAGGCCGATGCACCTGTGCTGGTTCAGGTTCCACGTGGCGGTTATGTGCCGTCACTGGCATGCGCGAAGTGCCGGAATCCGGCGCGGTGTCGTCGATGCAACGGCCCGCTGGCCCTTCCCTCGACCGCAGGCAGTGACGGTGCGAGCAGTCCGACGTGTTCGTGGTGCGGAATTGCCGACGCTGCACATCGATGCACGGTCTGCGGATCGCGGAATCTCCGTGCGGTCGTGATCGGGGCGGGCCGAACTGCCGAGGAATTGGGTCGGGCCTTTCCGGGTGTGCCGGTACACAATTCCGGAGGTGCGACAGTACTCGACTCGGTCCGTCCCGGTGCCGGACTCGTAGTGTCCACGGTCGGTGCCGAGCCGACGGTCGAGGGTGGCTACGGCGCGGCGTTGCTGCTCGACGGCTGGGCATTGCTCGGCCGGGCAGATCTGCGTGCCGCAGAGGAGACCCTACGTCGGTGGATGACGGCCGCCGCCATGGTGCGACCGGGTTCCGACGGTGGCCGTGTGGTCGTCGTGGCCGAATCGGAGATCCCTACTGTGCAAGCTCTGGTTCGCTGGGATCCTCTGTGGCACGCGAGGAGTCAGCTGGACGAGCGTGTGGAGGTGCGTTTTCCGCCGGCCGTCCACGTTGCAGCGATAGACGGCACCACCGAGGCGATCACGGCGCTGGTCGAGAGTGCAGACCTACCCGAGGCCGTGGAAGTGCTGGGGCCGGTCGATCTACCGGACGGTCAACGCCCGCCGGCGAGCAGTGGAGAGGACGGGCTTTCCGGTGATGTGCAGCGGCTGCTGATACGCGTGCCCCGCAGTACCGGGGCGGCGCTGGCTCGGGCGTTGTCCGCTGCGCAGGCATCTCGCAGTGCCAAGAAACTGGGCGCGGGAGTGCGGGTCCAGATAGATCCGATTCGGATCGGTTGACGCTGCCTTCGGGGTTCGGCAGGGCCTAGGGTTGCGTCGGGGAGGCGCACGGGGTGCCGACGAGAGGTGGAGTGGGGGATATGAAGAGAAGGCAGCTCTTTCGCCGAGTGACAACAGGTGTGGCAGTGCTGATGGGGGCACGGTTGGTTACGCCCGCCACCGCCGACGCCCTGCCCGGTACCGGCTCGGCGCAGCCTGCCGGGCCTGCCGTTCCGTTGGACCGCATGCTCGGGATCGTGTCTCTCTCCCATGTCAACGATCCAGCGCTCACCCCGATCTTTCCCGGTGATCCCGAGTTCTCACTCGACACGGCATTCACAGTCGCCGAGGACGGGTTCTACCTCCAGTACGTCAAGGAGGGCGAACACACCGGCACGCACTGGGGGGCACCCGCGCACTTTCAGGAGGGTGGACTGACCGCCGACCAGCTCGATCCGGAAGATCTGTTTCTGCCCGTGGTGAAGATCGATATCCGGCAGCAGGCAGCGGCCGACGCAGACTATGCCGTCACAGTCGCAGATCTGCAGAACTGGGAGGCTCGACACGGCGTCATTCCGACGGGGGCGGCCGTGATCGCCTGGACCGGATGGTCGTCGCGTTGGGGCACAGACGCGTACGCCAATGCGGACGCGGACGGTGTGACACATCAACCCGGGTTCTCTGCGGAGGCGGCGCAGTGGTTGATCGACACGGGCAAGCTGGCGGATCGCGGCGCACTCGGCACCGATACCTTCGGACCCGATCTGGGCAACGACGAGACCTACCCGGTGTCGGTCAAGCTCTACGATCGGCGACGGATCAGCTTGGAGAACCTGACGAATTTGGAGTCCATCCCGGCCACAGGCGCCTATGTTCTGGTCGGCGGCCCCATCAACCGAGCCGGATCTGGTTCTCCTGCAACAATATTCGGCCTGGTTCCTAAATTGTCCCGATAGGTGTCGATCGGTACCGCGCTGAGCGCGCCCATGATGTCGTAGGCGTAGACCCTGGCCTTGCCCTCACGCTTGGCCCGATACATCGCGCGATCGGCGAGCCGCATCAGCTCGTCCTCGTCGATATCGGTGGTTCGTGGTGCGGTGTGGTCGGCATCGGCATCGGCCTCGGTTGCCCGGCCTATCTCCACGACACCGACGCACGCTCCGACCGAGACCGGATGCCCGTCGATGTCATGGGGAGTCTGCATCGCTTCGGCGATGCGTACCGCGGTGGCGTGGCCGGTGTCGAGGTCTGCGTACACCAGGGCGGTGAACTCGTCACCGCCGAAACGCGCCACCACTCCCTCCCCGACACACGTGTTCAGTCGACGTGCAAGTTCGATCAGCAATTCGTCGCCGCCGCCGTGGCCGAATCGGTCGTTCACGCTCTTGAAGTTGTCCAGGTCGATCAGAAGCAGGACTGCGCTCTGCCGGCCCGCCCGGGCGTCGTTCACTGCCGCGCGCAGATGTTCGTCGAACGACGATCGATTGAGCAGTCCGGTCAAACCGTCGTGGTGCGCACGGTAGGTCAGCTCGTCTCGGGCCAGAGTCAAACTGCGCAGCAGATTGTCGTTCTGTATCAAGGTGATCACCTGTCGCACGAGCGAGAGCAGCACCACCGCAACCCCGAGCACGATGACCGTCGAGTCGAGGGTGCCGGTCAGCACATGCAGAACTGCCAACACGACGCCGATGGCCCCCATGAGCGCGTAGGGCAGCAGCATCTGCGTTCGTTCGCCGGCGACGCTGGCTGTGGACGTAAGCGCAACGGGCTCTCGGCCGTATGCCGACGGGCCGTACGTCACAGGGCCGGATGTCGACGGGCGGTCGTCGAGGGTTCTGGGTGTGGCGGCCGCGAGAGCGATGAGCGCGGTGCCGGCGATGAATCCCCCGTCGGTGAGGACGGGCATGAATTCTGCCCCGATTGCGACCAGGTACGCGTAGATGCTGTCCGAGATCGCCAGCATCAGGATCCCTGCACCGAGCAGGGTGAGCTGTGACCTGTACCGAGCCGCGATGGTCGGAATCACGATGAGCAGCACGATCATGGCGACGAGAACCAGATCGGTGATGGGGTACATGACGGCCACCAGGAACTCGATGGGTTCGGACTCCGACGAGTGCACGACCGCACCGAGCACAGTGGCCCATGACAGAACGAAGAGTGATCCCACGACGACGGCACCGTCGAGCAGCGACATGAGCCAGATATGGCGGGCACCTGCGGCCGCTCGTCGGGGCGACACTCCCACGAAGGCGAACAGAGCGGGAACGGCGAAGACAGGGAAGAGGAAGAACCCGAGGTCTGCGACCGATGCGGTCGGCAGTGGCATGTCGAGCACGGATCGGTAGAAGGCCCATACCGCCATGCCTGCGCTCCAGCATGCCATTCCCGCGGCCATCAGCACGCGCCACTGGCGTTCGGAACCCGTCCGACTCCTGGCAGTCCGGCCGCAGACGACCGTCGCGGCGATTCCGCCTGCGAGCTGTGCGACGTCGTCGATCAGCACCGAGATGCGGTGGCCGAGGACGCCGGATCCGACCAGGAGGACGACAGCGAGAACGCAGCCGAGCACGACGAGAACCCGTCGCCCCGCTGATCCGGCCATGCGGCCTCCCTCGTTCGTGAGCGGGTGCCGACACGCCGGTCGCTGTGATCGGTGGCTCGGGCCGGCTGATTCATCTTACCGAGAGGTGGCTGTTGGCCATGCGCTCATCGGAGTCGAAAGCAGTATTCGGACTCGGCACTTGCGGAAACTGTATTGCCGATATATCGTCGAAATGACAAACGATACAGAGGAGAACGACATGAACTACGCATTCGAAGGATTCGCACACGAATTCGGACGCCGCGGAGGCCCCCGGATGGGGCCGTTCGCAGGCAGTGGAGGCGGACGCGCGCACATGCGCGGCGCACCGTTTCAGATGTGGGTTGCCCAGACCGACGATGACGTCCCGGTGGACGAGGGCGGCCATCGAGGGCGCGGAAAGAGGGGGCACGGTGAACGCGGCAGGCGCGGTGCAGGAGGTGGGTTTGGACGCGGCCGCGAGGGCATGCGGCCCGGTTTCGGGGCAGGCGGTTTCGGGGCTGGTGGTTTCGGACCGAATGCAGATTTCGGCCGAGGCCGGGGCAGAGGAGGGCGAGGCCGACGCGGAGACGTGCGCGCGGCAATCCTGCTGCTGCTCGAGGAGCGTCCGATGCACGGATACGAGCTCATCCAACAGATCGCCGACAAGAGCAACGGCACCTGGAAGCCGAGCCCCGGCTCGATCTATCCGGCTCTGTCTCAGCTCGAGGACGAGGGTCTGGTTCTCATCGACAAGGTGGCCGGACGCAAGACGGCAGCTCTGACCGATGAGGGGCGATCGCACATCGAGCAGCATCGCGAGGACCTGGGCAGTCCGTGGGACGACGTTGCCGACTCGGTCGGTTTCGACGCGCGAGATCTTCGGGCGCTCATCGGACAGTTGATGGGAGCAGCAGGCCAGGTGGCCGGAGTCGGCACGTCCCGGCAGGTCGAACAGGCCGCCGACATCCTCGTCGAGGCGCGCAAGTCCATGTACCGCATCCTCGCGGAGGACGGCCCCGACGACGCCGAGTCGGACGAGGCGGTCGACGTTCCCGACGCGACATGAACGCTGGGTGCGGAATCGTCCGCAGCGCTCGGCACTCCCTAGGATGGACACCCGAGATCGTTTCGTCCATCCCAGGGAGTTGCCTACAGTGCGCGTCGTCTTTGCCGGAACACCGGACCCCGCAGTCTCATCGCTGCAGAGGTTGCTGGAGTCCGAACGCCACGAGGTGATCGCCGTGGTGACCCGGCCCGACGCCGCATCCGGGCGAGGGCGAAAGACCGTCCGATCCCCGGTCGGTCTGCTGGCCGACGAGCACCGCATTCCGGTGTTCACGCCGGCGAAGCCGTCGGACCCGGATTTCGTGTCGCAGCTGATCGACCTCGCACCCGACGTCTGCCCGGTTGTGGCATACGGTGCGCTGCTGCCTCAGCCGGTGCTCGACATTCCTCGTTTCGGCTGGATCAACCTGCACTTCTCGCTGTTGCCCGCATGGCGCGGTGCCGCGCCCGTGCAGGCCGCCATCGCCGCAGGTGACGAGATCACCGGCGCCTCCACCTTTCTGCTCGACGCGGGAATGGATACCGGACCGGTGCTCGGCGTCGTCACCGAGAGAATTCGTTCGGCCGACACCACGGGTGACCTGCTCGCCCGACTCGCATCGAGCGGAGCCGAACTGCTGACCGCAACCCTCGACGCGATCGAGGACGGAACCGCGAGCGCCCATACCCAATCCGACGACGGTGTTTCGTACGCGAGCAAGGTCACCGTCGACTCGGCGCGCATCGACTGGAATCGATCCGCCGCCTACATCGATCGGCACATCAGGTCGGTCACCCCGGCTCCGGGCGCGTGGACGACGATCGGCGAACTCCGCGTCAAGATCGCCCCCGTAGAGCTGGTGCCCGACACGCTGCCTCCCGGCGCGATCGAGGTACGCAAATCCGGTGTGCACATCGGAACAGGCACGGCCGCAATTGTTCTCGGCGATATTCAGCCCCAGGGCAAGAAGGTCATGAAGGCACTCGACTGGGCGCGCGGCGCTCGGCTGGACGATACGGCGGTAGCGCGATGACAGACCCCGACAAGCCCCGCAAGCGCGAGTCCGGTCAGCCGCGGAAGTTCGTGAAGAAGTCGCCAGGAGCTCGTGGTCCCAAAGGAAATCGGCCTCCGCAGGGCGCGGGACCCCGCGCAGTCGATGCGATCGACCCTGCACGCCGCGCGGCCAGGGACGTACTCAAGGCGGTCCGCGAGCGCGATGCCTACGCCAACCTGGTGCTGCCCGGCCTGCTCCGAGAGCGGAAGCTGGACTCGCGCGATGCTGCGCTGGCCACCGAACTCGCCTACGGCGCATCCCGCGCGCGTGGGGTGCTCGACGCGGTGATCGCCCACGCGGCCGGGCGGCCTGCTGCGGAAATAGACGGGCCTCTGCTCGACATTCTGCGGCTCGGCTCCTACCAGTTGCTTCGGACTCGGGTGGCACCGCACGCGGCCGTCGCCACGTCGGTGGATCTGGCCAGGTCCGAATTCGGCACCGGCAAAGCAGGTTTCGTCAATGCAGTGCTGCGGCGC
Organism: Rhodococcoides sp. S146-33; assembly: GCF_059489205.1. Taxonomy (NCBI): domain Bacteria; kingdom Bacillati; phylum Actinomycetota; class Actinomycetes; order Mycobacteriales; family Nocardiaceae; genus Rhodococcoides; species Rhodococcoides sp. S146-33. The sequence continues at coordinate 1,256,674 of NZ_JCAJWY010000002.1, forward strand.
GTGTCCGAACGGACGGCTGCGCAGTGGGTCGACGAACTGGCACCCCCCGCAGCGAAGGATCCGGTCGGCCACCTCGCCTTCGAGTACGCACATCCCAAGTGGATCGCACAGGCCTTCGCCGACGCGCTGGGTGCCGACGCCGGTGAACTCGCCGCCGTACTCGAAGCCGACGACGCACGGCCCTCGGTTCACCTCGTCGCGCGGCCCGGAGAGATCTCGGCAGAAGAACTGGCGTTGATCACCGGGGGAGAGGAAGGACCTTATTCGCCGTACGCCGTGCACCTCGACGGCGGCGATCCCGGCAAGATCGACGCCGTCCGGGACGGGCTGGCCGGAGTTCAGGACGAGGGCAGTCAACTCGTCGGACGGGCGCTCACCCTCGCGCCGCTGATCGGTGTGGACGGTGGTCGATGGCTGGACCTCTGTGCCGGCCCGGGAGGTAAAGCCGCCCTGATCGGTGCCATCGCCGAGATCGACGGTGCCACAGTCGATGCCGTCGAGCCCACACCGCACCGCGCCGATCTGGTGTCCAAGACGACCAAGGACCTTCCGGTGACGGTGCATACCGTCGACGGCAGGCAGTCCGAACTCGACGGTGGCTACGACCGCGTACTCGTGGACGCGCCGTGCACCGGGCTCGGCGCTCTACGCCGTCGGCCCGAGGCGCGGTGGCGACGACAGCCGTCCGACGTCGCAGCCCTGGTGACGCTGCAGAAGGAGTTGCTGGCAGCGGCGATCGACCTGGTTCGTCCCGGTGGGGTAGTGCTGTATTCGACCTGCTCGCCACACCTGTCCGAAACCACCGCTGTCGTCGCCGACGCGGTCCGCCGCTTCGGCGTCGAACAGCTCGACACCCGCGAGCTCGTCCCGGGAGTGCCGAAACTCGGTGACGGTACGTCCGTGCAACTGTGGCCGCACCGGCACGGTACGGACGCGATGTTCATGGCGGCGCTGCGTAAACCGATGTGACCGGGAGGCGGCGGATTCAGCCGCCGGCCAGGAACGTCTCGGCGACGTGCTTCGGGGCGTGGACGAGCCACCCGTCGATCACGAGTTCGCGAAGTTCGTCGTCGTCGGTGTTGTCGAGGTCGACCAGCACCGCGGCGAAGCCGTCGAAGTGAGAGATGGTGAAGCACGCCCGCGGATGTGCGGCGAGGATGGCCTCCTTCTCGTGCAGGTCCGCAGTCAGAACGGCGAGGATCGGTCCGGTGGGCGGCGTCTCGTCGCCGAACCGTTTCAGGTCGGCCTTGCTGAACGGGCGGATCCACGCGAAGACGATCTTGCCGACCGCCCATGCCGAATGCCCGTACCTGACGCCCTCGCTGACCTCGGGCAGTTCGGCGATCATCGCCGTGGCGGAGTCGATGGTGGCCATGGGCGCACCATACCGCTCGGCTAGGCTCGTCAATCGTGGTTTCCCCGATGATTGCCCCCTCCATTCTGTCCGCCGATTTCGCACGGCTCGCCGCCGAAGCCGAGGCGGTGTCCGGAGCCGATTGGCTGCACGTCGACGTCATGGACGCGCACTTCGTTCCCAACCTCACGCTCGGTCTTCCGGTCGTCAAGAGTCTGCTGAAAGCGACAAACATCCCCCTCGACTGCCACCTGATGATCGAGGATCCGGCGCGCTGGGCCCCTCCCTATGCCGAGGCCGGGGCCTACAACGTGACCTTTCACGCCGAGGCGGCCGACGACCCGTCCGCCGTGGCACGTGACATCCGCGCGGCGGGCGCAAAAGCCGGTCTGTCCGTCAAGCCCGGCACGCCCATCGAGCCGTACCTCGAGATCTTGCGTGACTTCGACACCCTGCTGGTGATGAGCGTGGAGCCCGGCTTCGGCGGACAGTCATTCATGCCCGAGGTGCTCTCCAAAGCGAAAGCTGTTCGGGCACTTGTCGATTCAGGTGATCTGCGATTGGTGGTCGAGATCGACGGCGGAATCAATTCCGACACGATCGAGCAAGCGGCCGAAGCCGGTATCGACTGCTTCGTCGCAGGGTCGGCCGTCTACGACACTGCCGACCCTGCCGCCGCCGTGCGCGATCTTCGCGCCCGGGCCGCCCACGCATCGCACCACCTGGCCTGATGGACGACCCGGGCACAGTCGTATGAGCGTCGAAGGCAGGGCGGTGTCGATCGTCGACGCCATGGCCCTCGCCATCGAGGCCTCCGAGTCCGCCCGGGGTATCAGTGCCCCGAACCCTGCGGTCGGTGCCGTGATCCTCGATGCAGGCGGAACCGTCGTAGGAGTCGGATCCACGCGTCCACCCGGCGGACCTCATGCCGAAATCGTGGCCCTGGCCGAGGCCGGGGATCGAGCTCGCGGCGGCACAGCCGTAGTGACCCTCGAACCCTGCAACCACACCGGTCGCACCGGACCGTGTTCACAGGCGCTGATCGAGGCGGGCATCGCGGCAGTCGTGTACGCCGTGGCCGATCCGAACCCGCTCGCATCAGGCGGCGCAGACACCCTGCGCGGCGCGGGCATTCGCGTCGAGCAGGGGATAGGCGAACGCGACGTACGACAGGGTCCGCTGCGGGCATGGCTGCACAAGCAACGCACCGGGCGGCCGCACGTGACCTGGAAATATGCCGCGACTCTCGACGGCCGCAGCGCCGCCGCCGATGGGACGAGTCAGTGGATCACCGGTGCCGAGGCGCGGGCGCACGTGCACGCCGAGCGGGCCAAGCTCGACGCCATCGTCGTGGGAACCGGAACCGTTCTGGCCGACGACCCGCGGCTGACCGCCCGTCGCCCCGACGGGTCCCTCGCGCCCCATCAGCCCGTGCGCGTCGTCGTCGGATCGCGGCCGATACCGGCGGCCGCGGCGATTCGTGGGTCGGAGGCACCCACGGTGTTTCTCGACACACACGATCCGGCGGCGGTGATCGAAGCTCTGGGCGAACACTCCGATGTCCAGATCGAAGGCGGTCCGACGCTGGCCGGAGCATTCCTCGCTGCCGGGTTGATCGACCGCGTCGTGGCCTATGTCGCCCCGGCCGTGTTGGGCAGCGGACCCGCGGCGGTGGAGAATACGGGCATCGGAACAATTGCCGACGCAATTCGGTTCCGCACGGAGACAGTCACCATGATCGGCAACGACATACTGATCGGCGTCGTGCCCGAAGGAGCGAATTAGATGTTCACCGGAATCGTCGAAGAGCTGGGCGAGATCGTGGCCAAGGACGAACTGACCGACGCTGCTCGCTTCACCGTTCGCGGGCCGGTGGTGACCTCCGATGCGGGCCACGGGGACTCCATCGCGGTCAACGGGGTGTGTCTGACCGTCGTGGATGTACTTCCGGACGGCGGCTTCACCGCCGATGTCATGCAGGAGACGTTGAACCGATCCAGCCTGGGTGCCCTCGACGTCGGGAGCCGCGTCAACCTCGAACGCGCCGCGGCACTCGGCAGCAGGCTCGGTGGGCATCTCGTCCAGGGCCACGTCGACGGAACCGGAACTGTGGCGAGTCGCTCACCCTCGGAAAACTGGACCGTCGTGCGCATCACCATGCCCACCTCGGTTGCGCGCTACGTCGTGGAAAAGGGCTCGATCACCGTCGACGGAGTCTCGCTGACCGTGTCCGGGCTCGGTGTCGACGACGGTGCGCACTGGTTCGAGATTTCACTGATACCCACCACCCTCGATCTGACCACGCTCGGCACGGCCGAGGTCGGATCACCGGTCAACCTCGAAGTCGACGTGATCGCCAAGTACGTGGAGCGGCTGCAGTCGATCGACGCACAGTAAGTACTGTTGAAGTGCACGCAGGTAACGGTGCATCGGAGACATTCGAAGGGCGCTGAGCCAGGCCCGAGACGTATGGAGCGCACTTTCGTGACCAGGTTCGACAGTATCGAGCGCGCAGTTGCGGACATCGCTGCGGGCAAAGCCGTGGTGGTCGTCGATGACGAGGACCGCGAAAACGAAGGCGATCTGATCTTCGCCGCCGAGAAGGCCACCCCGGAGTTGGTCGCCTTCATGGTTCGCTACACCTCCGGCTATCTCTGTGTTCCGTTGTCCGGTGAGGATTGCGACCGACTCGGTCTGCCGCCGATGTTCGCCACCAACCAGGACAAGCACGGAACCGCGTACACGGTGACCGTCGACGCCCGCGAGGGAATCGGAACCGGGATCTCGGCCTCCGACCGTGCAGCCACGATGCGACTCCTCGCCGATCCCGACACCGGGGCCGGCGACTTCACTCGCCCCGGCCACGTCGTACCGCTGCGCGCCAAGGACGGCGGAGTCTTGCGTCGCCCCGGCCACACCGAGGCGGCCGTCGACCTGGCCCGGATGGCCGATCTGCGGCCCGCAGGCGTCATCTGCGAAATCGTCAGCCAGAAGGACGAAGGCGCGATGGCCCAGACCGACGAACTTCGCGTGTTCGCCGACGAGCACGATCTCGCGCTCATCTCGATCGCAGACCTGATCGCCTGGCGTCGCAAGCACGAAAAGCACGTCGTGCGCGTCGCCGACGCACGAATCCCCACCAGCCACGGCACCTTCCGGGCTGTCGGCTACCAGAGCATCTACGACGAGGTCGAGCATGTTGCCCTCGTGCGCGGCGACATCGCCGGGCCCGACGGTGACGGCAACGACGTGCTCGTTCGCGTCCACTCGGAATGCCTCACCGGTGACGTATTCGGCTCGCTGCGCTGTGACTGCGGACCGCAACTGGACGCCGCCCTCGAAATGGTGGCCGCCGAGGAACGCGGAATCGTCCTCTACATGCGCGGACACGAGGGCCGTGGAATCGGACTGCTGCACAAATTGCAGGCCTACCAGTTGCAGGACGCCGGCTCCGACACCGTCGACGCCAACTTGCAGCTCGGCCTGCCCGCCGACTCCCGCGACTACGGAATCGGTGCCCAGATCCTCGTCGACCTCGGTGTGTCGTCGATGCGTCTGCTCACCAACAATCCGGCCAAGCGAGTGGGACTCGACGGCTACGGTCTGCACGTGACCGAGCGAGTGCCGATGCCGTTGCGCGCCAACGCCGAGAACCTCACGTACCTGCGCACCAAACGCGACCGCATGGGCCACGACCTCACCGGTCTGGATGAGTACGAAAATGGTCATTCCGCAGGCTCCACTCCCGGCGAAAACGGAGTCACCTCATGAGCGGCGACGGTGAACCCACCCTCCAGCTCGCCGGTGCGAACGATCTGAAGCTGGCGATTGTGGCCGGCCAGTGGCATCGAACGATTTCCGAGGCACTGCTCGCGGGAGCGCTGCGCAAAGCCGAGTCGGCGGGAGTACAGGACGTCACCGTCATCCGCGTGGCCGGTGCCATCGAGTTGCCCGTCGTCGCTCAGGCGCTCGCCCGCAACCACGATGCCGTCGTAGCCCTCGGCGTTGTCATCCGCGGCGGTACACCGCATTTCGAGTACGTGTGCGACGCCGTCACGGCCGGCTTGACGCGAGTATCGCTCGACGAGGGCACTCCGGTCACGAACGGGGTGCTCACCACCAATGACGAGCAGCAGGCGCTCGATCGGGCCGGCCTGCCCGGCTCGTTCGAAGACAAGGGCGCACAGGCGACTGCAGCGGCGATCGATACGGCGTTGACTCTGAAGCATCTGCGCCAACCTTGGACGAACCAGGAGTTCACGTGACCGGCGGCGAACCGACCCAGCAGTGGGACATGCAGGTGAAATCTCGCAAGTCCGCTCGGTATGCCATTGCGACGGCAGTCTTGCTCGTCGTGGCGCATTCGACCGTCGCAGTCCTGCTTCGGGTGTCACCGACCGGGGTGTACTTCCGGACGGCCGACCAACTCGCGATGGCCGGAATCGGAGTTCTGCTCGGCGGCCTGGCGCTGGTGCTGACTCGCCCACGGATCCGCGTCGGACCCGCAGGTGTCGCGGTACGTAATTTGCTCTCGGAGCGCCTGATCGAGTGGGATCTGGTGCGCGGACTGTCTTTCCCCGACGGGGCGATGTGGGCCCGTGTCGACATCCCCGACGACGAGTTCATCAACGTGATGGCCATCCAGTCCAACGATCGTGAGCACGCGGTCGCCGCAGTGCGGAAGTTCCGGACACTCGAACGCAAATACGCACCCGCCGCATCGGATCCGACCGACGCGGTGGATCAGAACTGACGTAGCAGGGCATCCACCACACCTGAGCTGCGGATGCGGAGAACGTCGGACCCGACGGCTAACGTGGTTGCCGTGTCCGACCCCGCTACTTACCGTCCGGCCACCGGAACTATCCCGGTGGAGCCGGGTGTGTACAAATTTCGAGATCCCCACGGCCGCGTCGTCTACGTGGGTAAGGCCAAAAGCCTCCGCAGTCGGCTCAACTCCTACTTCGCCGACGTCGCCTCGTTGCATCCTCGCACCCGCCAGATGGTCACCACCGCGGCGTCGGTCGAATGGACGGTAGTCACCACCGAGGTGGAGGCGCTGCAGCTCGAGTACAACTGGATCAAGGAATTCGATCCGCGATTCAACGTCCGCTACCGCGACGACAAGAGCTATCCGATGCTCGCGGTGACGATGAACGAGGAATACCCACGTCTGTTCGTGTACCGCGGACCTCGCCGCAAGGGCGTGCGCTATTTCGGCCCGTACGCGCACGCGTGGGCCATTCGCGAGACGCTCGATCTGTTGCTGCGGGTGTTCCCTGCGCGCACGTGCTCGACCGGAGTGTTCAAGCGGCACAATCAGATCGGCAGACCCTGCCTGCTGGGGTATATCGACAAGTGCTCGGCGCCGTGCGTCGGCCGGGTCAGCGCGGAGGAGCACCGCCGCACCGTAGAGGACTTCTGCGACTTTCTGGCCGGTAAGACCGACAAGCTCGTGCGGCAGCTCGAGAAGAAGATGCAGGCGGCATCCGAGGACTTGGACTTCGAGACCGCCGCGCGTCTACGCGACGACGTCGGTGCACTGCGTCGCGCCTTGGAGAAGCAGGCGGTGGTGCTCGGCGACGGCACCGACGCCGACCTCGTCGCGTTCGCTACCGACGCCCTCGAAGCTGCCGTGCAGGTATTCCACGTTCGCGGTGGCCGTGTTCGAGGACAACGGGGCTGGGTGGTGGAGAAGGCGGGTGAAGTGATCGAGCGGCAGGACGAGGCCGATCTGCCCGCACTGGTCGAGCAGTTCCTCACTCAGTTCTACGGCGAGCAGGCCGCGCTGACTGCGCAGGCACCGGGCGGCGACGACGGCGGCTCCAATGCAGTTCCGCGCGAGGTGCTGGTGCCGGTTCTGCCCGACAATGCCGACGAGGTCCAGACGTGGCTCAGCGAGCTTCGGGGGTCCAACGTGACTCTGCGCGTTCCTCAGCGCGGCGACAAGAAAGCGTTGGCCGAGACCGTCGAGCGCAATGCCAAGGAAGCCCTGCAGCAACACAAGCTGAAGCGAGCGGGTGATTTCACGTCGAGATCTGCTGCGCTGCAAGGGATTCAGGAAGCTCTCGATCTGGATTCGGCACCGTTACGCATCGAGTGCATCGACATCTCCCACGTCCAGGGAACCGATGTGGTGGCATCTCTCGTCGTCTTCGAGGACGGGCTGCCTCGCAAGAGCGACTACCGCCACTACGCGATCAAGGAAGCGGCAGGCGACGGGCATTCCGATGACGTCGCCAGCATCGCCGAGGTGACTCGGCGTCGATTCCTCCGACACTCCGCCGATGGGGCGACCGAAGCGAGCGGAGGCGATCTGGCTCCGGAAGCAGCGCTCGACCCCCAGACTGGCAGGCCTCGAAAGTTCGCCTACCCACCGAACTTGTTCGTCGTGGACGGTGGTGCCCCTCAGGTGGCCGCAGCCGCGGCGGTGCTGGACGAACTGGGCGTCACCGACGTGGCAGTGGTCGGTCTCGCCAAGCGGCTCGAGGAGGTCTGGGTGCCGGGCGAGGAGGATCCGGTCATCCTGCCGCGAACCAGTGAGTCCCTCTACCTGCTGCAGCGAGTTCGCGACGAGGCACACCGATTTGCAATCACGTTCCACCGCAGCAAGCGATCTCGTCGAATGACGGCCTCGGCCCTCGATTCGGTCCGCGGACTCGGCGAATCGCGGCGAACGGCACTGGTCGCACACTTCGGTTCGGTCGCCAACCTCAAGCGTGCGACGGTCGCGGAGATCGTCGAGGTGCCGGGAATCGGGGAAACCACCGCGAAGTCCGTGCTGGCGGCGCTCGGTTCGGACGCGGACGACGCCGATGTAGGCGATGATGGCAACGCAACTGAAACGACATCGGGCGAGAACACGACGGAACATGCGATCGCACCGCGCGTGGAATCGGCGGGACAGGCTTCGTAGTGAGCGAACACCAGACACAGAGACATCCGCCATCCGACGAGCAGCTCGAGCCGCCTGCCGAGCCGGAATCGCGGCACGATGGGATAGAGGTGGCGTTGGTCACCGGCGTCTCCGGTGCAGGGTTGCGCACTGCAGCCAAGATTCTCGAGGACCTCGGGTGGTACGTCGCCGACAACCTGCCCCCCGAGCTCATCTCCAAGATGGTCGACCTCGGACTGGAATCCCGGCCCCGCATCGAGCGACTCGCGCTGGTGATGGATGTCCGAAGCCGACTGTTCACCGGGGATCTGGGCTGGGTCGTCCAAGAGCTCGACTCCAAGGGAGTGCGCAACCGCGTGCTGTTCCTGGACGCGTCCGACGCCGTGCTCATTCGCAGATTCGAGTCCAACCGGCGCAGTCATCCGTTGCAGAACGACGGTCAGGACGGAACGCTGACCGAGGGCATCACCGCAGAACGGTTGCGGCTCGCGCAGGTCAAAGCTGCGGCCGATCTGACCGTGGACACCACATCGCTGTCGGTTCATCAGCTGCGACGCAAGATCGAGACGGTGTTCGGTGATGCGAACACCAGCGGCGTCGGCGTCACAGTGCAGTCGTTCGGATTCAAGTACGGCCTGCCGATGGACGCCGACCTGGTCTGCGACGTCCGCTTTCTGCCCAATCCACATTGGGTGCCCGAGCTCCGCGAGCACACAGGACAGGACGCGGACGTACGCGATTACGTCTTGGGGCAGGACGGAGCCCGCGACTATCTGCAGACGTACACGCACCTGTTGAATCTGACGATCGAAGGATATGTGCGGGAAGGCAAGAGGTACATGACGGTAGCCGTGGGCTGCACCGGAGGTAAGCATCGAAGTGTGGCGATGACCGAAGCGCTCGCTGGAATTCTCGCCGAGCAGGGTGATGTGTCCGTGCGCGTACTGCATCGCGATCTGGGTCGCGAATGAGCGAGGTCGGCACCGCAACGCAGGGGCCGGGTCCGAAGATCGTTGCCCTCGGCGGCGGTCACGGTCTGTACGCAACCCTCTCCGCGGCCAGGCTGCTCGGCCACGACGTCACCGCCATCGTCACTGTTGCCGACGACGGAGGATCGTCGGGGCGCCTGCGGGCCGAGCTCGGAGTCATCCCGCCGGGAGATCTGCGCATGGCACTGGCTGCGCTGGCTCGCTCCGACGAGCGAACGCAGCTGTGGACCGATGTTCTGCAGCATCGGTTCGGGGGTACGGGTGCGTTGGCCGGACACTCGGTGGGCAACCTCATCCTCGCCGGCCTCACCGAAGTATTGGGAGACCCGATCGCTGCGCTCGACGAGATGGTGCGGATGCTCGGAATCGACGGGCGAGTGCTTCCGATGTCGCCCATCGCACTCGACATAGAAGCGGACGTCTCGGGCCTCGAGGACGACCCGCGGGTCAGCCGCGTCATCCGTGGACAGGTGGCGGTGGCGACCACCCCCGGCAAGGTTCGGCGAGTGCGGTTGCTGCCACCCGACCCGCCGGCGTCGGCGGATGCCCTCGCGGCGATCGAGCAAGCCGACCTGGTGGTGCTCGGTCCCGGGTCCTGGTTCTCGAGTGTCATTCCACACGTGCTGGTGCCGGATCAGCTCGCCGCGCTGGCCCGTACTTCCGCGCCGAAGGTGCTCGTGTTGAACCTGGCACCGGAGCTGGGGGAGACCACCGGATTCTCCGCCGAGCGCCATGTCCACGTACTCTCCCAACACGCACCTGATTTGGGAATCGACTACGTGTTGGTCGATTCCGCCTCGGTCCCGGAGGGCAGCAATCGCGAACACGTAGCGCGGGCAGCAGCCCGGCTCGGTGCTGAGGTCGTTTACGTCGATGTTGCCGAAAACGGCACTCACGCACATCATTACGGAAAGCTTGCTGCAGCTCTCGGTTCCATCGTGACGCCCACCGGCGGCACTGCACCGACTGCTGCACGCAGAGAGGGGATCACTTCGTGGCCATGACAGCGGAGGTCAAGGACGAGCTGAGCAGGCTCACCGTCAGTCAGGTCAGTTGCCGCAAGGCCGAGGTGTCCGCGCTCCTGCGATTCGCCGGTGGATTGCACATCGTGGCCGGTCGGGTCGTGGTCGAGGCGGAGGTGGATCTCGGGTCCATTGCCAGGCGGCTGCGTCGCGAGATCTTCGAGCTGTACGGCTACTCCTCGGACGTGCACATGCTCGGTGCCGGCGGGCTGCGCAAGACCTCGCGTTATGTGGTCCGAGTGGCCAAGGACGGGGAGGCTCTGGCTCGCCAGACCGGTTTGTTGGATCTGCGTGGGCGCCCGGTTCGTGGACTACCCGCGCAGGTGGTCGGCGGCACGGTGGGGGACTCCGAAGCAGCGTGGCGTGGTGCGTTCCTCGCACACGGCTCGCTCACCGAACCGGGCCGATCCTCGGCGCTCGAGATCAGCTGCCCAGGGCCGGAAGCCGCCTTGGCGCTCGTCGGAGCGGCCCGCCGACTCGGCGTCGCCGCCAAGGCCCGAGAGGTTCGCGGAACCGATCGAGTGGTCGTGCGCGACGGCGAGGCCATCGGCGCGCTTCTCACCCGGATGGGAGCACAGGACACCAGGCTCGTCTGGGAAGAACGTCGAATGCGGCGCGAGGTGAGGGCCACGGCCAACCGACTCGCGAATTTCGACGACGCAAACCTCCGACGCTCGGCTCGAGCGGCCGTTGCCGCCGCAGCGCGGGTCGAGCGAGCGCTGAACATCCTCGGCGAGGACGTGCCGGATCATCTCGCTGCCGCGGGTTCGCTCCGAGTTCAGCATCGCCAGGCGTCACTGGAAGAACTCGGGCAACTGGCCGACCCGCCGATGACGAAGGATGCGGTGGCGGGTCGAATCCGGCGCCTGCTGTCCATGGCCGACCGCAAGGCGAAGGAAACCGGAATTCCGGACACCGAGTCTGCAGTCACCGCGGAGTTGCTCGACGAGGCGTGACCACTCCGATCGAGTGATGCGCGCGCTCTGCCTGCGCGCACACTAGGGTAGGAACCGCGTGTGGCACCCCGCACGCAGGCACAATCAGACATCTGTTTTCACAACTTTTAGGAGCGAACAGTGACGATCCGGGTAGGCGTCAACGGCTTCGGCCGCATCGGGCGTAACTTCTTCAGGGCAGTCGACGCGCAGAAGGCGCTCGGTACCACCGACATCGAAATCGTTGCTGTCAACGACCTGACCGACAACGCATCGCTCGCACACCTGCTCAAGTACGACTCGATCCTGGGCCGCTTGCCGCACGATGTCTCGCTCGAGGGCGAAGACACCATCGTCGTCGGCGGCCAGAAGATCAAGGCGCTGTCGCTGCGCGAAGGCCCGTCCGCACTTCCGTGGGGTGACCTGGGCGTCGACGTCGTCGTCGAGTCCACCGGCATCTTCACCGACGCTGCCAAGGCCCAGGGCCACATCGACGCCGGTGCCAAGAAGGTCATCATCTCCGCGCCCGCCAAGGGTGAGGACATCACCATCGTGATGGGCGTGAACGACGACAAGTACGACGGCAGCCAGAACATCATCTCGAACGCGTCGTGCACCACCAACTGCCTCGGCCCCATCGCCAAGGTTCTCGACGACGAGTTCGGCATCGTCTCAGGCCTGATGACCACCATCCACGCGTACACGCAGGATCAGAACCTGCAGGACGGCCCGCACAGCGACCTGCGTCGCGCCCGCGCGGCAGCGCTGAACGTCGTACCCACCGGTACCGGTGCAGCCAAGGCCATCGGCCTGGTTCTCCCGCAGCTGCTCGGCAAGCTCGACGGCTACGCACTTCGGGTGCCGATCCCCACCGGCTCGGTCACCGACCTGACCGCTCTGCTGAAGAAGAAGGCCAGCGCGGACGACATCAACGCCGCGATGAAGGCAGCAGCCGAAGGCCCGCTGAAGGGCATCCTGAAGTACAACACCGATCCGATCGTGTCCTCGGACATCGTGACCGACCCGCACTCGTCGATCTTCGACGCGCCGCTGACGAAGGTCATCGACGATCAGGTCAAGATCGTCTCCTGGTACGACAACGAGTGGGGCTACTCCAACCGCCTCGCCGACCTCATCGGTCTCGTCGGCAAGTCCCTCTGACACCGATGGCTGTCAAGACACTGCAGGATCTGCTCGATGCCGGTGTCGAAGGCCGTGGCGTCCTCGTGCGATCGGACTTCAATGTTCCGCTCGAGGACGGCACGATCACCGATCCCGGCCGTATCCAGGCGTCGATCCCGACACTTCGAGCGCTGGTCGAGGCGGGTGCAAAGGTCATCGTCACCGCCCACCTCGGGCGTCCGGACGGCAAGCCCGACGCGAAGTACAGCCTGGCACCCGTCGCCGCGAAGCTCGGCGAGCTGCTGGGTCGCCACGTTCAGCTCGCGGGCGACGTGGTGGGTCAGGACGCCGAGGCTCGCGCCGAGGGTCTGACCGACGGCGACGTGTTGCTGCTCGAGAACATTCGTTTCGATCCGCGCGAGACCAGCAAGGACGAGTCCGAGCGAGTTGCTCTGGCTCGTGAGCTCGTAGCGCTGGCCGGCGACGACGCGGCATTCGTCTCCGACGGATTCGGCGTCGTGCACCGTAAGCAGGCGTCGGTCTACGACGTGGCGCAGTTGCTGCCGCATTACGCGGGCACCCTCGTCGCTGCCGAGGTCGAGGTGCTGGCCAAGCTCACCGAGGATGCGGCACGTCCGTACGCGGTGGTGCTCGGCGGCTCCAAGGTCTCGGACAAGCTCGGTGTCATCGAGGCGTTGGCTCCCAAGGTCGACACCTTGGTGATCGGCGGCGGAATGGCCTTTACTTTCCTTGCGGCACAGGGTTATTCGGTCGGAAACTCGCTGCTTCAGGAGGACCAGATCGGAGTCTGCAAGGATTTGCTCGAGCGCTTCGGTGACGTGATCCACCTTCCCGTCGACATCGTCGTGGGAGACAAGTTCGCGGCGGATGCCGAGGCGAAGACCGTGAAGGCCTCCGAGATTCCGGACGGCTGGATGGGCTTGGACATCGGACCTGACTCGGTCAGTCGTTTCGCCGTCGTCCTCTCGAATGCCAAGACCGTCTTCTGGAACGGACCGGCAGGGGTGTTCGAGTTCGACAAGTTCTCGGCCGGCACCAAGGGCATCGCAGAAGCGATCATCGGAGCCACCGAGAAGGGCGCGTTCAGCGTCGTCGGCGGCGGCGACTCCGCGGCGGCGGTGCGCACCCTCGGGTTGCCCGACGACGGCTTCTCGCACATCTCCACCGGCGGCGGTGCATCCCTCGAATACCTCGAAGGCAAGCAGCTCCCCGGCCTATCCGTCCTGGAGGCGTAACGCATGGCACGTAAGCCGCTCATCGCGGGCAACTGGAAGATGAACCTCAATCACCTCGAGGCCATCTCGCTGGTGCAGAAGATCGCTTTCTCGTTGCCCGAGAAGTACTTCGACAAGGTCGACGTGACGGTGATCCCGCCGTTCACCGACATTCGTAGCGTGCAGACGCTGGTCGAGGGCGACAAACTGTTGCTCACTTACGGTGCACAGGATGTCTCGTCCGAGGACAAGGGTGCCTTCACCGGCGAGATCAGCGGATCGATGCTGGCCAAGCTGGGGTGCACCTTCGTCGTCGTCGGTCACTCGGAGCGACGCACGCTGCACAGCGAGGACGACGCCGTTGTCCTGGCCAAGACGAAGGCGGCGCTGAAGAACGGCCTCACCCCGATCGTCTGCATCGGCGAGGGGCTGAACATCCGCGAGGCGGGCGAGCACGTGGCCTACAACGTCGCGCAGCTCCGTGGGTCACTCGACGGGCTGTCGGCCGAGGACATCTCGAATGTCGTCATCGCCTACGAACCGGTGTGGGCGATCGGCACCGGTCGAGTTGCGTCGGCATCGGACGCGCAGGAAGTGTGCGGGGCAATTCGCGAGGAACTGAAGGCGCTGTCCTCGGACAAGGTCGCCGCGGGCGTCCGCGTGCTGTACGGCGGCTCGGTCAACGCGAAGAACGTCGGCGAGATCGTCGGCCAGCCCGATGTCGACGGTGCCCTGGTCGGGGGAGCGTCGCTCAAGGCGGACGAATTCGCCACGCTGTCGGCTATCGCCGCAGGTGGACCCCTGCCCTGATCGGCCCTCGGCAACGCTGTAACGAACGGTTCTCGGACACCTCGCTTCGGCGGGGTGTCCGAAGCCGTTCTCGGGGCCAGGTAGGCTGCTGAAGGCATCGAATCGAGTTTGAGGTGGACATGGATCTGTTTCTGGATATTCTGCTGGTCATCACCAGTCTGGCGTTGATCTTGCTGATCCTGCTGCATCGCGGCAAGGGTGGCGGATTGTCCAGTCTGTTCGGTGGCGGAGTGCAGTCCAGCCTGTCCGGTTCCACCGTCGTCGAGAAGAACCTGGATCGTCTGACGCTGTTCACCGGCCTGATCTGGCTCATCGCCATCCTCGGAATCGGCCTGGAGATCAAGTACACCTGATCCACTTCGGCTCCGAGTGCGAGTTGGTGACGAAGCGACGATACTGGGGGGATGAGCGAATCCTCTTACGAGTCAGTCGGTTCCCCAGCCTTCGTCCCGCCGACAGCTCAGGGCCGCGAGTTGACCGAGCCTCTCCGTGAGGACATCCGCTACCTCGGTGGCATCCTGGGTGAGATCGTTCGTGAACACGAGGGCGAGGACGTCTTCGACCTGATCGAGTCGGCACGCGTCGAATCCTTCGCGGTACGCAGATCCGAGATCGAGCGTGACGACTCGGTCGGACGCTACACCGATGTGGAAGTGGCACAGGCCGTTCCGCTCATCCGAGCATTCAGTCATTTCTCGCTGCTTGCCAATCTTGCGGAAGATCTGCACCGCGAACGTCGTCGCGCGATCCACCTCGATCGCGAGGATCCGCCACAGGACAGCAGCCTCGACGCCACGTGGCTGAAGATCGATGCGGCGGCTCCGACGCGCGAGCAGGTCGCCGCGGCGTTGACCGACGCGTTGGTGGCTCCGGTGATCACTGCCCACCCCACCGAAACACGTCGGCGGACGATCTTCGACGTGCAGTCGAAGATCACCGAACTGATGCGCCGGCGCGATGTGGCCACCGCAGCTCTCGAAAGCAAGGCTGCGAGCGCGACCAAGGAATTGGCCGTCATCGACGTGCAGATTCGCAGGCAAGTGCTGACCCTGTGGGAGACGGCTCTGATTCGGTTGTCGCGCTTGCGAATTCAGGATGAGATCGAAGTAGGGCTTCGCTACTTCGAGTCCTCGCTGTTCGACGTCATGCCGGCTCTCAACGCCGATGTGCGCGCAGCACTGCGGGCGCGGTGGCCCGAGGACGACCTGCTGCCCCGCCCCATCCTTCGCCCTGGATCATGGATCGGCGGCGATCGAGACGGCAACCCGAACGTCACCGGGGATGTGGTGCACACCGCGACCCACCAGGCGGGCTACGTCGCCTTCGAGCACTATCTCGACGAACTGGTCGCGCTGGAGAAGGAATTGTCGATGTCTGCGCGTCTGGTGGACGTCACCGAGGAGCTGACAGCTCTGGCCGGTGCCTCGGCGGAACCGGACGACCGTCGGGCAGACGAGCCGTACCGGGTGGCAATTGTCGGCGTCCGGGCTCGACTGACTGCCACTGCTCGTGCTGTGCTCGACGAGGTTCCAGTGTCCGGCATCGATCTCGGGGCGGAGAAATACGACGGTCCGCAGGACATTCTCGACGACCTCGACATCATCGATCGCGCGCTGCGAGCCGACGGGGACGGATTGATCGCCGACGATCGTTTGCTCCGGCTCAGGCAGTCGGTCGAGACGTTCGGATTCCATCTGCAGGCGCTCGATATGCGGCAGAACTCCGAAACGCACGAAGAAGTGGTCGCCGAGCTGCTGGCCTGGGCCGGGGTGCATCCTGACTACTCGTCTCTCGACGAGGACGAGCGGGTCTCGGTGCTGTCGCAGGAACTCGCGACTCGCCGCCCGCTTATCGGCCCCAACGCGCAGCTCAGTGAACTCGCAACCAAGGAACTGGGCATCGTCAGAGCCGCCAAGGAAGCCATCGACCATCTGGGGCCCGACACGATCCAGAACTACATCATCAGCATGTGTCAGTCGGTCAGTGACATGCTCGAGGCTGCCTTGCTGCTCAAAGAAGCCGGCATCTTCGACCCAGGCACGGACGGCGCGTCGCCCACGTCCACGGTGGGTGTGGTCCCGCTGTTCGAGACCATCGAGGATCTTCAGCAGGGTGCCGCGACGTTGCTCGCCACGCTCGACGTCCCCATCTACCGCGCCCTGGTGGCCGGGCGCGGAATGAACCAGGAGGTCATGCTCGGGTATTCGGACTCGAACAAAGACGGTGGGTATCTCGCAGCCAACTGGGCCTTGTATCGCGCCGAGTTGGATCTACTCGAAGCCTCGCGCAAGACGGGAATCCGATTGCGGCTTTTCCACGGCCGCGGCGGCACGGTCGGCCGCGGTGGTGGTCCCAGCTACGACGCTATTCTGGCGCAGCCGCCCGGTGTGGTGCAGGGATCCTTACGACTCACCGAGCAGGGCGAGATCATCGCGGCGAAGTACGCAGAGCCGTCCATGGCGCGTCGCAACCTCGAGTCCCTGGTTGCGGGAACCCTCGAATCCACTCTGCTGAACGTGGAAGGTCTCGGGGACGGCGCAGAAGCTGCATACGACATCCTGGACGACCTCGCCGCGAAGGCCCGCGCGGCATACGGCCGTCTGGTGCACGAGGAGCCCGGATTCGTGGAGTACTTCCGCACCTCCACGCCGGTTGCCGAGGTCGGTGAGCTGAACATCGGATCCCGGCCTGCGTCACGCAAGCCCACGAACTCGGTGTACGACCTCCGCGCGATCCCATGGGTGATGTCGTGGAGTCAGTGCCGAGTGATGTTGCCCGGCTGGTACGGCACCGGTTCTGCGCTCGAGGAGTGGGTCGGCGGCGACGATACGAAGCTCGCCGTGCTGACCGACCTGTATCGAAAGTGGCCGTTTTTCCAAACCGTTCTGTCGAACCTCGCCCAGGTGATGGCCAAGTCGGATCTGGGCATAGCCGCGCGGTACGCCGAGTTGGTGCCCGACGCCGACCTGCGCGCGAGGATCTTCGGCATGATCGAGGTCGAACACGCCAGAACGGTGCGGATGTATCTGAAGATCACCGGCCACAGTCGTCTGCTGGAAGACAATCCGTCGCTCGAGCGCTCTGTGCACAATCGATTCCCGTACCTGGAACCACTGAATCAGATGCAGGTCGAGATGCTGCGCCGCTATCGCAACGGTGACGACGACGAACGGGTCAAGCGTGGCATCCTGCTGACGATGAACGGCCTCGCGACGGCGCTGCGTAACAGCGGCTAGCCCCGGGAGGAACCGGTCGGCGGTCGGTCGCGTCCAACGAGGTATGAGGCAGTGCAGCAACGACACCGATGCCTGGCGCGACGGATCCGCCTACCGCGCGAACGGTAGGCGGATCGGTCACTCGACGACAGGTCGTACCTGGGGCGTCAGTGAGTACGAGGGCAATCGGCCGAGATGTGACCCCGACGCTGCCGAACCCAGCTGAACGGGTAGATCAGACCGTGTCCAGCTTGGACGCTGCGCCGGCGTCGAGGAACCACACTGTCGACTCGGTACCCAGTGCACCGGCCGACGGGACCTCATCCGGATCTGCCCCGCCTACCGCGGCTGCGACAGCATCGGCCTTGTTCGCTCCCGATACGAGCAGCCATACGTGCTGTGCGCGGCGAACTGCAGGCAGCGTCAGTGTGATTCGTACGGGCGGAGGCTTGGGGGAGTCCTCGACCGCGACAACGTAGCGATGCTGTTCACGCACGGCATCGGTATGCGGGAACAACGAATTGATATGACCCTCGCCTCCCATACCGAGCAGGTGGATGTCGAATGCAGGTGTCGGCTCTCCCTCGGAACGCGAATGGAGGATCTGCGCGTACGTCGCTGCCGCTACCTCGGGATCGCTTCCGTGTGGTCCGTCGGACGCAGCCATCCGGAACACTCGATCCGGGTGAACGTCGACGTGGTCGAGCAGAGCCTCGGCGGCCTGCACCTCGTTGCGTTCAGGATCACCCGACGGCAGGAATCGCTCATCGCCGAAGAAGATGTCGACCTTGCCCCAGTCGATCGATCCGGAATCGTGGCGCAGCGCCTCCAACAACGCAATTCCCGTGCCACCGCCGGTGAGCACCACCGAAGCCGAGCCCCGGTCGGCCTGCGCGGCCGTGACGACCTCGACGAATCGAGATCGTGCAGCATCGACCAAGGCCTGCGCGTCCAGGTACTGAAGGATCGACGTTTTACTCATAGCTCACTTTCGACAATCCGTGCAGGGCAAGTTCGTAGATCTCGTCCGTGTCGAGTCTGCGCAGTTCCTCGGCCAGGCACTCTCGAGTGTTGCGCCGGGCCAGTGCAACTTCGGCGTCGGGCTGACCGGTGCGCCGCAACGTTGCGGTCTTACCGGTTTGCGGGCGCGTCAGCGAAATGATGCTGGTCTCTCTCATCAGTTCCACCTTCAGCTCACCCGCTCGGCGATACACCGGAACGTCGAGTTTCGCGGCAAGCCAACCGGCCAAGATGTCGAGTGCAGGCTCCTCCGCCAGTCCCGAGACCGTTGCCGAGACGACGGCCTCGAACGGAGCCTGGTCCAGGGCCGTGGCCAACAGGCCGCGCCAGTACGTGATGCGACTCCATGAGAGATCGGTGTCGCCCTCGGTGTAGCTGCTCAGCCGTCCCTTGATCGCAGCCGTCGTGTCGGGCGAATTCGTGGCATCGGTGATACGTCGAATCGCCAAGCGTCCCAACGGGTCCTTAGCGGGAACAGCCGGTGCTTCGTCCGGCCACCATGCCACGATCGGAGTGTCGGGCAGCAGGAACGGGATCACCACACTGTGCTCGTGATCGGCCAGTTCACCATTGAGCCGCAGTACTACGACCTCCGATGCACCCGCGTCACCTCCGACGCGGATCTGTGCGTCGAGGCTGGACTCGGCCGATCGGTCGCCGTGGATGAGCACGATGACGCGGCACGGGTGCTCGCGGCTCGCCTCGTTCGCTGCGTCGATCGCCCGCTCGGCCTTGGCCGGGTCGCGGCTGGCGACTATCAAGGTCAGCACGCGTCCGATGGTGACTGCGCCGCCTGCCTCGCGAACCTCCACCAACTTCTTGCCGACCTCGGCCGTCGTGGTGGCGGGAATGTCGACAATCACGGCCTTCTCCATTCGCGTCCGGTGCGCTGCATCATCTCGTCACCCGAGGAGGGACCCCAGGTACCGGCTTCGTACGGTTCCGCGGTGCCACCCGACGCCCAGAAGTCCAGAATCGGGTCGAGAATCTTCCAGGACAGTTCGACCTCGGCGTTGACCGGGAACAGCGAGGGCTCACCGAGCAACACATCGAGAATGAGACGCTCGTATGCCTCGGGCGAGGATTCGGTGAACGCCTGGCCGTAACTGAAGTCCATGGAAACGTCCCGCACCTGCATGCTGGATCCGGGAACCTTCGAGCCGAAGCGCATCGTCACGCCCTCGTCGGGCTGGACTCGGATGACCAACGCATTCTGACCGAGTTCTTCGGTCATCGTGGCGTCGAACGGCAGGTGCGGCGCGCGTTTGAACACCATGGCGATCTCGGTGACTCGGCGACCGAGCGCCTTGCCGGTGCGAAGGTAGAACGGCACTCCGCCCCACCGTCTCGTATCCACCTCGAGAGTGATGGCGGCGTAGGTCTCGGTGTTGGACTCGGAGTCGAATCCCTCTTCCTCCTTGAGCCCCTTCACTTTCTGGCTGCCCTGCCAGCCTGCGGAGTACTGACCGCGAGCCGACGTGCGATCGAGGGGCTCGGCGAGCTTGGTAGCCGAGAGCACCTTGATCTTCTCCGACTGCAACTCCTTGGGGTTGAAGCTGACCGGCTCTTCCATCGCCGTGATGGCGAGCAGTTGCAGAAGGTGATTCTGAATGACGTCACGGGCGGCACCGATGCCGTCGTAATACCCTGCGCGACCGCCCAATCCGATGTCCTCGGCCATCGTGATCTGAACGTGGTCGACGTAGTGCGCATTCCAGATCGGATCGAACAACTGGTTCGCAAAGCGCAGCGCCAGAATGTTCTGCACCGTCTCCTTGCCCAGGTAGTGATCGATGCGGAACACGGTGTCCTCGGGGAACACGCGGTTCACGACCGCGTTGAGCTCTTTTGCGCTCTCCAGGTCGTGGCCGAACGGCTTCTCGATCACCACACGACGCCAGTTGCCGTCCTTGCTCTGAGCCAGGCCGGACCGCGACAGCTGCTCGAGAACGACGGGGAATGCGCTCGGTGGGATGGACAGATAGAAGGCGTGATTGCCGCCGGTGCCACGAGTTTCGTCCAGTTCGGTCAGTGTTCGCGACAGCTCGTCGAACGCTGCGTCGTCGTCGAACGTGCCCTGAACGAACCGGAATCCCTCGGCGAGGGTGTTCCACACCTCCTCGCTGAACGGAGTGCGCGCGTGATCGCGAACGGAATCGTGCACGATCTTCGCGAAGTCCTGGTTCTGCCATTCCCGCCGGGCAAATCCGACCAAGGCGAAACCGGGGGGGAGTAACCCCCGGTTCGCCAGGTCGTACACCGCAGGCATGAGCTTCTTGCGCGCGAGATCACCGGTCACTCCGAAGATGACCATGCTGCACGGGCCCGCAATGCGGGGGAGCCGCTTGTCTCGTGCGTCGCGGAGTGGGTTGAGCCAGTCCGCTGAATGGAGAGGTTCGGTTTCTGCGGTGGGCACAGTCGGTCAGCTCTTCTGACCTGCTTGGCGAAGTTGCTCGCCGGTGGCCTCGAGCAATTCGTTCCAGGCCGACTCGAACTTCTGCACGCCCTCGTTTTCCAACGTCAAGAAGACATCGGTGATGTCGATCCCGAGTGCCGAGATGCGATCGAAAATCTCCTGCGATTCCGGTCCCTTGCCCGAGACGGTATCGCCGACGATCTCACCGTGATCGGCCACCGCGTCCATGGTCTTCTCCGGCATCGTGTTCACCGTGTTCGGCGACACGAGCTCGGTGACGTACATGGTGTCCGGGTACGCGTCGGACTTCACGCCGGTCGAGGCCCACAGCGGACGCTGCGGACGCGCGCCGCTGCCGACGAGCTCGCGGAAGCGAGGAGCGACCTCGAAGACCTGCTGGTACGCCACGTAGGCGAGACGAGCGTTGGCCAGCGCGGCTTTGCCCTTGAGCCCTTCTGCATCCGGCGTGCCGATCGCGTCGAGCCTGGAATCGATCTCGCTGTCCACGCGGGAGACGAAGAACGACGCCACCGAGTGGATCTTGTCGAGATCGTGACCGGCTGCTCGCGCTTTCTCCAGACCTTCGAGGTAGGCGTTCATCACCAGTTCGTAGCGTTCGACGGAGAAGATCAGCGTCACGTTGACGCTGATACCCTCGCCGACGACCTTGGCGATGGCGGGAATGCCTTCTTCGGTCGCCGGAATCTTGATCAGCAGATTCGGTCGATCGACGATCTTCCACAGCTCGACGGCCTGCTCGTACGTCTTGTCCGCGTCGTGTGCCATGCGGGGATCGACCTCGATGGACACGCGGCCGTCAACGCCTGAACTGGCCTCGTACTGGGGCATCAGGATGTCGCACGCTTCGCGGACGTCGTCCGTCGTGACGGTGCGAATCGTGGTCTCGACGTCGGCACCTTCGCCGGCCAGCTTGGTGACCTGCTCGTCGTAGGCGTCGCCCTTGCTCAAGGCGGCCTGGAAAATCGACGGGTTGGTCGTCACCCCCACGACGCTCTTGGTGTCGATGAGGTCCTTCAGGTTGCCCGAACGGATGCGGTCACGAGACAGGTCGTCCAGCCA
Source organism: Rhodococcoides sp. S146-33 (assembly GCF_059489205.1). Lineage (NCBI taxonomy): Bacteria > Bacillati > Actinomycetota > Actinomycetes > Mycobacteriales > Nocardiaceae > Rhodococcoides > Rhodococcoides sp. S146-33. The sequence goes on from NZ_JCAJWY010000002.1 coordinate 1,278,767, forward strand.
CACCGAGATGCCGGCTGCGGAGAGCTCTGCGAGATTCTTGTTCTGGGTCATGGACTATCCCTTCACTTTGGTGATGGAGCGCTGAGCGGCTGCGGAGACGGCCTCGGCGGTGAAGCCGAACTCACGGAAAAGTGTTGCAGCATCCGCAGATTCGCCGTAGTGCTCGAGCGAGATGATTTCGCCGAAGCCGCCGACGATCTTCCACCACGGCATGGCGATGCCGGCTTCGATCGACACGCGCGCCTTGACGGTCGGCGGGATGACCTGGTCGCGGTAGTTCTGATCCTGGCTCTCGAACCACTCGACGCAGGGCATCGACACCACTCGGGCGGCAATGCCCTGGGCCTCGAGCTGCTTCTGCGCTTCGACGGCGTACTGCAGTTCCGAGCCGGTACCGATCAGCACGACGTCCGGCGTTGCCTTGGAAGACTCGACGAGGATGTATCCACCCTTCGAGACACCCTCGAAGCTGGTGCCGTCGAGGATCGGGATGCCCTGACGCGTCAGTGCGAGCCCGACGGGGCCGCTGCTGCTGGACTTGGCGAGCACCGCCTGCCATGCGAATGCGGTTTCGTTGGCGTCACCCGGACGCACGACCGAAAGGTTGGGGATTGCCCGCAGCGCCGCGAGGTGTTCGACCGGCTGATGCGTCGGACCGTCCTCGCCGAGTCCGATGGAGTCGTGGGTCCACACGTAGATGGGATCGATGTCCATCAGCGACGCGAGCCGGACGGCCGGCCGCATGTAGTCGCTGAACTGCATGAACGTGCCGCCGTACGCACGGGTCGGACCGTGCATGACGATGCCCGACAGGATGGCGCCCATCGCGTGCTCACGAATACCGAAGTGCAGCGTGCGACCGTACGGCTCGGCGTCCCAGTCGTCGGTGGAGATCGACGTGGGGCCGAAGGACTTGGCACCCTTCATTGTCGTGTTGTTGCTGCCGGCGAGGTCGGCGGAGCCGCCCCACAGCTCGGGCAGAACCGGGCCGACCGCGTTGAGGACCTCACCCGACGCCGCACGCGTGGCGACGGCCTTGCTGCCGGGCTCCCAGGTGGGGAGAACGTCGGTCCAGTTCTCGGGCAGCGTGCCCTGGGTGAGGCGATCGAGCAGCTTCTTGCGCTCGGGCTCGCGTGCGGCCCAGGCGTCGAACTGGGTGGTCCACTCGGCGTGGGCCGTGCGGCCACGTTCCTGCAGTTTGCGGGTGTGACCGATCACCTCGTCGGTGACCTCGAAGGTCTTGGCGGGATCGAAATCGAGAGCCTGCTTGACCTTGACGATCTCTTCGTCGCCGAGCGCCGCACCGTGGACGGCACCGGTGTTCATCATGGTAGGGGCCGGGAAGCCGATGATGGTGCGCAGCACGATGATCGACGGCTTGTCGGTGACGGCCTTGGCCGCCTCGATGGCCTCTTCGATCGCGGTGACGTTCTCGCCGCCCTCGACGACCTGCACGTGCCAGCCGTAGGCCTCGTAACGGGCAGCGGTGTTCTCGGACAGAGCGATGTCGGTCGAGTGCTCGATCGAGATCTTGTTGTCGTCGTAGAACAGGATCAGATTGCCGAGTTGCTGAGTGCCGGCGAGGGACGAAGCCTCGGACGTGACCCCTTCCTCGATGTCACCGTCGGAGGCGATCACGTAGATGAAGTGATCGAACGGGCTCTCCCCGAGTGCGGGTTCGGGATCGAACAGACCGCGTTCGCGGCGAGCAGCCATCGCCATGCCGACGGCGGAGGCAAGTCCCTGACCGAGCGGGCCGGTGGTGATCTCGACGCCGTCGGTGTGACGGAACTCCGGGTGTCCGGGAGTCTTCGACTTGTAGGTACGCAGCGCCTCGATGTCGGCGAGCTCGAGTCCGAAGCCGCCCATGTACAGCTGTAGGTAGAGGGTCAGGCTCGAATGTCCGCACGAGAGCACGAACCGGTCGCGCCCGATCCAGTGGGAATCGGTGGGATCGTGACGCATGGTGCGCTGAAAGAGGGTGTAGGCGAGGGGAGCCAGGCTCATCGCGGTTCCGGGGTGGCCGTTGCCGACCTTCTGCACTGCGTCCGCTGCCAGAACACGAACGGTGTCGACCGCTCGGGTGTCCAGGTCCGTCCAGTCGCTCGGGTGGTGCGCCGTGGTGAGGACGTCAATATCGTCTGTGATCGACACGAGCAGAAATCTCCTGACATTCGTTCGAGTTGTGGCTCTGTGGAGTTCGTCGCTCGGCCGCGACTGTCGTGCGCCTGCGTTGAGCGCGCACACGGTCGGTGCCGAAGGACGTCCTCCACCAGCCTAGTTCTGTCCGACCCTACTGTCGTGCCTTCCCCCGGCCGATTGCACGCGGGTTACTCGCAGACGACGTATTTCCCCACTTTGGGTGCCCTGCGAATTGGAGGTGCAAACCCTGCCGTCTACCATCGTGTGTAGTAGGCGCACGTACGTCGGTTCCAGTGGAAGATTTCAGGATCGCGGCGATCGAACGTGCGCGCTGGCGTCCATGGTCGTCTGCAAAGTGAACCCGCGTGCCGGTGGCGCGTGAGCAAGTGGCCGAGCGCCAGAGAATGACAGTCGTGCGAGGAGACGCAGTGCGAATTGGGCAGCAGCCGGGCGGACACGGATTCGCAGGCGGCCCCGGATTCGGAGCCGACGATCAGGGTGAGCCCGCAGAGGTCGCACCGGTGACGTCCGCCCCGCGTCGAGCGCTCGCTCTCCTCCTTGCATACGTGGCACTGACGAAGCCACGCGTCATCGAGCTCCTCCTCGTGACCACCATCCCCGCGATGCTGCTGGCCGACCGCGGTCACGTCGATCCGTGGCTGATTCTGACCACGCTTTTCGGTGGCATGCTGGCCGCGGCCAGTGCAAACACCTTGAACATGGTGGTCGACGCCGACATCGACAAGGTGATGAAGCGCACCGAGAAGCGCCCGCTCGCCCGTGGTGCCATGCCGGTGTCGCATGCTCTGGTCTTCGGGCTCGTCCTGGGCGTGTTCTCGTTCTTCTGGTTGTGGGCCACGACGAATCTGCTCAGTGGCGTGCTCGCGGTCGTCACGATCTGCTTCTACATCTTCGTTTACACCCTGATCCTCAAGCGGCGCACATCGCAGAACGTGGTGTGGGGTGGCGCGGCCGGTTGCATGCCGGTGATGATCGGTTGGTCCGCAGTGACCGGCACAATCGGCTGGCAGGCACTGGTGATGTTCCTGGTCATCTTTCTGTGGACACCGCCGCACACCTGGGCGCTGATGTTGCGCTACAAGGAGGATTACCAAGCCGCGAACGTGCCGATGCTGCCCGCAGTTGCCTCCGAAACCAAAGTCACCAAGCACATCGTGCTCTACGCATGGGCGACCGTCGCGGCCACTCTCGCGCTGGCACCGGGTTCGGGCGTCATCTACGCCGTAGTCGCCGTGGCCTCGGGAGCATGGTTCCTCGTGGTGGCGCACCGCCTGTACGCGGGAGTTCGAGCCGGAACCCCGGTAAAACCGCTGAAGCTGTTCATTCTTTCCAACGAATACCTGGCCCTGGTGTTCTGCGGCCTTGCTGTGGACTCCGTACTCGGCTGGCAGACGCTCGCTCAGATCTTCTCCTGAGCGAGCGCCCGCCGCGAGCCTGATCAGGGAATCAGGACGATGGACCCGGTCGTCTTGCGCGACTCGAGATCGATGTGGGCCTGCGCCGCATCGTCGAGTGCGTAGTGCGCACCCACCTGGATCGTGAGCGCTCCACTCGCCATCGCTTCGAATACGTCACCGGCCCGCCACTCCAGTTCGGCTCGGTCCCGGATGTGATGCGCGAGCGTGGGCCGGGTCAGGAACAGCGAACCCGCTCCGTTGAGACGCTGCGGATCCAGAGGCGGTACCGGACCGCTGGCGGCACCGAACAGGGCCAGAGTGCCCCTGATCCGGAGCGACGCCATGCTGGCTTCGAATGTGTCCTTCCCGACGCCGTCGTACACCGCGTGCACGCCTTCGTCGTCGGTGATGTCGCGAACGCGTGCGGCGATGTCCTCGTCGTACCTGAGCACGTGTGCTGCACCGGTCCGTTTCGAGAGTTCGGCCTTCGCGTCCGTGGACACCGTCGTGATCACGTTCACACCTTTGGCCACTGCGAGTTGTGTCAAGAGCAATCCCACGCCGCCTGCTCCGGCGTGGACGAGCACGGTGTCACCCCGCTGGGCGGGGTAAGTGGATTCGATCAGATAGTGCGCCGTCATACCCTGTAGGAGCGCCGACGCGGCCTGATCCGACGCAACGCCGTCCGGAACGGCGATGGCCGAGGAGGCGTCGACCAGCACGTACTCGGCGTAGCTACCCGGTGCCGCAGCCCACGCGACGCGGTCTCCCGTAGCGAAACCGGTGACGTCCGAGCCGACCTGATCGATCAGCCCCGACCCTTCGTCGCCGGGAACGTACGGCAGCGCGCGTGGGTACAGGCCACGGCGGAAATAGGTATCGATGTAATTGATACCGATGGCGTCGGTACGAACCAGGAGCTGAGTAGGCCCAGGTGTCGGTATCGGCACATCGACGACCTTCAGAACCTCGGGACCGCCGGTGTTGTCTACTCGAATGGCACGCATGAACTCTGTTCTACACGGGGTGCCGGTGGCACGGCACGCGGATGCGGTCGTCACGGGTGACCCAGTCAAGTTACTGATCAGTAACGACTCGATGGGTCGATGCAGGTAGCGTGTACCACCTCGGTATCGTGTCTGCATGGCTACCGAAATCGACAGCGCAGGCATCGAGAAGAACACGTCCGACGATGTTCCCAAGGGAACGCTGGCGGCAGTGAAAGGTTTTCTTGCAGATCACGGAAACGCTGCACAGGTCGTTATCCAGCCCATCGGTCGAGCCGGCACGCGGCTCACCATGGTCGGTGCCGACGGGGTGCTCGGTGATCAGGTGGTTGCTACTCAGGCCATTGCCAAAGCGGTTGTCGACGAGTTCGACGAACTGACCGAGGCCGAATGGGACCGCGAGCTGGTCAGTTCGGTCAACCCGGCACCGGGCCACTACGAGAAGATGGCCGGTTGGGTCGCACGTCAGAAGAAGTTCCCCAAGGCCCGCAACCAGGCAATCGTCTGAGCGAAAGACCTTCGCCAAATTTGTTCGATCTGGCGGGAACCGTTTCGGAACCCGATGCGTCGAAGTCAGTGGAGGGGCAGTCGGCCATCTGAGGGGGAGGTCGGCTGCCCCTTCACCTCGTTCGAAGTGACGCGCGCGGTCTCGACCGGGCCGCGGGTGCGGCAGGCGGCCCAGAGCGCAGCAGTTGCAGCAGTGCACGCGCCTGCTCCGGCAACGTGGAAGGCAACGAGAACTGCAGGAACACCGGTGAAGTACTGAACCAGTCCGATCAGAGACTGCGCGAGTACCAGCACGATCAGAACGTGCAACCGACGCTTGACCGAATTCGGCGCATGCACCGCGTACAGCGCGAAGCCCAGCCCGACCAACAAGGCCAGGTAGCCGACCAGAAACTGGGAATGCGCGTGGACGAGGGTCACGATCTCGATTCCGAGACGCGGCACGGGTTCCTGGATGCTCTTGTCGCCTGCGTGCGGACCGGCCCCGGTCACCATCGTGCCCGCGATCAGCACACCGGTCAGAGCAACTCCGGACAGTCCGACGAGAGCGCGCAGCGCAGCGGGGACGGTGGGGGTCGATTCGGATGCCGCATCGCGTTCGCCCACCTTGGCGTACAGCAGCGTGGCCAACCAGACCATGGCCATCGAGACGATGAGGTGAACTGCGACCGTCCACCACAGCAGTCCGGTCAACACGGTGAATCCACCGATCACTGCCTGCACAACGGTGCCGAGTGGCATCAGCCACGCGAAGAAGAGCACCTCGCGGCGACGACGTGCGCGGGTGACCGCAATGACTACGGCGGCGGCCGCGAGCACCACCACGAAGGTGAGGAGTCGATTGCCGAACTCGACGGCCTGGTGCAGCACCGGGACCTCGGACACTCCGACCGGAGTGAAGCTGCCGGGAAAACACTGCGGCCAGGTGGGGCACCCCAGCCCGGACCCGGTCACTCGCACGACTGCGCCGGTGACGGCGATGCCGCCTTGGGTGACGATCGCGACGAACGCCAGAATTCGCTGCACCCGAAGCGACGGCAGAGGGAAGAGATCGACGACGCGCAAGAACGCTCTGTACAGCACACCACGATGGTAAACGCCGAACAACTACACAGCGTCGTTGGGTAGTCGGCCTGCGTCAGGTGAACTTGAATGTGCGGACCGCAAGTGTGCTGCACACTGCGGCCCACACCAGCAGCACGACCACGCCGAACACGTCGAAGGACGACGCGACGCCTCGGCTCAGGGCTTCACCCAGTGCCCCGGACGGAACGATGCGTGCCACGTTCTGCACGCCCTGGGGAATCTGATCGTCGACGAAGACCGCGCTGCCGATACCGAGCATCACGAACCAGGCGATGTTCGCCAGCGCCAATACGATCTCCGCCCGCAACGTGCCGCCGAGCAGCAATCCCATGGAGGCGAAGGTGACGGTACCGAGAGCGATGATCACGGCTCCGAGCAACAGGCCCGTGGCGGTCGGACGCCAACCGAGAGCGACGCCGATGGAGCCGAGCAGAATCGACTGCAAGATCACGACGATCACTACGGCCGCGGATTTGCCGCCGATGATTCCCCAGCGCGGAAGCGGTGTTGCACCGAGTCGCTTGAGCGCGCCGTAGCGACGGTCGAAACCGACCGCAATGGCTTGACCGGTGAACGCCGTCGACATGATGGCCACCATCATCACCGCAGGCACCACTCGCCCAACTCGGTCGTCGCCCAGCGCACCGAACGGCAGCAGAGTGAGACCGACGAGCAACGTGATCGGGATGAACATCGTCAGCAGCAACTGTTCGCCGTTGCGTAGCAGCAACTTCAGTTCGAGGCGGGTCTGCGCCAACAGCATTCGCGACGCCGAGGCCGGTTGCGGACGAGGCGCGAACAGACCTGTCTCGAATCGGTTGTCGGCGAGCCGGGCTTCTCTGCGCACCGTCACTTCCTCAATTCTCTACCGGTCAGTTCGAGGAATACGTCCTCGAGACGGCGCTGATCGACCTGCAACTCGGTGGCCAGTACGTCCTGCTGCGCACACCAGGACGTGACGATCACCAATATCTGCGGCTCGATGACACCCGACACCACGTACGACCCGGGCGTCGGTTCCGACGGTACGTACCCCGGGGGGAGCGCCGCGTCGAGCATCGAGAGTTCGAGTCCAGGGGGAGCGGTGAAGCGCAGTTGGCCCTCGGCACCCTGTTTGGTCAGTTCCGAAGGCGAACCCGACGCCACCACCCGGCCGTTGTCGATGATCGTCAACCGATCCGCCAGCTGCTCGGCCTCGTCCATGAGATGCGTCGTGAGCAGCACGCCCACACCGTCTCGCCGCAGTGCATCGATCAGCTCCCAGACCAGCAGTCGGGCTTGTGCGTCGAGACCGGCAGTCGGTTCGTCGAGAAACACCAGTTCTGGACGTCCGACGATGGCGCATGCCAGCGCGAGGCGCTGCTGCTGTCCGCCGGAGAGGCGTCGATACGGGGTGCGCACAGCCGAGGTCAGACCGAGGCAGTCGAGCAGCCAAGCCGGATCGTGCGGATCGGCCGAGTACGACGCAACGAGCTCGAGCATCTCACCGGCTTTGGAACCGGGGTACGCGCCGCCGCCCTGGAGCATGACGCCGATGCGCGGCCGCAGCTGCGCCGACTCTGCGATGGGGTCGAGTCCGAGGACGCGGACCGACCCGCTGTCGGGGACGACGAAGCCTTCGCACATCTCGACGGTGGTGGTCTTGCCTGCACCGTTCGGGCCGAGGAGCGCCAGGACCTCGCCGGGGCCGATATCGAGGCTGAGGCCGTCCACCGCGGTGACGCCGTCGTACGACTTGCGCACGTCGTTCAGCTGTACGACACGTTGCGCCGCTGTGGACGTACCGGGGATCACGAGGGTTCAGCGTATTCGTCGGCACTCCGGTCGCGTGCCGGCGGTCCGGTGCGTGTGGGCCACGGCATACGGTTTCGTGTCAGCAAATACAACACTGCGATGGTCAGGATCGTCATCACCGCGGCCTGCACGATCTGAAAGGGCAGGTATTCACTGCCGTTGGGCATCAGGATGACGCTGACCAGAGACGAGAAAGCGATCGCGGGCCGCCGGAACGACGGCGTCGTGGCCCACGCTGCCAGCGGAATGACCGCCCACAGCAAGTACCAGGGTTGAACCACCGGAAAAAGCAGTACGACCGCGCCCAGCGCAACGCCGAGTGCTCCGACCGGATGCAGGCGCCCACGCAGAACCGCGACCAGCATGCGGACGACGATGACGGCGGCCACTACGGCCGCGATCGGACGAGTGAGACCCAGCACGGCGGTGGTGTGGTCGCCGAGGCCGAGCAGAACTCCCACGAATCCGGTGCCCAAGCCCAGGATGGTCGGGATCGACATCCAGCTGCGCACGACGCCGGCCGTGCCCAGAGTGTTGATCCACCCGAATCCGAGTCCGCTACCGAGACTGACCGCGACTTGGACCACGACGGCAATCGTGCCGAGAAGGACTGCGACGTACACCACGGAGCGGAGGGTCCCGCCCCATCGCCTCGACAGCGCCATTCCGACGAATCCGAGCGCGATCAGAGACGGGATCTTGATCGTCGACGACAGCGCGATCAATGCCGCTCCGCCCACCAGGAATGCGACGTCGGTCCTCAGCATCGCTCCCGAGCGTTCGATACCCCGCAGTGCAAGCTCGGTACCCGCGAGCATGAGCCCGATCATCAGGGCCTCGTTGTGAATTCCGGCCACGAGATGGAACAGCAACAGCGGGTTCGCGGCACCGAGCCAGAGCGCACTGACCGAGGCAACCCCGCAGCGTCGGGCCAGACGCGGTAGAGCCCAGACGATCAGCGCGACTCCCGCCAGCGCGAGAAGGCGATGCAGAAAGATGCCGGCAACAATGTTCTCGCCGGTCAGGTAGGTGATCCCGCGGCCCATCCACAGAAACAGCGGACCATAGGGTGCCGGAGTTTCACGCCAGATGTTGGGAACGGTTCGGGTCAGCACGTTGTCCGCACCGAGCGCCGTTTGGGGGCCGACTTCGTAGGGGTCGAGTCCGCGCGCGGTGATCTCGCTCTGCGCCAGATACGAGTACACGTCACGCGAGAACATGGGTGGCGCAACACACAGCGGCAGAATCCACAGCAGCAGCGTGCGGTCCATCTGCGATCTGGTGAGTCGCCGTGGGATGTTTCCGGATCGCGTTCGACCCAGGGCGAACCTGCCCAGTAGCAACCAGGCGATCACCACGATGACGGTGCCGGTCATGGTCACCGTCAGCGCGGAGCTGGCCATGCGGGACGGCAGGCTCAGGAATCGAACTCCGGCAACGGGATTCTGCAGCACCGGTTGCGCTCCGGCACCGAGGGCACCGATCGTCATCAGCAGCGCGCCCGCCGCACCGAACCGACGAATGTTGCGGAGCTGAACCGTCTCCTCCGGATTCAGCCCGGGCGCTTCCGGCTCGTCTCCGTGCAAGGTGGCCACCACGCCACCCGGCGGAGTGGGTTCGAGTCCGAAGACTCGTCGTGCGGGGGCGACGGCGTATCGGTGAAGAACCTGTCCGAGCGCTGATCCGGAGTCGTCGGTGTCGGTCGGCCGGCGGCCTCTGCCCGTGAAACGTGAGCGGTCGGAACTCTGCTCACTGTCGGTCGATGACACGATGCGAGCGTAGCTGTGCCACTGTCCGACGCCCGCACCGTCCTCCCGACCGAGATGGGACGAACATCGCGACCGTCATAGGGTGCCCTTGGTGGACCAGGCAAAACAATTCCGTCACACTGGTGTTGTGAAAACAACCGAAAGCACGTTCGCGCGTCCGGGGAGTGTCGATTCCTCGACCGCCGGCGCAGGCGCGCCGTCGGTTCGACAGCCCTCGCTCCCCGAAGGACAGACCAGGGGTGCGGTGGTCACTCTACTGCTGGAAGAGGGCCCCATCACGGCCTCGGACATCGGCACGCGGCTGGGATTGAGCGCGGCAGGGGTTCGACGTCATCTCGATGCGCTCATCGATGCAGGCGAGGCTCGCATCACCACCCCGGCAGGGGCGCGTCAGCGTGGCCGCGGTCGACCGGCCAAGTACTTTCAGCTGACGGCCGCCGGACGTAACCGCCTCGGCCACACCTACGACGATCTCGCCGGTGCCGCCATGCGGCAACTTCGCAAGATCGGCGGGGACGCGGCCATCGAAACGTTCGCCCGGCAACGCGTGAACACGATCGTGGCCGACGTCGAACCGGCGTCGGGGTCCGACGCACACTCCGTGGAGGATGCGGCGGAGCGAATCGCCGACGCCTTCAGTGCGGCCGGTTTCTCCGCGACCACGCGTCAGGTGGGTAACGGCGTCCAGATCTGCCAGCACCACTGCCCGGTATCGCACGTCGCCTCGGAGTTTCCAGAGCTGTGCGAAGCGGAACAGACCGCGTTCGCCGAGATCCTCGGCACACACGTGCAGCGTTTGGCAACCATCGCCAACGGCAATTGCGCGTGCACGACGCACGTACCGCTGTCACCGACGCGGTACTCGAATACCGATAGTTCCGACAAGAAGACTCCCGACGCGCAGCCCCGTGTCGGAGAACGCCCACGCCTCCGGAAGGAGCTCGCATGACCGTCACACCAGACCAGGTGACACCCACCGCGCCGCTGACTCAGGACGAGACCATCGCCTCGCTCGGCACGTACGGATACGGCTGGGCCGACTCGGACGTAGCCGGTGAAAGCGCCAAGAGAGGTCTCTCCGAGGCCGTTGTTCGGGACATCTCGCAGAAGAAGAGCGAGCCCGAATGGATGCTCGAGGCGCGCCTCAAGGCTCTCAAGACGTTCGAGCGCAAGCCGATGCCCAATTGGGGATCCGACCTCGATGGCATCGACTTCGACAACATCAAGTACTTCGTGCGCTCCAGTGAGAAGCAGGCTGCGACGTGGGAAGACCTGCCCGAGGACATCAAGAACACGTACGACAAGCTCGGCATCCCCGAAGCCGAGAAGCAGCGCCTGGTCTCCGGTGTCGCTGCCCAGTACGAGTCCGAGGTCGTCTACCACTCGATCCGTGAGGACCTCGAAGCGCAGGGCGTGTTGTTCCTCGACACCGACACCGCGCTGAAGGAGCAGCCCGAGCTGTTCCGCGAGTACTTCGGCACCGTCATTCCCGCGGGCGACAACAAGTTCTCCGCGCTGAACACCGCGGTGTGGTCCGGTGGATCGTTCATCTACATCCCGCCGGGCGTCCACGTGGACATCCCGCTGCAGGCCTACTTCCGGATCAACACCGAGAACATGGGTCAGTTCGAGCGCACGCTGATCATCGTCGACGAGGGTGCCTACGTGCACTACGTCGAGGGCTGCACCGCGCCGATCTACAAGTCGGATTCGCTGCACTCCGCCGTCGTCGAGATCATCGTCAAGAAGGGTGGTCGTTGCCGCTACACGACCATTCAGAACTGGTCGAACAACGTCTACAACCTGGTCACCAAGCGCGCCAAGGCAGAAGCAGGCGCAACGATGGAGTGGGTCGACGGCAACATCGGCTCCAAGGTCACGATGAAGTACCCGGCTGTATGGATGACCGGCGAATACGCGAAGGGCGAGGTTCTCTCGGTCGCGTTCGCCGGCCCGGACCAGCACCAGGACACCGGCTCGAAGATGCTGCACCTCGCGCCGCACACGTCGTCGAACATCGTCAGCAAGTCCGTCGCCCGTGGCGGTGGACGGACGTCCTACCGCGGATTGATCCAGATCAACAAAGGCGCGCACGGCTCCCGCTCGACCGTCAAGTGCGACGCGCTGCTCGTCGACACGATCAGTCGGTCCGACACCTACCCGTACGTCGACATCCGTGAGGACGACGTGTCGATGGGGCACGAGGCCACCGTCTCGAAGGTCAGCGACGATCAGCTGTTCTACCTGATGAGCCGCGGCATGACCGAGGACGAGGCGATGGCTATGGTCGTCCGCGGATTCGTCGAGCCGATCGCTCGCGAGCTGCCGATGGAATACGCGCTCGAGCTCAACCGGCTCATCGAGCTGCAGATGGAAGGGTCGGTCGGATAAGTGAACAACCCTCTCACCGGAGTGATGGGTGCTGTCGCATCCGAGAACCCCGATTCCGCCAAGGAAGACAAGTCCAAGCTCGTCGCGAACAAGGGCGCTCAGTTCACGTCGTACGACGTGAACGCGTTCGAGGTTCCGTCGGGCCGCGACGAGCTGTGGCGCTTCTCGCCGCTGCGCCGACTTCGCGGACTGCACGACGGTTCCGCCGTCGCCGACGGGGCCGCGAAGGTCACCGTCGGGGCGTCGGACTCGGTGGTCGTGGAAACTGTCGGACGCGATGACGAGCGCCTCGGCAAGGCCGGAGTGCCGGCCGATCGTATTGCAGCTCAGGCATTCTCGGCTTTCTCCGAGGCGACGGTCGTCACCGTGCCGAACGAGGTCGAGGTGAGCGATCCCATCGAGATCACCATCGACGGCCCCGGCGCGGACCGCGTTGCGTACGGACACGTCCAGATAGTGCTCGGCACGTTCGCTCGCGCGACCGTCGTCATCGATCAGCGCGGAAGCGGAACGTACGCCGAGAACATCGAGTTCGTTCTCGGTGACAGCTCGCAAATGCATGTCGTCCTGATCCAGGACTGGCAGTCCGACGCCGTGCACGTGGCTGCGCATCACGCGCTGCTCGGTCGCGATTCTGTGTTGCGGCACTACAACGTCAGCCTCGGCGGCGATCTGGTCCGCATCAGCCCGACCGTGCGCTACAGCGCGCCCGGCGGCGACGCGGACCTGCTCGGTGTGTACTTCGCCGATGCCGGCCAGCATCTCGAGCAGCGACTGCTCGTCGACCATTCGGCACCGCACTGCAAGTCGAACGTGATGTACAAGGGTGCGCTGCAGGGCGAAACCGGACCCGGAACCGTCGACGCGCACACGGTATGGATCGGAGATGTTCTGATTCGAGCCGAGGCCGAGGGCACCGAGACGTACGAGCTGAACCGAAACCTCGTGCTCACGGACGGCGCTCGCGCCGACTCGGTACCGAACCTCGAGATCGAAACAGGCGAGATCGTCGGAGCAGGCCACGCCAGCGCCACCGGCCGTTTCGACGACGAGCAGCTGTTCTACCTGCGCGCTCGTGGCATCTCGGAGGAGGTTGCTCGTCGACTCGTCGTCCGCGGCTTCTTCCACGAGATCATCGACAAGATTCCGGTCCCCGCCGTACGCGAGCGTCTGGACGCCGCTATCGAGACCGAACTCGCCGTCGCCGGCGCGTAGGTCCACCCGAACCTTTCTCGACTGCACAAAGGAACTTTGATGTCCACACTCGAAATCCGCGACCTGCACGTCAGCGTCGCCAACACCGATTCGTCCGCCGAGCCGATCAACATCCTCAAGGGTGTCGATCTGACCGTGAAGTCCGGCGAGACACACGCGATCATGGGCCCCAACGGTTCCGGCAAGTCCACCTTGTCGTACGCCATTGCAGGCCATCCGAAATACACCGTCACCTCCGGCACCATCACCCTCGACGGTGAAGACGTGCTCGAGATGAGCGTCGACGAGCGCGCCCGCGCCGGCCTGTTCCTGGCGATGCAGTACCCGGTGGAGGTGCCCGGCGTGTCGATGTCGAACTTCCTGCGCACCGCTGCCACCGCAGTGCGCGGCGAGGCCCCGAAGCTGCGGCACTGGGTCAAGGAAGCCAAGACCGCGATGAGCGAACTGGAAATCGAGCCCAACTTCCTCGAGCGCAACGTCAACGAAGGTTTCTCCGGTGGCGAGAAGAAGCGTCACGAGATCCTGCAGCTGGGACTGCTCAAGCCCAAGATCGCCATCCTCGACGAGACCGATTCCGGTCTCGACGTCGACGCACTGCGCGTGGTGTCCGAGGGCGTCAACAAGTACAAGGAGCGCGAAGACGGTGGAGTGCTGCTGATCACGCACTACACCCGCATCCTGCGCTACATCAAGCCCGATTTCGTGCACGTGTTCGTCAACGGTGAGATCGTCAAGTCCGGCGGTGCCGAGCTGGCCGACGAGCTCGAGGCCAACGGTTACGCCGGCTACACCCAGGCCGCGACTACCGGAGCATGAGCGTGGCTGCACCGGCAGCTGTGGCGGTCGCGGCATCGTTCGATGTCGCCGCCGTTCGCCGCGATTTCCCCATCCTTTCGCGCACCGTCCGTGACGGAAAGCCGTTGGTGTACCTGGACTCCGGTGCCACCTCGCAGCGTCCGGTGCAGGTGCTCGACGCCGAACGCGAATTCCTCACCACTTGTAACGCCGCAGTGCACCGCGGTGCGCATCAGCTGGCCGAGGAGGCCACCGATGCGTACGAGGGAGCCAGGGCGGCCATCGCCGCGTTCGTCGGTGCGTATGTCGACGAGATCGTGTTCACGAAGAACGCGACCGAGTCGCTCAACCTCGTGACGTACGTCTTGGCCGATCAGCGCTTCGATCGCCATCTCGGCCCCGGGGACGAAATCGTCGTCACCGAGCTCGAGCATCACGCCAATCTCGTTCCCTGGCAAGAGCTTGCGGCCCGTACCGGCGCAACACTGCGGTGGTACGGCGTGACGGACGACGGCCGGATCGACCTCGATTCGCTCGAATTGTCCTCGGCCGTCAAGGTTCTCGCGTTCACGCACCAATCCAACGTGACCGGTGCTGTCGCTCCGGTCGCAGAATTGGTGCGTCGGGCCCGGGCGGTCGGTGCGCTGGTCGTGCTCGACGCATGCCAGTCGGTGCCGCACATGAAGGTCGATTTCCACGCGCTCGATGTCGACTACGCCGCGTTCTCCGGGCACAAGATGCTCGGCCCCTCCGGCGTGGGCGTGCTGTACGGCAAGGCTGCACTGCTCGATTCGATGCCGCCGTTCATCACCGGCGGGTCGATGATCGAGACCGTCACCATGGAGAAGACGACCTTCGCACCGCCTCCGCAACGGTTCGAGGCCGGAGTGCCCATGACGTCGCAGGTCGTGGGACTGGGTGCCGCTGTGCGGTACCTGGAGAACATCGGTATCGACGTCATTGCCGCGCACGAAAAGGCTTTGGTCGCAGCAACTCTCGCAGAGTTCGCAAAGATCGACGGAGTGCGCGTGATCGGCCCCACCGAGAACGTCGACCGTGGTTCTGCGGTCTCGTTCGTGGTGGACGGCATTCACGCCCATGACCTCGGTCAAATCCTGGACGACGAGGGCGTCGCCATTCGCGTCGGGCATCACTGTGCATGGCCGCTGCATCGCCGTTTCGGCGTAGCCGCGACCGCGCGGGCATCTTTTGCGTTGTACAACACCGTCGAAGAAGTGCACGTACTGGCGAACGCAATTCGCCGTGCGCAGTCGTTCTTCGGTACCACGCAGGCCGACGGGGGAGGAGAACTCTAGATGCGAATGGAACAGATGTATCAGGAAGTGATCCTCGATCACTACAAGCACCCACACGGTCGCGGATTGCGCGAGCCGTTCGGTGCGGAGGTACACCACGTCAACCCCACCTGCGGCGACGAGGTCACCCTGCGCGTGCAGATAGAGGACGGCGCCGTCGCAGACGTGTCGTACGACGGCCAGGGTTGCTCGATCAGTCAGGCAGCGACGTCCGTTCTCACCGATCAGGTCGTCGGCCTGAGCGTCGCCGATGCGCTGAAGACGGTCGATGCATTCAGCGACATGGTCGGCAGCAGAGGTACCGTCGAGGGTGACGAGGACGTCATCGGCGACGGCATTGCGTTCGCTGGTGTTGCCAAGTATCCGGCTCGCGTGAAGTGCGCATTGCTGGGTTGGATGGCTTTCAAGGACGCAGTTGTTCAAGTAGTGGACGCAGATTCGACAGCTACGACGGGCGGGACCGCCCAGTCGGCACTTTCCGGAGGACAGCAATCATGACCGAAGCAACAGAAACGACGCCGTCCGAAGCCACGCCGGTGGCATTGACCGCCGACGAGATCAAGGTGCTCGAGGATCTCGAAGAAGCGATGCGCGACGTCGTCGACCCCGAGCTCGGAATCAATGTCGTCGACCTCGGGCTGGTGTACGACATCAAGATCGACGCCGACGACATCGTCACGGTCGACATGACGCTCACCTCGGCAGCGTGCCCGCTGACCGACGTCATCGAGGATCAGGCCCGCGGCGCGCTCGTGCGCAGCGGATTGGCCGCCGACCTGAAGATCAACTGGGTGTGGATGCCGCCGTGGGGCCCGGACAAGATCACCGACGACGGTCGCGAGCAGCTCAGGGCCCTCGGCTTCACCGTCTGACCCACTGACGAGTCGGCCCCCTCACGCACCTTTCGCTTCATCGGCTTTGGAGTCTGCGGACTTGGCGGGGGTCGACTTCTTGGCCGCTGCCTTCTTGGCCGGGGCCTTCTTCGCAGCAGCTTTCTTGGCGGGTGCCTTCTTCGCCGGAGCAGATGTGGCAGACCCGGACTTCGCGTTCTTGCCGGCCGCCTCCACGCTCCGCTGCAAAGCGGCCACGAGGTCGACCACCTCGGCATCCTCGCCGTCGTCGTCTTTTTCCGTCTCGGTATGGATGACCTTTTCACCGCCGTTGGCGAGCGTCTCGTCGATCAGCTTGCGCAGCTCGATCTGGTAGTCGTCCGTGTACTCGGTCGGATCGAATTCCGAGGACATGCTTTCCACCAGGGACGTCGCCATCTTCACTTCCTGCGGACGCGCGGACGGCGCGTCCTCGAGCGAAGGAAATTCCGCAGCCCGGACTTCATCCGGCCACAGCAAAGTCTGGATCACCAGCACGTCGTCGCGCACGCGCAGTGCGGCCAGACGGGTTTTCTGCCGCAGAGTGAAATGCACCAGCGCGGTGCGCTCGGTTTCTTCGAGAGTCTCGCGCAGCAGAACGTACGCCTTCGGTGACGCGGAGTCCGGCTCGAGGAAGTAGCTCTTGTCGTAGAGGATCGGATCGATCTGCTCGGTGGGTACGAATTCGAGAACCGGAATTTCGTGTTTCTCTGCCGCAGGCAGCTTGTCGAAGTCGTCGTCGGTGAGAATGACGCGTTCGCCGTCGGGGGAGTCGTACGCCTTGTCGATGTCGGCGAACTGCACCGACTTGCCGCATTCCTGACAGATCCGGTCGTACTTGATGCGACCGCCGTCCTTCGCGTGCACCTGATGAAACCGAATGTCGTGCTGCTCGGTGGCCGAGTAGACCTTCACCGGAACATTGACCAGTCCGAAGGCGATCGAGCCCTTCCAAATGCTGCGCATCTGTCCATGATCCCCGACCGGGCGCCCGCGTGTCGACCGTTGGCGAGAAACTCAGCCGCGGCCCGGAGTGCGCACTATCGTGCGCGCGATCGCGAGCCTGGCCGATGACGGGAGCGTCGGAAACATCTTCAGCATCGCGGTCATCGTCCCCAGGGCGTCGTCGTGGCCGGAGAGATAGGAACGCTGCAGTTCGACCGGGAGCGAAAAGAAACTTGAGAAGAACTGGGGCACCATCTCCGGTTCCAGACTCAGCGCCGTGCGCAGGCCGAGATTGCGAAGCTTCTGGACCGTCCAGATGTGCACCATACGGTTTCCTCGCGGACGACCGCCGCCGCGGAACCTCTCGACCAGATGGTCCGCGGAAGCCAGCGATGCCGCAACGCTGTAGCCAGTGGCGGGGTGCATCAGGTTGGACCGGGATCCGAAGAGCACAGGACCTCCTCGTCCGGTGCTCGAACGCGAACGCGGTGGCGGTTCGACCGAGAATCGCACTCGCTCGACAGCCTCGTGCCCGGTGGGTTCCAGATTTCGCTGGCACAGCCTGTGGTGCAATCGCGTACGGAGAACGTCCAGGCCGAGCGCAGGTCGGCCGACCAGGCAGGTCTCCTCGAGCAGGATTCGATCGTCGTCGAGAGCTACGGCGTAGAGAAAGCTCGGAGCCTCGCCGGGCCGGGCCCCGTTATCGGTGCGCCAATCCATGAACCATGCGTCGGATCCTTCGAGGATCGGTTCGGCGCGGTCCCTTTCGACGACGATGCCGTATGCCGTCTGCTGTGCCAGGTCGTACGAAACGAGCGTTCCGCGGGCGTCGACGACGTGCCGAGCATCGACGATGGTGCCGTCGGACGTGGTCACGCGAGAACCGGTAACATCGACGGCCGTCCCGGCCAGCACTCGCGCGCGGTCGAGAGACAGGGTCGCTTGCAGTGCGGGTGTGTCCAGGACGCAATACGTTCGGTCGATGATCCGATGGTGATCGGTCCACACCGCAGGCTTCTGCGCAGTCGAGGCGACTGCAGTCTCGGGCAACCACGAGGGCAATTCGTCCGCCCAGGCCGAATACGTCGGTGTCCAGGTGCGCGACGGGTGTGGATCGAGGGCCAGCACGTCGAGGCCGGCCGCGGAACAGCGATGAGCAAGTGCCCTACCCGCGGGACCCAGACCCACTACCGCGACATCGGCCGAGAAGTCGTTCACATTCCGCCGGTGGCGAGTAGACCACCGTCCACCCGCACGGTTTCGCCTGTGATCCAGGACGACGCGTCCGACACGAGGAAGGCGACCAGCGCGGCCACATCCTCCGGATTTCCCAGACGCTTCATCGGGTAGCCGGCGGCCGCCGCGTCTTCACCGTTCGCGACGAGTGCCTCGGCGAATTTGGTCTTGACGACGCCCGGTGCCACTGCGTTGACACGAATCTTGGGGCCCAGTTGCCAGGCGAGCTCCTCGGTGAGCCGGATCAGGGCGGCTTTGGACGCACCGTAAGCGGCGATCACGCCGGTGGACCGAATGCCTGCCACGCTGGCGATGTTGACGATCGCGCCGCCGTGCTGACCCATCCAGGCGTGAAATGCCTGCTGGACGAAGCCGAGGGTGCCCACGACGTTCGTATCGAACAGCTTGCTCACGCCGGTCAGATCGGCATCCATCAAGGAGCCGTAGACAGGGTTGATGCCTGTGTTGTTCACGAGAATGTCCAGCGAACCGAAAGTTTCGATGGTCTGAGCTACTGCGCTGCGTCGATGTTCCGGATCGCCGGCATTACCGTCCAGTGCGAGCACCGAGTCACCCAGTTCTGCTGCGGCCGCCACGAGAGGCTCGCGCTTCCGTGCGGTGATCGCGACATTGGCGCCGCGAGAGAGCAGCTCTGCCGCGATTGCCTTACCGATGCCCCGGCTGCCACCGGTGACAAGTGCGGTACGCCCGGTGAGGTCGGCAATCGGTGCGCTGCGTTGGGAGACTGTTTCGGAGGCGTCGGTCATCGACCAGACGTTACCGGTGTCACCGTCGTTCCTGGGTGAGGGCACGTGAATGCTGAGCTAAAATGGGGGTTTGCTGTGCCGTCGTTCGGCGCACCTGCGTTCGCTCGTCGGTCGACGGGCAACGATCTTGTTCGGCAATCTCTAGGAGCTCACGCGTGATCACCGCCACCGACCTGGAAGTTCGTGCCGGTGTGCGGACCCTTCTGTCCACCGAGGGGCCCGCGCTCCGTGTACAGGCAGGCGACCGCATCGGTCTGGTGGGTCGCAACGGGGCGGGCAAGACCACCACTCTGCGGATTTTGGCCGGCGAGGGCGAGCCCTATGCAGGGGAGGTCGTGCGCACGGGCGACCTCGGGTATCTGCCGCAGGATCCCAAAGAGGGCGACCTCGACGTGTTGGCCAAGGACCGAGTGCTTTCGGCCCGCGGCCTCGACACCCTGCTGCACAGTATGGAGAAGCAGCAGGCGCTGATGGCGGAGGTGGCCGACGAGGCGTTGCTCGACAAAGCCGTCCGCAAGTACGGCGAACTCGAGGAACGGTTCGCGTCCCTCGGCGGCTACGAAGCCGAGAGCGAAGCGGCCCGCATCTGCAACAGCTTGGGCTTGGCCGATCGCATCCTCGGTCAACCGCTGCGGACCCTGTCCGGTGGTCAGCGCCGACGTGTCGAGCTCGCTCGTATTCTGTTCGCCGCGTCCGACGGCAGTGGCGGACGCTCGAACACCACGTTGCTGCTCGACGAGCCCACCAACCACCTCGACGCCGATTCCATCACCTGGCTGCGCAGTTTCCTGCAGAACCACGAGGGTGGACTCATCGTGATCAGTCACGATGTCGAACTGCTCGGTGATGTCGTGAACAGGGTGTGGTTCCTCGACGCCGTGCGCGGTGAGGCCGACATCTACAACATGAACTGGAAGAAGTACCTCGACGCCCGTGCCACCGACGAGCAGCGGCGTCGTCGCGAGCGTGCGAACGCGGAGAAGAAGGCGGGTGCGCTGCGCGTCCAGGCCGCCAAGATGGGTGCCAAGGCAACCAAAGCCGTTGCGGCACAGAACATGGCGAAGCGAGCGGACAAGCTGATGGCGAACCTCGACGCGGAGCGGGTGTCCGACAAGGTCGCCCACATCCGTTTCCCGGAGCCTGCGCCGTGCGGTAAGACGCCGTTGATGGCGAAGAACTTGACCAAGATGTACGGGTCGCTGGAGATCTTTGCCGGCGTCGATCTGGCGATCGACCGGGGGAGCCGCGTGGTGGTGCTCGGGCTCAACGGTGCCGGTAAGACGACACTGCTGCGCATTCTGGCCGGAACCGAGAAGGCCGACACCGGAGAGATCGAACCCGGCCACGGCATGCGCGTAGGTTACTTCGCCCAGGAGCACGACACCCTCGACGACATGGCGTCGGTGTGGGAGAACATTCGGCATGCGGCACCCGACACCGGCGAGCAGGAGCTCAGATCGCTACTCGGTGCCTTCATGTTCACCGGACCCCAGCTCGAACAGCCCGCAGGAACGCTGTCCGGCGGCGAGAAGACGCGTCTGGCGCTGGCCGGGCTGGTGTCTTCGGCTGCGAACGTTCTGCTACTCGACGAACCGACCAACAACCTCGATCCGATCTCACGCGAGCAGGTTCTCGACGCACTGCGCAGTTACAAGGGTGCTGTCGTTCTGGTGACTCACGATCCGGGTGCCGCCGAGGCGTTGTCACCCGAACGAGTGATCCTCCTTCCCGACGGAACCGAGGATCACTGGTCGCAGGACTACCTGGAACTGATTCAGCTAGCGTGACTCGGGTCGGTCGCGTTTACGCACCGATTCTTCGACCAGATCGAGAATGGCCGATAGGTTCGACCCGCCGTTGCCCGACGCGATTCTGGCGACGAGTCCGTCGAGAACCAGGTCCAGGTAGTCGGCGAGAACGTCGTTCGGCACGTCGTCTCGCAGTTTTCCCGCGGATTTCTGCCGTTCCAGTCGGCCCAGGGTTGCGTCGGTGAGCTCTGCCGAACGCTCGGCCCAACTGGTTCGGAAGTCGGCGTCGGTTCGCAGTCGTCGGGTGATTTCGAGCCGTGTACCGAGCCACTCGAACTGCTCCGGCTGGGCCAGCATGTCGCGCATCACCTGAACCAGACCCTGCGCGGCCGCGACTTCGGCCATGCGCCCGGCGTCCTCCTGTGCCAACGCGAGGAAGAGACCGTCCTTGTCCTTGAAGTGATGGAAGATAGCGCCGCGCGAAAGACCCGTCGCCTCCTCGAGGCGGCGCACCGTCGCACCTTCGTAGCCGAACTCGCCGAAGCATTTGCGGGCACCGTCGAGAATTTCGCGTCGGCGAGCGGCAAGGTGGTCTTCGCTGACCTTGGGCACGTGTGAAACTCCTACTTTTCGATGAAGGCGTCGCCCGTACCGATACGGCGATGGGCCCGAAACACGTATCGAGTTCCGGGCCCATCGCTGTGCGTGGCGTCTGTCTACAGTGCCGTGTGACTAGCCTCTGATCATGTTGCGCAGGACGTACTGCAGGATTCCGCCGTTGCGGTAGTAATCCGCTTCACCGGGGGTGTCGATACGGACCACTGCGTCGAACTCGACCTTGGTTCCATCTTCCTTGGTCGCGGTCACAGCCATCGTCTTCGGAGTGGTGCCCTCGTTCAGCTTCTCGACCCCGATGATATCGAACGTCTCGGTTCCGTCGAGCTTGAGCGACGCTGCGCTCTCGCCTGCCGGGAACTGCAGCGGAACGACGCCCATGCCGATGAGGTTGGAGCGGTGGATGCGCTCGAACGACTCGGTGATGACCGCCTTGACGCCAAGGAGCGAGGTGCCCTTGGCCGCCCAGTCACGTGAGCTTCCCGATCCGTACTCCTTGCCGCCCAGCACGACCAGCGGAATACCGGCCTTCTGGTAGTTCTGCGACGCGTCGTAGATGAACGACTGCGGGCCACCGTCGAGGGTGAAGTCGCGGGTGTAGCCACCCGAGACGTCGTCGAGCAGCTGGTTCTTGAGGCGGATGTTCGCGAAGGTTCCGCGAATCATGACCTCGTGGTTACCGCGGCGCGATCCGAGCGAGTTGTAGTCCTTGCGCTCGACCCCGTGGGAATCGAGGTACTGCGCGGCCGGCGTGCCCGCCTTGATAGGACCTGCCGGGCTGATGTGGTCGGTGGTGACCGAATCGCCGAGCAGGGCCAGCACGCGTGCACCCTTGATGTCCTCGACCGGAGCCGGATCCATCGTCATGCCGTCGAAG
Organism: Rhodococcoides sp. S146-33; assembly: GCF_059489205.1. NCBI lineage: Bacteria > Bacillati > Actinomycetota > Actinomycetes > Mycobacteriales > Nocardiaceae > Rhodococcoides > Rhodococcoides sp. S146-33. Next base: position 1,301,264 of record NZ_JCAJWY010000002.1, read on the forward strand.
TACGGAGGCTTGCGCACGTACGTCGACTTGGGATCCCACTCGAACGTGTCGCCCTCGGGGGTGGACAGGTTCTGCCAGCGGCTGTCGCCGGCGAAGATCGTCTCGTAGGACTTGCTGAACATGTCCCGGCTGATCGAGGACTTGATCGTCTCTTCGATTTCCTGCGACGACGGCCAGATGTCCTTCAGGAACACCGGATTGCCTTCGTGGTCGTTGCCGAGTGCGTCGGTCTCGAAGTCGAAGTCCATCGTGCCTGCGAGGCCGTAGGCGATGACCAGCGGCGGCGAGGCCAGGTAGTTCATCTTGACGTCGGGGGAGATGCGACCCTCGAAGTTGCGGTTGCCCGACAGCACGGCGGTGACCGAGAGATCGTTGTCGTTGATCGCCTTCGAGATCGGCTCGAGCAGCGGGCCGGTGTTGCCGATGCACGTGGTGCAGCCGTAGCCGCCCAGGAAGTAGCCGAGCTTCTCGAGGTAGGGCCACAGGCCGGCCTTCTCGTAGTAGTCGGTGACGACCTGAGAACCGGGTGCCATGTTGGTCTTGACCCACGGCTTGGTGGACAGACCCTTTTCGACGGCGTTGCGAGCGAGCAGTGCTGCGCCCAGCATGACCGACGGGTTCGAGGTGTTGGTGCAGGAGGTGATACCTGCCACCACGACGGCACCGTGGTCGAGAACGAATTCGCCCGCTTCGTCGGTGATGACGCGAACAGGCTTGCTCGGGCGGCCTTCGGAGCCGTATGCCGCCGACCGTACGTCGACTGCATCGTCTTCCGCGAAGCTCAGCGATGCGGGATCGCTGGCCGGGAACGACTCGTTGAGAGCCTCGTCCAGCTTGCTGTCACCCTCGTGCGCCGGGTGGTTCTCCTCGACGTAGTTGTGGATGTCCTTGCGGAACGCAACCTTGGACTCGGACAACAGGATTCGGTCCTGCGGGCGCTTCGGGCCTGCGATGGACGGAACGACCGTGTTGAGGTCGAGCTCGATGTACTCGGAGTACACGGCTTCGTTCTTCGGGTCGTGCCACATGCCCTGCTCTTTGGCGTACGCCTCGACGAGAGCGAGCTGCTCGTCGCTGCGGCCGGTGAGGCGCAGGTAGTTGATCGTTTCTTCGTCGATCGGGAAAATGGCTGCCGTGGAGCCGAATTCGGGGCTCATGTTGCCGAGGGTGGCGCGGTTGGCGAGGGGAACCTCGGCCACGCCTTCACCGTAGAACTCCACGAACTTTCCGACGACGCCGTGCTTGCGCAGCATCTCGGTGGCGGTCAGAACGACGTCGGTCGCCGTGACGCCCGGCTGAATTTCGCCGGAGAGCTTGAAGCCGACGACACGCGGAATCAGCATCGACACGGGCTGGCCGAGCATGGCTGCTTCGGCTTCGATTCCGCCGACGCCCCAGCCGAGTACACCGAGACCGTTGACCATCGTCGTGTGCGAGTCGGTGCCGACACAGGTGTCGGGGTACGCCTGGCCCTTGCGGGTCATGACGGTCGGTGCCAGGTATTCGATGTTGACCTGGTGCACGATGCCCATGCCGGGTGGGACGACCTTGAAGTCGTCGAACGCGCCCTGGCCCCAACGCAGGAACTGGTAACGCTCGCCGTTGCGCTCGTACTCGAGGTCGACGTTGCGCTCGAGTGCGTCGGCGCGGCCGAACACGTCGAGGATGACCGAGTGGTCGATGACCATGTCGGCGGGGGAGAGGGGGTTGACCTTGTTGGGGTCGCCGCCGAGGGTGGTCACGGCCTCACGCATGGTGGCGAGGTCGACGACACACGGGACGCCGGTGAAGTCCTGCATGATGACACGTGCAGGGGTGAACTGAATTTCGATACTCGGGTCGGCCGAGGGATCCCACGACGCGATCGAGCGAATATGGTCGGCGGTGATGTTGGCACCGTCCTCGGTGCGAAGGAGGTTCTCCGCGAGGACCTTCAGTGCGTAGGGCAGTTTCTCGGCACCGGGCAAGGCCGACAGCCGGAAGATCTCGTACGAGTTCTCTCCGACTTCGAGGGTGCCCTTTGCACCGAATGAGTTATTACTTGCGGTCACTTCAGCTCCACTCGTCTATGAGGCACACCGCCGACGGGGCTGTGTCGACGGTTGAAGCGAGGCGCTGCCCGTGTGTCTCGGCCTTGGCATCCGGGGTGCGAATTGCCTGCGGACGCTCGTGCAGTGTCTCGATGGAAGTCTAACAGTACGCTTGTCCTGTGAAAACCTGCGGGTCCGTTTCTCGGCGGATGCCGACGGAACGACCCGCGTCACAATCCTCACGTACTGTTTCGTGCGACGCAATGAAGGTTGGCCTCAGTTACTGCCCCGGACGTGCCGGCCTCCCCGGTGTCGCGAGCGCTGTGACGTAGGGTTTCACGCGACTGGTTCCTACCGACTGGACGAGAGATGCCTGAGCCGATACACGCCGTTTCCCCACTTGCCACCGATATTCCGGCAGGTCTGGACGTCGACAGCATCGTCGCCACGGTCCGCGAGTCCGGCGTCAGTGCGCCCGCCGACGAAGAAGCCGGGTTGTCCTCCGCTGTGGCCCGCGCGGAAGAACACGGCATCGATCTGAGCATCGTCATCGTGCCGAACGAACCGCGCCACGACTCGCAACTGCGTGACCTGGCCACCGCAGTCGGTGCCCGCGAGGGTGGCACGGTACTGGTTCTGAGCCCAGGGCAGGTGGGCACGTTCAGCGACTCCGTCAGCCGGGTGACCCTCGAAGCCGGTCAAGACCGCACCTACACCGGCAACCACATCGTCGCGGCCGACAATTTCGTCGACACCCTCGTCCAGGATCAGACGCCGTGGGGCCTGCTCACCGGTGGACTCGTCGTTGTCGTCGCTGCTGTTGCCACTCTGACTGCAGTCGTGAAGGCCCGCAGATTCCGGGCTCGGGCCACGGTGCCCGAGAGCGCGAATCGCGACTCCGGCGAGAACTGACACGACGCGTCGACGCGTCATTCGGGTGACCGACGCCCGAACCGTGGATACGGCCGTGATCGTGACGGCCGCGCCGCAGGAAAAAGTCGGAAAAATTGTTTCCGGCAAACACCGAGTTCACGGCGTTGTGCCTGGTGAAATTACAAATGTGTCATTTGTGACTGGAGTTTCTTTAGGGTGCAAAGTGTCGTACGGTGCCATTGGCACTGCTGGGGAAGGAGTGTCGCAGAAGGCAGAGTGTCGTCCGTGGGGAACGCGGGAGGCCACTGCTTCGGGTGTGACTGACGTGGTTCGCACCTGTCGTGTCGCTGCGTGTTCCTTTCCCGCCCGGCGACAGCGCTCACCGTCCCTGCGATCGGGGTGGGAACGGTAAGCACTTCGGCGGCACGACGGTTCGACTCGGACCTGACTGAATGCCGGACCCGAGGGAGATATTCGTGAGCCGACGTCCAGTCCGCGCCACCCGCCGTGCAGCGCTCGTCCGTACCCGATTCGTGCTGGTAGGTGCCGGCCTCGTCATCGCGTTGATGGCAACCCTTCCCGGAGTTGCCGCCGCGGTACCACCGCCGCCGCCGAACCCATCCGACAGCGACCTCGCTGCCGCCGGAAGTGCTGTCGATTCCCGCCTGGGCCAGGTCGGTCAGCTGATCGACGCGATCGCGTCGGCCAACCAGCAGCTCGCTCGTCTCGACGACGAGGTTGCCTCGAAGCGAGAAGGCGTCAACAAGGCCCTGGTCGACCTGCAGAATGCGCGCGACGCCGCAGATGTCGCTGCCGCGGTCGTCGGTGCAGCACAGCAGGCACTGGCCGATGCCGGAACCCAGATTCAGGCAGCCCAGCGCAAATTCGATGAATTCGCGAAGTCCAGCTACACGCAGGGTTCCGGCGTTGCGTCGATGGCCTCGTTCCTCGGTTCGAGCGGCCCCGACGACGTCTTGGATCGGGCCCAAGTACTGAAGGTTCTCTCCAACAGCCAGAACGCGGTGCTCGACGGGCTACAGCGGGCTCGGACCGAGCAAGCGAATCGCGATTCTGCGGCACGGGACTCGAAGCAGCAGGCAGACGCTGCGGCATCGGAAGCCGAGGCCAAGAAAGCCGAGGCCGAGCAGGCCATCGCCGAGGCACAAGCTGCTCTGCAGGCCGAGGCCGATCAGAAAGCAGCCATCGAGTCTCAGCGTGACGCTGCGCAGACCGAGCTCGACTCCGCGCGCAGCAACGTTGCTGGTCTGCAGGATCAGCGAGCGGCGTACGGCGACTGGGAAGCGCAGAAGGCAGCCGAGGATGCGGCAATAGCCGCCGCGGCGTCTGCGGCGCGAGAAGCTGCTGTTCAGGCAGCAGCCCGAGTGTCGGCCAATCTCGCCGCCCAGCAGCGCGCGGCAGCCATTGCCGAGGGCCAACGTTCGCACGTGGACGTGGACGAGGATTCGAGCGAGACGACCGATTCGGACAGCTCGACACCGACCACACCCAGCAAACCGACCACGCCCACCAAACCGAAGACACCGACCAAACCGAAGACGTCCACGACACCGTCGGTCACCGGGAGCGCGGCCGTCGAGTTGGCGATCGACCGCGGAATGAGTCAACTGGGAGTGCCGTATTCCTGGGGCGGCGGCGACGAGAACGGTCCGACGAAGGGCATCAGGGACGGCGGCGTCGCGGACAGCTACGGCGATTACAACAAGGTCGGGTTCGACTGCTCCGGCCTGATGATCTACGCCTTCGCCGGCCTCGGTATCTCGTTGCCTCACTACACCGGCTATCAGTACACCGCAGGCAAGCAAGTGCCCTCCTCGGACATGAAGCGCGGCGACATGATCTTCTACGGTCCGAACGCCAGCCAGCACGTTGCGCTCTACCTGGGCGACGGCAAGATGCTCGAAGCGCCGCAGTCCGGTTCGGTGGTCAAGGTCTCCGACGTGCGATACAGCGGCATGACTCCCTACGCAGTGCGCATGGTGTCCTGAGCACGATCAGGCTCCAGTCGGGCATCTCGAGTCGTTCCGCAGGCTCCACTCCGGCCTCTCGAGTCGTTCCGCAGGCTCCACTCCGGCCTCTCGAGTCGTTCCGCAGGCTCCACTCCGGCATCTCGCCGGGGGTGCCTTTCGGCGCGCTCGGCGATCACCTGGAATAGTTGATCGTGGCGGTATCGACACGCGCCCGACCATGATCGACTGAAAGCGGTGAATTCTTGGTGACATCACGTGACGGCCGGATTTCGAACGACGAGGAGTCGGCCCACGTCGAGACCTCGACTCGTGATCCACAGGGTGGGGAGCCGAAGCGGGTGGACAGCCCGACTCTGGCCGAGGACGTCCAGCTTCTCGAGAAGGCCGTGTACGAGGTCAAACGCGTCATCGTCGGTCAGGACCGCCTGGTCGAGCGCATTCTGGTCGGATTGCTCGCCCGTGGACACGTACTGCTCGAGGGCGTTCCGGGCGTCGCCAAGACACTCGCCGTCGAGACGTTCGCGCGCGTCGTGGGCGGATCTTTCTCGCGAGTCCAGTTCACCCCTGACCTGGTCCCGACCGACCTCGTCGGAACGCGAATCTACCGTCAGGGCCGGGAGGAGTTCGACACCGAACTCGGTCCTGTCGTGGCCAACTTCGTCCTGGCCGACGAAATCAACCGCGCGCCGGCGAAGGTGCAGTCCGCGTTGCTCGAGGTCATGGCCGAACGTCATGTCACCATCGGTGGCCGGACCTTCCCGATGCCCGATCCGTTCCTGGTGATGGCAACGCAGAACCCCATCGAGAACGAGGGCGTGTACCCCCTTCCCGAGGCCCAGCGCGACAGATTCCTGTTCAAGATCGTCGTCGACTACCCGACGGTCGAGGAAGAACGCGAGATCGTCTATCGCATGGGCATCAAGGCACCCGAGCCCAAGCAGATCCTCGATCCGGTCGAGTTGGTTCGGCTCCAGAATCTGGCCAGCTCGGTGTTCGTGCACCATGCGCTGGTCGACTACGTCGTTCGGGTCATCGCCGCCACGCGTACGCCCGAGCAGTTCGGTCTGGACGACGTGGCCAGCTGGATCGCCTATGGTGCATCACCGCGCGCGACACTCGGCATCATCGCGGCGTCGCGTGCTCTCGCTCTGCTCCGAGGTCGCGACTACGTGGTGCCGCAGGACGTACTCGAGGTCATCCCGGATGTGCTTCGACATCGTCTCGTGTTGTCCTACGACGCCCTCGCCGACGAGGTGACTCCCGAGACCGTCATCTCCCGCGTGTTGCAGACTGTCGGGTTGCCTCAGGTGTCACCTCAGGCGGTGCCGGTGCCGCAGAGCAACGGAGCCGGTCCGGACGGCCCGCACTTCGACGGCCGTCAGGCCGGACCCCAGGGGCAGTATCCGGCGCAGGGGCAGTACCCCGCTCCCGGCCAGTTTCCCGCTCCCGGCCAGTTTCCAGGTCAAGGCCAGACACCGCCGCTACCGCAGCAGCCAGGAGATCAGCAGCCTCCACAGGGCGGCGGTCAGTACGGTCAGCCGGCACCTTCGCTGCAGAAGCCGTCGGGTGACGGATCGTCGATCGGTACGCCGGGGCAGTGAGCGGATCCGACACCGCTCCCGTGTCCTCCGGCGGTACCGTCGTTTCGCGGCCGCCGTCGTTCCGCTCGGGTGAGCTTCGTGATCCGAAGTTGGCCGCAGCGCTGCGGACCCTGGAGCTGACGGTTCGCCGCCGGCTGGACGGGGTGTTGCACGGGGATCATCAGGGGCTGATTCCTGGTCCTGGTTCCGAGCCCGGGGACGCCAGGGAGTACCAGCCCGGCGACGACGTCCGCCAGATGGATTGGTCGGTCACTGCACGCACGACGCATCCGCACGTGCGCCAATCCGTGGCCGATCGCGAGCTCGAGACCTGGTTGGTGGTCGACCTGTCGGCCAGCCTCGACTTCGGCACCACCGGGTGCGAGAAGCGCGATCTGGCCGTGGCGGCCTCGGCAGCCATCACGCATCTGTCGGGCGGCGGCGGTAACAGGATCGGCGCGGTGGTGGCCACCGGTGCCAGCACCACTCGTATTCCCGCTCGAGGTGGACGCGTGCACACCCAATCGATGCTGCGTGCCATCGCCACGACGCCCTCGGCCGAGGATGGTGTCCGTGGTGATCTTCGAGCGGCCATCGAGGCTCTGCGGCGGCCGGAACGCCGTCGCGGTATGGCTGTGGTGATCAGCGACTTCCTCGGCCCCATCGACTGGGAACGGTCACTTCGCGCCATCTCGGCCAGACACGACGTGCTGGCGGTCGAGGTACTCGACCCGCGCGACCTCAAACTACCCGACGTCGGCGACGTGGTGCTGCACGATCCGGAGTCCGGCCGCACTCGCGAATTCAGCACGACGCCTCGGTTGCGCGCAGACTTCGCCCGTGCCGCGGCAGCGCATCGCGACGACGTGGAGAAGGCGCTGCGGCGTTGCGGAGCTCCCCGGCTGACACTGCGTACCGACGGTGATTGGATTGCCGACGTCGTCCGGTTCGTCACTGCGCGCAGGCACACCATCGGATCCGGCTTCACCAATACCGCTCGGGCGGGTACGCGATGAGCCTGACCGATTTCGCTTCGCCGTGGTGGCTCGGTTTTCTCGTCGTCGTCATCGCGCTGACCGTCGGCTACGTCTGGGTCCAACGGCGCAAGCAGAAGCACGTTCTTCGCTTCTCCAACATGGAACTGCTCGAGTCGGTAGCCCCCGCTCGGCCGAATCGTCTACGACACCTACCCACCGCGCTGGTGCTGGTCGGTCTGCTGTTTCTGACCATTGCGATGGCCGGTCCGACGGCGGACGAGCGCGTCCCACGCAACCGGGCCACCGTCATGCTGGTGATCGACGTCTCGCTGTCGATGGAGGCCACCGACGTCGAGCCGACTCGTCTGGCCGCCGCTCAGGAAGCCGCTAAGTCGTTCGCCGACGGTCTGACACCGGGAATCAACCTCGGGTTGGTCGCATTCGCGGGCACCGCGTCCGTTCTGGTGTCTCCCACAGCCAACCGCGAAGCAACCAAGTCCGCAATCGACAAGTTGCAGCTCAGCGAGCGAACGGCCACCGGGGAGGCGATCTTCACGTCGCTGCAGTCGATCGACACTCTCGGAGCGATACTCGGCGGCGGTGACGCAGCACCTCCGGCACGCATCGTGCTGCTGTCGGACGGCAAGCAGACCGTTCCGCAGAACCTCGACGACCCGCGCGGCGGGTACACCGCAGCGCGGGCAGCCAAGGACAAAGGCGTACCGATCTCCACGATCTCGTTCGGCACGAGCTACGGCTCGGTTGAAATCGAGGACGAGGCCGGCGTCGAACGGGTGCCGGTACCTGTCGATGATCCGTCCCTGCGGGAGATTGCGACTCTCTCCGGCGGTAGCTTCTTCACCGCGTCGTCGCTCGAAGATCTCAGAGATGTCTACGACACCCTCGAGGAACAGATCGGTTTCGAGATCACTCGCGGGGACGCGTCCCGTCCGTGGTTGATTCTCGGTGTCCTGTTCATCTCGTCGGGCTTGGGATCGGCTTTGGTGCTGCGGCAACGGTTGCCGTGATCGCTGTTATTACTCACGAGTAAGTTTCGCTTTGTCATTCCAGGACGAACAGATAGGTTGCTAGGCATGTCCACACCTGACTTCATCGCGCGATCGGTACTCGTCACCGGAGGTAACCGGGGTATCGGTCTGGCCATTGCCCAGCGTCTCCAAGCCGACGGCCACAAGGTGGCCGTCACCCACCGCGGATCGGGAGCGCCCGACGGTCTGTTCGGAGTCGTCTGCGACGTCACCGACTCGGACTCGGTGGACGCTGCCTTCAAGGAGGTCGAGGAGAAGCAGGGGCCCGTCGAAGTTCTTGTGGCCAACGCGGGCATCACCGACGACACGTTGCTGATGCGGATGACCGAGGATCAGTTCCAGCGCGTCATCGATGCGAACCTCACCGGAGCTTTCCGGGTCGCCAAGCGCGCCAACCGAGCCATGCTGCGCGCGCGTTGGGGCCGAATGATCTTCCTGAGTTCTGTGGTGGCCATGGCCGGCGGACCAGGTCAGATCAACTACGCGGCGTCCAAGGCAGGAGTCATCGGAATGGCTCGATCGATCACGAGGGAACTGGGTTCGCGTTCCATCACGGCGAACGTCGTGTCCCCGGGGTTCATCGAAACCGACATGACGGCAGAACTCTCCGACGACTTGCGCGGCAAGGCGAAGGAATACATCCCCCTGCAGCGTCTCGGTCAGCCCGAGGACGTTGCGGCGGTGGTGAGCTTCCTTGCCGGACCGGACTCGTCGTACGTGTCCGGCGCGGTCATCCCTGTCGACGGCGGTATGGGTATGGGGCACTGAAGTCCTACTCGCACAACGATTTCGATAGACGTACACCTCCGAATTAAGGAATACAGCACTATGGGCGGATTGCTCGAAGGCAAGACCATTCTCATCACCGGCATCATCACCGACGCGTCGATCGCGTTTCACGCCGCAGCCATGGCGCAGGAGCAGGGTGCCAAGGTGATCATCACCGGCTTCGATCGGCTCCGGCTCATCGACCGGATCGCGCAACGCCTCCCCGAGGAGGTGCCCCCGGCAATCGAGCTCGACGCCACCAACGAAGAGCACCTCGCCGCGTTGGCGGATCGGGTGCGCGAAGTGGCCCCCGAGGGAATCGACGGAGTTCTGCACTCCATCGCGTTCGCACCCCGCACCCTGATGGGACCGGATGCCAAGCCGTTCCTCGAAGGCCCCGGCCCCGATGCCGCGAGGGCATTCGAGATCTCCGCGTGGAGTTACGCGTCGCTCGCGCGCGCCGTACTCCCGGTCATGAACGAGGGCGGCTCGATCGTCGGAATGGATTTCGATCCCCGCACTTCGATGCCGTACTACAACTGGATGGGTGTGGCCAAGGCCGCCCTGGAATCGGTGAACCGTTACGTGGCACGGGAAGTGGGCGCAGCCAAGCGCATCCGCTCCAATCTCGTTGCCGCAGGACCGATCAGGACTCTGGCCGCGAAGGCGATTGCGGGTACCGCGACCGGTGATGCGGCCAAGATGGACCAGCTGAACGTGTACTGGGACGGTGCGGCTCCCATCGGGTGGGACGTCAACGATCCGACAGTCGTCGCGAAGTCGATCGTCGCCTTGCTGTCGGATTGGCTGCCCGGAACCACCGGGTCGATCGTGTACGTCGACGGTGGAGCGAGCCACAACACGTACCTGCCCGAAAACATGTGACCCTTCGGTGAGCGAGACCCGACGTGGGCTCGCTCACCGAAGGTTTCGACGGTCGATTTGTGCCCCTGCCGGTGTCCCACTGAGGCAGGGGCACAATGGGTTCATGACCACCCCTGGAGATTTCGACGCACTGTTGGTGCTCTCGTTCGGCGGACCGGAGAAGCCCGACGACGTTCGCCCGTTCCTCGAGAACGTCACTCGCGGACGCGGTGTGCCGCCCGAACGCCTCGACGCAGTCGTCGAGCACTACATGCACTTCGGTGGCGTGTCACCGATCAACGAGCTCAATCGCGACATCATCGCGGCATTGCAGGCCGAATTCGATTCGGCTGGAATCGATCTGCCGATCTACTTCGGAAACCGCAACTGGCATCCGATGATCGAGGACACCGTTGCCACGATGAAGGCGGACGGCATCAACAACGCCCTGGTGTTCCCGACCTCCGCATGGGGCGGGTATTCCGGGTGCAGGCAGTACCACGAGGACATCGCCAGGGCCCGTGCGTCGGTGGGGGACGACGCTCCGCACCTGCTCAAGATCCGGCAGTACTACGACCACCCGCTCATGGTCGACGCCTTCACCGATGCCGTCGCTGCTGCCCGAGCTTCACTGCCCGAGCAGCATCGATCGGATGCGCGTCTGGTGTTCACCGCGCACTCCATTCCCTCTGCCGCCGACGCCAACGCAGGCCCGCCCGAGGATGGCGGGAATCTCTACAGTCGCCAGGTAGCCGAGGCCTCGAGGCTCGTTGCGGCCGCGTCCGGTATCGAGGACTACGACCTGGTGTGGCAGTCGCGTTCGGGACCGCCGCAGGTTCCGTGGCTGGACCCCGACATCTGCGACCACCTCGAAGCGCTCTCGGCTCGGTCGGTCGAGTCGGTGATCGTGTGTCCGATCGGATTCGTATCCGACCATCTCGAGGTCGTGTGGGATCTCGACACCGAGGCCGAGGAGAAGGCTCGCGAACTCGGGATCGCCTTCGCCCGCGCCGGAACTCCCGGTTCTGACGCGCGCTTTCCGAGAATGATTCGTGAACTCGTCGACGAGTACCGGCTCGGTGCCGACTGTCGCGGGCTCGGACGGGTGCCGGGCTACGGTTCGACGCTGGACGGAAATCGCTGCGCCGTCGGATGCTGCGAGCAGCCGACCCGGCCCACTCGTCCCGCCGGAGCCGCTACTCGGTAGTGCCACACGACGGGCATCGAGCGGAGTGCATCAGGCGGAGTGCATGGCCGCTTCGATGCTCGTCGCGACGGCGATCGTGCGCGCGATTCGCACCGCAGCCCACAGCGGTCGGAGTAATTCCTCACGCGCCGCGGCTGCCGACGCGGTGGGGGCTTCCGACGGGGCGGACTCGGCTGCCACGGTCAGAATTGCGGCCACCCTGTCTGCAGATTCGAGTACCCGAAACGCCCGCTCGGACATCTCGGCCGGGTAGCGATGCCGGGCCGCGTCGGCGATGAGCGACGCGATTCGGGTGCGCGGATCGGATTCGAGGGTTCGAGTGGGAAGCGACTGCATCTGTGCCAGCGCGTCCGCTGCACCCCGGACGGCCTCTCGCATCTCGTATTCCGCCTCGCCCAGGCCTTGATCGCGATAACCGTGCTCGGGGACGGGGATCGAGTACACAGTCCAGCGCAGCACATCCGGCCCCTCGACAACAGGCACCAACCCGATTCCGAGGCTGCCGGACGTGCCGACCATCACCGCCTGCCCGGTGTTCAGTGCGGCTCGCGAGAAGTCGGTGTTCGCGGGCAACCCGTGGACGGCACCGGGAGCGGGGAGTACGAGTCGTACTCGGTCGTCGCCGATCGCCGACCGTGCCTCCGTTCCGGCTGCCACCCTGATCGCCTGCAACATGCCTGCAATTCCTTCGGCGTAACCGGGACGCTGCAGTCCGAAGGTCTCGGCCGCGCCCGCATCGCCCGCACCCACCAGATGCATCGGGGCCCACTCGGACATGGCGTCGATGACGTCGTCCGGTGAGCTGGCACCGGCCAGCCAGGAACTGGCCCACAGGGCGAGACTCGCACTCGAAGAACACACGACTCACGAGCATAGGTCGGCGTGGCGAACCGTGCTCGGGACGCAGGTGTCGCTAGCGTTGACCGCCGTGAACGACATGTACGGCGGAGACATTCTCAAAGGGCACAGTCGGATGCGAAAAGTCCCGGCGCCGGAGGTTCCGGCAGAGCGTGGACTGGTCGTCGAGGACGCCGGAACCGGCTACTGCGGTGCGGTGGTCGGATTCGAGCGCACCTACGACGGAGACTTCGTGCGACTGGAAGACGGTGCCCGCACCACGCGTCTGTTCGCTCTGCGGGAAGCGGCGTTCCTGATCGACGGCCGTCGGGTGACCCTGGTGCGTCCGAAGCCCGCTGCTGCGACACCGCAGCAGACGCGATCCGCCTCCGGGTCCACCAAAGTCGAGGGGCTGCGGGCACGGACGGCCCGCGCGAGCCGGATCTGGGTCGAGGGGGTGCACGACGCGGCCCTCGTGGAAAGTGTGTGGGGACACGATCTTCGAGTGGAGGGAGTGGTCGTCGAGCATCTCGAGGGCCTGGACAATCTGGGGGAGCGGTTGGCCGATTTCGGTCCGGGTCCCGGGCGTCGCGTCGGCGTTCTGGTGGACCATCTGGTGACCGGCTCGAAGGAGTCGAAATTGACGACGTCGCTGGGCAAGCACGTGCTGGTGACGGGTCATCCGTACATCGACGTCTGGGAGGCGGTCAAGCCGGCCGCCGTGGGTATTGCTGCGTGGCCGAGGATTCCGCGGGGTGAGGACTGGAAGACCGGTATCTGTAGAGAGCTGGGATGGGGTAGTCCGCGGGACGGGTGGCGTCGCGTGTATTCGTCGGTATCGAGCTTTCGGGATCTCGAGGCACCGTTGATCGGCGCTGTCGAGCAATTGGTGGACTTCGTGACCGAGTAAGGCTGTGTCCAGCAACGCACCGGCAATTGTCCGATTCGTGCTTGGATGGAGGCTGTGGCAGCGATCATTTGGCTCATAGCGGCAGTGGTACTCGCTGGTGCCGAGGCACTGACGGGTGACTTCTTTCTCCTGATGATTGCCGGCGGTGCCCTCGGTACGGCCGGTGTGTCTGCTCTGACGGATTTCCCGGTCTGGGCCGACGCGATCGTCTTCGGTGTCCTATCGCTGGCGCTGGTACTCGGATTGCGACCGATTCTGTTGCGGCGCTTCGCGAATCCGCCCGATACCCCGATGGGCATGGCAGCACTCCCCGGCAAGAGTGCCGTGGTGCTCGAGCAGGTCACTGCCCACGAAGGCCAGATCAAGCTCGGTGGTGAGGTGTGGACCGCTCGTCCACTCGACGAGACCGAGGTCTATGCCCCCGGTACCACCGTGACCGTGATGCAGATAGACGGCGCCACCGCCGTCGTATGGAAGGGACCGTAGCTACGTGGAAGCACTCATCGCACTGGCTGTCATCGTCGTGTTCGTCGCGGTGTTGATGGCCAAGTCCATCTCGATCGTCCCGCAAGCCGAGGCAGCCGTGATCGAGCGGCTCGGCCGCTACACGCGCACCGTGTCCGGTCAGCTCACGTTTCTCGTACCCTTCGTCGATCGCATTCGTGCCAAGGTCGACCTGCGCGAGCGGGTGGTGTCGTTTCCCCCGCAGCCGGTCATCACCAAGGACAACCTGACGGTGTCCATCGACACCGTCGTCTACTTCCAGGTGACCAATCCGCAATCGGCCGTGTACGAGATCAACAACTACATCGTCGGCGTCGAGCAGTTGACGACCACCACGCTGCGTAACGTCGTGGGCGGAATGACGCTGGAAGAGACGCTCACCTCGCGTGATTCCATCAACGGTCAGCTCCGCGTCGTGCTGGACGAGGCAACCGGTCGCTGGGGACTGCGAGTCGCCCGAGTGGAGCTCAAGAGTATCGATCCGCCGCCCTCGATCCAGGAGTCGATGGAGAAGCAGATGAAGGCGGACCGCGAGAAGCGCGCAACCATTCTCACCGCCGAAGGCCACCGTGAATCGGCGATCAAGACGGCCGAGGGCGACAAGCAGAGCCGGATTCTCGCAGCCGAGGGCGGCAAGCAAGCGGCCATTCTCACCGCCGAGGGCGAGCGGCAATCCCGCATCCTGCGGGCGCAGGGCGACCGTGCTGCGAAGTACCTCGAAGCGCAGGGCCAGGCCAAGGCGATCGAGAAGGTGTTCGGTGCCATCAAGGCGGGCAAGCCGACGCCGGAACTGCTGGCTTACCAGTACATGCAGACTCTGCCGCAGATGGCGCAGGGCGACGCCAACAAGGTGTGGATGATCCCGAGCGATTTCGGCGATGCTCTGAAGGGCTTCGCGAAGACACTCGGTGCGCCCGGCGAGGACGGCGTGTTCCGATACGAGCCGAACGAGTCGGCGGGCAACGAGCCCAAGCCCGAGGACGACTCGGACGAGGTTGCCGAATGGTTCGAGACCAAGACCGATCCAGCGGTCGCCGAGGCTGTCAAAGCAGCGGAGGCCGTCGCCCGCAAGCCGGTCGACACGTCGCTGGCTGCTTCCCCGGAGCTGTCCAAGGGGATCGACATCGGTGCCTTGTCTGCATCACCGGAAGCCGAGCCGGAGCAACGCTGACGTCCGCAGTCGATCAGCTCCCCAGGGCAGTTCCGACTCCGGCAGCTGCCAGTGCCCACAGGACGCTGGCGAAAGTGCCGATGATGAATTGTTCGGAAGCATGGGACTCGCGCAGTTCGGGGTAGCGCGCGAGTCCCTTGACGGCCAGCACGATGGCGATCCCTTCGGGCCACCCGGCGAGGATCGACACGGCCACGGCGACGCGTTCGAGGACGCCGATGGTCAGTCCACCACGCAGCGGCTCGACCGGATCATCGCCGGTCGAGTCGCTGCTGCGGCGGGCAACTCTGAATACGGTCGGCACCATGGCAGTTCCGCCCAGGGCCGCGGCAACGACGCTCAGGACGATTCCGACGGCATGGCCGAAACCGAGGGCCGGACCGGCGACGGATGCCAGGACTGCGGCCACTGCAAGCAGAGCCGATGCAGCCGCGGTGGGCAGCCACCGACGGACGCCGTTACCGGCAGGGACGACGGCGGCGAGTGCAGCCAGTGCCAGTAGAACGAGGCTGACGACGGTCATGTCCCTTGACTTCCTGTTCTGTTCGCTGTGTCGAGCAATCGCGCGGCGAGGATACGGCCGGCGTTCTCCACATGCCAGCCGGCGACGGAGAGCCGTTGCGACATGGCCTGTTTGCTGATCTTCAACCGCTCTGCCGCGTCGGTCTGCGACAATCCGCCCGTCATGAGTGCAACCGCTTCGCGGCCGTGGTCCGAGCGACGGCCGATCAGCAGGGCGACAAGGGTGAACGCCGTCTCGGCATCTTCGGCGGCAGTGGGCTCGGGACCGGAGACCGCAAGCGCGGCGGGACTACCCTTGGCCCTGGTCACAGCGTCTCGAGCTGCCTCGAAAGCCGGGCCACGCCCGGCTCGCGTGGTTTCCGGTAGCGGAAGCTCGACGGAACCGATGCCGATTCCCACGCTCCACCGTGGCGTGGATACCAATTCGAGCGCGATGGACACGACGGTGGCGGCGTCCTCGCACACGGCTTGGACTTCGTCTCCTGCGGTGCGCTCGAAGGAACGGATCAGCCCGTGGTCGCGATAGCGTTCGAGCAGTTCGGGCACCCGATCGATATCGCGTCTGCTTCTACGTTGATCCACGGTCAGAACGAACATTGGACAAGGCTAGGTCGTTGATTCAAGCCAGTCAAGCTTCAAGGCTTGATTCACCGGAGTCAAGGTTCTCGCCCTGCCGACTACAGGCAGGCACCGGCTCGGACTTCGAGCCGCGCGAGAGCCGCCAGTCCACCACCAGCCCGCTCAGTCCGATTGCGATGCAGACCGCCGAGAGCACCAGCAGCACCGGATGTGTCTGACCTCCGATGGCACCGCCGATCACGACGATCCCGAGAGTGCCCGGCAGCATGCCGATCGCGGTCGCCACGGCGAACGGCACGAGACGCACCGCCGACACACCGCAGGCGTAGTTCACCAACGAGAACGGCACCGGCGCAATCAAACGCAGGGAGCCGACGGCCAGCCAGCCTCTTCGGCGAAGGCTGTCGTCGATCGGGTCCAGGGCAGAGTGTGACATTCGAGCTGCCACGGCCTCGCGGCCGATCGCGCGGACCAGCAACAGTGCCAAGATCGCGCTGACCGTCGATGCTCCGATTGTGACGGCCAGACCGGTCAACGGTCCGAACAGAACTCCGGCACTGAGTGTGAACAGGGTTCTCGGAACCGGCGCAATGGTCACGATCGCGTGCACGGCGAAGAAGGCCAACGGAAACGCAGGCCCTACGGCTGTTCCCCACTGCCGAATCTGCTCGACACTCGGATGAGGAGCGAACACGGCCACGAGGGCGAAGACGACGATCACCGCCAGCAGCGCGATCAGTCGTAGGTCGCGCAGGTGCCGGGTCACGAGAGGCCAGCGTACCGGCGCAGGGTGACACCTTCGCTATCTCGGAGTTCGACGACCGGGCGGTACGACCGAACGTGAGGTGATCCTCACGATAACCTGCAAGGAAGTGGGGTTAGCATCACTTCAAGTCGGGTGTAGAACTGCCCGCCGAACCGAGGGAGCAGCACACGTGTCCATCGCGTCGCACGAAGATGCCGCACGCAGTGCTCATGCGGCCTGGCAGAAGTCAGTGGCCGGAGTGCTGGCAAAGTCCCGCAGGATCGAGGTGGCCGATCTGCCCGACGATCCCGAACATCTTCTCGATTCCACGACCTACGACGGGATCACAGTTACCCCGTTGTACACCGCGTTCGACGAGCGACCGGAAGGTCCTCTACCGGGGCAGTTTCCGTACGTACGGGGTCGTGATCCCCATCGCGACGTCAATGCAGGTTGGAAGGTGTGCACTCGGCACGGCTCGACTGCCCGTGACGCTGCCGACGGTGACCCGTCCGTTCTCAACACCCAGATTCTCGACTCGCTGTCGAACGGCACCAGCGCTCTGTGGTTGACGGTTGGCCGTCGCGGAGTCGACCCCGCCGCACTTGCGGAGGCTCTCGGTGGGGTGTTTCTCGAGCTCGCACCGCTGACGATCGACGCCGGCAGCGATGCAGCCGCAGCGGCAGCGGCCGTGTTCTCGTTGCTCGACTCGGCGGACATCGACGATCGCGCCGCAGTCGATGTCCGACTCGGAGTGTCCACCTTGACCGCACAGTTGAGCGGAACCGAGTCGATCGAGCTCGCCGAGGCGCTCGAGCTGGTCCACGAATCGATCGGCCGCGCCGAGACGGTTCGTACGATCACCGTCGACGGCACCGTCTTCCACAATCTCGGAGCCGGCGACGCGCAGGAACTCGGTGCGTCGATCGCCGCCGGGCTCGAGTACGTCCGCTCCATGACGAACGCGGGCGTCGGCATCTCGGATGCTCTGCGCCAGATCGAATTCCGATCGGCCGCCACCGACGATCAGTTTCAGACCATCGCCAAGTTCCGGGCCGCGCGCACACTGTGGGCGCGCGTGGCGCAGGTGTGTGGAGCCCCGGACGCCGGTGATGCTCCACAGCACGCGGTGACCTCGGAAGCGATGATGTCGCAACGAGATCCGTGGGTGAACATGCTGCGCACCACTCTCGCGTCGTTCGGTGCCGGGGTGGGCGGCGCGGATTCGGTGACGGTACTGCCGTTCGACGCTGCGCTACACGGCGGCGCAGCGGGAGTGTCGAAGACGTTCGCGGCCCGCATCGCCAGAAACACCCAATTGCTGCTGCTCGAAGAAGCCCATCTGGGGCGGGTGCTGGATCCGGGTGCCGGGTCCTGGTACATCGAGGAGCTGACGGCCGCGGTCGCCGCGAAGGCGTGGGAGTTCTTCCAGACCATCGAAGCGTCGGGTGGATTCCGCGCCGCCGTCGACGACGGTTCTCTCGTGGCGGCGATCGAGAAGACCCGCGCAGAGCGCGATTCCGACATCGCCCACCGGCTCACCCCACTGACCGGTGTCAACGAATTTCCCAACCTGGCCGAGGCTCCACTGAGTCCCGAGCAGACCGCACAGCAGGGCTCGGCGGCGGTACACCGGTACGGCCGAGCTTTCGAGGCGCTCCGGGATCGGTCGGATGCATTTCTGGCCGAGCGTGATTCGCGGCCCACCGTGCTCCTGATACCGCTGGGAAGCGTCGCCGAACACAACGTCCGAACGACGTTCGCATCGAACATGATGGCCTCGGGCGGAATCGAGGCCGTCAATCCAGGTCCACTGACCGTGGACGGAATCGCCGCGGCGGTCGAGTCCTTCCAGGCCTCCGTTGCCGTGGTGTGCGGTACCGACAAGCGATACGCCGACGAGGCCCCCACAGCCGTGGATGCAGCACGTGCCGCTGGTGTTTCTCGGGTTCTGCTCGCCGGACCCGAGAAGATCTTCGCCGGCATCGACGGCGCGTCGCGCCCGGACGGATTCCTGACCGCGAAGGTCGATGCCATCGCGGTGCTGACCGAACTTCTCGACACCCTGGGAGCCTCGAAGTGACGACCGACGAGAACCGCATCTCGCACACCATCGGCAGTTTTGCCGACGTGCCCCTGGTCGATCCCGACGAGCCGACGCCATCGCCGCCGTCGGCCGAGGACGTCACCGCTCATGTGGAGCAGGGCGCGAAGGCAAATTTCTACACCCCGGAGCAGGTGGTGTGGTCCACCCCCGAGGGCATCGACGTCAAGCCGGTGTTCACCGAGGCGGATCGTGACGCCGCGGAGGCCGAGGGCTATCCGCTGCACAGCTATCCGGGTGCCCCGCCGTTCCTCCGCGGGCCGTATCCCACGATGTACGTCAACCAACCGTGGACCATTCGTCAGTACGCCGGATTCTCCACCGCGGCCGAGTCCAACGCCTTCTACCGCCGCAACCTCGCGGCCGGCCAGAAGGGCCTGTCGGTGGCGTTCGACCTGGCCACCCACCGCGGGTACGACTCCGATCATCCGCGAGTGCAGGGTGACGTCGGAATGGCCGGTGTGGCAATCGATTCCATCTACGACATGCGTCAGCTGTTCGACGGTATCGACCTCGGTAGCGTCTCGGTGTCGATGACGATGAACGGTGCGGTGCTGCCGATCCTGGCGCTGTACGTCGCCGCCGCGGAGGAGCAGGGCGTCGGACCGGAGAAACTCGCCGGCACCATCCAGAACGACATTCTCAAAGAGTTCATGGTGCGCAACACCTACATCTATCCGCCGAAGCCGTCGATGCGCATCATCTCGGACATCTTCGCGTACACCAGCGAGAAGATGCCGAAGTACAACTCGATCTCCATCTCCGGCTACCACATCCAAGAAGCCGGTGCCACAGCCGATCTCGAACTGGCCTACACCCTCGCGGACGGTGTCGAGTACATCCGCGCCGGTCTCGACGCGGGCATGGACATCGATACGTTCGCACCGCGACTGTCGTTCTTCTGGGCCATCGGAATGAACTTCTTCATGGAGGTCGCCAAGCTCCGCGCCGGGCGCCTGCTGTGGGCCGAGCTCGTCCAACAATTCGAGCCCAAGAGCGCCAAATCCCGTTCGCTGCGCACTCATTCGCAGACATCGGGTTGGTCGTTGACCGCCCAGGACGTGTTCAACAACGTCTCGCGTACCTGCGTCGAAGCCATGGCCGCCACCCAGGGGCACACCCAGTCTCTGCACACCAATGCGCTGGACGAAGCACTGGCACTGCCGACGGACTTCTCGGCTCGTATCGCGCGCAACACCCAGCTGCTCATCGCTCAGGAATCCAACACCGTTCGGCCGATCGATCCGTGGGGCGGTTCGCATTACGTCGAGTGGCTCACCCATCAGCTCGCGAATCGGGCCCGGGCGCACATCGCCGAGGTCGAGGAAGCGGGCGGAATGGCTCAGGCCATCGGTGAGGGAATTCCCAAGCTGCGCATCGAGGAGGCAGCCGCTCGAACCCAGGCGCGCATCGATTCCGGTCGTCAGCCCCTGGTGGGCGTCAACAAGTACGTGCCCGACGAGCCCGACACCATCGAGGTGCTCAAGGTCGAGAACTCGAAGGTCCGCCGAGAGCAGATCGAGAAACTCGAGCGACTGCGGGCTGAGCGCAACACGGCCGATGTCGAGGCCGCGCTGGAAAATCTGACCCGAGCCGCGGCCTCGGACCAGCCGGGAATGGAGAACAACCTGCTCGCTCTCGCCATCGACGCTGCACGCAAGATGGCCACCGTCGGCGAAATCTCCGACGCGCTCGAAAAGGTCTACGGGCGCCATCAGGCGGAAATCCGGACAATCAGTGGTGTGTACCGCGACGAAGCAGGTAAATCCGAGAACATCACCCGCGCCACCGCGCTGGTCGAGCAGTTCGCCGAGGACGAAGGCCGTCGGCCTCGCGTCCTGGTGTGCAAGATGGGGCAGGACGGGCACGACCGTGGCCAGAAGGTCATCGCAACGGCGTTCGCGGACATCGGCTTCGACGTCGATGTCGGCCCTCTGTTCCAGACGCCGGAAGAGGTGGCCCGCCAGGCCGCCGACAACGACGTGCACGTGGTCGGTGTGTCGTCCCTAGCAGCCGGGCATCTGACGCTGGTCCCGGCACTGCGCCAGGCACTGGCCGACGTCGGCCGTGAGGACATCATGATCGTCGTCGGTGGCGTCATCCCGCCCGGAGACTTCGACGAGCTCTATGCGGCCGGTGCCGCTGCCATCTTCCCGCCGGGTACCGTCATCGCCGACGCTGCAATCGGGCTGGTGGAGAAGCTGTCGGTTGCGCTCGGACATGCACCCCGCGAGGCCAACGCCTGAACATGGCTTCTCCGAACGACAACACGAATTACTCGAGCAGGGGCCGCACCATAGACATCGACGCGGTCGCGGAATCGGTCCGAGCCAACGAACGATCCGGCCTGGCACGCGCCATCACGCTCGTCGAATCGACTCGATCGGATCATCGAGATCTAGCGCAGCAATTGCTCTTGCGGGTGCTGCCCGATGCGGGTGGTTCGCACCGGGTCGGCATCACCGGAGTGCCGGGCGTCGGCAAGTCGACCTTCATCGACGCGCTGGGGATGCGGTTGATCGAGAAGGGACACCGAGTCGCGGTGCTTGCGGTCGATCCGTCGTCGACGCGTACCGGTGGTTCCATCCTGGGCGACAAGACCAGAATGTCGCGGTTGGCGGTACAGGAGAACGCCTACATTCGGCCGTCTCCGACATCAGGGACTCTGGGCGGAGTGGCGCGTGCGACCCGGGAGACCATCGTCTTGCTCGAAGCAGCCGGTTTCGACGTCATCCTGGTCGAGACAGTGGGCGTCGGACAGTCGGAGGTGACGGTCGCGAACATGGTCGACTGCTTCACGTTCCTGACGCTTGCACGAACCGGAGATCAGTTGCAGGGCATCAAGAAGGGTGTTCTCGAACTGGCCGATCTGGTGGCTGTCAACAAGGCCGACGGCAAGCACGCGACCGACGCGAAGAACGCCGCGCGGGAGTTGGCGGGCGCCCTACGGCTCATCTATCCGCACGACGCCATCTGGAAGCCTCCGGTGTTGACGATGAGTGCCATCGAGGGCACCGGACTCGACGAGTACTGGGATACTGTGCTGCGCCACCAGCAAGTGCTCAGTGACGCGGGCGAATTCGCGGAGAAACGTCGAAAGCAGCAGGTCGATTGGACGTGGACGATGGTCAACGACCAACTGCTTCGCCGACTGGCGCAGAATCCCTCCGTCAAAGCCATCCGCGGCGACGTCGAGGCCCGGGTGCGCGACGGTTCCCTGACCGCCGCGCTCGCGGCCCAGGAGCTACTCGACGCATTCGATTCCTGATTCGATTCCTGGTCGCTACACAGCGGGGTAGAGCCGGGCGGCGAGAGCTCCGACACGATCGATCAGGCGGTCGAAGAACGCTTCCGGATCGGTGTGTGTCGCGATCGCCACGTTCGCGTCCCTGCCCCACATACCGCGCCAGTCCGCGACCGTCGTTCCGCGCGTGAGGGTTCCGGCGAGTTCGACGTCGACGGTCGCGTGTCGGTAGGTGGCGATATCCGCATCCAGTGCGACAGCGGCCGCAAACGGATCGTGCATGTGCGCCAGGAATCCTTGATCGTGGTCGCGATGAAACTCCATGTAGAACCGCACCGCGTCGGAGAAGTGCCGAACGATCGGATTCGACGCGGTCGACCGAATTCCTGGTGCATCGTCGGGCGAGATCACCTCGCCCGGAGAGCTCGCGGCCCGTTCGGCAAGCCGCCGGACATGTTCCGGCGTCATCTCGATGGTCTCGGTGATGTCGAGCGCACAGACGATGGGTCGACGGTCTGCAGGCAGTCCGTCGAAGGCCGCGAACACCTCTGCGGCTGCCTCCGGGTCCACCGCGATGTTCCATTCGCTGGTCGGCGTCGTGTTGCCCTGGTGTTGAAACGCTCCTCCCATGAGCACCAACCGCTTCAACAATCGGGGCAACTCGGGATCGCGGCGAATCGCCGACGCGAGATTGGTCAGCGGACCGGTAACGAGCCCGGTGATCTCGCCCGGACGTGAACGCACGAGCTCGATCCACATCGTGGTGGCATCTCGGGATGACAGCAGACGAAGGGAGACCGGTAGCTCTGCATACCCGATCCCTTGCGGTCCATGGGTCTCCTCCGTGGTCATCAGCGGTGCTACCAGCGGCACCTGGGCGCCGAGCGCTACCTCGACATCACCTGCGCGGCACAGATCGAGCCACGCCAGATTGTTCGCGGCCACCTGGTTCACAGGAACATTGCCTGCGGTGGACGCAATGCCGAGTATGTCGGCCTCCTCGCTGGCCAACAGGTAGAGCAGAGCCAGCGAATCGTCGATTCCGGTGTCGACGTCGACGATCATCGGTACGGTCATGCGTCCACCTTCGTGGTCGGATCGTGGCGTACGGGGAAGTTGACAGAGCGGGCGATGAAGCACTTGGCGGCGGCATCTGCGTGCAGCTTCTCGGCGCGGGTCACCATCGAGGACTCGGCGACCGTCACCACCGGGGTGAGGGTGACCTCGACGAAGTGCCCGGAGCCGTCGGACTGCTCGGTCATCACCCCGGTGGGGGAGTCGACGTAGCCGGTGACGGTCACGCCCGATGCAGCGGCGAGTCCGAGGTACCACAGCATGTGGCAGCTCGACAGCGAGGCCACGAGTAGCTCCTCGGGGTTCCAGCGCTCCGGATCGCCCCGAAAACTTGGATCGGAACTGGCCCGGAGATCGGGCTTGCCGGGTGCTGTGACGAGATGATCGCGGTCGTATGCGGCTGCGCTCGCCGTTCCGTGTCCGCGGTTGCCGGTCCAGCTCACGGCGAGGGCGTAGTCGTGGGTGGGCATCTGTCCATCGTGCCAGGCCTTGTTTCACTGCCGATACGCACGACGAGGAGACCTGTCCGTATTGCGATAAATGCGTCAATTGTCAAGGTAGCAGCGCAGATTCGATCGACCGACTTCTACCTGGGGGAATGTACGTTCATGCTTGCCGATGTCCGATTCGGCGTTTGTCCGCTGGTCGTTGTGCTGGCTAACGTTGCTGCAATGACGGTTGCGCAAGATCCAGAATCGCCCGAGTCGTCACCCCAGATCCCGAAGTGGGGTCAGCGCCACGTTCAGCGTCTTCGGCGTGACGCATTCTTCACACGCATGCGTCGCAAGCCGGCGATGTCGGAAGAGAGCATCACGGTCGTCGACCAACCCATGCTCAAGCGCGCGGTGTCCGCGGCGGCGCTGGGCAACACGATGGAATGGTTCGACTTCGGTGTCTACGGCTACCTTGCCGCGACGCTGGGCAAGGTGTTCTACCCCGACGCATCACCCGCGGTCCAGTTGCTGTCGACCTTCGCCACGTTCGCGGCAGCATTTGTCGTACGGCCACTCGGTGGACTCTTCTTCGGCCCTCTCGGCGACCGCATCGGACGCCAGAAGGTCCTGGCCGCCACCATGATCATGATGTCGATCGGTACGTTGGCCGTCGGCCTGATTCCGAGCTACGCGACCATCGGAATCTGGGCACCGATTCTCCTTCTGGTCGCACGGTTGGTTCAAGGCTTTTCCACCGGCGGTGAGTATGGCGGTGCCACGACCTTCATCGCCGAGTACTCCCCGGACAAACGGCGGGGCTTCCTCGGGAGTTGGCTCGATTTCGGCACCTTCGTCGGATACGCGATGGGGTCCGGGTTGGTGACGATTCTGAATGCGGTTTTGGGCGACGCCACCATGGTCGAATGGGGTTGGCGCATACCGTTCTTCATTGCCGGACCGATGGGCATCATCGGTTTGTATCTACGTCTCAAGCTCGAGGACACTCCCGCATTCCGTAAGCAACTCGACGAACACGACAGCAAGGTGAAAGCGCAGGAGAGTGCACGGAGGTCGGTGGGAAAGATCTTCACCGATCACTGGCGGGCTCTGCTGATCTGCATGGGAATCGTGTTGCTGTACAACGTCACCAATTACATGGTGACCTCGTACCTGCCCACGTACTTCACCGAGGTCGTCGGGCGTAGCCAGCTCAGTGCCGACCTGTTGGTCCTGTCCGCAATGGTCGTGGTCGTGTCCATCATCGTGGCCGTCGGACGGTTGACGGACAGAATCGGCCGCAAGCCGGTGTTCGTGTTCGGTGCAGTCGGCCAGATCGTCCTGGCCATTCCATGCTTCCTGCTCATCCAGCAGACCGGGTGGATCGGGCCGCTGGTCGCCTGCTTGCTGCTGGGAGTGGTGTTGGCATGTTTCGCTGCCCCCAGTGCATCGACGCTGCCTGCCCTGTTTCCGACCCGGGTGCGCTACGCCGCACTGTCGATCGGATTCAACCTGTCGGTATCGATCTTCGGCGGCACCACTCCGCTGGTCACCTCGGCGCTGGTCACGTCTACCGGCAGCAACATGATTCCGGCCTACTATCTGATTCTCAGCGGGGTCATCGGTCTCATTGCCGTCGGTTTCCTCCGTGAATCGGCTACTCAGCCGCTCGATGGTTCTCCGCCCCAGGTGGATTCGACCGAAGAGGCCAAGGATCTGTACACCGAGGCGTCGGCGTTGACCGGGCGTAGCTGAGCACGCCGATCAGTGCGGAGCCACACGGCGTCGTCGTTACCCCAGACATGAGCGGGGTAGGTGTAGTCGGAATAGTCGTCGAATACCGGTCGCGCTGCTGTCACCGATCCGTGCGTGACAGCGCACTCCGGTGGCGGTACAACGGCGGTGCCATGTTCTGGTTCCCTACCGGAAAGCTCGGTCAACCACGCCGCCGTTCTGGCGAGAGCGACGTCGACCGGTGCAGCCGTGCCGGACCCTTCTGCCCGCGCCGTCAGTTCCGAGACGATTCCGGCAGCCAACAGGTAGCCGCTCGCGTGGTCGAGGGCTTGGGCCGGAAGCCGACCGAGCAGAGCGTCACGTCCTTCGAGAATCGAGATCCCACTGGCGGCCTGAACGAGGCTGTCGAAGCCGCGCCGCTGTGACCACGGCCCCTCGGTGCCCCATGCGCCCTCGTGCAACAGCCGGACCGGAACGTGCCGCAATGCCGGCAGGGTGAACGGACCATTGCTCTTCCGTGCGTACCTGCACGGCAAGCGCGCCGGACGCCGCGCACAGCTCTTCGAGCTCGAACCCGGACATCCCGCGGAGACGATCGCCGAACCCATCGATGTCGAGCGACTCCGGAGAACCGTCACCACCGAGGCCGACCACACCGAGCAAGGCGTCTCGGTGATGGGGGTAGTTGGCGTGAGTTCGTACCCAGCCGTCGGACACGGGGAAAAAGCCGGACAGCTGGGCGAACGCCTGTACCGGTTCGCCATCGATCCGTAACACGGTGTCGCCCATGAACGACGCGGCAATGCGGGCCATGGAGGCTGTCGGCGTCACCAGGTCGGTATCGGTCGACACCAGGCCCAGTGCGCTACACAAACGGGTGACGGCGGTGCCGAGAGCACCCACCGACTCGCCGGCGAGCGTGGCCACGGGGAGCGTCGCGGCGAGAAACCCGGACGTGACCGGCGATCCCCCCACCGACATCAGCTCCGCTTGGCCCAGATTTCCATCCCGGCCGCGTTGAGACGGTCGATCAGGACGTCGCCGATCGCCGTGGCCGGAGTGAGAACGCCACTGGCCTTCGGCAACGCGTCCCCACCGAGCACCAGCGCGAGCGCAGACTCGGCGAGCATCACCGCCGTTGCCTTGTAGCCGGGGTCGCCCGACGCCTTGACCCGGGCCCGGTAGCGAGCACCGGAAGTCGTGAGGGTGTACAGGTCGACCGTGAAGTGTCCCTTCTCACGGGCCTTCTCGCTGGGACCGGTTCCTGGCTTGGGCAGGATGCGGTCGAGGACCTTACCCGGCAGCACCGTCATGGCGGACACTCCCACGAACAAGCCCGCCGAGAGCGCGCCGGCGAGGACCGGGCTGGCGAACGACGACCCCACGCTCATCACTTCGCTGTAGCGGAACTGCTTGCCGTAGGCCCAGTCACGAAGTGCATTGCTGCGCCGGACGACGCGCGTGTTGTACGAGGCCATCACGAACGGGGCCTTCCACCCACGCAGACTCGGGTCGATCTTCTTGCCGTCGATCAGGACGGTGTCGAGTTGACGGCCGAGCTGTGGCTCCAGACCTCGGTCCGGACTGAGTGAGTACGGACGAGCGGCGATCCGTCGGGCTCGCTTGTCCTTCTTCATCGCCTCGATCTGTCCTCGCAGCGAGTCGATGGTGCCGCCGCTGACTCCGCCGGACATCGAGGTGACCACCAGCGTCGTGTCGGTGAGTTCGCCCGCGTTGTCGGCCGTCACGGCCTCGTACAGGGCATGTACTCCGATGTCGGACGGAACGGAATCGAATCCGCACGAGTGGACGATCCGTGCTCCGGTGCGCTGGGCGATCTCGTGATTGGCGTCGATGCTCTCGCGGGCGAACAGGACCTCGCCGGTGAGGTCGACGTAGTCCGTCCCGGCTTCGGCGCAGGCCGTTGCCAGGGCCAAACCGTACTTCGCGTAGGGGCCGACCGTGGTGATGACGACCTTGGTGGACCGGGCCATGGTCTCCAGCGACGCGACATCGGTGGCGTCGGCTTCGAGGGCGGACCAGTGTGCGGCCTTCGGTCCGAGTTCCTTCTGCGCGGCATGTACCCGTGCGGTCGAACGACCGGCCAGAGCGATGCGAGTTTCCGCCGGAGCGTGCTCGGCAAGGTACTTCGCGGTCAGTTTCCCGACGAAGCCGGTGGCTCCGTAGACGACGATGTCGTAGGTGCGATCGGGGCCGATGGTCGAGTCCGAAGCAGGCGAGTTCATAGCAGCGACACTAACGCGGTTGCCGCACCGAGTCGAAGCGCCGTCAGTTGGTCCAGGTGTGTACGGGCTCTCCGGAGTTCATCCGGGTGACGTAGTCGCCCAGCATCCCGGCGAGAGCTCGATCCCGCTTGTCGCCTGCGCGTTCGCGGGCGACGACCGAGTTGCGTTGCCAGACCGAACCGGACTGCTTCGCCAGGCAACGAGCCTCGATCACCCCGAGGTACCGGTCGCGCACGGCCGTGTCCACGCCGTAGGCGGTCAATCCGGCATCGGCCATCGGCAGCAGTCGACGCAACACCAGTTCTTGCGGACTCACCCAGCCGACTTCGGGCCAGTACAGCATCGAATCGAAGCCGCCGCGTGCGGCGGAGTGCACGTTCTCCTCAGCGGCGTCGAACGACATCTGTGACCACAGCGGTCGGTCGGCGTCGGCCAGAGCCCGCACCGTGCCGTAATAGAACGCGGCATCGGCAAGGGTGTCCACCACCGAGGGTCCGGCCGGGAGGACGCGGTTCTCGAGCCGTATGTGGTGACCGTCGCCGGACCGGTCGTAGATCGGACGATTCCATCGGTAGACGGTTCCGTTGTGCATGCGCAGTTCGGACAGCGACGGCGTCTTTCCCTCTGCCAGGGCGGCCTTGGGGTCCTCGTCGCTGCACACGGGCAGCAACGCCGGGAAGTAGCGCGAGTTCTCCTCGAACAGATCGAATATCGACGTGATCCATCGTTCGCCGAACCACACCCGGGGCCGAACACCCTGATTCTTCAGCTCCTGGGGGCGGGTGTCCGTAGCCTGCTCGAACAGCGGTATGCGGGTTTCGTGCCACAGCGCACGGCCTGCGAAGAACGGCGAGTTGGCGGCGAGGGCCACTTGCACTCCCGAAAGCGCTTGTGCCGCATTCCAATACGACGCGAATTCCTCGGGCGCGACCTGCAGGTGCAACTGCACAGAGGTGCACGCAGCCTCGGGCAGGATGGTGTCGGTGACGATGTCCAGGTCCTCGGTGGCAGCGGCACCGGGCAGTCGAACACCACCGATCTTCAGTTCGATGTCCTCGCCTCTCGCGGCAAAGATCTGTTGGTTGAGCAGGTCGTATCGAGGATTGGCCGACAGCCATCGGTGCTCGAAGTGTTCCTCGTCGAGCGTCGGAAGCATCCCGATCATGGCAAGACGGCTACCCGAGGTGCGTGCACGTTCGTCCGCTGCATTCAACGAGCGCCGCAGGTCCGTTTCCAACTCCGCGATGGAGGCGCCACGCAACGGCCGAGGGTCGACGTTGATCTCGATGTTGAACTGCCCGAGTTCTGTCTGATAGTCGGGGTCGGCGATGGCGTCGAGCACGGCGGCGTTGGCCATCGAGGGTGCCATGTCGTCGTCGACGAGATTGAGCTCGATCTCCATACCGATCTGCGGCTCGCCGACGTGGAAGGTCTCGTCGGCCAGCATTGTCGCCAAGGCGTCGAGACAGTCCTGAACCTTCTGCCGAAACTCGTGTCGATCTTGCCTGGTGAACTTACGACGCTCGACGTCCTCGCCCATGGTGACCGCCTATCGGTGCGTCTGAAGGGCCGTCCGCTGACGCGAAACAGCTTCGGCTTTCGAGTATCGCAGCCCGTGATCGCCGCGGGGGACACACGTCGAAATCTTCTGCCGGACGACGCGATATCACCAGGGTGACGGTTGGTAATCCTTGAGGAAGGAGCCGTACAGATCGGTTCCCGATTCACCCTGCACGATCGGGTCGTACACCCGAGCCGCACCGTCCACCAGGTCGAGCGGAGCGTGGAATCCCTCGTCGGCCAGCCTCATCTTGGTGGGGTGCGGACGCTCGTCGGTGATCCAGCCGGTGTCGACTGCGGTCATCAGGATTCCGCTGGCCGACATCTCTTTCGCGCTCGTGCGGGTCAGCATGTTCAGTGCTGCCTTGGCCATGTTGGTGTGCGGGTGTCCGGGGCCCTTGTATGCGCGTCCGAACTGGCCCTCCATCGCCGAGACGTTGACGACGTACTTACGTCTGGCGTCCGAGGCTTCCATTGCCGGACGCAGACGCGACACGAGAATGAACGGGGCCACCGAATTGCACAGCTGCACTTCGAGCAACTCGACCGGGTCGACCTGTTCGACTGTGTGGATCCAGCTGTTCGTCTCGGCGAGGTCGGGCACCAGGCCGCCTGCATCGATGGCGAGCCCACGCTCGATTCTCTCGGCGGTGACCGAGCCCGCGACCATGGCGAGCGAGGCCACGTCGTCGGCACTCAACGCTGCGGCCGGCTGCCCGCCGAGCGCGGTTGCCGGCAGTGAACTCGCGAGTGACGCAGGGTGGGCGTCACTGGTCTTGCCGAACGTGATGCGCTCCGGACCCGCTCCGTCGGTCAAGGCGGCCGGCAGAGGTTCGGCCTCGGCGTCGGCCAGCGCGCTGTACGAACCGGGGGAGCGCTTGACGGTTTGCGCGGCGTTGTTGATCAGAATATCGAGCGGACCCTCCGCCGCAACCGAGTCGGCAAGTGCCACAACCTGAGCCGGGTCGCGCAGATCGATCCCGACGATGCGAAGACGATGCAGCCACTGGTCGCTGTCGTCCATCGCAGCGAACCGCCGAACCGCATCGTTGGGGAATCGGGTGGTGATGGTCGTGTGGGCACCGTCGCGAAGCAGCCGAAGCGCAATGTACATTCCGATCTTCGCCCGCCCACCGGTCAACAACGCGCGGCGTCCGGACAGATCCGTCCGCGCGTTGCGCTTACCGCGATTGAGCGTCGCGCACTCCGGACAGAGCTGGTGGTAGAACGAGTCGACATCGGTATAGCGCTGCTTGCAGATGTAGCAGGGGCGAGCCTTGATCAGCGTGCCCGCGATGTCACCCTCGGCGCGCGAGGTGAGTGAAAGACCCGCAGTCTCGTCGTCGATACGGTCCGGGGATCCGGTTGCGGTGGCAGCGACGACGGCACGGTCGGCGGCGTTGACGGCATTTCGTGCGGCGACGCGTCGGGCACGCTTGAGATCTTTGAACATGGCGCCGGAGGCACGTTGAACGGCAATGGAATCAGGGTGATTCTTGTCCAGTTCCGCAGCCTGCTTCAGCACCCGCAGACACGTCTCGAGTTCGGTGGGGTCGATCGAGTCCATCGTCAGTCTCCTAGCGCGTCAATCTCCGAGCTACTGGCCGGTCGAGCCGAAAGATGTGAGGGAGAACGAAAAAGACCCCGATTCCGAAGAATCAGGGTCCGTTTCGTCTGTCTCAACTCAGATCTCTGAAAATCTTTGTCTGTCTTCATCGTTCAGACGGTGTCCGAGGGGGGACTTGAACCCCCACGTCCGTTAATAGGACACTAGCACCTCAAGCTAGCGCGTCTGCCATTCCGCCACTCGGACAAGCGCGACTGTTGTCGCATCTATTCTTCCTGCATTCACAGCCGGCCGCTGTGCGCTGCGTAAGATTATCCGACGGGTTCCCGATAACCCAAATCCGCACGTCAGTTCATGCACGAAGCCATTGCATGTGGTGCTCCCGGCGAATTCTGGTGGTAGGAACAACGGTGTGCCCAACGATGTGAGCAACCCCGGACATCATTCCGCCAGCAACCCCACCGTCGCTCTCGACGAGGTCGTGG
This sequence comes from Rhodococcoides sp. S146-33, assembly GCF_059489205.1. Taxonomy (NCBI): domain Bacteria; kingdom Bacillati; phylum Actinomycetota; class Actinomycetes; order Mycobacteriales; family Nocardiaceae; genus Rhodococcoides; species Rhodococcoides sp. S146-33. Next base: position 1,332,313 of record NZ_JCAJWY010000002.1, read on the forward strand.
ATCTGGTCAGTTCCCTCATTCGGTTCGACACGTCGAACACCGGAGAACTGGAGACCACGGTCGGCGAGAAGGAATGCGCCGAGTGGGTGGCGAGCAAGCTCGAGGAGGTGGGGTACGAGACCGAGTACGTCGAATCGGGCGCTCCCGGCCGTGGCAACGTGTTCGCCTGGTTGCGTGGAGCGGACTCCTCGCGCGGTGCCCTCCTGGTCCACGGCCACCTGGACGTCGTGCCGGCCGAGCCTGCCGACTGGAGTGTGCATCCGTTTTCCGGCGCCGTCGAGGACGGGTACGTGTGGGGCCGTGGTGCGGTCGACATGAAAGACATGGTCGGTATGGCCCTTGCGCTGGCCCGGCAATTCAAATCGAACGGAACCGTGCCGTCCCGCGACATCCTGTTCGCGTTCCTCGCCGACGAGGAGGCAGGTGGCAAGTACGGGTCGCACTGGCTGGTCGACAACCGGCCCGACCTGTTCGAGGGCGTCACCGAGGCAGTCGGCGAGGTCGGCGGGTTCTCGCTGACAGTCGCACGCCCGGACGGCACCGAGAAGCGGCTCTACATGGTCGAGACCGCGGAGAAGAGCCTTGCCTGGATGCGGCTCACCGCCAAGGCTCGCGCCGGGCACGGATCGTTTCTGCACGAAGACAACGCGGTGATTTACCTGGCCGAGGCCGTCGCCAAACTCGGCAATCACACGTTTCCGTTGGTTCTCACCGAATCGGTGTCGCAATTCCTGCACGCGGTCTCCGAGGAGTCCGGCCTCGACTTCGACCCCACCTCGCCGGACATCGACGGCACCCTGCTCAAACTCGGCAGCATCGCGCGCATCGTCGGAGCGACCCTGCGTGACACCGCGAATCCGACGATGCTCTCGGCGGGGTACAAGGCCAACGTGATTCCGCAGACGGCGACGGCGGTAGTGGATTGCCGGGTGCTTCCCGGTCGGCAGGCGGCCTTCGAGAAGGAGGTCGACGACTTGATCGGCCCCAACGTCGAGCGGGAATGGATCACGAAGCTCGAGCCGTACGAGACCACGTTCGACGGTGATCTCGTCGATGCGATGAACGAGGCCGTCCTTGCGCACGATCCGAACGGTCGAACGGTTCCCTACATGTTGTCGGGCGGCACCGATGCGAAAGCGTTCGCGCGCATCGGGATTCGCTGTTTCGGGTTCGCTCCGTTGAAGCTTCCGCCGGAACTGGATTTCGCGGCGTTGTTTCACGGGATCGACGAACGAGTACCCGTGGAGTCGTTGGAGTTCGGTACACAGGTACTCGAACACTTCTTGATGCACAGCTGACACGAAAGGAACCATCGTGGCGTACAACCCATACGACTCGCTTCCGGACCTACCGTCCTTCGAGTTGACGTCCGAGGACGTCGAGGACGGCCAGGCGTTGGCCGCTCAGCAGGTCAGCGGAATCATGGGAGCCGGTGGGCACGACAACTCTCCGCAGCTGTCCTGGTCCGGCTTTCCCGAGGGCACCAAGAGCTTCGCCGTCACCGTCTACGACCCCGATGCGCCCACTGCGTCGGGATTCTGGCACTGGGCAGTGGCGAACATCCCCGTCGAGACGACGTCTCTGGTGTCGGGCGCAGGAGACGACGGCGGCACCGGGGTGCCCAGCACCGCGGTGACGCTGAAGAACGACGCGGGCCTGTTCCGCTACATCGGAGCCGCTCCGCCGGCCGGTCACGGTCCGCACCGGTACTTCATCGCCGTCCATGCGGTGGATGTCGAGCGACTGGAGGTGGACGAGACGGCCACCCCGGCCTACCTCGGCTTCAATCTGTTCTCGCACGCCATCGGGCGCGCGGTCATCACCGGCACGTACGAGGCCTGAGGTCGTGCGCGTTTTGCGTACCTGTGCGTACGCAAAACGCGCACGAGGGGGGAGTGGTCAGACCCTGTTCGCCGATCCCACGGCCTCTGCGATGGTGGCGAACCCGTTCTGCGCCAGGCGCGCCGACAGTCCCCGGTGAATGCCCTTGATCCACAGCGGGCCGCCGTAGATGAACCCGGTATAGCCCTGAACCAAAGACGCTCCCGCAGTGATGCGCTCCCAGGCCTGCGCCTCGGTTTCGATTCCCCCGACGGAGATCAACGTCAGTCGGGTACCCACTCGGCGGTACAGCCGCCGCAGTACCTCGAGCGATCGCTCAGCCACCGGTGCGCCGGACAGGCCTCCAGCTCCGATAGCGGACACCACGTCTGCCTCGGTGCGCAGGCCCGCGCGCGAGATCGTCGTATTGGTGGCCACGATGCCGTCGAGTCCGAGTTCGACGGCCAGATCGGCCACGGCATCGATGTCCTCGTCGGAGAGGTCAGGGGCAATCTTGACCAGTACCGGCACGGTCACCACCGATTGCACCGCGACCAGGATCGGTCGTAGCGATTCGACTGCCTGTAGGTCACGGAGACCCGGCGTGTTCGGTGAGCTCACGTTGACGACGACGAAGTCTGCCAGTGGGCCCAACAAACGAGCGCTGGACGTGTAGTCCGCAGCAGCGCCGGCGGGCTCCACGATCTTGGTCTTCCCGATGTTGGCACCGATGGGGATGCGGGTACGCCTCGAGCGCAACCGCTCGGCGGCATGCGCTGCACCGTGGTTGTTGAAGCCCATGCGGTTGACGATGGCGCGATCGAGAGGCAACCGAAACAGTCGAGGCGTGGGGTTGCCGGGCTGGCCCTGCGCCGTCACGGTACCGATCTCGGCAAACCCGAACCCGATGGGCTCCCAGGCATCGATGCCGTCTGCATTCTTGTCGAAGCCGGCCGCCAGACCGAGCGGAGCTGGGAAGTCGATGCCGAACACGGTCGAACGAAGCCGCGGGTCTCGAACCACGAAAGCCTTCTCGGCCAGGACGCGCAGCGGAGGTACCACCGCCACGGCACGGAGAACGGCGAAGGCGAGATGGTGTATCCGCTCCGGTGGCACGAGGAACATCAGGCGCAACAGCGCGCGGTACAGACGGTCTCCCACGGTCTTCTTTCCGATCGATCAGGCTTCGGCGGACATGCTGAGGCGGAATGTTCACTGCGGTCGGACAGTACTGCTGCGAACGTCAGCTTCCAGGCTCCGGGATGTGATGCGCAGTCTTCTTCCGCTTCAGCAGAACGCGCCGGCTGCCGTCGGTGTACAGCCGAACTCGCGACAGTTCCCAGCCGCCGAACTCCGCCTGGATCGCCAGCCTCATCGACGCCGTGACCCGGGTGACGTCCGGTGGCAGCCGCAGCGGAACGTATTCCCAATCGTCGGAGGGCGACACTTCCCATCCGACGGGCATCTTGGCTCGTCCCGGCGTCGAATTCTCGTGTGCGTTCACATGCCTCCTTGGCTTCCTGATGGGTCGTTCCTGCAGGCTCCACTCCTGCCCCAGCTCAACGACCCGCGGAAGGGATGCGCTGCAGCCCGTCGCCCGTCGCCGATCCGATGTACAGGTCGCCGGTGTTGTCGTCGACGGCAATCGAATCAGGCTGCCGCACAGTGGCCAACCGCTCGGTCTCGACGGGAATTCCGGTATCGAGTGTGTACCCGACCACCTCGTTGAGGGCGGGCAGTGTCACCCACGTGACGCCGGACTGTTCATCGTAGGCGATCGCCCATGGCTTCGACCCGACCGGAAACCGCTGTCGCATGAGCAGGTCGTGCGAGGTGAAGACGAGCAACTCCGTGCCGGTCGAATCGGTGACCAGAAGCCGACCGAAGTCGTCGCTGGTCATCTCCGCGGCACCTTCGCCGGCCCGCAGAGCCACTCCGAGGGTGCCGTCGTCCAGATTCACATCGGTCACCGACGTCTGGCTGCGATCGAGAACCGAGACGCCCTTCGGCGTACTGGCCAACGCGTCGGCCGAGGTGACACTTCCCCCGGAGACCGTGCTGCTCACCTGTCCGCTCGCGTCGAAGAGGCGGATTGCGCCGGTATCGTCGCCGACGGCAGTCGTGCCGTCGGGCAGGTCGGCAGCCGACAGGGCATTCGATTCGACGGCCAGATCGGTGCGCTGCCCGTCCGAGACATCGATCCTGGCCACGGAACCGTTCATGGGAACCAGGACGGTCGAATCCCGGCCTGCAACCAGTGCTGCGCCGGTAGAGCCTAGGTCGATCACACGCGCCTCCGCCGACGCGTCGCTGCGAACCAGACTGACCGAGGTCGATTGCTCGGTCAGCGCCACCAGGGTGCGGGTGACAGGATCGAAGGTGAGCGCGTCGATCGGCGCGAAGTCGGTGACGATTCCGGCAGGACTCACCGCCGTCTCGGGGGACTGGGCCGGTGGCAGCGGTTCGACGGATATCTCGTCGGCATTCTCGTCGTCGCTCGAACACCCGCTCACCGACACCACTGTGATCACGGCGAGTGCGGATGCAACTGCCGCTCGAACGGTACGAGCCGACGGTGTTGGCATGGAACCGAACCTACTTCCTTGGTGACACTGCCCTGTTGTGCCGATGCCACATCTGTACCAGCGTGCGACGATCCCGGTGAAACCGACCGTGTTGGATCGGGTGTCGACCGGCCGTGCCGGGTGAAGCGGTAGCGTTGATCGTCCGAGGTGAACGCACGACATGGGAGCGGACGTGGAATCCGAGGAAGCACACTTCGCCGTCGAAGAAGTCAATGCCGGAACGCATGCGAACGGTTTCGGGCACACCGACGACGGTCGGGCGTTCGCGTTTCGGGTGCACCGCAGCACGTTGTACGTGGAGATCTACCGGGCCGACGTACGGTCCCCGGTGCCGGATCGGTCCGAGGTCGAAGCGGTGTCCGAACACTCGGTCACCGAGATCGATCTGACCGACGAACGCAGCATCATCGGTGTGGTGCGTGACGCGGTCGTACATGCACAGCACTTGTCCGATGCGTCACAGCGAGACACGACGGCCGTCCGAGCCTTCTTCAACCGAGTCAATTCGGTGTTGGAGGGTTTCTGACGCGCAACGCAGTTCGCGGACGCGCGATCAGGCGCTGACGTCGTCCAGCGCGGACGCGATCGCCGCCGGTAGCTCGAGTTCCTCGGCCATCAGGGCACCCATCAGTTGGGCAAGATCGCGAGCTCCCACGATGGCACTGCTCACGCCCGGACGATCCCGAGCCCACGCCAGTGCTACGACGAGGGGAGAGGTCGCGAGCCCGTCGGCTGCGGTGACGGCAGCATCGACGATGCTGACCGCAGAATCGGTGAGGTAGGACAGCACGGACTCGGCGTGCAACTCGTCGGCACCGCGGGAATCTGCAGGAATGCCGTTGCGATACTTGCCCGTCAACACGCCACCCGCGAGCGGAATTGCGGCCAGCACACCGATGCCGTGGTGATGTGCTGCAGGAATCAACTCGTCCTCGATACCGCGGGCCAGCAGGGAGTACTCCGCCTGCGTGGCCACGATTCGACCGGTATCGGCTGCGCCCGCTGCCGTCGCCAACTGCCAGCCGAGGTAGCCGCGGGCACCGGTGTAGCGAACCCGTCCGCTGGTGACGGCGTAATCGAGCGTCGCCGCGACCTCGTCGACAGGTGTCATCGGGTCCCAGGCCGCCACCTGCCACAAGTCGAGATAGTCCGTTCCGAGCTCGCGCAGCGTGGCATCCAGCTGTCCGAGAAGACCACGTCGTGAGCAGTCGATGTCGTATCGGCCGTGCCGCGGGTTCAACCCCGCTGCACTGCTGATCACCAGATCGTGTCTGGGGACCACGTCGTCGAGCAACTCGGCGAGGACGCGCTGCGCCCGACCGTCCCCGTACGCCGGGGAAGTGTCGACCAGGGTGCCACCGGCCTCGGCGAACGCCGACAGTTGCGCTGCGGCGTCGTCGCCGTCGGTTCCGCTGCCCCATCCGAGCGTGCCGAGCCCGAGCCTGGAGACTCGGAGTCCGCTGGTGCCGACCGATCTCTGCTTCATATGTGCCGAATGTCCTTTTACGTGTGATCGTCGGTGTCGAACTGCACTGCCGCCAGTGCACAGTAGTGCGCCCGGCTGCTGTCTGTGAATGTGCCGCGCCGCGTCGTTCGGCTCGGTACGAACCTGTGGCGCCGGGTACGGTCGTCCCCGTGAATCGCGAATTCAGGGGGCGGGCCGTGGGCCACGCATCGGTAACGAAGAGTCCATCCGCTTCCATGTCGGAGATGTCGATGTCGGATCGGGGTTCCGCATGATCGACATGACGTGGCTGCAAGCGATCATTCTCGGCGCGGTTCAGGGCCTGACCGAATTCCTGCCGATCTCGTCGTCCGGGCACCTCCGAATCGTGTCCGGAGTGTTCTGGAACGAGGACGCCGGTGCCTCGTTCACCGCCGTGACGCAACTCGGCACCGAAGCCGCAGTGCTGCTGTTCTTCTGGCGCGACATCGTCAGGATTGTCAAAGCTTGGTTCGTCGGACTGACGAAGAAGGACGAACGTGGTCTCGACTACCGGATGGGGTGGTACGTGATCATCGCCACCATCCCCATCGGTGTGCTCGGTCTGCTCTTCAAGGACCAGATCCGAACCGGTGCCCGCAACCTGTATCTCATCGCGTTCATGCTCATTGCGTTCGCCATCGTCATCGCGGTAGCGGAGAAGGTCGGCCGCAAGGAACGTCCGATCGAGAAGTTGACCACCCGCGACGGCATCGTCATGGGTCTAGCGCAGTGTCTGGCATTGATTCCCGGAGTGTCTCGCTCCGGCGCGACGACCAGCGCAGGCCTGTTTCTCGGCCTCGAACGCGAAGCAGCCGTGCGATTCTCGTTTCTGCTCGCCATTCCGGCGGTGACCGCCTCCGGATTGTTCTCGCTGCCCGACGCCTTCGAGCCGGTCGGCACGGGACTGGCCGCGTCCGGCCCGCAGTTGCTGGTGGCAACCGTCATCGCTTTCGGCCTCGGCTACGCCTCGATTGCCTGGCTGCTCAAATTCGTTGCGAACCATTCGCTGTACTGGTTCGTCGGGTACCGGATCGTGCTCGGAGTTGTGGTTCTCGGCTTGTTGGCCGGCGGGGTCGTATCCGCTACGTGAAGCCCGCCTCGTTAGGCTCGGAGCAATGACAGTCATCTTGCTTCGGCACGGCCGCTCGACGTCGAACACCGCGGGCACTCTCGCGGGTCGCAGTGCCGGCATCGAACTCGACGACCGCGGGCGCGAGCAGGCGCAGGCGGTAGCGGATCGCCTCGGTGAGCTTCCGGTTGCCGAGATCGTCCGTTCGCCGTTGCTCCGGTGTGAGCAGACGGTGGAGCCGTTGGCCGCCAAGCTCGGCGGGTCGCCGGTGGTCGAGGACCGTCTGGTGGAAGTGGATTACGGGCAGTGGACCGGTCGGACGATCAAGGAGTTGCTGGCCGAGCCGCTGTGGAAGGTGGTTCAGCAGCATCCGTCGGCAGCTGTGTTTCCCGACGGCGAAGGTCTGGCGACGGTGCAGCAGCGCGCGGTGCAGGCCGTGCGGGAGCACGACGCCCGGTTGGCTGCGAAGCACGGCCGGGACGTGCTGTGGGTTGCCTGCTCACACGGCGATGTCATCAAGTCGGTGCTCTCGGATGCGATGGGTGCCCACCTGGACTCGTTCCAGCGCATCGTCGTCGACCCGGCGTCGATCAGTGTCGTTCGCTACACCTCCACGCGGCCGTTCGTTCTGCGGACCAACGACACCGGGTCCGATCTCAGCGCCTTCGTTCCGAAGGCCGAGGAGCCCGACGCGTCGGAATCGGACGTTTCGAGCTCTTCGGACGCGGTCGTCGGCGGTGGCGCGGGCAGCTAGGGCGGGCGATTCGGCGCCGAAGCCCCCATCGGTGGCAGGCTGGAGAGCAAGCAATACCGTCCATGGTCCATCTGTGGCCGATAATGAAGGTTCCGCGATGTGCCACGCGGAGTTGTTCGAGTCGTTAGGAGGTGCAATGCCGCGCGCAATACACGTTTTTCGCACCCCTGATCGTTTCGTTGCCGGGACCGTTGGTGAACCGGGCGACCGAACGTTCTTTCTGCAAGCAGTGCACGACGCACGGGTGGTGTCGGTCGCGTTGGAAAAGCAGCAGGTTCAGGTCCTGGCCGACCGGGTGGGGCTTCTGCTCGAAGAAGTGCATCGCAGATTCGGAGCCGATGTGCCGGCCGAGGAAGCGGACACCGTCGATACCAGCCCACTTCTGACTCCGATCGATACCGAGTTTCGCGTCGGCACGATGGGGCTCGGCTGGGATGCCGATGCCAATGCAGTCGTGGTGGAACTGTTGGCGGTCAGTGAGGTCGAGGTCGACGAGTCCGTCGTTCTCGACGACACGGACGAAGGCCCCGATGCAGTGCGGGTGTTCCTGACCCCGGTTCAGGCTCGCGAATTCGCGGTCCGATCCGAACGTGTGATCGCAGCGGGTCGCGCGCCGTGCCCGTTGTGCGGACTGCCGTTGGCACCCGAGGGACACGTCTGCATCAGAACCAACGGATATCGTCGCGGCGCGACCTTCGGACCGGTGACCGAGGTCGACGAGTCTTGACCGTCGAGCTGCCTCCGTTCGAGGGACGAAAGACCATGGAGACCGGCGAGCTCACGATCGTCGGGCGGGTGGTGTCGGCCAGCAATGCCACACTGGTGTGCGAAGCGGGCGAGGGCGATTCTTCTGTCCGATGCGTGTACAAGCCCGTTCGTGGGGAGGTGCCGCTCTGGGACTTCCCCGACGGCACGCTCGCCGGTCGCGAAGTGGCGTCCTTCGAGATATCCGAGGCACTCGGCTGGGGTGTCATACCGCCGACAGTTCTGCGCGACGGGCCGTTCGGGCCCGGAATGGTGCAGAAGTGGATCGACACACCCGAGGCTCACGCCGAAGGACGAGTCGACCTCGTCGACATCTGTCGACCCGATCTGGTTCCTGCAGGGTGGATTCCGGTGCTGCAGGCGTACGACGGCGAGGGCGAAGAGATCGCGCTGATCCACGCCGACGATCCGCGTCTGCAGCGGATGGCAGTACTCGACGTGATCCTCAACAACGCCGACCGAAAAGGCGGACACGCGCTCGAAGGTCTCGACGGATACGTATACGGAGTCGATCACGGCATCTGCTTGCATGCCGAGAACAAATTGCGCACAGTGCTGTGGGGATGGGCCGGCCAGGCAGTCGACGACGCCCTGATGAACGACGTCGTTCGGTTCGTCGAGACCTTCGACGCCGTCACCGCGCCGCGCATCGTCGACAAGATCACCCTGGCCGAAACTGTCGCAGTCCTCGATCGGGCGCAGGAGCTCATCGCACGCCCCGTCATGCCGGAGCCCCGTTCGAGCAGACCCATACCCTGGCCCGCCTTCTGATCGGGCTCGGATAGGCTCGGCTGCATGCATTCTTGGTCCAGCCCGGAGATCCCGACAATCCCAGGACAGGGTCCAGCGCTTCGATTGTTCGACACAGCCGACCGCCAGGTCCGTCCCGTCACCCCGGGTTCGACCGCCCGCATGTACGTCTGCGGCATCACCCCGTACGACGCCACCCATCTGGGACACGCAGCGACGTATCTGACGTTCGACCTGATCAACCGACTGTGGCTCGATTCCGGTGTCGATGTGCACTACGTACAGAACGTCACCGATGTCGACGACCCACTGTTCGAGCGCGCCGATCGAGACGGTGAGGACTGGCGCGACCTGGGGGCGCGCGAGATCGAGCTCTTCCGCGCCGACATGGAAGCACTGCGAGTGATACCTCCGCGCGACTACATCGGTGCCGTCGAGTCCGTCGACGAGGTCGTCGAACTGGTGGAGAAGTTGGTCGCGTCCGGTGCCGCGTACGTCGTCGACGACGCCGAGTACCCCGACGTGTACTTCCGCGCCGATGCCACCGAGCAGTTCGGCTACGAGTCCGGTTACGACCGCCCCACGATGGACAGGTTCTTCGCCGAGCGCGGCGGGGACCCGGATCGGCTGGGAAAGCGAGATCCACTCGATGCGCTGCTGTGGCGCGCGGTGCGTCCCAGCGAACCGTCGTGGCCGTCGCCGTGGGGCCCCGGGCGCCCCGGCTGGCACATCGAGTGCGCCGCGATCGCACTCAATCGCATCTCGACCGGCTTCGATATCCAGGGTGGCGGAAGCGATCTCATCTTCCCGCACCACGAATTCTCGGCGGCCCACGCCGAGGCCGCGACCGGTGACCCTCGCTTCGCCCGTCACTACGTGCACACCGGAATGATCGGCTTGGACGGCGAGAAGATGTCCAAGAGCCGCGGCAACCTCGTATTCGTCTCGAAGCTCCGCGCGGAGGACGTCGATCCGGCCGCTGTGCGTCTCGGTCTGTTGTCCGGTCACTACCGGCAGGACCGGCCATGGTCCGACGAGGTGCTCGAACGCGCCCACACGCGGCTCGCGCTGTGGCGTCGGGCAGCCGCGCTCGAGTCCGCAGCGTCGGCAGAGGACGTCGTGAACCGCCTACGTCAGCACCTCGCCGACGACCTCGACACACCCAAGGCGCTCGACGCTCTCGACGCATGGGCGAGTTTTGCGGTCGAGCGGGGTGGAAGGGATGCGAGCGCACCCGGAGCCTTCGCCGATGCCGTGGACGCTCTGCTCGGAGTGCCGCTTCGCTAGTCGTCGAGTCCTACGCGTAGGTCCGCCAGTAGATCCGGAATCAGTCGTTCTTCCATGACTGCTCGACCCGAATCACGAAGTGCGGCAGTCAGTTCCGGGTCCCACGGACTGTCCGTGGGGTGTCCTTTCAGTGGTTCCGAATTGCGCGCGTCCAGTGCGCGGCGGTAGGAGTCGACGTCCATCCGCCACGGTGACGCGTCGTATCGGTCCATCGCTCGTTTCACCATGTGCAGTCCGGCCCAGTCGAAGTCGGCACGCCATTCGATCGTGGTGCCGGGGGCGCGCGACGCCAGCAGCCGATGCACCGCCGCCGAGGGCTGGCCGTCGGTGCAGATCACGCTCCCGCTGCGAGAGCCGAGAGTACGGGCCGCGGCGGCGAGCACAGCGATGTTCTCGCAGACGAACACCGTCGACGAGGTGTTGGTGAGCGGGCCGCGCGCGAGCATGTCCACGGTGAGGGGAAAGGGTACGCCTTCATCCGCGGCGTCGTTGAGCCAACGAGCCACGGTGTGGTTCTCGACGACGCGGTAACCGAGGACCAGTACCCGACTCGACAGTGCATCGACCGACACCCCGGCCGTTTCCCACAGCGCCCTGATGCCCACCGGATCGACGGGTCGAGGCACGTTCTCCCGCAACGACAATGCGTCGAGGACGAGCTTCGCCGCGCCACCGCCCGCGAGGGCCTTGGTATCACCGGTGGCCAGTTCCGCAAGCTCGGTGAGCGACATCCCGTCCACCGGAAGCAGGGCCAGGACCTGCGTTGCCACCGCCAGTGCATCGACGGAGACGCGGCCGCCGAGGGTACCGTCCTGATTGAGCAGCGAGGCGATCCAGTACTCGATCCAGTCGCGATCGGTACCACCGCCGAGTACCTCCCTGGCTCGATCGAGTGCGTCGGCGCGCACCTGGGCTTTGTCCGAAGCGATGCGCTTCTTGTCCTGTAATGGGGCCTGCTCGGCCAGTGTGTCGATCAATCCGGTGCCGCCGTTCAGCGGATGGCTCAGCCACGCGTCGAACCGCTCGAGGTCGAGCTTGGTGCTCCGCGCCCGAGAATGCAGACTGGAGTTGGACCGAGAGATGGCACTGCACAGACGCCACAGCTCCGGGGCATCGCTGAGATCGACGGTGATGTTGCCGCCGACCCGAAGCCAGTTGGACTCCAACTTCTTTCGTGCAGCATCGAGCAGCGCAGACAATTCCGCGCTGCCCCGCCATTCGCCGCTACCGGTCAAACTGCAGCCCACCTTCGGTTCGGGTCGGCACGCGGCGCGTCAACGGTGATCCGAGTGCGGCCGCGAGGTCGGTGCCGTCGTGCTCGGCGAACAGTTCGCCGTTCTCCCACACCAGAAGCGCTGCGCTCACGGTGTTCTCGGCCGTCGAATGCGCCAGGTCGTAGTGCGCGCAACCGGGAACGTCCGCGTATGTGATCCACAGGTCGTAGCCGGTCATGAACAGGTCGAGGTCGAATTGCACGCTCAAGCCGAGCAATTCGCTGCGGCCGTTGTCGTCGACACCGGCGAACGCCTCGTCGAGGGCAAGCAGACGAGGGGAGTGCGGATCGGCGGACGACAGCATCACATGCGCTGCCGCGAACAGTGGTAAGTGCAGCGACACCGATTGCTCACCACCGGAGAGCGCACTGTGCCGAGCGACGGTCAGGCGATCCTCGCTGCCGTCCCCGCTGACGAGCGTGAACGCGAACACCCGCCAACGGCGATAGTCCAATGTCGCAGAGAGGATTTCGGGGTACGACCGTTCCGGATGTGCCGCACGGGCAATCCTGATCTCCGACGCGAAGTGGGCGCGCATCGCGGCCAGGTCGTCCTGGTTCAACGCCGAGGCGTCGCGATCCAGCAGTTTGGACACCGCCCGCGCCCCGTCGTCGAGGTTGTCCGCGAGCACCCAGTGCACGCCGATCGTGTTGCCCGAGGACATCCGTCGTTGCTTCATCTCGGCGGACATCTGTGCGATCAGCTCGCGTGCGTCGACGGTGCGCTCGTGGATCTGCTGCGCCAGACCGGTCAGCAGGGCATCCTCGAGAATGCGCCGCTCCTGCTCGGTCAGCAGCAGTTCCTGGTCGGCCCTGGCCGCACCGATTCGGTCGGCGAAGTCTCCGACCGACGAATAGCCCTGCTCGTCCTGCACGCGTACCACCGTCAAACCGTCCGGCGCATCCCACTGCAAACGGTAGTCCTGACCCGATGCCGCCAGTTGCGAGTCGAACTCCTGCAGCGCACTCGTCAGCGCCGTGCGGGTCGACTTTCGGCTCGAGTCACTCACTTTCACCGATGCCGTCGCCTCGTCGAGTGCCGAATGCAGGGCGTGCACGACCGGTGGTAGTACCGGAACCTCGTCGTCCGGGCCGTCGGCCTGCTGAACTCGATACAGAATCTGTTCGACAGTCAGCCACGCCGAGTCACTGGCAGGCCAGGCGTGCGTCTGGTGGACGCCGAGGATGGCCAGCAGGTCCTTACGGGCGTACGGCGCCAGCCGGACTGCATCGCTCAGAGTTTCGGTGACGGCGGCGCGCAGGCTTTCGAGCGCCGTGTTGCAGGCTCCCTCGGCTTTGCCGATCGCTTCGCCGGCTTCCTTGTCCGCTTTTCGGGCCGCTCGCTGCTCGGCGCGGCACTTCTCGATGCGATCGCGTGCGTTCTCGAGATCGATGTCGATCTGTTCGGCCGTGGCACCGAGCTTCTCGCTCAACAACTCCAGGCGTTGCAACTGTTGGCGATAGTTCTCGTCGGCTATCGCAGCTTCCTCGGCGAGCTCCTCGGCCAGACCGGTTGCTTCTTCGAGCCGGTTGGTTGCTTCGCGGGCTCTCTCGCTCTCGCGCGCGTGGTCGCTGCGCTTGCGGATGACCGCCGCGCCCTGGTGCTCGAAGTGGCGAATCGCGGCGGCAAGGGCATCGACGTCACGGCCGATGTGCGGGGTGCGATGAGCGACGGCGACGGTGCGCAGTTGCTTCTCCTTCGCGGACAGGTCCGCGATCGCCTGATCGAATTCGCGGTCGGCGGCTACCGAACCATCCTTGGAGGTGCGCAGCGCTCCTGCGGCGGCCGTGACGGCGCGTTGAGCCTTCACGATGGACGAGACACGGGGGAGTTGTTTGGCGGCGGCACCCAGAGCCTGCACCAGCTCGCGGGCTGCCAGCTCGTCGGCCGTCGCGGTCTCGAGCGCGGCCGTTGCACTATCGATCGCGCCGCCGAGTTCGGTGATGCGTTGTTCCCGCCGGCGAGCCCGAGCCGTTGCACCGATGTACTCGGCATCCGGTTTCGTGTGGCGACCCTGCTGCACTCCCTGCCAGTACCGACCGTCGACGCCTATCGAGATCGAACTGCCCGAGTGATCGGACCGATTCTGCTGCAACGCAATCGAATTCAGGACATCGAGGATTCGCGATTCCAGGACGGCGGTTCCGGGCTCGGGTTCCAGAACCGACGCCAACGTTGCCCCGGACGGCCTCGCGGCCGCCGGTAGTGCCGAAAGAAACTGCTCCGAGTCGGCGTCGACGGGGAAGTCCGCGGTCGGGTGAATCCAACCGTCGAGCAGATTGGCGGCCTGCAATGCGGATTCGATGCCCGCCGCGTCGGCGGGGGACACCACGTCGGCAAATCGAACCAGTTGCCACAGCGGTGCGCCCGAGAGATCTGCACGGCTGTCGGTCCGCGCAGCGAACGGCGGCGGGGCGTCGTCGTGTTCGGCTCGTACCAGGGACAGTTCGTCGCGCAGCGCGTTCAGTTCGGCCGAGCGCGTGGCCACGTCGACGCGTGCCTGTGCCTGCCGGGCACGAATCGCGTCGATACCGTCTGCGGTCTGCTCGGCGAGCACCGATTCCAGGCTCGGGGCGTCGTCGTCGCCGATGCCTGCCAAGGCTGCGTCGAGGGCATCGAACGCAGCGGAAGTGATACCCGCGGAGGCGTACAGCGACGAAGTGTTCGACCACCAGGTTCGCATGCCCGAGGCGAACTGCGCCTTCTCCAGATCCACGGTCGCCTCGGCCTCGGTGACCGCCGCCGCCGCTGCCTCGAGCTGATCACGCGCCTTCGTCGCAGCCTTCTCCGCGCGAGCACGTTCCGTCGACGCCTTCTCGACGGTTGCCAGTGCCTCACGAACCGCGCGTACGTCACCGTCCCGCTCCTCGGCGTGCCCGCGAAGAGCGGTACTGATCTGATCACTGCGAGCCGTGCCTGGCAGCGGTGTCCACACGATGCCCGCATCCTCGGCTGCAGTCTGCAGCTCTTCCTCCGCGCGCGTCACGCCGGCAACGGAGTCACGGAGTGCGGAGTCCGCCCGAGCGGCCTCGACGGTGCGCTGTTCCAGTTCTGCTTGCGCTTTCCGTGCCCGGTCGGCCTGCTGTGCCGTCGACACTTCGAGCTTGGCAGCAGATTCGGCGAGGTCGTCCAGTTGCTGCTTGCCCTCGTACGCGCTCGAGCGCTGGAGAGTCTCGCGGTCTGCGACGGCCTGATCCAATGCGCGTTCGGCCTCGTCGAACCGGGTTTCTGCCGCCGCTCGTTCCAGCAGCCGCCGATCCTTCAGCGCGGCCGCGGCAAAGTGGGCGGTGGTTGCATGGGTCACTGCCTCGAGCCGACGTGAGACCTGCTCCACATCCGAGCGGGTTTGCACCCGAAGGTATTTGGAGTAGACCGAGACGAAGTTCTTGGCGGCGTGATCGGCCTGCGCCAGTCCTTCGAGTGCGCGGCCCACTTCTTCCATGTCGCTGAACGAGCGCGCTGCCTCGAGCACGAGCTGCTCGTCGAGCGGACGCAGACCGTCGGTCAGCGCCTGCGAGAGACCCTTGGGGTCGAGGTTCTTGGCCAACTGCGGACGGCGAAGTGTCAGAATCAGATTGATCAACTGGTCGTACCGTTGGGCGCCGAGCCCGAACATTCGGGCATCGATCGCGGCGCGATAATCGACCGGACGATCGGTCAGTGCATCGCTGCCGAGTTGTTCGGCCAGCTGCTTCTTCGTCAGCGGCCGGTCGTCGGAGCCCAACAACGAGAAATCGACGCCCACCCGGCCGTCGGCCACGAAGTACCAGCGGGTCACCTTGTCGTTGTGACGGCTCGCCCGCATGCCGATGCCGACCGTCACCGATTCGGGGTCCTCGCGGGAGCCGCGGCCGAATTCCATCCAGACGTACGAGTGTGCGCTCTCCTGCCCTCGGTAGAGCAGGTTGGACTTCATGGTTCGCTCTTCACCGGCGAACGGATTGAGGCGACGTGGTTCGATCCGGCCATCCAACACGAAAGGGAAGAGCACTTCGAGGGCTTTGGTCTTGCCGGATCCGTTGGGCCCACGCAGCACCAGGCGACCGTCGGCGAAGGAGAACTCCTGATCGCGGTAGTCCCACAGGTTGACGATCCCTGCTCGTGTCGGCCGAAAACGTGTCGAGTGTGCGGTCATCTGCTCAAGCCTCTACTTCGGATGGATCGGTGCTGGGGGCTTGCTCGTTGCCGAACAGTGAGTCCTGCGGGGTCCGATCACGCACGCTGACCATCACGTCTCGGTAGCGCGCGATTACCGGCAGCACCAGCGCGCCGCCGGACACGCAGTGCACCAGGCGAAGTCGATGCAGTAGTGCCAGTGCACGCAGTCGTAGGCCGTCCCGGTCGCTCTGCCATTGCGCGGCAAACGTCCGCCCGAATCGTTCGACGAGATCGTCGACGACCGTGGTCAGCCAACTGTCCTCGATCAGCGGATACAGCTTCTTCTGTTCCGCATCGACGAATGTCGTTGCATCGGAACCGAATCCGAATTCGGCGAGATCACCGAAGATCCCGCCGTCGGGAATGGCGCTGTCCAACTGTTCGATCAAGGCGTCAGCGTCGGGAAGGGGGTAGGTCGCCAGCGCGGGTGCATCCGGATCGATCACCCGGTCCGAGATCTCGCCCGCGATCAGCAACGCGACCTGGGCAATGGTTCCGGTGCTGGGGAATCGATAGTCCGAGAGTCGTCCGGAAGTGTCGATGAGGGCCACTCCCTCGGAACGGCGCTCGGCGATCAGGCCGGTGAGCAACTCGACGTCGGCGACCGTACGGGACGTGGCCAGCGCGGCGCGACCGTCACGATCGAGGTCGTCCAGGTAGACGACCGGTTGTTCGACGAGTGCTCGTCGTACGGCACGCACCGTCTCTTTCGGGTCCGCTTCGCGCCCGGACTCGGTGTGGATCCCGAGCTCGGAGTCCTCGGGATCCGAGGGGGCATCGGCACCGGCCAGCAATCCACGGATCGATCGCAGATGCTGGACGGCGCGAGGCGGCCGGAACAGAGCGACGACGACGGGTCGGTCGATGTCGTACAGGGCCTCGCCTGCGGACGGATTGTTCGCCCAACCGGTTGCATCGCCGTCGGCCAATGCGATCGCACCGCGGGTCGCAAGCCAGCCGATCGCGTCGACGAAGGCGTCTCGGTCGCTTGCTCGGTCGGTCGTGAGCTCTACTCCGTCGACTTGACTTGCTTCTGCCGCAACATGATCGGCAAGCTCCGACAGCGTGATCTGGTTGCCCGCCCGGCCGAGTGCCGCCAGTGCCAGCGCCAGATACGCGTATCGACGCCGGTCGAAAATTCGGTCGGTGGCTGTTCGGGCGGGTTGGCTGTCGTCGAGTCGATCGATCACCGGGTACAGGCGCGCCGTGGTCTCGGTGACCTCGAGACGATATCCGAACAGTTCGAGCAGGTCCTCGCGCAAGTCGGTGGCCCACCGGCGCAACAGAGGCAGTGCGATCCTATCGGGATACGTGCTGGTCACCAGGTGATTCGACAGCGCGACCCGGGCGGCCCGCTGGTAGGAATCCAGTGCAAGGGTGGAGATTTCGCGAGCTCTCATCGGCGAGCGACCTCACTGACATCGAGGGACAACCGGTCCAGATGCAGTCGGCCACGGCTGGTCCGCACGATCGTCGAACGGTCACTGTCGCTGAGCGTCAAGCGCACGCCGCTGTCCGATCCCGACGAGTCGGAAGTGCGTCCGCTCACGCGTACCCGCGCCGTGAGAGCTGCGTTCAGCAGGCTCAGCAGCACCTCGGTTTCCTGCTCGTTCAGAACCCGGTCGTGGATTCCGGCCGAAGCAAGCGACTGTGCTGCGGCACTGCGTGATCGCTGCGACTCGAGTTGCTGCTCCCGAAGCCGTCTGATGCCGCCGTCGTTGCGCTGCACCCGTCCCGGAACGCCGGGGGTCGGGGTGCGTCCGGTCTCGGCCAGCGTGCGCGAGATCTCGACCGGTGGAGCCTCCCACCACGATCGGGACGTGGAGATGATGTCGGCATCGGGATGCACCATCGACAGGTGCCGAGGCCTGCCGAGACCGAACACGGCATGGAACAGAGCATGTGCGCTGTCCTCGGTCGGCGTGGCAGCGAACCACCCGGCCAGGTGCCGCAGTTGGCTCTCGCGGCTCACGCCGCCCCTGCGGGTCTCGGTGACGCGGCGTAGCAGCGACAGCACGGCGGCAATGGCGCTCATAGTGCCCTCGCGGAGTCGCTCGGACTCGCTGAGTTCGGACTCCGCCGCGACGAACCAGTGCGAGAGGCCGGCCCAGCGGTCGGTCCAGTCGGCTCGACGTTCGTCGACGGTGAGAAATACTCGTTCGTCGCTGATCGCGGCTCGCTCGACGAGCTCCTCGATGCCGGTGCTCTCGACGAGCGCGATCGCCTCGGCCAGCTTCGGGGCGTAGCGGGTGAGATCGGAGCTGAACTCGCGCATGTGCGTCAGTAACGCGTCCTTGTGGACCAGAAACGATTCGGGAGTGATCTCGGTGGTGCGCACCAGATCGCCCAGCACCAAGTAGAAATGTGCGGCGCGGGTCGCCATCTCCGACAGCGTCGAATCGAGTCGACTGAGTTTGCGATAGATGCGATCGCCGTCGGCCTGCCGGTTCGCCTCGGCCAATTCGTGCATGTCGGCCAGCAGCTCCGGCAACACCAACCGCGACAGCGAGGCGTCGTCCAGGCGGGCACCGAGCACGTCCTCGACCGCGCGGTACGCCTTGTAGCCGGCCTGGCCGAACTGGTAAACGAAGTGACGGTTGCGGTATTCGGCGAGGGTCGCCGCGCGGGTGCCGTCGTAGCTGCGTTCGAGCAGGCCCCATGCGTGGAGCTGATCGAGAAGGGGCGCGATGTCGAGGGTGGTCAGTGCGGCGTGCCGACCGGGGCTGCGTGCGATGAGGTCGGCCACATCTCCGGAGTGCAGCAGGACGACGTAATTGGCTCGTGCGGTGTCGAAGGCCCGCAGGACTGCCAGATACTCGGATCGCTTCTCGGCAACGGCGAACGAGAACAGACCGAGACGGTCCTCCTCCACGAACGCGTTCACGGCACCCAGCCGTGCGTCCTCACCTGAATCGCTCACTGGAACAGGGTAGGGGGTCAGGGCCTCGGTCGTTCAACCGTGCCGGTCAGAGCTCGACGGTCACTTTCCCGTCCACCACTGCGGCGGGGTAGGTGCGCACGGCGTCGATACCGCTGGGGCAGGAGCCGTCGTCGAGCGAGAACGTGTACTGGTGGAGTGGGCAGACGACTACAGACCCGTCGATCTGACCGTCTGCGAGTGGCCCGCCCTTGTGCGGGCAGACGGCGTCCATCGCCCGCACCGAGCCGTCGCTGAGCAGGAAGACAGCCACCTGCTTGCCGTCCACCACGTAGGCCCTGCCCTCACCGGGTGTCAGGTCCTCGACCGCACCCACCGGCACGCTCATCGGACCGGTACCTGTGGCAGCGGAAGCAGGGGCAGCGACGGGGTGAACTGCGCGGGTGATTTGGGTGCTGCGCGGTCCTGCCACGGGTCGACGTAGCCGTCCACCGATGCCTGCATTCGTTCGTCGAGTCCGGCCACGATGCCGTCACGGTCATCGATCAGCACGCTCTGTAGTTCTTCCAGGCCGAGACGCGGAACCCACGCGTACGTTCGCTCGAGCCATTGGGCGTTCTCGCGGTAGTGCTGAATGAACCTGCCTGCCACGGTCAGAACCTCCTCGGCCCCCGTCACGGTCGCCAGTAAATCGCCCTTGCGGATGTGTGCACCTGCCGCGCCTCCGACGTAGATCTCCCACTTGTCCTCGCCCACCGAGACGACGCCGAAGTCCTTGCACAGTGCCTCCGAACAGTTGCGCGGACAGCCGGCGACCGCGAGCTTGAGCTTGGCAGGCGTCTCCAATCCCTGGAAGCGCTCTTCGAGAGCGATGCCCAACGCGGTCGAGTCGCCCAGACCGAAGCGGCAGAAGTCGCTGCCCACGCAGGTCTTCACCGTGCGCATGCTCTTGCCGTACGCAAATCCCGAGGGCATGTCCAGATCGCCCCACACCTTCGGCAGGTCTTCCTTCTTGATGCCGAGCAGGTCGATGCGTTGTCCGCCGGTCACCTTGACCAGCGGAACGCTGTATTTGTCTGCGACGTCGGCGATCTTGCGCAGCTGATCCGGCGTGGTGACGCCACCCTTCATCTGCGGCACCACCGAGAACGTGCCGTCCCTCTGAATGTTGGCGTGCACACGATCGTTGATGAACAGCGCGCCGCGCTCGTCCACCCAATCCGGACCCCACACGGTGCGCAGCAGTGACGCCAACGGCATCTTGGCGGCGGCGTCCTCGAGGCCGCCGGTCGCGAGCGCGGTGAACACCTGCGACACCGCCCGCAGATCCTGGGCTCGGACGGCATCGATCAGTTCCGGCTTCGTCATCGGGATACACGGCACATACCAGTCTGCGGTGGGGTCTGCTTCGACGGCACCGCCCGCTGCGCACGCGATGATGTCTTTCACCAGCCCCTTGCACGAGCCGCACCCCTTGCCTGCGCGGGTCTTCGCGGTCACGTCGCTCAGATTCTTGGCACCCGCGTGCACGCAGGCCACGATGGCACCCTTCGTGACGCCGTTGCAGTTGCACACCTGGACGTCGTCGGCCAATTCGGCGGCTCCTGTTGCCGCAGAGGGAGTTCCCATGTCGAAGAGCATGCTGATGCGCTCGTCGGGCAATGGTACTTTCTCGTCGAACGCCTGAGTCAGGAAATTGGCCTTGGAGATGTCGCCCAGCAGAGTGGCACCGACCAATTTGTTGTTGCGGACGATCACCGATTTGTACGTGCCACTGCGCGGCTCGTAGAACTGGACGAACTCGTCGTCGTCGCGCTCGGGGGCGGTGATCCCCATCGAGGCGACGTCGACACCGGCCACCTTGAGCTTGGTCGTCAGTCGCGAACCATGATACGCCGCAGCGGGATTCGCACCCGTGAGCACGTCGGCCAATACGACGGCCTGCTCCCACAGTGGAGCAACGAGGCCGTAGACCTCGCCGCGATGTTGGCAGCATTCACCGACGGCGTATATGGAACCCTCGTCCTCGCAACGCAATTGGTCGTCGACGACGATTCCTCGTTCGATCACCAAGCCGCCCGCACGGGCGAAGTCGACACTGGGGCGGATACCGGCGGTGACGACGACCATGTCCGCAGCCAGCGAGGTGCCGTCGTTGAACCCGACACCGGTGACGACACCGTCCTCGGAACGCAACACCGAGGTGGTTCTCTTCGAGGTGTGCACGCCGACACCGAGCGACTCGATCTTGTTGCGCAGCACTCGTCCACCGCGTTCGTCGAGCTGTTGGTTCATCAAGTGTCCGGGGGAGTGCACCACGTTCACGTCGAGCCCCTGGGTCCGCAGACCGTACGCGGCTTCGAGTCCGAGCAGTCCGCCGCCGATGACGACAGCGCAGACGTCGTCGCGAGACTCTGCCATCTGCAGCATGCCATTGGTGTCTGCGATGGTCCGGAAGCCGAACACGCCGCGTGCCAGTCTGCCGTCGGATTCGCGGAGACCGTCCATGTTCGGGAAGAACGTGTTGCTTCCTGTGGCGATGATCAGTACGTCGTAGTCGACGGACCGACCGCTCTCGCACACAACGGTCTTGGAGAATCGATCCAACGACACGGCACGATCGCCCACGTGCAGTGTCACGCCGTTGTCGCTGTACCAACTCATGGGATTGAGAATCAGATCCTCGTCATCGACGGTGGTCTCACCGGACAGCACGTGCGAGAGCATGATTCGGTTGTAGTTGCCGTACGGCTCGTCGCCGATCATCGTGATCTCGAACAACGAGCTGCCGTCACGCTCGAGGATCTGCTCGACCGTTCTGGCACCGGCCATTCCGTTGCCGATCACCAACAGCCGCTGCTTGCCTGCAGTCATCAGACGAGCACCAGACCGAAATCGACGACGACCTCTCCGGTGGTTCCGGCCGGAGCAGCGACGACCAACTCGAAAACGGTGTCCGGATCGACGTCCTCGACCACACGGAGTGGGATGTTGACCCCGCTCTTGGCTCCCATCGGGAAGATGCGCATCGGGCTACCGTCGCGCAGCAGAGTCACGACCACGAGTTCGTCGCTGGAGTTTCCACCCCGGAAGTACAGCGGTTGGGCCGTCACACCCTCGGGCACGACGAAACTCAGGCTGGGATCGATCAATTCGGGCTTGTCCAGGCCGTGGCCGGAGAAGGAGAAGACGCCTTGCAGAAATCGCGGTGTGCTGGCCATACCCACGAGGTTCCGGTGTCGCGGTGACGCCACCGCTGCGGTGACGTTACGTCGGCATCAGAAAGACCTCACCGGGCCCCGGTCGATCGTGTGCGCTCCGGTCAGAGCCCGAAGTTCCCCGGGCCCCGACGCCTGAGGTATTTCTCGAACTCGGCTGCGATGGCGTCGCCGTCGATCTTCGCGATCGCGTCGGACATGTCCACCTCGGCATCGCCACGCTCTTCGAGGCTGCGCACGTATTCGCTGATCTCCTCGTCCTCTTTGGTCATCTCGTTGACCGCTTCTTCCCACTCCTCGGCCTGGGTGGGCAGTTCGCCGAGCGGTACTTCGATGTCGAGCACGTCCTCGACCCGCTGCAGCAACGCAACGGTGGCCTTGGGATTCGGCGGTTGCGAGACGTAGTGGGGCACGGCCGCCCAGAACGACACCGCGGGGACGCCGGCCTTGACGCACTCGTCCTGCAACACGCCGGTGATTCCGGTCGGGCCCTCGTACCGGGTCTGTTCGAGATTGAACTGTTCGGCCGACTCGGTGCTGTAGGCAGTGCCCGTGACCGGAACGGGCCTCGTGTGCGGGGTGTCGGCCAGCAGTGCCCCGAGGATCACGACGGTCTCGACCCCCAGCTGTTCGACGAATTCGAGGAGATCGTCGCAGAAGCTGCGCCACCGCATGTTCGGCTCGATACCGCGCAGCAGCACCACATCTCGTTCGCTACCGGGAGGCGAACACACCGACAGCCTGGTAGACGGCCATTCGATCTCACGGGTGACGCCATCGACCTGCCGAACCGTCGGCCTGTTGACCTGGTAGTCGTAGTAGTCCTCCGAGTCCAGCTCGGCAAGAGGACTGGCATCCCAGATCAGCTCCAGGTGCTCGACGGCACCGCTCGCCGCGTCGCCCGCGTCGTTCCAGCCCTCGAAAGCCGCCACCAGGATGGGCGAGCGCAATTCGGGAATGTCCTCGTCGAGATCGTCGAGGTCGTCGACATCTGTGGCGTTGGCCACAGCGTCGTGTACGGCCTCGATCAACGCTGCGTCGAGAGGCACAGCCGAGTCGGCATCCGGAATGTCCGCTTTTTCGGTACCGTCGTCGTTCGGGGACTGGCCATCGAGGTTTCGGGGACTCACCACGACAGCCTACGACCCGGCGGAACCCCGGTGCCCACTACTCTGTAGTGATGCCCGATCAACACAAGCCCGGTCTGCTCGATGCCATTTCACGGCGCGTTGTGATCGGCGACGGAGCGATGGGCACGATGCTCCAGGACGCCGACCTGACTCTCGACGACTTTCTCGGTCTCGAAGGATGCAACGAAATCCTGAATGCCACCAGGCCAGACGTGCTGCGTGAGATCCACCGTGAGTATTTCGCGGCCGGTGCGGACGCCGTCGAAACGAACACGTTCGGATGCAATCTGCCCAACCTGGCCGACTACGACATCGAGGATCGAATCCGCGAGTTGGCCGAGAAAGGCACTCGGCTCGCACGTGAGACCGCTGACGAGATGGGTCCCGGCCGCGACGGAATGGACCGATACGTCCTGGGTTCGATGGGTCCCGGCACCAAGCTCCCCACACTCGGGCACGCACCGTTCGCCCGGCTGCGCGACGCGTACACCGAAGCCGCGCTGGGAATGATAGACGGCGGTGCCGATGCCATTCTGGTGGAGACCTGCCAGGACTTGCTTCAGGTCAAGGCCGCGATCATCGGCAGCCAACACGCGATGGACAGGCTCGGCGTCCGCATTCCGATCATCACCCATGTGACGGTCGAGACGACGGGTTCGATGCTCGTCGGCAGCGAGATCGGTGCAGCACTGACTGCGCTGGAACCACTCGGTATCGACATGATCGGTCTCAACTGCGCCACCGGTCCGGCCGAGATGAGCGAGCACCTGCGCCACCTGTCCAAGCACTCGCGGCTTCCGGTGTCGGTGATGCCCAATGCCGGTCTTCCGACGCTGGGTGCAAAGGGCGCGGAGTACCCGCTGACCGCCCCCGAACTGGCCACGGCCCTGAGCGGTTTCGTCAGCGAGTACGGCTTGGCTCTGGTCGGCGGTTGCTGCGGCACCACTCCGGAGCACATCCGTCAGGTCGCCGACATGGTGCACGGAGCCACGAAGCTCGAGCGTCTGCCCGCTCCCGAGCCGGGTGTCTCCTCGCTGTACACCGCCGTTCCGTTCGAGCAGGACGCCAGCATCCTGATGATTGGTGAGCGCACCAACTCCAACGGGTCCAAGGCATTCCGCGACGCGATGCTGGCCGAGGACTACGAGAAGTGCCTCGACATCGCCAAGGATCAGACGCGCGACGGCGCACACATGTTGGATCTCAACGTCGACTACGTCGGCCGCGACGGTGCCGCCGACATGGCCGCACTCGCAAGCAGATTGGCGACCGCGTCGACGCTCCCGATCATGCTCGACTCCACCGAACCGGCCGTACTCGAAGCCGGTCTCGAGCACCTCGGCGGCCGTAGCGCCGTCAACTCGGTCAACTACGAGGACGGCGACGGCCCGGATTCGCGGTTCCAGAAGATCATGCGTTTGGTCAAGGAGCACGGTGCCGCCGTCGTCGCCCTGACCATCGACGAGGAGGGACAGGCCCGAACGGCCGAATGGAAGGTGCGAGTCGCAGATCGACTGATCACCGACATCACCGAGAACTGGGGCCTGCGGCACGAGGACATCATCGTCGACACCCTGACCTTCCCGATTTCCACCGGCCAGGAGGAGGTTCGACGCGACGGCATCGAAACCATCGAGGCGATCCGGCAGCTCAAGGAGAAGTACCCGAAGGTGCACACCACCCTCGGGTTGTCGAACATCTCGTTCGGTCTCAATCCCGCTGCGCGCCAGGTGCTGAACTCGGTCTTCCTGCACGAGTGCACCCAGGCAGGCCTCGACACCGCCATCGTGCACGCGTCGAAGATCCTGCCGATGAACAAGATTCCCGACGAGCAGCGTGAAACCGCTCTGGATCTGGTGTACGACCGTCGTAGTGAAGGCTACGACCCACTGCAGAAGCTGATGCAGCTGTTCGAGGGTGTCTCGGCAGCCTCGGCCCGAGAATCCCGCGCCGAGGAATTGGGTCGTCTGCCGCTGTTCGAGCGACTCGAACGGCGCATCGTCGACGGAGAACGCAACGGCCTCGACACCGATCTCGACTCCGCGATGGCCGAGAAGCCACCGCTGGAGATCATCAACGAGACGTTGCTGTCCGGTATGAAGACCGTGGGCGAGTTGTTCGGCTCAGGTCAGATGCAGCTGCCGTTCGTGCTGGCCTCGGCCGAGGTGATGAAGGCCGCTGTGGCGTACCTGGAACCGCACATGGAGGCGACCGACGACGACGGTAAGGGCCGCATCGTGCTCGGTACCGTCAAGGGTGATGTGCACGACATCGGCAAGAATCTCGTCGACATCATCCTGAGCAACAACGGCTACGAGGTCGTCAATCTCGGTATCAAGCAACCGATTTCGACCATTCTGGAAGCGGCGATAGACAAGCGTGCCGATGTGATCGGCATGTCCGGACTGCTGGTGAAGTCCACTGTTGTCATGAAGGACAACCTGATCGAACTCAACTCGAGGGGCGTCGCCGAACAATTCCCGGTGCTGTTGGGCGGAGCGGCTCTGACGCGGTCGTATGTCGAGAACGATCTACAGGACGTCTACGAGGGTGACGTGCACTATGCGCGTGACGCTTTCGAGGGACTGCGGCTGATGGACACCATCATGACCACCAAGCGTGGCGGCGGTCCGGCTCCGGACAGTCCCGAGGCACTGGCCGCGAAGGCCAAGACGGCCGAGCGCAAGGAACGCCACGAGCGGTCCAAGCGCATCGCGGAGAAGCGTAAGGCCGAGGAGGCTCCGGTCGTCGTGCCCGAGCGATCCGATGTCGCGGCCGATATCGACATTCCGGTTCCGCCGTTCTGGGGTACTCGCATCGTCCGAGGCGTGTCCCTGGCCGACTACTCGGGTCTGCTCGACGAGCGCGCCCTGTTCCTCGGACAGTGGGGTCTGCGCGGTGCCCGCAAGGGTGAAGGTGCCACCTACGAGGACCTGGTCGAATCGGAAGGTAAACCGCGCCTGCGGTATTGGCTGGATCGTCTGAGCACCGACGGCATACTCGCGCACGCCGCACTGGTGTACGGGTACTTCCCGGCGGTCTCCGAGGGGGACGACGTCGTCGTGCTCACCGAGCCCGAACCCGATGCACCGGAACGCTTCCGCTTCACGTTCCCGCGTCAGCACCGTGACCGGTTCCTGTGCATCTCGGACTTCGTTCGGTCCCGTTCGGCTGCACGAGAATCCGGGCAGGTCGATGTGCTGCCGATGAACCTGGTGACCATGGGCCAGCCCATCGCCGACTTCGCGAACGAGCTGTTCGCTGCCGACTCGTACCGCGATTATCTCGAGGTACACGGAATCGGTGTCCAGCTCACCGAGGCGTTGGCCGAATACTGGCATCGCCGAGTGCGCGAGGAACTGAAACTGTCCGACGGCAAGTCGGTCGCTGCGGAGGATCCCACCGAGGCCGAGGGGTACTTCAAACTCGAATACCGCGGTGCCCGTTACTCGTTCGGCTACGGAGCATGCCCCGATCTGGAAGATCGGATCAAGCTCGCCGCTCTGCTCGAGCCCGAGAGGATCGGCGTGAAGCTCTCCGAGGAGCTGCAGCTCCACCCCGAACAGTCGACCGACGCGTTCGTACTTCATCACCCGGAGGCCAAGTACTTCAATGTCTAGAACCCACCTGCAGGGCGTCCTGTGGGACATGGACGGCACACTGCTCGATTCCGAGAAGATCTGGGACGTCGCCATCGGTGAGTACTCACGAAATCTCGGGACGGAACTGAGCGCCGAAGTGCGCGAGAGCACCCTCGGGAATTCGATGTGGGATGCACTACGCAAGGTCCTGGCCAACGCATCGGTCGAGGTCACCGATGAGCACCAGACCGAGGGCCGCGAGTGGCTGACGGCCCGTGTCGGAGACCTGTTCGCCCAGGGAATCCCCTGGCGGCCCGGTGCCAAGGATGCGCTCGCTCTGGTACGCGAGATGGGTCTGTCCACCGGGCTCGTCACCAACACCGAGCGTGGCCTGGTCGAGCGAGCCCTGGACACATTGGGCCGCGAATATTTCGACATCACGGTCACCGGCGACGAGGTGGAGGCCGGCAAACCGCATCCGGCACCGTACCTACGCGGTGCGGCACTGCTCGGAATGGACGCCGGATCCTGCCTCGCGGTCGAGGACTCGCCCACGGGCTCACTGTCCGCGCACACTGCAGGATGTCCGGTGCTGGTGGTTCCCTCCGAGATCGCCGTGGCGCCGGCTCCTGGGTACACCATTCGTGACGGCCTTGTCGGTCTCACGGCCGAGGACGTCCGGCGAGCCTGGGCAGCCTGACTCCTCGAATCTCGACCGAATTGATTCCGCTGGATACCGACGTGAAAGAATACGAATCCGTGAAGACTTTCGATTCCCTGTTCGCCGAGCTCACCGACCGTGCGAAGACCCGCCCGGAGGGGTCGGGCACCGTCGCAGCGTTGGATGCGGGAGTTCATTTTCAGGGCAAGAAGGTTCTCGAAGAAGCGGGCGAGGTGTGGATCGCGGCCGAGCACGAAAGCGACGCGGCGCTCGCCGAGGAAATATCGCAGCTGTTGTACTGGGTTCAGGTGATGATGGTGGGCAGGGGCATCGAGCTCGAGGACGTCTACCGACATCTGTGAGTCGAGGATCCGCACGTCTCCCACGAACTCACCGACGAAGGAAAATTCCATGCTGCGCGTAGCCGTACCCAACAAGGGCGCACTCTCCGAGTCCGCCGCAGAGATTCTCAGCGAGGCCGGCTATCGACGCCGAAGCGACTCGAAGGACCTGACGGTTCTCGATCCGGCCAACGGTGTCGAGTTCTTCTTCCTCCGCCCCAAGGACATCGCGATCTACGTCGGATCCGGCCAGTTGGATCTGGGCATCACGGGCCGCGACCTGGCCCTCGATTCGGGTGCTGCCGTCGAGGAGCGCCTGGCGCTCGGCTTCGGCCGCTCGACGTTCCGCTACGCCGCACCCGCGGGCAAGGAGTGGGCACCCGAGGACCTGGGCGGACTACGCATCGCCACGTCGTACCCCAATCTGGTGCGCGCGGACTTGGCCCAGCGGGGGTTGGAGGCGACAGTAATCCGCCTCGACGGTGCCGTCGAGATCTCCATCCAGCTCGGGGTCGCGGACGCTATTGCCGACGTTGTCGAATCGGGCAGATCACTGCGCCAGAACAACCTCGTGGCCTTCGGCGAATCGCTCTGCGATTCGGAGGGCGTCCTCATCGAACGGGCAGGTGCCCCGGGTACCGATTCCGCACGTAAGCAGCTCATCGCCCGCGTGCAGGGCGTTGTCTTCGCCCAGCAGTACCTGATGCTCGATTACGACTGCCCCAAGTCGATCCTCGACGAGGCCGTCAAGATCACCCCGGGAATCGAGTCGCCGACCTTGGCGCCGATGGTCGACGACAACTGGGTTGCCGTGCGCGCCATGGTTTCTCGCAAAGTCCACAACAACGTCATGGACGAGCTCGCCGAGTTGGGAGCGAAAGCTATTCTCGCGTCCGACATCAGGTCGTGCCGCGCGTTCTAGATCCCGATCGGTCGCTGCCGTCAGCCGCGGCGGCGGACCAGGACTGTTTGGGCGATGCGGCCGACAGGCCCCAATTCGTCGCTGAGAGTCCCACCACACATGGCGATTCCGTCCGGACCGGTGGATGTTTCCGCCGAGACTCCCACCCATTCGCCCTGAGGCACCCGGAATATGTGCACCGTCAGATCGGTGTTCAAGAACGTCCATTCGTCGATCGGAAGCTGTGCACCGATACCGTTCGCGATGTCGGCAATGGAGAACAGTCGCTCCAGCGGGGTCATCGTTTCGCCCTGCACCAGAACGGGTCTGGGCCTCGCCCAAATTTCACCCGGTCCGGCGCCACCGAACTCGGTAAGGATCCTGAACTCGACCGCGTCGAGATAACCCGAGGACCACGAGTCACCGAAAGCGAAATCGACCCCATCGCCGGCCGGTGTCAACACTCGGTCGCCGGCGTGTGCGACGTCCTCGGTCGCAGAGGTGCGCATGCGCCACGCACTTCCTCGCGCCACCGCTCGCGAAGTTCCGGCAGAACCTTCGGCCCACAATTCAGCGACGACCAGTTCGACGTTGCTACCGGGACGCTCCGTCCATGCTCGGATCTCGATGTCCGCGACCGGGATCGGACCGAGAATATCGACCACCACCCGGCTGATCCTTGTGTCCTCCCGAGCGTCGACGCGCTCGAGCGCACGGACCAGCAGCGCTGACGGCGGAGCGCCGTGCTGCATCGTCGGTGCCCAGACGCTGACTGTGTTCTCGGTGGCCGTGACTTTCTCGAAGCCGTCCTTGCTGACACCGGCGGGAACGAAGAATGCGTCCGGCAGCGCCTTCGCGGTGAGGGTCACAACTCCGACTCCGGCTGTTGCGGTGCGGCCTGAGGCCAACCCGGGTACGGCGGGGGAGTACCACCGAACTCGGGGCACAGGGCCTGATGGTCGCACCACTTGCAGAGTGCGCCTTTCTTGGCTCGGAAGTCGCCGGTCTCACCCGCAGCCAGAATCGCTTTCCAGATGGCGGACAGCATGCGCTCGAACCTGCGCAGCTCGTCCTCGTCGGGGGCGTAGGTCAGTTCCTGCTTGTCGGCCAGGTACATCAATTTGAGCTGTGCGGGCACGATTCCACGCATCCTCATGATCATGAGGGCGTAGAACTTCATCTGGAACAGGGCCTTGGATTCGGTGAACTCGCGCGGCGCTCGGCCGGTCTTGTAATCGACAACCCGAATCATGCCATTGGGTGCGACGTCGATTCGGTCGATGAATCCCCGCAGCGGCGTTCCGTCGTCCAGATCTATCTCCACCCGCTGTTCACAGGACTCGGGCTCGAAGTGAGTGGGGTCCTCTAGTTCGTAATATCCGGCAACCAGAGCTCGAGCGCGGTCGAGAAATGCCGTCCGCTCGTCGACCGGCACCAAAGACTCGATGTCGGGCGACTGGGCAACGACCCGCTCCCATGCCGGATCCACCAGGTCGCGCGCAGTCGTCGGCACTCTGTCCTGCGCAGGCAGCGCGTACAGAGCCTCCAGCGCGGCATGCACCACGGTTCCCTTGACCTGAGCTTCGGTGGAGGTCTCCGGAATTCGGTCGACCGCACGAAAGCGGTAGAGGAGTGGGCACTGCTTGAAATCGCCTGCGCGGGAGGGCGACAAGGCCGGAGTGCTGCGGGGGCGAGGTGACGGCATCTGCAGTCGCGCACTGTCACCGAGGTCGAGTAGAGGCAAGTCGATGGGCGTCGACACGGAAATACTCACGACTGCGACCCTATGCCGCTGGTCCGACAACTTCGGTCAAGGCCGTAGTCTGGCACGTCGAGTCGTCCCCGACGCCCACCCGTTCCGGTCGGTCGTCGAACCGAACAACGAAAGCAGGTTCCGCTGTGTCCACCGGTGATTCCGCGTCCGCGTCGACCGACGGGGCCGAGGTCGACGCGCTCGTCGACGTCCCGGTTCCGAGTGCGGACGACGTGGTCACCGCCACGGTCGACGAGATCGAACTCGACCAGGTCCCGACTGCGGACGAGAGCGCCGTCGCACCGGTTCCGACCGGACCCGCCCGCAGTGGGCCGTTCCGTGTCGGCGATCGAGTGCAGCTCACCGATGGCAAGGGTCGCCATTACACGGTCGTTCTCGAGGCGGGTAAGGAGTTCCACACCCACCGAGGCGGAATCACGCACGACAAGTTGCTCGGAGCCGACGAGGGTAGCGTTGTCACCTCTGTCAACGGCACCCCGTACCTCGCGCTCCGGCCGTTGTTGACCGACTACGTGCTGTCGATGCCACGGGGCGCGCAGGTCATCTACCCCAAGGACGCAGCCCAGATCGTGCACGAGGGCGACATGTTCCCCGGGGCACGCGTACTCGAGGCCGGTGCCGGATCGGGCGCTCTGACGTGCTCGCTGCTGCGTGCCGTCGGCACCGCAGGAACGGTCATCTCCTACGAGATCCGTCAGGACCACGCCGACTACGCGATCAAGAACGTCGAGACGTTCTTCGGAGAGCGGCCGTCCAACTGGCACCTGACGGTGGCCGACGTGGATCGGTTCGGTGTCGATCGTCCCGGTGAGCAGGTCGATCGAGTCGTCCTCGACATGCTCGCGCCCTGGGATGCACTGCCTGCCGTATCGAAGGCTCTCGTTCCCGGCGGCGTTCTGCTGGTCTACGTCGCTACCGTGACGCAGCTGTCCAAGGTCGTCGAAGCCCTACGCGCACAGGAATGCTGGACCGAACCCCGTTCGTGGGAGTCGATGGTCCGCGGGTGGCACGTCGTCGGACTGGCAGTTCGGCCCGAGCATCGTATGCAGGGACACACGGCGTTCCTCGTCAGTGTTCGACGCCTCGCCGAGGGCACCGTCACGCCCAAGCCGCAGCGTCGGTCCGGTAAGGGCTGATCTCACGCCTGATCGGCCGTCATGGCGTCGAGTTCACCTGCCGTCTGCCGCGACAGCAGGCACATCGGTGGTCGTTCCGACAAATCCCTGACCGACGTCGAATTGTGATCGGCGTGATCGGATTCATCCGCGGTGTTGCACCCGGCCAGCGATATCGCGGCTGCCGTGAGGGCGACGCCCGCCGACATCCTGCGCATCTTCACTGGTGAAGGCCCTGTTTCCCTGGTCCGTCCACCGTTCGGTCAGGTGCGGCCGACATGACCCCGGCCGGGGCACGGGTGCAGCCGATACCCGCCGCCGGCACGCCCGATCGTGGTGTCGGTCCGCACATTCGGGCCGGTGCCGGTAGCGTTGATAGATCGTCACTGGGAGGAGTCGCTCATGAGCTCAACAGACAATCCGGATGTGGCCGCGGCCAGAGCCGAACTGGACGCCGTGCGAGCCGAAGCCGCTTCACTACGTCGTCAACTGGGGGAGTCCCCCGAACAGGTACGCGAACTCGAAGGCCGTGTCGATTCGCTGTCGCTGCGCAACACCAAGCTGTTGGACACCCTCAAGGAGGCCAGGCAACAGCTCATCGCGCTCCGCGAGGAAGTCGACCGGCTCGGCCAACCGCCGAGCGGTTACGGCGTTCTGCTGAGCGTGTTCGACGACGGAACGGTCGATGTGTTCACGTCCGGCCGAAAGATGCGCCTCACGTGCTCGCCCAACATCGAGGCCGACTCGCTTGCGCCGGGCCAGACGGTGCGGCTGAACGAGGCGTTGACCATCGTCGAGGCCTGCACCTTCGACCAGGTCGGCGAGATCAGCACTCTGCGAGAGCTTCTCGGCGACGGATCCAGGGCCCTCGTCGTCGGTCACGCCGACGAGGAGCGCGTCGTGTGGCTGGCCAAGCCCCTGATCGACATGGTCAACGACGACGGCCCGATCGACCCCGACGAGCCCTCACGCAAGCTCCGTCCCGGCGACTCGCTCCTGGTCGACACCAAGGCCGGCTATGCCTTCGAGCGCGTGCCGAAGGCCGAGGTGGAGGACCTGGTCCTCGAAGAGGTGCCGGACGTCGGTTACGAGGACATCGGTGGTCTCGGTCGGCAGATCGAGCAGATCCGCGACGCCGTCGAGCTGCCGTTCCTGCACAAGGATCTTTTCCGCGAGTATTCGCTCCGACCACCCAAGGGTGTGCTGCTGTACGGCCCTCCCGGCTGCGGAAAGACGTTGATCGCCAAGGCGGTTGCCAACTCGTTGGCCAAGAAGATCGCCGAGGCCCGCGGCCAGGATGCCAAGGAAGCGAAGTCGTTCTTCCTCAACATCAAGGGCCCCGAACTACTCAACAAGTTCGTCGGTGAGACCGAGCGCCACATCCGCATGATCTTCCAGCGTGCACGGGAGAAGGCGTCCGAGGGTACCCCGGTGATCGTGTTCTTCGACGAAATGGACTCGATCTTCCGCACCCGTGGTTCGGGCGTCTCGTCCGATGTCGAGACGACGGTGGTCCCGCAGCTGCTCGCCGAGATCGACGGTGTGGAGGGGCTGGAGAACGTCATCGTGATCGGTGCCTCGAACCGCGAAGACATGATCGACCCCGCGATCCTGCGGCCCGGTCGCCTGGACGTGAAGATCAAGATCGAGCGCCCCGACGCCGAATCTGCACAGGACATCTTCTCCAAGTACCTGACCGACTCGCTTCCGGTCAATGCCGACGATGTCGCCGAATTCGGTGGTGACCGCGCGGCCTGCATCCGGGGGATGATCGATCGGGTCGTCGAGCGCATGTACGCCGAGAGCGACGACAACCGCTTCCTCGAGGTGACATACGCCAACGGCGACAAGGAAGTTCTGTACTTCAAGGACTTCAACTCCGGTGCCATGATTCAGAACATCGTGGACCGGGCCAAGAAGTACGCCATCAAGTCGGTTCTCGAAACCGGCAACGCCGGGTTGAGGATTCAGCATCTCTTCGACTCCATCGTCGACGAGTTCGCCGAGAACGAAGATCTGCCTAACACCACGAACCCGGACGACTGGGCTCGAATTTCCGGCAAGAAGGGCGAGCGGATCGTCTACATCCGCACCTTGGTCACCGGTAAGAACGCCAGCGCGAGCCGGGCAATCGACACCGAGGCCAACACCGGCCAGTACCTGTAGATCCTGCACAGAGCAGAATCGGGGCGCGTCCGCACAGGGCGCGCCCCGATCTGTGTCCGGGTGCCGTCTAGGCTCGACTCATGCAGCGCATCATCGGTATCGAGGTCGAGTACGGCATTTCTTCCCCCACCGAACCCACCGCCAATCCGATCCTGACGTCGACCCAGGCAGTGTTGGCCTACGCGGCTGCTGCCGGAGTACCGCGGGCCAAGCGCACACGCTGGGATTACGAAGTCGAGTCGCCGCTACGTGACGCTCGCGGGTTCGACCTCGGACGCTTCAGCGGTCCGGCACCGGTCATCGATGCCGACGAGATCGGTGCGGCCAACATGATTCTCACCAATGGGGCACGTCTGTACGTCGACCACGCCCACCCCGAGTACTCGGCGCCGGAAGTACGGGATCCACTGGACGCAGTGATCTGGGACAAGGCCGGCGAGCGGGTCATGGAGGCCGCTGCACGCCATGCGTCCAGCGTGCCCGGAGCCCCGCGTCTGCAGCTGTACAAGAACAACGTCGACGGCAAAGGCGCGTCGTACGGCACGCACGAGAACTACTTGATGTCGCGCGAGACTCCCTTCTCGGCCGTCATCGCCGGGTTGTCCCCTTTCTTCGCATCGCGGCAGGTGATCACCGGGTCGGGGCGCGTCGGAATCGGCCAGTCCGGCGACGAGGCCGGGTTCCAGCTCTCTCAGCGAGCCGACTACATCGAGGTGGAGGTCGGCCTCGAAACAACACTCAAGCGCGGAATCATCAACACCAGAGACGAACCGCATGCCGATGCCGACAAGTACCGTCGGCTGCACTGCATCATCGGTGACGCGAACCTTGCCGAGATGTCGACGTACCTCAAGGTCGGTACCACTGCGCTGGTGCTCGACCTGATCGAAGCCGGAGTGGATCTGTCGGATCTTCAGCTCGCTCGACCGGTGACCGCCGTTCACCAGATCAGCCACGATCCGACTCTGCGTAAGGCCGTGGCGCTCGCGGACGGACGCGAGCTGACCGGGCTGGCGCTGCAGCGCATCTACCACCAGCGGGCCGCGAAGTTCGTGGCCGCCGAGGCGAGCGACGATGCCCGGGCCCTGGACGTGCTCGACAAGTGGGCCATGGTGCTCGACCTCCTCGAACGCGATCCGATGGAGTGCGCCCACCTGCTGGACTGGCCCGCGAAGCTCCGTCTGCTCGAAGGTTTCCGCCAGCGCGAGGGTCTGGGTTGGTCGGCACCGCGCCTTCATCTGGTGGACCTGCAGTACTCCGATGTTCGGTTGGACAAGGGTCTCTACAACCGACTCGTAGCCCGTGGATCGATGGACCGCCTGGTGACCGAACAACAGGTCCTCGACGCGGTGGGCACACCGCCGGACGACACCCGGGCCTATTTCCGTGGTGAGTGCCTACGCAAATTCGGGGCCGACATCGCCGCGGCGAGCTGGGACTCCGTCATTTTCGACCTCGGTGGCGACTCGCTGGTACGCATCCCGACTCTCGAACCGCTCCGCGGCACCAAATCGCATGTCGGCGCACTGCTCGAGTCTGTCGACAGTGCTGCAGAACTCGTCGATCAGCTCACCAACTGAGTACCGGGCAACGTAATCCGACGGTTCGATGGTGTCTCGACGACCCGAGCGGCAAGTCTGTCGGTAGGGTAAAGGTCCGTGCACTTTCGGCGGAACGTTCGGTTGCACTTGCACATCCACAACAGTGCATCTCGGATGAATCGATGAACGTGCAGTAGATGTGTTCTCTCGATACACGGAGGAGGTCGGCGACTATGGCACAGGAGCAGACACGGCGCTCTGGCGGCGGCGACGACGATGAGGTCCCAGGCGACACCGGAGCCGGTGGGCAGGAACGGCGCGAGAAGCTGGCCGAGGAGACCGACGACCTCTTGGACGAGATCGACGACGTCCTCGAGGAGAATGCCGAGGACTTCGTCCGCGCCTACGTGCAGAAGGGCGGCCAGTGACGGTGGATCGTTCGGACCCACGGTCGGCCGGTGACGGCATGGCGATCCCGCTCGGATCGAGTAGTTCGTCGTTCTCCGACTATCTCCGTCAGCACGCCCCCCATCTGTTGCCCGAGAGCGGTCTCGCCGCAGACCTGGCGTCCCACGCCGCCAACGGCAGCACCGACAAGTCCGGCATCGCACCGCACGGCACGACGATCGTTGCCCTCACCTACGCGGGCGGAGTTCTGATCGCCGGTGATCGCCGCGCCACGCAGGGCAATCTGATCGCCAACCGTGACATGCAGAAGGTCTACGTCACCGACGAGTACTCCGCTGCCGGCATTGCCGGGACCGCAGGCATCGCGATCGAGCTCGTCCGGCTCTTCGCGGTCGAACTCGAACATTACGAGAAGATCGAAGGCGTCCCGCTCACCTTCAACGGCAAGGCCAACAAGCTGTCGTCGATGGTGCGCAGCAACCTCGGTGCCGCAATGCAAGGACTGGCCGCCGTCCCGTTGCTGGTCGGTTTCGACATCGATATCTCGGACCCGGACAGTGCCGGGCGCATCGTCTCGTACGACGTTGTCGGCGGGCGTTACGAGGAGCGTTCGGGTTACCACGCGGTGGGCTCCGGATCGCTGTTCGCGAAATCGGCACTCAAGAAGCTCTATCGTCCCGGAATGACCGAGGACGAAGCGCTTCGCGCAGCGGTCGAATCGCTGTACGACGCCGCCGACGACGACTCCGCCACCGGCGGACCGGACGTCACCCGGGGGATCTATCCGACGGCAGTGGCGATCACGAGCGTCGGCGCGGACGACGTTGCACACGACCGCGTGTCGGCAGCAGCGCGTTCGGTTCTCGCCGAGCGGACCGCGAGTGCCGCACACACCGGTGGTGCAGACCATCACACCCGGTCCGGTCAGCAAGTGAGCGAAGGGGGTAGCGCGCCATGACAATGCCGTACTACGCATCGGCCGAACAGATCATGCGCGATCGTTCGGAGTTGGCGCGCAAGGGGATTGGGCGAGGCCGAAGCGTTATCGCGCTGACCTACGCGGACGGTGTGCTGTTCGTGGCCGAGAATCGCTCGACGGCGTTGCACAAGGTGAGCGAACTGTACGACCGGATCGGTTTCGCGGCTGTCGGGAAGTACAACGAGTTCGAGAATCTCCGGAAGGCCGGCATTCAGCATGCCGACATCAAGGGGTACACCTACGACCGCCGCGACGTGACCGGCAGGTCGCTCGCCAAGACGTACGCGCAAGCGCTGGGGACCATTTTCACGGAGCAGCTCAAGCCCTACGAGGTGGAAATCTGTGTCGCGGAGGTCTCGCATCAGGACGAGCCGATCGCAACGCAGCTGTACCGCATCACGTACGACGGGTCCATAGTCGACGAACAGGACTTCGTCGTCATGGGCGGAACGACGGAGCCGATCGTGGCGGCGTTGAAGGACACCTACCGCCCCGGACTCGGTCTGGCCGATGCGGTGCGCGTTGCGGTGGACGCACTGACTGCGGGACCCGCCGTGCCACCGGCCGCCGGCGGTGAGCCCGAGAAGAAGGTTCTCGAGGTGTCTGCGCTGGAGGTGGCCGTGCTGGACCAGGGTCGGCCCCGGCGTGCGTTCCGGCGCATCGCCGGAGCTGCGTTGGAGGACATGTTGCCGGCTGCGGCACCGGCCGCGCAGGCGACCGCCGACACCGTCGACGGTGTCCCCGACGCGGGACCCTCGTAGCTCTTTCGCAGATCGTCACGAGAACGGCCTCGGGCCCTACCGCTTTCGGTAGAGCGCGAGGCCGTTCTTGTCACTGGTGAACTCGAACCACGTTCCGTCACCCACTACTTCGCCGTCGGCGGCGAGTGCAACGGGAGCGCCCTCCACCTCCACGGTCAGTTGCTGCACTGCTCGGCGAACGTAGGCCGGTGACGAGCCGAGGGTGCCCGTCACCGTCGCCCAGAGCAGTCTGGTTCTCGACGCCTTCGGTTCGGAAGGAAGGAACCGGACGTCCAGCGTGCCCGTATGAATGCTGCTGCGCGACATGGGAACTTGGTCTTCCGGCACGTAGTTGCCGTTCCCCACGAAGAGCATCCACACCGAGTGGCCGGTGCCGTCGAGTTCTATGTTCAACGGTTCCGCGGCGACCAGCACCCTCGTCATCGCAACGGCTGCCGCGGGCCATTTGCCGATTCGGCGCTGAAGCTTCTGACGTAGCCGCACCGAGTCCGGATATCCACCGAAGGTGGCGGTGTTGACGAACGATACGCTGCGGCCGTCGATGGACACCTGGGCAAGATCGACCAGTTCGGCGGTGCCCGCCTCCACGGCTGCCGCGGTGTCTTCCACGGCAGTCAGACCGGTGTCACGGGCGAAGTGATTGAGGGTGCCGCCGGGGAACGCGGCGAGAGGCAGGCCGCTGCGCGCCGCCGACGCGGCGACGCTGACCACGGTTCCGTCGCCGCCGCAGACACCGAGAGCGCGCGGAGACGTGTCCCGAATTCGTTGTTCGAGTTGCTCGTTGAAATCCACCTCTGGATCCGGAACGAACAGATCTGCCTCGGGGAGCGCTCGGCGGATCGCGTCGGGCACCGACTCGGAGCCGTCGCCGGACCCAGGGTTGACGAGCACGAGCAGCCCCCGTCCTCTCTGAAGTGGCTGGACCTCGATCGGTGAGCCCAGATCTGCGGGCTTTTCCGAGCGCACGGCCCACCATCGACGGGTGGACAGCGCGATGGCCGAACCGAGGGCCGCACCTGCGATGACGTCGGTGGGCCAGTGCACACCGACGTGGACGCGTGAGTAGCAGACAGCGGCCGCCACGGGTGCCAGCACAAGTCCTGCCAGCGGAGATTCGATGGCAACGGCTGTCACGAAAGCAGCGGCAGAAGCCGAGTGACCGGACGGAAAGGAGGACGACACCGGCGGAGCCAATACCTGACGCAGGACGGGTACCGACTCGGAACCGGGACGAGTCCGCGGGAACAATGGTTTGAGCAGGCCGTTCGCAACAGAGCTCGCACCGGCGAGCGCCACGAGCCCTCGAACGCCGCCGCGTCGAGCCGGGCCACCTGCGGCCACGAGAAGCGCCGCCGCACCGAACCACAGGCGACCGTGATCGGCGGCGTTGCTCAGGGCGCGCAGACCGCCGTCTGCGCTGCTCTGCCGCAGAGCAGCACTCCGTGCCACCAGGGACAGATCCCACGCATGAACGGCCGTCGCAACAGAAGTACGCCTGGGTGTCATGACACCCAGCCTAAGCACGTGCGATTTCGGCGCGCTCCGACACATCGAATCGAAGGTTGCGTTGTAGTGTCGAAGTGTGCAGCGACGAATTATGGGCATCGAGACAGAGTTCGGTGTCACATGTACTTTCCACGGACATCGACGCCTCAGTCCGGACGAAGTGGCTCGTTATCTGTTCCGCCGGGTGGTGTCGTGGGGTCGTAGCTCGAATGTGTTCCTCCGCAACGGTGCCCGCCTCTACCTCGATGTGGGTTCGCACCCCGAGTACGCGACCGCCGAGTGCGACAGCCTGCTGCAGTTGGTCACCCACGACCGCGCCGGCGAGCGTGTTCTCGAAGATCTGCTGATCGACGCCGAGCAGCGCCTGGCCGAGGAGGGCATCGGCGGTGACATCTACCTGTTCAAGAACAACACCGACTCCGCAGGCAACTCGTACGGCTGCCACGAAAACTTCTTGGTACAGCGAGCGGGGGAGTTCTCCCGCATTTCGGACGTGCTGCTTCCGTTCCTCGTCACGCGTCAATTGATCTGCGGCGCAGGCAAGGTGCTGCAGACGCCGAAAGCGGCCACCTTCTGCCTCTCGCAGCGCGCCGAGCACATCTGGGAAGGTGTCTCGTCGGCCACCACTCGGTCGCGGCCGATCATCAACACCCGCGACGAGCCGCATGCCGACGCCGAGAAATACCGCCGGTTGCACGTCATCGTGGGCGATTCCAACATGGCCGAGACCTCGACGATGCTCAAGGTCGGGACGGCAGCCCTGGTCCTGGAGATGATCGAAGCCGGAGTGTCTTTCCGAGACTTCGCATTGGACAATCCGATTCGCGCCATTCGCGAGGTCAGCCACGATCTCACCGGCAGACGTCCGGTGCGGCTCGCCGGGGGACGGCAGGCCAGCGCCCTCGACATTCAGCGCGAGTACTACGCCCGGGCCGTCGAGCATCTGAAGACACGTGAGCCGAACACGCAGGTGGAACAGGTCGTCGACCTGTGGGGTCGGACGCTCGACGCCATCGAGACACAGGACTTCGCGAAGGTCGACACGGAGATCGACTGGGTCATCAAGCGCAAACTGTTCCAGCGCTACCAGGATCGGTACTCGATGGAGCTCTCCGATCCCAAGATCGCGCAACTCGACTTGGCCTACCACGACATCAAACGCGGACGTGGAGTATTCGACCTGCTGCAGCGCAAGGGCTTGGCCAAGCGAGTCACCGAGGACGAGCAGATCGACGAAGCCGTCGATCTACCTCCGCAGACCACCCGCGCCAAGCTGCGAGGAGAGTTCATCACCGCCGCGCAGGAAGCGGGCCGCGACTTCACCGTCGACTGGGTGCACCTCAAGCTCAACGATCAGGCGCAGCGAACCGTGTTGTGCAAGGACCCGTTCCGTTCGGTCGACGAGCGAGTGGAGAGACTGATCGCGTCGATGTAGGCCCGGCGACCGTCCGGTGCCTCGAGTCGCTACCGCTCCGGCACCCACGGAGCAACTAGGCTCGACAGTTGTGGCCACCACCAAAGTCGAACGCCTGATGAATCTTGTCATCTGCTTGCTGTCGACACGTCAATTCCTCACCGCGGAGTGGATCCGTGACAGCGTGGCCGGATACGACGACTCGTCCAGCCACGAAGCCTTCAGTCGAATGTTCGAGCGGGACAAGAACGAACTCCGTGACCTCGGCGTTCCGCTGGAAACCGGAGCCGCAACCAGGTTCGGCGGAGTCGAGGGCTACCGCATCAATCGCGACGCCTACGAGCTGCCCGACATCGACCTCACCAGCGAGGAATCGGCCGCCGTCGCTGTCGCCGTCAAGCTCTGGGAGTCGCCCGAGCTCACGTCGGCGGCGCAGAGCGCGTTGCTCAAGCTTCGTGCCGCCGGTATCCAGGTCGACCAGAACGAGTCCGCGGCGGCGGTGACCGCGGTGCCCGCGCGGACTCGGGGTTCCGAACCTGCTCTCGGTGCGTTGCTGGCCGCCATCGACGAAGGTAAGTCGGTGAGGTTCGAGCACCGACCGTCGTTGACGGATCCGTTCACGACCAGGACTGTCCAGCCGTGGGGTGTCGTGACGTTCCGTGGACGTTGGTACCTGGTGGGGCACGACGTCGACCGCGACGACACCCGCACTTTTCGTCTCTCCCGCATCGGTGACGAGGTCAAGTCGTTCGGGTCGCCGCAGAGTGTCCGCAAACCCGACGGTATCGACCTCCAGGACATCGTCCGTCGCGTAGCAGGAACGTCCTCGGTGTCGGGCACAGCACGGGTCTGGTTGCACGATGGAAAGGCATTGGAGCTGCGTCGAATGGGAACGATCGTGGGTGCGATGAATCTGGGCACCAGGAGCGGCACGGTCGTCGAGGTTCCCGTGCGGTCCTGGGATTGGATCTCGCGGTTGATCGCGGGCCACGGCGCCGATGCGGTGGTGCTCGAACCGGCGGAACTGCGGGCCGATGTCATCTCGACTCTGCGGACCGCAGCCGCCACGGAGAACGAACGATGAGCGCGCGCCTGTCGGTCCGGTTGGCCAGGCTCCTCAACATGGTGCCGTTCTTCATGGCCAATCCTGGGTTGAGCGCCGAGGAGGCTGCGCGCGAACTGGGTGTGTCGACGGCAACGCTGATGGCCGATCTCAACCAGCTCTGGATGTGCGGCCTACCCGGCTACGGCCCGGGCGACCTCATCGATCTGTCGTTCTCCGAGGAGAGCATCGACGTCACGTTCTCTGCGGGCATCGACCGTCCACTGCGTCTGACGTCGACCGAGGCCACAGCCCTGCTGGTTGCGCTCCGATCGCTGACGTCGATGCCAGGAATGGTCGATCCGTCCGCCGCGCAACGGGCTATCGCGAAGATCGAAACCGCGGCGGGTTCAGCGGCGGCCAACGTGCCGCTCTCGTCCGATCACGACAGTGTCGGCACCGAGGAAGGGGCGGTCTCGAGCACCGTCCGGGCCGCTTTGCGACACCGGCATGCTCTCGACCTGACGTATTACTCCGCGTCGCGGGACGTCGTCACCGAACGAACCGTCGACCCGATCCGGACGGTCGTCGTCGATGACAACAGTTATCTTCAGGCATGGTGCAGACGAGCCGAGGGCGTTCGGCTCTTCCGGTTCGACCGCATCGACTCGGCAGTCGAGCGGGACGAGCCTGCCGCGCCCCCGGAGTCGGTTCAGGACGAGGACGCCTTCGAGATCTTCAACGACGATCCCTCGTTGTCGCAGGCGCGACTGAAGGTATCGCCCGCGTATACCTGGATTCTGGACTACTACCCGATGACCCAGGTCGCAGCGGAATCCGACGGTTCGATCGAGGTCACCATGCGGTTCGCGACCTTGCAGTGGATGACCCGTCTGACGCTCGGATTCGGCGGCGGCGTCACGGTACTTTCACCTGAATCCTTGGTGAACTCCGTCCGCGAACGCGCACGTTCTGCGCTGGACGTGTATTTCGAGCTGGACTCGACCAGCGCAGACAGCACCCCTACAACATGAACACAGGGCAAACCAGCGCTCGCCGGTGCTGAACGAGTCACCCGTAGTCGGGTACGCTCGATTCATCTGATCTCAGGAGGTTCACATGGGATTCACCAGTCCCTGGCACTGGGCGATCGTTGCGGTGGTCGTCATCATTCTGTTCGGTTCCAAGAAGCTGCCCGACGCTGCTCGTGGACTCGGCCGCTCGTTGCGCATCTTCAAGAGCGAGGTGAAGGAGATGCAGAACGACGGTAAATCCGACACCGACACCACCACGGCACAGCAGCCGACCGCTCCTGCACAACTGCCTCCGCCTGCGCCCGTAGCCCCGGCGAACGTCGACGCACAGCACGACGCGAAGTCTGCCTGAGCGCAGACCGCTCAGCACACCTTCGGTGCCACGTGGGCACCGAAGGTTCACTGCTGTCGGTGACGGCCCGGTGCCGTCGGCCGACCGAAGAAGGCTGACCGAACAACACCATGCGCATTCCGTTCGATCCGCGGCGTAGCAAGCGCCGAGTCAATCCCGACGGCACGATGTCGTTGGTCGATCATCTGTACGAGCTGCGGACCCGGCTCCTGTGGTCGCTCGTCGCTGTCGCCGTCACCACGTCGTTCGGGTTCTTCTGGTACTCGCACACGATCCTCGGCGTCGAAAGTCTCGGTGACCTTCTGCGAGGGCCGTACTGCACACTCGATCCGAACCTTCGCGCGAACTTGAGCAACGACGACCAATGTCGCCTGCTCGCGACCGGACCGTTCGATCAATTCCTGCTGCGATTCAAAGTCGCGTTCACCGCCGGGGTCGTACTTGCCTGCCCCATCTGGCTCTATCAGATCTGGGCGTTCATCACGCCCGGCCTGTATGCCAACGAGCGGCGGTACGCCGTCTCCTTCGTCACCGGAGCGGCTGCTCTCTTCGTCACGGGCGCCGTCTTGGCGTACTTCGTGGTGGCCAAGGGCCTGCACTTCTTGCTGTCGATCGGCGACAACGTACAGATCACCGCGTTGAGTGGCGATCAGTACTTCGGATTCTTGATCAACCTCCTCATCATCTTCGGTGTCAGCTTCGAGATTCCGCTGCTCGTGGTTGCTCTGAATTTCGTCGGCGTGCTGACCTACGAGCGACTCAAGGCGTGGCGTCGCGGTCTGATCTTCGGTCTTTTCGTTTTCGCCGCCATTGCGACACCGGGGCAGGACCCGTTCTCGATGTTGGCGTTGGCGTTGGCGTTGACGGTCCTCTTCGAAATGGCAGTGCAGATTGCGCGAATTCACGACAAGCGTAAGTTGCGCAAGAGAAGAGACGAATGGGGTGATGTGTCAGATGACGAAGCAACACGTATCGAAGGCGCAAGTACGATCGAGTCCCCACACGCTGTCGCTCCGACACCGCCGCCCAGCGGATTCGGTGCAGCAACCCGTACCGAGTCACAGTACGAGGACACCATCTGACGTCCGCCGATGCGTCGGGACCGACGCATGACGGAGACCACGGCCGACGTCCAGCCGAGCACGACACCCACCGAGCTGCAACGTTTCTCGGCCGAACTTGGCTTCCCGCTCGACAGGTTCCAGGTCGATGCATGTACCGCGTTGGAGAACGGCCACGGCGTTCTGGTCTGTGCCCCTACCGGTGCAGGCAAGACGGTGATCGGTGAGTTCGCCGTTCACCTGGCCCTCGCAGCCGGGCGAAAGTGCTTCTACACCACACCGATCAAGGCGCTCAGCAATCAGAAGTTCGCTGAGCTGACCGCACGGTACGGCCGCGACACAGTGGGCCTGCTCACCGGTGACTCTTCGATCAACCCCGATGCCCCCATCGTCATCATGACGACGGAGGTTCTGCGAAACATGCTCTATGCATCGTCGGACGCGCTGCGAGGACTGTCACACGTCGTGATGGACGAGGTGCATTATCTGGCCGATCGCTTCCGGGGGGCGGTGTGGGAAGAGGTCATCCTGCACCTGTCCGACGACGTGCGCCTGGTGAGTCTGTCGGCCACGGTCAGCAACGCCGAGGAGTTCGGCGCGTGGATGAGCACGGTGCGCGGTGACA
Organism: Rhodococcoides sp. S146-33; assembly: GCF_059489205.1. Lineage (NCBI taxonomy): Bacteria > Bacillati > Actinomycetota > Actinomycetes > Mycobacteriales > Nocardiaceae > Rhodococcoides > Rhodococcoides sp. S146-33. The sequence goes on from NZ_JCAJWY010000002.1 coordinate 1,376,750, forward strand.
CCACGGTCGTAGTGGACGAGAACCGACCGGTACCGCTCTCTCAGCACATCATGGTGGGGCGCCGGTTGTTCGACTTGTTCGACACCAGAGCGCAGTCACCCGACGGTAGCCAGAAGGTAGTGGTCGACCGCGAGCTCGTCCGGCACGTCAAACAGCGCCAATCTCTCGACTCGATGGACCGCTGGCACGCACCGCACAGCCGAGGCCGCGGCGGTCGAGGTGGCGGGGGAGGCCGCGGTGGCGGTCAGGGCAGCGGGGCCAACAACCGGCCACTGGCCCGGCCGGATGTGATCGCCAAACTCGACGAAGAGGGTTTGCTCCCCGCGATCACGTTCATCTTCAGCCGCGCCGGGTGCGACGGTGCGCTCACCCAGTGCATGCGCTCGCGTCTGGTGTTGACCACGCCCGAGCAGGCCGAAGAAATTCGGTACATCGTCGAGAAGCACACCTCGGAACTTCCGCGCGAGGACCTCGAGGTTCTGGGCTTCTGGGAATGGCGTGATGCACTCGAGCGTGGCTTTGCCGCCCATCACGCCGGTATGTTGCCCGTCTTTCGGCACACCGTGGAGGAACTGTTCGTCAAGGGCCTGGTCAGAGCCGTGTTCGCCACCGAGACACTGGCGCTCGGTATCAATATGCCGGCCCGAACGGTAGTACTGGAAAAGCTGGTCAAGTTCAATGGTGAAACCCATGCGGAGCTGACCCCGGGGGAGTACACACAGCTGACCGGTCGCGCCGGACGACGTGGCATCGATGTCGAAGGCCATGCCGTCGTGCTGTGGCAGCCGGGTACCGAACCGACCGAGGTGGCGGGTCTCGCGTCGACCCGTACATTCCCGCTACGCAGCTCGTTCGCGCCGGCATACAACATGTCCATCAACCTGATCGAGCAATTCGGTGCCGCGGATTCGCGTCTGTTGCTCGAGCGATCTTTCGCCCAGTTCCAGGCCGACCGCTCGGTGGTCGGCATGGTCCGGGGCATCGAGAAGAACATGCAGACGCTGGACGCGCTCGGTGCACGCCTGGGCGGACCCGACGGCGAATACTTCGAGTATGCGCTGCTGCGAGAACGCCTCAAAGACCGCGAGAAGACTCTCGAACGCCAGAGCCGCTCGGATCGACGAGACAACGCGGTCGATTCGCTGCGTGCCCTACGTCGCGGCGATGTGATCTCGGTGCCGACCGGTCGCCGCAGCGGCCTTGCCGTCGTCTTGGAGCCGGACGACGACCGGGCCGATCCGCGTCCGCTCGTACTGACCGAGGACAAGTGGGCGGGCCGACTGTCCGCAGCCGACTTCCCCTCGCCGGCAACGTCACTCGGAACAATGCGGCTACCTCGATTCGTCGACCATCGCACGGCGAAGACTCGCCGTGATCTCGCGGCGGCGTTGGTCACGCGTGGGATATCGCAACCGTCGGACCGTATCCGACGAAAGTCGACAGCAGCGGACGACAAGGAACTCGCCACCCTCCGCCGGGCCATTCGATCGCATCCGGTGCACGCCCGACCCGATCGTGACGAACTCGGCCGTACCGGCGAGCGCTACAACCGGTTGGCGCGAGAGACCGAAACGATGCGTCAGAAGGTGTCGGCCACGACGAACTCCCTGGCTCGCACCTTCGACCGGATCCTGGCGCTGCTCGCCGACCGCGGGTACGTCACACCGGGTAAAGATCCCAAGGTGACCGACGACGGTGCCAGGTTGAGCCGGATCTATTCCGAGTCCGACCTGCTGGTGGCGGAATGCCTCCGCGGCGGCCTGTGGCAGGGTCTGTCGCCCGCCGAGTTGGCAGCGGTGGTCTCGGCAGTCGTCTACGAATCGAGGTCGGAGGGAGACATCACTCCGCACGGTCCGACGGGTCCGATTCGACACGCACTCACCGAGACGGTCCGGGTATGGCACGAGCTCCGTTCGGACGAAGTTCGGCACAAGCTGCCGCCGACCAGAGAACCCGACATGGGTTTCGTGAAGGCCATCTACAAGTGGGCGTCCGATCACTCGTTGGTCGATGCCCTAGTCACGGCCGGGGACAACGGCAAAGCACTCTCGGGTGGAGACTTCGTGCGGTGGTGCCGACAGGTGATCGATCTTCTCGATCAAGTTCGGCTCGCGGCCCCGGAGCCGGAGCTGTCGAGGACGGCGGCGCGCGCTGTCGCAGCCTTGCGCCGCGGAGTGGTCGCCGTCGATGCCGCATAAGAAGGAACAGCCGAATCGGACTGCCGGGTCGGTACGGCGGAGACTCACGCAGGCGAGCTACTGTACCCCCGACGAATCCAAAATTTCAGTGGAGGCGAGATGAGCGGCCCATACGGTCCGACCGACCCCGACAACGGTTGGTCGCGTACACCCGACCAGCAGGACGGCTCCGCCGAAGACGCACCGGAGACACGCGCCGACACTCCCGGATCTCCTGGTCATTCCGCGGGCTCCACTCCCGGATCTTCACCGGACTCGCAAACCTCGGCACCGTCGGCATGGGGCCAGTACGGACAGCCGCCCGCAGCGTCGACCACGCCGTACGGAGAGTCAGCGCCGGGCGCATACGGGCAGAATCCACAGCAGCCCGGCGGTCAGTACCCACAGGGCCAATACCCACCGACCGGGTATCCACAGGGCCAGTACCCGCACGCCGGCTACCCCCAAGGGCAATACCCGCAGGGGCAATACCCGCAGGGGCAGTACCCTCAGGGCGCGTATCCCCAGGGCCAATACCCCCAAGGCCAGAGTCCGCAGGGCCAGAATCCACAGGCACCGGCCGGTCAGAACCCCACCGATCAGTACCCGGCCGGCCAGCAGTACGGAGCGCCCTATCCCGGGGCGGGCGCACCGCCGTCCGGTGACGCGGGCTATCAAAACCCTTACGCCCCACAGCAATTCGGCGGCGGTCAATACGGTCCCGGTCAGTACGGTGCCACTGCGTACGGACAACAGCCGCAGCAACCATGGAACCCGAACCAGCAGTACCCCAATCAGCAGGTGCCCGGTCAACCGGGCCCGCGGCCGGCCGGATCGCAGTCGAAGAAGCCCCTGATCATCGTCGGTGTCGTCATCGCGGTCGTTGCGGTGCTCGCACTGGTGTTGTTCTTCGCATTCGGCCGCTCGACCACCCTCGATACTGCGGCCGCCCAAGAGGGAGTCCGTAAGGTCGTCACGGAGTCCTACGGAGCGTCCGACGTCTCGGGGGTGTCCTGTCCCCAGGACATCGAGGTGAAGGCCGGCACCAGTGTGGATTGCACCCTGACGGTCGACGGAGCGTTCAAGAAGGTGACGTTGACCTTCCTGGACGACGACGCCAATTACGAGGTCTCGCTACCGAAGTAGTCACCTGAAATTGCTCGGTCAGGTCGGCGATGCCGTGGCCGCCATCGCAGCGACGAGGCGGGCCACGGCATTTTCCACTCCGAGGGTCCCGGCAAGGTCGTTCAGTGCGTCGACGTCGGCGGGCTCGGCCGGGATCTCGTCCGACTTCGACAGCACGACGTCGGCGTCGGTGACCACTCGGACGACAGGAAGGGCCGCGTCGAGGTAGTCGCTCGCGTTGGCCAGTTTCGCCCGGATCCCCTTGGCCATGTCCGACGACGGATCGAGTGCCGCGTCACGCAATGCTGCAACGGACTCGTACTGCAGCATCAGGGTCGAGGCCGTCTTCTCTCCGATTCCCTTGACTCCCGGTAGGCCGTCCGAGGCGTCACCTCTGAGTAGAGCGAGCTCGGCGTACGCCGCGCCCGCGCGGTGCAGAGGGACTCCGTAGCGTTCGGAAACCAGTGCGGGGTCGAACATTTCGGCCTTGGCCAGCCCTCGACCCACGTACAGCACCCGAACCTCGTTCGGTTCGTCTGCCGCGACCTGCAACAGATCTCTGTCCCCGCTGACCACGACCACCGGGTCCTGTCGCTCCCGCGCAGCCAAGGTGCCCAGCACGTCGTCTGCCTCCAGCCCCTCCGCGCCTGCCGTCGCAATGCCCAGCGCGGCGAGAACGTCCATGATCATGTCCACCTGAGGAGTCAACGTTTCCGGAACCTCCTCGCTCTCGGCGACCTCGGGAGCAGCCTCTGCCACCCGGTGCGCCTTGTAGGACGGCACGAGGTCGACTCGGAACTGCGGCCGCCAGTCGAGATCGAGGCACACGGCCAGCCGACTGGGTTCGGTGCGTGCGATCAGCGCCGAGATCATGTCGAGAAAGCCACGGACGGCGTTGACGGGTCTTCCGTCAGGCGCCGTAATCGACTCGGGCAGTGCGTAGTAGGCCCTGAACCACAGGCTCGCGCCGTCGAGGAGCAGTAACGGCGACTTTCCGGGGGCGGTCATGGCGCTCATCTTGCCGTACGGCATTAGCCTGGAGGTATGAGTGTCGATACTTCGGTCAGTTCCTCACGTTTCTCCAGTGATGTCTACGCGTCGCGGCTCGCACGAGCTGCGCGTCTGACATCGGATGCGGGATTGGATGCGCTGCTGATCACCCCGGGTCCGGATCTGCAGTACCTGATCGGCTCGAAGGCCAGTTCGTTCGAGCGTCTCATCGCCCTGGTGGTGCCGGCCGACGGCAGCACCCCCAGTGTTGTCGTGCCGCGGCTCGAGCTGGCCGCGCTGGGAGATTCCGCGGCTGCAGATCTGACGCTGAACCTCGTCGACTGGGTGGACGGCGTCGATCCGTACGCATTGGTGGCTGCGGCGGTTCCGGCCGGAACGAAGACTGCCGTCGCCGACGCGATGCCCGCACTGCATTTCGTGCCGCTGGCCGAGGTGTTGGGAACTGTGCCGGTGCTGGCGACGGATGTGCTCCGCGAACTTCGGATGGTCAAGGACGAGGCCGAGATCGACGCGCTGCGGCGAGCCGGGTACGCCATCGATCGCGTGCATGCCCGCATGGGTGAATGGCTCCGCGTGGGCCGCACCGAGGCTCAGATCGCCGCGGACATTGCTGCCGCCATCGTCGAAGAGGGGCACACGGCTCCCGAATTCATCATCGTCGGGTCCGGCCCGCACGGCGCCGATCCGCACCACGAGGTGTCCGATCGTGTTGTGGAGGCAGGCGACATCGTGGTGATCGACATCGGCGGGCCCGTTGCACCGGGGTACAACTCCGACTCGACCCGCACCTACAGTCTCGGCGAGCCGACGGCGGAGATCGCCGAGCAGTACGCGGTACTCGAACGCGCACAGCAGGCAGCTGTCGATGCGGTGGTGCCCGGTGTCACGGCGCAATCCATCGATGCGGCCGCCCGCGATGTCCTGGTCGACGCCGGGCTGGGCGAGGCATTTCTGCACCGCACCGGTCATGGAATCGGTTTGTCCGTCCATGAGGAGCCGTACATCGTTGCCGGCAACGACATCACTCTGACCGAGGGGATGGCGTTCAGCATCGAGCCGGGGATCTACTTCCGTGGACAGTGGGGTGCGCGTATCGAAGACATCGTCGTCGTCACCGCGGACGGGTGTGAATCGGTCAATCTTCAACCCCACGGTCTGGCCGTCCTCCCGGTGTGACGACCGCGCGCGAGGCCGAGTTCGTGTCGGTCGTTCGATCCAATCCTGCTGTGGCCGAGATACTTCGACGTGCTCCGCAACTCGGCCTTCCCGGGTGGTACCTGACGGCGGGTGGCCTGTTCCAGACTGTCTGGAACCATCTCGCCGATCGGGATCCGCAGGCGGGTATTCGTGACTACGACTTCTTCTACTTCGACGACTCCGATCTGTCCTACGAGGCCGAGAACGAGGTGATCGAGACTGCGGCCTCGCTGTTCGCAGACCTCGGGGTGGACGTCGAAGTGCGCAACGAAGCACGCGTGCATCTCTGGTACGAGCAGCACTTCGGTAGTCGGATCGCACCGTTCGAGAGCACCGAGGATGCGATCGACCATTTCGTGTCCACCACGTGCTGTTTCGGAGTCACGTCCGATGCAGACGGGGGAGATGCCGTGTATGCGCCGCACGGTTTCGAGGATCTGTTCGCCGGAATTGTGCGGCCCAATCCGCGCGTGCCGATGCAGCACGTGTACGAGGCCAAAGCCGCCCGCTGGACGACGGAATGGCCGAACCTGACGGTTCTTTCCTGGCCGTGAAGGACGAGGCGGTGGCTCTCGTCAGCGATCGAGCAGTGAGCGACTACCCAGTACCCGTTGCACCTGAATCTCGATGACGACGCGGGTGGGGTTCTCCCGCGGTACGCGGTAGCGCTGGGCGTATCGGTTCTCGGCGTCGACGACGGATTCGCGATCGTCCCGCACCACGGCCGGCCCCTCCAGCGTCAGCCAGCGGGCACCGTCGATCTGAGTCACGGCCGCGTACGCTCCACGACCGGCGTTGATCGCTTTCTGCGACACGTCGTTGGTGATGACTCGGGCAATCTGCGCGTCGCCGTCGTATGTGAAGCCGACCGCTACGACGTGGGGGGTGCCTTCCGGGCGCAATGTTGTCAGCGTGGCAAGGTGCCTCTCGGTGAGGAATTCGATTGCGTCATCGGTGAGTGAAGTCGCGTCAGCGGGTTGTGCGGCCATAACCCGACTGTAGTGATGTGCCCCGACTGCCACGAGCGGGGTTCGATCGGCCAGACTGATCCGCGTGAGCAGACGAGCAGAACCCGCACCCGGAACGCTGTTGTTGCTGGGTGGACGAAGCGAGATCGGGCTGGAGGTCGCCACCCGATTGGCACCGGGGCGCACCGTCGTACTGGCCGCGAGACGCAGCAACGAGCTGGCAGCAGAACAAGACCGGGTGAAGCAAGCAGGCGCGGGCGCCGTGCACAGTGTCGAATTCGACGCGAACGCAATGGACACCCACGCCGAGTTTCTGAGTCGAATCGCACAGCTGCACGGTCCGATCGGGATCGTGGTTCTGGCGTTCGGTATCCTCGGCGACCAGGCTCGCGCCGAGAACGACGCCCAGCATGCGCTCGACATCATCACCACCGACTTCCTGGCTCAGGTGTCCGTACTCACTCACGCCGCGACGCTTCTCCGAGCACAGGGGAGCGGCGACATGATCGTGTTCTCGTCGGTCGCGGGTGTGCGAGTACGCCGCGCCAACTACGTGTACGGGTCCGCCAAAGCCGGCCTCGACGGATTCGCCAGCGGACTGAGCGATTCGCTGCACGGCACCGGAGTGCACCTGTTGCTCGCCCGTCCCGGATTCGTCATCGGGTCCATGACCGAGGGTATGGACCCGGCACCGATGTCGAGTACCCCCGGTCAGGTCGCCGACGTCGTCGTGTCCGCCCTGAACGAACGACGCAGCAGTGTGTGGATCCCCGGCACCCTTCGCCCGGTCTTCTTCGCCATGCGCCTACTGCCGCAATGGCTCTGGCGCAGGATGCCGCGCTGATGACGGTACCGACGCCCCGACCGATAGTCGTCGTCGGAATCGGCGCGGACGGCTGGGGCGGGCTGCCTGCGACCTCCCGCAGGGCCATCGAGAACGCCGATGTGGTGTTCGGTTCGGTTCGCCAGATCGCGAGTGTCCGGCCACACTGCACCGAAACAAGGACGTGGCCGAGCCCGTTGCTTCCGAACCTGCGGTCGACGCTCGACGCCTACGAGACGTCACTCGTCTGCGTGTTGGCCAGCGGTGATCCGATGTTTCACGGCATCGGGGTGACGTTGACGCGCGAGTTCGGTGCCGAGCGACTACGCGTGCACCCGGCACCGTCCTCCGTGTCGTTGGCATGCGCGCGGCTGGGCTGGGCACTGCAGGACACCCCGACGGTGTCTCTGGTGAACACGCCGGTCGAGACACTGTTGCCGGACCTGGCCGACGGTCGCCGGCTGATCGTGTTGAGTCGGGGGCGCAGTACACCGGGTGAAGTAGCGAGGTTGTTGTCTCGGAACGGGTTCGGCGGCAGCGTGATGGCAGTGCTCGAACAACTCGGCGGGCCGGCCGAACGCGTCGTCCGCGGTCGAGCTCGTGTGTCGGGCTTCGACGACGTCGACCCGCTCAACGTCGTTGCGCTGGAGTGCGTGAGAGATCCCGACGCCCCCCGCCACGGCCGCGTCCCCGGCCTGGCCGATTCCGCGTACACCGGCGACGGCCAGATGACCAAGCATGAGGTTCGAGCACTGACCCTCAGCGCGTTGGCACCAGCGCCCGGAGAACTGTTGTGGGACATCGGAGGCGGATCGGGAACCATTGCCATCGAATGGATGCGCACCGACAGATCCTGCCGCGCCGTGACGTTCGAAAGTTCGCAGGCGCGTCGTGAGCAGATCGAGGGCAACGCCCTGCAGCTGGGAGTTCCGGGACTCGTCGTCCACGACGCGGCGCCCGCGAGCTTCGCGTCCGTCTCGGCCGCGAATGCGGTACCCGACGCGGTGTTCATCGGTGGTGGACTGACCGGTGCCGACATACTCGAGGAGTGCTGGAAGGCGGTGCGCACCGGTGGGCGTGTGGTCGCCAATTCGGTGACCGCAGAATCGGATTCGTTGTTGCTGACTGCGGCAGCGAAGTACGGCGGCGAGCTCCGCCGATTCCAGATCTATCGCGGTGAGCCGTTGGGCGCGTTCACGACGTGGAGACCACAATTGCCGGTCACACAATGGAGTGCGATCAAGCGGTGAAGGTCCTCATTCTCGGCGGAACCACAGAGGCGCGGGCACTCGCGGCAGCGCTGGATCGGGTACGAGGAATCGAGACCGTCACCTCACTAGCGGGGCGGGTCGCGCGGCCGATACTGCCCGTCGGGCAGACGCGAATCGGCGGATTCGGCGGGCCCGATGCCCTGGCGGAGTGGCTGCGAGACAACGCGGTCGACGTCGTGGTGGACGCGACGCACCCGTTCGCATCCACCATCGGAACGCATGCCGAGCATGCCACCGCTGCAACGGGAGCCGCACTCCTCGTACTGACGCGGCCACCGTGGAACGAGATCGAGGGCGATCGGTGGACCGCGGTTGCCTCGTTGCCCGACGCGGCGGCGGCGATCACCCCCGGCAGCCGGGTGTTCCTCACGACAGGCAGGCAGGGCGTTCACCATTTCGCGGGTGTCGACCACTCGTGGTTCCTGGTCCGAGCGATCGACGCACCTACCGGACCGGTGCCACCGCGCATGCGCCTCCTGCTCGACCGCGGCCCTTTCGACCTCGATCACGAGTCGAAGGTGCTCGCAGACAACCGAATCGACTTGTTGATCACCAAGAACAGCGGCGGCGACATGACGCGGGCCAAACTCGATGCGGCGAGGGCAGTATCGATCCCGGTCCTCATGGTTTCCCGTCCCTCGGCAGCGACCTCGGCACCGATCGTGTACGAGGTGGAGACCGCCGTGGACTGGTTGACGAACCGGTTACGCGCTGCCCTCTGACGACTCGAGCCGAGACGGGTACCGCCGGGTGGTGAAGACTTTCGGACCGCTGCCGGTCTCCACCACCGTCGTCATCGAAGATCCGACAATGAGAAGGCACCTCATGTCGATCGACTCGGGGTCGAGGTCGCCGAGCGTCACGGTACGAACGGATTCGTGCTCACTGCCTACCGCACGACCGATCGTCACCGGGGTCTGTGGTGAACGATGCTCGAGCAGAAGATCTTTCATGGCTGCAACTTGCCAGGTTCGCGACTTCGACGCCGGGTTGTAGATCGCGATCGCCATATCGGCTTCGGCCACTGCCGAGAGCCGTCGGGCCACCACGTCCCAGGGCTTGAGGCGATCGGAGAGGGAGATGACGGCGTAATCGTGCCCGAGTGGCGCGCCGACGCGGCTGGCAACAGCATTGGCTGCCGTCATTCCCGGCACCACCCGTACCGGTACCGAACTCCATTGCTGTTCGGCTGCAACCTCGATGACCGCTGTCGCCATCGCAAAGACCCCCGGATCACCCGAGGACACCACAGCGACACGGCGACCCTGCTTGGCGAGGTCGAGGGCGAACGCCGCACGTTCGGATTCGACCTTGTTGTCGCTCGCGTGCCGTATCTGACCCGGCCGCGGCGGTACCCGATCGATGTAGGTGATGTAGCCGACGAGATCGGTGGCTGCGGTCAGTTCGGCTCGGACCTCGTCCGTCGTCCATGCATCGTCACCCGGACCGAGGCCGACGACGACCACTTCGCCCCTGCTGGTGGGCGTCTCGGCTCGGTTGGAGGGGCTCGGCACCACGATCATCGAGAAGTACGGGACGTCGTCCGCGGCGGCGGCATCGAGAACGCGTTGCTCGGGTGTACTGGCCCGCTCGACGTAGTGCGCCTCGTCGAGCCGGCCCGATCGTTCCAGTGCCTCCAGCACCGTCGGATAGGTCCGGCCGAGCTTCATGATGACCGCGGCGTCGGTGCCCCGAAGTCGTCGGGTCAGCTCGTCCACGGGCAAGGTGCCGGGCAGGACCGTCAAAACCTCGTCCCGTTCCACCAGCGGAGTCGCCAATGCGGCCGAAGCGGCACTGACCGAGGTCACGCCGGGGACCACCTCCACATCGAAACGGTGTGCCAGTCGTTTGTGCATGTGCATGTACGAGCTGTAGAACATCGGATCACCCTCGGCCAGAAGCGCAACCGACCGGCCGGCGTCGAGATGTGCGGCGAGTCGAGCGGCAGCGGACTCGTAGAACTCGTCGATCGCCCCCTGATACCCACCGGGATGAGCAGTCGCCTCGGTGGTCACCGGGTACACCAGGTGCTCCTCGAGCTGACCGTCACGCATGTACCCGGCCGCGAGGGCACGCGAGATGCTGCGGCCGTGCCGAGCACTGTGGAATGCAACCACATCGGCCTCGGCGATCACCCGGGCAGCTTTGACGGTCAACAGCTCCGGGTCACCCGGGCCGACGCCGACTCCCCACAACTTTCCGGAGGTGCTCATTCCTGTTCGCTCGCAATGGCATTGACCGCAGCGACGGTGATGGGACTGCCACCTCGTCTGCCCCTGACGACCAGATACTCCACGCCGAGGTCGGCGGCGATCAGATCTTCCTTCGACTCCGCTGCGCCGATGAATCCGACCGGGCCACCGACGATGGCTGCAGGTTTCGGGGCTCCGGCCGCGAGCATCTCCATCAGGTGGAACAGTGCAGTCGGCGCGTTTCCGATGGCGACGACGGCACCGCCGAGCTTCTCACCCCACAACTCCAGCGCGGCAGCAGTTCTCGTGGTGCCCATACTCCGAGCCAAATCCGGTACCCGAGGATCGGACAGGGTGCACAGCACCTCGTTGTCGGCCGGAAGACGGCGACGAGTGATCCCGGCGGCGACCATGTTGGCGTCGCACAGCACGGGTGCCCCCGCGCGCAGAGCGGTTCGGGCGGACCCCACCACGTCGGGCGTGAATCCGATGGTCTCGGTCAGGTCGATCTCACCGACCGCGTGGATCATGCGCACGACGACCTGGGCGACATCCGGCGCGAATCGAGACAGATCTGCTTCGGCCCGAATGGTTGCGAAAGACTGGCGGTAGATCTCCGCGCCGTCGCGGATGTAGTCGTGCATGCGTGTCACGATAGGGGAGAGGGACCCCTCGGCCGGAAGCCGGTCTCCGGGTGCTCAGGACACCTGGTAGCCGATTCCCGTCGCGATCACGTCGGTGACCTCACCTTTCGGCCGCCCACAGCGACGCTCACACCCGGACCAGTGTTGCCGCTCGTCACGCGGAGTCATCCGGGCGTCGACCGCTGCCTTCAGATCGGATCGGACGTCGGCCAACGACTTCGCGCAGCCCGGCGATCCGGTACACGCGCTCACCCGAATCCACGGTGATTCCGCGTCGAAGATCAGGCCCATCGGTGCCAGCACCCGGACCACTTGTTCGGCGGGCTCCTCGTCCAGATCGCACACGATCAACGATCTCCACGGAGTCATGATCACCGGTCGGTCGATGGCGGCGAGGAACTCGGCCAACCGTGCGCCGAGAACGCCGTTGGCGAGTCCCGCTGCCAGTGCCACCGACCCGTCGTCCTGGTCCAGCCAGCCGATCGGTGGCACCTCGACAGGTGCGGGCACGGGCAGCGCAGTGCCCGCAGTGAGTGCGAGCCGCTCGACGATTCTGGCCACCCCGTCGTGGAGTTCGGCCAACCGCCATTCGGAATCGCGAAGTTCCACGAACGCTGCGGCGCAGTTCAGCAACGTCGGCACCACGCTGTCTCGATCCACTCGAACGCCACAGTCTCGGCCTGCGAGCAGCAACGCGTACGACCCGTCGGACTGGGCGTACACACCGAAATCCGGTTCCAGTCCGCACATGTCGCCGCGTCCGTCGTCGAGAGCGAACAGCGTTCGTCCGGGCAGTTCGGCCAGGTCGGGGCGCGCGCAGAGTGCTTCGTCCAGCTCGCCGACGAGCGCACGCACATCGGTGAGACCGCCGACCCGCCCCGAGAGCGGTGAGGCGAGAATGTTGCGCACCCGCTCGTGCGTTGCGGACGGCAGCAATCCGGCGTCGGCCAATCTGCTCGCCAAGGCGACCGGGTCGGACACCGCCCGCAGCTGCACGTTGCCCCGAGAAGTCAGCTCCACCGTTCCGTCGCCGAGTTCCTCGGCGGCCCGTGCCAGGACCTGCATCTGTGCCGGCAGCACGACGCCACCCGGCAGCCTGATCCGCGCGAGCGGACCGTCCGCTGCGAGGTGCGTCGTCAGCGCTCCTGGGCAGCCGTCGGGCACCGATCTGTCAGGCGAACTCATGTTCACCAGGCTACAAGTGCGACGAATGGACCGATGTGGCGCTCACACCGGTAGCATTCTGTGTCACGGCTCAGGCCGGGAGGAAACCGGCGAGAATCCGGTACGGTCGCGCCACTGTGACGGCCCCTGCACTTCGGGTGCACGGGCCCGGAGTCAGACCCTCTCGCCGACGAACCGAAGAGAAGATTCACCTAGGTCAGGGGCGCGAAAACCCCCGAGGAGGGCGTCACCCGTGTTCTTGTTGCTGTCCACGTCCGACACAGATCTGCTCAGTGCCCGTGCCAGTGGTGCCGATTTCACCTGGGGCAACCCCTCTCGCCTACTGGCGCAGGACATCCCGTCGATGGCCGAATCGGCCGAGCTGATCATCGTGCGCATTCTCGGATCGCGCCGGTCGTGGGAGGCGGGCCTCGACGCCGTACTCGCCACCGGGCTTCCCGTTGTCGTCCTCGGCGGTGAGCAGGCACCGGACGCGGACCTGATGGAGGTCTCGACGGTGCCCGCCAATGTCGCGGCGCAAGCACACAACTATCTGGCCGAGGGCGGGTCGGACAACCTGCGCGAGCTGTACAACTTTCTCTCCGACACCGTGTTGCTGACCGGGCACGGCTTCGATGCTCCTCGACACCTGCCGACCTGGGGCCATCTCGAACGGAACTCGACTCCGCGCCCGGGCGGCCCGACGGTGGCGATCCTCTACTACCGCGCTCAGCATCTGGCCGGAAACACCACGTACATCGATGCCCTTGCCACCGCGGTCGAGGACAAAGGTGCCACGGCCCTTCCGATCTACTGCGCGTCGCTGCGCACGGCGGAGCCCGATCTTCTCGAGACGCTGAAGTCGGCGGATGCCCTGATCGTGACGGTGCTGGCAGCGGGCGGAACCAAACCTGCCGGGGCGTCTGCAGGTGGCGACGACGAGGCCTGGGACGTGGCCGAACTCGCGGCTCTCGACGTTCCCATCCTCCAGGGTCTGTGCCTGACGAGTTCACGCGCGACGTGGTCGGAGAACGACGACGGACTGTCGCCACTGGACGTGGCGACACAGGTTGCCGTCCCGGAGTTCGACGGTCGGCTCATCACGGTTCCGTTCTCGTTCAAGGAGATCGACGACGACGGCCTGACCACGTACGTCCCGGACCACGAACGAGCAGCGCGCGTCGCCGGCATCGCCGTTCGCCATGCGCGGCTACGACACATCCCGGCCGCCGACCGCCGCATCGCTCTGATGTTCTCGGCCTATCCCACCAAACATGCGCGGATCGGTAATGCCGTCGGCCTCGACACCCCGGCCAGCGCGATCGCGTTGATGTCGGACATGCGGACTGCCGGTTACGACCTCGGCCCGCTCGACGGCCCGGATTCGGTGCCCGGTCTGGCTGCTCGCGACGGTGACGCTCTCATTCACGCCCTGATTGCCCGCGGTGGCCAGGATCCCAACTGGCTGACCGACGCTCAACTCGAGGGCAACCCCATCCGCATCTCGGCGGCGCAGTATCGAATCTGGTTCGAGCAGCTCCCCGCAGATCTGCGGGACGGCGTGATCGAGCATTGGGGTCCGGCACCGGGCGATCTCTACGTAGACCGGTCTGCGGATCCGGACGGTGAGATCGTCATCGCAGCAATGCAATTCGGCAATGTGGTCATCATGGTGCAGCCGCCGCGCGGATTCGGTGAAAAGCCCGTTGCGATCTACCACGACCCGGATCTGCCGCCGAGCCATCACTATTTGGCGGCCTACCGGTGGATCTCCGCAGCCCGCGAGGACGGCGGCTTCGGTGCCGATGCGATGGTCCATCTGGGTAAGCACGGCAATCTGGAATGGTTGCCGGGCAAGACGCTCGGCATGTCCGCCTCCTGCGGAACCGATGCGGCCCTCGGCGACCTGCCGCTGATCTACCCGTTCCTGGTCAACGATCCGGGGGAGGGCACGCAGGCCAAGCGGCGAGCGCACGCCACTCTGGTCGACCACCTCATACCCCCGATGGCGCGCGCGGAGAGCTACGGAGACATCTCGAGGCTCGAACAATTGCTCGATGAGCACGCGAATATCTCGGCCCTGGATCCGGCCAAGCTGCCGGCCATTCGCCAGCAGATCTGGACGCTCATGACCGCGGCTCAGATGCACAAGGATCTGGGGCTCGAGGAACGCCCCGACGAGGAAGTGTTCGACGACATGCTGCTCAATGTCGACGGATGGCTGTGCGAGATCAAGGACGTGCAGATCCGCGACGGACTGCACATCCTGGGTCAGGAGCCCGTCGGCGACGCCGAGGTCGAGCTGGTTCTGGCGATGCTGCGCGCCCGGCAGATGTGGGGCGGTGAGCAGACGGTCCCCGGACTTCGCGAAGCCCTCGGGCTCAGCGAGGACGGCGACGAGGACCGCACGCGCGTCGACACCATCGAGGCTGTGGCGCACGGGCTGGTCGCGGCCATGCAGGCCACGCAGTGGAGTCCGGACGAAGCCGAGCGCGTGGCCGGCGAGCACGGCGACGTGGTCGCAGAGATTCTGAAATTCGCTGCCGCAGAGGTGGTACCGCGTCTGCGTGGAACCTCTCGCGAGATCGAGCAGGTGCTGCACGCTCTCGACGGCGGTTTCATCGCGGCCGGGCCGAGCGGATCCCCACTGCGCGGACTGATAAACGTGCTGCCCACCGGGCGCAACTTCTACTCCGTGGATCCGAAGGCCGTCCCGTCGAAACTGGCCTGGGAGACCGGACAGGCGATGGCCGAATCACTGCTCGCTCGGTACCGTCAGGATCACGGCGAGTGGCCGAAATCGGTGGGACTGTCGGTGTGGGGAACGTCGGCCATGCGCACGTCCGGCGACGACATTGCCGAGGTCTTCGCGCTGCTGGGCGTGTCGCCGGTATGGGACGAGGCATCACGCCGGGTCACTCGGCTCGAGGTCATCGATCTCGGCGAGCTCGGTCGTCCTCGTATCGACGTCACGGTCCGAATCAGTGGCTTCTTCCGCGACGCGTTTCCTCACGTGCTGGCCCTGCTCGACGACGCGGTTCGGATGGTCGCCGCCTTGGACGAGGAGCCCGAGCAGAACTTCGTCCGCGCACACGCGCAGGCCGACCTCGCCGATCACGGTGACGAGAGACGTTCCACAACAAGGATATTCGGTTCCAAGCCGGGGACCTACGGTGCCGGATTACTTCAGCTCATCGACAGCAAGACGTGGCGCAGCGACGACGACTTGGCGCAGGTCTACACCACCTGGGGCGGCTTCGCGTACGGCCGCGGCCTCGACGGCGTTCCCGCGTCGGACGACATGCGGACCGCGTACAAGCGCATCGCCGTCGCCGCGAAGAACACCGATACCCGTGAGCACGACATCGCTGACTCAGACGACTATTTCCAGTACCACGGCGGCATGGTGGCAACTGTGCGCGCATTGACCGGAAAGTCGCCCGAGGCGTACATCGGCGACAGCACCCGTCCGGAATCGGTGCGCACTCGCACCCTCTCCGAGGAGACCGCGCGAGTGTTCCGTGCCCGCGTGGTGAACCCACGGTGGCTCGAGGCCATGCGCCGACACGGATACAAGGGCGCATTCGAGATGGCCGCAACGGTGGATTATCTGTTCGGCTACGACGCCACCACAGGCGTCGTTCAGGACTGGATGTACGAGAAGCTGGCCGAAACGTACGTGCTCGACGAGCAGAACCAGAAGTTCATGCAGCAGTCGAATCCCTGGGCACTGCACGGCATCGCCGAGCGCTTGCTCGAGGCGGTGGAACGACAGTTGTGGGCCGAGCCGAACGAGCAGATCCTCGACGGGTTGCGCCGGGTCTACCTCGAGGCCGAGGGCGAGCTCGAAGGGGAGTAGCGACGTATCCTGTGCGGTATGGCCACCACGTTCGACACCATTGCCACAGGCAAGTACGTACTACTGACGACGTTCAAGAAGGACGGCACCGGCGTGCCGACCCCGCTATGGGGTGCTCTGGACGGTGACCGGCTGCTCATGTGGACGGTTGCCGATTCGTGGAAGGTCAAACGCATTCGACGCAACCCGAAGGTGACCATTGCTCCGTGCGACATGCGCGGCAACCCTCAGGGCGACGCAGTGGACGCCACTGCCGAGATTCTCGACGAGACCGGTACCGAGAAGGCCCGCGCAGCTGTCGCCTCGAAGTACGGAATCCTGGGTTGGCTCACCGTGAAGGGCAGCGTGCTGCGTCGCGGCAAGAGCGGCTCGGTGGGACTGTCCATCACTGCGGCCTGAAACATACGACGGCACCATCGCTTGCATGCGCGGTTCCGAATACTTCACGAGGCGGCTTCCCCTGCTGCCGGAATGGAGTATCACGTGCCTATCGCAGTGACCGACTACAACCACGTACGTCTCACCGTTCGCGACATCGAGCGCTCGAGGTCGTTCTACGACTCGGTGTTCGGCTTCGAGGTCGCCTACGCCTGGGATCCCGACGCCGACGAAGAGACCAAGAAGGCGCTGTGGTTCCTGTTCGGTGGAGTCATCTACAAGTTCGGCGGGGGACTGCTCGGCCTGCGTCCGGTTGCACCGGGCGACGACACGTTCACCGAAGACCGCTGCGGACTCGACCACCTCAGCTTCACCGTGGACACGCGGGCCGCACTCGAAGATGCAGTCGAGACGCTCGACGAGCTCGGCATCTCGCACGAGGGCATCAAGGACGCAGGGCCCGGTCTGTCCATCGTCGAATTCCGCGACCCGGACAACATCGCGCTCGAGCTCTCCGGACCCGACAAGTAATTCGGACCGGCACTACTGGGCAGCGCTGACCGACGACATGTGAAAGTCGGGAATGCGCAGGGGCGGCATCGCCGTGCGAGTGAACCAGTCCTTCCACTCGCGCGGCAGTGTCGCTTCCGTAGCACCCGCTTCGGTCACGCGGCGCAGCAGATCGAGTGGGCTTTCGTTGAACCGAAAGTTGTTCACAGCGCCGGTGATTCGACCGTTTTCTATTGCGTACACGCCGTCTCTGGTCAGTCCGGTAAGAAGTAGTGACGTCGGATCGACCTCTCGGATGTACCAGAGCGTGGTCAACAGCAGTCCGCGCTCGGTATCCGCCACCATCTTGTCCAGGCTTGCATCGGTGCCGCCCGTCATGACGAGGTTCTCGCCGGGTACCGCAACGGGAGCTCCGTACTTGCGGGCCGCTGCACGCGGATAGGCCAGAGCGGAGACCGATCCGTCCCGTACCCAGTCCACCCGCTCGATGCCCATACCGTTGTCGAACACCGACACCGAATCGCTGGACGATCCCGCCACCACGAACGGCGTGTACTCCAGACCGACTGCACGCGGGTCCGAGTACAACGTCAGCGGCAGAGTGGTGAGCTTCTCGCCCACGCGCGTTTCGCCTGCACCCGACAGTGCGGTGCGGCCTTCCTGCGCGCCACGACCCTCCATGGTCCACATCAGGTAGATCATCAAATCTGCCACGGCCGACGGCGGTAGCAGTGTCTCGTATCGTCCTGCCGGCATCTCGACGGTGTTCTGGGCCCAGCCGAGCCGGGTGGACAGCTCGTCCAACATCTTCTCGGCGGACACGTCCCGAAAGTCCGTGGTGCCGGTTCCGACCCAGGCGCTTGCCCCGGATCGTTTGCCGTTGATCTCGACCGATCCGGTGGGCTGCGTGAACGTACGACGTAGACCGGTCGAGGTGCCGAGCCAGACGTTGTCGACCCGGTGCTGGGCGAAGCCGTACAGGGCGTCGCTACCGTCGAACCCGATGTTCAATTCCGTTGCCAGAGAGCCGAACACATCGATCGACGTGTGTTGTGCGTGGCGGTCCCAGCCCTGCGGGTCCGAGGCCGACTCTCCGGGCAGCAACGGCACCGCGTCGTCGGCGGGCTCCGCCGATCGCGCCGCCGCTTCGCTCGCGCGTACCACGGCCTCGATGTCGTCCGGATCGACACTCGTCGACGACACGGTACCCACGCGCGCGGAGATCGAATCTCGCACGATGGAGACCACTTCCCAGCGTCGCGATGTCGCGATTCCGTTGGTGGTCATCGAGTTTCCGGCCCACCGCAGTGTCGCGTCGCTGGAATCGGTGACGATCACGATCGTGTCGTCGACGCTCGCACAGGCGAGGGCGCGCTCGATCACGTGTTGTGCGGCGATCATCGACCTGCCTCCGATCGGGTGTTGAGGACGTTGACGCCGCGGAACAGCGCTGAGGGGCAACCATGGCTCACAGCGGCGACCTGGCCGGGCTGCGCCTTGCCGCAGTTGAAGGCACCGCCGAGCCGCCAGGTGGACGGTCCGCCGAGCAGCTCCATCGAACCCCAGAATTCGGTGGTGGTCGCCTGGTACGCAACATCGCGTACTTGGCCGTCGAGCACGCCGTTGCGAATGCGGTAGAAGCGTTGACCGGTGAACTGGAAGTTGTACCGCTGCATGTCGATCGACCAGGACTTGTCACCGACGACGTAGAGGCCGTCCTCCACCGCACCGATGAGGTCGGCCGTCGTGCGATCGGTGTCCGGGTCCGGCTGCAGGGATACGTTCGCCATCCGCTGAATTGGTACGTGATGCGGTGAATCCGCGTATGCACACCCGTTGGACCGCTCCAGTCCGAGCCTGGGAGCGAAGACCCGATCGAGCTGATAGCCGACCAGTGTCCCGTCGCGAACCAGATCCCACCTTTGCGAACCCACTCCGTCGTCGTCGT
This sequence comes from Rhodococcoides sp. S146-33, assembly GCF_059489205.1. NCBI lineage: Bacteria > Bacillati > Actinomycetota > Actinomycetes > Mycobacteriales > Nocardiaceae > Rhodococcoides > Rhodococcoides sp. S146-33. Next base: position 1,396,017 of record NZ_JCAJWY010000002.1, read on the forward strand.
AACCGATGCTGGCCAGGCCGTTGCGTTCGGTACGGTCCGCCGTGACATGCATGATGGGCGATCCGTAGCGCAGCGTCCCCAGCTGGTCCGGCGTCGCAAAGGACGTGCCGGCGTACGCCGCTTCGTAACCGATGGCTCGGTCGTATTCTGTTGCGTGACCGATGGATTCGTGAATGGTCAGCCACAGATTCGTCGGGTCGATGACGAGGTCGGTCGGTCCGGCCACCACCGTCGGTGCCTTCACCTTCTCGGCCAGCCATTCGGGAATCCGGCCCAACTCGTCGGCCCAGTCCCAGGTACCGGTTTCACCGAGGTATTCCCAACCACGTCCCACCGGTGGAGCGAGGGTGCGCATGGTTTCGAAAGCTCCGACGGACCGGTCGACGGTTGTCGCCTCGAACTGGGGATGTAGTCGCACCCGCTGCTGAGTGATGCTGCTGCCGGCCAGATCGGCGTAGAAGGACTGCTCTTTGACCTGAAGTACCGACGCGGTGACGTGGTCCACCCCATCGGACGCCGCCAGGCGGGACGAGTACTCCGCGAGCAGCCCCACCTTGTCGGCGGTGGGCACTTCGAACGGATCGATGTCGTAATCCGACACCCAGGTCGCATTCGAGTAGACCGGCTCGTACGCGAGCTCGACCCGTTCACGATTGAGAGCACGTAATGCCGTCGCCACCTCGACGGCCTTGCGGGCCGTCTCGGCAGCTGCGTCGGTGCCGAGTTCTGCATGGGAGGCGAACCCCCAGGTCCCGTCGACCACCACCCGCACGGCGAGGCCGATCTCACCGGCATCGACCGAGGACTGCACCGAGCCGTCGCGCAACGAGATCGACTGTGTCGTCAAGCGCTGGACGCGCACATCGGCGTGGGTGGCTCCAGCGGAGCGTGCAGTGCTCAGTGCGGCATCCGCGAGATCGTGCAGGGGAAGAGCGAGGAAGTCGGCGTCGACCGACCGATCCGGGTGTCTCGTCACCGCACCGACGCTAGCCGAACTGCTGCCAGCCGAGTCGAACAACCATCCCCACCACGACGACGAGCAGGACAATTCTGACGAAACCGGCCCCTCGTGCCACCGCTGTTCTGGACCCGACCACCGCCCCGACGACGTTGCAGACCGCCATGGCTGCTCCGAGTTGCCAGTACACGCTGCCGGTGGCGGCGAAGAAAGCGAGTGCCCCGACATTGGACCCGACATTGATCACCTTGGCCATCGCAGCGCTTCGCACGAATTCCGTCCCGAGCATCGTGGCGAACACGATGATCAGAAACGTGCCGGTTCCGGGCCCGAGGATTCCGTCGTAGAAGCCGATCCCCGCGGCCGCGAGACCGACGACGATCAGAACCTTGCGATGCGTAGGCGGAGACGACGCCACGGTGAGACCGATGGTGGGGCGACACGTCACGAGCAGCGCCACGCCGACGAGAACGACCATGATGATCGGGATGAACAGGTCGCGGTCGATGAGCGAGACTGCGGCAGCACCGGCCGCCGACGTCACCGCAGCGAGGACACCGGCCGGGACCAGTACCTTCCAGTTCAGCGAGACCTTGCGAGCGAACGTCACCACTGCGGCAACGGTGCCGAATATCGCGGTGGCCTTGTTGGTCGCGAGCGCCGCTTGCTGTGTGAGTTGTGGTGCCACGAGCAGGATTGCGGGCAACAGGATCAGGCCGCCTCCACCGACCACCGCGTCGACCCAACCAGCGGCCGTCGCGGCCACCATCAGCAGTCCCCAGTCCGCGGCAGTCATACGGCAAACTCAATCACATGCGTCGTTTCAGCCTGTGGCTCCGTGGGCAGCCCTTCGTTGCCGATGCATTGCTGGCGGCAGGACTGTTCGTCGTCGAGGTGTTGGTGTTCGTCAGTTCGGCCGATGGACCGAACGGGCCGTTGTTTCTCGTGTTCTCGGTCGTCTTGTCGGTACCCGTTGCATGGCGGCGACGCTGTCCTCGATCGATAGCGGCGTTCACGCTCGTGGCCACGGGCGTGAGCGATATCGCGGGCGCCATGGCGGGCGACTCCGTCAACGGCCACCCCGCGACGCTGGCTCTGCCGATCATGCTGTACACCCTCGTTGCGTACGTCGGACGAGTTCAGGGTGCCGTGTACGCCGTTGCTCTCGCGGCGTATTCGGTGGCGTCCATGCTGCTGTTCGAGCAACCGATCTTCACGACACTGTTGTTCGGTGCGCTTCTCTACGCGCTGTCCTGGCTCGCTGCGGAATTTCTCGGTGCTCGCCGGGCCTACGACGAGGCGACCCAGGCTCGGCTGGTCGTCGCCGAATACGACCGAGACCGCCGCGCCGAGGAAGCCGTGATCGCGGAACGCACGCGCATCGCGCGAGAACTTCACGACGTCATCGCCCACAGCGTCAGCGTGATGGTGGTTCAGGCCGATGGTGCCTCGTACGCCATCCGGCGCAATCCGGAACGAGCGGAGCAGGCCGTCGCCAACATTTCCGCCACCGGTCGGCTTGCGCTGGCAGAGCTGCGCAGAACCGTCGCGCTGATGCGCACCTCCCCGGACTCGGACGACATGCCTCAGTACGGCACAGCCGGGCTCGCCCGGGTGGTCGAGATGATGGGTCGCGCAGGCTTGTACGTCGAGCTCGAGCAGACCGGAAATCTCGACGACATCAGCCCGGCAATCAGCCTGGGGGTGCACCGTGTGGTGCAGGAATCGCTCACCAACGTTCTACGGCACGCCGGCCACGCCCCGCGTGCCGTGGTCAAAGTGGTCCGAGAAGAACAAGCGGTGACCGTGGAGATCTCCGACAACGGCACCGGCACCGGCGCGCTCTCACCCGTGGACGGTGGCGGACACGGACTGCTCGGCATGCGCGAGCGGGTGGCCGTGCTCCAGGGCACGCTGCACGCGGGCCGTACTCCGCACGGCAGCTGGCTCGTGCGGGCGACGCTGCCGATCGAGTGAGGGCTGGGTGCTTTCTACGGCTAGGTTGGATCGGTGCCGATCACCGTTGTCGTCGTGGACGACCAAGAGCTCATGCGCATGGGATTGAACATGGTGCTCGAGGCCCAGGACGACATCGAGGTGGTCGGTGAGGCGTCCGATGGTGCAGGGGCCATCGAGGCCGCACACAGGCTGGCACCGGCGGTCGTGTTGATGGACGTCCGGATGCCCGGCATCGACGGCGTCTCCGCCACTCGAACCATCACCGAATCCGGTTCCGATACAAGGGTTCTGGTGATGACGACATTCGATCTCGACGAGCACGTCCTGGGAGCGCTTCGGGCGGGCGCAAGTGGATTCCTGCTCAAGGACACACCACCCGAGGACTTGGTATCCGCAATCCGCAGCGTGGCCGCGGGCGATGCCGTCGTCTCACCGAAGGTCACCAAGAGGCTGCTCTCGCGGTTCGTCGCCCAGTCCGTCTCGACCGCCGATGCGTCGGTTCTCGACGCACTGACCGGTCGGGAGAGGGAGGTGCTGGTGCACTTGGCTACCGGTCTGTCCAACGCCGAGATCGCGGCGGCACTGCACCTGTCCGAGGCGACGATCAAGACCCACATCGGGCGAATTCTGACGAAATTGGATGTGCGCGACCGAGTACAAGCGGTCGTCCTCGCATACGAGACCGGTCTCGTACGACCGGGTTCCTGAGAATTCTTTGGCAACCAGGGCACCTCGGGAGCGATTTCGTCGCCTCGAGCGTTGTACCGGTGAAGCGAAGAAAGGACCGTCATGCTCGCTCTGTTCGTACTTTATGTCGTCGTCGAGGTGGCGGCACTGGTCGCCGTCGGAAGCGCGCTCGGCGTGCTGTGGACTGTGGTGTTGTTGATCGGTGGATCGCTCATCGGCTCGCTGCTGGTGCGGTCGCAGGGAAAGCGCGTATTGGATGGACTTCGGAGAGCATCGCGCGGCGAACAGTCGGCCGGTGGCGCAGTGGCGGACGGTGCGTTGTTCGCGGCGGGGTCTGTCGCGATGTTCGTCCCCGGACTGGTGACCACGGTGATCGGGTTGCTGCTGTTGATTCCGCCGACTCGGTGGCTGCTGCGCCCGGCGGTGATGTGGGCTGCTGCGCGCTGGCTGCCGCAGGTCGCCACGGCAACGCGACGCATGCGCCCGACGGTCATCGACGGCGAGATCCTCGACGATCGTGCCGACGCCACGGGCACAGCGTCGACGGCGGCGGGTTCTGCACTCGTCCTCGAAGGTCAGGTGATCGAGGCCGACCACATCGATCAGCCGACGGGGGATTTCCGGAAGCCGTACCGGTAAGGGCAGACTGGTCGTTCGTGACCACCGAATTGTTCTGCGGCGGACGGATCTACAGTCCGATGGCCTCCGACGCCACCGCCATGGCCGTGACCGACGGAGTCGTCAGTTGGATCGGTGAGGATCGCACCGGCCGTGCGCTACATCCCGGCGTGCCGGTAACCGACCTGGACGGCTCCTTCGTGGCACCGGCTTTCGTCGACACGCATGTACACGTCACCGATCTGGGGTTGTCTCTGATCGGACTGGATCTGTCCCACTGTCGTTCCCTCGACGACTGCATGCGCGCACTCGCCGAGTACGCCGCGAAGACGTCGGACGCGCTCGTGTGGGGGCACGGCTGGGACGAATCGGAGTGGATCGAACACCGCCCACCGACGACGTCCGATCTCGATGCAGCAGCTCCGGGCCGCCCGGTCTATCTCACGCGTGTCGATTCTCACTCCGCTGCCGTCTCGACTCCGTTGCGGGCAGCGTCATCGGGAATCGACGCCGCGGCGGGGTTCTCGCCGCAGGCCCCACTCACCGCCGATGCACACCACCTTGCGCGGCTGACGGCTCGCGCCATGCTCACCCCGGACACTCGCACTCGGGCCCGGAGGGCGGCGCTCGACCACGCCGCAACGCAGGGAATTGTCGCCGTACACGAGAACGGGGGCCAGATCGTGTCGGGCATCGAGGACTTCCGTGAACTGATGGCAACCGAACACGGCGTGGAAGTTCGCGGTTATTGGGGCGAGCCGGTCGACACGGCCGAACGGGCACGGCAGCTGCTCGCCGAGACCGGGGCCCACGGCCTGGCCGGCGACATCTTCGTCGATGGATCACTGGGATCGCGAACCGCATGGTTGTCGTCGCCGTATGCGGACGACCCCGGAACGGGAGTCTCCTACCTCGACGTCGATGCGATCACCGCGCACATCTCGGCCTGTACCGCGGCCGGAGTCCAAGCCGGATTCCACGTCATCGGAGATGCGGCAGTCACGGCAACCGTGACTGCCTTCGCGCGTGTGGTGGCCGAACTCGGCACACCTGCCGTCGCTGCATGCGGACACCGGCTCGAACATCTGTCGATGGTGACACCGGAACAAGCCGATCTTCTGGCCTCGTGGGGCGTGATCGCCAGCGTGCAACCGCTGTTCGACGCACTGTGGGGCGGTTCGGACCGACTGTATTCAGCACGGCTCGGTGCCGAACGCAGCGCCGCACTCCACCCGTTCGCCCGATTGGCCTCGGCCGGCGTCGCCCTCGCTTTCGGTTCCGACGCACCGGTGACTCGCCTCGATCCATGGGCGACGACGAGAGCCGCCGTCAACCACCACACGCCTGGCAGCGCCGTTTCGCCCCGGGCTGCGTTCTCCGCCGCGACGCGGGGAGCGTGGCGCGCAGGCGGAGTCCGGGACGGCCTGGCCGGCACGCTGGTGCCGGGTGCGCCCGCGTCCTTCGCGGTGTGGGACGTCGACGAACTCGTCGTACGGGCACCGAAAGACAGCGTCCAACGGTGGTCGACGGACCCACGTGCTGGGGTGTCACCGCTGCCCAGCCTCGACGCGTCTGCCGAGAGCCCGCGTTGTTCCATGACCGTGCATCGCGGCAGGGTCATCCATGAAGAGTGACAGCATTCCGGCGGTCCCGAAACCCGCGTCACGGGGTGATCGTCTGCGCAGGGCTGTGGAGTCGACCCTGCTCTCGGTCGGAGCCGGAATTCTGATCTTCGCAAGCTTCCCTCCACGGACCCTGTGGTTCCTGGCACCGATCGGCATTGCGGTCCTGGCGCTGGTCCTGACCGGCTTCGGCGGTCGGCGATCGGTGTCCCTGAAGGCAGGCTTCGGCTGCGGATATGCCGCCGGACTCGGATTCTTCGTTCCGCTGTTGCCGTGGATCGGTGTCTACGTGGGGCCGATGCCGTGGTTGGCGTTGGCCGCTGCCGAGTCCGTCTTCGTGGGATTGTTCGGGGTACTCGCCGTGATCGCGGCGAGAAGTGCCTGGTGGCCACTGTCGATGCCGTTGGTGTGGAGTCTGACCGAATGGCTGCGATCGAGCATTCCGTTCGGCGGCTTCCCATGGGGTCGGCTGGCCTTCGGACAACCCGAGGGCTGGCTGCTGCCATTGGCGAGCGTGGGAGGTGCACCGCTGCTCTCTTTCGGGGTGGCCCTGAGCGGAGCCGGCCTGGCCGCACTGATCCTGGCGAGCCGGCGCCCGCGAAATGTGCGCTCCTTCGTCGTTCCCGTGGCTGCGACGACGGTTGCGTCCATCGTCGCCGTTGCTCTGCTGCCGACTCTGCACACCAACGACGCAAAGGATGGAGAACGCACGGTCACCATCGCTGCGGTGCAGGGCAGCGTTCCGCGGTTGGGCCTGGATTTCAACGCACAGCGCCGCGCTGTTCTGGACAATCACGTTCGGGCGACCATGACTCTGGCAGCCGATGTGGAGGCAGGCAGACAACCGGCACCCGATCTCGTCGTGTGGCCGGAGAACGCGTCCGATATCGACCCGTTGAGAAATTCCGACGCTGCGACTCTCATCACACAGGCATCGGTTGCCATCGGTGCGCCGATTCTCGTGGGCACTGTGCTCGTCAATGCCGATGGTACGAACTCGAATTCCGTCATTGCTTGGAACGGTGACGACGGCCCTGGCGAGCGACACGACAAAAAGATAATTCAACCGTTCGGCGAGTACTTGCCCTATCGAAGCTTTTTTCGTTTGTTTTCCGAATATGCCGACCGGGCGGGATATTTTGTCCCTGGTAGCGGTAACGGAGTGGTCCACGCCGCAGGAATAGCCGCCGGGATAGCGACGTGTTACGAGGTCGCATTCGATCGCGCTCTCGAAGAATCTGTCCGATCCGGCGCAGAATTCATTGCGATTCCGACCAACAACGCGACATTCGGCGACACCGAAATGACCTACCAACAACTGGCGATGTCGCGAGTTCGGGCGGTCGAACACGGACGGACTGTGGTGGTGGCCGCGACGAGCGGTGTCAGCGCAATAGTCGCGCCCGACGGCGACGTGCTGCAACAGACGCCGCTCTTCACACCAGATGTGCTCGTGTCCAGTGTTGCCCTGCGGCGGACGAACACCGTCGCCACGCGGGTGGGCTTCGGATCCGAGCTGGTCCTGTGTCTCGCCGCTGTAGGCGCGCTCGGCATGGTCCTGGTGAACGGGCGTCGCAGGCCTTCATCGTAAACAATCATGAAGTCGGTAAATCGAGCATTTTCCGATCTTGCAGTCGGTTGAATAATCCGAGCCGTTGCATCCGCGTTATCGAGCAGTCATTCGATCGGACGAATTACGCACGTTGGAGTGGCGACCGAGGTCACTCCTGTAACAGGCTGGAAGCGGTCGTCGATGGTCCTTATGACTACTGCACAACAGGCTGCTGCCAATGTTGTATCTTTGTAAGCCGCTGGAGGTGTTGGCGGTGGGTTTTCGAGTATCGGCTTCGGCGCGGCCCAGCACGGTCGCGCTTGTGGGACGTTGGAGATGAATCGAGTATGGATGCGGGCGCTGTGTCCGCGTCGCATACCAGGCCGGGGAGGGGAAGTTCATGTCGCGAGCGACACCGAGTTCGGCAAGTGAGACCCGCCCGTACTGCCAACTCAGGGTTCGGTTCGTGCACTGAAACGGGCAACGTCCCCGTTTCCATCCGCTCGGTTACTCGTGACGAACCAATACGAGCCCTATTCCAGCCGACGAACGTGCGTGAACCGGCACGAACGCAGACCAGAACGGACACCAGAATTGCTCAATCGCGCGCACAAGCCGCCGCGGCTCGACACCCCGAATCGGACCGAAAGCTTCGACTCGATCAATCCGGCGTCGGATTTCGCCGCCGTGACCGTGCCGCCGAAGGGCAAGTGAATGCGCGCAACAACGTCCGGTGGGTCTCAGACGCCTCCGACCGGCACCGGTTTCGAAAACGGCTTTCCACTCTCGTCCGCGCAGCGGGGAATGTGGTTTGCCCAGCAACTCGCACCTGACGTTGCCGTCTGCATCGCCCAGTACGTGGACCTGCGAGGCAACCTCGACATAGCTGTCCTGCAGGAAGCGTCGGCTCGGGCCGGGCACGAATTCCAGTCCGCCTACCTTCGTCTGGCCGAGGTCGACGGAGAGGCCGTTCAGCTGGTCGATCACTCGATCGAACAATCCGTGCACTATCTGGACCTTCGCGGCGAAGACGATCCGATGTCCTCGGCCTTGCAGTGGATCGACCACAACTACGTGCAACCGGTCGACATGGAGAATGATCCGCTCGTCGAGAGCTGGATCATCCAGGTCGAGGACGAGCGCAACCTCTGGTACAGCAAGATCCACCACGTGGCCCTTGACGGCTACGGTGCCATGACGCTCGTCCAACGCACCGCAGCGCTGTACACAGCCGCCGTAGAGCACACCGAACCCGAGCCCAACAAGGCGGCCGAACTCCGTCGCCTGTACGAACTCGATCAGGAGTATCGGACGTCGACGCGTTTCGAATCCGACAAGGAATACTGGGTCACCCGCGCCGCCGACATCCACGACGGAGCAACGCTGTCGAACACGGACGGCCGCACGATTGCCGCCAGCAAGTTGCGCAGCATCGCTCTGCCCGAGGACGTCGTCACCGCTCTCGAAGGGTCCGATTCCACCAAGGGTGGAACCGCAGCCGCAGTGTTCATCGCAGCGTTCGGCTGCTACCTCTCCCGAATGACCGGACGAGACGATGTACTGGTCAACATTCCGGTATCCGCCCGAACCACGGCGCTGCTCCGTCGATCCGGCGGCATGCTGGTCAACGTTGCACCGATCCCGATGCGCGTCCGAGAGGACGCCACCGTCGGTGAACTGGTACAGCAGGTACAGCTGGAATTGATGGGCGCTCTTCGACACCAACGGTTCAGCATCGAGGACATCCGACGCGAGCTGGCGGCCTCGGGCAGCGACAAGCAGCTCACCGGGCCGCTGGTCAACATGATGCTGTTCCACCAGCAGATCAACCTCGGTTCGATCGTCGGCGAGTTCAACATCGTCACGTCGGGTCCGGTGGAGGATCTTCTGGTCAATGTGTACCAGAGTGGTTCTCCGGCAAAAACATTCGTCGACTTCAGGGCAAACCCGAACCGATACGACGACGACGACCTCACGGCGCATCACTCGAGTTTCGTGGACATGGCCGAAGCATTCATCGCGGCTGGGCCCGATGTCGTTGTGTCCGAGGTACATCCGGACAGTGCTCGCGAGGGCCAACGACGCCGACGTGCCACCGCTCAGCTCGCCTACTGGACCGATCGACTCGCCGATTCCCCCGACCTGATCGGTATCCCCAGCGATCGCGTCCGCCCTGCACGCATCGGCCATGTTCGTGCATCGCACGAGATCACTCTCGGATCCACGTCCTGGGCAGCAGTCGAACAGCTGGCCGCCGACCGCGGGACAACGCCGTTCGTGGTGTTCGAATCCGTTCTTGCCGTACTTGTTTCACGCCTGGCCAGCACCGAAGACGTCTCGATTGCCGTGCCCGCCGACCGCGGAGAAACCGTCGTTCTGCGGACCAATCCGGACGGACGCCAGTCTTTCGGCGACTTCGTCGCGACGACCAAGGTCGAATTCGACGCGGCACTCGCACACGGTGACGTGTCGTTCGACGACGTCGTCGAGGCCCTGGGCCTGTCTCGGTCCGGTTCGCACAGCCCGTTGGCTCAGGTTGCGCTTCGTTTCGGTTCCGCGGTTCTGCCGCACGACGGTATCGACATGGATCTGGTAGTCACCGTCGACGAGTCCGATTCGGTCGATGTCGTTTTCGACTACGCCACAGAACTTTTCGACGCTGGAACCATGTCGCAATTCGGCCGCCGAGTGGTACGAATTCTCGAAGCGCTCACAGCTGAGCCCGAGTTGCTGATCGCGGACGTGGACATGCTGTCCGCCGCCGAGCGAGCGCGACTGGCTCCGGTTCGTGGTCCGCGGTCTGTGGTGGGTGTGGTGTTGCCGGAGTTGTTGGCTGGTGCGGTGGGTGTGGCTGGTGTCGGTGGTGTTGCGGTGGTGTCGGGTTCGCGGGTGCTTTCGTATGGTGAGTTGGATGCGGCGTCGTCGCGGTTGGCGCGGATGTTGATGTCGTGTGGTGTGGGTCCGGGGTCGTTCGTGGCGTTGGCGTTGCCGCGGTCTGTGGAGTCTGTGGTGGCGGTGTGGGCGGTGGCGAAGGCCGGTGGTGCGTTCTTGCCGGTGGATCCGAATTATCCGGTGGATCGGATCGAGCACATGTTGGTCGATTCGGGTGCTGTGGTGGGTGTGACGTTGGGTGCTCATGTGGGTGCGGTGTCGGGTGTGGGTGGGGTGTCGTGGGTGGTGCTCGATGATGCGGATGTGGTGGCGGATCTGGCGTTTCGGTCGGCTGCTCCGGTGTTGGATGCGGAGCGTTCGGGTGTGTTGCGTCTCGATGATGCTGCGTATCTGATTTATACGTCGGGTTCGACGGGTGTGCCCAAGGGTGTGGTGGTCACTCATCGTGGTGTGGGGAACTTGGCTGCCGAGGAGCGGGTTCGGTTCGGTGTGGGTCCTTCGTCTCGGGTGTTGGCGTTTGCGTCGCCGAGTTTCGATGCGTCGATTCTCGAGTTCGTGTTGGCGTTCTCGGGTGGGTCGACGATGGTGATTGCTCCGCCGTTGGTGTTCGGTGGGGTGGAGTTGGCGTCGTTGCTCGCCGAGGAGCGGGTCACGCATGCGTTCGTGACGCCGGCGGCGTTGGCGTCGGTGGATCCGGTGGGGCTCGAGTGTGTGGAGGTCGTGGCTACCGGTGGTGATGTGTGTGCGCCGGAGTTGGTGGCGCGGTGGGCGCCGGGTCGGCGGATGTTCAATGCGTACGGTCCGACGGAGGCGACGATTTTCTCGTCGATTTCGTCGGCGTTGGTGGTGGGGGAGTCGGTCGATATCGGTTCTCCGACTATCGGTTTCGCGGAGGTGGTGTTGGATGCGCGGTTGAATCCGGTGCCGGTGGGTGTGGTGGGTGAGTTGTATCTGGCGGGTCCGGCGTTGGCTCGTGGGTATCACGCTCGGTTGGGTTTGACGGCGGAGCGGTTCGTGGCCAATCCGTTCGGTGGTGCGGGGTCGCGGATGTATCGCACCGGTGATGTGGTGCGGTGGAATTCTTCGGGTGCGTTGGAGTATGTGGGGCGTAGCGATTTTCAGGTGAAGGTGCGTGGTTTCCGGATCGAGTTGGGTGAGATCGATTCGGTGTTGGCGGCTGTGCCGGGTGTCGATTTCGTGGTCACCATCGGGCGTGACAATCAGGCCGGGGCGACGGTGTTGGTGTCGTACGTGTTGCCGGTGGTCGGTACCACGCTGGATGCGGCTGTGTTGCGCGAGCATGTGGGGTCGGTATTGCCGGCGCATATGGTGCCGTCGGCGTTGGTGATGCTCGAGTCGATTCCTCTTACTCCGGCAGGCAAACTCGACCGAAACGCACTACCCGAACCCGAACTCGGATCGCAGGGTGCGTTCGAGGCACCGGAGACCGAGTACGAGGCTGCTGTGGCAGCGGTCTTCTGCGATGTTCTCGAGGTGGATCGGGTCGGCGTGACCGACAGCTTCTTCGACCTCGGCGGAAACTCGCTGGTGGCAACGCGATTGATCGCGCGAGCCAACTCTGCCCTCGGAACCGATCTGAAAGTACTCGATCTGTTCGAGGCATCGACGGTGCGGACCCTGGCAGAGCGTGCAGAGGCGAAGGGTGCCTCGTTGCACCGCCGTCCGGCACTCGTGGCGCTCGACCGACCCGAGTCTGTTCCGCTCTCGCTCGCGCAGCAGCGGATGTGGTTCATCAACCAGTTCGACGTGGCGTCACCCGCTTACAACATTCCACTCACCGTTCGGTTGACGGGTCGACTGGACGTCACCGCGATGTCTGCAGCTATCGGCGACGTTCTGGCGAGACACGAATCACTCCGGACCGTCTTTCCCACGGTAGGCGATCTGCCGAATCAGGTCATCACCCCGGTCGAGGACGTCACCGGCCCCAACCTCCCACTCGATTACGTCGAGGTCGACGTCGCGTCGGTGGATGCACTCGTCCGCACTTCTGCCACAACAGGATTCGACGTCACTGTCGACCTTCCGTTCCGGGCCGTGCTGTATCGAACCGGCGCGGAGAGTTTCGTTCTCGCCATCGTGGTCCACCACATCGCTGCGGACGGCGCCTCGATGGCACCGCTGGCGCGCGACGTCATGGTCGCCTATGGTGCCCGGTCCGCGGGATCGGCTCCGACGTGGGAACCCCTGGCCGTACAGTATGCGGACTTCGCCCTGTGGCAGCATGCCGTCCTCGGCAACGAGAACGACCCCACATCCGTCGCCTCGCGGCAGATCGAATTCTGGCAGTCGGCACTGGCAGACCTGCCCGACGTGTTGCCGATGCCGCTCGATCGACCACGGCCCATTCGGCAGTCGATGCGTGGCAGCGTCACCCCGTTCACGATTCCGGCCGATGTAGCCGCTCGATTGTCCTCGGTGGCAGCCGAACACGAGTCGACGCTGTTCATGGTGGTCCACTCCGCGCTTGCCCTGCTGCTCGCCCGGTTGAGCGGCACCCGCGACATCGCTATCGGAACCCCGATCGCCGGTCGAGGGGATGCAGCACTCGACGATCTCGTCGGTATGTTCGTCGGCACGCTCGTGTTGCGGACACAGGTCGAGCCACACGCGACTTTCGGCGAGTTGTTGGCCGGTACCCGACGCTCGGATCTCGCTGCCTTCGACAACACCGACATTCCGTTCGAGCGACTCGTCGATGTTCTCGATCCGGCTCGATCGACCGACCATTCACCGCTGTTCCAGGTTCTCCTGGAATTCCAGAACAATGCCTCGGCCACGCTCGAACTGCCGGATCTCACTGTCGAGTTCGAGGAAATCAGCACCGACACAGCGAAGTTCGATCTGCAGCTACGCGTCGATCAGAACCCTGCCGACGAGTCCGGTGCGTTGTCGGCTGCCTTCACCTACGCCACAGATCTGTTCGATTCCGACACCATCGATCGGTTCGTCGACCGATTCCTGCGAATCGTCTCCACCATCGGCACGTCGACGGACGTCCGCACCGGTGACATCGACATCCTGTCCGCCGCAGAACGAGAACTGGTTCTGTTCGAGTGGAACGACACCGCACGACTGATCGAGTCGTCGTCGATCCACCAGCAGATTCCGAACGGGGATATCGGCGTCACGCTGAGCAGCTTGTTCGACCGGCAGGTACTTCGCAGCCCGTACTCGACCGCTCTGGTGTTCGAGGACGAGCAACTCACGTATCTCGAACTGGACGAGCGTGCCAATCAGCTCGCTCGGCACCTCATCTCGCTCGGTGTGGCACCGGAATCCCACGTCGGCCTGGCAATGCGTCGATCGATCGACCTGCTCGTGGGCATGTACGCCATCGTCAAGGCCGGTGGTGCGTATGTTCCGATCGACCCGGACCATCCGGTCGAACGGTCGTCCTACGTACTGTCGAGTGCTCAGCCGGTGTGCATTCTGACCACGAGCCGCGACTGGATCAACATTCCGGTGGCTACTCCGGTTCTCGCCGTCGATCTGTTGGACGTCTCGGATCGAAGTCACTCCTCGATCACCGATGCCGATCGACTGGGCAGCCTGAGTGGTTCGAATACCGCCTACGTGATTTACACCTCCGGCTCCACCGGCCGGCCCAAGGGTGTGGCAGTCACGCACTCCGCCATAGTCAATCGCCTGCTGTGGATGCAGCACGAGTATCACCTCGAGCCCGCGGACACAGTTCTGCAGAAGACGCCGGCCACCTTCGACGTCTCGGTGTGGGAATTCTTCTGGCCGCTTCAGGTGGGTGCAAAACTCGTCGTGGCAGAGCCCGACGGGCATCGTGATCCCGCGTACCTCTCCCGCATCATCGCCGATGAGCACGTCACCACCGTGCACTTCGTGCCGTCGATGCTCGCTGTGTTCGCAGCCGGTGCTCGGGCTGCAGATTGCGTGTCGCTGCGGCTCGTCTTCTGCAGTGGCGAAGCACTTCCGCCTGCCACCGCGGCACAGTTCGCTCAGTTCTCGCTCGCGGAGTTGCACAATCTCTACGGCCCGACCGAAGCCGCAGTCGACGTCAGCTACTACCACGTGACCGGACGAGATCCGGTCTCCATCCCCATCGGCGCACCGGTGTGGAACACCCGGTTGTACGTTCTGGACGCCTCGTTGCGCTTGGCACCCATCGGTGCGCCCGGCGAGCTGTATCTCGCGGGTGTCCAGCTCGCACGCGGTTATGTCGGCCGCGGCGATCTGACGGCAGATCGCTTCGTCGCCGACCCGTTCGGTCAACCGGGTGAGCGGCTCTACCGCACAGGCGATTTGGTGCGCTGGCGCGCCGACGGTGAGCTCGAGTACATCGGTCGTACCGATTTTCAGGTCAAGTTGCGCGGCCTGCGCATCGAGCTGCCCGAGATCGAAGCCGTACTGCTGCGGTCCGAGTCGGTCGCCCAAGCGATCGCCTTGGTTCACAAGGACCCGAACACCGGTGAAACGCTGGTTGCCTACGTCGTGGGCGCACCCGGCGCTGCCGTCGACACCACCGATCTGACGGCCGAGGCCGCGCGACGGCTTCCGGGCTACATGGTGCCCACACACGTGGTGGTGCTCGATTCGCTGCCGGTCAACGCCAGTGGAAAGCTCGATCGCAAGGCGCTGCCTGCTCCCGAGTTCACCGTCGCCGCTTCGGAATTCGTCGGTCCGGAGAACCCCGTCGAAGAAATCGTGGCCGGCATCTTCGCCGACCTCCTCGGTGTCTCGCAGGTGGGCGTCACGTCGAGCTTCTTCGAGATCGGCGGCAACTCGCTGATCGCGATGCGATTGGTAGCGCGGGTGAATGCCGCGCTGGGAAGCAACATCGGTATCCGCGATCTGTTCGACGCGCCGACCGTGCGCGCATTGTCCGCAGGCATCGACATCCGCGAACACGATTCCGAGTCGGCACCGCGACTGGTTCCACAGGACCGCCCCGATGTCGTCCCGCTGTCGCTGGCGCAGCAGCGGATGTGGTTCATCAATCAGTACGACACGGAGTCGGCTGCCTACAACGTCGCGTTCGCCATGCGATTGAGCGGTGCCCTCGACATCGACGCGATGCGATCGGCCATCGGCGATGTGTTGACCCGGCACGAATCTCTTCGCACCATGTTCCCGCTGTCGGACGACGGCCCTGTGCAGTCGATTCTCGACGTGGCGTCTGCACTACCGGATCTGACTCCGATCACGGCGGACGACGAGCGGCATGTGCAGGAACTGATCGGCGATGTCGCCGGCTCGGGCTTCGACGTGGTGGCGGACGTTCCGCTGCGCGTCCGATTGATCCGAGAGCGCGAGAACGAGCACGTGCTCGTCATGGTCGTGCACCACATCTCCTCCGACGGGTTCTCCAGCGCCCCGCTGGCACGCGATCTCATGGTGGCGTACAGCGCACGTGCTGCAGGGCATGCGCCGAGCCAGGACCCGTTGCCGGTGCAGTATGCCGATTACGCACTGTGGCAGCGTCGGTACCTCGGCACCGAGTCCGATCCCGAGTCGCTGATGGCACAGCAATCGGCCTACTGGGTCGACACACTGTCCGGTAGCCCCGAGGTTCTGCCCCTGCCCACCGATCGCCCCCGCCCGGCGGTGGCGTCTCTGCGCGGCGACTCGATCTCGTTCGAGATCGATGCCGCCGTCCATGCACGCCTCGCAACTGTTGCTGCCGAGCACAATTCGAGCTCGTTCATGATCGTGCACGCCGCGTTGGCCGTTCTTCTCGCCCGGCTGTCCGGCACCGAGGACATCTCCGTCGGAACGCCGATCTCGGGCCGAGGAGATGCTGCACTCGACGAGCTCGTCGGCATGTTCGTCAATACGCTCGTGCTTCGGACCCAGGTGGCTGGTTCCACACGTTTCGAGGATCTCCTGTCGGAGGTTCGCGCCACCGACCTGGCGGCGTTCACACACTCGGACATCCCGTTCGAGCGCGTGGTCGATGCTGTCGATCCCGCGAGATCGACCGCCCATGCTCCTTTGTTCCAGGTGATGCTCGAGTTCCAGCACACCGACCGGCCGACGGTGACATTGCCCGGCCTGTCGATCGAGGGCATCGAACTGCCCAATGACATTTCGAATTTCGACTTGCAGTTGACGGTCTCGGAAGAATTCGACAAGTTCGGCGCACCGGTCGGCATCGGCGCCGGTTTCCGTTACGCCACAGAACTGTTCGACGCCGACACGGTTCGAGTCCTTGCCGACCGCCTCACGCGAATTCTCGATGTCGTCACGACGGACCCGTCCGTCCTGATCGGGGACATCGACATTCTGTCGAACGACGAATACGCCGCCTTGGCTCCGGTTCGTGGTCCGCGGTCTGTGGTGGGTGTGGTGTTGCCGGAGTTGTTGGCTGGTGCGGTGGGTGTGGCTGGTGTCGGTGGTGTTGCGGTGGTGTCGGGTTCGCGGGTGCTTTCGTATGGTGAGTTGGATGCGGCGTCGTCGCGGTTGGCGCGGATGTTGATGTCGTGTGGTGTGGGTCCGGGGTCGTTCGTGGCGTTGGCGTTGCCGCGGTCTGTGGAGTCTGTGGTGGCGGTGTGGGCGGTGGCGAAGGCCGGTGGTGCGTTCTTGCCGGTGGATCCGAATTATCCGGTGGATCGGATCGAGCACATGTTGGTCGATTCGGGTGCTGTGGTGGGTGTGACGTTGGGTGCTCATGTGGGTGCGGTGTCGGGTGTGGGTGGGGTGTCGTGGGTGGTGCTCGATGATGCGGATGTGGTGGCGGATCTGGCGTTTCGGTCGGCTGCTCCGGTGTTGGATGCGGAGCGTTCGGGTGTGTTGCGTCTCGATGATGCTGCGTATCTGATTTATACGTCGGGTTCGACGGGTGTGCCCAAGGGTGTGGTGGTCACTCATCGTGGTGTGGGGAACTTGGCTGCCGAGGAGCGGGTTCGGTTCGGTGTGGGTCCTTCGTCTCGGGTGTTGGCGTTTGCGTCGCCGAGTTTCGATGCGTCGATTCTCGAGTTCGTGTTGGCGTTCTCGGGTGGGTCGACGATGGTGATTGCTCCGCCGTTGGTGTTCGGTGGGGTGGAGTTGGCGTCGTTGCTCGCCGAGGAGCGGGTCACGCATGCGTTCGTGACGCCGGCGGCGTTGGCGTCGGTGGATCCGGTGGGGCTCGAGTGTGTGGAGGTCGTGGCTACCGGTGGTGATGTGTGTGCGCCGGAGTTGGTGGCGCGGTGGGCGCCGGGTCGGCGGATGTTCAATGCGTACGGTCCGACGGAGGCGACGATTTTCTCGTCGATTTCGTCGGCGTTGGTGGTGGGGGAGTCGGTCGATATCGGTTCTCCGACTATCGGTTTCGCGGAGGTGGTGTTGGATGCGCGGTTGAATCCGGTGCCGGTGGGTGTGGTGGGTGAGTTGTATCTGGCGGGTCCGGCGTTGGCTCGTGGGTATCACGCTCGGTTGGGTTTGACGGCGGAGCGGTTCGTGGCCAATCCGTTCGGTGGTGCGGGGTCGCGGATGTATCGCACCGGTGATGTGGTGCGGTGGAATTCTTCGGGTGCGTTGGAGTATGTGGGGCGTAGCGATTTTCAGGTGAAGGTGCGTGGTTTCCGGATCGAGTTGGGTGAGATCGATTCGGTGTTGGCGGCTGTGCCGGGTGTCGATTTCGTGGTCACCATCGGGCGTGACAATCAGGCCGGGGCGACGGTGTTGGTGTCGTACGTGTTGCCGGTGGTCGGTACCACGCTGGATGCGGCTGTGTTGCGCGAGCATGTGGGGTCGGTATTGCCGGCGCATATGGTGCCGTCGGCGTTGGTGATGCTCGAGTCGATTCCGTTGACTCCGGCAGGCAAACTCGACCGAAACGCACTACCCGAACCCGACTGGTCCGCTCAGGTCACCACAGGCGGCCGCGATGCCGACAATGCGGTCGAGAAAACTCTGTCCGGATTGTTCGCCGAGGTCCTGCGGTTGGACCATGTAGGCGTCGACGATTCGTTCTTCGCGCTCGGCGGCGACAGCATCATGTCCATTCAGTTGGTCTCGCGCGCCAAGGCTGCCGGGCTCGCCCTCTCGCCACGAGATGTGTTCGAGCACAAGACAGTTGCCGCACTGGCGGAGGTAGTCGCAGCCGGTGACGGGACTGCTCCACTGGTGCTGGAGGAATTGCCGGGAGGCGGCGTCGGAGACGTACCGCTGACCCCGATCGTGGCATGGATGCTCGATCGCACGGCAGTGCTCGACAAGCACACTCAGACCGCTGTGCTGTCGCTTCCGGCGGACATCGAACTCGATGTTCTTCGAGCCACGGTTCAGACGGTTCTCGATCACCACGACATGCTTCGAGGCGTGCTGCATCGCGGTGAGCACCCCGCGATGGAGGTTCTGCCCGTCGGATCGGTGTCGGCGCAGTCGGTAGTCCACCGAGTCTCGTCGTCCACCGTTCACGGACCGCAGTTCTCGGAGCAGGCCAAGACGGAGGCAGCGGCCGCTGTGGCCCGCTTGGCACCTGATTCCGGCGTCATGATCCAGATGGTGTGGTTCGACGCAGGAACCGAGGGAAGCCGTCTGCTCGTCGTCGCTCATCACCTGGTGATCGACGGTGTGTCCTGGCGAATTCTGGTCCCGGATCTCGCGTCCGCATGGGCGCAGATCATCGGTGGAAGCACTCCGGAACTAGCACCGGTCGGCACCTCGATGCGCCGTTGGTCTCACGGATTGCGTGAGGTCACCGCAACCCGCGCCGACGAGCTCGAGATCTGGCGATCTGTTGTGGCGCAACCTGATCCGCTCATCGGATCTCGCGCGCTCGATCGCGAGATCGACGTGTACCGGACCGTGGACAAGATCGAGCTGACCCTGCCGACCGACGTCACCGAGGGTCTGCTGACAGCTCTGCCCGATGCGTTCCACGGCAGTGTCAACGACGGTCTACTCGCCGCTCTCGCCCTCGCCACCGCCGTGTGGCGACGGGGTCGCGGCGTGGTCGTCGACGACGCTCTCATCTCCCTCGAGGGTCACGGCCGTGAGGACCACGTCGTACCCGGCGCTGATCTCGGCCGCACCATCGGCTGGTTCACCACCATCTACCCACTCAGGTTGACCCTCGACGGGATCGATCTGGACGACGCTCTCGCCGGCGGTGCCGATGCAGCGCGCCTGATCAAGTCGGTCAAGGAGCAGTTGCTGGCCGTCCCGGATCACGGCATCGGCTACGGCATGCTGCGATACCTGGACGAGACCGGCGCCGCTGCTCTTCGCAACTTCCCGGCTCCACAGATCAGTTTCAATTACCTCGGGCGCTACAGCACCGACATTCCGGACGAGCTTCGCGGGCACGGTTGGTTGCCGGTCGACGATTCCGGTGTCGGCGATTCGCAGGACGAGGATCTCCCCGTCGCCGCTGTGCTCGACATCAACGCCGTCACCACGGCGACACCGACCGGCCCGCGGCTGGAAGCGTCGTTCGCGTTCCCCACCGGCGTGCTCGACGCGGCCGAGGTCGCAGAGCTGGTCGAACTGTGGCGTCAGGCGCTCACCGCGCTGACCACGCTGGCGCAGCGTCCCGGTGCCGGCGGTTTCACGCCGTCGGATCTCGATCTCGTCCGGCTCGACCAGAGCTCCATCGACGACCTCGAACGCGTCTACCCGACCCTGGACGACATCTGGTCGATGACGCCGCTGCAGGCCGGTCTGCTGTTCCACGCCGAGCTGTCGGATCAGTCCGTCGATGCCTACATCGTCCAACTCGTGCTGGAACTGCGCGGGGACGTCGACGAGGCGCGGTTCCAGCGGTCCGCTCAGGCGCTGCTGCGTAGACACGCCAACCTGCGAACCGCCTTCGTACACAACACGGACGGCGAGTCCATCCAGATCGTGCATCACGACGTCGACGTACCGTGGTCGTCGATCGACCTCACCGGTCTGGACGTCGACGACCGGGCAGCCGAGCTCGAGCGCATCGAACACGAGGACCGAGCCACCCGTTTCAACATGGCTCAAGCTCCGTTACTGCGCTTCATGCTGATCACGATGGCTCCGGGCGAGTGGCGTCTGGTGATGACCAACCATCACATTCTGCTCGACGGCTGGTCGACGCCGCTGCTGCTCAAAGACCTCTTGACTCTGTACGTGGTGGACGGCGACGAGACCGTTCTGCCTCGCGTGCCTGCCTACCGCGACTACCTGTCGTGGCTCGCCAGACGTGACCGTTCGGCAGCAACTGCGGCGTGGACCGATGCGCTCGCAGGACTGTCCGAACCCACTCTGTTGACGCCGGTCGAAAGTCGACGCCAGGAATCGACGCTGGCGGGCCGAGCACTGATCTCGCTGGACACCGCGCAGACCGACCGTCTGCGGGCCGTCGCCCGAGCACGCGGCGTGACGATGAACTCCATGGTGCAGGCGTCGTGGGCCATGGTCCTCGGCACCTTGACCGGACGGTCCGATGTGGTGTTCGGCGCGACCGTGTCCGGACGACCGCCCGAGGTCTCCGACATCGAGTCGATGGTCGGCCTGTTCATCAACACCCTGCCGGTCAGAATCGTGCTCGATCCGTCCGAGACACTCGGTGAATACCTCGATCGGGTGCAGGCCGAGCAGGCTGCTCTGCTCGATCACCACTACCTCGGACTCACCGACATCCAGCGGGCCGTAGGACCGGCCGTCGCCTTCGACACCCTGACGGTGTTCGAGTCCTACCCGATGGACCGCGCCGGACTGTCGGCCGAGACCGACCTCGCCGGCATGCACGTTCACGACGTTCACGACGGCAGCGACACGGCGCAGTATCCACTGACCCTGGTCGCCATGGTCGACGACCGCCTGCACATCGAAGCCAAATATCTGCCCGAGCTCTTCGAGGACAGCGTCGTTCGAGCGACGATCGACAGGATCGTCCGGGTATTGGAGGCCATTGCTGCCGATACCGATCGGCGGATCGGATCGCTGTCACTGTTGTCCGAGGACGAGCTGGGCCGATTGGCGCCGGTTCACGGCCCGGCGTCGTCGAGTGTTCGTCTGCTCCCCGAGATCCTCACCGATGCTGCGGCGACGAACACCGACGGCCTCGCACTGTGGAGTGAGAGCGGCAGCCTCGGCTACGACGAGCTCGACTCACGGTCGTCCGCTCTTGCCCGTGCGCTCATCGCCCGCGGTGCCGGACCGGAAACCGTTGTCGCACTTGCTCTACCTCGCTCCGTCGATTCGGTCCTCGCCATCTGGGCTGTCGCCAAGACGGGCGCGGCATTCCTGCCGATCGATCCGAGCTACCCCCGCGATCGCGTAGAGCACATGTTGGTCGACTCGGAGGCCTCGATCGGTCTCACACTCGCCACCCACGTGTCTGCGGTCGACGGTCTCGGGTCGGCCCGGTGGACCGTCCTCGATCAGGACGAGACACGCGCCGAGCTAGAACATCTCCCGACCACCCCCGTTCGCGACGACGATCGAACGCGTCCGATGAATGTCGATCAGGTTGCCTATCTGATCTACACGTCGGGCTCGACCGGTGTCCCCAAGGGCGTCACGGTCACCCATCGCGGTCTTGCAAACCTGGCAGAGGAAGAGCGAAGCCGTTTCGAGGTATCTCCCGATGCCCGAGTTCTGGCTTTCGCTTCGCCGAGCTTCGATGCCTCCATCCTCGAACTGGTCATGGTGTTCTCCGGTGCCGCGACGATGGTCATCGCACCGACCTCGGTCTACGGTGGCACCGAGCTGGCAGCACTGCTCGCCGAGCAAAACGTGACTCACGCGTTCGTCACGCCTGCCGCACTGGCGTCGGTGGACCCCGAAGGCCTCACCGAGCTGCGCGTCGTCGCCACCGGTGGAGACGTCTGTCCGCCCGAGCTGGTGGCTCGCTGGGCACCGGATCGTCTGATGTTCAATGCGTACGGACCCACCGAAGCGACGATCTTCTCGTCGATCAGCGATTCGCTGAACGTAGATTCCCCGATCGACATCGGTTCGCCGACAATCGGTTTCAGCGAGGTCGTTCTCGACGCACGGTTGCACCCAGTTCCGGTCGGAGTTGCGGGAGAGCTGTATCTTGCCGGACCCGCGCTGGCTCGGGGCTACCATTCCCGATTCGGTTTGACCGCAGACCGATTCGTCGCAAACCCCTTCGCCGAGCCGGGCGCGCGAATGTACCGCACCGGAGATGTCGTGCGGTGGACCGAATCCGGAACGCTCGAATACGTCGGGCGCAGCGATTTCCAGGTGAAGGTGCGCGGCTTCCGCATCGAACTGGGCGAGATCGACGCAGTACTCACCGACGATCCGACGGTCGAATTCGCCACCACGGTGGGAGTCGACGGTCCCGCGGGAAACACGATTCTGGTCGCCTACGTTCTCCCGCGGCCGGGTCGACAGATCGACACCGCATCTTTGCGCACCCACGTGTCGAGTTCGCTTCCCACACACATGATCCCGACGGCTTTCGTCGAGCTGGAGTCGATTCCGTTGACCCCGGCCGGCAAGCTGGATCGAAAAGCACTGCCTGCGCCCGACCTCCATCTCGGAAGTGATTCACGTGCCCCGCGTACCGAGACGGAACGGATCATCGCCGAGATCGTCGGTGAGGTGCTCGGAATCGACGCAGTCGGCATCGACTCGAGCTTCTTCGATCTGGGCGGCGACTCCCTCAGCGCTACCCGACTCACTGCACGGGTCAACACTGCCCTCGACGCTGCGATCAGTGTGCGCGCCCTGTTCGAGGCCCCCACTGTCGAATCGCTCGCCGAGCGTGTGGACAGCAATCCGCGTGGGACGGTTCGCCGCCCCGCGCTGGTGGCGAAGCCGCGGCCGAGTTCGATTCCGTTGTCCCTGGCTCAGCAGCGAATGTGGTTCATCAACCAGTTCGATGTGACGTCGGCGGCGTACAACATCCCGCTCGCGGTACGCCTGACCGGTCGCCTCGACATTGCCGCGATGAGTGCAGCCGTCAACGATGTTCTGGAACGACACGAGTCGCTGCGGACGGTGTTCCCCACCCAGGGAGAGCGACCCGAGCAGAAGATTCTCGATGCACAGACTGCGTCGAGGGAGCTCGACGTCGTCGATCTCGAAGCCGATGCGATCGTGGCGGCCGTGTCGGCTGCCGCGGCACAGGGGTTCGACGTCTCGACCGAGCTGCCGTTCCGCGCGGTTCTGTACCGTGTGGCACCGGACGAGTTCGTACTCTCGATCGTCGTGCATCACATTGCCGCGGACGGAGCGTCCATGGCACCGCTGGCGCGAGACGTGATGGTGGCCTACGGATCCCGTGTCGCCGAGACGGCTCCGATGTGGACACCGCTCGAGGTTCAGTACGCCGACTTCGCGATCTGGCAGCGTGATGTTCTCGGTGACGAGTCCGATCCGTCGTCCTTGGCCGCACAGCAGCTCGACTTCTGGAAGACCGCCCTGGCGGATCTGCCCGAGGTCCTCCCGCTGCCGTTGGATCGCCCGCGCCCAGCTCGTCAGTCGTTGCGTGGCAACAGTGTTCGATTCGAGATCGAGCCCGACACCCACGCCAAGCTGGTCGACATCGCGCGCGCCAACGAAGCAACCGTCTTCATGGCCGTGCACGCTGCATGGTCGGTCCTGATGGCGCGACTGAGCGGCACCGAGGACATCGCGGTCGGTACCCCCATCGCCGGCCGCGGCGACGCCGCGCTCGACGATCTGGTCGGCATGTTCGTGGGTACGCTCGTTCTCCGTACCGAGGTGGCACCGCAGCTCTCGTTCGTCGATCTGCTCCGTGCCACGCGCACAGCCGATCTGGCGGCGTTCGACAACACCGACGTCCCGTTCGAGCGGTTGGTCGACGTACTCGACCCGACCCGTTCGACCGACCATTCGCCACTGTTCCAGGTACTGCTCGAATTCCAGAACAACACCTCGGCGGCGCTCGAGTTGCCGGACCTGACCGTCCAGGCCGTGGACATCGACGCACACGTGGCGAAGTTCGATCTACAGCTGACCGTTGCGGAGAAGTTCGACGAGACCGGTGCACCGTCCGGCATGACTGCGGCGATCACGTACGCGGTCGACGTGTTCGAGGAATCGTCCGTCCAGGAGTTCTCGGCACGCTTCGGCGCTGTCCTCGACGCAGTCACTGCCGATCCCGACCGTGCTGTCGGCGACATCGATCTGCTGCTTCCCGGCGAGCTCGGTGCGATGACGCACGAGTGGAACCATGCGGGTCTCGAGGCAGACGACTCGACCTTGTCCGACCGATTCGCCGCTGCTGCAGCACGATTCCCGGATTCGCGTGCTGTCGTCTTCGGTGATCGATCGATGACCTACGCCGAACTGGACGAACGTTCGAGTCGCTTGGCCCGGGTTCTCGTCAGTCGCGGCGTGACGTCCGAATCACTCGTTGCGGTCGCCATGCCACGTGACGAGCAGCTGATCGTGGCGCTGCTCGCTGTCATCAAGTCCGGCGGCGGATATCTGCCGATCGACGTCTCCTACCCCGCGGACCGACTCGCGTTCATGCTCGAGGACGCCTCGCCCGTCTGCGTCATCTCCACCGTTGCCGACAGTGCCTCGGTTCCGGCCTCCGATCTCGAGGTTCTCCTGGTCGATTCGCCCGAACTGATCGACGAGCTGAACGGTGTCTCCGGCACTCCGCTGACGGATGCGGACCGCTCGGGCACGACCAGTGCAGATTCGATCGCGTACGTCATCTACACCTCGGGCAGTACCGGCCGTCCCAAGGGCGTCCAGATCGCGCACCGCAACGTGGCGACACTGTTCGCGAACACTGCGGACCTGTTCGATTTCGACAGCCGCGATGTCTGGACGATGTTCCACTCGTACGCGTTCGACTTCTCGGTGTGGGAACTGTGGGGCCCGTTGCTGCACGGCGGAACCCTCGTCGTCGTCGATTACTACACGGCACGCTCGCCGGAACTGTTCCGCGAGTTGCTGGTGCGCGAGAAGGTCACGGTGCTCAACCAGACACCGACGGCGTTCTACCAGTTCGCGGAAGCCGACAGGGTTGCCACCGCGGCGGTGGGAACCGCCGATGACTCCGCAGAACTGTCACTGCGTTACGTGATCTTCGGCGGTGAAGCACTCGATCTCGGACAGCTGGGCCGTTGGTATACCCGGCACGACGAGTCCGCGCCGACCCTGGTGAACATGTACGGCATCACCGAGACGACGGTCCACGTGAGCCACCTGGCCCTGACCGAGGAGTTCGCCGCGTCGGCCTCCGCCAGCGTCATCGGTCAGGCGATCCCGGCACTGAACGTTGCCGTTCTCGACGCGCGCCTGAACCCCGTGCCACCTGGCGTGACCGGCGAAATGTACGTCTCCGGGGCACAGCTCTCACGCGGCTACCTCGGACGGGCGGACCTGTCGGCCACTCGTTTCGTTGCACACCCGTCGGGCATCGCCGGCTCGAGGATGTACCGCACCGGTGACACAGCGAGGTGGAACCGCGACGGGGCGCTCGAATACATGGGCCGCAGCGACATGCAGGTCCAGTTGCACGGGTTCCGCATCGAGCTCGGCGAGATCGAGAGCGCGCTGCTCGCGTTCGACGGCGTCGCGGCTTCGGTGGTCTCGGTACGCGACGACGGCTTCGGTGATCGTCTGATCGGCTACGTCGTTGCCGAGTCGGGTCGAACCCTCGACCACGCCGCGGTCCTCGATTTCGTGGGCACCATATTGACGTCCTACATGGTGCCTGCCGCACTGATCGTGCTGGACGAGTTGCCCCTCACCGCCAACGGCAAGCTCGATCGCCGCGCCTTGCCGGCTCCGGACTTCTCGGCCAATGTCACCGAAAGTCGTTTGCCGGCAACAGAAGTCGAGTCCATTCTCGCCGGCTTGTTCGCGGATGTGCTCGGTCTCGACGCCGTTGGCGTCGACGATTCGTTCTTCGCACTCGGCGGCGACAGCATCATGTCCATCCAGCTGGTCTCGCGCGCCAAGGCGGCCGGCCTGGTACTGGCTCCCCGTGACATCTTCGAGCGCAAGACCGTGGCCGCACTGGCCGAGGTGGTCGTTCTCGGAGGCGATGCCGTCGTACTCGAGGAACTCGACGGCGGGGGAGTCGGTCCGCTACCGCTGACTCCGGTCGTCCGGTGGATGTTGGACCGTAGCACCGACTTCGGTCGGTACACCCAAACGGCGCTGCTCCAGCTCCCGGTCGGTATCGACAGCGACACTCTCGAACGCACCGTTCAAGCCGTGCTCGATCGTCACGACATGTTGCGGTCGCGTCTGTTCCAGGACTCCGACGGCACCTGGCGCGAGGAAGTATCTCCGATCGGCTCGGTGTCGGCCGCATCGGTCGTGCACGCAGTGCCGGTGAACTCGATCGACGGCTCCGAGTTCTCCACCCGCGCTGCGGCGGAACTCGATGCCGCAGCAGATCGACTCGTCCCAGCCGACGGCGTCATGGTGCAGATGGTGTGGTTCCAGGGTCCAGGCGGATCCGGTCGCCTTCTCGTCGTCGCACATCACCTCGTCATCGACGGCGTGTCGTGGCGAATCATCGTTCCGGACCTGGCGACCGCATGGAGCCAAATCGTCGCAGGCAACGAGCCCGAACTGGCCGCTGTCGGCACATCGATGCGCCGCTGGTCGACCGGTTTGACCGAGGTCACTGCGAGCCGCGCCGGGGAACTCGGGCTGTGGCAACGCATCCTCGACGGCGAAGACCCGACCATCGGCTCGCGCTCGCTGGACAAGCGAGTGGACGTCGACGCGACCGTGCAGCGTATCCGTACCTCGCTACCCGTCGAGGTAACCGAGCGACTGCTCACCACTGTGCCGAATGTCTTCCGGGGCAGCGTCAACGACGGTCTGTTGGCGGGATTGGCTCTGGCGCTGACCGCATGGCGCCGTGAACGCGGAGACGCCGTTCGTAGCGCATTGATCACACTCGAGGGCCACGGACGTGAGGATGCCGTGGTGCCCGGCGCGGATCTCGGCAGGACCGTCGGCTGGTTCACCACGATCTTCCCGGTGCGCCTCGACCTCGGCTCCGTCGACATCACCGACGCGTTGGCCGGTGGAGACTCCGCCGGTGCACTGATCAAGGCTGTCAAGGAGCAGCTGCTGGAGATCCCCGATCACGGCATCGGCTACGGCATGCTGCGCTACCTTGATTCCGCGGGAGCCGAAGCTCTGTCCGGTTACGCCGCTCCGCAGGTCAGCTTCAACTACCTCGGACGCTTCTCGACCGGTTCATCCGAAGGCATGGAAGACGTGGGCTGGATTCCCGTCGCCGACGCAGAACTGGGTGACGCACAGAACCCGGACATGCCCGTGCCTGCTGCGCTGGACATCAATGCCGTCACGACGTCGACACCCGACGGCCCGCAGCTGGACGCCACGTTCGCGTTCCCGGCCGGGATTCTCGGAGCCGACGAGGTCGATCGTTTGATCGAGCTCTGGACGCAGGCACTCACCTCGATCACCGAGCACGCCTCGGCCGACGGTGCCGGCGGTCTCACTCCGTCCGATCTCGAGCTGGTCGACATAGATCAGAAGTCCATCGAGGTACTGGAGAACAGATTCCCGGACCTGGACGACGTGTGGTCGATGTCGCCGCTGCAAGCCGGTTTGCTGTTCCACGCGCGCCTCGCGGGCGAGGTCGGCAGCGACACTGCCGGTGTCGATGCCTACATGGTGCAACTCGGTCTCGAGCTCCGTGGCATCGTCGATTCCGTCCGGATGCATGCCGCAGTCGACAAGCTCGTCTCGCGTCATCCGAACTTGCGGGCAGCGTTCGTCCACAACAGCTCCGGCGAGTCGCTGCAGATCGTGCAGAGTTCGGTCACGGTTCCGTGGGCCGAGATCGATCTGCGCGGCGAAGCCGATGTCGAGGCTGCGCTGGAGGCAGTTCTCGAAGCCGATCGCGGCGTTCGGTTCGAGATGGACTCTGCGCCGCTCCTTCGTTTCACGCTCATCACCCTCGCCGACGATCACTGGCGACTGCTGCTGACCAACCACCACATTCTGCTGGACGGGTGGTCGACGCCGCTGGTCGTCAAGGAGCTCATCACGCTGTACGTCACCGAGTCCGACGACTCGATGCTGCCGAGGGTGCCCGCGTACCGGGATTACCTGACCTGGATGCGGCAACGCGACGTCTCGATCTCCACCGCGCAGTGGGTCAGTGCGATGGCAGGCGTCGAGGAACCGACTCTTCTGGTCACCGGCGATCGAGGTCGGCAACTGTCGACGGTCTCACGTGAATCCGAGCGCTCGTTGTCGATCGAGACCACCGCTGCGCTACGCGATTTCGCAGCACGCCGCGGCTCGACTCTCAACACGCTGGTGCAAACCGCGTGGGGCATCGTGCTCGCGACACTGACCGGTCGAGACGACGTCGTGTTCGGTGCCACCGTGTCGGGACGTCCACCTGAGGTCCCAGGCATCGAAGGCATGATCGGGCTGTTCATCAACACGCTGCCTGTTCGCGTCACGCTCGATCCGAAAGAGCCGCTGGGCGCACTGGTCGATCGTGTTCAGTCGGAGCAGGCGTCGTTGCTGGACCACCACTACCTCGGGCTGACCGACATCCAGCGTGCCGCGGGTGCCGGGGTAGCGTTCGACACGCTGACGGTGTTCGAGTCGTACCCGGTCGATCGCGCAGGAGCCTCTGCGGCAACGGATTTCGCGGGTATGCAGGTAACCGACATTCTGGGAACCGACGCTGCGCACTACCCACTGACTCTGGTCTCGTCCGTCGACGAGCGCCTGAATCTGAAGGCGAAGTACCTGCCCGAACTGTTCGACGTGGAGGACGTCGACGCCATCGTCGATCGAGTGGAGCGGGTACTCAGCGCAGTACTGGCAGACGAACAGCAGCCTCTGGCCCGACTCGGCCTGCTCGATCAGGCCGAATTCGCCTCCCTTGCACCGGTATTCGGAATCGAAGGCCGCTCCGAGCGTTTGTTGCCGGAGATCTTCTCCGACGCCGCAGCCATCGACCCGGACGCCGTCGCGTTGCGCAGCGTGGACGGTGAGCTGACGTATCGGGAACTGGACCGACGGTCGAACAGACTCGCTCGAATTCTGCTGAGCCACGGCGTGCAGACCGAGACGTTCGTCGCGCTCGGTATCGGACGGTCCATCGAGTCCGTTCTGACTGTGTGGGCGGTCGCCAAGTCCGGTGCCGCATTCGTTCCGGTCGACCCGAACTACCCGGCCGATCGCATCGAGCACATGCTGGCGGATTCCGGCGCGAGTTTCGGTGTCACCACCCGCGCCCATCTCGACGACCTGCCCTCGACCGTGCCGTGGATCATCTTGGACGATCTCGCCACGGACGGCCCGAACGGCATGAGCGACGAGCCGATAGCCGACAGCGAACGGCACGGTCGTGTCACTCTCGACAGTGCCGCGTACACGATCTACACCTCGGGCTCGACGGGCGTTCCGAAGGGCGTCGTGGTCACCCACTCCGGACTCGACAACTTCGCGACCGAGCAGCGCGAGCGCTACGACGTCTCGAAAGAATCACGCACACTGCATGTTTCGTCGCCGAGCTTCGATGCCTCCGTGCTCGAATACCTGCTCGCATTCGGCGTCGGAGCAACGATGGTGATCGTGCCGCCGACGGTGTACGGCGGCGAGGAGCTCGCGTCGTTGTTGGCATCGGAGGCAGTGACTCACGGATTCATCACTCCGTCTGCGCTCGCATCGGTCGACCCGACCGGTCTCGACACGTTCGCCGACGTCGTCGTAGGCGGCGAAGCCGTCCCGGCCGAGTTGGTCGGCAAGTGGGCGCCGGGGCGCAACCTGTACAACGGTTACGGACCCACCGAAGCCACGATCATGTCCAACATCAGTACACCGATGGTCGCCGGCGAACCGGTGTCGATCGGCGGGCCGGTGCGCGGTGTGCACGAGGTCGTCCTGGATTCACGTCTACAGCCCGTACCCGTCGGCGTCGCAGGGGAGCTGTACCTCGCCGGTGTCGGTCTGGCCCGCGGCTACCACGATCGAATGGGCCTCACGGCCGAGCGATTCGTCGCCGATCCGTTCGGTGCGCCCGGTTCCAGGATGTATCGCACCGGTGACGTGGTGCGGTGGACACCCCATCTGACCGTCGAGTACGTCGGTCGGAGCGACTCCCAGGTCAAGGTTCGTGGATTCCGCATCGAACTAGGCGAAATCGACGCTGCGCTCTCTGCGCATCCCGCGGTGGATTTCGCGGCAACCTTCGGCATTCCGGGACCGTCGGGGGCGACGGTTCTCGTTGCCTACGTCCGTCTGACAGGGGTGGATGTCGACACCTTCGATACCGTTGTCTTGCGCGACCATCTGGCCGCTGCGCTGCCGTCCCATATGGTTCCGAGCGCCATCGTCGTGCTCGAGACCATTCCGCTCACCCCCGTGGGCAAGCTCGATCGCGCTGCACTGCCGATCCCGGAGTTCGGCGCAGCCACGTCGTACCGCGAGCCGACCACCCCTGCCGAGCTCACCGTCTCGGCGGTGTTCTCCGAGATCCTCGACGTCGACCGAGTCGGTGCCGATGACAGCTTCTTCGAGCTGGGGGGCGACTCGCTCAGCGCTACTCGTGTGATCGCGCGCGTCAACGCAGAATTCGGTACTGCCATCGGCGTTCGCACGATCTTCGAAACGCCGACGGTGTCGGGTCTGGCGAAAGCGGTCGGTACCGCAGACACCCGGACACAGCGGCCGGCCCTCGTTGCGGCTCCGCGGCCCGAGCACATCCCGCTCTCGCTCGCTCAGCAACGTATGTGGTTCATCAACCGGTTCGACACCTCCTCGGCGGCATACAACGTGCCGTTGGTCGTCAAGCTCACCGGACAGCTGGACACCGCAGCACTGGCAGCCGCGGTCGTCGACGTTCTCGAACGCCACGAGTCGCTGCGTACGACCTTCCCCGAGGGTCCGCAGTTCCCGGTGCAGCTGGTGCATCCGGCCGGCGATGTCGCACCGACGGTCGAA
This sequence comes from Rhodococcoides sp. S146-33, assembly GCF_059489205.1. Lineage (NCBI taxonomy): Bacteria > Bacillati > Actinomycetota > Actinomycetes > Mycobacteriales > Nocardiaceae > Rhodococcoides > Rhodococcoides sp. S146-33. The sequence continues at coordinate 1,427,173 of NZ_JCAJWY010000002.1, forward strand.
CCCGAACGAATCGATGCCGGGGTACTGACCGATCGCGTGGCTCTGTTGGCGGGTCGCGGGTTCGACGTCACCACCGAGATCCCGGTGCATGTCGAGCTGTTCCAGGTGCTCGACACGACCGGCGCGGCGGCGGAAGATCAGGTCTTCGTTCTCGCCATGGTGGTGCACCACATTGCAGCCGACGGCGCATCGATGGCACCGCTGGCACGGGACGTCGTACTCGCGTACTCGGCTCGCAGTGCGGGACGCGCACCGGATTGGCGGCCGCTACCGGTGCAGTACGCCGATTACACGCTCTGGCAGCGTTCGCTGCTCGGCGACGAGAAGGACGAGTCGAGCGTGGCCGCGGCCCAGCTGAAGTACTGGACCACAGCGCTCGCAGGCCTGCCGGATCTGCTGCCTCTGCCCACCGATCGCCCTCGGCCCACCACTCAGGATTTCCGGGGTGGCCGGGTGCGATTCACCATCGACGCCGAGATACATCGGGCACTCGTCGAGATGACCCGCGAACAGAACGTCAGTATGTTCATGGTGTTGCACGCCGCGTTCGCCGTGGTGCTGGCACGACTGAGCGGCACCGATGACATCGCGATCACCACTCCGGTGGCAGGACGCGGTGACGCAGGACTGGACGACCTCGTCGGTATGTTCGTCAACACGTTGGTGTTGCGCAGCCGGGTTGTCGACGCCACCCCGTTCGTCGACCTGCTCATGCAGGTGAAGACACAGGATCTCGATGCCTTCGATCACACCGAGATGCCCTTCGAGCGCATCGTGGAGGTACTCAACCCCACGCGGTCGACGGCGTACGCACCGCTGTCACAGGTGGCATTGTCGTTCCAGAACAACGAGAAGGCGTCACTCGAGCTCCCCGAGCTGCGGGTGGAAGGCTTCGACTTCGACGTACCCGTGGCCAAACAGGACCTGCAACTCCTGGTGTCCGAGAATTTCGGGGACGACGGGCGACCGGCCGGCTTCGAGGCAGCGTTCGATTACGCCACCTCGTTGTTCGATGCGGCCACCGTCGACGCCATCGCAGCGCGACTGGTTCGCGTACTCGACGCCGTCGGAAGCAACCTACTCACAGCGGTGGGTGACATCGACATTCTCGGTGCCGACGAGAAGCAGGCCCTGGCACCGGCACGCGGGCCCGCCGACGTCGCGCTGCGGACATGGCCGGAGATGCTCGCCGCGTCGGTGGCCCTCGACCCGTATGCCGTCGCGGTCACGTACCGGGGTGTGAGCCTGTCCTACGCCGACCTCGACAGCTGGTCGAACCGAATTGCTCGGATGCTCATCGACTACGGCGTCGGGCCCGAGACGTTCGTCGCCCTGGCACTGCCTCGGTCGATCGAATCGGTTCTGTCGGTATGGGCGGTTGCCAAGACCGGCGCAGCGTTCTTGCCGGTCGACCCGAGCTACCCGTCCGATCGCATCGCGCACATGCTCGAAGATTCCCGCGCTGCAATGGGATTGACCGATGTCGACAGCAGGGATTCGCTACCCGACACCGTGCCGTGGCTCGTCTTGGACGATCCCGAAACGTCCTCGGAGCTGTCTCGTTATCCCGTGGACGCCGTCACCGACTCGGAGCGCACGGCGACGTTGCACCTCGACCATCCGGCGTACCTGATCTACACCTCGGGTTCGACGGGTCGCCCCAAGGGCGTCGCGGTGCGGCATCGAGGCCTGACCAACCTGCAGGCCGAGGTGATCGATCGATTCCGCCCCACGCGTGACTCGCGGGTATCTCACATCGCCTCGCCGAGTTTCGACGCGTCGGTGTACGAGCTGACGATGGCGTTCGGCGTCGGTGCCACGGTCGTGATCGTGCCGCCCGGCACGTTCGGCGGCAGCGAACTTGCCGACCTGCTGGAGTCCGAACACGTCACGCACGCATTCCTGACGCCGGCGGCGTTGTCCTCGATCGACGAGTCTCGGCTCGGCACCGTACGTGTCCTTGCCGTCGGCGGCGAGGCCTGCACTCCGGAACTGGTGGCGAGGTGGGCACCCGGCCGCACGATGTTCAACGGCTACGGTCCGACCGAGACCACGATTCAGGCGAGCGTCGGTGGGCCGTTGGTCCCCGGCGGCACGGTGGACGTCGGCAGCCCGGGCACCGGATTCCGGTTCATGGTGCTCGACGCACGGCTGCGCCCGGTCCCGGCGGGAGTGTCCGGAGAGCTGTACATCGCCGGCCCCGGCACCGCACGTGGGTACTTGCGACGGTTCGGGCTCACGGCCGAGCGGTTCGTAGCCGACCCGTTCGGCACACCGGGCGAGCGGATGTACCGGACCGGTGACGTCGTGCGCTGGGGGAGTACAGGTGCGGTCGAATTCGTCGGACGCAGTGACTTCCAGGTCAAGGTGCGCGGCTTCCGTATCGAGCTCGGCGAGATCGACTCCGCCCTCACCGAGAACGAACAGGTCGGATTTGCCGCCACGATCGGACACACCGCTGCATCCGGGGACACGGTGCTCGTGTCCTATGTCCTGGCGGCAGACGGAGAGGCGGTCGACACCGAAGCGCTTCGGGATCGAGTCGCGAAAGTGCTTCCGCGTCACATGGTTCCGTCGGCAATCATCGAACTCGACGACATTCCGCTCACCCCGGTGGGCAAGCTCGACCGCCGCGCACTGCCGATACCGGAGCTGACGGTCTCGACAACGCCGTACAGGGCACCGAGTACCGACGTGGAGGCGGCCATCGCCGATGCCTTTGCTCAGGTTCTCGGAGTCGAGCGAGTCGGTATGGACGACAACTTCTTCGAGCTCGGCGGAACCTCGCTGGTGGCCACGAAGATCGTGCCTGCCATCGAAGATGCCATCGGAGTACGAGTGCCGCTGCAAGCGTTGTTCGTCGACCCGACACCGGCCGGGCTGGCCGCACGGGTTGCGTCCGACGCCGATGCCGCGGGTGCCGATCTGGATTCGGTGTTCGGTGTGATGATTCCGCTGCGTGGAACCGGGTCGAAGGCACCGCTGTTCTGCGTCCATCCGGGGATTGGGCTCTCGTGGGGATACGCCGGTATCGTCGCAAAGCTGACCGACGACCGCCCCGTGTACGGCTTACAGCTGCCGAGCATTGTGGAAGGTACGACGTTCGGTTCCATTCGCGACCTCGCGCACCGGTACGCCGACGAGATCCGCACTGTCCAGCCGGTCGGGCCGTACCACCTGCTCGGTTGGTCGCTCGGCGGCTCGCTCGCTCACGCGATCGCTGTGGAATTGCGCAGCACCGGCAGCGAAGTACGCACTCTCGCTCTGCTGGACAGCTATGTCGACGGCCACGACGAGGACAACGTCGACGGCGCGTTGAGCGTCGAGAATCTGCTCGGTGGACTGGGTCTCGACCTGTCGGCGCAGCCGTCGGCCGAGCCGTTGACCTACGAGCGGGGTGTAGAACTGCTCGACGAGTCCTTGGGTCAGACGACCGGCGTGACCGCCGATCATCTGCGAAGGATCAACGCTGGATTCGAGAATTCGACGAAAATCATGGCCGAGTTCGTTCCGGATGTCTTCGACGGAGATGTTCTGTTCTTTTCCGCAACGAAGGGTGCGAGCGACGGAATTGTTCGGTCACCGCAGGAATGGCGACCGTACGTCACAGGAGATATCGTCATCCACGATGTCGAGGTTTTCCACAACGAGATGACAAATGCCGATGCGGCAGATGTAATCGGGCCGATCGTCGATTCTCATCTGGGTAATACACCTGAATAACGTTTTGGCGTGTTCTTCACATCCAGAGCACCTGTACGAATACCATCGGCGTTCGATACGAATGCGGTCGAATGCTCGTCACTACAACCAGGGGACAGAAGTGAAACTGATCAGAACAGCTACGGTCGCGGTGGCGTTGACCGCCGCAGTAGCCACCGGAGCGGGCCAGGCCGTAGCAGACCCGTCGTCGGACACGGTGAACTACCAGACGTCGGTCAACCCGGATGGAACCGTCAAGACCATCCTCGACGCCGGCCTGTTCCGGGTCGATGCGACGAGCGAGACAGTGTCGATCATCGATCAGTCCGGTGCCACACTCGCAACGGTTCCGCTGGAATACACCATCAACGGCACGGTCTACTCGATCGCACCCCTGATCGGTGCCGAGGGTCGCGAATTGACCTTGACTCCGCAGACTGTCCCCGTCGCCGACGTTGCGGGTCCTCGGACCAAGCAGCAGGCATTCGACAACATGGTCAACCAGCTGGCAATCGGCTGGAACAACGGCGGCGGCGTCGGCACGGCGATCGGTGCGGGCCTCGGCTTCGCCATTGGCTGCGTTTCCATCTTCCCGAACTTCATTTCGGGTTGCATCATCGGAACCGTGATCGGAACAGTGGCTGGTGCAGTCATCGGCACAGCCAACGGCAACCCGCAGGCTCAGCCCGCGGTATTCGAGTACTTCACTACTCCGTAGGGCGCGATGAGCGTCGACAGACGCTAACAAGACAGTGGGTAGGGCGCATGCGCCCTACCCACTGTTTTACTTTCGGCCGGTCAGCGCCCGGCGCATCGACACGGCCTTGACCATCGTTTCCTCGAACTCCTCATCGGGATCGGAGAGTGCGACGATCGCACCGCCGACTCCGTAGGTCACCTCGTGTTCGGTGGCGACAATCGTGCGGATGACGATCGAGAAGTCCGCAGTACCGGTGATCGAGAAGTAGCCGATAGCACCCGAATACACACCACGCGGACCGTCTTCGAGCTTGTCGATGATCGCCATGGTGCGAATTTTCGGGGCACCGGTCATGGATCCACCCGGAAACGCAGCGCGGATACAGTCCGCCGCCGACGCATCGTCACGCAGGCGACCACGGACCGTCGACACCAATTGATGTACGGGAGCGTAGGTTTCGACGTCGAACAACTTCGGAACGTGCACCGAACCCGGAATACAGACCTGAGCCAAGTCGTTTCGGACCAGATCGACGATCATGAGGTTCTCGGCCTTGTCCTTCTCGTTCGCGACGAGGTCGGCTTTGAGCGCGTTGTCCTCTTCGGACGTCGCTCCACGCGGACGAGTTCCCTTGATCGGCTTGGATTCCACGATGCGATCCGCGTCGATTCGTAGGAAGCGTTCGGGTGACGCGCTCAAGACCGAGACTTCGGGGAAATTCAGGAACGCACTGTACGGGGTCGGGTTGATTTCCCGCATGTACGAGTAGGTTGCCGCGGGGTCGATGGTGCCGGCCACCGTGGCGGTGTTCGTCAGGCAGACCTCGTAGGTTTCACCGGAGCGGATTTCGGCGAGGCACTGGGAAATCAAATCGAGGTAGTGGGCGCGATCGTGACGCAGTCGCGGTTCGAGTGAGTTCTCCGCCCCGAGCAGAGGAGTGCCGGACGAGCCCATGTGGGAACGGACCGCCTCGGCGGATTGCCCGGACAATCCACGCAGTGTGGCAGTCACCGAGTCGAACCACTGCGCCAACACGGGGTCACCGGGGGTGGTGGCCAGACCCATCAGATAAAGAGTGCCGGCCTCGTGGTCGAAGACCAACGCGCGATCGGCGAAGACCATCGAGGCGTCCGGGGTGGCGGACGTGTGTACCAACTGTCCGCCGGTGTCGGCCTTCAGCTCGTAGCCGAGATATCCGACGTAGCCGAGTCCGAAAGCAAACGGGAGGTCATGGCGAGGGGGAGTGGCACGCTCGCGCAATCGATCGTCGATGTAGTCGAAGAATGTGGAGTGAACGAGCTCCGCCGTACCGTCGGCACCCTGCACGGTCACCGTGGTCTCGGCGACCGAATAGGTGATGTACTCCGCATGTGGACCCGAGCAGTCGCCCATGACGGTGAACCTGCATTCGGGCTCGAGCGCAGCGCTGCCGTCCAGCCAGAAACTTTTCTTACCGTTGGCGTAGAGCGTCGCGAAAACCTGCTCCGGATCGAAAACGTCGTCGAGAGAACGGGTTTCGATGGTGAACATCGATTGCTGGGTACCTTCGGCACTCGATGCGCTGGACTGCGCCAACGTCAGGTCTCTGAAGTTGGCGAGCAGCTCGCGTCCGTACTCGGTGCTGATGGATTCGGGGTGGAATTGCACACCCCACATAGGCTTGCTGCGATGCCGAACTGCCATCACCAGTCCGTCGGGTGTCCACGCAACTTCCTCGAAGTCCGCAGGCGTCTGTGTCACGACCAGCGAGTGGTAGCGGACTACCGAGTAGGGAGACGGGATTCCGGCGAACAGGTCGACACCGGTGTGACTGATGTCGGTGATTCTGCCGTGCATCGGCGTCGGTGCGAGGTCGACACTGCCACCGAACAGATGGCACAACCCCTGGTGCCCGAGGCAGACACCGAGAATCGGAAGGCCCGATTCACGGATCACCCGACTGCTGATACCGAAGTCCTGCTCGAGATCCGGGCGTCCGGGTCCGGGGGAGATGACCACGTTGTCGTAGACACCGAAATCCAGGGACGACCACTCGACGTCGTTCTTGACCACTGTCGGAGGGCGGCCGTTGACCTCGGCCAGGAGGCTGTAGAGGTTGTAGGTGAACGAATCGTAATTGTCCACGATGAGAGTGTTGATGGTCACCGAACTGCTCTACCGTTCACTCTCGAGGCCTGGACCGGCCACGGGAGAATCGATGATCAAGTCCTCGACGCGACATGCTTCGGCAATCATCGATCGGTACAGTTCTTCGAGGAAGTCGGGGGACAAGCCGTTTGCGGATGCGAAGTCTCGAGCACGCTCGGTCACCAATCCGACACGACCCGGTTGCATCATGGGAATGTCATGTTCTCGCTTTACGTGTGCAACTCGGACACACACATCGATGCGGTCTCGAATTGCGGCGCGCAGTACTTCGTCTATTCCGTCCAACTCACGCCTCAGCTCGGCAAGCTTCCGTTCGCCTGCGGCGCGATGACCTTCGAATGTCGCCTCCGAGGCAGCTGTGCTCTGAGCACCGTTGGAGCGTTGATCAATATCCTGGCTCACGAGTTACTGCCCCCTGCTTTATTCGACTCCTGTGGTGATGCTTATCGGAATGCACCGACCATTGTTACGGCAGAACTTGCCTATCGACGACCTGCGCAGCAATTGATGCTCGATCATGACACTTCTCGCGGTTTCACCGCCACTCAACAGTATTGGAACACCCGAAAGCGCGACGATAAACACATAGCTCTGGACCGAAACGTACGCCGAGTTGGGATAGCGCAAAAAAACTGCACCGCCGGATTGTTTCCAATCAGGCGGTGCAGTTGGCGAAACTCATGCGCCGCGGCGCTTGACCTTCAGCAAATCCAAACGCTCTTTGAGGAGTTCTTCGAGCTCGTCCACCGAGCGACGCTCGAGCAGCATGTCCCAATGGGTGCGCGGCGGCTTGACCTTCTTGGCCTCCGGCGCGGTGCCCTCGATCAGCGACCCTTCGAGGCCGTTACGGCAGGCCCAGGTACCGGGGATCTCTGCGTCGTCGGCGAAGGGGACGTCGAACTCCTCACCGTTGTCGCATCGGTAGCGTGCAACGCGGCGAGGTGCCAGGTCGTGATCACGATCGGTCTCGTAGCTCACGGCGCCGAGTCGGCTACCTCGAAGTACACGATCTGCCATGGTGAAGTCCTCTCCCTCGATAGTAGGTACGCGAGTCCGTGTCATCCGTCGACACAGCGCTACAACCGTCTACCCACTGATCTACAACGTCGCCGCGCGTCGGTTCGTTCCCCGGGCCCATGAGCCCCGGTGCGATGCCATCGGCGCAGCTGGTGAATGCATCTTACCTTCCGGCCGCAGTAGGCTGAGCGACCATGTCCGTCAGAACTCGCCGTGACCAGACGTGCACGTGGTGCGGACGCCCTGTCGCCGACTCCGGAACCGGACGCAAGCGACGGTACTGCCGTCAGTCGTGTCGCCAGCGTGCCTACGAGCAGCGTACTGCGATGAAGGAAACCTCGATTCCCGACGATGCCATAATCTTGACGGCCGAAGAGGCGTCGGCGGCGGCCGATCGAGCGTTCGAGGTCCGCTGCGCCGCCGAGGACGTCAGCACCGCGGTGACGGAAGGTGCAAACACCGTGGAGTTGCACCGCTTGTGTGTCGAACTGTTGACCAAGGCGCGCGATGCGGAGCGGCTGCGCTGAGGAGCACAACCTTGTCCAGCTGGGGTTCCATGCTCGTTTGCCGACACCGTGGACAATGGACGAGGTGCGCGCATCTGCGCGGATGAAAGAACATGAAGAGGAGCTCCATGGCGTTCTGGGATCAACTCAAGTCCAAGGCACAGGAACTGAACGGGCAGCTGCAAACCAAGACGAGCCAGTTCAAGAACAAGGAATTCGCGAACGGCAGCATGGCCATGTGCGCGCTCATCGCGGCTGCCGACGGCACCATCGATCCTGCCGAGCGTCAGAAGACGGCCGCCCTGATCGCCGGCAACGAGGCCTTGCGGGTCTTCGAATCCGACGAACTTCGCCAGAAGTTCGACTGGTACTGCGACAAGCTGCAGGGTGACTTCGATTTCGGGAAGGTCGAGGCGACTGCCACGATCGGCAAGCTGAAGTCCAAGCCCGACCAGGCGCGGGCCGTCATTCAGATCGGCATCATCATCGGCGGCGCAGACGGCCATTTCGACGATCACGAGAAGGCTGCCGTCCGCAATGCATGTTTTGCGGTGGGAATCGACCCGGCCGAGTTCGAGCTCTGAGGCGTCCCAACCGAGGGAAGACGAATATTCGATCGCAGCAACGGCGATCGGCGAAGGAGCTCCTTCGTCGGTCGCCGTTGCCGTTGTCGTTGTCGTCGGAACAGCGTGCGCTGTGAATTAGCCGGAATGCCGGGATACTGAGGTCTCTCCGACTGAATATGCCGATGTCGTCGATCCGTTGGAGATCCGGTTGCGACCCATCAGCAGAGAGACTGTGCATGACAGTTGCCGCGATCTACCTCGTCATTGCTTTCGGACTGGGCGGACTCGCCATGGCTGTCCGTCTACCTCCACTGGTCGGCTTCCTGGCGGCGGGCTTCGTCATCAACGCCCTCGACGTCGGCGAAGTGCCTCAACTGGAGGTTGTGGCCGACCTGGGCGTCACACTGCTGCTGTTCGCTATCGGTCTGAAGCTCGACGTTCGGATTCTGTTTCGACGTGAGGTGTGGTTGGCCACCTCGGCGCACATCGTGGTCAGCGTGGTGCTGGGGACCGGTGTTCTGTGGTTGGCGGCAGTCGCCGGAATGTCGATGTTGTCGGAGCAGTCCCTGACGACGATCGCTCTGCTCGCTTTCGCGATGTCGTTCTCGAGCACCGTCTTCGTGGTCAAGGTGTTGGAGGAACGAGGGGAGTCGCACGCGCTGTACGGCCGCGTGGCAATCGGCATTCTGGTGATGCAAGACATCGTTGCCGTCGTCTTTCTGACGCTCACCAGTGGGAAGCTACCGTCGATCTGGTCGCTGGCCCTGGTGTTGCTGTGGCCGCTCACCCGTATTCTTCGCAAGATCTGGAGCGGTTTGGGGCACGGCGAGATGCAGTCGTTGTTCGGCATCGTGATGGCGTTGGTACCCGGGTACGTTCTGTTCTCCGAGCTCGGTCTCAAGGGCGATCTCGGGGCGCTGATCATCGGCATTCTGTTGGCCTCACACCCGGCGTCCTCCGAGTTGTCGAGATCGCTTTTCCACATCAAGGAGTTGCTGTTGGTGGGGTTCTTCGTGTCCATCGGCCTCTCCGGTCTGCCGGACCTGCCCAGCATCGGCATCGCCCTGTTGATGGTGCTGCTCTTACCGCTCAAGAGCGCGCTCTATCTGGGCCTGTTCACGATGTTCAAACTGCGGTACCGCACGTCCGTATTGGCCGGGCTGAGCCTGATGAACTACTCCGAGTTCGGACTGATCGTCGTCTCGGTCGGGGTCGCCTCGGACCTCCTCGCACCATCCTGGCTGGTGGAAATGTCGATTGCCGTCGCTCTGAGCTTCGTGGTGTCGTCTTTGGTCAACGGTCGAGGCCATCTGATGGTCGAGAAGATCGCGGCGCGTCTGCCGGCGCAGAACGAACACGAACTGCATCCCGAAGAACGTCCGGGTGACGCCAGTGACGCAGAGGTGGTGGTGATCGGCATGGGACGGGTGGGGTTCGCGGCCTATGAACGCCTCACCGATCACTATCGGCTCCGCGTCGTCGGAGTCGACTACGACGGCCCTCGGATCGAGCGGCTCGCCAACCGTGGGTACCGAGTCATCGAAGGTGATGCCACAGATCTCGATTTCTGGAATCAGCTTCGACGATCCCAATCGGTGCGCATCGCCGTGCTGGCGATGCCGCGTCACGGTGCCAACGTCACGGCGCTCGCATGTCTGCGAGAGTCCGGATTCAGCGGCACGGTTGCTGCCGTCGCGCGCTACGACGACGAGGTGCAATGGGCCATGGAACACGGTGTGGACATCGCATTCAACGTCTACGCCGGTGCGGGCTTGGAGCTGGCGGATCAAGTCGGGAACGCGGTGCCCGAATTCATCGGTGATCACATCGACTCCGAGACCGACGAGCCGCGCATGCCGGACAACACCGGATGAGCCGGTGCCGATAGGGCACAGGGGAGTCGTCAGCCCGGCGCAGTGCCTCGGTAGTCGGTCTGTCTTCTGGCGCTCTTCGCGCGGTACATCTCGGCGTCGGCAGTTTGCAGCAGATTCAGTACGGCCTGTTCCGAACCTCCGATGTGCGTTTCGGTGGTAGCCGAGCCCACGCTGACCGAGAGCCCCGAAATCACTCGTGTGTCGGACAAGGCGGCCACCAAGGTCTCGATGCGCGGCTCCGTAGTCCCCGTTTCCGCCACCGATACACAGGCGAACTCGTCCCCGCCGAGTCTGGCGACCACCCATTTGTTTGCGGTGACGGCACGCAGATGTTGCGCCAGATCGACCAGAACAGCGTCGCCGGTGTGGTGACCGAACGTGTCGTTCACGTGCTTCATACCGTCCACGTCGAGCACGACAACACTCATCTCGGCAGCTCGATCCTTCTGCGCACTCAGGAATATCGCTTCGACCGCGGCGAAAAGCCCACGACGATTACGCAAGCCGGTCAGCGGGTCGACCAACGATTCCTGTGCACGGGAGCGCAATTCACTGACATAGATGACCAGAATCATCGGTGCCGCAAACATGAGCAGCATGGTGAGTGAGTGAGCAGCCACCACCCACACGCTGGCGGCATCGTTGAGGGCGGCCCGCACGCACACGATCGCGAGAACGAGGACGGTTGCGGCCATGTGCAGCCAATACACAAGCGGCCGCACGGCGATGACGGCGAACATGGTCACCACCGCGAACAGCACGGTGCCGCCGATTGCGGTGAGCAGATCTTGTTTGAGCAAGAGGCAGGCACCGATCGATACGTCGGCATACACCACATAGGCGACGAGTGCTCTCGGCGTCGGCCACCCACCGATGAACCACCGGAGTGACACGGGAAAAGTCGTGAGGCTGACGAGCACCACGATGACGACACCGATCCCGTCGTATTCCTCGCTGGGCGCACTGAGGAGTCCGATCAGCCCGATGACGACAGTGGCGGTACCGATGAAGAATTGCGCGATTTTGACTCGACCGGCATCGAGGTCGAGCACGACCGGATTGTCCCGTCGAGATTCGGACGGATGAACTGCCTCAGCGAAGAGTGCGCGTACCGCGATCATGAGAACCCCTGATGGAGATTGTGCGCCTCCGTGCACCGTAACCGGAAAACAGCAGCAGGATCGGACTTTCCCGATGTTCTCTTCCTCGCTCGCGCGCTGCGGAATCGTGATCGATCCCCACGAGGTGGGACATCGACCGATCGATCAGGTACTGCCTGCGGCTCCGCCTCCTCCACCTGCGCCTCCGCCCGAAGCAACGGATCCGCTACCGCTGGACACGAACACTCCGGAGAACGAGGCCCAGGGGAGGACCACTGGGCCGCTCGCCGCGTAGTCGGCACTCGCGGGTGATGTGAAGGCTCGCAGTGGCGTGTCACTCCTCGGGTCGGTTGCGGCCTCGAGTCGTTTCCGAAAAATCGGAGCCAAGCCGAGGGCAACGATGTCGGGCAAGGCTGCGTTCAAGTCGACCGACTCGTCGTCGTCCTTGGCGGCCTGCTTCAATCCGTCGCGGTACGCCTCCCACGGGCGGGCCGCATCGAGACCCGCGACCGAGAACCGGGAGTATGCGATCGCCGCTGACAGTCCCGCAACGAAGAGAAGTGCAGATGCCACCACCGCGAGCCACATGATCGGGGCACCCGACGTCGCAACGGCGATTCCTCCGGTCGCGCCGACTCCGCCGAGTACGCCGAGACCGGCCAAGACGGACCGGCGTCGACCAGTGCCGTCCGCGACGAACCCACTGGATCGTAGTCTCGAGTCCACGATGTCTTTCGTCGCGCCGAGGCCATGCGCGATCTTTTTCAACTCGCCGCCGGGTACGACATCGTTCTCGGCACGTTCGGCGAGCATCGACCAGACCGCTTCCTGGACTTCTCCGCGGGCATGGGTTCGATCGAGAAGCCTGATCTTGACTGTGCCCTTGTCGAACTTTCCCGGCTTCTTGTCTTGCTCGAAGGTGAGCGCATCGGCGGCAGCAAGGGCCAGCACCGTCCCTGGTATGCCGCTGGGCTGCGCCTTGCGGTGTACAAGGGCGGTCGCGTAGGCGGCATCGGTGGACTGGTCGGGTCGAACCGTGGTCGGAAGTTGTTTGGAATCGGTCGGTTTCGCGCGGCCGCGGAATACGGTTGCCACCAGGAGCAGCCCGAGAAGTGCGATCACCGAACCGGCCCACGGTAGCCATGTGGAGCCGGGACCGCCGGCGAACCTGTCCATGGCGGTCACTGGCGGACCGTTGCGAATGTCGGACCTCAAGCGATCTATGCCTGCGGTCAGGCTGCCCGCGACGTCTCCGTCTCGCAGCGGCGGAATCAGTGCGTCCTCCACGATGGCCTCTTGTTCGTCACGAGGGACGTTGCCGTCGTCGTACGTGCTGCCGACGAAGACGCCCGCGCGAGCCTCGTCGACCTTTCCGGGCTCCCGGTTTATCAGGATCGCGCCCGCAGTGTCCTGATCGACCCCTGTAGCGGACACCCAAGTCTGCTGCAGGTCTTCGACCTGATCCAACGTGTCATCGGAATCCGCGTCGAGTTCACGGACGTACGCAATGACGTCCGCACCGGTTTCGGATTTCAAGATCTCCAACTGACGTTGGATGTCCTCGGCCTGCGCGGGGTCGAGGGAAAAACCCGTTCGGTCGTAGACGCGCTGACCCGACGTCAGACTGTCGAAACCGGTGTCAGCGGACGAGTCGTCGGAGCAACCCACGAGGCCGAGGGCCGCGAAGAGGGCGATCAGCACGGCGGCAACTCGGCGGTTCGAGCCCCGACGACGGGATGTCTCAGCAAAGGCGTCCATCGACGAATGCTAACCAGAGTCGGTGTTCGGTAGCCAGCGCATGTCGACCGACGCGACGGTTGACATCGGGACCCGTTGCAGGTATCTGTTTCGTCACAGTGACGAAACAGATACCTGCAAGGAGCTGGGGTTGTGGGGCGAACAGAGGTATTCGATGTGTGCCGATCTCAGCGCGTCCGACGGACTCGGTCTGTCGAGAGCACCGCTTGACGGATCCACGGCCAAGCCTCGCAAGTACGCCGACACCACCGAGCCGCGTCACATCGCTGCGAAAGCTGAACAACGACGAGCTGCAGCCGAATCGACAACATCGAGCCCTGAGTTCAGCGAACTGCAGGCCGATGTTTTGCCGATAATCAACATTATGTCAAGTAGTGGATTGGTCACCAGCACTCGGCGAATATCTCCACTTCGTGCACACGCCTCACTGCGGCTCTCAGACCGGACGATCTCCCGGACCGCTCGAGCTCAGTGGCGAGTCGCCCCGCTTATGGGCTGCATCGAAGGTTGGTGCCGCCGTCCATCCGTACCGGGCGTCGACGCTGGGCAACACGATCTCTCGTTAAACGCAGCGTTACCAGCAATAGTTCGAAATGGCCCGCGCGCAACGGATTCGACCATCCTGATCGAAAGCACCACTAGCTACCACCCAACATTTGTGTCAAACTGTTCCCATGACTACCGGAAAGGCTGACACAGCCTCCATCGCGTGAGCGCCGTGCAGATCCCCTCGACTTCTTCGTCTCACGGGACATCCATCGACGGCCCCCATTCACAACTCGTCCGCAGAGTCGTGTACTTGCGTGACACCTACCTCGGTCACGGTATGCGGGCCGGACCATCGAATCGATACTCTGCCGAAGCTGCTGTGGCACAGCTGTATCGACATGCCGACCTCCCCGTTCCTCGCTTCGTATGGGAACAGTCTCCGGCAGCTGCAGCGGCCCGCATCGCCGAGGACAACCTGGCTTACGCTGTCACCTTTGCCGTCGAGGGCCCCACCTGTGCATCGGCTCGCATCGCGACACTGCTCTCCATTTCACGGTCCCGAATGGACGCATGCATTCGATTGCCGGTGAGCGAACGGCCACCACCCCGGTGGCCGATGACGATCCGCTCTCAGGCGCTCAGAGCAGCCCAAGGTCGCACAGCGGCTGCAGCACGAAATCAGCCACCCGAAATGTCGGTCCGCGAGGGCATCGGACTCAACCCGGTCATCCGATCAACGGTGTGGGACTCGTTGCGCACCAGCCTGTTCGACGGCGTCGCAGCAGCAATCAGGACATCGATGCCGCCCCTTGTCGGCGGAATCCCCTGGTACGGCCAGCAGGAAGCACACCGCATCGCGTACTACGACATATACCGCCGCCTCGGCCTCGCAACCTTCCAACCACAGGACAACGAACTGCTCGACGCACTTGTTGCCCTGACCGAATCGACGGGATGGTGGTGGGCGTTCGACGACGTCTGCGTCATGTCCGAACGACCGACCGCGCTGCACTCCGAACCCATTCCCGATCGAGTACACGGTGAACGACGACTGCACCACCACGACGAACCGGCGCTCCAATTCGCTGACGGCAGTGCGGCATACGTCCTGAACGGCACAATTGTGCCGGATTGGGTGATGCTCGACCCGAGCGTCGAACGCATCACCGTCGAACGCAACGTCGAGATCCGCCGCTCCGCAATCGAACGCATCGGGTGGGACAACTACATCGACGCTGCAGGACTCGCGCTGGTCGACAACGCCGACGATCCAGGCAACGAGGGCTGCATACTGCAGCTGTTCGCCACCCCCGCCGGCTGGGGCGGCGAGGGTCGAGTGCTTCTCGCTGTCAATGGGTCTCGCGAACGCGACGGCCAGCGCAGACGCTACGGCCTGTACGTTCCAGGTGAATTCTCCTCGGCCCTCGACGCCGCAGGCTGGACCTACGGCCTCAGCGGAGAAAACTACGCCCAATTGCTCCGCCGAACCTGAACCTACTCTCACACAAGGTGACTCAGATGAATCAGAACATGACCCTGTCCGCATTGACATCGATGACCGGCCTCGATGTCTTCGACTATCTCGACAAGGAGATCTCGGTGCCGATCATCGACGGCATGCAAGCTCAAGGCGACCTCATCGTCGTTCCGTATGCGCTGCTCGACGGCGTCGTCTCCACCGGGATTTGGACGCGAATCGACGCGGTGCCCCTGTCCGGAATCGAGTTGCTGCGCAGCGCAGCGGGCGGAAATCCCCACAGCCTCGTAGCCGATGGCGGCCGATGCACATGGTCGACACCGGTGAGCGATACGCGGCGTCTGGCGCTCGGAATTCTCGACAACACAGTGACCGCCTACCTGATCCACCCCGAACACGGAGCCACCGGAATTGCCCCGGGCCGCTACGTCATCGGCAGACAACGTGAGCGTGCTCGAGGTGGGTACTTCGAGTCGACGCAGTTGGTCGCCGACTGAGTGCGGCTCGGCCGCGCTGCTCCTTGCCCATTCGGAAATACGGGTGGGCAAGGAGCCACGACCTGAACGACAGGCAGGGCCGCGTACCAGGGTTCTGCATACTGCGATTCTGAGATGATTGCCCGATGCATCGAATCCGGCTGATCTCCGCGCTCGTCGCGCTGACACTGCTCGCGGCAGCATGCGCCGACGACCCTCCACCCGAGCCGACACCGGTGGTCGTGGCCTTCGACGACGGATGGGGCCAGCTGTTCGTCATGAACATCGACGGCTCCGGCTTGCGTCAGGTCACCCCGACCGTGGGCGAAGACAGCCGCGACCCGAACTACGGGAACGACGCCGCCCTCTCCCCCGATGGCAAGCAGCTCGCGTACGCCCGAGGCCGGTTCATCGAGATCGTCGACCTCGAGTCGGGTGAATCGAGGTCGGTGCACGAAGGTGGCTACGAACCGGCTTTCTCACCGGACGGATCCAAGATCGCGTTTACCTCGAACGGCAGCATCAACATCATGAACGTGGACGGATCCGACGCACACGTCATCGCACAAGAAGAGTCGGCCTTCGGAGCGACATTCTCCCCGGACAGCTCACGGATAGTCTACGTCACCGGCGGCTACCTGAACGAAGTGTCTGTCAACGGCGGAGAATCGACAGTGCTTCTGCGCGATCAGTTCTGGAACTCCGACCCGACCTTTTCGCCCGACGGGTCGGCACTCGTCTTCTCCAGTAACCGAGGCGGTAACAACGGCTCGGAGATCTACGCAATGCCCTCCGGAGGAGGGGAAATCACTCCTCTCACCGATACCTACGCCGTACATCCGAAGTTCACACCCGACGGCTCGCGCATCCTGTACGACCGGGCGGTCACACAGGCGGGTGAACTGGTGACCGACGTCGCTACCGGCTCTCAGCCCGAGATTGCATCGATGAACCCCGACGGGTCCGACCAGAAACGGCTGACTCCACGCTCTCTGAGCGGTCAGATGCCGACCGTGGGCGGGGGACGTTGACCCGCGAGCGACAATGACTGTTGCTGCGGAGTGGTGATGGCCAGGTCGTCGGGGACCACCTGGCCGTCATCACGGTTGATTCGGTCGATCCGTGCAGCGGTTGGGCGGTATCGGATTGGTAATCGGCGAGCTCGGTCAGACGGGGAAATCCGCACTACGAGAGAGCGTTTCGTTCGACCGGATGTCGCCCAGGCTCTGTTCCAGCGAGTCGACCACAGCGTCGTAACCATTGTTTCCCAGGATCAACCGTCGTGGTGGCGGGTCCTGGGCCATCGCCGTGATCACCGCGCGGGCACCGCGATGCGGATCGCCCGGTTGCACCCCGTTCATGTCGACGAAGGCGGCACGAACCTGTTCCAGCATGTCGTGGTATTCCGGAATCGACTCCGATACGGGCTCGTCGGTGAATCCGGCATAAGCGTTCGTGCGGAAAGCCCCTGGTTCGACCGCCAACACGCAGATGCCGTGCGCGGCAACCTCTTGGCGCAGAGCGTCGGTGACGGCTTCGATCGCGTATTTCGTGGCGCTGTAGTAGCCGAATCCGACCGCCGCCAGAAGTCCGGCCACCGAGGATACATTCACGATCCACCCACTTCCGCGGGTGCGCATCCCAGGTAGCACGGCTCGCGTCACGGACAGTACTGCAAAAAAATTCAGCTCGAACATCGCCCGAATCGAGGCTTCGTTCATTCCCTCGATCGATCCGTACCAGCCGCGACCGGCGTTGTTGACCAGCACGTCGATACCGCCGAAATGCCCCTCGGCCGTTCGTACCGCCTGCAGTACCTGTGCCGCGTCCGTGACATCCATGGGCACGACGAGAACGCGGTCACCGTACTGATCGGCCCACGACGCCAGTTCCCCGGGACGCCGCGCCGTGAGTACCACGCGGTCCCCCGCACCCAAAGCCACCTCTGCGTACGCCATGCCGAAGCCGCCTGGTGTGCCACCGGTGATGAACCATCGCTTGCTCATGGCTCGATCACCAACCGGTTGATCAGCGCGCCGTCCAGAGTGAAGCGGTAGTGCAGGTCGACGACTCCCCCGGGAAAATTGCCTTCCAGGTGCTGCGTGACGTCGACAGTCGCGGCCGTCGCGGTCGCTCCCGTGAACTCCGTTGTGTAAATGTACTCGCTCTCATTGACCGAGGCGGTCAGCCAGGCCTCGATCTCGTCGCGGCCCGAGTGGTCGTGGCCCTCGTCGGTCACGACGGCATCCGCGGTGAACACGGTAGTTGCGCGAGCGCCCTGTCGGGCATCGAGTGCGGTCATGAACTTCTTCACGTTGTCCGGGAGTCCATCCCATTCTGTGGTCATGGCACCACGGTGATGCCTCCCCCAGGGGGAAGGTCAACACCGGATCGACACCGGTCTCCATGCCGGACTCTCGACGTCACGTGTTCTGGGAAACACTCACCGGAATTGCCGGGACAGACCGCAGGAAGCACCGAGCGGACTCCAGGCGATCGGCGTCGTAATGATTCCATTTTGCAGCAGGCACATCCTGGCGTCCTACCTCGTCGAATCCCCGTCTGGCGAAGAAATCTGCAGCCTCGCCGCTGACGGTCACGGCGAACAGGTTCGCGATCCCCCGCTCCCGACACAGATCCATCAACCCGTCGATCAGCAGGCCGCCAGCACCGAGACCCGAGAACTCTGCGACCGTGATCAAGCCCGACACCTCGCCGAATCCCGTTCCGTCGTATCGGTCGACCTCGAGTCCGACGATGCCGGCGAGATGTCCGGTGCGTAGGACCCGGGCACCGAGCCCACCGGCAGCCATCCTCGCAATCTCGATCCGGCTGCGCCGCTTGAGGACCCCTTCGCGTACTCCCTGCGCGACCAATGCCTCGATTGCCGGAAAATCATCCACCTGAAGCGAGGCCAAGTGAAGATATCGTCCCTGGGTCAGAACGGTACCTCGGCCATCGAAGGTGAACAGCTCGAACTCCACATCCTCTGCTCGGCAGAGGTTCACGCTGTAAGCGCCGCCTGCGAGAGCTACCTGCGCGGCGTGCGGAAAATCGTCCAGTCCGCGTCGAGTCAAATGACGGGTGAGACGCTCGCGGTGCACGTCGATATCCGCGAAGCTACGAGGCGGAGCCCCCCAGCCGCCGCCCGGGTCGGTCAGCACCATCTTCGATGCCCGGACGCTCGCAGCTACCGACCCGGCTGTGCGTGCGACGTCGGAAGCCTCGGTCCCGATCACGACGCATTCCGAGTCCGCGATGGCGAGCCACAGACGGGCCACCGCCTCGCCGGTCCACGCCGTCGAACCGTCCATGGTCAGACCACCTACCGCAGTAGTGGTTTCCGAAACATGGTCGGACGGAACGACAAATATGAATCGCGTATCCCCCGTACCGAACTGGCTCACCGTGCGGCTGACCGCGTCCAGACCAGCGGCGCTGACAACGGGTAGCGCGACCACGATGGTGACCCCGCGGAACTCTTCGATGAAGAAGTCCCGCTCGGATACAGGCACACCGCTGGACGTTAGTTCGACCGCTGCCTCGAGTGGTGCAATCCGTCTCGCCCTCGCTGTGCGCGGCTTCGCGCGCAAGTCGTCGTTCGTCATGATTGCTTCAGTCTGAACTGTTCCCATCGCGCCCCGCAACGCGTGTGATACTCCGTGCCGCGTTGGCGATGTTGCGAGGAAGCTCCATCCATCGAGTTCGCGCCGACGTCACCGCTGTGGTGTGGTGGCAGTCCGTAATTCCCGGATGTTCTGGAAGGTAACCGACCACATGACAGCGCTATCCACCCGAGCCGGTGCCGCCCCGTACACCAGACTGTTTCTGAACGTGTACGACCTGTGGGTTATCAGAATCTCGAACAGTTACGGATGGCGTTGCAACAGAGAAAATTTCGTCGATCTCTATCGTCAGCACATCGGCCACCGTCACCTGGAGGTCGGCCCTGGATCCGGCTGGGCCCTCGCGAACCTCGACCTACCCACCGATATCGACCTCACCCTCCTCGATCTCAACGCCAATTCGCTCACACACACGGCCTCCCGACTCGATGTCGCTGCCACGCAGATCCAGCGCGACGTTCTTGTGCCACTGGACGAGGGTGTCGACAAATTCGACTCGGTGTCGATCAATTACGTCCTGCACTGCCTCCCCGGCGACTGGTCCACCAAGGCGGTCGCCCTGACGAACCTTGCACGGATACTCGAGCCGGAGGGGGTCTTGTTCGGATCGACCGTGATCGGTGTCGACCAGCGCTTCACCGTCCTCGGCACTGCGCTGATGTTCGTTTACAACAAGATTGGCGCGTTCGGAAACAGCCGAGACGATCTGCCCGGTCTTCGTCGGCTCCTGTCCGACAAATTCGAGTACGCGGAGGTGACGATGGTGGGGAATGTCGCGATCTTCGTCGCTCGACGGCCTCGAACGACGACGTAGACCCAGTACACACGCTTCGTCGTAGCAATCGTGCACATCGATTGCACCCGCCGAATAGCATTGGCCCGGTGCCGCTCGGATGACGAGCGAGGTGGATCGGAGGACCGGTGAACGATCTCACGGGTGATCCGGTGAGCCTTCGGTCGTTTCTCGATCGATTTCCCGACTTCGTTTCCCTGTCCGACTTCTCGGGAAAGATCCTGTACATCAATCCTACCGGCTTGGAACTGATCGGATCGACGAGCCTTTCCGCGGCCATGGAGTTGACTGCTCTCGAATTCCTCACCCCAGGTGCGCTCGATCTCGCGGCGGATATCGGTGCCGGTCTGCGCGCCGACGGAAAGTGGGAAGGATACTGCGAATTACTCCATCAGGTGACCGGTGCCGAAATTCCGGTGATGGTCACCGCTTATTCGATCGAATCCGACGACGGTGGACCCGACTTGGTTGCCTCCACCATTCGCCATCGTCACACTGTCGAACAGCGCAACGCTCGGATGGCCGCTGATGCACTCGTCGCGGGTCGGCATGCCCGCGAGCAGAAGGCTCTGGCCGAGCTCAGCAGATTCGCCGTCATCGCCGACCTACCGACACTGCTCACTGCCGCCACCGACACCGCAGCAACCCTGATCGGTGTCGGAAATTCGGCAATCGCCCATCTCGAACAACCCGACGATCCTTATCTGACCATGGACGCCGCAAGCGGTGTACTCGGCAAACGGCGTGACGTTC
The DNA here is from genome assembly GCF_059489205.1 of Rhodococcoides sp. S146-33. NCBI lineage: Bacteria > Bacillati > Actinomycetota > Actinomycetes > Mycobacteriales > Nocardiaceae > Rhodococcoides > Rhodococcoides sp. S146-33. The sequence continues at coordinate 1,448,158 of NZ_JCAJWY010000002.1, forward strand.
CAGCCGGAGACGGTTCGTTGATGGGATACGTCCTGGCGAGCTCCGAGCCCGCTGTGTGCAACGACCGCACAATGGAGACTCGTTTTCGTACCGAGACGATGGCTGCTTTCGGACTCCGCAGCGGAGTGGCAGTTCCGATCTTCGACGTCACCGGCGACGCGTGCGGAGTGCTCTCGATCCACAGCGTGGAGGACCGCCTCTACCGCGACGAGGAAGTGTCGTTTCTCGGTTCCGTCGCCGGGATCGTGTCCGCGGCGGTTCGAAGAATCGATCTGGAACACCAGCTGAGACGACGCAGTACCCACGACGACCTCACCGGTCTACCGAACCGCACGCTGGCCTACGACGTAATCGACGCTGCGCTTGCCCGCGCCCGTCGACAGGTCGGCACCGTCGCGCTGTTGTTGCTCGATATCGACGACTTCAAGATCATCAACGACAGCCTGGGCCACGACGCAGGCGACCGCGCGCTGGTCGCATTCGTCGACCGACTGGGCTCGGCAATCCGCGAAGCCGACACCGTCGCCCGCCTGGGCGGAGACGAATTCCTGATTGTCTGTGAGGGCGTGGACAGCGTCGAGCATGCGGAAGAACTCGCGCGGCACATCTCTACGTCGATCGCGGTGCCGTTTTCTGCCGTCGACGTTCCGATCCCGCTCAGCGCGAGTATCGGCATAGCTGTCTCCGACCGAGATTCGACGCGACAGGAGCTCATTCACCGGGCGGACCTTGCCATGTACCGCGCAAAAGACAGCGGTACCGGCGGCCATGCCGTCTTCGATCCAACCGATCTGTACGACGCCGATCGCATCAGATCGCTCTCGATAGATCTCAGGGCAGCCCTGAAAGCGAACGAACTCACGCTGGCCTTTCAACCGCTGGTGGAGATCGCGACTCGGAAGATCGTTGCGGTCGAGGCACTCGCCCGCTGGAATCACCACCTCCTCGGACCGATCGAACCCAGCGAATTCGTCGGTGTCGCCGAGAGAACCGGCCTTGCAACACCATTGGGCACCTGGGCACTCCGAACCGCAGCCGCGGCTGCGGCACGGTGGCGAGCGTTCTCGGACATCGTCGTTCGCGTCAATGTCAGCGCACTCCAACTGCGCGATCCAAACTTCCCGAAAGAGGTTGCATCTGTCCTGGCAGACACGGGACTTCCCGCTTTCGCCCTCGGCTTGGAAGTCACCGAAACCGTCTGGGTCGCAGACACCGAACGCGTCGCCGACACCGTCTCCACGCTGCACTCGATGGGTGTCACTCTGCTGCTCGACGACATGGGGAAGGGACACAGCTCCATGTCGTATCTCGACCGCTATCCCATGTTCGAGAGTTTCAAGATCGACCGGTCGTACATCGCCCGACTGCCGGCCCCCCGCGCCTGCGCCATCATCTCGGCTATCGTCGCGCTCGCCCGGGCGTTCGATGTAACCGTCGTCGGAGAAGGGGTCGAGACCGAAGACCAACTCGAGGCGTTGGCCGCCGCGGGATGCGATTTCGCACAAGGTTTCCTGTTGGGACGACCGGTCGACGCCGGCGCAATCGCAGATCTGCTGCTCGCCGATTCTTGAGGCGATGGATTGGGAAGGCGACGATTACCTCTTCCCCTTTCAATGTATAGCGCACCCCCGGTCTTGCGGCAAGACCCCGTACAGGGCTCAGAATGGCTCGCTGTAGTAGCGAATCAGCCGATCGGAGTCCTGTGAAACCTGAATACCCACCCGTCTTCGACTTGCCAAAAGCTCTTGCCCGCAAGCGCGATCCAGAATTGACCGGTCATGACCAGCAACACTTTTCGGCAATCCGTTCGAGTATCGAGACGTCTCGAACCGACACGGCGGATCGCCTGAACACCATCCAGAAGTCGTCGGGCCGGATGGGACAAGAGGTGATGGAGCGTGACTTCGAGATCCACAGATTGAACGGACGACTGCGTTCCCTCCGTCGATACGGCATCGACCTGTGCCTGGGACGAATGGTCCCCTCCGGCTCCGACGAGCCGGTGTACATCGGGCGCCTCGGACTGTTGGGGAACTCGGGTGAGCAACTTCTGACGGACTGGCGCTCCCCCGCTGCCGAGCCCTTTTTCGGTGCGACCCACGCGAACCCCATGGGGCTCGCGAGTCGCCGACGCTACCGATGGACGAACGGCCTCATCACCGATTACTGGGACGAGGTGTTCGACTCGACGGAGCTCGAAACCGATGCGGCGCTCGACGATCAGTCGGCATTCATCGCCACCTTGGGTGCCGATAGGTCGGCACGGATGCGAGACGTGCTCGGCACCGTGCAAGCAGATCAAGACGCGATCATTCGAGCCGATGCGCACGGAGCTCTCGTCGTCGACGGTGGGCCGGGAACCGGCAAAACGGTTGTTGCTCTTCACCGTACGGCCTATCTCCTCTACGCGGATTCTCGTGTCGGCCACAACCGGGGCGGAGTGTTGTTCGTCGGCCCGCACGAGCCGTACCTCGCCTATGTCTCCGACGTCCTGCCGAGTCTCGGTGAAGACGGGGTACACACCTGCACCCTCCGCGACCTCGTTACGGAAGGAACGAACGCAGCAGAGGAGGCCGATCCCGTTGTGGTGCAACTCAAGTCCACCCTCGGTATGGTCGACGCAATAGAGGCAGCCGTCGCGTTCTACGAGCAACCGCCCACCCAGAACATGATCGTGGAAACAGAATGGGCCGATCTGAAACTCACCCCGGACGATTGGATCGAAGCCTTCGGGGCAGCCGAGCCCGGTACTCCGCACAACGAGGCCCGTGAACAGATCTGGGACCTACTCCTCACCATTCTCGCGGAGCGATACAGCGGTGAGGAGTCCACCCACGAAGTACGACAGTCTTTGCAGCGCAACAAGTATCTACGTCGGACTCTCGAAAGATCCTGGACAATAATTGATGCTGCCGACCTGGTGGCCGACTTGTGGAGCGTGCCGGCATATCTCCGTCGATGTGCACCCTGGCTCAGTGGCGAGCAGGTGCGTGCGCTCCAACGAACCGATCCGACACGATGGACACTTGCCGATCTACCATTGCTCGATGCCGCGCGCATGCGGCTCGGAGATCCCGAGTACGCGCGTCGCACGCAACGCCGCGAGGCAGCGTCGGCAGTCGAGCGGACGCGGATGGATCGCGTCGTGGACGAACTCATGGCGGCCGACGACGACGAGATGATGGCTGCACAGTTCCGCCAGGACGGGATTCGCGATGCGCTCGTCGATCGGGCCGGGTTCGAGGACGTCCCCATCGACCCACTGGCCGGTCCGTTCGCGCATATCGTCGTCGACGAGGCGCAGGAGCTGACCGACGCACAATGGCAGATGGTCCGGCGACGCAGTCCTTCGGGAAGCGTCACGGTTGTCGGAGACCGTGCGCAGTCGCGTCGGGGATTCTCCGAATCCTGGCTCGAACGGCTCGGACGAGTGGGGATCGACCGGATCGACATTGCCACCCTGAGCGTCAACTACCGCACGCCGCGAGAAGTGATGGCCGTGGCCGAGCCGGTGATCCGCGCGGTGTTGCCGGACGCCAATGTCCCGGTATCGATCCGCAGCAGCGGTGTGCCTGTCGAGTACGGCACCTCAGCAGATCTGTTGTCGATCTTGGAACGGTGGATGGTGTCGAACGCCAACGGAATCGGTTGTGTCATAGGCGATCCTGCGTTCTCAGGTTCTGGACGTATACGCTCACTGACACCGGAACTGACCAAGGGACTCGAATTCGACTTGGTTGTTCTCGTCGACCCGGATTCGTTCGGTTACGGAATCGCCGGTGCCGTCGACCGGTATGTGGCAATGACGCGGGCAACGGGACAGCTGGTCGTTCTGACCTAACGACCCGAGGCCGGTTGCAGCACGTCGAGCACCGCGTGAATTGCCGGGCTCGCGTCCGCGCTACGCCTCCAGGCGGCGTGCACCTCACGCGTGGGAATGCGTGCAGGTGGAATTGCAACGAGGCCGGCAGTGAGGACCGGACGGGCGAGACGAGGAACGAGCGCAAGAACATCGTCCCCTTCGACCAGTGCCAGCTGGGTGGAGAAGTCGTCGACGAGATGGCGGACATCGACCTCGGTGGGCGTCTCGGCGAACAACCGACGAAACCATTGATGACACACGGTTCCCGCTGGGCTGGTCACCCATGGGTAGCGGGCGAGGTCGGCATGGGTCGGTGCACGCCCGAGCCCTGCAAGTGGGTGGCTCCGATTCATGATCACATCGCCGTGATCGGTGTGGATCGGTCGCCGGACGATCGAGGGCGGTGCGGCCGCTGGTACGCCATCGGCGTCGTGCACCAGCGCCAAATCCGCGGCACCGGCGTGGACGCTGTGCAGGGCGCGATCGGGATCTTCCTCACTTATATGGACGGTCAGGTTGGGATACCGCCGGTACAGGTTGCTCAGCGCAGGTGCCACCAGACCGCGAAGGGCGGTCGAGAATCCGACGAGGCGAACGACTCCACGAGCGACGCCCTCATCCGCGGAGCGTGCCGATTCCACGCAGCGCTCCAAGGCCTGGAATACATCGTCTGCGGAATCGACCACCGCTCGGCCGGCCGGGGTGAGTACGACGCCTCGGCCGGCCTGCGCCAGAACCGATGTCCCGATCTGCCGTTCGAGTCGTTTTATCTGCTGGGAAATCGCCGACGAGGTGTACCCGAGTTCGTCGGCCGCTCTGGCAAGAGTGCCGAGAGCAGCTACCGCCCGCAGGGCGTGAAGGGCACTCACATCGATCATGAAGCAACACTACGCAATATTGCCGATAATCCATCGCTGGACCGTAGGTGTCGGACAGACCACACTCACCTGGTGACCACCACCGCGCCTTCTTCCCCGTCGATTTTCGGTACCAATGTCGTCGCCATGGTGACGCCCATGCAGCCGGACGGAAGTATCGATCGCTCCGGCGTCGATGCACTGCTCGTGTACCTGCTGTCGACCGGATGCGACGGAGTCGTCGTCGGCGGCACCACCGGTGAAGCACCCACTCTGACCGCTCACGAGATGTCGGGGCTGATCACGCAGGCCCGAGAGCACTCGAACCATGCCTTTCGGGTGATCGCCGGAGTCGGTACCAACGACACTGCAGCGGGGATGGACATGGCTCGGTCCGCTGCGGCGGCCGGGGCCGACGCACTTCTGATCAGCGCACCCCATTATTCGCGCCCCACCCAGGCAGGAATCGCGACACACATCGTCGACATCGCGGAGGCCGGTGGGCTTCCCGTCATGGTGTACGACGTTCCGGCGCGCACAGGTGTCACGATCGAGCAGGCGACGTTGATCGAACTGTCCCGGCACCCCGCGATCAAAGCCGTCAAAGACGCAAAGGGTGATCTCTACGAAGCCATGACCGTCATGGCTTCGACGGATCTTGCCTACTACTGCGGAATCGACGAGCTTGCCCTGCCCTATCTCTGCTGTGGCGCAACGGGTTTGGTGAGCGTCACCGGAAACGTCGTGGCCGCCCGGTACGCGCGGATGATCGATGCCGTCCGAACCGGCGACCTGGATCTGGCGAATGCTATACAGCGGTGTCTGTTGCCGCTGACCGACGCCGTCATGCGCACTACCCAAGGTGCCATCATGGCCAAGGCGGCGCTGGTCAGGATCGGTGTTCTGCCCAACGCATCCGTCCGTCGTCCACTCCTCGAGTCATCTGCAACGGAGCTGAGGCGATTGGACGAGGCGCTGTGCGGCACCGGAATCGATCAGGAATCGAGAAGCGTGGGCGTCCCGGTACGACTAGCCTGACTGCTCATGGCGACGAAGAAGGTCACGCAGGTCTCCGAAACGCACGCTGCCGACAGCCACGATCTGATTCGTGTGCAGGGCGCGCGGCAGAACAATCTCCAGGACATCAGTGTCGACCTACCCAAGCGACGCCTCACCGTGTTCACCGGTGTGTCGGGATCGGGCAAGAGCTCACTGGTCTTCAGCACCATCGCCGCGGAATCACAGCGGATGATCAACGAGACCTACAGCGCCTTCGTCCAGGGATTCATGCCGACGCTTGCTCGACCCGACGTCGACGTCATGGACGGGCTCACCACCGCCATCATCGTCGATCAGCAGCGAATGGGTGCCAATCCTCACTCCACCGTCGGTACCGCCACCGATGCCAATGCCATGCTCAGAATTCTGTTCAGCCGCATCGGCAAGCCGTATATCGGTTCGGCACAGGCCTTTTCGTTCAACGTGGCATCGGTCTCCGGAGCGGGAGCCTACAAAGTGGACAAGGGTGGCCGTCAGACCACCGAGAAGAAGTCCTTCTCGGTCACCGGCGGCATGTGCCCACGCTGCGAGGGACGGGGCTCGGTCAGCGACTTCGATCTCACTGCCCTGTACGACGCGAGCAAGTCCCTCAACGAGAGCGCGATCACGATCCCCGGCTACAGCATGGAAGGTTGGTACGGCCGAATCTTCCGCGGCTGCGGGTACTTCGACCCGGACAAGCCCATCTCGAAGTACACGAAGAAGGAACTCGACGATCTGCTCTACCGCGAGCCCACGAAGATCAAGGTCGAGGGCATCAACCTCACCTACTCGGGACTCGTACCTCAGATTCAGAAGTCGTTCTTGTCCAAGGACGTCGACGCCATGCAGCCGCACATACGCGCCTTCGTCGAACGCGCGATCACCTTCACCACGTGTCCGGACTGCAACGGCACCCGACTCAACGAGGGCGCTCGATCCTCGAAGATCAAGGGCATCAACATCGCCGATGCCTGTTCGATGCAGATCAGCGATCTGGCCACCTGGGTCGCAGGCCTGAAGGAACCGTCGGTGGCACCGCTCTTGACGACGCTGAGCGAGACTCTTGACTCGTTCGTGGAGATCGGCCTGGGCTATCTGAGCCTGGATCGCCCCTCGGGAACATTGTCGGGCGGAGAAGCTCAGCGCACCAAGATGATTCGCCACCTCGGCTCCTCACTGACCGACGTCACGTACGTGTTCGACGAGCCCACGACCGGCTTGCACCCTCACGACATCGAACGTATGAACAACCTACTGCTGCAGTTGCGAGACAAGGGAAATACGGTGCTGGTCGTCGAGCACAAGCCCGAGACGATCTCCATCGCAGATCACGTCGTAGATCTGGGTCCCGGGGCCGGCAGTGCAGGCGGGCACGTGTGCTTCGAGGGTACCGTCGACGAACTCCGACACAGCGACACTGTCACCGGGCACCATTTCGACGATCGAGCGTCACTCAAGCAATCGGTGCGTGAGTTCTCGGAAGTACTCGAAATTCGCGGCGCGAACTCTCACAATCTGCGTGACGTCGACGTCGACGTTCCACTCGGTGTGCTGGTCGTCGTCACCGGCGTCGCAGGCTCGGGCAAGAGCTCGCTGATTCACGGGTCTCTGTCTGGCACGGACGATGTGGTGTCGGTTGACCAGGGTGCGATCCGTGGTTCACGACGAAGCAACCCCGCGACGTACACCGGCTTGCTGGAACCGATACGGAAGGCCTTCGCCAAGGAGAATGCCCTCAAGCCAGCGCTGTTCAGTTCCAACTCCGAAGGTGCCTGTCCGACGTGCAACGGAGCAGGCGTCATCTACAGCGACCTCGCGATGATGGCCGGGGTGGCCACGACGTGCGAGGTGTGCGAGGGCAAGCGGTTCCAAGCTTCGGTACTCGAGTACCACTTCGGCGGTCGCAACATCGACGAGGTGTTGTCCATGTCGGTCGCGGAGGCCGAGGAGTTCTTCTCGGACGGCGCAGCCAAACTGCTCCCAGCGCACAAGATTCTGCAGCGCTTGAACGACGTCGGGCTCGGCTATCTAAAGATAGGACAGCCGCTGACGACGCTCTCGGGCGGCGAACGCCAGCGCCTCAAGCTCGCCACGCACATGGCAGGCAAGGGCGGGGTCTACGTCCTCGACGAACCCACCACCGGACTGCATCTCGCCGATGTCGACAAGCTGCTCGGACTACTCGACAGACTGGTCGACTCCGGCAAATCGGTGATCGTGATCGAACATCACCAGGCCGTGATGGCACACGCCGACTGGATCATCGATCTGGGACCCGGTGCCGGACACGACGGCGGACTCGTCGTGTTCGAGGGAACGCCGTCCGATCTGGTGGCGGACGGTTCTACCCTCACCGCGCAACACCTGGCCGCATACGTCCAGAGCTGATAGCTGCGGACCGCACCGAACGATCAGTGGTCGAACGTAGACTCTCGCGCATGGCTCTCGATCACGGCGACCCCGGTGACGCTCCGTCCGTTCCCCCTCCCCTGGCTCCCGTGGTCACCGACCGTCGTCCCTCGGCGGCCGAGGAGGCGCGCACGATCGCCGCATCCACCAACATTGCGACCCTTGCGAGCCTGACCACTGACGGCGATCCCTGGGCATCGTTCGTCACGTACGGATTGCACGGCGGCGCTCCGGTTCTGTGTGTCTCGCGGATGGCCGAGCACGGGCGCAACCTTGCCGGCGATCAGCGCGCGAGCCTGTCGATCGTGGCGCCGCAATCGCAAACCGATCCGTTGGCGTCGGGCCGAATTACTCTCGCCGGCGTGGTCGAACGGCCCGAGGGAGACGAGCTGGCGGCGGCCCGCGAGGCGCATCTCGCGGGAGTGCCCGCGGCGAAGTACTACCTCGACTACAGCGACTTCACGCTGTGGGTCATGCGGGTGCATCGGGTCCGGTGGGTCGGCGGATACGGGCGCATGGATTCGGCAACTGCCGAGGACTACGCCGAGGCCGCACCCGATCCGGTATCGCCCACGTCCGCATACGCGATCGAGCACCTCAACGCAGACCACTCGACGTCTCTGATGGCAATGGCCCGCGAACTGGGTGGCTATCCCGATGCCACGTCCGCCGAGTGCACCGCCGCCGACCGCTACGGACTCGATCTGAAGGTGCTCACGCCGCGCGGAGTCGCCTACACCAGAGTCGGCTACGCGACTCCGATCGACTCTGCCGGAGAATTGCGGGCTGCGACCGTGGAACTGGCGAAGCGCGCGGTAGGCAGCCGCTAGTTTCCGCTGCGCTCCCGGCTCTGTACCGGTACAGCCACCTCGCCGAGACGCCGCGAAGGATGGCGGCTACCGTTGTGCTTACATCTCAACGTCTAGGGAGCAGGTAATGAGCATCCAACCGGTCGAATCGAAGCGTCATCGTGTCGTCGTCATCGGTTCCGGGTTCGGAGGTCTGTTCGGCGTCAAGGCGCTCAAGAAGGCCGACGTCGACATCACCCTCGTCGCCAAGACGACGCACCACCTCTTTCAGCCGCTCCTCTACCAGGTCGCGACGGGCATTCTGTCCGTCGGCGAGATCGCTCCGACCACCCGCGTCATTCTCCGCAAGCAGAAGAACGCCGAGGTGTTGCTGGGCGACGTGTTGAACATCGACCTCGAAGCCAAGACGGTGACGTCCAAGTTGCTCGAGCGCATCACCGTCACTCCCTTCGACAGCCTGATCGTCGCGGCCGGAGCACAGCAGTCCTACTTCGGCAACGATCACTTCGCCGAGTTCGCGCCCGGCATGAAGACCATCGACGACGCACTCGAACTCCGCGGACGCATCCTCGGTGCGTTCGAGCAGGCGGAACTCTCCGACGATCAAGAGGAGAAAGACCGCCTCATGACCTTCGTCGTCGTCGGGGCAGGCCCTACCGGCGTCGAATTGGCCGGGCAGATCGCAGAGCTTGCGGACCGGACGCTCGACGGAGCATTCCGCAACATCGATCCTCGCGACGCCCGCGTCATCCTGCTCGACGCCGCGCCCGCCGTGCTGCCGCCGATGGGCGAGAAGCTCGGCCGCAAGGCCGCCGAGCGGCTCGAGAAGCTCGGCGTCGAAATCCAGCTCAACGCGATGGTCACCGACGTCGACAATGACGGCTTGACCGTCAAGGAGAAGGACGGCACGACGCGTCGCATCGAGTCGCAGTGCAAGGTCTGGTCTGCAGGCGTGCAGGGCAGTCCCCTCGGCAAGCAGCTCGCCGACCAATCCGGATCGGAAACCGATCGCGCCGGACGCGTGCTGGTCGAACCGGATCTCACCGTCAAGGGCCATCCGAACGTGTTCGTGATCGGCGACCTGATGTCGGTCAAGGATGTGCCGGGCATGGCGCAGGGTGCCATTCAGGGAGCGACCTACGCGGCCAAACTGATCAAGGCGTCGGTCAAGGGCCAGGACGATCCCGCCCAGCGGGCCCCGTTCAAGTACTTCGACAAGGGTTCGATGGCAACGGTCTCGCGCTTCAACGCGGTGGCCAAGGTCGGGAAGCTCGAGTTCGGTGGATTCATCGCGTGGCTGATGTGGCTTGCGCTGCACCTCTACTACCTCGTGGGCTACCGCAGTCGAATCACCACCGTCATCTCCTGGTTCGTGACCTTCCTCGGCCGCGGTCGCGCTCAGATGGCGTCGACCGAGCAGCAGGTGTTCGCGAGGCTGGCCATCGAGCAACTCAACTCGATCGAACGCGCCGGTGACGTGAACAAGCGCACCGCAGAGTTGGAGCAGCAACGCGAAGAGGCAGCAGGCTGACAGCGAGCTGAACCACAACTATCGGCGATACGCACCGGCCGGCGAAAACCGCCGCCGGTGCGTTGTCGTTTCGCGAGCCGCGAACTCACTGATCCGGTCCAGCGGCCGGTAGGCGGCGGCCCACCGAGGTAGTCAGCGAGCCGCCTCCTGCCAGGGCCAACCGAACGGTTCCGCCGCGTAGATCGACTTCGGACGCGCGAGCATCGGGGTATTGCAACGTACTGGCCATCGACAGCGGAGCCGACAACGCGTCGTGCGACACCGATCCGTCGCCCAGCTCCACTCGGTGGCGCAACAACGGACTGTCTCCGACGTCGCAACGCATCGCACTGGTCCACTTGCCCGACGCCTCCTCGAAACGCCCGATCTGCGTCCGCTCGCGCAACCACAGCGTCGAATCCGGCTGCAGCGCAATAGTATTGACCACCGAATGCGATGCGTCCGAGACAACGACCATCGGCTCGGGATCGAAGATCAAAGACGCACCCGCACCGACCTCGACGTGCCACTGCGCCGACGAATGACGCTGCTGCCCACCGGGCATCGCCAATGACGCCGCGACGCTGCGGACCTCCAGGTGCGCGCCGGCCGCCACAAAAATTCTGACGGTGATCGTGTCACCACCGAGTGGCGTTGCGGCGGTTCCGATCAGGTGGACCGTATCCGGCCCCGTCTGCCGTCCGGCAAGTCCGCCGACCGAGGTGATGCGTGGGCTGCGATGCGGGCTCGCATCGATGCAGAGCTCGGTGTGCATCGACGCTCAGTGCGTGTGGGCATGTGCGTCGGCGTCGGCAATGACCTTCAGCTGCTCGCGAATCCACGCGAGTACCGTGGTCGCGGCCGGATCGTCGGTGAGTGAGATCAGCGCAGTCGGTCGGCCCTCGCGCACCTGTGCCGCATCGCGCTCCATCACACTCAGATCGGCCCCGACGTACGGAGCCAGATCTGTCTTGTTGACGACCAACAGATCGGAGAACGTGACACCCGGACCACCCTTGCGCGGCACCTTGTCGCCGCCCGCGACGTCGACGACGAAGATCTGTACATCGATCAGACCGGACGAGAACGTCGCGGTGAGATTGTCTCCACCCGACTCGACCAGAATGAGGTCCAGAGGCGGATTGTTCTCGATCAGGTCGTCGATGGCGTCGAGATTGGCGGTGATGTCGTCACGAATTGCAGTGTGCGGGCACCCACCTGTCTGAACGGCCGTAATGCGCTCGTCCGGCAGCACCGCATGCCGACGCAGGAAGTCCGCGTCCTCGGTGGTGTAGATGTCGTTGGTCAGAACGGCAAGCGACAGCTCGTCGCGCAGCTGGCGGCACAGGGCAGCCACCAGAGCGGTCTTCCCGGAACCGACCGGTCCACCGATTCCCACTCGCAGCGCCTCCCCTGCCCCCCGGGCGCGTTTGGGGCGATCCAGTCCGTGGTCGTGGGGCTCACCGTCGATCAGGTGCGGGGGCATGACATCTCCTTTGTCGTTCGAGAACAGTCGGGCGAATCAGTGGATCGCAATTTTCAGGATACGAACAACGGACGATCGCGGACGGCGTGGGCTTCGGCGAACATGTCCAGCAACGGATCCGACAACTCCATCAGCTCGGGTAGGCACTCGCACACCGAGGCGGTCACATCGTCACAGAAGTCGCCCAGGCGGATGGTGCATGCGGCAACCTCGGCCGGATCGAGCGCCAGCAGACGCTGCGCCGCGATCGCCGAACCGGTCATGGTGATGTACACCTGCACGGCCGCTGTGTCGGCAACCGACAGCCCGCACGCGAGCCCCACATGGCCTGCAGCCACGGGGAGGTGCGGCTTACGGCCGATCGATGTCCAATCATGAAGCGGCCACGCCGATTTGGCCAATCGAAGCAGACCGCGACCCTGTGCGCGTGACGCGGACCTGGCCGCCGGGGACGGCGTCCGAGCGTCGCACTCGGCGTCGGCGTCCGCCGTGCCGAGCGAGCCGTGGACGATCGCTGCGGCCACCGACGCCATGGTGGCACCGGAGGTCTTGATACGACGTCGCAAGAAAGCCTCGAGTGTCGCGATATCTCGGACGAAACCCGAGGCGATCGCCTCCTCCACTCCACCGGAATGCACGTGTCCACCGGTGGGCAGCCGTGAATCGGCAAGCGAGAGAAGCGTTGTCACCTGCAGACGAGCAGCCGTCATCAGAAGAGAAAGTATCGCTGCGCCATCGGCAGTTCGGTTGCCGGCTGTTCTTTCCACACGTCGCCGTCGATGCGCACCGTGAACGTGTCCGGATCCACCTGAATGTCGGGCATCGCGTCGTTGAGAGCCATGTCGGACTTCCTGATGCTGCGGACGTTCTTGACCGGCACGAGCCGGCGATCGCAGTTCAGGCGGCCGGCGAGTCCATCTTCGATTGCCTGGGGAGCGACGAAATGCAGCGAGGTGGCTGCAGCTGCTTTGGGCGAGGCTCCGAACATCGGTCGCGGAAGCTCGGGTTGCGGTGTCGGAATGGACGCGTTGGCATCGCCCATGGCCGCCCAGGCGATCATTCCGCCCTTGATGACCATGTGCGGACGGACGCCGAAGAACGCCGGGTCCCACAGAACCAGATCGGCCAATTTCCCCGGCTCGATCGAACCGATCTCATCGTCCAGCCCGTGGGCCACGGCCGGGCAGATCGTGTACTTGGCGACGTACCGCATGACGCGGTTGTTGTCGGCCCCGTTGTCTCCGGACAGGAAGCCCCGACGAGACTTCATCACGTGCGCCGTCTGCCAGGTGCGCAGAACGACCTCGCCGATCCGGCCCATTGCCTGCGCATCGCTGCCGATCATCGAGATCGCACCCATGTCGTGCAGCAGATCCTCGGCCGCAATGGTCGACGGCCGAATACGGCTCTCGGCGAAGGCCAGATCCTCGGGAATCGACGGACTGAGGTGATGACACACCATCAGCATGTCGAGATGTTCGTCCAGGGTGTTGACGGTATGGGGACGCGTCGGGTTGGTCGAGCTCGGCAGCACGTGACCTTGCGCAGCCACGGTGATGATGTCGGGTGCATGCCCGCCGCCCGCGCCTTCGGTGTGATACGCGTGAATTCCGCGGCCGTCGATCGCCGCGAGAGTGGTCTCGACGAAGCCGGCCTCGTTCAGCGTGTCCGAGTGGAGCGCGGCCTGCACACCGGCGTCGTCACACACTCGCAAACACGCGTCGATCGCAGCGGGCGTCGAACCCCAGTCCTCGTGCAACTTGAATCCTGATGCGCCGGCACGCAATTGCTCCCACATGGAATCGGAGTTGACGGTGTTGCCCTTGCCGAGGAGCACGATGTTCATCGGCCAGTCGTCGAGAGATTCGAGCATCCGAGACAGGTGCCATGCCCCCGGGGTGACCGTGGTGGCCTTGCTCCCCTCGGCCGGTCCGGTGCCACCGGCGATCACGGTGGTGATACCTCCGCCGAGAGCTTCTTCCTTGATCTGCGGACAGATCAGATGGACGTGACAGTCGATGCCGCCGGCAGTGACGATCTTTCCGTTGCCCGCGATGATCTCGGTCGAGGGTCCGATCACGAGATCGGGATGAACCCCGGTCATGGTGTCGGGATTGCCGGCCTTGCCCAATGCCACGATGCGCCCGTCGCGAATACCGAGGTCGGCCTTGATGATTCCCCAATAGTCGACGACAACCACCCCGGTGATCACCGTGTCGGGAGCTCCGTCCGCGCGGGTGGCACGCGATTGACCCATCGATTCGCGGATCACCTTGCCCCCGCCGAAGACCGCTTCCTCCCCCGCGTTGCCCGGTCCGCCGCTGCGGTCCTCGGTGACCTCGATCAGCAGATCGGTGTCTGCCAATCGAATTCGATCACCCGTGGTGGGGCCGAACAACTGTGCGTATCGACTACGGCTCAGACGCGCCATCAGCTGTCCAACTTTCCGGGAGGTGTCATGCTCAAACCGTGGACCTCGCGCGTGCCACCGAGGGGCACGAGCCGAACTGTCTGTTCGATGCCGGGCTCGAAACGCACCGCTGTGCCCGCCGGAATGTCGAGGCGATGGCCGTGTGCACCTTCACGATCGAACTGCAGGGCGGCGTTGGACTGTGGGAAGTGCACGTGAGAGCCCACCTGGACCGGCCGATCTCCACCGTTCACGACGGTCATCGTGATCACCTCGGCACCCTCGTTGATCTCGATGTCCCCTGCGACGGTGATGATCTCGCCGGGAATCAGGTGACCGTCACCTCGCTTGGGTGAGATGGGCTCGTGCACCGTGATCAGCTTCGTACCGTCGGGAAAAGTAGCTTCGACCATCACCTCGGGAAGCAACTCCGGAACCCCACCGAGCACATCATCGGCGGTGAGAATTTCGCGCCCCGAGGACATCAGGTCCGCAACGGATCGGCCGTCCCGGGCCCCCTCGAGAAGGTGATCGGTGATGACCGCGATCGCCTCGGGGTGATTGAGCTTCAGTCCGCGAGCCCGACGACGCCGAGCGAGCTCGGCCGCATAGCTGACGAGCAGTCGATCCTGCTCGTGCGGAGACAACCGCATTGGAGTTCTCCGTCCCGATCGGTGATGGTGCTCGGCAATTCTGACACGCGCGCGGCGACCCGGCAGCGGAGTGCGCCACTGCGCCTCACCCGAGGGGCACGGTCACCGACCGATCGAGCAGTCCCCGCAGAACGTCTCGGTCGATTCTCGAGGCAATTGCCTGCACGTCGGCGAGGCCGAACGCACCGGCGTCGAGGCCACGCACCAGCACGCCGGCCAAGGCCTGCGCGGTGGCGGGCTCGTCCATGACCTCACCGCCCTGACGATCGAGGTAACCCCCGAGTCGAGCAGCCGCGACCGGCATAGCGTGGCGGAAGAAACCGAAAGTGGCCAGCCATCGCGTCACCAGATGCCCGGGATGCATGTCCCACCCCTGGTAGAAGCCGCGTTCGAGAGACCTCGTCACCAGCTCGAAATGCCGACGCGCCGACGCCGCGACCTGTTCCGGATTGCCGGTAGGAACAACCTGGGTCGAGCCGTCACACACCCACACTCCGGTCTGCGCGGCTGCCACCAGCATGACATTCTTCGCGTGGTCCGCCACCGGATGTGCCAGCGACTGCTGCGCAGAGGTGATCCCACATGCGGCGCTGTAGTCGTAGGTTCCGTAATGCAACGACGTGCAACGACCGTCCGCACGGGTGATCGCCCGCGCGAGAGTCGCCGTACCGTCGGCCCCGATCACCGCCTGGGGACTCTCGATCTGCAACTCGAAACGCAGGGCGCGATCGGGTAGTCCGTGCGCTCGCTCGACCTCCTCGCACAACGCGACCACCGCATCCACCTGACCGACAGCACGCAGCTTGGGCACAGTGAACACAAAACCGTCGGGCACTCCCCCGGCCCCGTCGAGAACGAGCTCGAGGGTGCGAATTCCACGCCTGCGCTCGTGTGCTGCAAGCCCTTTGGAGCGAATACCCAACCAGGTAGGACCGTCGGAATCCTTCGCCAGCGCCGCCAACGCTGCACCCGCTGCGGTTGCATGCCGGTCCTCGACGACGTCGGAACGCCATCCGTAGCCGTCCTCGAAATCGATTCGGAGGTCCTGGATGGGGGCCGTGCTCAATCGCTCACGAACCACCGGAAGAACGTTCGCAGTGTCGAGTTCGGCAAATGCCTCGGGGTGAGCGTCCAGAATCGCCGACGCTGCAGTGCCCCATTCGGCGGGCACATTCGCCGAGGCATCCGCCGCCGAGACGTACACGGTGTGGGAAGGCTGCCCGCCGATTCGGTCCCCGGGATAGTGCTGCGCCAAGTCCTCGTCGATGGGTACGAAGAGTGACTCGAGACGATCGACAGCGTCGGAGGTCAGCGCGGTGACCGGTGAATCCGGATTCTGATTGTGGCCCGTCATGGGCATCACTGTCCCAGATGTGCAGTGTTTTCGATATTTGCCAACCGGACTTTGCCCTGCGCTACCAAGCGACCGGTCTCGTCGGAGATGTCCACCTGCCACAGCTGCTGGGTGCGTCCACGATGAATCGGATGTCCGTGTGCGGTCAAGGTTCCCGATCGTGTGGCGCGCAGGAAATCGGTGTTGTTGTTGACGCCGACCACGTGTCCTCGCGAGCCGAACCAGGCCGAGCCGGCGATGCTGGCCACCGATTCGACCACCGCGCACAGGACGCCGCCGTGCATGATTCCGGCGGGTTGATGGAGCTGCGGTGTCACTGCCCACTCCGCGCGCACGTCGTCGCCGGACACCTCGAGGTATTTCAGACCGACGACTCCGTCGAATCCGCGGTGACACAGCTCGGTCAACTGTTCCGGCGTCAAGGCGTCGAAAGGCGTCTCTTCCGTGGTGCCGTTCGAGTCCGTCATTGCACTGCCTCCGGTTGCGTCGAAACATCTCGGCCGAATGTGCAGCCGACTTTCCATCAGAATTACACGACGGTCGACCCACGAAAATCGGTGGGCCTCCCGTTCGTGACGAACGAGAGGCCCACCGTGGCAAGGACCGGGAGTCACTGCAGCCCTCAGGACTCCGGCGCGATCCGTTGGTACGTAGTCAGCATAGGCAAACCTTAGTTGGGATGCAAGAGCGTCACAACGCTCGGAGTCTCGCCCGTCCGGGAACCCCGGCGCGTGACCGGACCGGAGCGCCGGCATCGACCATCGCGTCCAGCAGCATCTGTCCCCGACGAGCCCCGTCCGACGCGCTGGCTGCCGCCAGGATGGGAACGTGTGTCGAAGCGCCGAGAATCGCGTCTCCGACCAGAGCCCAGAAGACGCGCACATCGAGCGGGGCGCGCTCGGATATCGCGCTGAGCACCGCACGCAAGGACGTCGTGCACCGGTGCGCTGTCCAGACGAACAGGGCTTCTTCGCACGGAAGGGTGACCGTGCCGGGCTGGCCCGCCGAGGGATCTTCCGGCAGTAGTCTCAGGATCGGCGATGCGACACCCGCCCAGTCGATTCCACCGTCGCTGTCCATGTGGATCCACATGTTGTCGATGCCGGGATCCCACGCCCGGGCCTCCAACACCAACAGCGCAGATACTCGCCCGATCACAGCGTGGATCAAGGCCGTGGCCACCTGCACCGCAGCGGCCTCCGGCGCATCCAGATCCTCGAGCGACCGGTTGTACATCCGTTCGACACGTCCGTCCGTGAGACCGACAGCCAGTTGCCACCACCGGCGCTTACCTTCGTTGGCCATGGCAGCCACGGCATACATCCGCGGGTAATCGGGGTTGAGCGCGCGAAGGGTCTCACACGACTCGGCCAACTGGGCCGTCCCATCGGATCGATTCGAGAATCGACGAACATCGGCCCAACTCGAGAATGCCGCCGTTGCAACTGACACCTGATCGCTCCTTGAAGTTCGTGGCGGTGGATGCATCGCACCCCGACTTGTTATATAGGTTAGCCTAACCAGATTAGTTGAGGAATCAGGTACCGCTACCCTTACCTCGCCGCGCACGAAAGGCAAGGGTTCCGTAACCTAAACAAGTCCCTTCGATACAGCGAGGAGTCACGACCACTGTGACCACAGCTCCGCTACTCGGCCCCGACGGCACTCGCCGGTCTCCCGATGAGCAGTACGGGACCGAGAACGTGCTCGACGGCCCGCCGCCCCGGAGCGCATGTATCGCAGCGGGCACGATCGACGCTCTGATCGTTGTGGTCCCGTTGTTCGTCGGATGGTCGATAGTCGACGCACTGCGCGACGACAACGGCGGCGGCCAAGCGGACCGCTTCGTGTTCGGCGCGATCGCGGCATGCGTCGCGCTTGCTCTTTTCGTCTGGAACCGCGGGTACCGCGACGGCAACGAGGGCCAGAGCACCGGCAGGCGATGGCTTGGGCTGACGCTGCGAGACACCGCCACGCACGGCCCGATCGGTGCCCGTCGAGCGCTGCGTCGTCAGTTCATGATCGGCTCTGCGTCTTCGGAGGTGGTGCGCGAGAAGTTCGCTGCCGCAGAAGGATTCGAACCCATTCCCAAGGACGGTTCGGTCGCTGCCATTCGGCGGCGAAGGTTACTGGGGCTGGCCGTACTCGTCGCCGCTCTCGTGGCCGGGATTCTCGCCAGCATTGCCATCGGCGCTCGGCCCCTGACCTTCGCCGAGATAGCTCACGCTCTGCTGAATTCGACGGGCACCGACACCGACATCATCGTGCGCACGCTGCGCGTTCCCCGCACTGTCCTCGCACTGGTCGTCGGAATTGCGCTCGGCATCGCAGGCGCTCTCATTCAGGGCCACACCCGCAACCCGTTGGCCGACGCCAGCCTGCTCGGCCTCAATTCGGGAGCGGCGTTCTTCGTCGTGATGGCCATCTATCTGTTCCGGTTCACCTCGCCGAGCCAGTACCTGTGGTTCGCGTTCGCCGGTTCGGCGGTGGCGAGCGTCGTCGTGTTCGGATTGTCGTCGATCGGGTCGGGCAGATCGAGCCCGGTCAATCTCGCGTTGGCCGGTGCCGGAGTCGCATTCTTCCTTTCGGCGATGACCAATGCCGTGGTCCTGCTCGATCAGACCAGTCTGGACGGCTACCGCTTCTGGGTGGTCGGATCCGTCGCCGGACGCGGCCTCGACGTGTTGTGGCAGGTCTTGCCGTTCCTCGTGATCGGCGTCCTCATCGCGGTTGCAAGCACTCCAGGCCTGAACGTCATGAGCCTCGGTGAGGACGTCGCACGGTCACTGGGAACGAATATTGCAGTCACCCGTACCGTCGGGATTCTGGCCATTACGCTGCTGACCGGCGCAGCAACCGCAGCATGTGGGCCGATCGCCTTCGTGGGCCTCGTCGTACCGCACATCGCCCGTGCGGTGACCGGCCCCGACTACCGTTGGCTCGTCCCTTATGCAGGACTCATGGGCGGTGTGATGCTCATGATCGCCGACGTGATCGGACGGGTCGTCGTACGCCCGGGTGAGCTCCAGGTGGGCATCGTTCTGGCCCTGATCGGCGCGCCGTTCTTCATCGCTCTCGTTCGGCGCCGGAAGTTGGTCGGCCTGTGACAACCGACCTGCACGCCACACCGCCGTCGTCCGACAAGGCCCTCGTTCGCGCCCGTCCCGCGTTTCGACTCGGCCCGATCTCTCTGGTCCGACGACCGCTGATGGTCATCGCCACCGTCCTGCTGGCGGCAGCCCTCGTGCTGGTCATGTGTATCAACATCGGACGTGGTGACTTTCCACTGTCGATCGCGCAGGTTCTCGACGTACTCCTCGGGGGCGGCTCGCGGATCGAGCGGTTCATCGTCATGGATCTGCGGCTGCCTCGATCTCTCACCGGCCTCCTCGTCGGAGCCGCGCTCGGTATCTCCGGGGCCATCACCCAGTCTATTTCCCGCAACGCGCTCGCCAGCCCCGACATCCTCGGTATCACCGCCGGTTCCAGTGCCGCAGCCGTCGCATTGATCGTGCTCGGCGGAGGCGGCAGCTTCAGCGGTCTGCTCGCTACTCTGGGCCTGCCGCTCGCGGCTCTGATCGGCGGTGTGCTCACCGCAATCGCGATCTACACCCTCGCCTGGCGAAAAGGTGTGGACGGTTTCCGGCTCATTCTGGTGGGAATTGCCGTCAACGCCATGCTCACTGCCGTCATCGGATGGCTACTGATCAGCGCCGACATCAACGATGTCTCACGCGCTCAGGTCTGGCTCAACGGCTCGCTCAACGGTGCCAACTGGGCGTCGGTCTGGCCCGTCGCGGTTGCCGTCGTACTCGTCGGCGGTGGCACCGTCATCGCGACGTTCACCCTCGGCGCGTTACGCCTGGGCGACGACAACGCGCGATCGCTCGGAGTACGCCTGCAACACAGCCAGGCCATGATGCTCCTGGCTGCCGTCGCACTCGCCGCCATCGCGACCGCCGCGGCCGGACCCATCGGATTCGTTGCGCTGGCAGCGCCGCAGATCGCACTCCGAATCCTGCGAACGCCTGGCCCGCCGATCATTGCGTCGGCACTACTCGGTGGATTGCTCGTCGTGGCGAGCGATCTGATCGCTCGAACGATTCTGCCGGTCGAACTCCCGGTCGGAATCGTCACTTCGGCCCTCGGCGGGCCGTTCCTTCTGTACCTTCTCGTGCGCAGTAATCGAAAGGCTTCCGTATGACCACCAGCCACCCCTCGCGTCTGATCGCGCAGGACCTCAGCCTCGGTTACGGCGATCGCACCATCGTCGAGCATCTCGACCTCGAAATTCACACCGGAGTCATCACCACGGTCATCGGACCCAACGGCTGCGGGAAGTCCACGCTCCTGCGTTCGCTCGGTCGCTTGCTCAAGCCCAAGGCCGGCAGTGTGATGCTCGACGGCCGAGCGATCTCCTCGATGAAGACCAAAGAAGTTGCCCGAACTCTCGGAATGCTGCCGCAGGCACCGACCGCCCCTGAAGGTCTGACCGTCGCAGACCTCGTCTCACGTGGTCGTCATCCGCACCAATCGTGGATCAGGCAGTGGAGCTCCGACGATGAGGCCGAGGTGGCGAACGCACTCGAGTTGACCGGAGTAGGCGATCTCGCCGACCGACCCGTCGACGAACTCTCGGGCGGTCAGCGCCAAAGAGCGTGGATCTCCATGGCCTTGGCCCAGGGCACCGACATCCTGTTGCTGGACGAGCCGACGACGTACCTCGATCTCGCACACTCCATCGAGGTCCTCGATCTCGTCGATCGCCTGCACGCGGAGCTCGGCCGGACGATTGTGATGGTGCTGCACGATCTCAATCTGGCCCTTCGCTACAGCGATCGGTTGATCGTCATGAAGCAGGGGCAGATCGTCACCTCCGGCCGACCTCAGGATGTCATCTCGGAGCAGTTGTTGCTCGACGTGTTCGGCCTGGAGGCCGCCGTGATCGAAGACCCGATGTCCGATCGACCCCTCATCGTCCCGATCGGGACCCGGCACGTCTACGGGTCGGTCGGGGGGCCCGTCAGGTCCTAGGACTGCCACTCCCCGCAGGCAGATCCACCTCCGCTCGGCAGCCGTCAACGCTCGATCATGGTGCGCACCAGCTTGAACCCCTGACCGATCGACACGTCAGGCAAGTAGGCCCGACCGATCGCGTTACCGATACTGGGCAGAGCAGCCGGATCCGCGAACGTCATGTGCATCGGTTCGTAGCGAGGCTGGAACTTGGATTTGAACGCCAGTAGGGATCGGAATCCGTAGACCGGTTCGAGTGTGCGTCCGAGCACGTCGAGCAACCGTTCGAGCAGTCCCGACAGAGTCGACTGCTCGGCGCTGGAAACATGTTCGGGTTGCTTTTCGTCGACCTTTGCCAGCGGTGCGCCGGACAAGCTGAGGAATCTGGCACCCTCCTGTTCGAGCAGCAGAGCAGCTGAAGCGATGAGAAATTCCATCGTCGGCCGGAAGCCTTCGGATCGACGACGCATGAAGTCGAGCGTCCATCCGACTATGACGCCGTCTTCGTACACCGGCATCCACGAGGTCACGCCGTGCACGGTCCGATGCTCGTCGACCGCGATCAGGCACCGAACATTCTCGTCGTCGACTTCTTCGAGACCGCCCAGAGTGAACCCCATCTCGGGCATACCCTTGTCTGCAACCCATTCCTCGGAAATCGCGGTGATCTGATCTGTGATGGCCAGTGGTGCAGACGGGAAACGAATCCATTCGGCTACGACACCCGCCTTCTTGGCCCGGTTCAGCGCCGTCCGGACGTCTTGGAAACGCTTGCCGGTGAAGGCAATTCCGTCCAGGTCGAGCACCGTCTCCTCGCCCACCTGAATTCCGCCCCAGCCGAGGGAATCGGTGATGCGACGAACGTCGGGAGTGACGGAGTAGAAACACGGTATCCAGCCGTTCTCGGACGCGAATTCGGCGAAGTCGACGACGTTGTTCCGCAACGACTCTCGCGGACCCACTGGATCGCCGGTGGTCAGAGCTACACCCGAGATGACGCGGTAGGCGACGTAACTGCGACCGTCGGGACCGAACCAGTACTTGTTTCCGCGCCAGGTCGTCATCCACGACAGTGCCGAACCACTGCTCGCCATGAGCAGTCCGCGCGCACGTTCGGTCGCGTCGGTCTCTGTCCCGTACACCGGGGTCAGGAAGGTGCTCGCAGCGAAAACACAGACCACCGACCAGAACACCACGCCGGTCCACTCGAACAGCAAGGTGGTCGCAATGCTCTGCGGCAGCAGAGCGGGTTCGAGCCACTGCAGGTAGACCGGCGGAATCAGGCGCTGCGGAAAGTCTGCCAGCAAACCGCCGAACGACGGCGAATCGGCAAAGCCGCCGCGCGCGAGGTACCCACCGATCGCGTAGACCGCGCCGAGTCCCACCCCGACTCCGATCACCGACGCCGCCCACCGCCGGTAGGTGCCCGAGGGTGCCGATACGTCGAAGAACTTGCGGGTCACCAGGAGAACCACAAGCACGATCAGTGGGAGCAGGAACGGCACCGCGGTGCGATACGCGGTCGGCGACTCGAGCCCGTAGAAGAGCGACTGGTCGTCGCCGGCCTCGAGGAACCGAATTGCGAAGTTGGCCACCGACAGTGCGAGCAGGATCAGCTGGGAGACCATAGCCAGCGCCCAAGCGAAACGCCTGCCACGCCGAAGGCCGTCGCTGATCACCAGCAGGAACAGGGAGGGCATGATGCTCAAAATCGTCGGACCGACGCCACCGAGCCTGAGATCGAGCAGACCGCGACGGCATTCCACCGGATCGGTAGTCGCATCCGCGCATATCTCACGTACCTCGGCCGCCGTGTACGGAACTCCTCGAACCACATCACGAAGAACCGCGAACGGACCTACAGCGTTGGGGCTCAGGGCAGCCAGCACGGGACCCAACGCACTCGCAGCGACGATGAGCGCAACCAGCACGCGGCCTTCACGTTGCGTACCCGCCAATCGAGGCCCACGCGCCGAACGGCCGACGATCCACGGACCCACGATCAGGCCGATGACCGCGGCGGCCAGTCGAATCACATCCTGCAGGTGCCCACCGAACAGGGCCAGCGTCACCAGCAGGGCCAGCACGCCCACGCGAATCCGTCTCCGCCACAACGTATCCATGCGCGAGGTGGCCACCAGCACCACGCCGAAGATCCAGGTCGTCGGGCCGACAGCGGTTCCGACGTGCAATCGGAAACCCCAATCGGCGTCGAAGGTCTTGGCCAGAGCCGCAAGACCGAGACCGAACAGCGAACCGGCCACCTGGGTGACGAACGCGGCGATGGCGAAGCGACGGGACCCGATCCGGCGCTCGATGGGCGTAGCAGCGAGCAGGACTGCAACAGTCGCCACCACACAACCGGCGATGTTCGGTGCCGTCAGCCCCGAGGTCAGCGGCGTCCACAGGTGCCAGCGCTCGAACGGCATGATCCCCACGGCAAAGTACTTGTCGTATTCACCCCGATCGTCGAACACGGCAGCAGCGATACCGGTCGACCACACGATCGCAAGCAACGTGAAGCTGACCGGGGCCCCGACCGCTCCGAACACGATGAGCGACCACAATCTGCGAATCTGGCGCATCACTGCGGACGATCCGGACTTCAACGCCGTGGTGCGCTTCGATATCCACGAAGGTCCGGCGACGTCGCCTGCCGTGGCCTCTCCAGAAGACGAGGTGGCTGTCGCGGGGAGCTCCGGCTCGGTCACGTTCACGAAGTCAGCCCTGTTCTCGTTGCCAGCCATGGGAGTTCACGACGCAGGCCTTCCGACCAGACTGCGAAGCTGTGTCCGCCAGGTACTTCCACGTACTGCACATCCATTCCAGCGGCCTTCGCCGCGTCGTACATCTCCTGTTGACCCGGTTTGTAATCCTTGTCGTCCGCGCCCACGACGAAAATACCGGCCGAGTCGGGGTACCGACGCGATTTGAGCAGGTCCAGCGGGTTGATCGCGGTGAATGCCGCAGCATTGCCGCCGAAGGCCTGCTGCACAGTGCGATCCCGATCCCCGAGGGTGGGCTCGCGTTGACCCGACAGGTCGAGGAAGGTGGGATAGACGTCCGGGTGATTGGTCGCCATCTGAATGGAGCACGTGCCACCGTAGGACAACCCACCGATCGCCCAGTGTGCGCGATTTCGGTCCACCTGCAGGGTGGCGTCGATCCAATCGGGAACGTCCCGGGACAGATACGTGTCCACGTTCCCCAGCGGCGAATCGACGCAGAGAGGGTTGGCGATGGATGACCCGGTGCCGTCCGCAACTACCACGACGGGCGCGAGACCTGCATGGTCACGGGCGAAGTTGTCCATGGTCTCTGCGAGCTTCCCGCCGTTGAGCCAGTCCTCGGGCGCACCCGGCTGACCGGCGAGCAACACCAGGACCGGCAGCAACGGGCGAGGATCGGCAAAGTACGCGGGCGGGAGATAGATCTGAGCATCTCGGGCCGAAAAGTTGGACGCGGTAGCGGGAACGGTTGCCGACGTGACTCGTCCTGCGGTCGCCAGATCAGCAGGCGCGGTCCACACCGAATCCAAGGGCGTGCCACTGACTGTCTGTGCCACTGCGGCCGGCACATCCGAGAACTGAATTCGGGTAGCGGACTCGACACCGAGGGCATTGCCCACGGTGGGATATGCATCGAACTCCAGGTTGACGTGCAGCGCTGCAGCCGCGACGACGAGGACCGCTGCGATCACCGTCGTCAGTTTCCCCAGCACCCCGCGCGCTGCGAGCAACCGGAACACCACCGCGAACAGTGCGGCGAGACCCACGCCGATCCAGACGTAGATCGACGTGGCTATTGGATCCGGAAACGGTCGCCACAACTTCTCGACCACCACATAACCGACAGCAGTGGCAACGATCGCGACTGTCGCCACGATCGGCAGCGCACGCCTCGAATATCGCCGCGACGACGACACAACCAACCACACGCCACCGAGCGCGCCGAGAACGGACACGATCACCGGTACCGGGCCGTCGATCAACGACAGCGAATCGAACCACTCCACGCTTGCGTCTCCGCTCACTTCTCGAAGAGTCGGGCCGCGAGGCGGCACGATCATGTGAGAAGGATATTCGCCCCGAGGTGCCCTCGGTCGATACCCGTCGATTCGAGACGCCGGCACTATGACCGAACCCACACTGTCGGGACAACCGGTACTACCACGGGTAGTACGCATCAGCGTCGGAGTAGCCGTAGAGTGTTAGGAATGGCTGGTCTTGGTGAACTAGAGCGCGCAGTGATGGACCATCTGTGGGAGTCGACGGATCCCCAGACCGTTCGACAGGTGCACGAAGCACTCGCGACACATCGCGAGCTCGCGTACACGACGGTGATGACGGTGTTGCAGCGACTGGCGAAGAAGAAATTGGTCGTCCAGCAGCGCGACGACCGCGCTCATCGGTATGCGCCCCTCCACGGACGAGACGAGCTGGTTGCGAGCCTGATGGTGGACGCGTTGTCACAGGCCCCCGCGTCCGGTGGCCGCGCTGCCGCACTCGTGCATTTCGTCGGACAGGTGGGTGCCGACGAAGCCGCCGCACTCCGTGAGGCGCTCGCCGCTCTGGAAGTGGCACAATCGAAGAGAGAGTCCCCTTCGGCTGGAGATGGCCGTCCGACGGACTGACGCTCGGCGTAGTAAGTGAGGACATGAACTCGACGACTGCGTTGGTATTCGCGGTACTCGCGCTGATCTTGGCGGGGCCGATACCAGCCGTGCTCGCTCGCGCCAGTTGGCCGTATCGGTCCCCGCGCGCAGCGCTCGTTCTGTGGCAGGCAATCGCGCTCGCTGCCGTGCTCTCGGCATTCAGCTCAGGACTCGCCATCGGCGGACTGCTTCTCGTTCCCGGCCCTGACGGTCGGCCCACCACCGCACCCACCGACGAAATCGACGCGCTCGGTTTGCCCCTCTGGATCCTGTATGTCGTCGTACTCGCAATCACCCTCGGCATCGGTGCCAAGTTGATGTTCTCCGTCGTCCAGGTAGCGGTCAGAACTCGTCGGCGACGGTCTCGGCACCGCATGCTCGTCGATCTGCTCGATCGAAACAACCTGAACGAGAATCCTTTTCGCAGTCTGCGCGATGCGGACATCCGAGTACTCGACGCCGCCGAGCCGATCGCGTACTGCCTACCAGGCCTGCGTCAGAGGGTCGTCCTGAGCCGCGGAACGCTGGCCAGCCTCTGCGAGGCCGAAGTGACCGCAATTCTCAGCCACGAAAGGTCACACCTTCGGTCCCGCCACGATCTGGTACTCGAAGCATTCACCGCGGTCAACGAAGCGTTCCCCCGAATCGTTCGTAGTAAGTCCGCGCTGGGCAGCGTCCAGCTGTTGGTCGAGCTGCTGGCCGACGACACAGCGGTCAAGGTCACCGGACCTACCCCGCTGGCTCGAGCACTGGTCGCGTGCGCAGGGTCCACCGCACCGCGGGGTGCCATGGCGGCTGGAGGTCCACACACCCTCATCCGCGTGCAACGGTTGAGCGGCCCGGGCAGCGACGTGCGCATCGCCGCGGCAGCCTACGCGGCGGCTGTGGTGATCCTCGTACTTCCTACGATCTATGTGGCGATGCCGTGGCTCGAAGAACTGAGCAAACTGGTCGGGTGACCTCGGGGTCGCACAGGTCACATCGATTCCAGGTGAACAATCAGCGGTGCGTCGAGTACAGTGGACTTCGGTCGCCATCGCGACCATGCAATCGAAATGGCACAAACAGCCCCACTTTATGCGGTACCCGCATATCGATGGCCAGGTGACAGTGCCCTGGCTCGTATCAATGTGTTCTGGCTGTTTTTCGTGTTTCCCATCTCGTTCGGGTGCTCTCAGCTTCGGGCTTATTGGCGTGCCCGTAATCCGGAGAGGCTTTACTGCGTGACCCACGCTGTTTCCAACACACCCGTTTCCACCACGTCCGACGCGACGGCTGTCCCGACGCCCGCAGCGGCACCGGCGTTCACCTTCGCTGAGCTCGGACTGCCCGAGGCCGTCGTCGCCGCTTTGGCGCGCAACTCGATCACCGTGCCCTCCCCCATCCAGGAGAAGGCCCTTCCCGACGCTATCGCCGGCAAGAACGTTCTCGGTCGCGCGCAGACCGGTTCGGGCAAGACCCTCGCGTTCGGCTTGCCGATCCTGCAGCGCCTGTCGCTGCACACCGATCGACCGGCAGCCAAGCGCCCGCGTTCGCTCGTACTGGTTCCGACCCGCGAACTCGCTTTTCAGGTCGTCGAATCTCTCGCCCCCTACGCCAACGCGCAGGGTCTCCGGGTCATGCCTGCCGTCGGCGGCACCCCGTTCAACAAGCAGGTCGAGCAGCTTCGCCGTGGAGTGGACGTACTCGTCGCCACACCCGGCCGCCTCGCCGATCACCTTCGTCAGGGCACCTGCATCCTCGACTCCATCGAGATCACCGCACTCGACGAGGCCGACCAGATGGCCGACATGGGCTTCCTGCCGGAGGTGCGTGCCGTCCTCGCCGACACTCCCGCAGACGGACAGCGCATGCTGTTCTCGGCAACCCTCGACCGTGAGGTTCAGTCACTGGTCCGCCAGTTCCTGCCCGACCACGTCGAGCACTCCACCCAGGACGGCAAGGCCAGCGTCCGGACCATGGACCACTACGTCCTCATGGTCGACCGGGGTCAGAAGGATCTCGTTCTCTCCGAGATCGGTGCTCGCGAAGGCGGCCGCACCATCATGTTCGCGCGTACCAAGCTGGGCTGCGATGGAATCACCGATCGCCTGCGCGCGCTCGGCATCGCCGCCGAGTCACTGCACGGTGGCAAGGCACAGAACCAGCGCACCCGCGTTCTCGAGCGCTTCAAGAACGGCCGCACCCCCGTGCTCGTCGCCACCGACGTTGCCGCTCGCGGAATCCATGTCGACGGCATCGACCTGGTCGTTCACGTCGATCCGCCCGCAGACCACAAGGACTACCTGCACCGCGCAGGACGTACGGCACGCGCCGGCGAGAAGGGCACCGTCGTCGCGATCGTGCTCCCCAACCAGCGTCGTCAGGTTCTGCGTCTGACCGGTATGGCCGGCGTCAAGGCCACTGCTGTCAACGTCTCTCCCGGTTCGGCCGAGCTCAACAGCATCACCGGCGCAAAGAAGCCCACCGGTGAGCCGCTGCGCGCCGAATCCTCGCCCCGCGATCGCAACAGCCGTCCCGGCTACCAGGGATCGAACCCCCGCAGCGGCGGCGGATACCAGGGCTCCAATCCACGCAGCAGCGGCGGATACCAGGGATCGAACCCGCGCTCGAGCGGCGGATACCAGGGCTCCAACCCGCGCAGCGAAGGCGGCTACCAGGGTGACCGCCCCCGCACCGGATACCAGGGCTCGAACCCGCGCTCGAGCGGCGGATACCAGGGCTCCAACCCGCGCAGCGAGGGCGGCTACCAGGGTGACCGCCCGCGTCGCACCGACTCGAGCTCGTACCGCGGCGCCGAGAGCCGGGGCTACGAAGGACGCGGCTCCGACAACCGGGGCTCGGACAACCGTCGCCCGGCATCCGCTCCCCGCCAGGACGAGCACCGTTCGGGTGGCTTCCGCAGCCGCACGGAACGTCGCTCGTACGACGGTTTCGATGGTCCGGCTCGCAGCCACTGATCAATTCGCAGCCACTGATCAAATCGCTGCCACTGATCGGTTCGTAACCGTGCGGTCGTGAATCGACCGGAGCATATTTCGACGACACGAGGTGTCGCATTCTTCGCGAATGCGGCACCTTTTGTCGTTGTCTACGGCCAGGTTTGAGTTCTGCTGGGGGGTTGGCTCGCGCGACGCCGCTCGGCAGGGAAAGCTGTCTGTATGACCTCAGCAGCAGAACCGACAGAACTGGCTCAGATCGGAGTCACCGGACTCGCCGTCATGGGCTCCAACATCGCACGCAACTTCGCTCATCACGGGCACACCGTCGCGTTGCACAACCGCAGTGTCGCCAAGACCGATGCGTTGATCGCCGAGCACGGCAGCGAGGGAAACTTCATCCGTACCGAGACCATCGAGGAGTTCGTCGCTGCGCTCGCGAAGCCGCGCCGGGTCCTCATCATGGTCAAGGCGGGCGACCCGACGGACGCTGTGATCGAGGAACTCGCGGGCGCGATGGAAGAGGGCGACATCATCATCGATGGCGGCAACGCGCTCTACACCGACACCATCCGTCGTGAAGCTGCCATGAAGGAACGCGGCCTGCTCTTCGTCGGTGCCGGAATCTCCGGAGGCGAGGAGGGCGCACTCAACGGCCCGTCGATCATGCCGGGCGGCCCGGCCGAGTCCTACAAGGCGCTCGGTCCGCTGCTCGAGTCCATTGCCGCACAGGTGGACGGCACGCCGTGCTGCACTCACATCGGACCCGACGGCTCCGGCCACTTCGTGAAAATGGTGCACAACGGAATCGAATACGCCGATATGCAGCTCATCGGCGAGGCGTACAACCTGTTCCGCGACGCCCTCGGTTACACCCCGGCGCAGGTCGCCGACGTCTTCACCGAGTGGAACGACGGCGATTTGGAGAGCTATCTGGTGGAGATCACCGCCGAGGTGCTGCGCCAGGTCGACGCCAAGACAGGTCAGCCGTTGGTGGACGTGATCGTCGACGCCGCAGAGCAGAAGGGCACCGGCCGCTGGACTGTCAAGGCCGCGCTCGATCTGGGTGTTCCCGTTACCGGTATCGCCGAAGCAGTCTTCGCCCGGGCGCTGTCGGGATCGCGGGCGCAGCGCAAGGCGGCCGTTGGCCTGGCCTCGGGTGCGCTTGCCGACAAGCCCACCGACGCGGAGCAGTTCACCCACGACATCAGCCGGGCGCTGTACGCGTCGAAGATTGTCGCGTACGCACAGGGCTTCGACCAGATTGCTGCGGGCAGCGCCGAATACGACTGGAATCTGCATCCCGGCGACCTGGCCACGATCTGGCGAGGCGGATGCATCATTCGCGCGCGGTTCCTCAACCGCATCAAGGACGCATACGACGACAACGCCGAACTGCCGAGTTTGATCCTGGCACCGTATTTCCGTGACGCCATCGAGAAGGCTATCGACAGCTGGCGTCGCGTTGTCATCACCGCGGCCTCATTGGGCATTCCAGTCCCTGCATTCGCGTCCTCGCTCTCGTACTACGACGCTCTGCGGGCAGAGCGTCTGCCCGCGGCATTGACTCAGGGGCAGCGAGACTTCTTCGGAGCGCACACCTACGAGCGAACCGACTCGGAAGGAAAGTTCCACACCCTGTGGAGTGGCGACCGCTCCGAGATCGAGGCCTGACAGCAATCTCGTCCACGCCGGTGGCGCTGCGTGCATCACGCAGCGCCACCGGCGTCTTTCCGGGGTCCAGTCAGAGTGGGACGGGCCCGAAGACCGGCTGCACCACCGTCGACGGAATGCCCTCCCAGGGCAGAAAACCGTCGAGGTCCTTCCACACTGCTTGAACGGCGCCGAAGCACCCCTTGCCGTACACATCCGAGGCCGAATACAGAATGTCGGCACAATCCGGTACATCGATGGTGAACAGCTCGAACCCTGCTGCAGTGCAGCCGATTCCGGATTCGAGCTCCAGCATCCCCGTGGCGACCGAAGTGCCGAGCGCGTTGAGAATTCTGGAGGATTCGCCTGGCCCACGCCCTGTCATGACGATCTCAGGACTACCGAAACCGGTGAGCCCGACGGTATAACAGAACGCCGGATGGATACCGTCCCGATCGACTTCCGATTCGACGTACTGCAATGCCCACCCGAATGTGTCGATGGTGCGCTTCAGATCCCGGATGTACTCGTCGAGACTCAGCCCCTGGCACATCTTGCACATAGCTCCCCCAACTCGGCATGCAATCGCCCCCTCGGCGATCGCGGTCTCGAACGCCTTCGAACGTGCGTTCCATTCCGATTATTGCGCTGGGGACCGACAAGAAGATTCCTGCGCGATCGACGCGGCGGTAAGGTCACACCCATGCCAGGTCAATCCGCTTCATCGTTCGCAGACCTGGGGCTCCCGGTGGTTCTTGTTCATTCACTGAAGAATGCGGGCGTGTCCAACCCCTTCCCGATCCAGATTGCTACCGTCCCCGACGCCCTTGCCGGCCGGGACGTACTGGGCCGTGCCCCTACCGGGTCGGGAAAGACGCTGGCGTTCGGACTTCCACTGCTCGTGCGGCTGGCGGGTCGTCGAAGCGAGCCGGCCGCACCGCGCGGGCTCGTGCTCGCTCCGACCCGCGAACTGGCGCTCCAGATCCACGAAGTTCTCGACCTTCACGGTGCCACGTTCGGACTGCGCACCGTCGGTGTCGTGGGCGGTGTCCCACTCGAACGAAATGTTCGCGAGATACAGCGCGGTGTCGACATAGTGGTTGCCACCCCCGGTCGTCTCAACGACCTGCTGGAGCGACGTTCCATCGCGCTGAATCGCGTCGAGACGACCGTGATCGACGAAGCGGACCGCATGGTGGACATGGGGTTTCTGCCCCAGATCGAATCACTTCTGGCCGCGACGCCGCCCGACGGCCAGCGGTTGTTGTTCTCGGCCACCCTCGACCAGGACACCGACCGCCTGGTCGAGAGGTTCATGCACGATCCGGCAAAGCACTCGACCGCCGAATCGGTGAGCGTGCCCGACATTGCGCACTACGTGTTCGAGGTCGATGCCACGCGCAAGACAGAAGTAGCTGCCGCGCTTGCCAACAGAGACGGACGAACGCTGCTGTTCGTCCGCACCACCCACGCGGTCGATCGACTCACCGACGAGTGTCGCCGACTCGGCGTACCCGTATCGTCGTTGCACGGCAACAAGACTCAGGCGCATCGCACGCGTTCGCTCGCCGCCTTCGCGGACGGCAGCTCGGGTGCGCTGATCGCAACCGACGTCGCCGCCCGCGGTGTTCACGTCGACGACGTCACACTGGTGGTGCACGTCGATCCGCCGATGGATTCCAAGGACTACGTGCACCGTGCAGGCCGAACCGCCCGGGCCGGGGCCAGCGGAACCGTCGTGACCTTGGCGACCGGCGATCAGTTGGCGGGGGTACGAGCCATGGCGGACGAAGCGGGGGTATCCGCCACCGTCGTCGATACCGAGGCGGATCCCGTCTCGTGGCGGCGAATGACCGGTGCCCGAGCCCCCATCGGCAGACCACTGCCGAATCCGGCCGACACCTCGGCATCCGCCCGTGGCGATCTGCCGGAGCGAGGGGCACGGCGGGGCGCTGCACCCTCGCGGCACGAACGACGGGGCCGAACCGGTGGCAGTCGGGGCACCGGGCGAGGACGACGCGGGTGACCTCGCCCTGGTTGTCGGTCGCACTCGCTCTGATTTCGGCATTCCTGTTCGCGTGCGCTGCGGTGGCGCAGCAGAGCGCCGCTGCGTCCGTTCCCGAGGGAACATCGCTGGTATCGGCCCTCGTCCGTAGCCCCCGATGGTGGATGGGTGTCGTCGGAGACGGGGGTGGTTATGCGGTACAGATTGCGGCCCTCTGGGTCGGTTCGGTCCTGGTCGTGCAGCCGCTGCTCGTCACTGCCCTGCTGTTCGCATTACCGATGTCGGCGAAATTCGCGCGCCGCTCGCTGCCTGGGTCGACCTGGGCACTCGCGCTTCTGCTCGCCGCCGCGCTCGCGGTCTTCATCGTGGTGGGAGACCCGAGCGAGGGAACCGCCGACGCTCCACTCGCAGCGTGGATCGTGCCTCTGATCGTCGCCGCTGTCGTGATCGGCGGCGCGGCAGTCGGCGGTCTGGTGCTGGCCTCCCCCGGCCTGCGGGCCCTGCTTCTCGGAGCTGCGGGAGGTCTGTTGTTCGGACTCGCTGCAGCCCTCACCAAATTCGTGACCGATCTCGTCGACGCCGATCCACTTGCAGCACTGACGGCCTGGCAGACCTACACCTTGATCGGATCGGGCATTCTCGGCTTCTACCTCCAGCAGCGCGCGTTCCAGGTGGGTCCGCTGTCTGCGTCCATGCCGGCCGTCACGATCTGCGAACCACTCGGTGCAGCGTTCATCGGAGTGACGGTCCTGGACGAGAGAATCAGAACCGAGGGCGCAGCCCTGGCGACGATCGTGGTGGCGGTCGCCGTCATGGTCGTCACCACTGTGCTCCTGTCGCGCACTCAGGCTGCGAACACTGCCGATTCGACGGTTCCGGACCGGGCGTCGAACACAGGAAGTTCATCCGACCGGTAGTCTCGATCAACGTGCAGTTCCTCGATGGTCACCAGCCGCCCTACGATCTCACCTACGACGATGTCTTCCTCGTCCCCAATCGAACCGATGTCACCTCGCGTTTCG
Organism: Rhodococcoides sp. S146-33; assembly: GCF_059489205.1. NCBI lineage: Bacteria > Bacillati > Actinomycetota > Actinomycetes > Mycobacteriales > Nocardiaceae > Rhodococcoides > Rhodococcoides sp. S146-33. Next base: position 1,481,838 of record NZ_JCAJWY010000002.1, read on the forward strand.
ACGTCGACCTGAGCACGGTGGACGGCTCGGGAACGACCATCCCGATCGTTGTGTCGAACATGACGGCAGTATCGGGTCGGCGGATGGCCGAGACCGTCGCCCGCCGCGGTGCCATCGCCGTCATCCCGCAGGACTTGCCGACCGAGGCCGTCGCCGACACCGTCGCATTCGTCAAGAGCCGTGACCTGATCGCCGATACACCGGTCGTACTCGGGCCCAACGCGTCCGTGTCCGACGCTTTGGCGCTGGTACACAAACGAGCTCACGGATCGGTCGTGATCGTCGAACACGGCAAGCCCATCGGAGTAGTCACCGAGAGCGCGTGCGCCGACGTCGACCGATTCGCCCGGCTCAGTTCCGTGGCGTCTGCCGACTTCGTTCGCGTTCCCCGCCATGCGTCGCCCCAGGAAGTGTTCGAGAAGATCGAGGCGGCCCATGCTCACCTCGCGGTCGTCGTGGAGGACGACGGTTCGCTGGCGGGTGTCGTGACGAGAACCGGCGCGGTTCGGACGGGCATCTATGCCCCTGCCGTGGACGCGTCGGGGCGCCTGCGGATCGCCGCGGCGGTCGGCATCAACGGCAATGTCGCGGAGAAAGCGACCGCCTTGGTCGAGGCCGGTGCCGATGTTCTGGTGATGGACACGGCCCACGGACACCAGGAGAAGATGCTCGACGCTCTTGCTGCTGTACGCGCTCTCGATCTCGGAGTGCCCCTCGCTGCCGGCAACGTCGTCTCTGCGCAAGGCACTCGCGATCTGGTTCGGGCCGGCGCGGACATCGTCAAGGTGGGCGTCGGTCCAGGCGCAATGTGTACGACACGCATGATGACCGGTGTCGGACGCCCCCAGTTCTCCGCTGTGGCCGACTGTTCCGCCGCGGCAGCCGAACTCGGTGCCTCGGTGTGGGCCGACGGCGGCGTGCGCCACCCGCGTGACGTTGCCCTCGCCTTGGCCGCAGGTGCCGCGAACGTCATGATCGGCTCGTGGTTCGCCGGAACCTACGAGTCCCCCGGCGACCTCCGAGTGGACGCGGCGGGCAACCGCTACAAGGAGAGCTTCGGCATGGCCTCCAAGCGGGCCGTTGCCGCACGTACCGCCACTGACGGCGCATTCGATCGGGCCCGCAAGGCCTTGTTCGAGGAGGGCATTTCCAGTTCTCGGATGCGCCTGGATCCCGACAGCCCCGGCGTCGAAGATCTGATAGATCACATCTGTGCCGGAGTTCGGAGCACCTGCACCTATGCAGGGGCCCGCAGTCTGCCGGAGTTGGCGCAGCGCGCAGTCCTGGGAGTTCAGTCCGCGGCCGGATTCGCCGAGGGGCGCCCCCTGCCGTCCGGATGGTGACCGTCGTTCACGGTTAGACTCACCAACAGCAAACAGAGTTGTCCGCGCTCGCTGCGCGCCCGAGGCCGATCATTCGTGCTTGGGGTGCCGCCGAACGTAGATCCCGCACGGGTGGGGTCACAGCGCGGACCATACAGAAGGGAATCAGGTGCCCGAGGCACCCACTATTTCGGTTGCCGGTCCGGCAACTGCAGAGCAGCACGACGAGAGTTCCACTTCGGAGGGATCCTCTATCGAGCCGGGAGAGAAACCCGGCGACACCGATTTCGGCATCCGCGCGCAGTCCGGCGGCGCAATGCTCTTGTCCCAGCTTCGGCGGCCCCGGCTCGGACGGGGTTGAGACGTGGCGACCCTTCTCACCATCGTCAGCCTTCTCGGCTTCGTTGCCTTGACGGCGGGAACCGCGTTGTTCGTTGCGGCCGAGTTCTCCCTCACTGCGTTGGAACGCAGTGCGGTCGAGTCTCAGGCCGAGAACGGCGACATGCGCTCGCGTCAGGTTCTGCACGCGCACAAGACTTTGTCCTTCCAGTTATCCGGTGCCCAGCTGGGCATCACCATCACCACTCTGATCACCGGTTATCTAGCAGAACCCGTGCTGGCCGGCTTCATCCGGCCGCTGGCCGATGCCCTGGGCGCGTCCGAGACGCTCGCGTCGGGCATCTCACTCGCCGTGGCACTGATTCTGGCCACCTCGTTCTCCATGATCTTCGGTGAGCTCGTCCCGAAGAACATTGCCATCGCGAAACCGATGTCGACGGCCCGCGTCACCGCAGGTGCGATGGCCGGGTTCTCACTGATCTTCAAGTGGGCGATCAACGGGCTCAACGGCTCCGCCAACTGGCTCGTTCGACGGCTCGGTATCGAGCCGGCCGAGGAACTCAGATCGGCGCGATCGCCACAGGAACTGGGTTCGCTCGTACGCACGTCCGCACAACAGGGTTCGATCGACGAGAACACGGCTCGACTGGTCGACCGGTCGTTGCAGTTCGGCGATCGAACGGCCGAGGAGCTGATGACACCGCGAGTCAAGATCGAGACGCTCGCCACCGACTCCACCGTGGCCGATTTGATCGAAACTGCTTCGCGCACCGGCTTTTCCCGTTTCCCGGTGGTCGATGGCGATCTGGACGACACCGTCGGCGTCGTCCACATCAAGCACGCGTTCACCGTCGCAGCGTCGCTCCGTCGTTCGACGACCGTCGAGTCCCTGGCACGTGATGTTCCCGTCGTACCGTCGAGCCTAGACGGCGACGCGGTGATGGAACGGGTGCGGGCCGACGGTATGCAGGTGGCTCTCGTCGTCGACGAGTACGGCGGTACCGCAGGCATGGTGACGATGGAAGATCTGATCGAGGAGATCGTCGGTGACGTGCGCGACGAACACGACGAGCCTGAACTCGATGTCTCGCGTTCCGGCGAGGGCTGGGACTGCGCCGGCCTACTACGCATCGACGAAGTCGCGTCGGCTACGGGCTATTCCGCGCCGGAGGGCGAGTACGAAACCATCGGTGGTCTGGTTCTGTCCGAGTTGGCCCGTATCCCGACCGAGGGGGACGCAGTGCTTCTGCCCCCGCCGTCGAGCGAAGATCCGCTCGACGGAGACGGCGGCTGGGTGGCACGGGTGATCCGCATGGACGGTCGTCGGATCGATCGGGTGTTGCTCATGCCCGTCGACGCCGCAACGGTGGCTCGAATGAGATCGGCGGGAGAGATCGATGGGTGACCTGTTCGGAGTCGGTCTCGCCGTTCTTTTGCTGGCCGGCAATGCATTCTTCGTCGGAGCCGAGTTCGCGTTGATCTCCGCTCGGCGCGACCGACTCGAAGCACTGCTCGCGCAGGGAAAGAAGCGCGCACAGAGCGTCATCGAGGCCGGTCAGAATCTGTCGCAGATGCTCGCCGCTGCTCAGCTCGGCATCACGATCTGCTCGATTCTCCTGGGCCGGGTGGCCGAGCCGGCGGTGGCGCACCTGATCGAGGTCCCGCTCGATGCCGTCGGAATCCCCGAGTCGTTCCTGCACCCGATCGCCTTTGCCATCGCGTTGACGCTGGTGGTCGTATTGCACATCCTGGTCGGCGAGATGGTTCCCAAGAACATCGCGATCGCGGGTCCGGAGAGCACCGCCATGATTCTGGTGCCGATCCACCTGGTGTTCATCAAGGTCGCGCTGCCGCTGATCTCGTTCTACAACCTGTGCGCCAACCTGACGCTCCGGATGCTGCGTATCGAGCCCAAGGACGAGCTGAGTTCTTCGGTCTCGGCGGTGGAGTTGTCGCAGATGATCGGCGAATCACGTTCCGAGGGATTGATAGACGCCGAGGAGCACCGCAGACTGCGGCAGGCACTGGAGACGTCCGGTCGGACGGTCGGCGAGGTGTTGATCCCTTCTCACCAGGTTCGCAGCATCGAGTTGTCCGGGCCCGATCACACCCTCGGACCGACACTGGGCTCTGTCGAACGCGCCGTCATCGAGACCGGCTTCTCGCGCTACCCGGTCCGCGATGCGGCCGGCGCGCTGGTCGGCTACCTGCACCTCAAGGACGTTCTCGACGACATGGCCGACGAATCGGCCGGACCGGACACGGTCATCCCGCGAAGCGACGTTCGGGCACTGCCCGTCGTCTCCATCGACACGGTGCTCGACGATGCACTGACCAAGTTGCGACGCGCCAGCAGCCACCTCGGAGCCGTGCACGACGCGACGGGGGCCACTGTCGGGATCGTCGCACTGGAAGACTTGGTCGAGGAGTTCGTCGGTACCGTTCGAGACGGCACGCACCGCGTCGCCGGTCCTCGGCCGGGTCAATCTGCATCGAGCACTCCCCCGCGGAACGCGTAGATGTCCGGCCCGGCGTCGCTGACCGAAGCGGAGTGGACCACCCGACGAGCCGCGCACACGGCGCGGGTCGAGCACCTCGTCGGTGATTATCTGACCGACCGAGGACATGGCAACACCCACCCGGTGCTGGATTTCCTGTTCACGTATTACAGTCACCGACCTGGTCAACTGCGCCGGTGGAATCCGGGTCACGGCATCGCGCTGACCGGCGACCGTGCATGCGAGTACGCCGAGTTCGCGTCCTACGAACAGGTGCAGACCGATCGGGGCGTCGGTTACCGGGTGCGGTCCGATCTCGTCGAGCGCCGCCGCGCCAGTATCGAATTCATCCTGGGACTGCTGACCGCCACCGCCGAGCGAGCACCCATGCTCGGCTGCTTCGGCCTGCATGAGTGGGCGATGGTCTACCGCGGAGGAATCTCGGCGCAGCGGCACGAGCAGGTGCCACTGCGCCTCGGCCGTGACGGGACCGATGCTGTGGTCGATTCGATGTCGTTACGGTGCACCCACTACGACGCCTTCCGGTTCTTCACCCCCGACGCCGCACCGCGCAACGCTGTGACGCTTTCCGCGGAATCGCGCCTGGGGTCCGAGCAGCCCGGGTGCATTCATGCCTCCATGGATTTGTACAAGTGGTGCTACAAGCTGGGGCCATTGATCCATTCGGAGTTTCTGACCGACTGTTTCGAGCTGGCGCTGCACGCGCGCACGATCGATATGCGGGCCAGCCCCTACGACCTGAGCGACTACGACCTCGAGCCCATACGGATCGAGACCGCGGCCGGGCGAGCAGAATATGTGCGCGCGCAGGGGGAACTGTCGACCGAAGCGGCACCACTGCGCTCGGCGTTGATGGCTCGGTGCCAGAATTTACTGATCGGCGGCGAGTTCGGTGACGGACTTACTGCCGAGTAACATCGACATCGTTGTCGTGGGGACACCGTCATCGGTGTCCGAGACCGGAAAGAGTGAGGAATTCATGACCGATCGTGTGCAGGCTGGTGGACTTCAGGTCGCCAAGGTCCTATTCGATTTCGTCGAGAAGGAGGCGCTGCCAGGTACCGATGTAGATTCCGACGCCTTCTGGGCCGGTGCCGCGTCGTTGATCGCCGATCTCGCTCCCAAGAACAAGTCTCTGCTGGCCGTCCGCGACGAGATCCAGGGCAAGGTCGACGCCTGGCACGGCGAGCACGCGGGTCCGAACTACGACCGTGCCGCATACAAGGCCTTCCTGAAAGAGATCGGCTACCTGCTGGACGAGCCGGCCGACTTCCAGATCACCACGGCAGGTGTGGACACCGAGATCACGACCACAGCCGGTCCGCAGCTCGTGGTGCCGGTGCTCAATGCCCGGTTCGCGATCAACGCGTCCAACGCACGGTGGGGCTCGCTGTACGACGCCCTCTACGGAACCGATGCCATCCCCGAGGCCGACGGCGCCGAGAAGGGATCGAGCTACAACAAGGTCCGCGGCGACAAGGTGATCGCGTTTGCTCGTGACTTCCTGGACGAGGCGCTGCCCTTGAGCTCCGGCTCGCACGTCGGCACCACCGGCTATGTAGTCGACGCCGCATCGTTGACGGTCACACTGGCCGACGGCAGCACGGTGGGCCTGAAGGAGCCGGCACAGCTGCTGGGGTACCAGGGCGCACCGGACGCGCCGACGGCAATCCTGTTCGTGCACAACGGTTTGCATTTCGAGATCCAGATCGATGCCGAGAGCCCGATCGGCAAGACCGACGGCGCAGGCGTCAAGGACGTCCTGCTCGAGTCTGCTGTCACCACCATCATGGACTTCGAGGATTCGGTCGCGGCAGTCGATGCGGACGACAAGGTTCTCGGTTACCGCAACTGGCTCGGTCTGATGAAGGGCGATCTCACCGAAGAGGTCTCCAAGGGCGGCAAGACATTCACTCGCGCGCTGAACAAGGACCGTACCTACACCTCGGTCGACGGTTCCGAACTGACGCTGCACGGTCGCTCGCTGTTGTTCGTCCGCAACGTCGGTCATCTGATGACGTCCGACGCGATCCTCGACGCCGACGGTAACGAGGTCCCCGAGGGCATTCTCGATGCCCTCTTCACCTCGCTCGCAGGTCTGCATTCGTTGACCGCGGACAACGTCCTGTCCAACTCGCGGACCGGTTCGCTCTATATCGTCAAGCCGAAGATGCACGGACCGGACGAGGTCGCCTTCACCGCCGAACTGTTCGGCCGCGTCGAGCAGGTGCTGGGGCTCCCGACCAACACGCTCAAGGTCGGAATCATGGACGAGGAACGCCGCACGACGGTCAACCTGAAGGCATGCATCCAGGCAGCGTCCGAGCGCGTCGTGTTCATCAACACCGGATTCCTCGACCGCACCGGCGACGAGATCCACACCTCGATGGAGGCAGGGCCTGTCGTCCGCAAGGGTGCGATGAAGGGCGAGAAGTGGATCGCCGCGTACGAGGACTTCAATGTCGACACCGGGCTGGCCGCGGGCCTCGAAGGCAAGGCGCAGATCGGTAAGGGCATGTGGGCCATGCCGGATCTGATGCACGACATGCTCGAGCAGAAGATCGGTCACCCCAAAGCCGGGGCCAACACCGCGTGGGTTCCCTCACCCACGGCCGCGACGCTGCACGCCTTGCACTATCACAAGGTCGATGTGTTCGCCCGCCAGCACGAGATCGCTCAGGCCAAGCGCGCCACGGTCGACGACATTCTCGAAATTCCTCTGGCTCCGTCCACGGACTGGACCGACGAAGAGAAGCAGAACGAACTCGACAACAACTCGCAGTCGATTCTGGGCTACGTCGTGCGGTGGATCGACCACGGCGTCGGGTGCTCCAAGGTTCCCGACATCAACGACATCGCACTCATGGAAGACCGTGCGACGCTTCGTATTTCGAGCCAGTTCATCGCGAACTGGCTGCGCCACGGCGTCGTCACCGAAGACCAGGTGCGCGAGTCGTTGAAGCGGATGGCCCCGGTGGTGGACCGTCAGAACGAATCGGATCCGACGTACAAGCCGTTGGCTCCCGACTTCGACACCAACATCGCCTTCCAGGCTGCCAGTGACCTGATCTTCCAGGGCACCAGCCAGCCCAACGGCTACACCGAGCCGATCCTGCACCGCCGCCGACGGGAGTACAAGGCCGTCAACGCCTGACGGACTTGTCGACCTCGTGGGTGAACATCGGAACGCAGGGCGCGGTCGGTCCATAGCCGCGGGACCCGTGATCGTCGTGATCACGATCGCGGTGGTCGTCGCGGCCGTGTTCGGATGGTTTCAGCTGCGAGATCGGATTTCCGATCAAGGTGTCGAAGCTGCGAGCCAGTGTGTGGAGGGATCGGCGGTGCTCACTGTGGCCGCCGATCCCGACATATCCGGGCCCGTCGAACAGTTGGCCGAGCGGTTCGACGCCACCGCTCCGGTGGTACGGGATCACTGTGTGACAGTGCAGGTTCGAGCCACGGCTTCGGACGTGGTGCGGTCGGCTCTGAATGCCGGTATCGACTCCTGGGATGCCGGTGCACTCGGCGACCGACCGGGCCTGTGGATACCTCAGTCCACGGCCGACGTCGAGGCCGTGACCGCGCGCGGATCCATCGACGGCACTCCACGGTCGCTGGCGTCGAGCCCGGTGGTACTCGCGGCCCCGACCGCCATAGCCGACGCCGTCACTGCTGCGGGCTCGAGCTGGGCCGACCTGGTCCGGCTGCAACGTGACCCACAAGCTCTCGGATTGGGTGAATGGGGCGGGCTCCGTCTCGCTGTCCCGACGGGTTCCGACACCGGTGCCACCACTCTCGCGGTAGCTGCGATCGCAGCCGGTGTCCGGGGCGACCCGACCACGCCGCTGACCGTCGAGCAGGTCTCGTCGAGAGAGCTGGTGTCGGCGATGTCGGAGCTGGCGTTCACCGATACGAACACCGCCGCGCTGTCCACGTCCACGACGTACGACGCCTTGGCGAGCCTTGAGAACGAAGCAGGCCCTCAGGCCCCTGTTCATGCGGTTCCGGTGACGGAACAGCAACTGGCGTCGACCGATTCGTCCACACTGACCGCGGTACGACCGCAAGGTCCGACGCCCGTCGCCGATCATCCGGCCGTCGTCCTCACCGGTGACGAGACGTCCACTCGAGCGGCTGCGACGTTCGTCGAGTTCATGCGGCAGGCGGAAGGCGCGCAGACACTTCGAGACGCCGGGTTCGACGTCGACGAGGCAGAGAACGCAGGGGTCGTCGCCCCACCATCGGGACCGGTCGCCGATGCACTGCTCGCTGTTCTGCGCAATCCCGTCGTACCGCGACGCGCCACCGTTCTGCTCGACGTGTCCGAGTCGATGGGCACCACCGAAGGCGGGGCGACGAGACTGCAGAACACCGTTCGCGCTCTGGGTGAGCAGTTCGAGCGCGTTCCCGACTCCACCGAGCTGGGATTGTGGAGCTTCAGCGAGAATTTGAACAACTCGCTGCCCTTCCGAGTGGATGTTCCGACCGGACCGATGACGGTTACGGTCGGAACGACTCCCAGACGCGCTGCACTCGAGGCCGCCGCGACGGCATTGACTCCGTCTACCGGGTCGTTCACGTATGCGTCCGTAGGGGTCGCATATCTCGATGCCGTGGCCGGGTACGTTCCTGGCCGCGTCAACTCCGTCGTACTGATCACCGACGGTGAAGACGACTCGACCTTGTCCCTGGAAGAGTTGCTCACCGACCTGACCACAGCGGCCGACCCGGCGCGTCCGGTGGCGGTGAACATCGTGCGCATCGGAGACAACCCCGATACCTCCGCGTTCGACGACATCGCGGCCCGGACCGGCGGCACCGTGGAAGCGGTACCGACATCGGATTCACCAGACCTTATCGATCGACTCGGAAAGTTGCTGTACTAGAACATGTCTCGCATAATTTTTGTCGGCGTCTTCTTACTACTCGTCACTCTGTTTTTGCACTGGCGATTTCTCTCCGTCACCAGGATGCCGACACGCCCCAAACTGGCTGTCGATGCCGTGCTGGTGCTCTTGTGGCTCTGTGCGGTGGTCGGCTTCGGCAGCGGCGTCGCATTCGATCCGTCCTGGGCACGGGGCCCCGCGTTCGTCGGCCTCAGTTGGCTCGCCGTCGTGCTGTACCTGTTCCTGGGAACGGTGCTGGTGGCCGTGGTCTGCACGATCATGAGAGTGGTGTTCGCCGCGAGGCATCGTGATTCGTCCGCTGCTCGACTGCGTGTATCGAGGATCGGCTCGGCGGCGGTGGCACTCGTCAGCGTGGTCACAGTGGGGTACGGACTCGTCGAGGCGGCAACTCCCCGAGTGACGAACACCGACGTCGCACTCGACCGGCTTCCGATCGAATTCGAGGGCGTCCGCGTGGCATTGGTGTCGGACCTTCATGCCGGTCCCTCCCGCGGCGCGGATTTCGTGCGCAAGGTCGTCGATTCGGTCAATGCCCAGAATCCTGATGTCGTGCTGCTCGACGGCGATCTCATCGACGGAACAGTTGCTCTGGTAGGAGAGGATCTCGAGCCGCTACGCGACCTCGACGCGCCGTTGGGCGTGTTCGCCGTCAGTGGCAATCACGAGTTCTACGCGGGAGACGGCGGCGAATGGCTCGACTTCTGGTCCACGCTCGGTATCGACGTGCTGCGAAACGAACGCACGACCATCACTCGGGGCGACGCGGCACTCGATATCGCCGGGATCAACGACGCCACGGCACCAGCTCCGTACGAACCCGACCTCGCCGCGGCATTGGAAGGGATCGATCCCGATCGATTCGTTCTACTGATGGCACATCAGCCGAAGCAAGCGGTGGAGGCATCGGACTTCGGAGTCGACATGCAGGTGTCCGGGCACACGCACGGTGGCCAGATATGGCCGATCCGCTATCTGGTGCCGCTACAGCAGCCCAGTGTCGAAGGGCTGGACACGATCGGCAACACCACGCTGTACACCACCCGCGGTGCGGGCGCGTGGGGTCCACCGGTGCGGGTGGCCGCCCCGCCCGAGATCGCGATGCTCGAGCTCACGCGGGGCTGAGGCCTCCGACGCGAATACGACAGAGCCCGCCACGTCGATGCGGCGGGCTCTGCATTCGGCTCAGGCGAACGCCTCGATCGGCGGGCACGAGCACACCAGATTGCGGTCGCCGTGCGCGCCGTCGATGCGTCGCACCGCCGGCCACACCTTCGGACGGTCGTACCCCGCCGGGTAGACCGCCAACTCCCGTGAATACGGGTGGTCCCAGTCTGCGACCAGACACTGCGCAGTGTGGGGCGCTCCTCGAAGCGGGTTGTCGTCCACGGTCCATTCCCCGGATCCGACGCGATCGATCTCGCCTCGGATCGCGATCATCGCATCGCAGAACGCGTCGATCTCCAGGAGGTTTTCGCTCTCGGTGGGTTCCACCATCAGGGTTCCCGGAACCGGGAAGCTCATCGTCGGTGCGTGGAATCCGTAGTCGGCCAGTCTCTTCGCAACATCGTCGACGGTGACGCCTGTGTCCTTCGTCAGACCTCGAAGATCGAGAATGCACTCGTGGGCAACCATCCCGTTGTCACCGGTGTACAGAACCGGGAAGTACTCGTCGAGGCGGCGAGCGATGTAGTTGGCCGAGGCGATCGCCGTCAGCGTTGCCTGCCGGAGTCCAGTCGCGCCCATCATGGCGATGTACGCCCATGTGATCGTCAGGATCGACGCGCTGCCGTACGGGGCTCCGGACACCGTCGGTCCCGAACCGAGCTGCGGGGCCAACGGGTGGCCCGGCAAGTGGGGCTGCAGGTGCGATCGAACACCGATGGGTCCGACTCCCGGACCGCCGCCACCGTGCGGGATGCAGAACGTCTTGTGCAGGTTCAGATGGCTGACGTCGCCACCGAATCGGCCGGGACGCGCGAGTCCGACAAGTGCGTTGAGATTGGCACCGTCGACGTACACCTGACCGCCGGCGTCGTGCACCGCCGCACAGATCTCGGAGATCTCGTGCTCGTAGACGCCGTGCGTGGACGGGTACGTGATCATGATTGCGGCGAGCGTGTCGGCGTGCTCGGTGATCTTGGCGCGCAGGTCGTCGACATCGACATCGCCGTTGGGGCGGCAGGCAACGACCACTACGCGCATGCCCACCATCACGGCCGACGCCGCGTTGGTGCCGTGGGCGCTCGACGGGATCAGACACACGACACGCTCGGCGTCGCCGTTGGCGAGGTGGTACCGACGAATGGCGAGCAGCCCCGCGTACTCGCCCTGACTTCCCGCATTCGGCTGCAGACTCACGGCGTCGTAGCCGGTGATGTCGACGAGCCACCGTTCGAGGTCGTCGATCACGCGCAACAGTCCGGGCACGTCCGAAGACGGAGCGAAGGGGTGCTGGCGGGCGAACTGCGGCCAGGTGATCGATTCCATCTCCGCGGTGGCGTTCAGCTTCATCGTGCACGAGCCCAGCGGGATCATGCTTCGGTCGAGGGCAATGTCCTTGTCGGACAGTGCGCGCAGGTATCGAAGCATTGCCGTCTCGGTGCGGTACCGAGTGAAGGCGGGATGCGTGAGGTAGTCCGACGTGCGAGCCATGCTCGCCGGCACCGATTCAGCCGCCGTGCCGGCGGGCTCGGCACCGAACGCAGCGAGCACGCCCACGATCGTGTCGGGCGATGTCGCTTCGTCGCACGCGACGGCAACGTGATCGGCATCGACCAGTCGCACATTGATCCCGCGCTGCTTGGCATCGTCGGTGACGGCCTGCGCTCGACCTGGAATCGCCGCGAGGACGGTATCGAAAAAGTCGGTGTGCACCACCTGAATGCCGGCCTGCTGCAGGCCGGCAGCCAGGGCTCGAACGTGCCCGTTGACCCGAGTTGCTATGGCGCGCAATCCGTCTGCGCCGTGGTAACTGGCGTACATTGCGGCGACGATGGCCAGCAAAACCTGAGCGGTACAGATGTTCGACGTCGCCTTCTCGCGGCGGATGTGTTGCTCACGGGTCTGCAGCGCCAATCGGTAGGCCCGGTGGCCGTCCGCGTCGAGCGACACACCGACGAGTCGCCCGGGGAGCTGACGAGAATGACCGGAACGCACCGCCAGGTACCCGGCGTGCGGACCGCCGTATCCCATCGGAACCCCGAACCTCTGGGTGGTGCCGAAGCAGACGTCTGCGCCGATCTCACCGGGCGGAGTCACCACGGTGGCCGCCAGCAAGTCGACGCCGACGGCAACCAACGCACCCCGCTCGTGCGCCGCCTCGATGGTGGCCGTGTGGTCGACCAGTCGGCCGGACGCACCGGGCAGCTGCGTCAACACCCCGAAGAACTCTCCGTCCGGCAGGCCGTCGGCGAGATCGGCGTACACCAGCTCGATGCCCAGCGGCTCGGCGCGAGTGGCGAGAACAGCAGCCGTCTGCGGGAAGATGTCGGAATCGACGAGCAGCCGAGGCGACTTCGACGCTCTGTTCGCGCGTCGCATCAGTGTCATGGATTCGGCTGCCGCAGTGGACTCGTCGAGCATCGACGCATTGGCCACATCCATGCCCGTGAGATCGGAGACCATGGTCTGGAAGTTCAGCAACGCCTCGAGCCGGCCCTGGCTGATTTCGGGTTGGTACGGCGTGTACGCGGTGTACCAGGCCGGGTTCTCCAAGATCCCTCGGGTCAGCACCGGCGGAGTGAGTGTGTCGTAGTAGCCGAGACCGATCATCGACGTCGCGACGGTGTTCTGCCCGGCGAGGTCCGCCAACGCAGCCAACACCTCGTGCTCACTCAGCGCCGGCGGGAGGGTCGCCAATCCGTCGGGCACGCCGTCGACCACGGTGTCGAGGATCGAGGACGGCACTGCTTTACGGGCCAGCTCATCGAGGTTGTCGACACCGATGGTGTGGAGGATACGAACCAGTTCGGCGGAGTCGGGCCCGATGTGCCGATCGACGAAAGTATGCGCGGACGAGACAGTTCGGTCGGTCACGATGTTCTCCCAGGTGCCGGAAAGACGAGGCGTCGGACGACCGAGGCATACGCGCCGGCCGCTCCTCCCCCTCTGTCGTGTGCTCGCTGACGCGTGCGCCTGAGAGATTCGGTCGAACACGGCGCGTCATGTCGACGGCACCGGCACCTTTCCCCTTGGGCGGGTGGGTACTCCCACCACTTTCCAGAGTTGTCGAAGCCCACACGGTCCGTGTGCCTGAGAGATTGACGGGGAGGTATTGCTCCTTCGGCGTCCGAGACTGGATGCCTCGGAACTCTCCCGCACGGGCGCGACGAAACTCAGTCTAGCCGGTCTTGCGACTCGCGCGATTCTTGCGACGCGAGGCCAGCTCGTCTTCGGGACTCGGCTGGCTTTCACCACCATCGGCTCGTTCGGCCGGAAAGTCCGCGATGGTGCCTGTGAGCTCACGCATCGCGCCGTTCACGGCAATACCGAACACGCCCTGACCGCCCTGCAGCAGGTCGACCACCTCTTCGGCGGACGTGCACTCGTACACGGTCGTGCCATCCGAGAACAGGGTGATATTGGCGAGATCGCCCACCCCGCGCTGGCGTAGGTGATCGACGGCGACACGGATGTTCTGCAACGAGATACCGGTATCGAGCAGGCGCTTGACGATCTTCAGAACCAACATGTCCTTGAAGGAGTACAGCCGCTGACTGCCCGAGCCCGCTGCGCCGCGAATGGACGGGACGACCAGTCCGGTACGCGCCCAGTAATCGAGCTGACGGTAGGTGATGCCGGCAATCTGGCAGGCACTGGGCACTCGGTAACCCACGAGTTCGTCCGGCACCGAATCGTCGGGAAACAATCCCGGCTGAATGTCCTGAGGTGTGTCGACCCGGACGTTCGACGCCTGGTCGGGGGTGTCGACCCGAGCATCGGAAGCGGACGCGTCCTCGGTCCGGCCTGCGGCGTCGGACTCTCGACTGCCGTGATGCTGCTGCGGCTGATCTCCCACTGACTGCTCCCTCTCGGATGTCTCACTGCGTTCGGATCGAGTCAGTACTGCGATCCGTCCGGGGCACCTGAACGCCTCGGTGTACTCGCGTGAAGTCATACCGTGTACCAGGCCAGAGTACGCCTCACCAGGCCTGCGAGAGGCGCGAAACTGCACCGAATCCGACCAGCGGCGGCGATGAACTTCACTGGCACGAACGTTATGGGGGCAATCGCGCAGATTCAACGCAACGCGCCGTAAACCTGAACCTAAAGTTGAGGTTGAGACTCTTCTGTTACCCGTCGGTGGCCTTGAAGTCGTCCGGCGACACCGATTCGAGGAACTCCTTGAACTTCTCGACCTCGTCCTCACGCTCGTCGGGCATGATCAAGCCGGCCTCGGCCAGCACCGGTTCCTCGGCGAAGATCGGCACCCCGGCTCGCAGTGCGATGGCGACGGAGTCCGACGGCCGAGCAGAAACCCGGACGTCTTTGTCGAACACGAGATCGGCGTAGAAGGTGCCCTCCTGAAGGTCCACGATGCGCACTTCCTTGAGCTCCCGGCCGAGTGCCGAGATCAAATTCTTGACGAGATCGTGGGTGAGCGGCCGGGCGGGCTGGACGCCTTGTTGCTCCAAAGCGATTGCAGCAGCCTCGGTTTGACCGATCCAGATCGGCAGGTACCTGTCACCGTCGGCCTCGCGCAGCAGCAGCACGGGCTGATTCTGCGGCTGTTCGACACGAATACCGACCACGCGCATCTCACTCATCGTGTCTGCCTCTCACCTCGAAAAATCCGGGCTGCACTTCGTTCGTTCAGCTCGTCGCAGCCGAGTCTATTGGAAGTCGAACGGACGCGAGCGAGCGTCACCGGTCGAGTGCACCGCGCACGGCCGCTTTGACCAAACAGGTGTGCAGCGTCAACGACAACGCCGCGAGCTCTCGAATCATTTCCTCGGCGCGATCACGCGCACCGGCGTCGCGACCCTTGGCCACCGGTCCGGCTATCTGTGCAACCAGACCGGCCTCGCGGTCCGCCGCTAGTTTGAAGGCACGCAGGTGTCGCACTTCGAGACCGAACTGCAACATCGCGTGTGCTGTGCGTGCGAGCGTCACGGCACCGTCGTCGTAGAAACCGGCCTGCCCGGGTGTGATCAACCCGCTCCGCAACAACTCGGTCAGGAACGCATCGTCGATACCGGCCTGCGCCAGAAGATCGGCCTTGCTGATCCGCACCTCGCGGTCCGGCAAGAACTCCTCGGGCGATACCTCGCCCGCGGCGAGGGTCAGAGAACGCGGTCGCTTGACCGACGCGTCGGCCCGCTCGACAGTCGCTACCCCGTGATCGATAGCTTCGAGCTGCTCCTTGATCACCTTCAGCGGCAGGTACTGATCACGCTGAGCAGTCAGTACGAATCGGAGCCGTTCGCAGTCTGCGATGGAGAACCGTCGGTACCCCGACGGAGTGCGTTCCGGAGAGATCAGACCCTCGGCTTCGAGGAATCTGATCTTCGAGATCGTCACATCCGGAAAGTCGGGCCGAAGTCGATCGAGGACGGAGCCAATCGACATCCCCCCGTTGGACTGCTGCCCGACGGCGGTCACTGGCTTCCTGCACCCGCAGACGTGTCGCCGACCTGAGATCCGTTGCCGCCTCGCGGTCCGGTCAGGAACACCAACCGGAACTTGCCGATCTGTACCTCGTCGCCGTTGGCCAGAACTGCGGAGTCGACCGGCTCCCGATTGACGTAGGTGCCGTTGAGGCTGCCGACGTCGACGACCTGGAAGTCGTCCTCGTCCTGCCGGAACTCGGCGTGCCGACGACTGACGGTGACGTCGTCCAGGAAGATGTCGCTGTCGGGATGCCGTCCGGCCGAGGTGGTCGGCTGGTCGAGCAGAAAGCGCGATCCGGCGTTGGGGCCGCGCTTGACGACGAGCAGAGCGGCACCGACAGGCAACCCCTCGACACCCGAGACCGGAGCTTCGGTGCTCTGGGCGGCCGCGGAGTTGTCCAGCTCCTGGAGGAAATCTGCGCGGAAGACCGAGGTGGTCTCGGCCGGCGACTCCCCGTAGTTGCTGTCGTTGTCGTTCTGGCTCACCGTTACTCCTTCTCAGTCCGTTCACCCGGGCAATGGACGCCGCGGGTAACGCAGTACATGGTCTTCACATCTGGTATTGCGTTGCGCCTGGTTCTATTTACGTCTGTACAGCTTGCTGGACTTCCGCCCCGACAGGGTATTCGCTCGGTGTCGACCGTACCCTGCGCAGTGTGGACCGCGTGGCCGGTTGGCAGGTGTCGACAGCCGGCCGATCACTCGACCGTGATGAGAGCATATCCGGCAGCATCGAGCATCTGCGCCAGTGCCGCGTCCAACTCCTCGGGCGATGAAACCTCCAGGTCGATCAGCCAGCCCCCGGTGTACGGTCCCGAGTTCAC
Source organism: Rhodococcoides sp. S146-33 (assembly GCF_059489205.1). NCBI lineage: Bacteria > Bacillati > Actinomycetota > Actinomycetes > Mycobacteriales > Nocardiaceae > Rhodococcoides > Rhodococcoides sp. S146-33. Next base: position 1,498,357 of record NZ_JCAJWY010000002.1, read on the forward strand.
CTTCTCCGGTTCGCCGTCCAAATCCTGGTTCACGCCAATCACTTTCGCAGTCAGTGGGCTGAACACGTCGGACACACTCTTGGTCGATTCGACTTCTCCGAGAGACTCACCCGCAGTGACGGTGTCGCCGACAGCAGGAAGCTGAACGAACACCACGTCCCCCAGCTGGGACTGCGCGAAATCGGTGATACCGATTCGCACCGCCGCCGGACCCGTGCGCTGCACCCACTCGTGCTCGGGCGTGTAGTACAGATCAGCTGGTGTGTCGATGTCGCTCAACGCGGCATTCCCTTCGATCATGGCCCGGGCGGTCGGGCGGTCAGTTACCGGGCTGAGCGTATTGACGCGGGCGCGGATCCCGCAAGGCGGAGACCGTGACCTGGTCCGACTGCGCGATATTCGAGGACGCCCCGTTGCGAGTGACGGTGTCCACCACGCCCCCGGGGATGTTCAGCGCCGACTCCAGCGTGGGCGGGTCTCCGATTGCGGTGAACGTGTACGGGGCTCGCAGTTCGCGGCCGTCGACCACCACCCGACCGGCAGGCCCCGCGATCCACGTATCGACGCCGATCCGGACGGCACTACCGCCGCCTTCGATCTGGAGTGCCTCGGCACCGGCGGCACGCAACTCCTGCATCGCGTCGAGCAACACCTCGGACCCGACGCCCGAACTCGGGTCATCGATGACCAGGGTCACGCCGGGGCCCTGGGCGGCGACCGTACCGACTTGAATCGACAACGCGGACAATCGCTCCTGTGCTTCTGCCACTGCTGCCTGCGATCCGGAGCCCGACTGGCGCAGAGTCGCCAACGTGGCTTGCAGTGCGCTGATCTCGTCGCGAATCGACGCCTCGCGCCGCGTGAGGGTGTCCAGCACGACCAACAGATCCTCCGGCCGGGAGCTCTCCACATTGTCGGAGGTACTCGTCTCCCGCACCTGGGTGGCGATACCGATTCCCAGTACGCACAACAGGGCGAGCGCAAGAATGCCGAACGCCCTTCCGCGCCTACGTCGATCTGCATCCAGAGCTCGCGCGCGCCAACCGTGCCGCCCGGTCCGTGCCGTCATCTCCTACGCACCGAACAGACGGCGGCGCAGAGCCGCCGCGTTGCCGAAGATGCGAATTCCCAGCACGACGACGATGGCAGTGGACAGCTGCGTTCCCACCCCGAGCTGGTCACCGAGCCACACGATCAGGGCCGCAACCAGGACGTTGAACACGAACGAGACGACGAATACCTTGGCCTCGAAGATTCCGTCGAGAAACGCACGCAGACCACCGAATACCGCATCGATCGCAGCGACGACCGCGATCGGTAGATAGGGCGCGACTACCGCGGGCACCTGCGGTCCGGCAACCGTGCCGATGACCACTCCGACGATCAGGGCGACGAGCGCGGCGAGGGCGTATGCGCCGTGACCGGTGGTGATCGGCGATTCCAGGGCTGTGTCGGCAACTGTTGCCTCGCCGTCGTCCTCGGCCGGTACGGCCTTCGTCGGGTCGTGCTCGGTCATCGTGGAGCTACCTCCTCTGCCTGGAACGACTCTCTCACAGCGGCAGGACCCAATTCGAGATCGTCGGCCGGGCGCACCGAGAACCCGACACCGTACAGCTGCGCCACGGTGCTCATTCGGAGATACGCGTCGCTGACGACGAATTGGACTTGGATACGTTGCGGGGGGCCGATCGCCTGAATGTCGTACGGCGAGTCGATCGGGCGGTTGTCCAGCAACATGGCCCCGCCGGCCTGCCGGATGGTGACGTTCGGACCGACTCGAACGCCGTCCACCGATACCGCCTCTGCACCGCTGGCCCACAGCGAGTTGACGATTGCGGCGATATCTCGATCGAGCACTGCGGCGCCCGAGCCGGTACGAGCCCCCGGACCGCTCCCGCCTGTCGGCTCCGTGACGACGATGGACAGTCCCGGACCCGAGACCGTGTCGATACCCGCCGCGGATTCGACGGCACTCAATCGGTCCAGCAGTGCACTGCCCGCAGCGTCGGACTGCAGGGCTCGATCACGCTCGGTCGACACCTGCTGGGCCAGTTCGTCTCTCGTCGATTCCAGGTCGGCGCTTCGAGCCTGAGCGGCTCGGACGGCTGCGGACGCATCGGCACCTGCACGCTCGACCGCGGCAGCACCTGATGCCGACTGAGAAAGAGCGACTCCGCATATCAGACCGACCACAACGGCACCTGTCGTCAACCACAAGGCCGCAGGCACTCGCGGCCTTCGGGTGTGCCGCGCTGTGCGTTCGGCCGCCGCGGCGGCGTATCCCGGATCGAGGTGGTCGGTCAGCAACGAGGTCAGTAGCGACGGGACAGGATTTCGCCTGACCCTGACCCTGTCCCCCGGTCGTTCCGCAGGCTCCACTCCTGCCCCCGGTCGTTCCGCAGGCTCCAC